>JBEKMM010000001.1:0-379277 GCA_050008515.1 Candidatus Limnocylindrales bacterium
CGCAGCGACGCTCGCTCAGACTCGCTGATCGTCAATGGGGGCGCTGGATGGTTCGGCATGCACCGAATCGTAGCTGCGAACGGCAGAACTGCCTAGCCTGCTGCGCTTCGGGACACTAGCTCCTGGGTTTCGGTTCACCCGAGCATTCGGACTACGCCCCAGGCGCAGACAACGGCGATGATGGCGCCGAAGACAGCGAGTTCAACGTTGAACCGGCCTCGTGTCTTGACATCGTCTGGCGAGCCGGCCAGCACGTCGAGCCCTGTCACCAGAGCGGGTCCAATCACGTATGTCCCAAGTAGGCCAAGGCTCTGGCCGCCGTCCGGACAGGCGTCGCTGGCCTTGAGGACGGCCGGTGAATACGGAATCGCCTGGCCGGTGACGGTCACTCGCTCGCCGATCTGCACGCAGCGTTCAGTTCCTTCGGCGTCTATCTGCTCCCACGAGACAGGGTCTCCAAGTCCAAACCAGCTCCTTCGCCAATGGGACTTCAGAGGCGGAGGGGCCGGCGATCGCGGCGTTGCTTCAGGAGGACCAGAGATCGCAGCGCTGGAGTCGCCCTCTTGATTGGCAACTTGCTCACCGGCATCGAACTCTTTGGCCAGAAAGCCGGTGGCAGGGTCCCAGCGGGCCCGCCTTCCGAGAACGAGGATGCGGCTCGACCCGTCGTTGACAACGAACGCCACCGCGTTGCGTTGTTTGAACAGGGTGGTCCCGGACCACCTGCGCGCGGGTCTAACCGATCTGGCGTCGTACCAGACGCAGGGCAGCCCGCCGAAGGGCGAGCTCGCGATTGCCCAGGCGGGCTCGGCATTGCCCGTCACCACGACCCGACCGGCCGTCAGCGACGACACGTTTGTGGGGTGCAGCCCCCTCACCCTCTCGCCAAGCCAGAACTGAAAGATCGAATGAGCCACCAACGCCAGACCAGCGATGCCGACCACGACCAGGATGATCACGGCCATGGTGTCGGCGTCGGTCCAGGTCCTTGCCGTGTAGGCCAATGGAGCAGGAATGTGAGGAAACGGCGGAACCGACATCGGGCCTTCATGAGTGCGACTTCTGTGGGGCTCAGAATAGCCAACTCGGATATGGCGAATCCGCCCCGCGCCGTGGTCGCTTGCCAGGTCGCGACGCTGCCCTGTGGCGGGACTGGACCCTCCGACGCGGCACCGGACCGTGCCGACGCTCCGACCGCTGGGCCTTCGAACAGGATGCGGATAGCTGCTAGATGAGCCAGACCTGGCCACTCGCGCGAGTGAACGGCACGGGCGAGTCGAAGATCTTCGCCCAGGATCCCTCTCTGCGCTCGTACCCCACCTCATGAGTATCGGCCACGGTCCCGTCGGCGGCCTCCGTGCCGGACAGCATGGCCAGGCGCGAGCCGTCTCCGTCCAGGGTCAGGTCCCACACGACCTGCGACGGTCCGAGGGTCGCGATTGCCGCAGGCTCCCTGTCGGCCAACAGATCGGATACGGAGCCCACGTACACGGCCGACTCGGTTGCTGCGGCCAGTGACAGGCGGTCCGGCGATACGGCGAATCCGCGAACGCCCGTGAGCCCGCGCAGAAATGTGACCGAGCGGTTGGTCGTGTCGAGGACCGTTAGCCGAGGTATCTGCCGGGTATCCCCCGAGACGACGAGAACCCGATCTGCGTCGAGCCAGGCGACCGAAGGCCCGAAAGGCGACTCGGGAACCGGCAAGAGAGGACCTCCAATTCCATCGGCGCTCACCAGCGCGAAGGTGATGCCGTCGGCGTCTGTCATGGCCACGACCGTCTTCCCCGCATCGGAGCGATCCACGCACGAGATCGTGCCCTTGGGCATCTGGGACGGCCATGTCACGCCGACCTGAGGGGCGACATCTTGCGGCCTGGCGATGTCCCGAAGTTCCAGCGAACCCTGTGCTGCCAGGGTGAGCCTCCGGCCATCGCGGGCGATCGCAGTGGCGCCGGGCAGGCTCGCGCCGGCGGTCCAACTTCCATCATTCCCATAGGTCCACAGCCCCACACCACCCTGCACTCCGTCGGCCAGGACAATCAGCTGCGGGAGACCGGCGGCCGTTCCCGATTCGGACGGCGAGCTCGCGAGGGAAGGCACCGTTGTTGTCGCGGCCGTTGCGGAGGGAGCCATCGTCGGCCCCTCGGGCTGGGTCGATGAGGCGCACCCGGTGGCAGCCACGCAGACAGCCGCGGCAATTGGCGGAAGCAGCCGAAGAGTCGGGCCTCCCAGACAGTGTCTGCGACCTGCCGTACCAGCGATGGACACGCGGCCCCTTTCTGAGATGGCCCGCGGCCGCCCGATCGGACGGCCGCGGGCCGATAGATTGCGATGCTGACGAAGATCCGCCGCGCGAAGGTCGACTACTCGACGAAATCCCCGCCGATGATCGTCCCGTCAGCGGCGTCGACGA
The DNA here is from genome assembly GCA_050008515.1 of Candidatus Limnocylindrales bacterium. Lineage (GTDB taxonomy): Bacteria > Chloroflexota > Limnocylindria > Limnocylindrales > CSP1-4 > Fen-1039. The sequence goes on from JBEKMM010000001.1 coordinate 2,414, forward strand.
ACAGGCTCATCAGCCACATGTAGTTCGACGCCTCTCCGGACGGCTTGACATCCGCGACCCAGGCCAGCCGATAGGGCGCCGGGGTGCTGGTGATCCGCGACGGATCGAACGCACCATTCGGCTCCACCCACTGGAGGGCCACATCCTGGATGGCATACCCCGAACTTCGATTGGCGAACCAGCGGTCGAGGTTGCCGACCGCGACCCGTGTCGCGCCAGCGAGGCCAATTCGCTGACTCGGCGCGACCGCCAGGTCGTGCTCCACGCGGGCCACGCTCTGGATGCGGCCGTCCGGCCAGACGTGAATCCGAGTCTCGTCGCCGCGCACGCGAACGCCATCTTTGACCCGAGCCCAATGGACTGTCCAACCGCCCGTGGCCTCGTCGGCGTCCGTTGTGCTCGGTACCCCGACGGTCAGCCCTGCCGCCAGCGCCGAGCGCTGTGCCGCGTGGATGGCCACGTCGCGGGTCACCTTAGGACCTTCTCGAGGTGGGCTGTCCAGCCGGACCGCAGCCCGCAGTCGCCTATTCATGTCGAACTGGGTGAGCGACGTAACCCGCCCGGCCGAGTCCGTTTCGGAAACCTCGTCGTACTCGGCTTGCTCGAAGCCGTTCTGAACGTGCTTGCCGGCACGTTTGACACCGACTGGAAACCCGAGCGCGTCGCGGGTCTTGCCCGCCTGCGCGAGCACGGCCGCGCTGGAACTGGCGTCGAGCGCCGTCTCGACCCGCGTCGGATTGCCCAGAAGGTCCTGATTCGATGATCGGTCTGGTCGGGGCGCAGCCGTAAGTTGGCCGGCTGTGACGACGAGGCAGGCTACGATCGCGGCGGTCCCGGCGGCCGACTTGATGGAAGAGCGCGAGTCTAGAGATCGCATGCCGGGCACCTCGTGGTCGGGTCAAGCGGCGTGCCGTCGTAGTTGGGATTGCCCCACCAGTTGGCCTGGAATGGCTCGCTCGAGCTCACTGCCTCATAGCCACCGATGCTTGAGGCATACGCAAATGCCTCTGACAGCGAACGAGAATGCGGCGTTCCGCCGTTGATGTAGCTCCAGAAGGCCTTTTCGAACCGGAGGCTCGAACTGTCCCAGGTGTGATAGACGTAGCCCAGGTAGAACTCGAAGTCGGTCCCCGTCTTGGTCTTGGCGATCTGGAAAGCGTCCGGCATCGTGCTCTTGCTGGATCCGAGCATGCAGGTCGACATGATGACGATGTTGTAGAAGGTGCCGGCCGTTTTGCTCTTGATTGCGCTGGAGCGGACCATGTCTCTCGAGTAGCTATTGCACTTGCCCGTGCCGGGATCCTGGAGGAACCCGGAGTCGATCTTGGGCGCCCCGCTGGCCGCCCAGTAGTTGTCTCCATGGCTGTGGACATACACGGCATAGTCGAAGAACACGCTGTTCAGAAACGCGGCGCGAGTGAAGCCAGGGCCGAGAGCCCCGGACACGGGATTGAAGCCGAGCTTGCCGAGTTGCGCGACTGTCAGGTTGTAGTGCTGCTTAGGGTAGGTGTCGAGAAAGCCCATGCAGGTGGCCGCGAACGCGTCGGAGTTGGACCAGACGTGCGCGGGGTAGGCGGCAGCCGTCTGGACCGAACCCCCGAGTGTCGAGGCCGCGATGACAACCGAAACGAGCCAGGTCGACGCTCGTCTCATGCGATCTCCTCCCATTCCGGCGGGCGGATCGATTGCCTGCGGCGGGTTGGACGACGTGAGAAGCGGCTCCTCGACGGCCGGGCTGCCATCTGCACGCGAAGGTGGCCTTGTTCGCAGTTGTGGGCTCGGGGGGCCTCCTTTCAACTGGACGGACATCCGATCGGCGGCCGACGATTCGCCTCGTCGACCCGCTGCGGCCGCCCCGTCGCGCCTGCGGTTGCCGGCGGTCGCAACCCTCGAACGCCGGGACTGTAGGCCGCTCCGCTTATCTGAGGCTTATCTGGCGATCGATCGGGCGAGGCGATCAGCTGTCCGGGCGGGCGGCCACGGCCCCGCCTGCGCGCGGTCAGCGGCTCCGGAGCTCCCACTCGACGGTGCCGGCGCCGTCGTGCTCCATCTTCTCGTAGCGCACCGGCCCACCCCGCAGCGCCAGGTCGAGCAACGCCCGGGGCACGACCGCCAGCCACAGCCCGTTGAGCAGTGAGACTCGCATCGCGCGGCGCGCCCGTTCAGCTCCGCGCAACGCTTCTCCGTTTGGCCCGTGCTCCCAGCGCAGAGCGTCCCAGCCCAAACCGGCGCTGACGCCCAGATAGGCGCCCAGAAGAGCGAGCAGCGACCCCTTGCGGCCGGTCGCCACCGTTGCAGCCGCGGCGCCGGCCACGACCGCCGGAACGGCAAGCTGGCCGACGTAGGCGACGAAGTCCAGCCTCGACCCAACCGACAGATGCGTGCTCGACACCACGGCCGGCCCGTGCTCAAAACCACGCCGCAGCGCGCCCTCGGCCCAGCGCAGGCGCTGTCGCCACAGCCTCCGGAGATCCCGGACCGGCTCCTCCCACACTTCCGCGTCGATGGCCCACGCAACTCGCTCGCCCGCTACCGCGGCCACCCGGCTGGAAAGGTCGATGTCCTCGGTCAGGGCGGCCGCTCTCCACCCTCCCACCGCGGCCAGCAACTCCCGCCTGATCATGATCCCGTTGCCGCGGAACTCCGAGCATCCCCCAAGCGCCCAGCGACCTCGATTCAGTTCTCCGTCGAGCGTTTGCTCGTCGGCCTGGGCTCCCGCCAGCCAGCTGCCTTCGGCGTCGAGAATTCGTCTCCTGGCCGTGACCGCGTGCGCTCCCGCGGCGAAGTAGCCTGCGGCCCTGCGCAGGAAACCGGCCTCGATCCGCGCATCGGCGTCGAGGACCAGGATTACATCGCCCCGGCACACCTCGGGCTGGGCTGCGGTCAGGGCCGCGCCCTTTCCATCCGGCAGACCGTCGCCTTCTCGTCGGATCACGCGCGTGACCCGGTCGATCCCGAACTCCCGAGCGGCGCTAATCGCAACCTCGCCGCTGCCGTCGACCGACCGATCATCCACGACTACGAGCTCGAACAGCGGTTCCCCTGCGGCCGACCGGTAGTCCTGCCGCGCCACATCCCGCACCAGCCGCGGCAGCACCACGGCCTCGTCACGAGCGCCGACCAGGACCGTGAACCTGGGCGGCTTCGTCGCATCCTCGAGGGCTTTCGCGGCCGACTCGGGCGAGATGGGTGGCCTGCGCGATGCCAGCGCCACCGGCACGGCACAGCCGATCGCCACCCCGGCAGCGGCCAGAGGGACGAGCCCGGCAAACTGCCGCCGGCTCGTCAGAAACCCGATCACGGCCCCGCCTGCAAGCACTCCCAGTGCCGCAGCCCGCCAGGCAACGGGCGTGGCCGCCGCCTCGGTCGGGCGCGGCGCGGTTTCCGTCACGCCGTCGCTCCCGCGGCGTGGCCGCTCATTGACGGACCTGACTCCCGTCAGCAGCGTGACCGGCAACCAGATTGGCGCCGCCGGCCATCTCGGCGGGCACGATCGCCACGCTCACCGCATCCACCGGTGCGCCGGTGGGCGGAGTGCCCGCTCGCGCCTCCAGCTCGGCCGGCAGGAGCGCACCCCGAGTTACCACGCTCGCGATCCCCCACAGCGCAACGAAGATGCCGACAACCAGGATGACGCCCTCCCTGCCGACGAGATCCGCCACGGGGCCAACGACGATGATGGGCGCCAGGCTGGCAATCGAGACGAGCATGTTGAGGACGCCGAACACTCTGCCGCGAACGTCCTCCGGCAACTCTTCCTGAAGCTGTGTCTGCGAGGAGATGGAGACGATCGCGAAGGCGAAGCCGACGACGAAGGCGATGGCGATGACCAGAGACAGCACGGACACGACGCGGCTGGCCTCGCGGATCTGCGCCGCGACGTTGTTCTCCAGGAAGTGCGAGATAGGCCCCGCGAAGGAGAGGACTGCCAGCAGGATGCCCAGGGCGATCATTCCCGCCTCGATGGTCCGCCGCCGCGGCAGTCGATGTCCATACGCGTTCAGGGTCACGATCCCGCCCACGATGCCGATCCCCAACGGCAGCACGACCACGACGAAGTCCTTCTCGCCCAGGGCGAGCGTCGTCTTGGCGAAGCCCGGCCCGAGGACGCCCAGGATCCCGACGAGGGCGCCGGTGATCCCGAGGTATGAAAGAGACCAGCCGACCGAGCGATGGTCACGGATGTAGGCGAGGCCTTCGGTCAGCTGTCCGAACATCGTCTCCACGGCGCGCTCGGCGTCGGCCACCGCCTGGCCGGCGGTGGCGGTGTCATCGACCGGCGGTGCCGACGGCAGCGTCCAGCAGAAAGCCGCGGCCACGAAGTACAGGATGGCCACGATCACGATCAGCGCCTGAGGGCTCGCAACCGCCACGAGCGACGGCCCGACGAGGGCGAACCCGAGCGCGAAGGCCGCGTTCATCGTGAGCGTGAAGAGCCCGTTGGCCGCGAGGAGCTGGCGGCGCGGCACGAGGAAGGGAATCATGGACGCCTCGGCCGGCCCGAAAAAAGTGGTGACGGTCGCGACGAAGATCATCAGCAGGTACAGCATCGCCAGGTTGTTGTCCACGAAGACGATGGCGAAGAAGGCCAGGCCGCGCAGCACGTTCGTGACCAGCAGGATGTGGCGCTTGTCCACGCGGTCGACGAAGACGCCCGCGATTGCCGAAAAGACGATCGCAGGGACGAGGAAGCTCAACAGCAGGGCGCTCACGGCGGTCGCCGAGGCGTACTTCGTCGTGATCAGGATCGTCAGGCCGTAGATGACCATATTGCCGCCCACCTGGGTCGACAGCTGGGCCAGCCACAACAGCAGGAACGGCCGGTTCCGCAGGACCGCACGGGCACCCGACTCCTGGTCCGGCTCCACCGCAGCAGCGGTGGATGTCGACGTGGGCGCCCCCCGGTCGCGAGTCGGGCGCACGCCAGCCTCGCGCTGCGTGACGTGGCCTGGGACGTTCATCGAGCGCCGCCTTCGCGGCCCGCCGATGCGTCCCCGTCGCGCGGAGTCGGGGCAACGGCCCGGCTCAACGCCAGGTCGCCCCGCTTCACGAAACCGGTGGAGCGTCTCTCGAGCGTTCGACGGTCGAGGAGAACATGGCGTCCGCAGCCCTGACATCGCAGCCCAATGTCCGCTCCGAGCCGGTCGACGAGCCAGTCGTGGCCGCCGCACGGGTGCGACCGACGCAATCGAACGACGTCGCCGAGCATGAACTCGACGACTGCCTGATCAGTGGACGCCACTGTTCGTGACCTGTGTTGAGCGCATCGACGCGGGCCGCATAATGGCCGCCTAGCCTAGCAGAGCCGCGCCCGGCCGTGGCGGCCCATCCAAGCACGCTCGCCGGCGGCTGGCTCCGCCGCATTCCGAATGACGCGTCGCAGCGTCCATCAAGACGCTCCTCACGACGAAGCTCGGCGGGACGCCGCCACCACCAGCAAGACCAGAGCCACCACCCCGAGGGCAGCGCCTGCCAGGAAGACGATCACGGGAACGCCCCCCTGCGATTGACCGGCCCCCTCGCCGCTGGGGCTCGCTGTCTGGACCGGTGTCGCGGTAGCTGAGGGCTCCTGCGTCGAAGCTGCCGACGACCCGGCCAGCCCCGCGCCGGTCCAGCCCGGCGGGATCGGGCCGGTCGGAGCCGGCTGAGGTCCGAACGATTGCAGGGCCGTGACCCCGTTGGCCTTCATCCAGGCCTTGTCGAACGCGTCGGTGTCTATCCCGATGGCCGCCTTGAACGCTTCGTCGTCCGAGACTCCCGTACCGAAAGCCTTGACCAGCTTGACGAGATCGTCGTGCCCGTAGGTCCGCATGAAGTAGTCGACCGCGGACACGGATTCGGCGTAGGCCAGGTAGAACCGCTCCTGCGTGGTTGGGAACTGGCCTCGTATCGCCGCGAGGGGCATCAGGTTGCCGCCCGAGACAGCTTGCGCCACCAGCCGCTTGTCGGAGCTTTCGAAGCCCTGCGACACATATACCGCGATCCCCTCGTTCAGCCAGTGAGGTGGGTAGTGATAGGGATTGCCGGTGACGTCGTCGAATACCACGTGGGTCAGCTCATGCGGCACGACGCTCGCGGCATAGCCAAGCTCGTCTGGCGCTATCAACGCGAAGAGGGTCCTCGTCTCCGTGTTGGCCTCGCCCCCCACGTTGTCGCGCGTGCCCGGGCCGAGGGCATCGTAGAAGGGCGCCTGGTCGGCGTAGACATAGAAGTCGATGGGCGCGGTCTCGTCGAAACCCATGAACGTGGCCGCGGCGGCGATCCCCTGCTCGCCCATCCGCAGCGCCTGCTGGGCGAAGGCGTCGTCGCCCTCATACCAATGCAAGCGCACTACCTTGCCGACTTTCGTCTGCCATCTGAACCGGTCGTCGAGGTAGGTGACGTGAATGTCCGGCCCGTTCTGGATCGTGCCGTCCGCGAACGTCACCTGGAATCGCGCCACGAGCTGGGTGTTGGGCTGAATCTGCCCGGCAGACGTATCCAGCTCGTACTTGAAGCTGCTGGCCCCCACGTTCTCCACCTTGTCCACTGCCGGCCCGAAGCCCCCGGGGTAGGTGATGACGATGTCGACTTCGCGAAAGGCGTCGCCGCCGCTGTACGGCTGACTGAAGTCGATCCCCTGGCCGAAGGTCGAGCTGGCCGTCGGCGTTCCGAACGTGATCGAGGCGGCACTGACGAACGCGGCGCTCGACCCGATCGAGGCCGTGGCCAGCATCGCCGCAGCGACGGCGACGCGAACGAACCTGGCTCCGATCGAGGCCCTCATGAGCCGCTCGCCCATGCCAGGCCGGCGAACCGCATCAAGCCCTGGCCGTTGGGCAAGGCGCCCAGCAGCTTCGGCGCCGCCAGGGAGAACCCGGCGCCGTAGTCGACCGGGATGACCGGCGCCTGGTCCTGCACGACCGCCTGCGCTCGATCGAATGCCTGCTGGACGGACGCCTGATCGCCCGCCGACAGCGCCTGGCCAATCGCCGCATCGAAGTCGGCCGAAGTCCACCGGCCGAAGTTGTTCGTCTTGCCGGTCCCGAGCAGAAGCCCCAGGAAGTCGTTCGCGCCCGGGTAGTCGGCAACCCAGTCCATCTCCCAGAATGACGGCGGATCGCTCAACAGCCGCTCGTTGTACGTGGCCCAGTCGAGCGCCTCGTAGTCGATGTCGATCCCCAGGTTGTCGTGCAGCTGGCGCACGATGGCTTCGTCCAGCGCGGCGCCACCGGTGATCAGCGTGACCTTCGGGAACCCGACCCCGTTGGGATAGCCGGCCGCGACGAGCTCCGCCTTCGCCGTAGCGAGGTTGAACGTGGGCCCGAAGTCGGTGGCGCTGTGGCCCGGCACGCCCGGCGGGACCATTCCCGTAGCCGGAGCGAGGAGCGGGTCGGCCAGCAGGTCGACGATGCGGCGCCAATCGATCCCCATCTGGAAGGCGCGTCGAACATGAACGTCGTTGAATGGAGCACGGGTGGTGTCGAAACCGTAGAACTCGACGGACGGCGACGGCTCGATGCGCAAAGAGGGCCCGAGAGTCTTGTCGTAGGCTATCCACGAGGCGTCGTAGATGCTGATCGGCGTGTAATCGAGGTTGCCGCTCTCGAATTCGGAAACCGGGCTCTTGCCGCCTATGTCGCTGACCAGATGGATTGTCTTGATCGGCGGCGCCCCGGCCCAGTAGTGAGGGTTCGCCGTCATGGTGGTCTCCGTGTCGCTGAGACCGGTCAGTACGTACGCGCCGCTACCGACGAACCCGCGCGCGGTAAGGACGGCCTTGTCGGAGTCGATCGTCGCGGGTACGACTGCCAGGGTTGGGCTCGACGCGATTGCCGGGAAGTCCGACGCGGGATTCGACAGGTCGATGGCGACCTGGTCGTCGCCGATCGTAGACAGCCCGACCGCAGACTTGGATCCGCTGCCTTCACGGTAGGCGCGAGCCCCGACGACGTCGTCGAGAAGCGAGGCGAGCTGGCTCTTGAGCGCGGGGTCGAGGACTCGCATCCAGCTGGACGTCACGTCGGATGCCACGAGCGGCGATCCGTCCGAGAAGGCCAGGCCCGGTCGAAGGTGGAACACTAGTCTCTTGCCATCGCCCGAGGTCTGCCAGCCATCGGCGAGGGCTGGCTGCACGTGCCCCGCCGCGTCGATCGCGGTCAGCGATTCGAAGAGCTGCGACACTACCTCGGCGCTTCCTGCATCGGATTGGATCGCCGGATCCAGGGAGGCAGCCTCCGAACCGAGGATCGTGACCGAGCCGCTGGACGACCCGGAAGACCCCGGATTCGCGCTGCGTTCGGGCCCGGTCAGGTACACGCTGCCGCTTATCGCCAGCACGAGAGCGAGCGCGGCGGCCGCGGCCACGATGGCCGGGCGACGGCGGCCGGAACGAGGCGGAGGGGCGGGCCAGGCGTACATCAGCGGGCCTGCCACCAGGCTGGGAACGTGCCGTTGCGGCGATCTGCTTGGAAGGGCCTCTCGATGGGGACGGGCCGCGGTAGCGGGCTCGCGCGCCAAACATATCCCTGCCCAGAGAACCGGCCGATCAGGGCTGCGATACAGAGCAGGCGGCGCATCCCGGGAGTATAGGCGGCCGAAGATTTGTTGCCTGCCCGTTCTACGTCTTCGCTAGCCCCCGTCCGCCGCCGCAAGAGCCAGACGCTGGACGGCGGCGCCGGCCAGCGCGGCCAGATGGTCCAGCAGCCGAATCCTCTCGGGTGCTACCACGGCCGCGGGAGGAAGTCCAACCCCGACAACGCCCGAGACCTGGCCGTCCACCTGGATCGGAACGCCCAGGAGGACGCCGCTTCCGTTCTCGTCCTCGGTGAGCACGCTGCTGCTTACCCACAGCCGGCCCCAGAAACCCTCGCCCCGACGGATCGACTGTCCTGCCTCTTCGAACCTGCCCATGCCCGCCAGGTGGCGCATCACCGGCATCTCGTTTGTGGCGGTCGAGCCGTGGGGCTCTTCCGCGAAAGCGACCAATCCGTCGCGCGAGCCAACGATCCCGGCCGCGTGCAGGAGCGTCACGCGGGCGACATCGTCTGCGTTGGAGGCCGTGAGAAGGTCGCGGGCCGCATCCAGAATCGCGCCCGGAACCGCCTCGGGCACGCTGTGAGCGTCGCTCCTGGAGCGCGTCGCCCGACGTCGCTTGGCCTCGTAGAGGGCCGCATCCGCAGCCCCGACCAGCTCCGCCTTGCCCGGCCCTTCCGCGGGCCAGTGGGCGGCCCCGATGGACGCTCCGAACGGCAAGCCCGCTCCCACCACGGGCGACACTCGCACAGCCTCTCGCACCGCCACGCGGACGCGACCGGCCACTTCTTCGGCATGGCCGCGGCTGGCGCCGAGCAGCAGCAGCGCGAACTCATCGCCGCCATATCGGTAAGCCCTGTCGTTCTGGCGGGTGGCCCCCACCATTGCCTTGGCCACGGTCTGAAGCAGCGCGTCGCCGGCGGGGTGGCCGTACGTGTCGTTGAAAGCCTTGAACGAGTCCAGGTCCATCATCAGCAGCGAAAACGGCTCCCCGGCCTCGACGAGCGCGTCGAGGTCGCGCTGGAATGTGCCGTGATTCCGCAGCCCGGTCAGCGCGTCGAGGTCCGCGCGCGTCGCCACGGTCACATGCATCTCGGCGTTCTGAAGCGCGATCGAGGCCTGGCCCGCGAAGAGCTTGCTCAGCTCGAACTCCGGCTCGCTGAAGTGAGCCCCGGCTCCGCCGACGCGTGCCAGGTTCAGGCTGCCGACGACTTCGCCGTGAACGCGCAGAGGGACCACGATGATGTTCTGGGAGGCGCGGCCGCTCACATCCGGTGCCTCGCCCGACGGCCGAACGACGCCGGCCTCGAGCGTTCCTTCCAGCGCCCCGGCCAGCACGCCGTCGGCGACATCGTTCGCGCACACGGCGTCGCCCCGGCCGATGACCCAGCTCGTCAGGCCTTCGTCCAGGGCGTGGCGAGTAGCGTCCGGAACGGGCGCCGCACCCGAGTTTGCCCGCGACAGAACCGGCTCGATGCCGCGGGATTCGCGGTCATGGCGGTAGATCGTCAGGCGATCGTAATGGACGACGCTGCCGATGGTGTCCGCGATCTGTTCGAGCACCTGGCGAGGATCGAGCGTGGAGACCAGCTGCTCGCTCACGTCGAGGAGCCTTCGTTCGCCGGCGAGCTGGCGCTCGAGAGTGGTCTGCTGCCGTTCCAGGCGCTCGATGTTGCCGGCATTCACCATCGCCTGACCGGCATATCGGCCGAAGATCGACAGCGCCTGCTCATCCTCAGGGCCGTACCGGCTCGCCCCGGCCTTCGAAGACGACCAACACGCCATGGACTTCGTCGCCATAGGCCATGGGAACGAGGAGCAGAGACTCGGGGCCGAACGTCGAGCGGAAGATCGATCGCCTCTCCGCCGAGGCGTCCGGGACGATCAGCGGCTCGTTGCGCCTCGCCACCCACACCGGCAGCGTCTCTGCGTGTCCGGATGAGATCGCCTCCAGGGGCGGGGACGCGATACCCACGAAGGTGCCCGATGCGGCCACCACCCGAAGACCGCCGACGGCGGGATCGTCGCGGTACACCCGCACCGTGTCGCAATCGACCAGGCGCCCCACCTCGGCCACGATTGCCTCCACGATCGAATCGACGTCCCGAAGCTGGGCCAGGCGGAGGCTCAGCTCGTGGATGGCCGTCAATCGGTTGGCCAGTGATCGGACCGAAGCGTAGAGCCGTGCGTTCTGCATCGCGGTCGCCAGCTGACCAGCGAAGCCGGTGGCCAGCCCGAGATCTCGCACGGTCCATGGATGCGGCCGGCGGTGGACCACGACCAGTAGCCCGAGCATCTCGCCGGGTACGCGGCACGGAACGCCGGCCAGACCGACGATCTCCTCCTTCTCCACGACCGACCTGATCTCTTCGGCGATCGGGTTCGAGGTGTCGTCAAGTGGGATCGCGACAAGCGGGCTGTCGGGCCAGCGCTGCATGATCGACTGCAGAGGCGTGATCACGTTGTGGTCAAGGGCGTCCAGGACCTCCCGCGGAATCGACCGGCTGGCGCTCAAGACGAGCGAATGGTCGGCCTCCTCGCGCCAGAACGCCACGCCGTCGGCCGCGAGCACGAGCTCGACGCCGGCGAGCACCTCGTCGAACAGGCGCGACCGCGCCGCTCTCTCGGTTTCGCTGTCCGGTAGCCCGGAATCGGGAGCGATCGGTTCGGTTCCGACCGATCCGGCTATCCCGACGGCGGAGCCCTCGAACGGCTGGCCAGGCTCCAGATCGGAGCTGCGGCTCTGCATGGCCGGGTCATTGTGGCTCCGGGCCCCGTCGGCGTCTGCCACCGAGAGGGCATCCCCCGACCGTGGGGGTTCCGGGGGGAGACTGTCGTCGCGGCTAGCGGGACTCGATTCGGGAACTCCGGGTCGCCTCCGGGAGCCCGTCCCCGGCCGCCACCGCCGGCAGCGATTCCTGGAAGGCTTCGGGTTCGTGCAGATGGCCCTGGTCGGCGGTGTGATGCCGGTGGGAGTGGCTGATCGGACCGTGTCGATGCAGATGCTCGTGGATCAGATTCGCTCGAAGGAGCAGGTCCGTGTCAGCCAGGATCATGGCCGGATCGCCGTCCGCCACCACCCTCCCCTGTTCGCTCAGGACCACGACCCGGTCCGCGATCAGGGGCACGATGTCCAGCTCATGAGTTGCCACGACCAGGGTCCGGCCGGCCGCCCCCAGGCGCCGAATCAGGTCGACCAGCAGCCACTTGGTCCGCGGGTCCAGCGAGGCGGTCGGCTCGTCGAGAAGGACCACATCAGGCCGCAGGGAAAGGACCGAGGCGATCGCCGCGCGCTTCTTCTCCCCGCCCGACAGCTCGAAGGGCGCCCTGTCCGCCAGGTGCGCGATCTCCATCGCCGCCAGGGCCTCGTCGCAGCGCTCCGTGACCTCGTCGCCGGCCAGGCCCAGCTGCAGCGGCCCGAATGCCACGTCGTCGAGAACCGTCGCGCTGAAGAGCTGGATGTCCGGATCCTGGAAGACCAGCCCCACCTGCCGATGGAAGATGAAAGCCTCCTGCCCGGCTGCGACGGCCGCGACATCGAGGCCGAGGGCCCGCAGCGTCCCGCGCGACGGAGCGACGATGCCGTCGAGCAGCTTCAGGAGGGTCGACTTGCCGCTGCCGTTGGCACCCAGCAGGACGACCCGCTCGCCGGGCCAGATGTCGAGGTTCACCCCGTCGAGGGCCGTTTGCCGGCCCGAATACACGTATCCGACGTCTCGGAGGCCAAATAGAGGCTCGCCGGGACCGACCGCCTGCGCGCCGCGGTTCGCCACATCGAGAGCCCGCCCGATCATGCCACGACTCGCGACGCCAGCACCGCCACGACCGTGAATACCGCAGTACCGCCGAGAGCCAGCCAGTCGGCCGCCTCCATTCGGTAGGTGCTGTAGACCCGGACTTCGCCCGTGAAGCCGCGGGCGAGCATGGCGGCGTATACGTCGTTGCTCATCTTGAAGCCGCGGCTCATGAGGTTGCCGATTGTGCCGGTGATCCAGCGCCGTTGCTCTGCGCCGCTTGTCCGGCCCACCACGCGGCTCTTGCGAGCCAGGAGTATTCCATTGGCCGTGTGCAGGAAGAGGAAGATGTAGCGGTAGGTCATCGACAGGACGAGCACGAAGACCTGTGGGGTCCGAAGAGCACGCAGGCTCTTGAGAATGTCGGCCCACGGGGTGGTGACCACCATCAGGACGGCCAGGGACACCGACACGCCCACTCGGCCGACGAACAGCACGGCTCCGGCGAGGCCGTTCCAGGAAGGAGCCAGGTGCGCCGGGCCGAGCACGAAGTCGAAGACCCGCTCGCCGGGCACGAAGAAGATCGCCGGCACGACCACGATCCCCGCGAAGAACGGGATCCCGAGCCAGACGCGCTTGACGAAGAAGCCGAAGGGGACGCGGCTCGCCCGCGCGGCGGTGAGGGTCGCGGCATACAACAGAGCGAGGCCCACGATCGAACTTGCCAGACTGGCGGCGACGATAGCCATCAGAAAGCCGACGAGCTTCGCCCGGGGATCGCGTCGCTGCAGCCATCCTTCCGACCGGGCGTGCCGTTCCGTGAAGATCGCGTGCTCGATGTTGCCGGTGATGCCGCCGAGGGTCTGCTCCAGCCAGCCGATCCGTCCTTGAGCGGGCGTGCGGCCGACAACGACGGCGGTCACGAGCCGGCCTCTGCCGCGGCATGGACCCGGCCGCCGCCGCGCAGCAGCCGGGCGAGAAGGTATGTCGCCCCGCCCACGATAAGCATGCCGACGACACCCGCCAGCTCATAGCCGATGGCGGCATGCCACAGCGGCGCGTTCGCTTCGGAGAAGAACGGGAGGGGCAGGTTGTAGCCCGACATCGGCGCTGCGAAGACGCTCGAGAGGTCCTGCAGCCCGGTCGGGACGTAGCCGAAAGCGGCCTTCACGTCCTCGGCGCTGGCCTCGCCATAGGCGAAGCCGGGCGCGATCAGGCCGAGCGGCGCCACGACCGCGAGGGCGACGAAGGCTGCCCCGAGCCGCTTCAGGGCGCGCGGCAGGAGCAGGTATGCCGCCGGCACCAGGACGAGGCCCATGAACGCGGTTACCAGCAACATGCTGCCGACCGACGGCCAGTCGACCTGGGACCAATCGGCATTGAACATGCGATCGGGATTGCCGCCACCCTCGACCAGGCCGATCGCGCCCATGACCACGATCGCTGCCGTCACAGTCGCCAGGACGACCTGCCAGAGAGGACGCTGCGACGGACGCCCATCCGCCTCCACGTCCGGAGCGAAGATGCCGCGCAGGCTCGTCAGGTATTCGGGATGGCGGCGCTGCAGATATGCGACTCCGAGACCGGTGATCAGCCCCTCCACGATCGAAGCCCCGAACGCATGAGCCGCCAGCATCGCGGGCACGGCCTCGCTCAGGCCGTACGGGCTGTACTGCGCGTGCCCGTTGCTGGAGAAGAGCGCCGGCTCGATGCCGAGCTCGATGCCAACGGCCAGTGCCGCGGCGGTGATACCGATGTAGGCCCCAACGCCGGCGGCGATCGCCCGTCGCGTGGACAGCACGGGCGAGCCGGCTGCGAGGACGCGGTACGCCCCGTAGCCCACGAATGGCAGGATGATGCCCATGTTCAGGCAGTTCGCGAAGATCGCCAGGATCCCGCCATCGCCGAAGAAGAGCGCCTGGAGTATCAGCGCCGTGCTCACGGCGATCACGGCCGCCCAGGGTCCCAGCACGACCGCGATCAGCGTTCCCCCGACGCCGTGCGCTGTCGTCCCTCCCGGCACCGGGACGTTGAACATCATGATCGTGAAGCTGAGCGCGGAGAAGATCGCCAGCAGCGGCACCGTCCTGTTGTTCAGGACCTTCTTCACCCGTTGTGTAGCCAGACCCCAAACGGGAAGCGTGGGCGCGGCCAGGGCAAGAGAAACGGCCGGCGCGAGGTATCCGTCGGGAATGTGCACCCTGGCTCTCCAGTCCTTCCGCCTGTCGCTACAATTCGCTATTGCAACACGTTGCGGGGGGAACAAGTCTACAGCCTCGGGTCAATGCGCGACAATCGGGAGCGCAGAAAGGACCGCCCCGTGCCACCCCGAAATACGAACGCGGGCGCCAGCGAGACGGGCGCCAGCCCATGGGATCAGGCCGCCGATCGTATCCGAGAGAGCGGCCTGCGCTGGACGCCCCAACGGCGCACCCTGATCGAAGTCCTGCGAGAGCACGAGGGCCACGTCACGGCCTCGGAGCTGATCGCCCGATGCAAGGAACGAGATCAAACGACGACCCCCTCCACCGTCTATCGCACGCTCGACCTGCTCGAGGAGCTGGGGCTGGTCAGGCATGGCCACGGGCACGACGGCCGCGAGGAGTACCACGTCCTGCCTCAACAGATTCACGGCCACCTGTATTGCGTGGGCTGTGAGACGACATGGGAGATCCGGCCGGAGACGGGCGCCGTCATCGTCGAGGCGCTGGCGTCACAGCTCGGCTTCGCCGTGGATTTGTCGCACGTGACCGTCTCGGGCCGCTGCGCAGGCTGTCACGACTGACAGGCGCGGCCCGGGCGTGCTAGTACGGGACGACCAGTAGCCACTTCCCGTCGCGGCCCGGATAGTGGCCCTCGGGCCGCTTCCAACCGATGTAGTTGTGCGTCATCGCGGCCCAGTCCCGGAAAGTGTCCGGCCCCAGCGTCTGGCCCCAGATCGAGCTATGGCGCGGGTAGTACGGGTCCACGATGTAGGCGCCGAAGACGGTGAAATCCGCGGGGTAGTAGCGCGGGTCGCGGTCCGACTGGAACCCGGTCATCACCCAGGAATGGGCACCCCACCACGACAGCAGTCCCACCGGCCGCTTCGTCTTGCGCAGCGCCGTGGCGGCATCGTGCATGGCCTGGTCCAGGGAGTTGTCCACGAGCAGCTTGTAGTGCCCGCCGCCGAGTTGGGTCAACGTGATGGCCCAGCCTGCGGGGCCGTAGCCGCCGTTGTGGCTGTCCTCCTTGGTGGTGTTGGCGATGAGGATGTGGCTGATGGCCACCTGCCGCGTGCTCGTCAGGTCTACCTTCGGCCCGATGATGTTGAGCATGTTCTGGACGGCGGCTGCCATGCACGCGTACTTGGAAACCTGCGACACGAACGTGCCCTTCTTGTAGATGTCGATGGTGAACGGACCCGGGGTCGGCGACGGTGTCGCAAACGAAGGAGCGGGCCGCTCAGTGGGCGTGGGGGTGGGGACGGGCGTCGGCGAGTCGGTCGCTTCGATTGTCTCGGTCGGCGTTGCGACGACGGCGATCGTCGACGGCGTGGCGGCGGGGCCATGCGCAGCGACGGTCCCGACTGCCATCCAGGCCGCCGACGCGAGAATCACGCACACGGCCGCATAGGCTGCTGCCCCAACCAGAGGTCGCCATCGTCGTCCCGAACGGCGAGCCATCAACCGCATTTCCTCCGCGTCGTCCACCAGCCGCGTCCGCGGCGCCGCCAACTGACGCGGCGGCCCAGGACCGCGTGACGGAAAGCCCTGCGCTGAACCGCCGAACGCAAGAATACGACGACCCGACCGCAACCCTGCAATCGGGACCGTGCGGGTTCCCTCCCCGACCTCCGGTCGGCCCACGTGGCGAGCCCGTGCGTCAGGAGAACAGCACCGTCCCAAAGACGTGGCGCCGACCCAGCGCGGTGATCGGATCGTCGAAGTGCAGGTCTCCGGACGCTGCGCGCTCGTAGGTGCAGAGCACGACCGTCGGGTCGCCGTCGCGGTGCTCGAGGCCGATGGCGATGGCGTCGGTCAGGCCGCCGCCCTGCTCCTTCGGAACGACCGCGTCCCAGCAGACCGCGCAGGCCTTGATGGTCCCCGCCCGAGCTTCGAGTCGGAACGTGGCGTACAAGGCATCGATGATGAGCGGATTGGAGGGTTCCTGCAGCGTGGGCGCCACATCGATCACGGCCAGCTGGCCGCCAGCAGCCAGGCGAGCGCCGAAGGGGCGGAACTCACCTCGCTGCTCGAGCATCTGCTCCGCCAGACCGAGCATGGGCGTCAGCAGCTCGTTGAAGTCGGTGCGGATGCTCGGTTCCATGGTCTCTCCTGCCGCTGCGCCTGGGCCGGCGGCCGGCGGTCAACCGACACGACTGCCCCCGGGAGAAATCGGCAGGAGAGAGCCGCCCTCAAGTCGCCGGCGTCGCTCGTACCTCGCGCCGCAGGACGAGAGCCGCCCCGCATGCGGCCGAGCCCATGCCCGCGAGGAAGAGCGGCCAGGGAAACCAGCCCGGCGTTCCGCCGGCCATGATGTGGGGCGCGTCGGCAGTGAAGCTCAGCACCACGAGCAGGCCGCCGGTCACGCCCAGCACGACTTCACGTCTTCCCGCCCGCAGCTCCGCTCCCGCTGCCATGCTCCGAGCGGCCGCCAAACCGAACCCGAACAGCGCACCGCTCACGACCACGGGCGCCCAGACCGGCCCGATCCAGGGCACCGGGATGAGGAACAGCACGTCCCACGTGCCCGGCGAGTGCGGCCACCCGATGAAGACCCACAACCACACGTAGTAGAAGACGTCCCAGATGCCGAAGGCAACGCCGGTCCACGCGAGGCGCTCGAGCCAGTTCCGCCCCGTCAGCCAGCCGATCCCCGCCAGCATGACGAGCGTCGCGAACTCGCGGCCCACCTCTATCCCGGCCAGGTCGCCAACCATCTCCGGGCCTCGCAGCGGGAAGAGCTGATCGGGCGTGATCTGCAGAGCCCGCTGCAGGTAGACGACGACCGCCGACTCCAGGTAAGCCATCGCCGCCGCGAAGGCAATGACGGTCAGCGCAGCGCTACGAAAGCGCATGGGCAACCTCTCTGTCCGTTCCCTTGAGCGGACAGCCTACGCGTGTTTTCAGGCCGCTGCCTCGCCCCCCACGGCCTCTCGGCCGGCAGTTGCCGTCTGAGCCGTGTTCACTGGGCCGGGGTCAGACGTCCCGCGATCGTGTCCCGGACGTAGGTCGCGGTCTGCTTACAGTGCCTCCGGTACTTCGTCTCCATGCCGAGCATGATCCCGACGCCCAGCTTCTCGGCCACGTTCACGACCACCTGGCGCTGCCCACCGGCCTCCAGCACGTCCACCACGACCTCGATCGGTAGCCACTGCATGGGGCACAACATCCCCCCGACGATCCGCATCTTGAGTTGGGACCCGAGCTTGCCGTAGATGCGCGGTCCTGCAACAACCGGCTGCGCGCCCATCTCGGCGAGCGTTCGATGCGCTGCCTCGACGCAGTCGCCGCCGGTGGCGGGTAAGAGCGCCTGTTCCTGGTAGAAGAACTTCGGCACGAAAGCCCCTCTAGCGTGGCGCGGAAGAGTGGCGCCCCCGGCCGGACTCGAACCGACGACGCCCGCCTTAGGACGGCGGCGCTCTGTCCACTGAGCTACGGGGGCCCGCCGCGATGTTACCGCGTCCGGGCGCTATCGGCGGGCGTTGCAGCCCGTCCAGGCGCTAGACGCTCGCCTCGAAGTGGTAGCGATCGCGATCGCGCACGAGCCGGCCAACCGGATGAACGGGCTCGTGAGAAAGCACGATCGTCCAGCCCTCTTCGGCGGCACGCGCGAAGAGCGATGCCTTGACCACGACCGAGTCGAGCGGATAGTCGTCGAAAGCGGTCACCCAGCGCGGGTTGGTGCTCCACGGCCTCATGCACAGGTCGCCGAAGAAACCGACCGTTCTATCCTCGCCCCGGATAACGACCCCCTGATGGCCGGCCGAGTGGCCGCCGGTCGGAATAACGCTGACGCCCGGCAGAATCTCGGCTTCTCCGTCGACGATGCCTCGGACCCCCAGATCGCGCACCAGCCGCAGTTCCGGCTGGTCGTAGCCGGCCACCAGTCGCGGGTTGTCGCCCAGGGCGATCCGCCACTCCGCGAGCTGGGCCACGAAGGTCGCGCGGGGAAAGGCAAGCGATCCGTCGGCGCGCAGCACGCCGCCGGCATGGTCGAAGTGGAGATGGCTCACGGCCACGGCATCGACGGAACCGGGGTCGAAGCCTGCCTTCTCGAGCGCGGGAACGATCCACGGCCCCTCGTACGCCCGCATGGCCCTGATCTTGTCGCTCATCCGGTCGCCGATGCCTGTCTCCACCAACACCCGGCCGGAGGGCGTCTCGACCAGCAGGCAGTTGAGCGCCTGGAGGATGCGGTGCTGCTCGTCGATCTCGTCGGCTACGAGATCGTTCCACATCATGCGCGGCACGACGCCCAGCAACGCGCCGGCGTCCGAGCGGAAATGGCCCGCCTGTATCAGCGCGACTCGCGTCCCGCCGCCGAGTTCGGCCGACCAGTGAACGGCTTCGTTGAGCGTCGTCATCGGTTCCTCTCGTGCGCCTCGGGGGTTTGGCGACCCCGTTCGAAGTCCTCGAAGAAAGCGGAGGCGGTCGGCTCCGCCTGGCCCTGGTATTTGGAGCCCAGGCCGGCCGAGCCGTACGGTCGTTCGACCGGGCTCGACATCATCAGGAAGCTTATCTGCCCGATCTTCATCCCGAAGTAGAGGGCAATCGGCAGCTTGGCGACATTCGACAGCTCGAGGGTGAGCTTGCCCTTCCAGCCGGGATCGACGTAGCCGGCGGTCGAATGGATGAGCAGGCCGAGGCGCCCGAGCGACGACTTGCCCTCCAGGCGGGCCACCAGGTCGTCCGGCAGCTCGACCCATTCGAGCGTCTGGCCGAGCACGAACTCGCCCGGGTGCAGAACGAACGCCTCGTCGTCGGCGACCGACAGCAGGTCGGTCAGGTCCGGCTGCGCGGTGCGGACGTCGATGTACGGGTAGCGGTTGTTGCGAAAGACCCGGAATGTGCGGTCCAAGTGCAGGTCGACCGAGGATGGCTGCAGGTCCGCCCGGTCGTACGGCTCGATCTTGATTTGGCCGGCCCCCATGGCGGCCGCGATATCGCGGTCGGAGAGCACGCTCACTTGACCGCCGCCCCGCTCTCGCGCTGGGCGTACAGGTTGTCGACCTCCCGCTTGAGAGCTTCCAGGTCCTCGAAGCTCTGGTAGACGCTGGCGAATCGGATGTAGGCGATCTGGTCGATCGCGCGCAGCTTCTCCATGGCCAGCCGCCCGACATCCGAGGATTCGACCTCGGACGAGCCGGACGCACGCAGCTCGGCCTCGATCTGATCGGCGGCGCGATCCGCGGCGTCGTCGGCGACTGGCCGCCTGGTCAGGGCCTTGCGGAGCCCGGACGCCAGCTTCTCGCGGTCGAATTCCTGGCGCGAACCGTCGCGCTTGACGATGACCAACCGCGGCGCCTCGATCCGCTCGTTGGTGGTGAAGCGGGTGGAGCAGGCCGCGCATTCGCGACGGCGCCTGATGCTGACCTCGTCCAGGTCGCGCGAGTCAATGACCCGGGTTTCGCGTTCGCCGCACCGCGGACAGCGCATCGGCTCCGTCTCCTCCACCACGATGCTCGTGGCCTGAGATGGAGGATAGCACCGCGGATCTCCGTGGCCGGATCCCCGCCCACGCGCGCAGCTCGCCGGTCCGAGGAGCGCCTGTCAGCCTTCCCACCGGGAACGGCCCGCCTGCGAGACCTGCACGATCGTCTCGCGCCGCTCTCGGATCGCCTCCCGGGCATGGACCAGGTTCAGGTAGCCCCGTTTCACGGAAGTCTCCCCCTCACCCCAGTCGACGCCGGACAGGTCAGCCAGCAGCTCACCGCCATGCTCCACGAGATCGATCGCCCGCTGGGCGCGTTCAAGGTCGGCCGCCAGCGCGGCGGCCATGGTCGCCCACGGTCCACTCCGGCTTAGCGCCTGAGCCTCTTGAAGGTGGCGCCACAGGACATCCTGCGCCGCGGCCATCTTCGGCCCCGCTTCCTGGGGCGCCAGCTTGCGGCGCCGCATCTCGTCCACGACGACGAGCAGATCGCCCAACAGCTGCTCGGAACGGCGAGCCACCTCGGCAGCCTCGATGCCAGACGCCGTCTCGCGCCGCGCCCGACCGCCGGCAACCACCACTCGCCACAGCAGCCACAGGACCGCCGCGCCCATGCCGAAGAAGATGACGAGGGGCAGGACGACTTTGGCCTCGGGCACGGCGTTCTCCTGCGCTTCGGAAGCGCCCCGCTAATCTAGCCACGGATCGCCCGTCCGACCCGCCCCAAGATGAACCCGCGCCCCCAACCAAACGTACTACCCGGCCCGTCCGCCCCGCGCACGGTGGAGCGGGTGCGCGGCCTCGTAAGCGGCCTAGGGACCGTACTTGCGCGGCGGAACGCGACCGCCGGATCCGCGCGGGGGCGGGCTGGATATCCGGCCGGCAGCTCTGGCGCCCCGCGGGGTCCTGGCAGCCTGAACCGGGCCAGCGTCGGGCGGGCGCTGCCAGGCATCGGCCTCGCCGGATGAGCGTGACAGCAACTTGAAGCCCCTCACGGCCGCCGCCGGGTCCACATCCCGGACCATGTCGTAGACGGTGAGGGCGGCCACGGCGGCCGCGGTGAGAGCCTCCATCTCGACACCGCCAGGCCCGATCGCGGCCGTCTCGACGCGGATTCGGATCAGGCCGGCGGCTCGGTCGGGCACGGCCCGCACTAGCAGATCGGTCAGGGCTGCGGGGTGGCTGAGCGGAATCAGGTCGCTCGTCCGTTTGCCGGCCATGACGCCGGCGAGCTCGGCCACGCTCAAGACGTCGCCCTTGGGGTTCGTGCCGTCCACCACCGAGCTGAGCGTCTCGTGCGAGACGGCCACTTCGGCCTCGGCGACCGCTCGGTGCGCCACGACGGGGTGCTGCGTCACGTCCGTCATGCGGGGCCTGCCGACGCGATCGACATGCCCGGTGCGGCGCCGCTCGGCCCGCGAGCCGTCGTCGAAGGCGCTTCCGCCCTGCTTCCCTTCGGATCCCATCAGGCCCTCACCTCTCGATTCTCACTGGTCGGTCGTGTCGTCCGACGAGGGATCCGCCGATCCCTCCGGTTCGGCTGGCGGCACGGGTGGGGCGGGTGGGCCGGGGGGAGCAGAAGGTGTTCTTCGGCCTGGAAGCCTCGGGACCAGCAATAGCACCCCCGACTCGCGCGCCTGGCGCTCGGCTAGCTCCCGGATCAGACGCCCGGCCGAGCGGCGCGTCAGCAAAGCCGAGACATGCTGCCCGGTCCCGATCAAGAGCCCATCCAGACCGGAGCGTTCGAGGATCTCCAGGGCTGGCCAGAGATCCGCGTCGCCGCTTGCCCGCGGCACGCTCCCGAGGGGGACCATCGCTTGCTCGGTCCGCATCACCGGCCAGTTGCGGCGCGGTATCCGCCGTATCTGTGCCGTGCCGATCAACCCCAACAGCTCCTCGCCACGTTCCACCAGGGCGGCGCCGCCGAGCCTGTCACGAAGGTACTCGCCGGCGAACACGTCGAGGGTCAGCTGCGCCGGAACGCGTGCGAAATCGGAGTCCGCCGCGTCCGATACGTGCGCTCCCGCGATCAGGTTCTGGAGCATCAACCGGCGATCGAGAATTCGGCTCGACCCGACGAGCAACCACCCGGCCACGATCAGCGCCAGCCCGGGCCACAGGTCCACCAGGACGATGATGACGGCACCGACGGCCATGACGCAGAAGCCAACGATCCGGCCGACCCTGCTGGCGACCTTGGTGGCGACATCGTCCCGCCCGTATCTTGCCCAGGCGACGGCATGGACGACTCGAGCGCCATCCATCGGGTAACCGGGGATCAGGTTGGTCACCAGCAGCAGCAAGTTGAAGAGAGCAAGCACCTCGGTCACGAAGCTCGCGGCCAGGATGCCCTGCGGGACGTCGTTCGAGCCGCCCCAGCCCAGCTCGATCGCGCCGGCGATCGTGGCGAATACCGCCGCCAGCGTGACGCTCACCAGAGGCCCGGCCAGCGCGACCCTGAGCTCCTGACCCCAGGTACGAGGCCGCACTTCCATCAGGTAGGTCCCGCCGAGCAGCTGGATCACGACCACGTTGCCGCCAATTCCGGCCCGCCGCGCAACCCTGACATGCGCCAGCTCGTGGACGGTAACCGACGCGAAGATCAGGATGGCCGTCACGATGGCCGTGCCCCAGCCCAGGGCCGCATCGAACCCGGGGCCGGTCTGCGTCGAGAGTCCTTCCCCAAACACTACCGTGATGAGAGCCAGAAGGAGGATCCACGTCCAATGCGCGCGGATCTCGGTCCCGAACGCGCGGCCGAGAGGAAGGCCGGAATTCATAGCGAGCCGCCGGTCAGCGGCGACGCCGGCGACGGAGAGCCTGACGCCCGAACTGCGACCGGATCGGGCCCGGCGATTCGTCCCGCCGCAAGGACGACGACCAGCGCCAGCGCCAGCACCGCGGCGGCGATGGCGACGCTCGTTTCGGACCAGAACTGGTCCGGGAACAGCTGAACGAGCTTCTCCAACCTCGGGTCGAAAGAATACGTGCCGGGCGGGAAGAACAGCTCGTGGAAGAGCTCGAAGGCCTGGTCGAAGAAGACGGCGAAACCCAACCCCACAACGACCACGCCTCCCACGAGCACTATCCCGCCAGCCTGCACGGCGCCCCAGAACCACCGCCCGCCTCGGCTCGCCAGTCCGACCGCCACCAGGACCGCGCCGGCGATCATCGCCACCACCGCCAGGCTCATCAGCACCGTCCGGACGTCTGCCATGTGGCTGCGCTCGCGGGCGTCGAGAACCGGCGTCCCATCGACCGTCGCGTCGAAGTTCGGCGGGCCGAAGACAAGATCGGAGAGGATGCTGCCGGTGACCTGGCGGACCTGAGCCGGCGTGTACCCGGTCAGGCCGGCAACGTCACTTCTGTCCTGATCGAAGCTCACCCAGATGGGGTTGAGAAAGAGAAGCACGGCCACCGCGATCACGGCGCATGGCGTGGCAATCGCAACGCCGACGGCGCTCAACGCTTGGAGGAATGGCAGTCTCACGCGTCCATCGTACCGCCCCGGAGCGGCAGGGCCCTGTCCCGTATCAGGTCAGGGCCGCGGCCTCGCGCCGGATGATCTCCCAGACGCGGTCGAGGTCCGCGTCTGCGGTCCGCAGATTGGCCAGCGCCACGCGAATCGTGAATCGACCATGCAGTCGGGTGTGGGACAGGAAGACCTCGCCGGTACGGTTGATCGCATCCATCAGCGCGAGATTCACGCGGTCCAGCTCTTCTGCGATCTGGGGCTCGTCCTCCCGACCGATCAGCGAGACCGGCCGATAGCGGAAGCAGATCGTGGAGAACGGCACCGGCGCCAGGCGTTCGAAGGCGGGCGCCTCGTCGATCCAGCCAGTGAAACGCTGGCCCAGCTCCAGGTGGTACGAGATCCTTCGGCGCAACCCTTCGATACCGAAGTAGCGCAGCAGCATCCACAGCTTGAGGGCTCGGAAGCGCCGACCCAGGGTGGGCGTGTACTCGTTGTAGTCGCGGATCGGGCCTTCGCGATCGAGAGTGCGCAGGTACTCCGGCACGAGGCTGAAGGCGTCGCGCAGGTCCGGCATCCGCGTCGTCAGCAGGACTGACGCATCCACAGGCGAGAAGAACCACTTGTGCGGGTTCGTGACCACGGAGTCGGCGCGCTCCCAGCCGGCGAACTGATCGCGCCGGTCCGGGATCAGGGCCACCGCACCCGCGTGAGCCGCGTCGACGTGCAGCCAGATGCCTTCACGAGCGGCGATGTCCGCCATCCCCGAGATGGGATCGACGGAAGTGGTCGAGGTCGTGCCGATCGTCCCCACCATCGCGATCGGCCGGACGCCGACCTTCCTATCGGCCGCGATCGCCTCCTCGAGGGCATCCAGTCGCAGCTCGAATCGATCGTTGGTCGGGATCTTCGTCAGCCCGGCCTGCCCGAGCCCCAGCGTCATGCAGGCCTTCTCGATCGAGGAGTGGGCCTCGGCGGAGGCGTAAACCCGCAGCCCGGGCACGTTCGCCCGACCGGACAAGCCCCTGGCCGCCGCGTCTATTCCGGCAGCCTGCCGGGCCGCGGCCAGGGCCAGGAGCGACGAAGTCGAAGCCGTGTCGGTGAGCAGGCCGTCGAATCCCGCGGGTAGCCCCAGCGCCTGGCGGAACCAATCGACCACCACCTGCTCCAGCTCGGTTCCTGCCGGACTCGTGCGCCACAGCATGACGTTCGAGTTGAGAACCGCCGTCAGCATCTCGCCGATGATCCCCGGCCCCGATGCGGCGCTGCTGAAGTAGGCCAGGAAGCGTGGGTGCTGCCAGTGCGTGACGTTCGGCTCGATGAGGCGCTGGTAATCGGCCAGGATCGCCTCGATCGGCTCGGGCGACTCGGGTGGCGCGGCCGGGAAGAGAGGCCGCAGCGTGCCCGGCTCCACGGCCGGCAGGACGTCGCGCTCCCCGACGCCCCCGAGGTAGTCGGCCATGATGTCAACGGCCGCGTGCGCGGCCGCCCGAAACTCCTCCGGGTCCATGTCGCCGACGCCGGACCGCTGCTGTTCGTCCAGTTCATCGGTCTGCGGGCTGCGGGTCGGGCCGCGGCCGCCCAGCTCATCCACGATCGTCACTCATCCAGGGTGCGCTCAGCCGACCGCTTCGGCCGGCCATCAGCGGTCGAGTTTACCCTGGGAGGCCCGATCGGGCCCTAGCGGCTTCCGTCGGCAGACAAAAACCGGGTCGCGTCATCCGCGACCCGGTCCCATTGGTCGGCGCGACGACTACAGCTTGCCGCCGATGGTGCTGAGGATGGTGTTGATCTGGCCGCTCAGGAAGAGCAGCGCGGTGATCGCCAGGATGGCGATGAGGGCGAGGATCAGGGCGTACTCTGCGAGGCCCTGGCCTTCAGTCTTGCGAAGAAACATGTGACACCTCGAATTAGTCCACGGCCATCAACGGCCTACCTGAATAGTCGGCCCTTTGACCCCGCGAGGCTATAGCACTTCAGGGCTTCCCGACAGCCGATCGGCTGAAGCGAAGATGAATCCCGGGCTCGGCAGCCACGCTACGTCCCCCCTCTGGTGCGGCGACGGGCGCGGGCCGCTATAGAACGCGACAGCCCGTGACAGACTCGATGTGGCCTTCGGTCGCAGCGGGAGACGCGTACGGCGCCGATTCGGGCCCGGTCACCCACGATGCCCGTCCGTCGGGATCGATGTAGACGAGCTTGCGATCCCCCCGGATATCGAGCGTCGCCATCTTCGCGCAATCGAGCGTGTACAACGTCGCGGTGCTTCCCGCCAGGTTCGGCCCGCCCCCACCCCCTCCAATGAGGTACCCCTTCGTGTGTGCCGGAACCTCAAAGCTGCCCCCGGTGTGCTGGTCACCGTTGAGATCAATCTGCAGCTCGACGATGAAGCCCGTCGACGAGTCGTTCTGCGCGTCGGCGCCGAAGGGAGTGTCGACGTGGCAGGCACCAACGACGGCACACAGGCACACGGCCGCGACGAGCCAGATCCAACGACACCTCGCCGAACGAGCGCGCAGGTGTCTGCCCCTCAAGCTGCCTCCCGTGATTCTTCTGCGAAGAGGGATGCAGAAAATGGTCGGGGCGGAGCGATTCGAACGCTCGGCCTCCTGAACCCCATTCAGGTGCGCTACCAGGCTGCGCCACGCCCCGATCGGCCGACAGCATAGCAGACGCAGGAAGCGCCTCAGCCGGAAGGATGGGCGATCCGGCGGCTCAGCTCGGCCGGCCGCGCTGCCCCGGCGAGCGCCTGACACTGCCGGTGACTCCGCGACCCGGCTTCGTGCTCGCTACCGAGCGCGTCCCCGACGGCGCCTTGCCGGCCCGCGGCCCGCCCGGGCGTCGAGTCTTTCCGGAGGTCTTCTCGCGCCCGGCTCGATCGCTCGCCCGCTCCCGGAAGATGAGCCGGATCGGCGTCCCGTCGAAGCCGAATTCGGCGCGCAGCTGGTTCTCCAGGAAGCGCTTGTAGCTGAAATGGACCTGGTCGGCGTGGCGGGCGAAGAAGACAAAGCTCGGCGGGGCCACGGCCACCTGGGTCGCGTAGAAGATCTTGGGCGGGCCCAGCTTCCCGGCTGGCGGCGCCTGCCGCAGCGAGGCCACCCGGAGCACCCGGTTCAGCTCGGGAGTCGAGACGCGCTTGCGACGCTCACCCCAGACGTCCACCGCCAGCTCCAGCACCCTCCCGACTCGCTGGCCCGTCTTCGCGCTGATCGAGACCATCGGCGCGAAATCCAGGAAGGGCACCTCGGCTCGAATGGACGTCGCGTACTCGTCGAAGCTGCGGTCGGTCTTCTCGGCCAGCAGGTCCCACTTGTTGAGGGCGAGCACGAGCCCACGCCCCTCCTCGACGACGAAGCCGGCGACGTGGGCGTCCTGCGCCGTCAATCCCTGGAACGCATCGATGATGAGGATCGCCACGTCCGCCCGATCCACGGCCTTGATCGCCCTCAGCGTCGAGTACCGCTCCGCATCGGGGCCGCTGGCCACCTTGCCGGGACGGCGCATTCCGGCGGTGTCGATCAGGACGATGTCGCTGCGACCCCAGCGCAGGTGCGTGTCGATGGCGTCGCGCGTGGTTCCTGGTATGTCGCTGACGATGGCCCGGTCCTCGCCCAGCAGCGCGTTGAAAAGGCTGGACTTCCCGACGTTCGGCCGCCCAACCAGCGCAATCGAAACCTTCTGGTCCTCGTCCTCGTAGCTCGGCCGGCCGTCCTCGCCTTCGCCCTCTCCCCCTTCGAGTTCGATCGCCTCTGCGTCGCCGTCGCGGACACGTGCCAGGCGGCCCTCGGCCATCTCCCGCGCCCAGTCGTCCGCCTCGGCCTCGCGGCGCTTGCGCTCGATCTCCTCAGCGGTCTCCGGCGGCATGGCCCATACGATCGCGTCCAGCAAGTCGGCCACTCCCCGGCCGTGGGCGGCGCTGATCGGATAGGTCTCCTCCCAGCCCAGGGAGTAGAACTCGGCCGCCTCGAGCTCGCGCTTCTCGTTGTCGGCCTTGTTCGCCGCCACGAGCACCGGCGCCTTCGCGGTCCGCAGCAGATCGGCCGCCTCGATGTCGGCCGGCGTCATGCCGCTGATCGAGTCGACCACCAGCACGATGACGTCCGCCTCGGCGATCGCGATCCGGGCCTGCTCCTGGACTTTCTCCTCGATCGGGTCGCCGGGCTTGATCTCCAGGCCGCCGGTGTCGACCGCGATGAAGCGGCGGCCGTTCCACTCAGCCTCGCCGTAGATGCGGTCGCGGGTTGTTCGGGCGCGGTCTTCCACGATCGCGGCGCGGTGGCCGACGATGCGGTTGAACAGGGTGCTCTTGCCGACGTTCGGGCGGCCGACGACGGCGACGATTGGAAGTGGGGTCACCCGTGGATTATGGGGCCGCGTCGGCCGAGGCGCGACCGGGCCATCGCGCGAGACTGCCCCTCAGCGCGCGACGGCGACCTGCGGGTCCGGCAGCGAGGTCGTTCGACCGGCCGGAGTGGCGGCCGCGGCCAGGGCCGCATTGGCGATCTCTTCCGCATGCGCTGCGGCTTCCGGAGTACCGGCGAGGGTCAGAACCCGCCATGCCACGCAGCGCAGATCCTCGATCGGCGTGGAGGTTCCGCCCGTTACGCCCACGACCCGCGCGTCACCGAACACGGACGCGTCCTGGAGGTCCTTCTCCGACTCAATCTGGATCGCCCGCGTGCCGACGATGCCACACAGGCGCGTCAGCTCCTTGGTATTCGCGCTCGACCGTCCGCCAACGACCAGCATCAGGTCGACTTCTCGCGCGCATTCGACGGTGTCCTGCTGGCGGTGGATCGTGACCGGGCAGACGGTGTTGGCGATCTTGAGCTCGTGGCAGCGGCTCACCATGAACGCGGCCAGCTTCTCGAACTTCCATGGCGGTTGGGTGCTCTGGCTCAGCAGCGCCATCTTCTTTCGGCGCGGGATCTGCTCCCAGTCTTCCTCCTCGTCGACGACGATCGCGTCAGGGGCGAAGCCGAGCAGGCCGACGACCTCAGGGTGGCGTGGCGTTCCGAGAAGCACGATCGCGTACCCCTCTTCAACGAGCTTGGTGATCTCGCGCTGCTCCTGGATCACCCACGTGCAGGTGCCGTCGATGACGTCCAGGCCGCGGTCCTCGGCGTGGCGCAGCACGTCCGGCCGGACCCCATGGGCTCGAATGACGACCGCCGCTCCCTCGGTGACCTGGTCGAGCGAGTCGACGGTTTCGATCCCCTGGGCCGCCAGCGCGGCGATGACGCCCTCGTTGTGAACGACCTGGCCGAGCGTGTGCGTGACCTTGCCGGCCGCGGCCGCTTCCTTGGCCTTGTCGATCGCCTCGCGCACGCCGTAGCAGAACCCAGTTCGTTTGGCGATTCGGACTTCTTGAACGTTACCCATCGCGCTTAAGTATCGCACTCATCCGCGTAGACCCCCCGCTGCTCCTCGGGGAGCAGCTCAGCGATGTGGCGCATCAGCTCGGCTGTGGCGGCCCGCAACGACTCGTGGCGGTCGGCGCCCTTCGGCATGGTCAGGGTGAAGGGCTCCCCTACCCTGACCGTCATCCGCCGACCCGGGCGTGGCAGCAGCTTGCCCTTCGGCCAGAAGCGCTGCGAGCCGATGACGGCTATCGGCAGGATCGGCGCGGCGCTTCGAACCGCCAGGACCGTGGCGCCCTCCTTCGCCTCCTGCAGGGCTCCGGTTGGCGAGCGTGTGCCCTCCGGGAAGATCGTCAGCACCCGGCCTTCGTCCAGGACCCGCTTGGCCATCTTGAACGCCTCGAGATCGCCGCCGCCACGGCGCACCCCGAACACCCCGTTCTGCCTCATGCCCCAGCCGAACAACGGCCACCGAAGCGCCTCTTCCTTGCCCAGCCAGCCCATCTTCCGCCTCATAGCCGGCACGACATAGGCCATCAGCAACATCCCATCCGCGTTCGAGGCGTGGTTGCAGATGACCAGGACCGGCCCCGAGGCGGGTATGTTCTCGAAGCCCTCCCTCTTGACCCGGGTCAGGCAGGCGGCGGCAACCCGCAGGCAAGCGCCCGAGAATCGCGGGAAGAACGGCAGGCGGCTACCGGCCACGATCCCGTCCCCTGGCAGTCTCGACTTCGCGGATCTCGCGCACCACGGCCGCGACCGTCTCGTCGAAGGTGTTGCCGTCGGTCTTGAGGACGATCGCGTCCTCGGCTGCACGCAGCGGCGCGGTCTCGCGCTCGGAGTCGATGGCGTCGCGGCGGCGCAGATCCTCGAGGATGCCGCTGGCCTGCTTCTCGTCCGCGGCGACCTTGCGTTGGGCGGCTCGGCGGCGGGCGCGCTCCTCGGGCGAGGCGTAGAGGTAGATCTTGAGATCGGCGTCGGGCAGGATGACCGTGCCGATGTCGCGGCCGGCCACGATGATCCCGCCGTCCGCAGCCAGCGCCCGTTGCCGCGGCACCAGTGCGGCTCGCAGCTCCGGGACCTTGGAGTAGTCGGAGACGGTTCGATCCACGGCGGGACCGCGCACTTCGGCCGTGACGTCACGGCCGGCGGCCTCCACGCGGCGGAGTCGGCCGCGCGTGTCGGCGACGAGCTGGACTTCTTCCGCCAGCGGGACCAGCGCCGCTGTCTGATCCGGCGCGATGCCGCGCGCCACGGCCAGCCATGCCACGGCGCGATAGAGAAGCCCCGTGTCGCAGAAGCGGTAGCGGAGCCGGCGGGCCGCCTCGGCGCCGACGGTGCTCTTGCCGCTCGAGCTCGGGCCGTCCACGGCCACCACGAGGCGGGCTCTGGGGCTGGTGGCGCGCTCGGTGGTCACGGCCCGCAGGATACCGTTCCGGAGCCCCGGCTATTCGGGCGATGCGTCGCCGCCGACGGCGCGGGGCGGCCCGGCGTCCGGCTCGACGATCGCCGCTGCAGGCTCCCTCGGCCTCGTTGTCGTCGACCTCCGCGCGCACGCCGCGAGCTGCGTCACCTCTCGGTGGACGAGCGGCCGAGCCTCGCCCGAGTGGATGTCGGTGAGCTTCAGCGAGCCGACTCGGACCCGGACGAGGCGCCGAACCGGCATGCCCACCGCATCGAACATGCGGCGTATCTGCCGCTTCCAGCCCTGGGCCAGCACGACGCGGTACCAGCGCAGCTGCTCATGCGGCGGCGCCAGGAGCTCGAGCAGCTTCCGGACCTCGGCCGGCGTCGCGTCCTCCAGCATGTCGACTCGGGCCAGGCCTTCTTCGAGCTCGATACCGTTGCGCAGCGCCAGCTTCTGCTGCTTGGTGACCGAACGACCGAGCCCGACCATGTACTCGCGCTCGACGCCGTAGCGAGGGTGCAGCAGCAGGTCCGCCCAGGCGCCGTCGTTGGTGAACAGCAGCAGCCCCTCCGACTCCTCGTCCAGGCGGCCGACCGGGTAGAGGCGCGCCTCTCGTCGGGCGTTCTGCGGCAGCAACTCCATGACCGTGCGGTCGGCGTGGCGGTCGCGGACGGTCGAGACGACCCCGGCGGGCTTGTTGAGCATCCAGTACGCACGCTGGCGCTCGATCGCCGGCAGCGGCTGGCCATCGACGAGCACGCGCTGCATGTCCGGATCGACCTGCTCGCCGAGGACGGCCGGACGCCCATCCACGGTGACCCGGCCGGCACGGATCAGGTCCTCGCCCGAACGTCGCGAGGCGACGCCTGCCGAAGCGAGCACTTTCTGAAGACGCTCCCGAGTCATGTCAGCCGGCTCCGCTCTTCCCGTCGGCAGTGGTGGCATCGAGTACGGCCTTCGGATCGGCGGCCGCTTCACCGGAGGTCCGCTCCTCGTCCTCCGGCGCGAAGAGCCGCTCGGCGACCGGCGCCTCCAGCGGCGGCAGATCCCCCAGGCCCGTCATGCCGAACCGCTCGAGGAAGTCAAAGCCGGTCCCATACAGGATCGGGCGGCCGGGGCCCTCGGAGCGGCCGAGCTCAACGACCAGGCGGCGATGGAGCAGCGTGCGGATCGTGTACTCCGAGTCGACCCCTCGAATCCGCTCGATCGTGGCTCGGGTGCAGGGCTGGCGATAGGCGACGATGGCCAGCGTCTCCAGCGAGGGCGAGGAGAGCCGGGGCGCGTCCGCACCGACGTAGCGGGCGATGAGCGCCCCGGCCTCCGGCGCGGTGGCCAGCTCGACTCTCTCGCCCATCTCCACGATCCGGATGCCGCGATCGCCCAGGCTGACCGCCAGGTCGCCGATCCGGGCATTCACCGTTTCGCGGTCCACGCCGGCAAGAGCGGCTATCTCGGCCCGAGCGAGGGGCTTCTCGGCCACGAAGAGCAGCGCCTCCAGCTGGACCTCGGTCAGCTCGCCCGGCTGAGCCGACTCGCCGGCGGGCGCGCCACCGGCGGCTTCGGCCTCATCCGTGGCTTCCTCTGCCTCGATTCTGCGAGCCCGGACCTCGATCTCCAAACCGCTCACTTCCTCCGAACTCATGCGAACGAATCCAGGCTCTCGTCGATACCCCTCTCGACCTCGGCCGGCGCGGTATCGGTCGCCCGTCGGGCTACGATCGGCCCCCACGGCTCCGCCTGCTCGAGAGTGATCTCGCGGCGCTTCGCGAGCTCCAGCATCGCCAGGAATGTGACCGCCACCACCACCCGGTCCCTCATCCCGCCCAGCAGTTCCTGCAGGACGAAATGATCCGCCTGAGAGAGCGCGGCGCGAATCACCGCCGCCCGCTCCGCCATTGTGACCGTTCGGGTGACGATTTCGGCAATGGGCAGGGCAGGCGGGACGATCGTCGCCAGGCGGTCGAGCGCCTTCGGCAGAACGGACGGCGGCAACGGCGGCCTCTCCGGCGGCCGCGCGCCGGCCTTGCCGGCCTGAGCGGCGACCTCCGCATCGCGGCGGAAGAGGCGCCGGACGCCCAGCCGCTCACCCAGCGCGGCGCCCGCGTCCCGGAACCGGCGATATTCGATGAGCCGCGCCCGCAACTCCGCCTCGGGATCCGGTTCGTCGTCGAGCGGGATGGCCACGACCTTCGGCGGCCGCGGCAGGATTGCCCGGCTCTTGATCAGGATCAGCTGAGCGGCCACGGCCACGAAGGTCGACACGCTCCCCAGCCGATCGCCTTCGAGCGTGGCCAGGGCGTCGAGATAGGACTCCGCCAGGCCCCCCAGCGGCACGGTCAGCACGTCGAGCTGACGAGCTTCGATAAGCGCCAGCAGGAGAGCGAGCGGCCCGTCGAAGTCCCCCATCCGAACGTGGGTGGGTCGGTCCCGACGCCCCTCGTCGAAAGCCACCTCTGGCGCCGCGCCCAGGCGCGCCAGCGCCGCGGCGCGCGCACCGGCCGCGCGCGAGACTCGCTCCGGAGTCGTCGTCTCAGGTGCCGTCATCAGTTGGCCTCGTCGGCGGCGTGCAGGAGCCTGCCCGCTTCATCGACGGGATTCTCCTGCAACCGGATCAACTCCACCGCGCGCTGGCTGCAACCTGCATCGACGGCCAGCTCAGCCGAGCGATCGGCGTGGTTGCGCAGCCGGTCGAGCCCGTACCGGAAGGTGGGCATGTGGCTCGAGGCGCGCCAGATCCACTCCCCGTAGCGCTGCCCGAGCGACCAGGCCACACGATGCACGAGCCGCACGCGCGGCCCCTTGCCGCAATCGTGAAGGAGCCCCGCGACGAGGAGGTCCGGGTCCGAGGCTCCGGCCTTCCGCAGCGCCGCGACCACGTCCAGGCCATGGCGCCGATCTGCGACGTGCATCCGATCGAAGAGCGCCAGCTGGGCCGGGCTCAGCCAGTCGGTCAGGTCGTCACGCTCAGCGGTCGAGACCCGGGCACGAACGTACGACCAGGTGCGCTTGATCTTCGCGGTCCACCAGCTGCGCACGCTATAGGTAGTAGTTGACGCCGATGAGGAGGTTGACCAAAGAGCCAACGAATGGCCCGATGATCCGGCCCGCGAAGAGCACGATCACGATCAGGAGGAAGAGCCCGTACTGATTCATGAACTGCTGGACTTGACGTCCGGTTGACGGATCCAGCAGATCGATCAGGACGTGGGAGCCATCCAGGGGCGCGATCGGGATCAGGTTGAACAGCATCAGAACGACGTTGAGCGAGACGCCGGTGACGAACACCAGCTGCAGCATGTTCAATGCTGAGGTGTTGTCGGGCCACACCGCCCAGTTGGAATAGAGAATTCGAAAACCCGCTGCAAATACGGCCGCCAGGATCAGGTTGGAGAATGGTCCCGCCGCTGCCACCCGGGCGTTGGCATAGCGACCGCGGAGGTTGTAGGGGTTGACGGGCGTGGGCTTCGCCCACCCGAAGGCGATCCCACCTCCAGAGGCGAGGCCGAGCAACGCCGTGACGATCAGCAGCATGCCGCCCATCGGATCGAAATGAACCACGGGATCGAGCGAGACGCGGCCGAACAGCTTGGCCGTGCCATCGCCCAGTCGCAGGGCGGTGATGGCATGGGCGCATTCGTGAATCGGCCCCGATACCAGGAAGAAGAGCGCGATCCAGGTGATCGTTCGGGCGACGTCTATTGACTGCAAACTTCAACCTCTGGCTCCGGGACGGGCGGGGGTATCCTACCGTGCCGCCCGTCGCCTGCCGTGGTGAACGCGCCCGAGCCTACAGGCGCCCGAGCAGCTCGGCCTTCTTGGCCTCGTACTCCGCGGGGGTGATCGCGCCCTTGTCGCGCAGGTCGGCCAGCTTGGCCAGCGTGGCGGTCACGTCGTCCGAGCTGGACGACTTGGCTGATGCAAGGCTCGGCGCGGCCGCTGCCGGCCTCGGGCTGCTTGCCGACCCTCGATAGCCATCCTCGAGGTCGTTCTTGGCGTTGAGCATCGCCTTCTTGAAGTCGACCACATGGGCCAGCATCTGGTAGCGGTCAATCGAGTCCTCGTTCGCGGTCAGGATGTCCAGGTCGCCGTAGTGCAGCATCCGGGCCAGAAGGCCCTGCTTGAGCACGGCGTCGTTGATCTTGTCGAGCGAGCTATCGCCGCTCTTCTTGTCCAGCACGCCCTCAACTTTCAGTACACGGCGCGTGCTGATCACATACTCCTGGGACCTCCAGGTCACATACACAATCCCGATCCACACGATGCCGATGATGAGAAGCACAGCGCTCAGGCCGGCCATGATCTGCCAGCCGATTCCGTCGACCTTCCAGATAGTGGCCAGGAAGAAGACCACCAGCCCCAGAAGCACGAGCACGATGGCCTTCAATGAGTCGGATAGGGGCGCCAGCCAGTGCTGCCTGGCCCGGTAGAGGATCTGCTCCTCCTTCGCCATCAACGAGTCCGCGTAGCTCATCCTCGTCTCCTTCAATGCCCGTCCACCGCCGGGCGATTAGGCTCTCAGGCCCGTGGGTGGGCGCGGGCGTAGACGTCCTTGATCCGTTCGCCGGTCAGATGCGTGTACAGCTGTGTCGTGCTGATGTTCGCATGCCCGAGCAGCTCCTGAACGATACGCAGATCCGCGCCTCCCTCCAATAGGTGCGTCGCGAACGAATGCCGCAGCGTGTGCGGGCTCACGCCATTCTGAAGGCCGGCAGAGCGGGCGGTCGCGACGAGCATCTCCCAGGCCCGCCGGCGATCGAGCCGCTCGCCGCGCACCGACAGGAACAGCGGGCCGCCATGGGGCAGAGGCGGCGTCGCCAGGGCGAGCCATGCCGGCCTGACTTCACCGATGTACCGCCGAAGCCACCCGAGCGCCACCTCTCCAACCGGAACCTGGCGCTCCCGATCGCCTTTCCCGACCACGCGAACCAGGCCGTCTTCGAGGGAAAGGTCGTCGCGATCGAGTCCGAGCGCCTCCGAGATGCGCAGGCCGCAGGCGTACAGCAGTTCCAGCAAGGCCCGATCACGGACACCGGCCGGAGAGTCGTCCGTCCGGGCCGCGAGGAGCCCGTCCACTTCCTCGATCGTCAGGACCTCGGGCAGCAGTCGCGGCTGCCTCGGCAGATCGAAGCGAGCGGCCACGTCCGTGGCGATCCGACCTTCGGCGAAGCAGAACCGGTAGAAGCCACGCAGGGAGGCCGCTCTGCGGCGGAGGGTCGTGGGACGCAGCGGCGTCCGGCGACCCCGACCCGGCGACGCCAGCATCCCCAGGTATCGAACCGCAACGCCGGCCGAGGCATCCCACTCGGCGCCCGCCCCACGGCTGGCGGCAAAGTCCAGCAGATCCGCCCGGTAGGCCTGCAGCGTCGCATCCGACAGTCCGCGCTCGACGCGGAGGTGAAGCAGGAACTCCTCTATCGCCGCCTGGAGTCGATCCGTCTGACCCGCCGCGGCGCCGGGCATCTCACTCGCCCCTGGCCGAACGTCGCCACGCTTCAGCCCTCTCCAGGAGCTCTTGCGCGCTCGCCCGTGCGCCGGCCCCACCCTCCGACCCGGCGAGCATCTGCGCCAGCTCTCCGACGCGCTCGTCGGCGCCGAGACGGTGGACCTCGGTCACGGTCCGACCGTCGCGCTGGTGCTTCTCGATGCGGAACTGGGCGTCGGCGTATGCGGCGATCTGGCCGAGGTGGGTGACGCACAGAACCTGGTGCGAGCGAGCCAGTTCCCACAGGCTGCGGCCAACCGGCTCGGCGCTGCGTCCGCCGATCCCGGAGTCGATCTCGTCGAACACGAGCGTCGGCGTGTGATCCGCCTCGGCCAGGATCTGCTTGATCGCCAGGGCCACGCGCGAGAGCTCGCCGCCGCTCGCGATGCGAGCCAGTGG
Source organism: Candidatus Limnocylindrales bacterium (assembly GCA_050008515.1). Classification (GTDB taxonomy): domain Bacteria; phylum Chloroflexota; class Limnocylindria; order Limnocylindrales; family CSP1-4; genus Fen-1039. The sequence goes on from JBEKMM010000001.1 coordinate 38,418, forward strand.
CCGAGCGGGCTCACCGGGGTTGGGCGCGATCAGGAAGACGACCGAGTCGATCCCCGAGCCATCGAAGGTGACGCCCTGGCCGTCGACCTCAACGGCCGGTTCGGCCGGCCCCGCCGGGCGACGCGTGACGGCCACCTGGAAGCTCGTCTGACGGAATCCCAGACCCGCGAGCGCTTGTTCGACGGCCTTTGCGAGCAGCTGCGCCGCCGTCTGGCGGCCGCGGGAGAGCGCCGAAGCGGCGACCGCCACGACCTCGAGCAGCCGGGCGGCCTCGACCTGACGTGACTCGCGGGAGGCTTCCAGCGTGCGCAGCCGTTCGGCCTCGGCCGCGGCTTGTTCGCCGTAGGCGATCACGGCCGCCTCGTCCTCGCCGTATTTGCGCTCCAGGGAGTAGATGACCGACAGCCGCTCCTCCATTCGGGAGAGCGCCGCCGCGTCGTGCTCGACGCTCTCCGCGAGACCGGCCGCCTCCGCTCCGGCATCTTCCAGCTCCGCGGCCAGGCCCAGAAGCCGCTCGGCGACCGGCTCGTAACGCTCGTCCAGCTTGGCGAGGTCGCGGGCGCGACGCGCCGCCTCGGCTGTGGTCTCGCGGGCGCCAGTCCCCTCCCCCGCCAGCAGATCGTGAATTTCGGCGCTGCCGCGGGCGATCGACTCCGCGTGCTGCGCGGACGAGAGACGGCCCCGGATCTCCGCCGCCTCCCCAACCCGCAACTTCGCGCCGACGATCTCCGCCAGCTGGTGCTCCTGCAGCTCCAGGCGACGGGCCAGCTCCCGAGGATCCAGCGCAAGCTCAGCGAGAGCGGCCTGGTTCACGCGCCAGGCCTCGACTGCGGCGGAAGTGGCCGCGCGTTCCGCCTCGAGGCGCCCGAATGCGTCGAGCAGCTCGCGCTGCCACCTCTCATCGAGCAGGCGCTGCTGCTCGTGCTGGCCGTGTATCTCCACCAGGCGCCCTGCCACGCCCGCCAGACGAGCGGCCGTGACCGACTCATCGTCTATCCGGGCGGTGGACCGCCCCGCCGCAGAAACCTCCCGCACGCAGATGAGCGGCTCCGGAATACGGTCGAAAAGCGCCTCCACCCGCGCCGAGTCCGACCCGTGGCGAACCAGCGAGGTGTCGGCGCGCGCCCCCACGGCGAGCCCGAGGGCGTCGATGAGCAGGCTCTTCCCGGCGCCGGTCTCGCCCGTCAGCACGTTGAGCCCAGGCTCGAACGAGATGCGCAGCTTCTCGATCAGGGCCAGGTCGTGGACGGCAAGCTCCGCCAGGCGGCCGGCGACCATCGGCCGGGCCGCGGTCGCCTCCGGGCCCGGCACCGCGACCTCCTCGGCACCCTCCGCGCCGGCTTCCGCGGCACCCGCGTCTTCGTCCGCCACCCGCCGATCCGGCCGGGCGACCATCTCCGCCTCCGCAGCCTCGGTCATGACGGCAGCAGCTCCGACTTCTGGCGGAGCAGGTCCCAGAACGGGACGGCGCCGCGCGGCTCGATGAAGCGGATCGGCCGCGGCATCTCCGACACGCAGACGACATCGCCGACGGAGAGGCGCCGGTCCTCGCGCCCATCGACGCTCATCAGCACGTCATACGCATCGAGGATCCGTACGCGAACCGTGTGGCGGGGGCTGACCACGACCGACCGGATCGCGGAGAGGTAGCCCGCGATCGGGGTCACGATCAGGTTGCGGCTGGTCGGATCCACGATCGGGCCGCCCGCCGAGAACGAGTAGGCGGTCGAACCCGTGGGACTGGCGACGACCAGTCCGTCGGCCGTGAAAGTGGCGAGGTGTGACGGGCCGATCTCCACCTCGATGCGGCACACGCGCGCCAGCGCGCCCCGGGCCACGGCGATGTCATTGAGGGCGAAGAAGGTCTCGCTCGCCTCCGGTCGACCCGCCGGATGAATCTCCGCGTGGAGCGCCATACGCGCCTCCAGCGCGAAATCGCCCGCCGCCAGCTGGCCCAGCACCGTCTCCATGTCGCCAGTCTCGACCTTGGACAGAAAGCCGATCTTGCCGAGGTTGACACCGAGGAGTGGCACGTCCACCTCGGCGACCGCCCGCGCCGCCCGCAGGAAAGTGCCGTCGCCGCCGAGGACCACCAGTGCGCCCGTTTCCGCAAGCTCGCGGACGACGGCCTTCGTTTCTCCCGCGGGGGCTGCCCAATGGGCGATGCCGCGCACCTCGCACCAGCCCTCGGCTCGCTCGCGTAGATCCAGCGCCGCCTCTTTCGTGGGGTTGTAGGCAAAGCCGATGCGATCAAGCTTCATACCCCGGCCAGCTCCCCGAACTTGCGCGCCCAGACCTCGGGCAGCTCGGCCGACCTGCCCTCGACCGCCACGTAGCCGGCGGGCACCTCCAGCTCGACGAAGAACTCTCGATTGCCGGCCGGTCCCGTGATCGGCGAGGCGACGGCATTGCGCAGCCGCAGGCCGATCCCCAGGGCGTGGCGGCCCACGGTCTCCAGCGTCTGGCGGTGTATCTGCGGGTCGCGGACCACTCCGTCGCGGACCTGCTTGCGGCCTGCCTCGAACTGGGGCTTCACCAGCGCCACGATCAGGCCGCCCAGCGGGCCGAAGCAGGTCGCCACCGGTCCAAGGATCCGGTCCAGCGAGATGAACGAGACGTCGACGACGGCCAGATCGACCGCCGTGGGCAGGATTCCGGGCCCGAGGGCCCGGGCATTGGTGCGCTCCATCGACACCACGCGCGGGTCGTGGCGGAGGGTCTCGGCCAGCTGGCCTCGGCCGACGTCGACCGCGTAGACGCGGCTGGCGTCCCGCTGCAGGAGCAGGTCCGTGAAGCCGCCGGTCGACGAGCCGACGTCCAGGCAGACAAGCCCGACCGGCTCCACTCCGAACGCGTCGACGGCGGCGCGCAGCTTGATCCCGCCGCGTGAAACGAACGGCGGCGGTGCCTCCACCTCCAGGGCGATCATGGTCTCCACCAGATCCCCGGGCTTGCGGTCGGTGCGGGCCCCTTCCCCCTCTCCCACGCGCACGTGTCCGCCGAGAATAAGCGCCTGGGCTCGCGTTCGGGACTCGGCAAGGCCGCGCTCGACCAGGAGCTGGTCGAGGCGCTGTCGAGCGGGACGGGCTGCAGGGCTCACGCCCTCAATCCTGTCACACCCGGATCATCTCGTGCTGCGCTGGGCGCGGGCCGGGATCTTTCGGGCCCCAGTTGGCCGCCGCCCGCCTCGCAGGCAAGCGGCATCAGGCGAGGGGCGCCCTCGGGCGCCCGACCGTCGCGGTTTCGGCCATTCCGCCCGCCGGCGTGGCGCGCAACCGGGTCAGCGTCTCGCGGATCTGCTGCGCAACGCCGGCGGCATCGAGGCGCAACAGGCGGCGCAGGTCGTCCACCGAGCCGTGATCCACGAACCTGTCCGCGGGAATGCCGACGATGCGCACCGTCACGTCGCGATAGGCCGGGTCGGCGACGCGCGACTCCTCGATCAGCTCGAGGACCCCCGCCCCGAATCCGCCGGTCACCACACTCTCCTCGAGGGTCACGAGGAGCTTCTTGCCGCGCGCCTGATCGAGGATCAGCTGGCGATCGAGCGGCTTGGCATACCGGGCGTTGATCACGCCCACCGACCAGCCCTCCTTCTCGAGCATCTCGGCCGCCTGGCGACCGCGCTCGACGATCGGCCCGAAGCCGACGATCAGGATCTGGCTGCCCTCGCACAAGACCTCGCCCACGCCGATCGGAAGGATCTGCGGCGTCCGCTCCGGGACGCCGAAGCCGGGGTCGCGCGGGTAGTGCAGGGAGAACGGATGGTCCTGCGCGAAGGCGGTTCGAACCAGCGAATGAAGCTCCTGCTCGTCTTTGGGGCTGGCGATGATCATGTTCGGCAGCTGGCGCTGCGTCGGCAGCGTGAACATGCCCTGGTGGCTCGTCCCGTCCTCGCCGACCAGCCCGGCCCGATCGACGGCGATCACCACAGGCAGGTCGTTCTGGCAGACGTCGTGCACCTCCTGATCGAAGGCACGCTGCAGGAACGTGGAGTAGAGCGCCACGACCGGCCGCTCTCCCGCGAGTGCCATCCCGGCCGATAGCGCGACGGCGTGTTGCTCGGCGATTCCAACATCGATGAAGCGATCGGGGAACTCCGTCTGGAAGGCATGCAGGCCCGTCCCGGTGGGCATCCCGGCGGTGACGGCGACGATCCGGCGGTCCGCTCGCGCCAGGTCGATGAGCTCCCTGGAGAAGTGGTACGTGTAGTTGGGTGGCTTCGATGCCGCGGCCGCTCGGGCCGCCTCAGATGGTGTGCCCATGTCCGCGCCGCCGGCCACGGAGTTGCCGTTGCCCGACGGCTCGACCGGAGCCTCGTCCGGGTTCCCGGGTGCCGGCATGCCGCTGTCTTTCCTGGCGAGCGCAGCGCCGGTCATGGGCTGGTGAATGGCGCCGGGGTGGACTTCCGGCGTGCGGCCGTCGGCCAGCTCGGGCATCGGCGGCAGCGCTGCGCCGTGGAAGCCGATCTGGTCGCGCTCAGCCGGTCGATAGCCGCGTCCCTTGCGCGTCCTGACGTGTACGAGCACTGGGCCGGGAACCTCCAGCGCGGCGCGGAAGATGTGCTCCAGGCCTCGGATGTTGTGACCCGGAATGACGCCCAGGTAGGTGATTCCCAGGTCTTCGAAGAGCTGGCCGGGCTGGGCGAAGTTCACGACCATGCGTCGGATCCGGCGCGACAGGCTCAATGCCGGTTGGCCGACGACGGGCAGCGACTCGACGATTCTGTCGTAGGCACCCTTGCTCTGCTTCCAGGCGCTCGACAGCTTCAGCGTGGAGAAGTACTGGCTGAAGGCGCCGACAGTGGGGCTGATCGACATGGCGTTGTCGTTGAGCACGATCAGCAGCTGGGTCTGGCGGTGGCCGATGTCGTTGAGGGCTTCCAGCGAGAGCCCGCTGATCAGGGCGGCGTCGCCGACGACGACCGCGATCTTCTCCATCGAGTGGCGCATGTCGCGCGCCGTCGCAAGTCCCTGGGCGATCGAAAGCCCCGTGCCGGCGTGCCCGCCGTCGAAGACGTCGTGTTCCGACTCCACGCGGCGCGGGAAGCCACCGATCCCGCCCAGCTGCCGCAGCGTGCCGAACCTGGCATACCGGCCCGTCAGCAGCTTGTGAGCGTAGGCCTGATGCCCCGTATCCCACACGATCTTGTCGCGCGGCGACTCAAGGACGCGATGCAGCGCAATGGACACCTCGACCACGCCCAGCGAGGAGCCCAGGTGACCGCCCGTCTTCGAAACCGTGGCGATTATGTACTCGCGGATCTCGGCGGCGAGGCTGTTCAGCTCCTCGTAGCTGAGGCCCCGCAAGTCGCTGGGACCCTCCAGGGTGGGCAGGATTGCCAAGTCATCACTCCTGGGCGAACCCCCGTCTCGCCCTAGCTGCGGAAGCGCCGTCACCGGTCGGTCGAGCGCTACCTCGTTTGTCCCGGGCAGTCTACAGCTACTCCGCTTGCTCCTCGGACCTTGACTCGACGGCGGCGAGCTGACCCGCGGAGCGCTCCAGCAGACGCTGGACCCGAAGCTCGGCCTGGCCGAGAAGCCCCGCACAGCGCTCGTGAAGCGCGACGCCGCGTTCGTACAGCTCGATCGAACGCTCGAGCTCGAGGCCGCCCTGCTCCAGCTCGGCCACGGTCCGCTGCAGCTCGACCAGGGCCTCGTCGAACGTCAGCGTGGTGACGTCGACGGCCTGCGTGGCGGCGGTCTGGTCACTCATCGGCGCTCACCTCCTCAGTGTGCCCGGGCTCCTCGGCTGCGGCGCGTGCCTCCAGGGCTCGATCCAGACGCAGCCCCAGCAGGATACCAACCCGGATCGAAAACACGAATCCGATGACGGCGCCACCGATCAGCAGCACGGCGAACGGCAGCTCCGCCATCAGCCGCCGCCTCGTCTCGCGGCCCCACCGCCCCTCGAGCCCGCGGCCGAGTCGACGGTGGCCGCGATCTCGCCCTCGGCGACGCGCACGGCAAGCCGCTCGCCAGCGGGCGCCTGCGTCGGCGCCCGGACGATCTCCCCGTCCGACCGACGCCTCACGATGGCATACCCGCGATCCAGGGTCGCCTGCGGACCGAGAGCGGTCAGCGCCGCCGAGCTTCGTTCCAGGACGACCCTGCGCGCACCCAGCTGGGCGGCCAACAGCGGCCCCAACCGCTCGGCCAGGCGATGATCCGCGTCCGCCCGTCGACCGATTTCGCCGCGCAGTGCCCGCGTGGCCCGATCCAGCAGGTAGCCAGCCCGCTCCCGAGCCTGGGCCAGCTGGGCCGAGGGGCGCAACCGCTCGAGGGCCCGGCCCTCGGCCGCGACCTCGGTCTGTGCAGCCCCCAGGGTGCGGGCCGTGTGGCCGCCGGCGCGCCGCGCCAGCTCGCGCAATACGGCCACGATCTCCGCCCGGTCGGGCACGACCAGCTCGGCGGCGGCAGACGGCGTGGGGGCGCGAACGTCCGCCGCGAAGTCCGCCAGCGTGACGTCCACCTCGTGCCCGACACCGCATACGACGGGGACGGGATGGGCCACGACCGCCCGGACTACGCGCTCGTCGTTGAAGGACCACAGATCCTCGAGCGACCCTCCCCCGCGGGCCAGGATGACCACCACCGGCGCGTCCTCCGACCGTCCCTCGGCACGGCACAGCTCGCCCCAGCGGGCCAAACGGTCCAGCGCCGTGACCACGCTCGCGGCCGCCCCTTCGCCCTGAACCTGACACGGCGACAGCAGCAGCCGCGCCAGCGGCCAGCGCCGCGCCACGACCTGGCAGATGTCGTGCCAGACGGCGCCGGTCGCGCTCGTGGCCACGCCGATGACGGCCGGGCTATCTGGAAGCGGCCGCTTGCGAGACGTCTCGAACAGCCCCTCGGCGGCCAGCTTCGCCTTGAGGGCCTCGAACCGCAGGGCCAGGTCGCCGAACCCGGCGGGCTGGACCGTCGCCACGTACAGCTGGTACACGCCCTGCGACTCGAAGACGTCGACGCGACCGTGGACCACGACCCGCAGGCCGGTCCGTGGCTCGAACGGAGAGCTCAGGCGGTCGTCGCGGAAGAAGACGCAGGCGAGCTGACTGCGGTCGTCCTTCAGGGTGAAGTACGCGTGCCCGGCCGAGGAAACGGTGACGCGTCCGACTTCGCCCTCCACCCAGACATCGCGCAGGCTGGCGTCGGCGCGCACCGCATCTCGGACTGCGCGCGTGACCTCGCTGACCTGGAGGATGCGCAACGCGAAGCCACCAGGCGGCTCCGCCCGCGGCAGCTGAGCCGCCTGCGGCATGGGCTGTTCCGCGTGCGCCGGCGCACCGTCGCCCGCGTGCGCTGGCGCACCGTCGCCCGCGTGCGCTGGCGCGTCCCCTCTCGGTTTCGCAGCTTCGGTCTCTTCCACCGGGATCGAATCCCACGCTGGGAGCGCCCAATCCGGCGGCCTGGATCGGTCGGAGACAGGGGCGGGATCGTCAACGGGGAGATCGCCCCAAAGGGGCTCGTTCTGCGGAGGCCCACTGCGGCTCACGGCAGACCCTCCTGATCGAACCGCCGGCAGGCTACCCGACCGGTCGTTAGGCGCGGTCGAACCGCTACAGCCGCGTCTGGTACTCGCCGGTTCGAGTGTCGACCCGAACTGTGTCGCCCTCGCCCACGAAGATGGGGACCTGGATGGTCAGGCCCGTCTCGAGCTTGGCCGCCTTGCGTGCCCCCGTCTGAGTGTCACCCGCGAACCCGGGCTCGGTCTCGACGACCTTGAGGTCGACGGTGACCGGAAGCTCGACGCCGATCGTCTCGCCTTCGTAGCTGGTCCGCTCGAGGAGCATCGAGTCCTTGAGGTAGTTGACGGCGTCGTCGAGTTGCTCCGCGCTCAGGTGGAACTGCTCGTAGCTCTCGGTCTCCATGAAGTGATAGTCGTCGCCGTCCTGGTACAGGAACTGGATCTGGCGATGCTCCAGCTGGGCGCGCGGCCACTTCTCACCCGCCTGGAACGACCGCTCGACCGTCTGTCCCCGTTTGACGTTGCGCAGCTTGATGCGGACCTGCGCCGAACCCCGTCCCATCTTGATGTGGTGGTAATCGAGGATCTGCCACAGTTCGCCATCGAGTTCGATGGCCACGCCCTTGCGCAGGTCGCTTGTCGAGATCATGGTCGGGGAGGGCTCCTTGGATGAGCAGCCAGCCGAACACCGGCCGGACCGATCGGCGTTATGCGTCTCGATTGTAGCCGAGCGGAGAGCCGGAACGATCGACAGGCCGGTCGATCGCGCCTCAGACGCCGACGACGAGCACCTCTCGCGGGAAGCACGTCAGCCGCTCGAGCGTGCGCGACCCGGTGTCGTACAGGACCAGATCCTCGATCCGGACGCCCGTCTCGTCGTCGAGGTAGATCCCCGGCTCCACGCTGAAGACCGTTGGGCTGGGCAGCGGATCCTCGGTGGCGACGCGACTGAGCGACGGCAGCTCGTGCGTGGCCAGGCCGATGCCGTGACCCGTGCCGTGCCCGAAGTGCTCGCCGTGCCCGGCGGCCTCGATCACGCCGCGCGCCGCGGCGTCACCCTCGCGGCCGTTCGCCGCGGGACGTTCGCCGTGCGCCGAGGCCGCCACCAGCTCGATGGACGCGTTCTGGGCCGCGGCCACGATCTCGTAGATCGCCAGGTCCCGCGCCATCGGCTCACCCACGAAAAGCGTCCTGGTCATGTCGCTGCGATATCCGGCCACCATCGCCCCGAAGTCGAAGAGCAGGACCTGACCCTCGCACACCTCTCGCTCCGAGGGTGAGCCGTGAGGCAGGGCGGCGTCGGGCCCGGTCAGGCAGGCCACTCCGAACGCCAGGGCCTCGGCGCCGCAGGTCCGCATCTCCCACTCCAGGGCCAGGGCCAGCTCTCGCTCCGTCATCCCCGGCTTGATCCGCCGCACGATGGAGGCGAGAGCGCGATCGGCGACCGCGCAGGCCGCCCCGATCCGTTCGATCTCGGCCGGCTCCTTGGTCGCCCGGTCGGCCTCGACCCAGCCCGCGGCCGGCACCAGCTCCACGTCCGGAGCGGCGCTCTCCAGCTCCAGCCACTGCTGGTGGCTGACGAACCCGCCTTCGACTGCGACCCGCTTCGCGCCGACGCTCTTCACGAGGGCCGGCCAGATCGCCCCCAGGTCGTAGGTCGTGGCCTCGATCCGGGCCCCCGGCGCCTGGGCACCCGCCTGCAAACGGTAGCGGCTGTCGGCCAGGACCACGACCTCGCCGCCCGAGATCATGAAACGGCCCGAGTTGCCGGCAACCCGGTCTTCGCCGTCGTCAAGGCTGAAACCGGTGAGATAGCGCATGTGCTCGGGGCGGATGCCGAAGTACGCGTCGACCCCCTCCCCGGCGAAACGCGCGCGCAGTCGGGCGAGACGAGCCGGCCGCGCCGAAGCGTCGGCCTCGCGCCAGCGATCCAGGTCGCCGGCCCCCGGAGGCGCTGCGAAATCGGCTGGATGCGGCAGATGCCGCACTACCGCGGTCACAGGCCAATGGTACGCGCCCGAGGCCCGGATCCGTTGGTCACGCGCTACAGGGAGCCAGGCCGGCGAGCGCAGGCCGGGCGCCGATCCGGTGAGTTCGGGTTAACGCCGTCGACCGTCCCTACTTGATGTAGCCGTATTTCTTCTCGTTTGCGACCTGCTCGGCATTGGTATGAGCGAAGGCCAACCCGCCGGTGCCGTCGTTCTTGGCGAGGAAGTAGTAGTAGCCGTCGGCGGTATCGGGCGCGAGGGCGGCCTGGATGGAAGCCGCTCCCGGAGAGCAGATTGGCGTGGGCGGCAAGCCGGCATGGTGGTACGTGTTGTAGGGAGCAATCGTCTCGGGAAATACGATCTGGGCGAGCGGAGTGGTGCCCCCGACCTCCAGCCAGAAGGTGTAACCGACCCATGCGTCGATCGGATGCGACTTCAGCCAGACCGAATCGTTGGCGTAGCTCACCGTCGGGTTCGAGTCCAACAGCCCGGTCGGCCATTTCTTGAGATCCAGCCGGTTCACGTACACGCCTGCCACCAACGGTCGATCCGAATCGAGCTTGACTTCGTGCTCGACCAGCGCGGCGATCTGGACCGTCTGGTAGATCTGGTCGGGAGGCAGGGCCAGCAGTCCCGCGGGTGCGTGGTTAGCGAAGGCGTCGAGCTGCTGCTCGATGAGACCCAGCGCCGAGAGATCCGGCGACACGTCGTAGGTGGCGGGGAAGAGGAAGCCTTCGAGGGACGCACCCGGCGGGAGCTTGAGCCATGGGTAGTGGGCAACCAGGTCTGCCGGTGGGTTCGTCGCGAGCTCGTAGTACTGCTCGACGTCGAGCGTGAGCTTGACGCCTGGATCGGTCGGGTTGGCCTCCAGGTACTCCAGCTTCGCCACCATCTGCTCGATGCGCAGACCCTCGACGAAGAGGAGACGCACCGTCGGCGGCGACACGGGCGGCGAAACGAGGGCGTCGATGGCCTGGTCCACGGTCATGGCCCTGGTCACGATGTGGCGGCCCGCCTGGAAGTTGACCGTCTGGTCGCGCTCTATGGCCTGGAACACGAAAGCCCGCGCGTCGGCTATGACCCCGGCCTGCACGAGCGCGTCCCCGATCTGGGCCGTCGTCTCGCCGTACTTGATCTGGAACACGATCTGCCGGGCGTCGGTCACGTCCACAGGCTCTGTGAGGCTCGAGCCGAGGTCGCTGCGCACGATATCGGCGACAAAGGGAAGCTCCAGGGCGGTGGGGTTCTCCGCGCCCCAGTCGGCAATGGCGTGGAAGAGCGCAGGACGCGCGAAGAAGTAGAGCCCGCCGAGCACGAGGCTGGCCAGCACCAGGGTGAACGCGGTGAAACGCAGGACAGTACCGACTCCGCCCGACCTGCTGGACTTGTAGTTGCGGCGGTCTTCCGTGCCGCAGATCCTCCTGGAGGCCACACCCGGCGCATCGGCAGCTGCCGGGTCGTAATCGTTCCAGCCAGTGTCGACGAATGGACGCCGGGTGCCAGACGATCCGCTCCTGACGCCACGGCGACCCTCGTCCCGCGGAGCCTTCCCGCTTCCCATGCTCATTCGGTTCCTCGCTCAGCCGGCTGGCCTTGACCGGACGCAGACTCGTCGGTCGGTCCGGCTGTGGCGTCGAGCTCGTCCTGCAGTATCAGCGCGGCCGCCTCACGATCGATGCGGGCGCGGTGGGCGTCCCGCTGCGCCGCGCTTGGGGGGCCGCCCGACTTCCCACGCGCCGGGCCACCGATCCTCTGCTCCGCGCGCACGCTCGTCAAACGCTCGTCGCGAAATCGTAGCGGCAATCCCGTCGCGCCGGCGATCGCCACCGCCCACTCTCGCGTGCTCGCAGCCTGCGGCCCCTCGCTCCCATCGGCGTTCAGCGGCAGCCCGACGACAAGGCCGTCGGCCCTCTGCTCGGCCGCCAGACGCGCCACCACGCGAGCGTCCTCGTTGACGGTTCGGGCTCGATTCAGCGTCGCCAGCGGCGTCGCCGCGTGCGTCTCGACGACGCCCAGAGCCACGCCGATGCGCCGCTCGCCGAGGTCTATCCCCAGGACCCGGCCAGGCCCGGCCCTTGCGCCACGGTCCCCGTCCTTGCCGCTCACGGCGTGGCCGTCGGGCTCGCCTCGCTCGAGGCCGTGGCTTCTGGCGTCGCGGTGGGGCTCGGCTCGGCCGAGGCGGACGGGCCAGGCGTGGCGCCCTCTGTCGGCGTCGCCGTCCGCCCGGGCGCAAGCGTGACTCGGGCGGTGGCACCGAGTATCGCGGTCGCCGTTGGCCTGGCTGTCGGCGCTATCACCCGGACGTCGATCCGGAAGTCGAACCCCGAGATAGTCGACACCCAGAACGGCGAGATTGAGACCTCCGCGTCACCGTACGTGGACAGATAGGCCTTGGCCTCCGCCACGGACTTACCCTTGATCGCGGCGCGCAGCTGATCCACGTCCACCGTCGCCGCCTGCAGCCCGCTGGCAACGACCGGGACCGAGACCGCGGATCCCGTGGCCGTCGGCGACCCGAGCGCAACCACGACCGAGCCCTCGACGAGCGCGTGGCCGGCCTGCACTTTGGCTCGGACCTTGCGCTCGGCGAGGCTGCGGACCGTCGCGAGATTGGTGGCCGTGGCGGTCGCCGTGCCCGTCGCCGCGAGATCGAAGCTCGTCAGCTGCTGACTCAGGAGCGTGGCCGGGTCGGGGTCGAAGCTCGCGTCGCCCATGTGGGCTGTCTTCGGGAACAGTTCGAGGCCGGCCGCCACCGACGCCGGCTCGTTCATCCTGACCATCACGGACGAGTCGAGCTGCTTGGCCAGGCTGACTTCGGCAGCGTCGATGTCGGACTGCTGCACGAACGGCGTGACGGTGTGCGTCCCGCCCGAGGTGGCCTTCTTGTTGGTCACCTGGTCCGGGACGACGAGGGCGGTTGCCAGCCAGGCGGGTACGTTGACGATGGCCCCGGCCGCGACGTTGCCGGAGAGTCCCTTCCTCACCGCCGCGACCCCCACGTCGGCGGTTCCGGGCGTGAAGCCGCCCGGGACAACCGCCTTCGGCACCGTGACTGCGGAAGTCGTCGCGAACGCGACTTTGGCTGCGGTTTCGACCTGCGTCCCGGCTGGGATTTGCACCACACTCGCGGTGTTCCAGCTCGTGAACGTCACTGTGCCCGTGGCGGCCGTCTCGGCTACGTTCTGGCCCGTCGCGTCGAATGTCCCAATCACCTGCGCCGTGAACTCTTTGGAGATCCCCGGAACCATCAGCGTCGAATCGTTCGTCGCCGTGATCCCGGGATCCACCTTGATCGTGAGGTTCAGCGGCCCGACCGGGACCTCTCTCAACGTCAGCACGACGGTCGCGTTCGGCAGCAGCAGGAACGCGCCGATCGCCCCCACGGCCAGAGCCGCCACGAGCCCCAGCGCCAGCCAGCGAGAGGCGCCGACACCGAGCCGGCGACCGGAACGCGCCGCCGGCTGGCCCGGCCCGATCGCCCGACGGGAGCCGGCGGCACCCGTGAGCCTCGCCGCCCGGCCCCCGCTCCCGCTGTCGACCGTCGCCGCCAGCTCGTCCGGGGCATCCCCTACCCCGTCGGCGCCACCGGGCTGAGTGCCCGGCGGTCGTGCGGACTCCGCCTTCTGGTACTCGGCCACGCTGGCGTACAGGGGCAACCCCGCCGCCTGGGCAAGCGAGCGAGCCGAGGGGTCGGTGGCGACGATCGCCAATCGCTTCCCGTGATGGCGCGCCTCTCTCGCCAGCAACCGGAAGTTGATGCGCGACGTCGCCACGCGGGAACCGCCCTGGATGACCAGGGCGATCCGCGTATCGCTCGAATCGCGGATCCGTGCCGCGGCAGAAGTGATCTCGTCGTCAACGTCAATGTAGTAGATCGCCATCGCGCTACATCTTCATCACTCGGAGGACCCGGCGCAAAGCGACATCCAGCGGATCTTCGTTGGTCTGGAGCTCGATCGCTTGGTAGGCCAGGCCGAGCGGCGTGACGTCCTGCTGATCGACGAGCAGATTCGTCCCGTCCTTGATTCGCTCGACCTGATCGGGGGACATCACGAGAACCTCCGGCGGTCGGCTGAAGGGCAGTCGCTTCCAGAACTGCTCGCTGCGCAGCACCGCCCCGATCTCCGGCAAATGCGAGCCGCCGCCGCACATGTAGACCCGACCCGGCAGCAGGTCGCCCTCGGCCAGCTCTTCGAGCACGAGCTCCACACCGGCCGCCCAGATGGCCACGTCGTCGGCCACTACCTGGGCCACTTCCGCGCGGTGGTCAACCTTCGTGCCTTTGGCGTAATCGACCTTGATCTCTTCGGCCCGCGGAAACGGCAGGTCGAGATGGTCCGCGATCGATTTGGTGAAAGCTCGGCCGCCGAGAGCGAACATGCGCGTCCCCTCGATGCCGCCGTGGCGGACAAGAGCCACGTCCGTCGTGCCGCCGCCGACGTCGATGAAGAGCGCCCCCGATTGCTGCACCTGCTCGCTGGCGAGGACCCTGGCTACGGCGTACGGCTCCGCCACGACCTCCAGCAGCTCTAGGTCGAGCTGCTCGGCGACACTCTGGAGCGCGCCCAGGTGGACCAGCGGGGCGAAGGCGTTGAAGATGCTGATCTTGACGTTGCGGCCCTTGAAGCCGACGGGGTTGGTGACCGGATAACCGTCGATCTGAGCGCCGGTTACCGCCGCGTGGACCAACCGCACGTCCACCTGAGGCAGGCCGGTCTCCCACGTGATCGCCCGCTCCGCCTCGCGCAGCGCGTCGTGCTGAACGCCGTCGATCAGCTTCTGCAACTCCCCGTCGGTGATCGGCGCGCCGGGGCGCTTGCGCTCGTGGGAGCGGGCGGTCGTGAAGCCCTTGACCAGCTCCCCGGCGATCCCGATCACGCATTGCGTGGGCCGGAAGCCGGCCATCTCTTCCGCTTCCTGGAGCGCGGTCTGGCAGTTGTCGACGACGGCGTTGATGTCGGTCACCGTGCCCGACTGCATGTGAGACAGGCCCTGGCGCTTGCGGCCAACGCCCCGCACCGTGCCCAGGCCAGCTGCGTCGATGTCGAAGACGAGGGCCTTCGCGAACTCGGTGCCGATGTCCAGCGCAGTGCAGGCGGCCAGACTCGACGCTTCCTCGCGGCCCCAGATCTTGCGCCAGAACGCCACGGCCGGTCCCCTAGCTGCGCGCTACTTGCCTGCCGTTCCTAGTGTATGCGCGATGGCGGTGAGAGCAGAAGCTACACCTTCGCGGCGCGTTCCCATCCCCTGGGCCATCTCCGGGCGGCCGCCACCCCGGCCCTCCATCGGCCCCATGGCCACCTTGACCAGCTCCCCGGCCGAGATGCCCCGCTCCAGCAGGTCCGGACTGACGGTCACGAAGATCTGCGGGGCCTCGGCGTCGAACGCAATCGCGATCACGCCCGAACCCAGCGCGGCGCGGATCTCCTTGACGAAGCCCTTCCACTGCTCCGGCGAGTCGAACGACCCCGAATGGGCGACGAGCTTCACGCCGGGCGCGACCTCCTCCGCGCGGGCGGCCAGGTCGGCCGGTTTGGGCATTCCGCTCCCGCCGGCCTTGAGTCGGCGGCGAACCTCGCGCAGCTCCTCCGCAAGGGCGGCGACGCGCTCGGGCACCGCGTCCACCGACGTGGCCCCGACCGTCTCCGCGATCCGCTCCAGCAGGTCTATGCGCTCGCGCAGCACCGCGTCGGCTCCGTCGCCGGTCATTGCCTCGATGCGGCGCGTGCCCGCCCCGATGCTCCGGTCCCCGGTGATCACGAAGCCTCCGATCTGGCCGGAGGCCGAGCAGTGCGTTCCGCCGCACAGCTCCAACGAGTAGCCTTCCACCCGGACGGTCCGGACCTTCTCGCCGTACTTCTCATCGAAGAAGGCATCCGCCCCGGCGGCGATCGCGTCGGCCATCGGCTGGACCGTTGTCGTCACCGGCCGGTTCTCGCGCACGATTCGCCGAACCTCGTCCTCGATGGCGCGCTTCTCGGCAGCTGTGAGCGGTCGATCCATCGGGTAGTCGAAGCGCAGGTACTCCGGCGCCACGAGTGAGCCGGCCTGATGCGCTTCGGGGCCGACGACGTTGCGCAGGGCCCGGTGCAGCAGGTGCGTGGCCGTGTGGTTTCGCATCGTCCTGGCCCGCCGCTCGGCGTCCACCCGGGCTGTGATCGTCGCCCCGACCCGCAGCCGGCCGTGCAGCCGACCACGATGGACGAAGAGCCCCGCGATCGGCTTCTGCGTGTCCTCCACCGTGAAGAGCGCGCTGCCTCCGCCGGCCTCGAGCAACTCGCCGCGGTCGCCGACCTGGCCGCCGCCCTCGCCGTAGAAGGGAGTGGCGTCGAGCACCACCTCTGCCTCCCCGTGGCCGGTCAGCTCCTGGTATTCCATTCCGTCGCGCAAGATCGCGACGACGCGACCTTCCGCCTCCGCTCCCTCGTAGCCCAGGAAGCGCGACTCCCCGGCGCGCCTGAGGATCGCCTGGTACAAGTCGCCCATTTCGGCGTGGCGGGCCAGATCGGCCTTGGTGCCCTTGCGGCTGCGCTCCTTCTGCTCGGCCATGGCGGCGGCGAAGCCCTCGCGGTCCACCCGCACGCCGTACTCGGCGGCCATGTCCACCGTCAGGTCGATCGGGAATCCGTAGGTGTCATGAAGCCGGAAGGCGACCTCGCCCGGCAGCACGGGCGCGTCCTCGGGCAGCGATTCGGGCCGCCGGCCGATCGCCCGTTCGGTCTTGGTCAGCGGCGTCAGCGCAGCTTCCAGGTGGCTCGTGCCCGTCTCTAGGGTCCGGGCGAATTGAGTCTCCTCGTGGCGGATCACCTTCAGGATCCGCCCGCGCTGCTCGGCCAGGTACGGGTAGGCGTCTTTCATGACGTCGATGACAACGCCGGCTGTCACGTCCATGAACGGCTCGCGCCGGCCGAGGAGCCGGCCGTGGCGGACGGCGCGGCGGACGATGCGGCGCAGGACGTAGCCACGACCATCGTTGGCGGGCGCAACGCCGTCCCCGACCAGGAACGTGACCGCGCGAGAGTGGTCGGCGATGACCTGGTAGCTGAAACGCTCCGCCTCGAAGGCCTCGGGGTCGTGGCCCAGCAGGTCGCGCATGGCGGCGTGGATCGGCGTGAACAGGTCCGTGTCGTAGTTGGTGGACACCTGCTGGACGACGCTCGCAAGACGCTCCAGCCCCATTCCGGTGTCGACTGACTTCATCGGCAGCGGCACGCGCGTGCCGTCGGCGCGCTGCTCGAACTCCATGAAGACCAGGTTCCAGACCTCGAGCCAGCGCGGACAGTTCTCCGAGTGGTCGGGTATGCAGTGCGGTCCCTCGCTCAACTCCGCTCCACGATCGAAGTGGACTTCAGAACACGGGCCACACGGCCCGGTCTCGGCCATGCGCCAGAAGTTGGCATCGTCGCCCGCCTCGACGTTGCCCCAGCGGGCGATGCGGTCCGCGGGGACACCGATCTCGTCGTGCCAGATCCGGTAGGCATCCTCGTCGTCGGAGTAGACCGTGACGCCAATCCGATCGCCCGGAATCTGAAAGACGCCAGTCAGAAGCTCCCAGGCCCAGTGGATTGCGTCGCGCTTGAAGTAATCGCCGAAGCTCCAGTTGCCGAGCATCTCGAAGAAGGTGTGGTGGCGCGTCGTGCGCCCGACTTCTTCGAAGTCGTTGTGCTTGCCCGCCACCCGCAGACAGCGCTGGTAGTCCGTGGCACGGACGTAGGTGCGCTTCTCGCGCCCGGTCAGGACGTTCTTGAACTGGACCATCCCCGAGTTCGTAAAAAGCAGGGTCGGGTCGCCGGCAGGCACGAGCGAGGCGCTCGGAACCTCGGTGTGGCCCCGCTGGACGAAGAACTCGACATAGCGGCGGCGCACCTCGGCCGCGGTGAGGTAGGGAATCGGCGAGTCAGGCATCGCCGGTAACGGTACCAAACACGGGACGCCCTGAGCGCAACCCGATTTCAGTCTCGTCTTGGACGGCGGTTCCAGAGGGTCGAACCGGCGATGGCGGCCCCGACCAGCGCTCCCAGCGCCAGGCCCCGCGCGAAGGCGAGCAGCCGCGGGTCGCTCGGGCCGGCACCCCCTCTCGCGCGGACCAGGAGCCAGAGAAGCGATCGAGTCACTCCGGCTCCTCCGGCTCGGGAGCCGGGCCGAGAACCGTGATGACCGCTACGAAGGCGATGCCGATCCAGGCCACGACGGAAGCGGAGACGACGTGGAAGTCGCCGACGCGCAACGGATCCACGCCCAGCCGCCCACCGACCGCGTCGCCGGCCCACGCCCCCAGGATGGCCGCGCATGCCACCAGCACGATCCGGCCGCTCACCCTGCCAAGCACGAAGACGAACAACGCGGTGTGGAAGAGTCCGACCAGGACGGCCAGCACATGGGCGGGACCGAGAGCCACTCAACTCCTCATCCGGCAGGCGCGCCGCTCCGTGGCGGCGACCGCCTGAGTATAGGAGGCCGCTGCGAGGCTCGGTCGAGCCGCGACCGCGAGAAACGCCAGGCGCCGGCCGAATCCTCCACATGGGCTATCCGCCCACCGCCGACGACCACCTCGCCGCGATAGAAGACCGCAGCCTGGCCCGGCGCCGCGGCCCAGACCGGATCGTCGGTCTCGACCGCCCAGCGGCTCCGCGTAGTGGGCGAGACGATCGCGGCCGCCACGCGACCGCGGTGGCGGATCTGGACCTCGGCCCGGAACGGCGCGTCGCCCGCGGGCCGCTTGCCCCGGGCCGGCTCGTCACTGGGCGGCTCACCGGCCACGAAACTCATCTCCTCGACCTCGAACCGGCGGGTCTCGAGATCTGCCCGTCGGCCCAGCCGGATGACGTTCCCGCTCGGGTCGATGCTCAGCACGTAGCGCGCCTCACCGAGCGCTACGCCGAGCCCCTGTCGCTGACCCACGGTGTACGCGGCGGCGCCCCGATGCTGGCCCACCTCGCGGCCGTCAATGTCGATGACCGGCCCCGGCTCGGCCTGCCAGCCTGCCCGCTCGCGCAGGGCCTGGCGGTAGTCGCCGCGCGGCACGAAGCAGATCTCCTGGCTGTCGTGCTTGTCGGCCGTCGCCAGCCCCAACGAGCGCGCCACTTCCCGAACCTGCGGCTTGGTCATCTCACCGAGGGGGAAGCGCGTGTGGGCCAGCTCGTCCTGGCCCAGGCCATAGAGGAAGTAGCTCTGGTCCTTGTCGCGGTCGCGGCCGCGAAGAAGCCGGAACCCGGCTCCGGCCGCGTCGTCGGGCGCGTTGGACGCGTCGGGCGCGGCCACTCGCGCGTAGTGCCCGGTCGCCACCGCGTCGCATTCGTACATGAAGCGGGCGCGGCCCAGCAGCGCCCCGAACTTGACGACGTTGTTGCAGTCGACGCACGGGCTCGGCGTGCGGCCCTCCAGATACGCTCGCAGGAACGGCTGCAGCACGCCCTTGTCGAACTCCGGCTCCAGGTTCATGACATAGAACGGGATATCGAGCTGGGCGGCGACACGGCGGGCATCGTCCGCGGCGTCGAGCGAGCAGCAGCTCTTCTTGAAGTCCGAGTAGGCGTCGGCGACGTCGTGGAGTCGCATCCACACGCCGATGACTTCGTCGCCCGCGGAGCGCACCAGCGCCGCCGCCACGGACGAGTCCACGCCGCCGGACATCGCGACGAGAACGCGCGTCACCCGGCAGTAGCCTCCGATGCGGCCCGCGCGGAGTCCTGGCCGGCGTCCTGGCCCGACACGGCAGTCCGGTTGGCCGCCGCCAGGCGGGCCGCGGCCTCACGCTGTGTCTCGATCGCCTCGGCGATCAGACGTCCGGCCGCATCGATCTCGTCCGCCGTCGTCGTTCGGCCAAGGGAGAGCCGCAGCGCGCCCCTCGCCTCATCCTCTGGATAGCCCATCGCCGTCAGCACATGGCTCACGTCAGTCGATCCGGTCACGCACGCCGAGCCGGTCGAGCAGGCGAGCCCGGCAAGGTCGAGCGCCATCGCCAGGGCCGCGCCATCGAGCCCGGCGACCTTGATCGAGAGGCTGTTTGCCAGCCGCTCGACCGGATGGCCGGTCTCCTGAACGCCTTCGATACCGAGCAGCCGCGCCGCCAGGGCCTCACGCAGCGCGCTCACCTGGGGCCCGACCTTCGGGCGTTCGACCACGGCCAGCTCCAGCGCGGCCGCCATGCCCGTGACCCCGGCGACGTCCTCGGTCCCGGCACGGCGATAGCGTTCCTGAGCGCCTCCCTGCTGCTGGGCGAGGATGTTCGTCCCATGCCGGACGTACAGCGCACCGACGCCCTTGGGCCCCTCGAACTTGTGCGCCGCCAGGGAGAGCAGGTCGACGTCCAGCGCCGCCACGTCGATCGGGAGATGGGCGGCGGCGCCGATGGCGTCCGTGTGGAGCAGGACGCCCTTGTGGCGCCGTACTCGCGCGGAAATCTCCGGAATCGGCTGGATCGTGCCCACCTCGTTGTTGGCGAGCATCACGCTGACCAGGATCGTCCGGGGGGTGATCGCGGCCTCGATCTCGTTCGGG
Source organism: Candidatus Limnocylindrales bacterium (assembly GCA_050008515.1). Taxonomy (GTDB): domain Bacteria; phylum Chloroflexota; class Limnocylindria; order Limnocylindrales; family CSP1-4; genus Fen-1039. The sequence continues at coordinate 58,373 of JBEKMM010000001.1, forward strand.
TCCACTCGCCCGTAGCGGTCGACGGGCAGCTCGACGATCTCGAAGCCGAACTTCTCCAGGTAGCGCATGGTGTGGCCGACGGAGTGATGCTCCACGGCCGTTGTCACGATGCGGTGGCCGCGCGCCTTGCCAGCCCAGGAGGCGCCCTTCACGGCGAGGTTGTTCGACTCGCTGCCACCCGAGGTGAAGACGATCTCGCGCGGCTGGGCGCCTATGGCTCGCGCAACCCGCTCGCGGGCCTCGTCTAGGCCGGCACGTGCCACCCGTCCAAACGCGTGCGGCGAGGACGCGTTGCCGAAGTGCTCCGTCAGGTACGGCAGCATCGCCTCGAGCGCTTCGCGCCGCAGCGGTGTGGTGGCGGCGTGGTCGAGGTAGATCGGCATTTCCCAGATTGTACGCCGAGGCGGGGCGGCCACCTTCCGGCCGACAAGGCGCCGCCCGGCGCATCTGTCAGGGCGTTCGGGCCGGTTGGCGGCGGATCGAGCGCCAGGCTCCTGCCATCGCCTCGATAGCCCCCAGCACCGCCACACCCCACTCGGGCTGGAAACCCCAGACTGCGCTCGTGTGCCAGTAGGACATCAGCGGCAGCGGACCGAAGTCAACCCTCATGGCCGTCGCGTTGATCAGGAGGGCATAGCCCCCAGCACGGCAATCCCCCGAAGCTGACCAGAACGGCGACCAGGCACCCCCACGCGGCCGATCTCGCCAGTGGGATTGCCCGATCGCCCCGGTCTTTCATCTCGCCTCCCACCCGTTGCCACGCCCGGGAACAGGGTCCCGACCCGGCCTGAGTACGGCAGAGGATAAAGCCTGGCCAGCAAGAGCTGACCGGGCTAGCGCCCGTCGCGCTCCGCCATGGCTCGCTCGTATTCCCGCCCGGCGATGCGGCGCCGGTCATGCTGCGAAAGCACGCGCTTGCGCAATCGGATCGACTTGGGCGTCACCTCGACCAGCTCGTCGCCGCCGATGAACTCGATCGCCGACTCGAGGGTCAGCTCGCGCGGCGGCGTCAGGCGGAGGGCCTCGTCGTGGGCGTGGGTCCGCATGTTGGTCAACTTCTTCTCTTTGGTCGCGTTCACGTCCATGTCGTCGGGGCGGGAGTTCTCGCCGATGATCATCCCCTCGTAGACATCGGCGCCGGCGCCCACGAAAAGCGCCGAACGCTCCTGGGCGTTGAAGAGAGCGTAGGCGTTCGAGACGCCCGCTCGGTCGGCCACGATCACCCCGGTGGTGCGATGGGTGACCTCGCCGGCCCACGGGCCGTAGCCCTCGCCGATCTGGTGCATCAGGGCCGTGCCCCTGGTGTCCGTGAGCAGCTGTCCCCGGAAGCCGATCAACCCGCGAACCGGAATGACGTACTCCATCCGGACGCGCCCGTCGGCATCGGTAGTCATCTGCTCGAGGCGCGCCTTGCGGTCCGCCAGAGCCGCCTGGACGGGCCCGATGAAGTCGGGCGGGATGTCCACGGTGATGCGCTCGTAAGGCTCCTGCGTCTCGCCGCCGATTTCGCGCAGGATGACCTCGGGCCGGCTGACCTGCAGCTCGTAGCCCTCGCGGCGCATCTGCTCGATCAGGATGGCCAGCTGCAGCTCGCCCCGGCCCCGGACCTCGTACGTGTCGGCGGACTCCGTCGGGGAGAACTCGATCGAGACGTTCCCCAGGACCTCGCGGTCCAGGCGCTGGCGGATGTGGCGGCTGGTCACGTACCGCCCCTCGCGACCCGAGAGTGGCGAGGTGTTCGCCCCGAAGGTCATGTGCAGCGTGGGCGCGTCCATGTCCAGGCGCGGCATCGGCCGCGGGTCGCCCGGGTCGGTGATCGTGTCGCCGATGGTCACGTCGGGGATGCCGGCCACGGCCACGATATCGCCCGCCCTGGCCTCGGCGATGTCGACTCGCTCGATGCCGTGGGCCGTAGTGAGGCTGGTGACCGTGCCGGTGAGCGTCACCGTCCGCCCCGGCTCGACCGAACCGGCCGTGTCCTCGGCCTCTTCCCGCACGATCACGATCTTCTGGCCCATCTTGACGGTGCCGTTCCAGATTCGCCCGATCGCCATCCGGCCCACGTAGTCGTTGGCCGAGAGATTGGTAACGAGGAGTTGCAGCGGGTGATCCGGCACGTACCGCGGCAGCGGCGTGTGCTCGATCAGCAGCTCGAACAGCGGGCGCAGGTCCGTGCCCGGATGGGCCACGTCGAGCGTCGCCGTGCCGGTCTTGGCGTTCGTGTAAACGACCGGGAAGTCGATCTGCCCGGCGCTCGCGCCGAGGTCCATGAACAACTCATAGACGGCATCGAGAACCTCCGCCGGACGGGCGTCCGAACGGTCGATCTTGTTGATCGCCACGACCACCGGCAGGCTGTGAGACATCGCCTTCTGCAGGACGTAGCGCGTCTGCGGCAGCGGCCCCTCCGCGGCGTCGACCAGGAGCAGGACCGAGTCGACCATGTTCAGGCTGCGCTCGACCTCTCCACCGAAGTCGGCATGGCCGGGCGTGTCGACGATGTTGAGGCGAATCCCGTCGTAGTCGACCGCGGTCTGCTTGGCGAGGATCGTGATCCCCTTTTCTCGCTCCAGGTCGTTGGAGTCCATGACTCGATCGACGACGATCTGGTTGGCGCGGAAGGCTCCGGCCTGTCGGAGCATGGCGTCGACGAGCGTGGTCTTGCCGTGGTCGACGTGAGCGACTATGGCCAGGTTCCGGACATCGGCGCGCGTGGCCGAACCGGGGGTCGAGGGCGTGGCGGAACCGGGTGAGTCACTCATGGGCGGGCGAATTGTCGCACAGTCGCGTGTGAGGAGGCGCCGCGGGACCGGATTTGCCCCTCGCTCGCCAGGCGCTACACTCGGGCCCAGGAGAGTGCCGATGACCGTTGCCGCCGTAATCCTCGTCCCCGAGCCGCCGGTCGCCCTCGCCCCGGCCGATGGCGAACCCGCTCTCCGCCGGGTGGCCCAGGTGGCGTGGTCCGGGGGCGCGCTGCCCACCGTGGTCGTCGCGCCCGAGGTTCCCGAAGAGATGCGTCAGGCGGTCGCGGATCTGGGGGTCACGCTGGCCAGCCCGACGCCGGACGAGCCACGTGGCATCGCCTGGTTCGTGCGCGGGATGCGGACGGCGATCGCCACGGTGGCGGAGACCTCGGCCGCGCTGCTCTGGCCCTTCAAGTTCGTGTGGGTCGATCCGGAGACAGTCACATCTCTGGTCGAGGCGCACGGGGCCACTCCCGACGCAATCGTCAGGCCCGCCTACGGCGGGCAGCCCGGCTTTCCGATACTCATCCCCGTGGCCCTGGTCGACCGCTTGGCCGCCCTGTCAGGCCAGCACGGCGAAGAGGCGGTGCAATCCCTGATGGCTGCGGGCGTCCCGGTTCGGCAGATCGAGCTCGGCGATCCGGGGATCGTCCACGACATTGGGACGCCTCGCCGCGATCTGCCCAGCTACCAGGGCCCGCCCGAGCCGGCCGGCGGTCCGCCGCCCGACTGGAACTCGGCCCTGGCCGCGCAGGCTGGAGACCCTCCCAGCTAGCCCGCCGACCGCCAGGGTCGCAGAGGGCCGGCGTCTCCCTACTTGATCGTCGGCGACGGGATCGGAGTCACCGCACCCTGCTGCGAGAACGCGTACGTCGTCGTGATGTCGAGCAGGTTGGTGCCGTCGCTCGCATCCGTCCAAGCTCTGAAGGTGGCGTACACAGGCGCGCCGTCACTGGCGACCCATAACGTGAGCTTCGTGTGCTGCGGGCTGATGTTCAGCGTGGCCACGTCCATGCCGCTCAACTTGCCGGCATCCGGCGTCCACCAGCCCGTGCTCTCCAGCTTGTCGGCCTTCACTCCGTTCTTCTCGTCCGAGCCATCGTACTGAAGCTGCCGGGTTTCCCTCAGCGAGAACAGCGGGCTCAGGACGACGAAGGGAGAGGACCCACTCTGGGCTTTCCACGTTCCGGTGGGCAGCCGTCGCAGGTAGTAGACGCCATTCACCAGGCGCCACTCGTAGGTGGTGCCGCCGGTCTGGTCCGTGCCCGCTTCGTTTCCGCCCGCGCAGTCGACTTCCATGTTCACGACCACCGATTGCGAGCGTCCGTTCACCCGGGCATTCACCGAGACGGTCGTTCGGATGGAGACGTGCATGTTCAGGTTCGGATCGGCCAGCTGGTCGAGCGTCTTGGCCACGATCGGCGGCAGGGTCGGCACCGGCGTCGGCGTCGCCGGCTTGGCCACCACAACGTCCCCGCGGGGCGTGGGAGCGGGCGTGTCGAGGGCGCCCATCAGCACCAATGCACCCAGGGCAACGGCCGTCACGACCAGACCCGCGCCGATCGCAAGCAGAAGGCCCATCCCCGACCGATTCCTCGGCACTTCCGGGGAGGGAACGTCCGGCGGCGGGGCAAACTCCGAGCCCATGTACTTTTCCGCGTACGAACCGGCCTGGGCCTCCTGGGCATCGGGCAACGGGACGTAGGCTGCTCCGCACCTAGTGCAGTTCGGAAGCCCCGCCTCGAAAACGCCGTGGCAGCGCCGGCAGCGAACATATCTCTGTTCGGTTCCCGGTTCCGTTCCTGATTCCGTTCCCGAATCCATCCCCGCTCTCCTGTTCGGCCGCGCGGCCGTCTCCGAGTATCCTGCCTCAGCGGCCACCGGTTTGCTGCGGCGGAACGCCCACGAACCGCAAGCCAAGTTCAGCGTACTGCTCTGGGTCGGGCTGTGAAGGGGCTTCCAGCATCAAGTCGGTTCCGGACTGGGTCTTCGGGAACGCCATGACCTCCCGGATGTTGGTCTGATACGAGAAGAGGGCCGCCCAACGGTCGATGCCCATCGCGATTCCGCCGTGCGGCGGCGCCCCGTAGTCGAAGGCCTCGAGGATCCCACCGAACAACTCGTGCATCTTCTCGAGCGAATAGCCCTGGAGGGCGAAGCTCCGTTCCAGCAGCTCACGCTTGTGGATCCGGACGGATCCGCCGCCGAGCTCCCAGCCGTTCAGGGCAATGTCGTACTGCATCGCCCGCGCCCGACCGGCCGGGTCCAGACGCGAAGGCACGTACAGATCGCCCGAGGTTGTCACCAGCAGCTCCTCGTCCTCCGGGACCACGCCGCTGAACGGGTTGTGGGTGGCATCCCAGCGGCCCCGCTCGGTGTCCCACTGGTACATCGGGAAATGGAAGACCCAGCAGTAGGCCAGGACGTTGGGATCGGCCAGACCGAGCCGCAGGCCCAATTCCTGGCGGAGGCGACCCAGAACGTCCGCCACGAGCTCGTGATTCGCGTCGGCGACGGCCAGGATCAGGTCGCCCGGTTTGGCCGCTGCCGCACCGGCGACGGCTGCGACCCGCTCGTCGCCAAGGAACTTCGCGATCGGCGAGTGCGCCGCCCCGTCCGCGCCCACGGAGATGTGGGCCAGGCCCTTTGCCCCGTGACGGCGCACCAACTCGGTCAGCTCGTCGATCTGGGAGCGGCTCGACTCCGCCATCCCCGGAGCCACGATCGCCTTGACCCGCCCTCCCGCGCCCAATGCCTCGTCGAAGACGCGGAAGCCCGTGCTCCCCTCCCCCAGAGCCGGCGCGAGATCCACCAGCTCCATGCCGAAACGAAGGTCCGGCTTGTCGGAGCCGAAGCGCTCGATCGCGTCGTGGTAGTCGATGCGTGGGAACGGCAGCTGCTGGATCGGCCGGTCCGGCACGACCGCCCGGCTGACCTCGACGATCATCGCTTCGACGAAGTCCATGACCCGCTCTTCGGTGACGAAGCTCATCTCCAGGTCCAGCTGGGTGAACTCCGGCTGGCGGTCGCCGCGCAGGTCCTCGTCGCGGAAGCAGCGGGCGATCTGGAAGTAGCGGTCCATGCCGGCGACCATCAATAGCTGCTTGAGCTGCTGAGGGCTCTGGGGCAAGGCGTACACGCTGCCCGGCTGGAAGCGGCTTGGGACGATGAAGTCGCGCGCCCCCTCGGGCGTGGACTTGAGCAGTATCGGCGTCTCGACCTCCACGAAGCCGGCCTTGTGGTGGGCCTCGCGGATCGCCCTCACCAGAGCGGAGCGAAGCAGAAGACGCTCCAGCAGCGGGCGGCGCCGAATGTCGAGGTAGCGGTATTTCAGCCTCAGGCTCTCGTCGACGGGAGCGTCGGGCTCGTTGATGTAGAAGGGCGGCGTCTCGGCCTCGCTCAGAATCTCGACCCTGGCGGCCCGAAGCTCGATCTGGCCCGTCGGCAGCTCGTCGTTCTTCTTGCCGGCGAAACGGCGGGCGACGGTGCCTTCGATCCCGACCACGAACTCGTTGCGGACCCGGCTGGCGATCTTATGCGCGGCCGCCGACTCGTCCGCGTCGACCACGACCTGGGTGATCCCGTACCGATCCCGCAGGTCCAGGAAGATCAGGTGGCCGTGGTCCCGCCGGCGATGGACCCACCCGGCGACGCGGACTTCGCGCCCGGCGTCGTCGGCGCGCAGCTCGCCGCATGTGGCGTCGCGGTAGGACGTGGCCAGGCTGAAGGCAATCTCGGGCGATGTGGAAGATGGGCTGGGCTCACTCATGCCACGCATCGTATCCGAACGTGGGGCAATCCCACCGGGAGCGATCCGCCTAGCTTGGGCCCGGCGGGCCTGTAGGCGGTGCGGCCGAGCATCCGTAGCTGCCCGAGGTCTCGAGCCAGCGGAAGCTCCCCACCAGCTGTTCGGCGCGGGCCAGCTCGGTCGGGTTGCTCGTATGGGCCTCTACGAAGACGTTGTTCGGTTGGCCGAACTCATTTCCGGGGAACCGGATCTCCCAGGAAGTCACGGTGCCGTCGACGATCTTGCGCACAGCCAGAGAGCCGAAGGTGGCATTGGCTTGCGTGTCCCCGCGACAGGGCACCGCGGGCCCGCCATACCAAAGGTAGACCTTGACTACGACGCCGCCGGGCGGGACGTCCACCGAGTCGGTGCCGCATTGGAACCAGGACATGGTTCCTTCGGCGCCGCTCTGGCAGCTCTCCTTCCAGTTGCCGATGCCCAACACGGCCAGGACATCCAGGGCCCCAGTGGCGCCGTGGTTGCTGCCGGCGAGCACCGGCCAGTCCGTCGGGTAGTCGAACGAGAACTCGCCGTCGTCAAAATGCCCCGGCGTACCGGGCAGCGACGGCATAGCCGAGGGTGACGCTTGGGCGATGCCGGATGGCGCTGCGGTTCCGCCGGGTGCCGCACTCGGCCACAGGACAAACGCCAGGCCCCCAACGAGCACGACCGCCAGAACGGCGGCCAGCAAGACGTAGGGCCACGATCGTCGTTGCGGTCTTTGTTCTCCCTCGTTCACGGCCACGTCCCCCGCAGCTGCCTACGCCCGAGATTCGTTCCCTCGGCCTCGGCGGATCACGACCTCGTCGAACGCACGCTACCCGTGGTGGTGGCTCTTCGCCGCGCGGGCGAGCTCGCGCGCTAGCTCCGCGAGGGGTACCAGTCGCTGAGTGCCCGCTTCGAGGTCCTTGAGCTGGACGTTACCCTCCGCCAGCTCGTCGCCGATGATCACCGCGAAGTGGGCGTGGTCGCGCGAGGCCGTCTCAAGCTGCCGCCCGAGCTTGCGCGTAGCCAGCTCGGCGCGCACCCACAGTCCCTCGGTGCGTAGCAGGCCGGCCACCCGCAGGCGCGAGATGGTGTCGGCCGGATCCGCCCCAACGACGACCGCCAGCGGCGGCGCCTCAACCGCGGCCGTGGCCCCGGTCTCGTCGAGCGCCAGCAGCACTCGGTCCAGCCCCAGGGCAAAGCCGATGCCTGGCGCAGGTCGCCCGCCGAGCAGCTCCACCAATCCGTCGTAGCGGCCGCCGCCGCCGAGCGCCTGCTGCTGCCCCTCGGCGCCGCGGCGGTAGTACTCGAAGGCTGTCCGGGTGTAGTAGTCCAGGCCGCGCACCAGTGTCGGTGACACCCTGTAGGGCACGCCGACGGCTTCGAGGTGCGCGCGAACGGCGGCGAAGTGGGCGGCGCAGCTTTCGCACAGGCAATCGCCCATCTTGGGAGCCGCAGCCACCAGCGCGGCCATCGCGGGGTCTTTCGAGTCGAGCAGGCGCAGCGGGTTCGTATCGAGCCTCCGCCGCTCCAGTTCGGGCAGCTCCGCCTCGTGGCGGCGGAAGTAGGCCGTCAGCTGCTCCAGGTACGCCGGCCGGCACGACCCGTCGCCGATGGAGTTGAGCAGGACCTGCACGTCGGGCACGCCCGCCTCCACGTAGAAGCGGTATCCCATCTCGATCATCTCGGCATCGACGGCCGGGCCCGGATCGCCGATCGCCTCCGCGTCCCACTGCCAGAACTGGCGGTAGCGGCCCGCCTGCGGCCGGTCGTAGCGGAACATCGGCCCAACCACGGTCAGCTTCACCGGCTGCGGCCAGGTCTGCATTCCGTGCTGCACGAACGCCCGAACGATGCCTGCCGTCGCTTCGGGTCGGAGCGCCCACGCCTCTGCCTCCTCGCTTCTGGGCGCCAGCCGGAATAGCTCCTTCTCGACGACGTCCGTCACCTCGCCGATCCCGCGCTCGAAGACGGCCGTCTGCTCGAACATCGGGATCTCCATCTCGCGGTAGCCGTAGCGGCCGGAAAGCGAGCGGGCGACTCCCTCGAGTCGATTCAGAGCGGAACTGACCTCGGGCAGGAGGTCGCGGGTGCCCCTCGGAGCGTGAAATGACCGCATGATGGAAGTCTAGCGACTGCGCAGCGTCTCCAAGGTCGGGACCGACCGCCGCAGAAACGAGAGCCCCGGCGTCGGCCGGAGAGCCTCTGCGGACGGTTCCCGACTAGGCGACGACGTTGCCGGTGTCCTGCGCCATCGCCGCCTCGATGCAGGAGAGGAAGCGCCGGACGACCATCACAACGGCCCGCTTGGTGATGCCGCCATCGACCGAGATGTAGTAGTCGAAGAAGAACCGACCGTCGCCCATGACCGAGGCTCGGATGAGCTTGACCTGGTCGTTGACCCGGTTCACGAATTCCAATTTGGCGGCCGGCTGAGCGCTTTCATTGACGCCAAAGATCGCGTAGACGGCGACCATCTTGCCGTCGGCGTCGGGGCGCAGGAAGCAGCTGTACTTGTCCTTGATTCGCACGTCGCCGTCGCTGTCGATCGACGTCTCCATGTAGGCCTCGTCGAAGAGCTGCTTGAGCGAGGCCGAACTCACTTCCTCGGGATGAATGAGCTCGTCGGACACGTGGGCCTCCTGCCGGCTTGTCTGCCCGGGATCGATCGCGCCAAGCGACGGTTCGTGACGGACTTGGGACCGGTTCTCCGACTATAGCGGACGGCGCGTCTCCCTCGTGAGGTGGAAACGGGGTCGGCCGGCTCAGCCCTCGTCCGGCGTCTGAAACTGGCGCAGCGCCTCCAACCGCGGATCGATGTCCGCGTCGGGGTGGTCGTGCGGGCCGCTGCCCAGCTCCGTCCCGCAGACGACGCACAGCCCCGGGCAGTCCTGCCCGCATAGCGGCGCGATGGGCTCGGCCAGCAGGATGCCCTCGCGGGCCTCCTCCTCCAGCTCCAGCTCGTGGTGATCCGTCAGGCGGAGGGCGTCGGGCTCGGCCGTCGTATCGATCGGGAGACCGGTCGCGATGTCGATGGTCGGCAGAGCTTCTTCCTCGAGCTCGAGGTCGACCGGATAGTCGATGTCGCGCAGGCAGCGACTGCAGGCCAGCGCCAGCGAGGTGACGAGCCTGCCCTTGACCAGAAGGCCGCGGTTCGTCCGGGTCAGGCGCAACCTCCCGGACAGGCCACGGCTCTGACGCAGGTCCGGACCCAGGTCCAGCGGCGGCGAGTCGATATCGAGATCGCGGATCGCCCCTAGGGGCTCGCCGAGCAGGCCCGCTACGTTGAATGTCAGAGCCTCAGCGGCGGATTGGCTGCTCTGCGCCTGCCGACTCGTCGTACTCATCGAGCGCCCCCTCTCCATCGGTGCTGTCCGCGACAGCGGGGACGGCGCGCCTCTCGTCGAGCAGATCCAGCCCCAGCCTGATGCTCTTGAGGGTGCGCATCACCTCCACCTCGAGCTTGGAGAGCACGTCGGCGGCGTAGTCGTCCGCGCCGCGTCGCACGGCCTCACCTTCGGATCGCGCCTGGCGCACGATCTCGAGGCTCATCTCCTCCGCTTGACGCGTCAGTTCGCGCTCTTCAATCAGGTAGGTGGCCTGCTCCTGGGCGCGGGCGAGGATCTGCTCCGCTTCCTCGCGCGCCTGCTCCAGCAGCCGATCCACCTCCGAGTTGACCCTCTTGGCGGTCTTGATCTCTTCGGGGATGGCCAGCCGCAGCTGATCGATCAGGTCCAGCGCGAATGCCTGATCGACCAGGACGCTGCCGCTGAACGGGAGCTTCCGGCCGTCCGCCAGCAGCTCCTCGAGTCGTTCGACGAGATGGGTGATGTCGATCGGACGGGCCCTCCTGGGGCGAGGTCGCGGGCTGCCGGTTTGGTCGATTATAGACTCGGTGCCCGGGCCGCCAGACGCCTGGCAACGGCCGGAGGCACCATTTGGGTGACGTCGCCACCGAAAGTTGCAATCTCCTTGACCAGGCTGGAGCTCAGGTAGCTGTGCTCCAGGGCGCTCATGAAGAAGACCGTGTCGACCTCCGGGTCCAGCTTCCGGTTCATGTGGGCCATCTGGAGCTCCGACTCGAAGTCAGATATGGCGCGCAGGCCCCGCACGACGAAGTTCGCCCCGCGCCGGCGGCAGAAGTCGACGGTCAGGCCGTCGAACGACTCGACGTCGATGCGGGCGGCAACATCGGCCGCGCAGGACTCGTCGACCGCCTCTCGAATGACTGCCAGCCGAACGTCGGTCGGGAAGATCGGCTCCGACTTGCGCGGATTGACCAGCACGGCGAAAACGACCCGGTCGAAGACGGCGGCCGCGCGGGCGACGACATCGAGGTGACCGTTCGTCATCGGGTCGAACGAGCCCGGGTAGACGGCGATCCTCACCTGGCTGCCTCCTCCGACTCGGCGGTGGGTCGATCCGGGGTGACGGCGACCGACTCTTCCGCTACCCGGGGCGCGGTGCCCGTCTGACGGTAAAACGTCAAGACGGTCTCGCCGAACCGTCGGGTTCGCACCGATGCTAGCAGCCCCAGGGCCGCAGGTGGAGGGGTCCGCCAGAAGTGCTTGGCCACGACCCACGCCGCGGCCGTGAGAAACGGCGCCGGCGGTGCCGCCAGCCGGGCAAGGGCCGACTCGAGAAGCCTGGGCTCGGCGTACGGCGGGTCGATCAGGACGATGTCGAACGGACCGTCGGCGGCGGCTCTCTCGCCCAGGTAGGAGAGCGCGTCGGCGCGGGCTACGTGGCCCCGCTCGGCGAGGCGGGCCCTCGTGAGGTTCTCACCGATGACGCGGACGGCCATGGCGTCGCGCTCCACGAAGACCGCGTGAGCCGCTCCCCGCGACAGGGCTTCGATACCGCCGGCACCCGAGCCGGCGAACAGGTCGAGAACCCGCGCGCCCGGCAGGTCCGGATCCAGGATCGCGAAGAGGGTTTCCTTCACTCGATCGCCGAGGGGCCTGGTACCCGCGCCGGGCGCGACCAGGCGCGTCCCCCTGGCCGTGCCGGCGATGACCCTTCCGGCCTCGCTCATTCGGGCGCGCCCGAAGCCCTTCCGAGGCGGTGGGCGGAGGGTCCCGGGGCCGGTTTGGCCGCGTCGTCGACCTCCGCCAGAACCTCGCCCGCGCCCACCCGGGCCAGCCAGCCGTCCCGCAGCTCCGCCGCGAGGTCGTCGTGGCCGGGCAGCAGCGCGCCTCGCTCGTCGAGCAGCCGCTCTGCCACGGCACGCGCCCGGGCCGCGCGCTCACGGTCCTCCTTGTTCCGCAGCGACGCGATTCGCAGGGTGGGCAGGCCGCTCTGGTGCAGGCCCAGCAGCTCGCCCTCGCGTCGCAACTCCAGGTCGAGCTCGGCCAGCTCGAAGCCGTCGTTGTGAGTGGCCAGCGCGTCCAATCGGGCCCTCGCCGTCTCGTCGTTGGACTCCGACACCAGGATGCAGTACGCCTGGGCCTCTCCCCGACCCACGCGACCCCGCAGCTGGTGAAGCTGGGCCAGGCCGAAGCGATCGGCGTCGAGGATCAACATGACCGTAGCCTCAGGCACGTCGACGCCGACCTCCAGCACCGTCGTCCCCACCAGCACGTCGAGCTCGCCGCGGCGGAAGCGGTCCATCCGCGCGTCCCGCTCGGCGGCCCTCATCTGGCCGTGCACCACGCCGACGCGCGGGGCCGGCTCGGCAGGCTCTCCCGTTCGCGCGGCGGCTTCCTCCAGCTGACCCGGCAGCGCCGCGGCCACCTCGTCGGCAGAGCGAGCAGCCGACTCCTCGTCCTCCTCCACCAGCGGGACCACCACGAAGGCCCGATGCCCGTTCCGAACCTCCCGAACGATGAGCTGGTATGCGCCTTTCGACGGATCCGCCGCTGTCCCGGCGAGGTCGTCGGTGTGGCGGATACCGGTTCTGACCTTCAGCCGCCCGGCCGGTGGAGTCCGCAGATCCGATACGTCGAGGTCGGCCAGCATGATCTGGCCGAGGGTCCGCGGGATCGGCGTGGCCGTCATCAGCAGCACGTGGGGCGAGCGCCCCTTGGCGCCCAGCGCCTCGCGCTGAGCGACGCCGAAGCGGTGCTGCTCGTCTACCACTGCCAGGGCCAGATCGCCGAACTGGACCGCCTCCTCGACGAGCGCGTGCGTGCCGACGACGATCCGGCCACTGGTGAGGCCCAGCAGGCTTCCTTCCGCGGGCGGCTCGGCGAGGAGCTTGAGGGCCTGGCGGCGCTCACCGGCGGGGAGCGACCCGGTCAACAGCGTCACCCCGTGGCCGAGAGGCTCCACGAGCCGGCGCAGCGCCACGGCGTGCTGGCGCGCGAGCAGATCCGTGGGCGCGAGCAGCGCTCCCTGCCGCCCGGCGTCCGCCACGAAGACCAGGGCCAGCGCCGCGACCGCCGTCTTGCCCGATCCGACATCACCCTGGAGGAGTCGCATCATCGGCCGCGGCTGGGCCAGGTCCGCCACGATCGACTCCACTGCCGCCGCCTGGTCCGGGGTCAGCCGGGCCGGCTCCGCTGCCCCGCGGGCGCGGATCTGCTCGGTCAGCGCCGCCTCCACGGCTTCGACGGCCTCTCGTACACGCGCCGCCGACGCCGTCACAGGTTCGCCGACGGCCACGCGGCGCTGCCGGTCGCGCGCCACCATGCCCACCTGCAACGCCAGCAACTCGTCGAAGCCGAGACGGCCAAGGGCGGCATCGCGCCGGGGGAAGTCCTCCGGGTAGTGGGCGTTCTCCAGTGCCGCAGAGATGGGCATAGCTCCGGCGCTCCCAAGGGCAACCGCCTTGCTCTCGGCCCCGGCCGGTCCCGCGACCGCATGCGCCTCGGCGGGCAGATACTCCGGGTACGTCGGCCCGACCGTGTCCAGCGCCTGCCGGATGGCCCGCCGGAGAGTGGCCGCCGTCAACCCCGCGGTGAGCCTGTACACCGGCACGATGCGGCCGGCGTGCAGAAGGGCCGAGCCGTCGTCCGGCTGGAACTCGGGGTTGGCGAAGCTGGTGATGAACCCGCGGCGCCGGATCTTGCCGCTGATCACGATCCACTGACCTTCGTGCAGCCGGTTGGCGATGAAGCGCCGCCCGAACCAGGTGGCCTCGGCCTCGCCCGTCTCGTCGCCCAGATGGACGGTCGTCCGCTCGACGTGGCGCCGGAAGGTCGGGGCCACGCGAATGCCCCGGACCTGCAGCCTGGCACTGGCCGGCTCGCCGTCCGGAATCCAGGCCAGCTCGCGGGCCGTGCTCAGGGCGCGCAGGTCGTCGTAGCGGCGAGGCAGGTGGAAGAGCAGGTCCCGGACGGTGAATATGCCGAGCCGAGGCCCCACTCGCCGCAGCACCGTCGCGCCGACGAAGCCGCTCTCCCCGATCTTCGTTGCGGGTCCCACGGGACCGCGCGGTACGCTGACCTTGGAGGGGCCCCCACGCGAAATGGCACGCCCGGGCCCCCGTGTTGCCACTGCCCTACTCGGCCGCGATGAGGTACCGGTAGTGGGGCTGCCCGCCGTGGATCACCTCAACCTCCACGCCGGGACGCAACTCCCCTATCCGCCTGGCCACGCCCTCTGCTTCGGCCAGGTCGGCGCCGTCGCCGTAGTAGATCGTCACCAGCTCGAAGCCGGGCTCGAGCGCCCGCAGGGCTGCCAGCACGGCCTTCATTCGATCGTTGTTCACCGCCAGCAGGCCGTCGTCCGGGTCCAGCACGATCGTCTGACCCATGCGGACCCTTCGGCCGCCGATCATGGCATCTCGTACTGCCTCCGTGACCTGGATGGTCTGGACCGCCCGACCGGCCAGGGTCATGAACTCGGCGTTGGCCGTGGCGTCGCGACCCGGATCGAGGGCGAGAAGTGCCGCGAAGCCCTCGGCGGCGTTGCGGGTGGGGACGACCCGCACCCTGCGGCTGGTCATCTCCGCGGCCTGGCGCGCCGCCAGGACCACGTTCGGGTTGTTCGGCAGCAGCAGTATCTCGTCCGCGGCGATCCTCTCGACCGCGTCGAGCAGCTCACCCGTGGACGGGTTGTTGGTCTGGCCGCCGTGCACGACCGCGGCCACGCCGTACGAGTCGAAGATGCGAGCCAGCCCGTCGCCGGCGGCCACCGCCACGACGGCCAGAGGGACCGTCTCCTGCACCGCCGCCCCGTTGCCCGTCCCGTTCGACCCGTTCGTGCCGACCGGCGCCGCCTCCATCTCCGCGCCGTATGTCTCGAGGTCGACGTGGGGCCGCCCCTCATGGTGACCGCCACGCCCGTGGCCGGCGCCATGAACCCCGGTCCCAGCCCCGTCCACCGCCCCGACATGCGCCACGAGCTGGCCGACGCTCAGTTCGGCCTCCCGCTCCTCGCGGGCTTCCTGGCTCTGTGAATCGAGGTTCTCCACTGTGATCCGCGTCAGCGACCCCATCGACAGTCCGAGCGCGATGATCTGGTCCGGTCGGTCGCTGTGGACGTGGACCTTGACCGTTCGCCCGTCGCCGGCCACCAGGACCGAGTCGCCCATTCGCTCGAGCTCAGTCCTCAGCCGATCGATGTCCAGAGGCTTGTCGCGCAGCTTCTCGCGCGCCTGGAGCAGGAACATCGTCTCGTAGCCGAAGCCCTCGTCGGCCGGGGCCTCCGGCGCGACCGTGCGCCCGCGCGCTGCCCTCCGGCCCGCCGCTGGAGCCGGGGCGGGGTTGTGGGCGACGATGTAGTTGAGCGCTCCCTGCAGCAGCCGGAACAGGCCCTGTCCTCCGGCGTCGACCACGCCCGCTTCGCGCAGGACCGGCAGCAGAGACGGCGTCTTCGCTACGGCTTCTTCCGCCCCCCGAACCGCCGCAACCAGGACCGTCTCGAGATCCGCCCCCTCCTCGGCCACGACCACGGCGGCCGCCGACGCCTCGCGGATCACCGTCAGGATCGTGCCTTCGACCGGCTTGACGACCGCCTTGTAGGCGGTGGCCGTTCCCTGCGTCAGCGACCGCGCCAGATCCGCGCCGTCGAAACGCTCCTTCCCGCCCAGCGCCTCGGCCATGCCCCGGAAGATCTGCGAGGCGATGACACCGGAGTTCCCGCGGGCGCCCATGAGTGCGCCGAAGCTGATCGCCGTGGCAACTCGATCGGCCGACTGGCCCGCCACTCCCTCCGCCTCGGCCAGGGCGGCGCGCACCGTGGCCAGCATGTTGCTGCCGGTGTCGCCATCGGGCACGGGGAAGACGTTGAGGGCGTTGACCTCATCGACGTGGTCGGCGAGGTTGTCGACCGCGGCTCGGAAGGCCGCCAGGAGACCGGCTCCGTCACCAACTCGGCGGGTCATCGGGGGACTCGATACGTCATCTGGTCCTGCGTCGTCTCGGAGCCGTTCCCCCCTCGGCCGCTGTCTTGTGAGCCTGGTCTGCTCCGCTCGTCTCCGCGGCGACTTCGCGGCCGGATTCGACCAGGTCGCTGGACTCCCTTTCGATCGCCTCGGCTCGCTCCACCGCCATGGGCTGGTACCCGAGGCCGTCGACGTGGATCGTCATGCTGGCCACCTCGACCCCGACCACCTTGCGGAGGGAGTAGCGAACGGCCGAATCGACCTGGCGCGCGACTTCCGCGACCGGCACCCCGAAGGCCACCTTGACGTAGAGGTCCAGCCGCAGGCCGTCTTCGGTGGTGAGCTGGATGCCGGGTCGATCGAGGCCGATCCAGCGCAGGAGCCGGCGTCCGAGCGAAGGGTCGCTGAAGCCGGTGACGCCATAGCTGCTCTGAACCGCCGTTCGGACGATGTCGACGATGGCGCGGCGCGTTACGATCGATCTGCCGGCCACCGAACGCTCGGGCATGTGGGTGCGACCTTCAACCTGGGAGGCGAAGACGGTGTGCTATCATACCGCCCCGGTCGGCCCCGGTCGGGGTCGCTCCTTGAATCCACGAACCCGAGAGGATCCTATGGCTCGCTCCTGCGGCATCTGCGGGAAGGTCTCCATGGACGGCTTCAACCCGCAGTCGTCCGGAATGAACCGGGTTCGCGCCCATCGGCGCTTCCGGCCAAACCTCCAGCAGACAACCATCGAGCAGAACGGCAAGCAGGTGAAGACCCTGGTCTGCACCCGCTGCCAGCGCACGCTCTCGCGGGCCGCCCGGTAGCCTCGAGCCGGCCGCCGCCGGCCGGGTCATACGCGCACCCAATCTCGGCGTCGAGCCCCAGGCTCGGCGCCGATCGTACTTCGCGGGGGCCTAGGACGCGGGCTTCGGCTGCAGGCCGAGCTCTGCCGAGTCGAGCCAGATCGTGAACGGGCCGTCGTTGACCAGCTCGACCGCCATGTCGGCGCCGAAGCGGCCCTGGGCCACGGGGATGCCGGTGGTGGCGAGAATCTCGCAGAAGACCTCGTAGAGCCGCTCGCCAACGACCGGCCCGGCGGCGTCCATGAACGAGGGGCGACGTCCCCTGCGCGAGTCCGCGTACAGGGTGAACTGGCTGACCACCAGGGCTGCGCCGCCCACCTCGGCGGCGGACAGGTTCGTCAGGCCGTCCGCGTCGGCGAAGATCCGCAGCCCCGCGACCTTGGCCGCGAGCCCCGCCGCGACCCATTCGTCGTCGGCCGGCGCGACGCCGAGCAGAATCAGCAGCCCCGGCCCGATCGAGGCGACGGACCTGCCCTCGATCCGGACCTCCGCCCGGGAGACCCGCTGCAGCAACGCGCGCATCTCGGGCCCTCCTGCGCCCGGCGGCTCAGCGGCTGACCAGGCCGGCTGCGCCCCGCCACAGCCCGCCCAGGATCGCCAGCCACGCCACCATGTACAGCCCGCTGTGCGAGCCACCGAGCCAGCCCTGCGTACTCATCCCGTACGCGAGAGCGAGACCGAGCAGGGCCACCACAGCCCCCTGGACGACCAGCGCCCAACGCACCCGGCGGCCGATCCGGCGCAGAGCACCCGCGTCGCCAGCGTCCTCGGCCTCCACGCCGGCTTCGATCTCCTCATCGGCCACTTGCTCCATGAACCTGCGCGCCCATCTGGGCCCGTGCAGGATCGCCATATACGCAACCCACGCGTACGCCACGCCGCCGACGATGTCGACGACCCAGTGCTCGCCCAGGTAGACGATGGCGAACCAGACGCAGGCCGTGTAGGCCGCCATCAGCCAGCCGGCCCTGCCGAAAGCCCGCCGGGCGAAGAGAAACGCCAGGAACGGATACGCGGCATGGAGCGACGGGAATGCCGCCACGTCGTTGGAGCTGATGCTATAGACCGAGTACGAGTAGAAGTAGTTGCCGAAGCCGAAGAGACGGACCAGGCCATCGAATCCGGTGTCGCGCAAGTGCAGGACTCCCGTCACATAGCCGAACTTCTCGGCCCACCACGGCGGCGCCACCGGCAGCAGTAGATACGTCACGAAGGCCGCCATGGAGAGCACGATCAGCGCGCCCACGTAGTCGTAGTACAGACGCCGCTGGTGGATCCACAGCAGGAACCCAACCGCCAGCGGCAGCGGGAAGTGCAGGAAGTAGAAAACGACCGAGAGCGTCGCCAGGTTGTCCGGGGCCGACGCTGAGCCCTGGTGGAGCAGCTGCTGCAGAAAGCTCGTGGGCAGGCCGCCCAGGCCGACGATCCGCTCCATCGAGATGATGTCGGCGACGTGGATCGGCAGGCCGAACTTGTCGGCGTAGCCACGCATCAGCTCGTAGGCGAAGAACAGGGCCAGGAACGGGATCCAATCGCGCACGAAGAGCTTCCCGCGACCGAGCAGCAGGGCGGCCAGGCCGAAGGCGACGACGATCAGTTCGGGCGTCACCGAGATGCCGCGCGCGATCATGAGGACCGAGAGGATGACCGCGTAGGAGGCGACCGCGGCCAGCAGCAGCCGGTCGTTGCGACGTCCCAGATGACCGGGCGGTATCTCGCCGCCGACCTCAGCCGCGGCGCCGTCCGCGCCCACGGCGCCCGCCGGCAGAGCCTCGCCCAACGGCAGTGCGCGGCCCACGGCGGTGTCTTCGCTCACGCAGTCTCTCCTGGCTTCGGGCGCTCCCCGACAGGCGTCTCGCGCCGGACCTTCGCGTCCGCATGCGCCTTCCCGAGGGCTTCGCCGAACCGCTCGATCGCGGCGGCCTCACAGCCCGCCGGGATGAGCAACTCGTAGTCTCGCGGTCCCTCGGATCCCGCAATGCGGTCGGCGCGCAGCTGAATGACGGGAATGCCGGCTGCCTCCATGGCGGTCAGCAGCCGCCTGCCGACCGACCGGGGAAGCGTCGTGAACGTCACCCATTGATCGTGCGGGATGGCGGCCTTGCCTCTGCCTGCGCCGTTCTCGTAGCCCTCATCTGCGAGGGCCTTGATCAGCCGAATCTCCTGGGCGATGTCGACGCTTTTCTTCCACAGCGTGGAACCGACGACCAGCACCTCCGCCGCAAGGCCGCCGCACAGCTCCGCGGATTGGCGGTTGACGCCGCCGTCCACGTGGACCTGTCCGCCCGGCAACTCGGGCCCCCGATCCCGGAAGATCTTGTGGGCTGGCAGGATCTTGCTGGCGACGTCTCTCATGAAAGACTGCCCACCGAACCCGGGCTCGACGGTCATGACCATGACGATGTCGATCAGCTCGCGGTACGGCTCCAGCGCAGACAGCGGCGTCGAGGGTTTCAGCGCCAGGCCGGCCTGCCGCCCGGCCTTTCGAATCTTGCGCAGCGTCGGCTCGATCGGCTCGTCGACCTCGACGTGTAAGGTGATCGAGTCGCAGCCGGCATCTATGAACTGGTCCATGTAGCGGCTCGGCTCCGAGATCATGAGGTGGGCGTCGAAGGGCTGCTTGCCGATGCGTCGCAGGCGCTTGATCACCGCCGGGCCAAAGGTGATGTTGGGAACGAAATGGCCGTCCATGACGTCGAGATGAAGCCTGTCCGAGCCGGCCTTGAGCGCCTGGAACGAATCGTGTGCGAGGTTGGTGAGATCGGCGTCGAGGATGCTGGCGCTGACGAGCGTCCTGCGAGTTGCCATCAGCGCTTCACAGTCTGGCTCGCGACCGCCGCCTCGAGATCGACGGGCAGTCGCTCGGCGGTGCGGTCGCCTCGGAGGGCGGCCTCGCTCTGGCGGACGATGACCTCGCGGCGGTGGGCCACCGCGGGAGCGGGCGGCTCTCCCGCCCGATCGGCCGCGAGCTGGCCGCAGGCCGCGCCGGCGTCCTGGCCGCGATTGCGGCGGACCGTCGCACCGACGCCACCCTGGTGCAGCCGCGCGGCGAATTGCGTGACCCGCTGGGGGCTGCTGGCCTGCCACGGTGTGTGGGCGACGGGGTTCATCGGGATCAGGTTGACGTGGGCCAGGTCGCCGCGCAACAGAGCGGCCACGGTGTCTGCGTCTGCGTCGGTGTCGTTCACACCCGAAATCATCACGTACTCGTAGCTGACGCGCCGGCCGGTTGTGCGGGCGTGGTCGCGGGCAGCCGCCACGACCTCAGTCACGGGCCAGCGTCGGTTCAGCGGGACCAGAACGTCGCGCAGCGGGTCGAGAGCGGCATGCAAGCTGATCGCCAGCGTGAACTGCGGGTTGAGTTGCGTAAGGCGGCGGATCCCGGGCACGACGCCCGAGGTCGAGACCACGACGTGGCGGGCGCCCAATCCGAACCTTTGCGGGTCCGAAAGGGCGGCCACGGCCTCGAGCACGCGGTCCAGGTTGAGGAGCGGCTCGCCCATGCCCATGAAGACGACGTTGGTCAGGTGGGCGCCCCTGGCGGCGAGGCGGCGCGCGGCATGGCGCACCTGATCGAGAATCTCGGCCGTGTCGAGGTCGCGCCCGAAGCCGAGCTCGCCTGTGGCGCAGAACGGACAACCGACCGCGCAGCCGGCCTGGCTCGAGATGCAGAGGGTATGGCGCTCACGGTGGTCCGGTCTCGCCTGCGCATCCGGCCCGCCTCGGCCGGCAGGCGCGCGGCCGAAACCGCGCGCCGGGTAGTGCATCAGCACCGACTCGATGAGCGCCCCGTCGGAGAGAAGATGGAGCGTCTTCTCGGTCATCCCGTTGTCGGACACCGTGACTTCGTCGGCGGCGATCGTATCCACGCGGAAGGCCCGGTCCAGGCTCTCGCGGAGGGCGGCCGGGAGAGTCCGGAGCTGGTCTGCGGCAACGATGCTCTGCCGCCAGACGCCGTCGCGGATCTGCTTCGCTCGGTACGCAGGCTGCCCCTCGGCAGCGAGCCACGCCTCCAGAGCGCCCTCAGCCAGGCCACTCAGCCCGGGGCGCGGATCGGTCACGGGTTTGGATGGGCGCGGGGCGCGCGCCGCCGTCGATGGCTCAGTCACAGGGCAGCGATTATCGCACGGCGGAACGGTCGACTCGGGCGAAAGCGGTCAGCGGACGAGGCCCGGCCGGCCGCGGAGCAGCTCGGCCGCCGTCATCTTCCGCCCCCCAGCCAGCTGGAGCACGTCCAGCACGAGCCGCCCGTCGCCGGTCGCCAACGCGAGGCCGCCACCGCCCGTGGCCGTGAACCTGCCGGCCAAATCGCCGGGCTCGCGGTCAGCCCGGTGCGCCTGCCACACGATCAGCCGCCCCTCCCCAGTCTCGACGTAGCTGCCCGGCCAGGGCTGATACGCCCGAACCTGCCGCTCCAGCTCGACCGCCGGTCGGCTCGGATCCAGCAGCCCGTCCTCGCGCCGCAGGGGCCGCGTCACGGTCACTCCCACGGACGGCTGAGCGCGGGGTTGGAGCCTGCCGGCCAGCCACTCCGGCAGGGCCCGAACGAGCAGTCGAGCCGCGGCCTCGGCCGCCCGCGCCTCGAGGGTCACGGTGGTGTCGTCCGGCCGGACCTCCAGCGGCTCCACCGCCACGACCGGGCCGGCGTCCATCTCCTCGGTCAGGACCATGAGCGTCACCGCCGACTCCGCGTCCCCCGCCAGGATCGTGGCCGGGATCGGCGCCGCGCCCCGGTGGCGCGGCAGGGCAGAGGGATGCAGGTTCAGGAAGCCGCTCGGCGGAAGATCGAGGAGCACCCGCGGTATGAGCTGGCCGTAGTCGGCCAGAACGATCAAATCGGGCGCCATCGCCGCGAGGGTCTCGACCGCCTCGGGCTTGCGCACTCGAACCGGCTGCAACAGCGGCAGGCCCATCTCTCGGGCACGGGCGGCAACGGGAGTCGGCGTCAGGATGGCTTTTCGGCCGACCGGCCGATCGGGCGCCGAAACGACGGCCTCGACTCGAACGCCCGGAATGGCGACAAGCGCGCCGAGAATCGGGACGGCAAACGAGCCACTTCCGAAGAAGACAACGCGAACGACGGTCGAAGGTTCGGCCGCCGCCCCGCCGCTCACCCTACTGGGGTACGCGCGGCTGCGGGTCGACCTTCCTCGTCTTCGTCCTCGCCGTGCTCGGTCGAGATCAGATCATCGAGCGAGTCGAGGTAGTCGATGTACAGCTTGCCGTCTAGGTGGTCGATCTCGTGCTGCATGCCCCGCGACAGGAGACCGCTCCCGGCCACCTTGATCTTCTTGCCGTGACGGTTCTGGGCGACGACCCAGACCTTCTCGCGCCTGGTCACGTAGGCCACGTACCCCGGGATCGAGAGGCAGCCCTCGAGGTCGCGGTCGTCGCCGTCCGCGCGAACGATGCGCGGGTTGACCAGCTCGTGCAGCTGGCCCCCGACCTCAACGACGCAGGCGCGCTGGGCCTCTCCGATCTGCGGGGCCGCGAGCCCTACACCGGGCGCATGGCGCATCGAGTCGGTCAGATCGTCGAGCAGCTGGTGCAGGTACTTGCCGAAGCTGTCGACTGGCTCGCCCTTCACACGCAGCCGGGGGTCGCCGAGGAGAACGATGGGTCGAATGCTCATGGCCCGAGAGTATACCGAGAGCCGCCGCGGAGGCGTCCGGCCCATTTCGGGTAGTCGAAAGAGAGCCCGGCGCCGCCGGTCACGCGCCGCAGACCGCCGGTCCGACGAGCGCAGGCCAAGGTGCGTGAGCGAGAAGCGCAGGAGCCAACGCCGGAATGCGCTCGCTGACCGAGCGAGATGCCAGCGGCGATCCGGTGGATCCGGGCTCAGGCCCTCGCATCCCTCCGGGCCGCGGTGCGGTATGGTCGCAGAGACCGCGCCGACGAACGGCCGGAGGAGGAAGGAGCGGCGCCCGCCATGGCGGTTTCCGGGAGTCCAGGAGCGCGGCCGCACACCTACGTCACCCAGGAGACGTGGGCTCCCGCCCCCTACGCACGCAGGTCGGCCGCCTGGCTGTTGGACGTGGCCTTGCTCGTGGTCGTCGTGCTCGCCATTGCCGCAGTGCTGGGGCTCACGGAGTCGAAACAGGTGGCGTTGGACGAAACGGACGGATCGACGATCACGACCGTGTCCTACATCCCGACCCAGTGGTATTACGTCTTGCTCGCCCTGGCCTCCCCGCTCTACGCCATTCCACTCTGGCGCCTGAAGCGGGCGACTCTCGGTCAGCGGCTCCTGGACCTGCGGGTCGTCGATGCCGAGGCGCCGAACACACTCTCCTGGCGGCAGGCGGCGCTCCGCTGGCTGCTCCTGTTCGGCTGGGTGTTTCCCGGAATAGGCTCCGGCTACGCGGCCGTGACCTGGTTCTTCACGGTCCCGTTCCTGGCGTGGTTCGTCGTCCTGATCGTGACCGCCTGGCGCGACCCTCGCGGCCAGGGCATCCACGATCACCTGGCGCGCAGCCTCGTCGAGAAGCGCCAGGTGTACAAGCTGCGGGCGCCCAAGTCGGCCGCCGACCCCGACGCGCCGGCACCCAGCTCCGCTTCCGGTCCGCGTGGCTCTTCCCCTACAGGAGCGAGTCGGGGTCCACGTCGATCGACCAGGGCGCGCCGGGCGAGGGATTGAGCAGCTCCAGCGGGCGGTCGCCGCGGAGCACGACGTTCCAGCGCCACCGGCCTGAGCGCCGGGCGATGTAGGCGGGAGCCGGCCCGAGAACCGAGACCGAGCGGCCGGGCACCGAAGCTGCGGCCCGCAGACGATCGGCCATCGCGGCGGCCTGGTGCTCGGCGGCCAGATGATCGGGCAGGCCGACGGTCAGCTTGACCAGGCGGCCGAAGGGCGGCGACCCGAACCTGCGGCGAATCTCGAGCTCGGCGTCGTAGAAGGCGGCTGCATTCCCGGTGGCGACGGCCTGGATCGCCGCGTGGTCGGGCAGGTACGTCTGGATGATGGCCCGCCCGGGCCGCTCTCCGCGACCGGCGCGCCCGACGGCCTGGGTCAGGAGCTGATACGTCCGCTCGGCGGCTCGCTCGTCGGGCAGGTTGAGGGCGATATCGGCCGAGACCACGCCGACCAGGGTCACCTCGGGAATGTCGAGGCCTTTCGCCACCAGGCTCGTGCCCACCAGGACATCGAGCCGGCCTTCGGCGAACGCGTCGAGGACCCGCTCGACGGCGCCCTTGTGCTCGGCGACGTCGCGGTCGAGGCGGCCGACCCGAAGGTGCGGGAAGGCGGCCTTCACCTCCTCCTCCACTCTCTGGGTTCCACCGCCCAGATACCGGATCCGCGGCGAACGGCAGATGGGACAGCGCGTGGCCAGCGGCGTCGCGGTCCCGCAGTGATGACACCGCAGGGTCACGCCGGCCTGGTGGAAGACGAGGGTTCGCTCGCATTCGGGGCAGCGCTGGACGTGACCGCAGTCGCGGCAGACCACGACCGAAGCCGTGCCTCGACGGTTGATGACCAGGATGGCTCGCTCGCCTTCCGGCAGGGCCGCCAGGGCCGCACTCAAAGCCCCGGAAAGCAGGCCGCGATTGCCGGCGGCCAGCTCGGCTCGAAGATCCACGACCTCGATCTGGGGCGGTGCGCCGCTGGGGCGCTCCGGCAACACTGCGTGGCGATAGCGACCGTCTCTGGCGCGGCCGACGCTCTCCACGGACGGGGTCGCGCTGCCCAGAACCACCGCGGCACCGGCAAGGCGGGCGAGGGCAAGCGCGGCGTCGCGGGCTTGAAGGCGCGGCGTGCGGTCGCTCTTGTAGGCGGCATCGTGCTCTTCGTCGACGACGATCAGGCCGACGTCGGCGAGCGGCGCGGTCAGGGCGATGCGCGTCCCCACGACCACGTCCGCGCCGCCGGCTCGAATCCGGCGCCACTCGTCGGCGCGCTCGCCCACTCCCAGCCCGGAATGCAGGATCGCGATCTCAGCATCGAGATCAGCTCGAAGCCGATCGACCAGCGGCATCGCCAGCGCGATCTCCGGCACGAGAACAAGAGCTGGACGCCCGGCGATGAGCGTCTCGGCAATCGCCTCGGCATACACCGTCGTCTTGCCCGCGCCGGTCACTCCCTCGAGGAGCAGCGGCGTCGCGTCGCGTCGCGCGGCCGCGGCGAGGATCTCATCGAGCGCCGCCTGTTGCGGGGCAGTCAGCGCCACTCCCTCCGGCCGCGTCCCGCGCCGTCCGGCCTTCCGCTTGTCCAGCGGCCGGCGCGGCCTCTCGCGCAACTCCGCCACAACCAGGCCGCGCCGTTCGAGGCTCGTCGCGGCCCCCGACCCGTGGCGCTCCGCCGCCACGGGTCCTGCCAGGCCGGCCACTCCGGCAGCCGCGAGATCGGCGAGGAGAGCCCGCTGCCGGGGCCCCAGCCGCGCCCCGGCCGCCGCCCCAATCGCCTCTCCAGCGACTCCCCTCCCCTCGTCCGTCAGCACCAGCCAACGCTCGTACCGCGGCCCTGCCGTCGCGGCCGTCAGCGTCCATTCCAGCCGCACCAGGGCCCGGGCGGCCATCGCCCGCAGCCGCCTCAACGTTGCGGCTCGTCCATCCTCGCCCTCGAGATCGCGCACCGCCCGCGGACCACCGTCGAGTCTCTGCAGCAGTTCGGCCTCCGCCCGATCCATCGCCGCGGGCTCGGGCTGCTCCGCTGCGAGCGCGCCGGCGGGCGGCGGCACCCGCTCTGCCACGAGATCGAGGCGTTCCAGCATGCCGGGGGGCAGCATCGACCTCAAGACCGCAGCGGGCGGCGCCAGATACTCCTCGGAGATCCACCGCGCGAAAGCCAGGGACAGAGCCGGAAGCAGCGGCCCGTCGGCCCGCACCCGTGCCAGAACGGGCTTCGCCTCGCCCGCCAGCTCGCCGACCGCGGGCCCGAGCACGACTCCCAGGGCCTGCCGCCCCCGCCCGAACTCGACCAGCACCGCCTCGCCGGCCTCGATGTCGGAGAGCCGTCCGGGCAGCAGGTAGGTGAACGTCCGCGAGGCGCCGGGCGCATCGACAGCGACTTCGACCGGCCTGGCGCCGCCGGCGCCCGCCACTCCGTCGGCGCCCGCGCCACCATCGGCGCCTGGCCCGTCCGGACCCTCGCCGTACACCGGCAGCCGGCCTTCGGGCTCGCCTTCGTCGCCGGACTCTTCGAGGGCTCCCCAGACCGATTCCACCATCGGTCTCCTCAGACGCTCACCTGGCGCGGCCCACGCCGCTCCTCTTGGGTGATGATCTGCTCGATCCTCTCCGCGGTCACGTCCACCCGGTGCTCCTCATTGACCACCACGTAGTCATAGTCGTCCTTACGGGCGAGTTCGAGCGCCGCGTTGCGCTGCCGAATCTCCAGCTGCTCGGCCGACTCGGTGCGGCGAGTCTTGAGGTGCTCGACCAGGGTCTCCAGCGACGGCGGCAGGACGAAGATCAGAAGCGCGGCGGGAACCTTGCGCTTCACCACCTCAGCGCCCTGGACGTCGATCTTCAGGATGGCGTGCTGGCCGCGGGCGAGAGCGTCTCGGACGCCGGCACGCGGCGTGCCGTACCAGTTGCCGTGGACCTCGTTTGCCTCCAGCAATTCGCCGCCATCGCGCATCGACAGGAACTCCGAAACGGTGACAAAGTTGTAGCTGACGCCGTCGACCTCGTTGACGCGCCGAGGACGGGTCGTGCACGTGACGACGTAGTGGTATGCCGGCCTGTGCCCACGCTGGTGGAGAGCTTCGATGATGGTGTCCTTGCCCACCCCCGAGGGCCCCGAGATGATGACGAGCATCGGGTTCGGCGGATCCGATTGCCCGACCGAAGGCGCCCGGTCGGCCTCCGTCGAACGATCGAGAGGATCCGCGGTCATGCCGGCTCTCTCTTCGCGACCGGCTCCCCTTGCTCGATTGGGGCCACGCCCATCGAGCCCGGCGCCCGCGCCCGCAGCCCGTCGACCACTCGTTCCAGCTCCGGCGGCAGTGGCGCCGTCGCCCGGATGACGTGGCCGTCCGTGGGCGACTGCAGCTCAATCCGCCAGCTGTGCAGGAAGAGCCTGGTCGTGCCTTCCGGACCCCGCCGCGACGTGCCGTTGCCATACACGGGATCGCCAGCCAGCGGATGGCCGATCGCGTTCAGGTGGACTCGGATCTGGTGCGTCCGGCCGGTCACGAGGTCGAGCTCGAGCAGCGTCCAGGCGCCAAATCGCTCCCGCACCCGGTAGCCGGTCACCGACTCCCGCCCGTCGGGCACGACCGCCATTCGGGTTCGATGATTCGGGTCGCGCCCGATCGGCGCCTCGATCCGCCCCGTGGTGGCCGCGACCGCCCCGAGGACGAGCCCCAGGTAGGTCTTCTTGACGCCCCGCGCCTTGAGCTGAGCCATCAGGCTGGACTGGGCCCTGTCGTTCTTGGCGACCATCAGCAGGCCGCTCGTGTCCCGGTCCAGACGATGAACGATGCCCGGCCGCTGGACTCCGGCAATGCCACCGTATTCCGTGTCTCGCGCCAGAAGCGCGTTCACCAGAGTGCCGGTCTGGTGGCCGACCGCCGGATGGACGACCAGGCCCGCGGCCTTGTCGACGATCAGCAGGTCGTCGTCCTCGTACACGACGGAGAGCGGGATCGATTCCGCCTCGAGCTCGAGGGGCCTGGGATCGGGCACTTCGAGCTCCAGAACCCAGCCCGGGATGATCGTGTCGTTGGCCTTGACCGCGGAACCGGCCGCCGTCACGTGGCCCTCGGAGATGAGCTTCTGGACGTAGCTGCGGGACAGACCGGAGACATCGGCGACGAAACGATCGACGCGACCCTGAGATGTTCCGGGCACGACGATCGTCTGTCGCTTCATTCCGTTACCGGCCCCTTGGCGTCGCCAGACCCCGCCGCGGCTTCCTCGCCGCCACCCTTGCCACGCCCGCCCGACGACAGCATCGGCGCGACAATCCAGAACCCGAACAGCAGCAGGAAGAAGCAGGTCACGGCCATGTCGGCGATGTTGAAGACATACCACCGCGACGTGCCGACGCCGATGTCGGCGAAGTCGATCACGTAACCCAGCCGGATGCGGTCGATGAAGTTGCCGATCGCGCCACCCAGCAGCAGGCCCAGAGCCAGGGTCGTGAACCAGCTGCGCCATCCCCACTGGAACTCCATCAAGGCGATCAACCCCACGACCACGACGGTCACCACGGCGAAGACCGGCGCGGTCCCCTGGAAGAAGCCGAAGAGCCCGCCGGCGTTGTGGATGAGATCGACGCGCAGCCAATCGCCCAGGACCGGAGAGACCTTGTACGCGTCGTAGTTGGCCACGATCCACTGCTTGAGCAGCTGGTCGCTCACGACGATCGCCGCCCCGAGAACGGCGAAGAGAGTCCAGGCCGCGTGACGGCGCCGATCCTCCCGCGGGCCGATGGCGGAGCCGTGGCTGGATGGCTCGGGGTGCGTTTCGATAGGGTCCAGTGACGTGACCTCCGTGGATGTTCCGATAAGCCTAAGGGGCGACGGCCTTCCCCGCCAAGCCGATCGTTACCGCACCGGAGTCCAACTCCACGGCGATCGTGTCGGCAGACCGCGGGACGACGCCGAAAACGATGTTGCTGCGCGTCTCGGCCTCGACCGAGCGGATATACGGCTCGAGCGTGCTGCGGATGGCCGCTGGAGCGTCCACCCTGATCTTGACCTCGTCGTCGAGCTCGACGCCAGCCTCTTTGCGGGCATCCTGGATGGCGCGTTGCAGCTCCCGGGCATCGCCTTCGGCTCGCAGCTCGGGAGTCAGCTCCGTGTCGATGACCACGACCAGACCCTCGTCGTGGGCGACCACGGTCCCCGGCCGTGGAATGGCGAGGATCTCCACCTCATCCGGGGCGAGCGTCACGCCGCCCATCCGGACGGAGCCGTCGGGCAGTATCTCGAAGCGGTTCTCGCGAGCGGCGGCCATCACCGCCGGGATCGCCGACCCGAGCTTCTTGCCGATCCTGGGCAGCAGCGGCTTGACCCGTCGATCGAGCAGCTCCGATTCGTCGCCGATCAGCTCGATCGACTTGACGTTCACCTCGTCGGCCGCCAGCGCCAGCAGCGTCTCGCGCTCGACCAGCTCGCCGCCGGGCAGGGCGATCCACATCCGGGTCAGCGGCTGGCGGACCTTGATACCGGCCTGGCCGCGCAGCGTCCGAACCAGGTCCACGACCCGCATGACGACCGCCATGGAAGTCTCGAGCGAGCGATCGCGCAGGCTCGCCAGCTCGGCAGTCGGCCAGCTTGTCAGGTGCACGCTGTCGGGGGCATCGGCCAGGTCGCCGGCGACGACGATGTTCTGATACACGGTATCGGCCATGAACGGCAGGATCGGAGCCAGGACGCGCGTCAACGCAACCAGGGTCGCGTGCATGGTCGCGAAGGCCGCGGCTCGGTCCGTGGCGCCGGCCCCGCGAGCGAAGCGCTTGCGAGAACGGCGCAGGTACCACGTCGACAGGTCCTCGATAAAGCGGTCGATCGCCCGGGCGGCGTCGAGGGCGTCGTACTCCCGCAGGTCCTCCTCGACCTCGGCGGCGAGCCCGGCCACGCGCGAGAGGATCCAGCGGTCCAGGGGGGCGCGCTTCGCGACAGCCGGTGCCTTGGCGGTCGGCTCCCAGCCGGCGAGGCGCGCGTAGGTAACGAAGAACGAATAGACGTTCCAGAGAACGAGCAGCCTCCGTCGCGCCTCGTCGGCCGCGTGCCAGCCGAAGTTGATGTTGTCCTCGGGCCGGGCGTTGGCGAACATCCAGCGCATCACGTCGACGCCCATCCGCTCGGCCGCTTCGTCGAACTCGATGGCATTGCCCCAGCTCTTGTGCATCTGCCGGCCATCCTCGCCGAAGACAAGGGCATAGCCGAAGAGAGTCTTGAAGGGGGGCTCGCGGCGCAGCACCGTGCTCATCGCCAGCAGCGAGTAGAACCAGTTGCGGAACTGCCCCGGGAAACTCTCGGTCACGAAGTCGGCTGGGAACCACTGCCTCCAGAAGTCCGGCTCGGAGCGGTAGTGCATCGTCGAGAACGGCACGATACCGGCGTCCAGCCACGGATTGCCGACGTCGGCGATACGGCCGACGGGCTCGCCACACCCGGAACAGGCGACCTTCACCGCATCCACGTAGGGCCGATGCGGGGTGTGCCCCTCGAAGTCGTCCCAACCCTCGACGGCGCGCTCGGACAGCTCCTCGCGGCTCCCGATGACGGTGATCGTGCCGCACTCGCAGTCGTAGATCGGCAGCGCCAGCCCCCAGTAGCGCTTCTTGCTGATCATCCAGTCGTGCATGTTCAGGAGCCAGTCGAGCTCCCGCTCGTACCCGAAACCCGGGATCCATTGGATCCCGTCGACAGACTCCATGATTTGGTACCGGAGGCTGGCGCCCACTTCCTCCGGGGTAAGCTGGTCGCGAGGCCTGTCGTACACCGGGCCCATGCTCAAGTACCACTCGTCGACGAGTCGGAAGACGAGCGGCGTGCCGCACCGCCAGCAATGCGGGTAGCGGTGGGTGATCGTCTCGAGACGGTAGAAGCGGTGCTTGTGCCGCAGCGAGTCGAGGATCGGATCGGCGACGTCGCGCACGTCGCGGCCCGAGTACGGCCCGAAGCCAGGGATGACGACGCCGTTCTCGTCGAGCGGGGCGATCATCGGCAGCCCGAGCGACTTGCCCAGGGCGAAGTCCTCGGCGCCGCAACCGGGCGCGATGTGGACGATCCCGGTCCCCTCCTCCTCGCCGACCTCGTCCCATGCGACAACGCGATGCTCGTAGGCGGGCTTCCCGTCCGACCCGGCAAAGGCGGCCTGCACGGCCGGCAGCTCGTCGAACGGGCCGGCGTAGCGCCAGCCTTCGAGCTCGCGGCCGAGCCTCTCCTCGAGGACCTGGAACGGCCCCTCCAGGGCGTGCTTCACCGTCCCGCGGCCGAGCCAGAAGGCCTCCTCGCCCTGGCGGACCTTGACGTAGCGCAGCTCCTCGCCGACGGCCGCGGCCACGTTCGAGGTCAGCGTCCAGGGCGTCGTCGTCCAGACCAGGAGTGCCTCGCCGGGGCGGTCGAGAAGGGGCAACTTGATCGTCAGTCCGGGGTCTTCGCGGTCGGCGTAGCCCTCGGTCATCTCGTGCTGGCTGATGCCGGTGCCGCATCGGGCGCACCAGGGCATCGTGTCGTGACCCTTGTAGAGCCAGCCTCGGCGGTGGCACTCGGCCAGGAACGACCAGATCAGGAAGTTGTTCTCGTTGGAGAAGGTGAAGTAGCTGCCGCCAAGCTCCGGCATGCCCAGCCGCCCGACCAGCATCTCCGCCGTGTCGGTCACGTCCGTGTCGTCGGTGCTCTTGATCGTGACCTGCTGGCCCGGGTCCTCCGCCAGTCGGTCGCGCAGCCGGCGCAACTCGTGCGGGTCGTTCCAGTCCATCCACATCCCGAGCCGGATCGACTGCTCGGTCTGGCGCGCGGCGTAGGTCAGGACGCGTTGCTTGCACAGGCTGACAAACTCGGCGATGCCGTAGGCCTCGATGTCACGCTTGCTGGTGAAGCCGAGATCCTTCTCGACGTTGACCTCGACCCACAGGCCCTGGCAGTCAAAGCCGTTCTGGTAGCGCTGATCGCAGCCCTGCATCGCCCAGAAGCGCTGGAAGAGGTCCTTGTAGCTGCGACCCCAGGCATGGTGCACGCCCATCGGGTTGTTCGCCGTGATCGGTCCGTCGAGGAAGCTCCAACGCTCGTTGCCGGCGTTCTGGGCGCGCAGGCGGGCGAAGGTCCGGCGATCGCGCCACAGGTTCAGGATCTCGTGCTCCTGGGCTACGAGATCGGGCTTGGAGCTGACTGGTCGAAACATCGTCCTCGGTGCTCTGAGTGCTCGTGGGCGTGGGAGCTGGCTCGGCGACAACCTCGCCCCGATAAGACTGACGTGTTGGCCGCGGCCGTGCCGCACCTCCCCGTGCCAGGTTCTCGGCGAAGCAGCGCGTTCGCGGCTATCCTAACGAACCAGTGACAACTGCAGTCAGCACGCCGTCTCGTAGATCTGCTTTCAGCGCTGCCTTCCTATCCGTCCTCTTCCCGGGGTTGGGCCAGGCGTACGCCGGCGCGCATGTCCGGGGGATCGCGCTGGCGGTCCCGCCGGTGATCGCCCTCGCGGTCATGATCGGCCTCTTCCTGAGCCAGGGAGCGGTGGACTTCGGGCTCTGGATCGCACAGACGTCGGTTCTCGGACCGCTGGCGATCCTGAACGTGGTGCTGCTGGCTTATCGGGCCGTCGCCTCCGTCGACGCATATCGGCTGGCCGTCGAACCGGCGACGTCCGGCCTTCACCGCATCGGCCGAAAGCCCGGACAGCTCGACCCGCTCTCTATCGCAGGCCTGACCGTGATCCTGGTCGTCCTCGTGGCGGGCCACGTCATCGTCGGCTACTGGGATCTCAAGTTCTACAACGCCGCCAGGGACACTCACACCGCCCTGGTGCTCGACACGTCGACCCCCGACATATCGGCCACACCGGAACCGACGTTGTCGTTCCCGCCCCAGCAAACCTTCGAGCCGGCCCCAACCGTCAAGCCCTGGACCGGGACGGACCGTCTGAACATCCTGCTCATTGGCGCTGACACCGGGGGCGGCGGCCTCACGGACACGATGATCGTGGCGAGCATCGACCCGGTGTCCCATCGGGTCGCGCTGTTCAGCATCCAGCGTGACACGCTCGGATTGCCGTTGCCGCCCAGGTCGCGGCTGGCGCAGTTCTGGGGATCCAACTTCAACCACAAACTCAACGAGCTCTACAAGGATGCGGACAGGTTCAAGTATCCGGGCGGCGGCCCCGCCGCTCTCAAGCAGGCCCTGGGCTACTACTTCTTCGGCAGCCAGAGCGCCATCCAGTACTACGCCCTCGTCACTTTTAGCGGGTTCGAGAAGGTGATCGACACCCTGGGTGGCGTGACGATCAACGTCCCCGCGCCCCTCAAGGACCAGAGCTTCTCGGGTGACGGCACCCATATGAGCGTATACATTCCCGCCGGGATCCAGCACATGAACGGCAGCCAGGCGCTGATCTATGCACGTAGCCGCAAGGCAATCAAGGTCGGCGGGGGCGAGAGCAGCCTCTTCAACAACCTCAACAGGTCGGCTCGCCAGCAGCAGATCCTGGTCGCCCTCGAGCAGCAGGCGAACCTCAACGAGATCTCGTCCCACCTCGGCGACTTGGTGGACGCGCTGGGCAAGACCGTCCACACGGACATTCCGGAGGGCCCCGACGTCCTGGGGCCGATGATCCAGCTCGCGAAGTCCATCAAGCCGGCCGACATCAAGACCTACGTCCTCCCGCTTACACCCATCCTCTCCACGACCAGGGCCACCGTGAAGGCCGCCTTCGCCCCCGACACGAAGAGCAACGACCAGCTTCAGGCTGCGCTCGACGAGAATGCCCCGATCGTCGTCGAAAACGGCTCCGGATTCTCCGACCAGGACACGACGCTGGCGACCTACCTGCAGGGATTGGGGCTCAACGCCCAGGCCAGTGCCAATCACCCGGCGCAAATGGGTGGTACGACGAGGCTGCTATGCGTCAACGGCGCGGATACGCAGTACGCCGACACCCTGGGGCTGCTGGAACGGACGCTGGGCATCACGGGCGTGCCCTCGACCGACCCATCTGCCGCCATCCAGGTCGTCACTGAGCCCAACGAGACGGTCGGGTTCGTCGTCATCACCGGCACGAACCTACCCACGCTCACGGCGCCGCCAGCCTGACGCCGCTTCGCGGTCTGTTCCCGGGCGCCACCCCGAGGTGCCGTGACAACGCGATTGGCGCGCGAGCCGCGCCGTGATGGCCTCGACCAAGGGGAGGTGTCTCGTGGCCGAACCGAAGTCCTGCCCTAAGTGCTCCGGCGCCATGGTTCAGGGACCCTGAAGGAGATCGGCAGCTACGGCAACTCGCCGTTCCCGTGGGCGCCGGACGGCGAGCCGCCGTTCGCGTTGAAGGGAGCGGCGAGTCCGCGCCGCGCCATCGTCGCCCACCGATGCGAGTCCTGCGGACACGTGGAGCTGTCTGCGCCCTAAGCCCGGTATCGAGACCGGCTTGCGCCCCTGCCGCCAGGGGCCGCCGTCAGGCCTTCTCGGTGACCCGGTACTCCAGATATCGCCCGGTCAGGAGCCGTGTCTGCGCGTCAAGGGCCGGCAGATTCGTGAAGATCACCCCGACCACGGGCAGGCACAGCCACTGTAACCAGGACACGACCTTCATCGTGATCCCCCACTCCTTCGGCCTCGGTGGGGCCAGCTGATCCTCGATGAAGACCAGCACGATCAGCGACGCCAGGGCCCCGGTGAGCAGCCAGGCCGCGTACACCGGCAGCTGCTGGCCAAGCGTGGTCGGCCGGAAGGAGTCGTTCAGCACCAGCGGGAGGGTGGGCCCGAGCATCAGGATGACCGGCGCCACCGCCCAGTTGATGTGGTCCGCCCAGAGTGACAGCAGCCTCGTGATCCGCTGCATACGCGGGATCTCGGAGTGGTGCAGGGCGTTGTCGATGAAGTACGGAATGTCCGTGATGCCCCACGCCCAGCGCCTGATCTGGGTGTACTGCTGGACCAGGCTGCGAGGATACGAGCGAGCCCGCACCGCATCGCCGTACACCGGCATGAACAACGGGACCGATTGGAACTTGCCGCCATATCGGAAGAAGCTCTTCCAGTAGAAGCGGCTGTCCTCGGGAATGGCGTCCGTCGCCCAGTAGTCCACGTCATGGATGGTCTGCAGCGAGACAGCATAGGAGCTGAAGCTGACCAGTCGCTCCGGAGTCAGGTGCCGCCACATCTGGACATGAGTCGTGCTCACGGCGATCAGCCGGACCGGCAGCGGGCACTGCCACAGGTTGTTGTGGAACATCGGAATCGGCTGGTAGAGACGGTGGTAGCGGTCGGGGTCCGTCACGAAGGTGTAGGTCAGGTAGCCGAAGTACTGGCGGTGGACGCGATAGTCCGAGTCCAGATCCGTGACGATGACCTTGCTGGGGTCGAAGCCGAGCCCGGTCAGCTCTCGGTACAGCCAGCGTCCGCCGTAGGCCATCGCGCTCGACTTGCCGACCACGACTCCCGGCTCGAGCGGATCCAGGATGTGGAAGAAGTGGCGGAATCTGGGCCCGAAGATCTTCCGCAGCCTGGCCACGTTCTCGCGGCCCTGCAAGTCCGTCTCGCGGGTGATGATCGCGACCATCTTCAGGTCGACCGGGTAGTCGGACTCGGCCAGCGCCTTCACTGTCTGGTAGAGCTTCTCGTAGGGCTCGGTATAGGTGGGAACGAGCGCTACGTGCCAGATCTGGCGCGGGTCGGGCAGCGGCTCGCCCAGGGCGGTCAGCCGTAGCAGCCGCCCAAGATCCTTCCTTTCCCCGATCAGGCGCCGCTGCTCCCTGAGCCCGCCTCTCGCGGCGAGGTCGTCGCCCGACCGGCGCAGCTCGGTGGCACGCCGACCGACGAGGTCGATGAGCTCCGGCAGCTGATCGTGGCGAGCCTGCGGATCCGCCAGGGCGAAGGCGCGCTGGCGCCAATCGACGGCCATGACCCTGCGCACTCGCCGGAACGAGATGCACACGCTCACCGCCAGCACCGCAGCCCGGTACAGCCAGTAGCAGTCGAAGGCAAGGACGAACCAGCCCACGACCTGCGGATAGCGCAGGGACAAGGGTATGAGGCCCAGGATCAGCAGCCAGGTGACAAGGCCGGGGATGATCTCGAGGACTCGCGATGGGCGGGCAACCTTCTTCTCGACCCGGTCCGCCGCCAGGACGGCGGAGGCGGCCGATCGGACTGCCGACGAGTCCCGCGCGACTACCTCACTCACTCGTGTAGATCGGCGTGACCCAGTGCCGGAAGGCGTCGAGGCGTCCCCGCACGGCGTCGAAGTAGGTCCGGCTGATCCGTTTCGAGATCGGCCCGACATGCCCATTGCCGACCGGCCGGTGGTCCACCGACGCCACCGGCGAGACCTGGGCGCCGGTGCCGCAGAGGAAGACCTCGTCGGCGATGTAGAGCTCCGTGCGGTCGATCGAGCGCTCCTTGACCGGGATGTCCAGGTGCCTTGCGATCTCCATGATCCCGGCCCGGGTAATCCCTTCGAGGATGTCGTCGCTGACCGAAGGCGTGATGAGGACGCCGTCCCGCACCATGAAGAGGTTCTCGGCCGAGCCCTCCGACACGTGGCCGTCCTGGGTCAGGACGATCGCCTCGTCGAAGCCGTTGAGCATCGCCTCCGTCTTGGAGAAGGCCGGGTTGACGTAGCTGCCGGTGATCTTGCTGCGCGACGGGATCGAAGTATCGCTCGTGCGCCGCCACGAGACGGTGCCTGTGGGAATCCCCTTCTCCGTGTCGATGTAGTCGCCCATGGGCACCGCCAGAACGTAGAAGTCGTGCGTCAGGCCGTGCAGCTTGACGCCGATCGCCTCCGTGCTCTTGTAGACCGACGGGCGGCAGTAGGCGTCCTCTCGGAAGTTGTTGCGCCGCAGCACCTGCTTGACGATCTCGGTGAACTCCTCCACGGAGGGCACCTCCGCCATGAGCATGATCTTGCTCGAATTGCGCAATCGGACGATGTGTTCCCTTATCCGAAGGGCGTAGAGCTGCTTCTCTTCGGCGTTCCAGTACGCCCGGATCCCCTCGAAGACCCCCGTGCCGTACAGGAAGGCATGGGTCATGAGCGGAATCCGTGCCTCGCCCAGCTTTACGTACCCGCCCTGGAAATAGCAGATGAGGTTGGACTGATCGGGCGTGGCCGCCGCGCCAGCGGCGGGACTCTGGGCGTGCTCGGTGACCATTGAATCGGCGCTCCTGGTGCTGACGCCGGCATAGACCAGCGTGGCTCCGAGTATAGCGGCCCGACCCGACCTTCCGAGAACTCAACCGCCCGCCGCGGGCCGGCGCCCCGACCAATCAGGCGTTGCCGCCGGTCAGAGTGGCCAGCACCACAACCAGATAGACCAGGTAGAAGATGCCGCCGACGAGCAGAGCCCGCCCGTCGAGCCGGCGCCGGACGAGCATCGGCAGAATGATCGCCGCCGAAGCCAGGAACGTGATGCCGGCCGAGGCGAACGCGATGCCGGCACCAGACACGGACCAGAGTTGCGGCGCGAACACGAGGCCGATCGATGTCGGGAACGCACTCTGGAAGACCATCGCGCCGGTTATGTTCCCCATGGCCAGGGTGTCCTTGCCCTGCCGCACCCAGATGACGCTGTTGAGCTTCTCGGGTAGCTCGGTGGCGATCGGGGCCACGATCAGAGCCAGGAGCGTGCCGTTGAGGCCGAGCGAGGCCGACAAGCCCTGGACCGCGCCCACGAAGCCCCAGGCGCCACCGACGATGCAGGCCAGGGCGACGAGAACCTGGGCGTTCACGATCCGGAACCGGGGCGGGGCCGGATGTGCCGGCGCCCTGCGGTCGAGTCGATGGAAGCGCAGGGGGGCCAGCTCGGCCTCCTGGGCTGCCTGCGCTCGCAGGTGGCCCACGACATACCACGCGTAGATACCGATCAGCACGATCGCCGTCAGCTGGCGCGGCAGGATCAAGTCGGCAGGCAGCAGGGCAACCCCGACGGCGATCGCGTAGGCCACGGCGAAATAGGCCATGTCGTGGCCGAGGACGCCCGGATCGACCACCAGGTCCTCGCGGTTGGCCCGGCGCTTTCGCATCAGCAGGACGGCCGCGCCTGTGACGAACATGGCGAGAGTCGACAGCATGAACGGCGCACCCAGGATGGCGCCGACGCCGACCTCGCCGGCCGCGACGCCGCCCCCGAACACGATGGCGATGAACGGGATCATCGTCTCAGGAAGCGCCGTGCCGACGGCCGCCAGGACGGACCCGATGGCCCCCTCCGCCAGCTCGAGCTTGTGGCCGAACCACTCGATGCCGTTGGTGAAGAGCTCGGCCCCGGCGAGGATCACCGCGAACGACACGACCAGGAGTACGAGGTCCAAGCTCAGCCTCCAGCCCCAAATGCGGCGCTCAGGCAGATGGCCGCCAGCACAATCGCAGCTACCGCCACCATCCTCCTCTCGCCCGCCGCGGCGAAGCCCAACAGCGATGCGATCACCCGGATCGACGGCGTAAGTATCACAGCAAGCAGCCCCAACCACAGGAATCCGGTCGGCTTGAGGCCGGCGAGATCTGCCGGCAATCGACCTAGATCGAACGGCAGAAAGGGCCGATCCAGCGGGCCGACCTGTGCCGCGCCCATGCCGATGACGCCGATCCCGAGCAACCCGACAGAGACCATCGCCCCGATCCCCAGGACGAGGCCCACGGTCCGCTCCAGCCCCGCGGCCCTCATCCGAGGCCTCGCAGCGCCATCTGGGCCGCCGTCACGATCAGCACGGCGACGAACAGCAGCCGAAGAACCCGCAGGTCGATGCGGTCGGCCCAACGCGACGCCAGGCTCGCACCGGCGAAGACGCCCACCGCGGTGGGCCCGGCCACGTAGGGGTCGATGCCCCCGCGGAACAGGTAGATCAACGCGCCTGACGAGGCGGTCACGCCAATCATCAGATTGCTGGTGGCCGTGGCCACGCGCATCGGTACGCCCATGATCAGGTTCATGACCGGCACCTTGACGATGCCGCCCCCGATGCCGAACAGGGCGCTCACGATCCCGGCCAGCAGGCTGCCAACGACCCCGCGACCCAGGTTGCGAACGCGATATCCGGGTCCGGAAAGGGAGGCAGCCAGGCTGCCGTCGCCCGCTGGTTCGGTGCCGGCCGGCAGACGCTCGGGATGCTCGTCCGCTCCTGGTCCGACGTCGTTGCTAGCCCCCGCGGCGTCTCGGGCATCCCGCGCGTCGCGGGCGCGGACCATCGTGACGGCAACGTACAGGAGCAGCGCCGCGAACATGACGGCCAACACTCGATCCGGAAGCATGAATGCCACCAATCCGCCGGCCAGGGCCGCGATCGCCGTGAACATCTCCAGCGTCATGCCCAGGCGCAAGTTCGCGACGTCGCGCTGGAGGTAGACGGAAGCGGCGGCGCTGCTGGTCACGATCACGCAGACCAGACTGGCGCCGACCGCCTCTCGCAGCGGCAGGCCGAAGCCCAGGGTGAGAAGCGGGACGATCAACACCCCGCCGCCCAGGCCGAGCAGCGCGCCGAAGGCGCCCGCGGCCACGCCGCCGCCCATCAGGAGCAGCAGCTCAGCCACGGCCGTCGATCAGCTCAAACCGGCGCAACCGACCCGGGCCGGCGCGCCAGGCTCCACGGTGCTAAGGCCGGACGTGCTGGGGCGCGTACGGCAGCAGGGCGACGATGCGGGCACGCTTGAGGGCCACTGCCAGCTGGCGCTGATGGTTGGCACAGGTCCCGGTCTTGCGTCGGGGCTCGATCTTGGCGCGCTCGGAGAGGTAGCGCCGCAGCCGGTTCACTTCCTTGTAGTCGATCATGACGGTCTTGTCCGCGCAGAACGTGCACACCTTGCGGCGGCGGCGATCGCGGTAGTAGTCGTCGCGCTTGCCCTTGGGCTTCTCTCGAGAGTATGCGGGCATCTGTGTGGGTCCTCTTGCTCGTGTGAGCCGCGGTCGAACCGCGGCGATTGGATTGCTCAGTGGGCCGACCGGTTCGGGCCGGCAGGAGATCGCCGGTCAGACGTCAGAAGGGCAGCTCGTCGAGGTCGCTCGAACCGAGATCCTCGGACGGTCCTCCGGGGGCGCCGCCACGCGCAGGTCGCGCGTCTGCGGGCTCCTGGGCCCCGTCCTCTCGCGGCCGCGAGTCCAGTGCGGTCACCGTGTTGGCGACCAGCTCGGTCGTGTATCGCTTCTGGCCATCCTTGTCTTCCCAGGAGCGGGTCTGCAGCCGTCCCTCGACGTAGACCTTGCGGCCCTTGCGGAGGTACTCGGCAGTCCGCTCCGCGAGCGCGGCCCAGGCAACCACCCGGAACCACTCGGTCTCTTCCTTCCACTCGCCGCTCGCGTCCTTGTAGTTGCGGTTGACGGCGACCGTGAACTGGGTCACCGCCTGGCCGTTGGGCGTATACCGCATCTCCGGGTCGCGGCCGAGATTGCCGATGATCATCGCCTTGTTCAGCGACATCGAGCGTGCCTCCAGCTCCGCCTGACGCGGGCCTTAGTCGATGGCGGCGGGCGCCGCTTCGCTCTCCGATTCGTCGATCAGCGCCACGTCCTCGAGCTCCTCTTCGTCGCCCGGGAGTTCGACATCCGCGTCGCCCTCGGCATCGCGTCCGCGAGCGGCCCGAACAGCGCGCTCGACGCGCGTGATGAGGTGGCGCAGGACTTCCTCGCTGATCTGCAGGCCGCGCTCGAGCTCAGCGATCGCCGTCGCCGGCGCCTCAAAGAGAACGACGTAGTACGACCCCTCGCGATGGTGGTCGATGGGATAGGCCAGCCGCCGGCGGCCCCAGGGGGCCTGCTTGACGATCTGGCCGCCGCCGGCCGCGATGGCTCGGGCGGTTCGCTCGAGAGAGGCCTGGACCTTGTCATCCGCAAGGTCCGGGCGCAGCACGAGCATGAGTTCGTAACGGCGCATGCGCCAAAGACTCCTTCCCATGGGAAATGCTCCGATGTGCGCATGGCAACGCCATCCGGTCGGAGCCGAAAGGACCACCGTATTCTAGCAGCCCGACGTCCGTCGCGCTGCGAGCCCTGGCCTGAGGACCCCTGGCGTTGCGCCTCGCCCGACTTGCGAGCTATGGCCGGGAGGTACGGGCGGGTGTGGTCAGGTCGCACCGGAACCTCTGGATTAACGGTTCTCTGCAAGGCTGCCGTCGTACGCTTTTCCATGCCAATCGGTCCGCCCCCGTCGCTTTGTGGGCCGTAGCTCGGGAGACCACGAGATGTCCTCTGGCGCACGCACACTCGGCGCGCGAGGTCAGGGCCTGGCAGAATACGCGCTCATCCTTGCCCTCATCGCCATCCTCGCAATCGCTGCGCTGCTCTTTCTCAGCGGCCAGATCGACACCATTCTCAGCACCATCGGGAACGCCCTCTAGGCGCCGCCCTGACGGCGGGGCGGCGAGCGACTGGTCCGCTTGTCGCCCCCTGGATGAACGATCGTAACCCTACCCACCGCCGTTTTTCCTAGGTAGGCTTCCCGGTGAGCATCCATGCCACCGAGGAACAGCAAGCCGCCTGACCGATCCGAGTCCCAACCAGCCAGGTTTCGGAGTCGACCGGGCAGTTCTGGTGAAAGGAGGCCGCTCTTGTTCTTTCTCCTTCGCCGCGACGAAGGTCAGGGTCTCGCGGAATACGCACTTATCCTTTCTTTGATCGCGATTCTCGCCGTTGCTGCGCTGATCTTCTTCAGCGGCAAGCTCGATACCGAACTCAGCGTGATTGGCAACAGCATTTAGGAACGTCACCGGCTGGTCGGAGGCGGGCTGCGCAAGCGGCCCGCCTTTCTGGTTAAGACGGCCCGGTCTCTCCGCAGCCACTGGGACGTACGCACTACCCCGGGTCGGGTGCCCGTCTGCCGCCTATACGGAACGCCGCACTGGGCGGACTATGGCGGTACCAGGGGTAGCGACCGGACCGACACTCCGTCTTCGCTCCGCGGAGATGTCCCCGGCTGACGCAAGCCTTCTCAAGACCGGATGACAGCCTCACCGATGATCGACCCGCTTCGGCCCCCGCCGCCCGAGCCCGCATTTCGCCCGAGACGTCGAGCCGCTGGGCCGGCCGGCAGCCAATGAGCGTCGTCTGGCTCCTAGGGCTCTCCGGCTCCGGCAAGTCGACGCTGGCGGAGGCATTGCGCGGCGCGCTGGCCCCGATCGCCTCGGTCGCCGTTCTCGATGGCGATGCCGTGCGTGCGGCCGTGGACGACGATCTCGGCTATTCGCAGGAGGATCGCTGCGTTCAGTCGGCCCGACTCGGCCGGATCGCCCGCCTCCTGGCAACGCAGAAGCTCGTCGTCGTCGTCGCCGACGCATGCTCTGACGCCGGCCGACTGGCCTGGAACAGGGCGAACCTGCCGGACTACAGGGAGGTCCTCCTGCGAGCTTCACTCGACAAGCTCGCTCGTCGCGATCTGAGAGGCGTTTATGCCCGAGCGAAGACCGGGCAGCGGA
Source organism: Candidatus Limnocylindrales bacterium (assembly GCA_050008515.1). Lineage (GTDB taxonomy): Bacteria > Chloroflexota > Limnocylindria > Limnocylindrales > CSP1-4 > Fen-1039. Next base: position 100,016 of record JBEKMM010000001.1, read on the forward strand.
ACAACGTCGTCGGCGTAGACATTCCCTGGCAGGAGCCTGTCGCACCCGACCTGACGCTGGACATGGACGACCCCGAACCGCCGGAGGTCCTGGCCCTGCGAATCGCCGTTCTGATTCCCGAGTTTCTCGCGGCGGCAACGGCGACGGCGCGCAGCGTTCCCGTTAGGGGATCCTCCCCCACTCGCCTCCCCTGACGCCGCGTCACGCCCTGCAGGGCCCACCAGGGCTTGGTGCCGGAGGAGGGGTTCGAACCCACACGCCCTTGCGGGCCGCGGAGTTTAAGTCCGCTGCGTCTGCCAGTTCCGCCACTCCGGCACGCGAGGAAGCGTAGCGCGGGTTCAGCGCGCGCGAGCCACGAGACCGGCGTCCTGACGCGAGGAAAGTGGAGGCGACGAGCGGATTCGAACCGCTGAATAGAGGTTTTGCAGACCTCCCCCTTAACCACTTGGGTACGTCGCCTCGCACGCGGGCCGGCAGGGGAACCGGCGCTTTGCGGTCAGACTGGCTGCCCCTCGAGGATTCGAACCTCGCCTAACGGATCCAAAGTCCGCTGTCCTACCACTAGACGAAGGGGCAGAGGCTCGATCTGTCGGCGGACGACCGCCACGGTCGGCAGCTTGGAGGGAGTGGAGCGGAAGACGGGACTCGAACCCGCGACCCTCACCTTGGCAAGGTGATGCTCTACCAACTGAGCCACTTCCGCTCGAAAACCGTGCCAGCCGTCTGTGGTGCCGAGAGCCAGGATCGAACTGGCGACACCGCGATTTTCAGTCGCGTGCTCTACCAACTGAGCTATCTCGGCCCGGTTTGACGGACTGGCTGCCCGTCGGCGCGGGGAAAGGTAACACGCCGGGCCGAAACGCTGCAAGGCAACCGCCCGCACCCATCAGGGCCAGCTCGATCGCCTACTCGAGCCCCGTCAGCTGCCGCACCTCCGACGCATCCATCGGCGGGTCGCCCGTCAGCTGGCGCAGGCGATTGATCCGATCGACGATCGGCGGATGCGTCGAGAACAGGGCCGAGCCGCCGCCGAGCTTCTTCAGCGGGTTGACGATGTAAAGGTGCTGCGTGGCGCCGTTCGCGGAGTGCAGTGACTCGTTGTCGGCCGCCAGCTTGGCAAGGGCGCTCTCCAGCCCATGGGGATTGCGGGTCAGCTCGACCGACGACGCGTCGGCGAGGTATTCGCGCTGGCGGCTGACCGCCATCTGGACGAGGGCCGTGAAGATCGGCGCGAGGACCGCCAGGACGACACCGATCAGCAGCATGACGATCGCGAAGCCGCCGCCGCCACCGCTGTTGTTGTTGTCGCGACTGCGTCCGCCGCCGAACCAGAACGTGTACCGCAGGAAGAGCTGGGCGAGCAGAGCGATACTGCCCACGAGCACACCGACGATCAGCGTGAAGCGGATGTCGTAGTTCCGCACGTGCGACATCTCGTGCCCGATGACGCCCTGGAGCTCCTCGCGATTGAGCTTCTGGAGGAGGCCCGTAGTGATTGCCACCGACGAATGCTGGGGGTCGCGGCCGGTAGCGAAGGCGTTGGGTGACGGGTCGTCGATGATGTAGACCTTCGGCATCGGGACACCAGCGGCTGTGGCCATCTCGGCGACGACGTTGAACAGCTCGGGTGCCTGCTGCTGAGTAATCTCCCGCGCGTGCGAGCTCGCGAGCACGAGCTGGTCGCCGCCGAAATAGGACCCGGCGACGCTGAGCAGGCCGAACGCGATGGCGATAGCAACCGCGCCGATCCCATACTCCACCTCGTTGCCGCTCCCCAGCCCTACGACGTAGCCGATGATGTACCCAAAGACAGCCAGGAACGCGACCACGAACAGGGCGAGGAGAAAGGACTTTCGGCGGTTAGCCGACTCTTCTGAGTAGAAGGTGGCCACGGGTATGCAACCTCAGAGGGCGCGGCCGCGCCGGAATGCCGGCGCGGCCCCGGCACCTATCCCAGGCTTACGATCCTAGATTGACGACGGGGACCTCGGCGGCCTCGGGCTCGGCCTCGAAGAACTCACGCTTGGTGAAGCCCATCGGCCCGGCGATGAGGACGTTCGGGAAGACCTGCAGCGAGTTGTTGTACTCCAGGACGCTGGCGTTGTAGTGCTGGCGAGCGAACGAGATCTGGTTCTCGGTCGTGGTCAGCTGCTCCTGCAGCGACAGAACGTTCTCGTTGGCCTTGAGCGTCGGGTAGTTCTCGACGACGGCGAAGAGCGACCGCAGGGCTCCGGTCAGGACATTCTCCGCCTGCGCCTGGGCCGCGGGCCCCTGGGCGCCGGCGGCGATGGCGCCGGCACGCGCTTCGGTGACCTGCGTCAGAACGCCCTTCTCGAAGTCCATGTAGCCCTTGACCGCGTTGACCAAGTTCGGGATCAGGTCGTGGCGGCGCTTGAGCTGGACCTGGATCTGGGCATTGGCCTCGTCGATCCGATTGCGCTTCGTTACGAGACCGTTGTAGATGCCGACCAGCAGCACGACGAGGACTACCAGGACACCGACGATGATGAGCGGGACGAGCATGTCCCTCCTCCGATCGAGATGGGCCGCACCAGGAGCGTGCGGAGTCAGTTTAGCAGGCGGCTACTTGCGCAACGTCTGAAGCTCCGCGGCGCGGAGCAGGCGCGGCGACAGCCGCCTCGTGGTTCTCACGCTTGCTCGACTCGACCGGCCGGCCGAAGGTTCGGCTGGCATCAACTGCGTCCGAACCGTGGCCTTCGTCGGCCCTCAGGGCCGCCACAGCTCCGCCGAGGCGAACACACCGGAGTCGTTGACGCCTCCGGCGATGAGAACGCTGCCGTCGGAGAGCACTGTGGCTGTGTGGGCTGAGCGGCCGATCGCCATCGACCCGGCCGGGCTGAACGTCCCGCCCGCGAGGTCGTACACCTCGGCCGTGGCGAGGCTCTGCGCCGATGGTCCGACGCCTCCCGCGATCAGGACTCGGCCGTCGGCCAGCAAGATCGCTTCGTGGCTGTACCGGGCGTGAGCCATCGGCCCGGCCGCGCTGAACTTCCCGGTCGACGGGTCGTATAGCTCCGCGGAGGCGATGAGCGCCCGCGAGCCGGCCCAGCCGCCCGCGATGAGGACGCGACCGTCGGACAGCAGCGTCGCGGTGTGGTCCCCACGGGCATGGGCGAGCGACCCGGTCCGACTGAACTTGCCGGTCGCTGGGTCGTACAACTCCGCCGCAGCGAGGAACGAAAAGTCCTCCCCTCCTGCGATGAGGACGCGCCCGTCTCGCAGCAGGGTCGCCGTGTGGTTACCGCGCGCGACCGCCATCGACCCGGTCCGGGTGAACTTGCCGGTCGCGGGGTCGTACAGCTCCGCGGAGGCGAGCCTCGCCGAATCGTTCCTTCCTCCCGCGATCAGGACGCGCCCGTCGGCGAGCGCGGTAGCGGTGTGGTAAGCGCGCGCGACCGCCATCGACCCGGCCGCGGTGAACCCGGCCGGCCCAGGCGTAGAAGTCGGGGCTGCGGTGGCGGTCGCGCTCGGCGTGGGCGTCGCAGCAGGCGAGGAGGTATCCACGGGGGAGAGCGTCACCGCAGACGACGCCGTCACGGACGGCGTCGCGCCTTGCGACGGTCCAGCTTGGGCACCCGCGGAGCAGCCGCCAAAGACGAAGGCCACGAGCAACGCGACTATCAGACGGCCTGTCGCGCGCCGCGCCACCTGCGGTTTGCCATGGAGCGCGAGGAATGCGAGCGAATCGGACATGTGCTCCCGCTATCCTGTGAAGGTGCGGGGCGCCATCTCCCGGACGCCGATCCACCCACGCCCCGATCGTAGGCCTCGCGTCGCGGGAATCGGGGGCGGGCTCGTGAACGTCGCGCCCAGTGACGCGCCGACGATGGGCGGGCAGGCAGAGGCGCTCGGAGACGCGAGCCGTCCAGGGGAGGAAGTGGTGGGCGGTGCAGGATTCGAACCTGCGACATCCTCGGTGTAAACGAGGCGCTCTAACCACTGAGCTAACCGCCCGGGAGGCCGCATGGGGCGGAACGGGCCGCCTCGCGGCCGTGAAACTCGGTCAGGAAGAAGGTGGTGCCCAGGCCGGGACTTGAACCCGGATGGATTGCTCCATACGCCCCTCAAACGTACGCGTATACCAATTCCGCCACCTGGGCACGAATATTGCCGCGACACCTCCGCGCCGCCTGAGTGATTCCTGGTGCCGAGGAGGGGATTTGAACCCCTACAGCCTTGCGGCCACTGGCTCCTGAAACCAGCGCGTCTGCCAATTCCGCCACCTCGGCGCATACAGCAGCGGGGCTACCCGTCGCTGGCGAGGCGCCAGTCTAGCACATCCCAGAACCGACCCGAGGGATCCGCAATCTCATTCGTCGAGACCCCCTGGACGCGATTTGAGACCACGAATTCGTAGTCGGCGAAGCATATCGGCAGCATGAGGACGTTGGTCGAGACGTACTTCTCCACGGCCGAAATGGCGGCCTGGCGGGCGTCCGGGTCGGACGTGGTCCGAACCGCCGTGAGGAGCTTGTCCAGAGACGTGTCCGAGACGCCAGACAGGTTGGAGCCGTTGGGCGCGGCCTGCGTCGAGAGGAACAGCGCGCTGACGTCCGGGTCGAGCCCGAGCTGGTAGTCGACCACGGCCGCGTCGAAGTCGCCGCCCACGAGATGCTGGGTGTAGTCGGCGGCACCGAACGTTTGCACGGTGACATCGAGCCCGAGGCCCTGCCACTCAGCGGCGACCTGGCCGGCGATCCGATACGCGACGGGGTCCGTCGCCTCGTTCGGGCTCAGCAGCTTGATCGAATAGTGGCTCTTCGCGTTCGGCAGCGTCCAGCCCGATTGGTCGCGGGTCCAGCCGGCCGCGCCGAGGTCGTCTGCCGCGTCAGACGTGCTGTAGTCCGTGGCCGAGACTGCCGCCCGATCGTAGGCCGCCGACCAGCTTGGGAGCGGCACGTCGGCCACGGTCCCGCGACCGAGAAGCACTGTCTTGAGGATCGTCGACCGGTCGATCGCCGCGAGCAGCCCCTGGCGAGCTTTCAGATTCGCGAACTCGGGATGAGCGGCCCGCTGGTTCAGCACCACCGCGTAGAGCCTCGCCGACGGATAGGCCACCACGCTGGCGCCGCTGCGGGATGCGGCCTCGTCCGTCGAGTCGGGGGTGACGCCCCCGAGCGCATCTACCTTGCCGTCACGGAAGCTCGCCATGGCGCTCGCCTGGTCGCCGAAGAAGACCAGATCGAGGTTCTCGACGATGCCCGGACCAGCGGTCGTGGCGCCGGCCGTGGCGGTCGAGCCGGACGCATCCGCGGACGCGGCAGTCTCGCTGGCTGCCGGATCGGCGGCGACGCGCGTCAGCAGGGCGTGACTGTCGTCTATCTCGTCGATTTGATACGGGCCGTCGCCCATCGGTCGGGCGCTGAAGCCCGAGTCCGCCAGGTCGGCGACTGCCGTGTCGCTGAGCGCGTGCTCAGGCAGGATCGGCAGCAAGGCCTGCCGCGGGAAGCCCCCGAGAGCAGTCGCCAGCGTGAAGCGCACCACGCTGGCGCCCACCGCGCTGACCTTGATCCCCTGCCACGATGCCCCGAGCGGACCCTCGTAGTCCGGGTCCTGGGCGAGGCCGACGGTGAAGACGACGTCGGCAGCCGTCACAGGCTGGCCGTCTTCCCAGCGGGCGTCGGTGCGCAAGTCGAACGTGTAGGTCAGGCCGTCTGACGAGATGGCCCAGGAGCGAGCCAGATCGGGCAGCAGCGTGCCGTTCGGACCGGCGCGCAGGAGCCCCCGGAACAGCAGGGCCACGAGATCGCGGTCGACTTGCGTGCGCGCCGTCAGCGGATTGATGGAACTCGGATGGCCGACCACGGCCTCGCGGTACGTCGGCCCCGGGGCCGGGGTGATGTAGATGGGCGTGGGCTGCGGCGACTGCGCGACATCCGTGGCGAACATTGCCACGCCCACGACCGCCAGCATCAGGACCAGGGAGGCGACGGCAAACCGGTCACGACGTTTCATAGTGTCGGGACTGTCCTCCGCCCGGCCCTGGGCGCCCGGGCCGGATCAGTGCGGCAGGATGAAGCTTGCCTCGGAGAAGACGCAGAACATGATCGCCAGCAGGATCGTGAACTGCCACAGGCGCCGCTCGACCCCGCGCCGGCTGCGATACACGGAAGAGTCGCCGCCGAAGGTGGCGGACAGCCCGGAGCCGCGCGCCTGGAACAGGATGGCGAGCATCAGGCAGATGCCGACCAGGTCTTGGCCTATAGCCAGGGGTGGGTTCACGTTGTGCTGCAACCTCGTGATAGCTTCGCCTGAGAGCGGACCGGCGCATGGTAGCACACGAAGGCGGCCTCCCGGCTGAACGCGCCCGACAGCAGCGCCGCGCTGAGGACTTCGATTCAGCCCTTGGGGGCGAGGAGTGAATGGCCCGTCACCTCGGGCCACGGCTTGAGACCGCCAATCTCCAGGAGGGTCGGCGTCACGTCGGCGAGCCGCCCGTCCTCGAGGCGCTTGCTCTCCATGTACCGCCCGATCCCCAGGAACGGGACCGGGTTCAGGGAGTGCTTCGTGATCGGGTTCCCAGCCTCGTCCTTCATCTCGTCGGCGTTGCCGTGGTCCGCGGTGATGAACATGACCGCGCCAGGGGCTGAGGGATCGCCGGCGTCAACCGCCAGGACCGCGTCGGCGACGCGCCCCAGGCATGTGTCGACCGTCTCGCAGGCCTTGATGGTGGCTTCCCAGACGCCGGTGTGGCCGACCATGTCGGGGTTCGCGAAATTGGCGACGATCAGGTCGTACCTGGCCGATGCGATGGCCGCGACAAGGGCGTCGCAAACGCCCGCGGCCGCCATGCTCGGCTGCAGATCGTACGTCGCGATCTTCAGGCTGGGGACGAGGAGGCGATCCTCTCCCGGCCACGGTTCCTCGCGGCCGCCGTTGAAGAAGTAGGTCACGTGGGCGTACTTCTCCGTCTCGGCGACGTGGAACTGCGTCCAGCGCGCCTGGGAGACCGCTTCTGCGAGCGACGGGACGACTTCGGGGCCGAAGACGACCTGAACCGGCAGATCGGCCTCGTACGCGGTCATCGTGGCGTAGAGGATGTTCTTGGGCGCAGGCCCGGCCGCGTTCCGGTCGAAACCCGAGAAATCGGCGTCGGCCAGCGCATGCGAGAGCTGGCGGGCGCGGTCGGCGCGGAAGTTGCAGTGGAGAACGGCATCGCCGTCGGCGATGGCGCCGTGGTCGACGCCGTCGATCACCGTGGGGACGATGAACTCGTCGTTCTCGCCCCGAGCGTACCCGGCCTCGACGGCGGCGACGGCGGAGGGGGCGTGGAAATCGGCCACGCCGTGGACGATGGCGTCGTGGCCCTTGCCGGTCCGCTCCCAGCGCTTGTCGCGGTCCATGGCGTAGTAGCGACCGCCGATCGTCGCGATCCTCGCGTCCGGGTGAACCGTGGCGAGGCGCTTCTCCAGGTCCGGCACGAACTCGATGGCGGATCGCGGCGGAGTGTCGCGGCCGTCCAGGAGAGCGTGGACGCGGACGCGCTTGACGCCCTGGCGAGCGGCGAGCTCGGCCACGGCGACCAGGTGGCGGTCGTTGGCGTGCACGCCGCCGGGCCCGACCAGGCTGATCAGGTGAAGCGTGTGATCGGCCTCCTTCGCGCGGGCGCACAGCTCGAGCAGGACCGGCCGGCTGAAGAAGCTCCCAGTGGAGATCGCCTTGTCGATCCGCGGCAGGTCCTGGAGGACCGGCTGGCCCGTGCCAAGGTTTAGGTGGCCGACCTCGGAGTTGCCCATCTGGCCCTCGGGCAGGCCGACGAACTGCTCCGACGCTTCCAAGGAGCAATGCGGCCAGCGCTCCAGGAACTCGAGCCAGTTGGGCATGCGGGCCTGGGCGATGGCATCGACCGAGGGCTTGTGCCCGATGCCGAAGCCGTCGACGACCACGAGAACGATCGGGCGCGGGCGCCCGGCCCCGGCTGCGGTCATGCCGGCTCGCCCTCGGCCCCCGCCCGAGCCTTCGCGGTCATGGCGGCGCGAGCCACCATGCCGGCCATCTCGTCGGGCTTGAGCGAGGCGCCGCCGACCAGGGCGCCGTCGATGCAGGGCTCGGCGAGAAACTCCCCGATGTTCGCGCTGGTCACACTGCCGCCGTACAGGACCGGTACATCCTCCGCCAGCCGGCCCCAGCCGAGGTCGGCGGCGAGGGTCGCGCGGATCGCCTCGGCCATCGCCGCGGCATCGGCGCTGGAGGCGGTGCGGCCGGTGCCGATGGCCCACACCGGCTCGTAGGCGATGACGAAGCCCGCGGTGAGCAGCGCTTCGACATCCTTGCCCGCAAGGGCGCCACGCAGTTGAGTGGCCACGACCTCGACGGCACGACCGGCCTCGCGCTCGGCCAGGAGCTCGCCGACGCACAGGATCGGGCGCAGGCCGGCGGTGATGGCCCGGGCCAGCTTCTTGCCGATCAGCTCGTCGCTCTCGAACTCGTCGCGGCGCCGCTCGGAGTGACCCAGGATGACCCACGTCGCCAGCCCGGCCAGCATCGACGCGGAAATCTCGCCGGTGTAGGCGCCACCCTGCTCGTGATGGACGTTCTGGGCGCCGACGGCGACGTTCTTCCGAGCCAGCGCGTCGCGGACGGCGGCCAGGCAGATGTAGGGCGGGCAGATTACTCGAACGACGCCCGGCTCCTCGGTCCGGGCGGCGATTGTCGCGGCCAGCTCTCCAGCGTCCGCGGGGGTGGTGTTCATCTTCCAGTTGGCGGCAATGATCACAGGTCTCATGGCGCCAATGATGACAGAGCGGAAGCGTGGCCCGGAGGGACAGTCGGCCCCTCGCTCCGAGACCGACGGGCCCCGCCGGAGTGTCAGTCGGCCCCGCCCCGGGACCGCCGCCGCTTCACTGCCCCTTCGTCGGCATGGAGAGCGAGCCACTCGATGCGGTCCAGGGCGCGCTGCACGGCCGAGCGATGGATCTGCAACCGCTCGGCCAGCTCGGTGAAGGTGGCCTCCGGGACCTCGCGCCGGGTGGCCGCAACCAGCCGTACCAGGTTCGACTGGCGGGCCAGCCTGCCGTCGGATTCCACGGCGTCTATCGCCTCCAGCTGACGGGCGGCTGCCGCGACGGCCCGCTGCAGATTGGCCGATTCGGCGTTTATGACGCGGTTCAGGTCGCCGCGCACGGAACGCGACACCTGGCGGGCCTCCAGCTCGAGCAGCGCCGCTCCCCCACCGACCATCCGCAGGAATGTTCCCACGGTCTCGGAGCTCTTCCACGTGACTACGCCGCGGCCGCGGCGGAGCCGCCACGAGGCCGGGAGACTCATTTCGCCCAGCCGGCGCGCCAGAGGCTCGGCCTCGTCCGGCCCCACGACGAACTCCACGTGGGTTCGCCCCGCAGCAAGGCTCAGCGATCCGTGGGCCAGGAAGCGGCCTCTCAGATAGGCCACCCGGCAATGCTCTGCGGAGCCCGCCCAGTCGAATGACGGGCCGCTGCCGGCGACCCCGTCGAGCGCCATGCCGCCTGGGGTCCCGCCCTCGGCCCTGCTCCGACGCAGGCGCAGCTCGAGTCGGGCTATGGTCCGGCGTCGAGGTTCAAAAGCCCCCACGAGGCCGACGGTCTCAGCCTGGCGGCAGCATCGCCGGGGCGGATCTATCGCCGCAAGCTCGGCCCGCAGGGCTTGCGCCAGATCGCGCTCCGCCGTGGTCACGCCCCCGCCCCCGGATTCTCGACGACTGCCTGTCCGGTCACGCCGTCCGAGCCGGCCGCGACCGCCGGCGACCGAAGGACTCGCGTTCGTAGATCCTCATGATCGCCGTCGCCAGTCGAGCCGGATCGTGGTGGTGCGAGTTCTCGGGGTCCACGACATCGTCGAGCACAAGCCGCGGGGTGTTTGACACCGGCCACACCGAAGCCGGCGGCCAGCGCAGCCGTACCGGCTCGGCGGCATATGTGCCCGGCCTCTTCGCCCCGAACTGGTTGTTGGCCAGGACCACGTCGAGGAGCCCGGGGCTGGTGTGCCGGTCGATGGCGGACAGGTGGTCCGCCAGGTCGTAGCCCTGCGTCTCCCCGAGCTGCGTGGCGACGTTGCACACGAAGACCCGGATCGCCTGTGAGGCTCGGATCGCTTCGGTGATCTCCGGCACGAGCAGGCTCGGGAGGATGCTCGTGTAGAGGCTGCCGGGCCCGATGACGATCAGATCGGCCTCACCAATCGCCTTGCGCGCGTCTTCGCAGGCGACCACGCCCTCGGGCGTGAACCAGACCCTGTCGATCCCGGTCGACTTCGCGATCGTCGACTGACCCACCACCTCGGAACCGTCGACCAGGCTGGCGTGCAGGGTGACGGCACTGGCCGTCGCTGGAACGACCTGGCCTCGCACGGCCAGGACCCTGTTCATCTGGCGAACGCCATCTTCGAAGTCGCCACCCTGAACCGAGGCCATCGCGGCCAGCAGCAGGTTGCCGATGGTGTGGCCGCCGAGCGCGTCGGCTTCGTCCCCCGGGAAGCGGTACTGCAGCAACTCGCCCATGAGCGGCTCGGCATCGGCCAGGGCGACGATGCAGTTGCGGATGTCGCCCACTGCGGGGATGCCCAGGGATTCGCGCAGCCGGCCGGACGATCCGCCGTCGTCCGCCACGGTGACGACCGCGGTGATGTTGCTGCTGTGCTCCTTGAGGCCGCGCAGCAGGGTCGACAGCCCCGTCCCTCCGCCCAGCACCACGATCTTGGGGCCGCGGGCCAGGAAGCGCTTCTGATAGATGACGTCGACCAGGGGCTGGTCGCCCTCCGTCGGGACGAACGGTGTGACCAGGACGCGAACCATGCGCCAGGCACCGAAGGCGAAGAGCGCGACGCCAGCCGTGCCGACGATCAGGGCGCGAATTCCGTATGGCAGGAATTGCAGCGTGATCGCCGAGACGAACGTCTGCGGGGGCCCCGTGATCTCGACGTCTCGGTAGACCTGGCGCAACCACAACGCACCGGCGAGGGCCAGACCCGCTTCCCCCACGAACACCAGCAACAGCCAGCGCTTGACCCCGACCCCGGGCCTCAGCCAGCGCCTCAGCCCCCAGGCAACGCGCAGACGAGGGAACCTCATTCGCGCTCCAGCTCCCGATGGAAGACGGCCACGGTGCCGTATCCGCGTCGCTCCAGCCAGCCTCGAAGCTGCTCGGCGATGACGATGGAGCGGTGATACCCGCCCGTGCAGCCGATCGCCACAGTGAGGCGTGTCTTCCCTTCGCTCTTGAAGCCCGGAACGGTCAGATCGAGGAATCGGGCCAGGAAGTCGAAGAACTGCTGTGCGATCGGCTGGCCCATGACGTAGTCGCGCACGGCCGGGGTCAGGCCCGACAGGTGCCGCAGTTCGTCCACGTAGTACGGGTTCTCCATGAACCGAACGTCGAAGACCAGGTCGGCCTCCAACGGGACGCCGTATTTGAAGCCGAAGCTGATCAGCTGGAAGACGATTCCGACCTCGGATGCATTGTCGGCCAGGTGGGCGAAGATGCGCTCCTTGAGCTGGCGGAGCGACAGGTCCGAGGTGTCGACGACGATGTCCGACTCGGCCCGGATAGGATCGAGGCGGCGGCGTTCCTCGGCGATCGACCCGGCTATACCACGCCGCCCGGCGATCGGATGGCGATGGCGCGTCTCCGAGAAGCGCCTGATGAGCACCTCGTCGCGGGCTTCGAGGAATACCACCCGCGGCTTGATGCCGCGACCCTCCAGCGCGCCGCGCATCGCCGCGAGGGCGAGCGGGGCGTCTCCCGCGCGGACGTCGAGCACGATCGCCACCTTCTCGAACCGCTGACGATCCTCCGAGACGAGCTCGGCCAGGGCCGGCAGCAGCTCGCCGGGCAGGTTGTCCATGCACGTATAGCCGAGATCCTCGAAGAGCTTGGTCGCCGAGGTCTTCCCCGCCCCCGAGAGCCCGCTCAGGATCACGACCCGCTGTTCGATCTCTCTGGCGCGCCGGGATCCTTTGTCCGGGGCCGCGCTCGGAGAGGAGTCCGGAGCGGCGGCGGTCGGACCGGCGGAGCGGCCGGCGCGCCGTGTCTGCTCCTCGCGAAGGGCCTTGCCGGCGGCTGCGGCGGCCTGACTGGCGCTCGCCGCCAATCCCCGACCGCCCGCAGGCGGACTATCGAGGCGCGGTCGAGGTCGGGGTGTGGTCACGCCGGCGGGCCGCGAGGCAGGCTGCGCCGCCGGCGATTCGCCGGATGCCCCGCCCAGATCCGCCTTGTTGCGCATTGGCTAAGTCTATAGCGATCGAAGCCGCCGCCGGCCGAACGCCTATGCGGGCACTCTCAGGCGAGCGGCCCACTCGGCGGCAGCGCCGGCGAGAATCTCGGCCACGGCTGGCCCATCATGCCCGGAAGCCGCGGCGGCGATTCCACGCGACACGTTCACCAGCAATCCCCCACCCTGCCGCGCTCCGGCGGGCGGCGCGGCGGCCGGGCCATGGCGCAGCACCGGCTCCACTTCGCCGCCCTGAGCGCCAACACCGGGTACCAGCAGCGCCAGCTCGGGTGCGATGGCCCGGATCCTCTCAAGCTCCGCGGGCGCCGTCGCGCCGACAACCAGGCCCACGGTCCCGCCGGGTCCCCAACTGCGTGCCAGACGGGCCACCCTGGCATAGAGCGGCTCCGCCGGCGCACCGGTGGCCGGATCGGCCGCCACTTCGAGCGACTGCAGCTCGCCCGCGCCCGGATTCGAGGTCCGGCACAGCACGTACGCGAACCTGTCGCCTCGCCCGATGAGCGGCTCCACTGCCTCCGAGCCGAGGTATGGGTTCACCGTGACCGCGTCGCAGCCCAGAACGTCGAAGAGCGCGGCCGCTTGACGTGCGGCCGTCGTCCCGATGTCGCCCCGCTTGGCGTCGCCCACGAAGACGACGTCGGCCGGGACCCTCCTTCGGAGCCGCTCTAGGGCCGCGATCCCGGGCGACCCGAACGCCTCGAAGAAGGCGAGATTCGGCTTGACGGCCGACGCATAAGGCAGGGCCGCGTCCAGGAGCACCTCGCAGAAGCGTTCGACTCCGGCCAGGTTGCGGCTGTAGCCCCGCGGCAGCGCCTCTGGAACGGGATCGAGCCCCAGACACAGGACCGACCCGAGGGAGCGGGTGCGCGCGCCCAGACGCTCGAGATAGGAGTCCATCGCCGAGAAGGTTAGCGGACTGCGATCAACCGATCACGAATGTGTCGCAGAGGCCGCCGGGGCGGATGCCGAGCCGAGGGCGGATGGACTCGGGATCGCGGTTGAACCGGTCGCTGCCGGCGACTCGGTCGCGCTCGGCGAGGCGGTCGGCGTTGGTCCATACCCCGGGATGTACCAGGCCGCGGTCGATTGCCCGTCCAGGCCCGAATAGTCGGTCAGGTTGGGCTCGATCTTGAAGGTGAGGTTGGCGCCGGAGCCGGAGATGTAGACCATGTTCAGATCCACGATCGCGCCGGTTAGGTGCATGTAGACGAGCTTGTCCCCGTCCGGCGACCAGACCGGAGCCCACGACGCCCCATCCGACGTCACCTGCGCGACCTGCTTCCCCGAAGTCGCGTCCAGCACGACGACGTTGAGGGTGTCGCCGACGACCTTCGTGGCGGCGAGGTACTTCCCGTCCGGCGACCACGACGCGCCTCGCATGCCGCTCGCCAGTTTGTGCGTCGACCCCCCGCTATAGAGCCAGATGCTCGGAGCGCCGTACCTGCCGGAGCGACCCTCCATCGTGTACGCCAGGTACCTGCCGTCGGGGGAAAACTCCGGATCCGACAGGCCCAGGGGTGAGGTCTCGGGAAGAGGTAGGGCAGGCCCGAGCTTGCGAGTGTTCAGGTTGAAGTAGTGGATCATCGTGTCCTGAACGCCCGGGACGGTCGGACCATCGGAGACGACCGCCACCGTCGTTCCACTGGCCGATACCGACGGCTGCCGGATCCAGTAGAAGGTCTTGAGGGAGCCCTTGCGGATCAGGCTGGAGAGGATGTCCTTCTTCTCGGTTCCGTCGGGATGAATGCGACACAGGACCGGGTAGTAGAGCGTGAAGTGGGTGACCTCGCCGACGTTGTCGACGTTGTACCACTTCCCCGGCGTGATCCGGGTATCGATGTAGTAGATCCACTGGCCATCCGGCGAGAAGGCCGGCTGAGACGCCTGCGAGCCGTCGACCGACTCGGTGAGCTGGCGAGCCGTCGTACCGCTCTGAACCCACAGGTTGCCCGACTTCGCGTACACGAGCGTCCCGGGCACGGCGATCTCGGGGTTGGTGGCGATCGTCTGCGTCGGAGCGGGAGTCGGGGTCTGCCCGCTCTTGACGGGAACGGGTGTGGCTGAGGGGGTCGCCTCGATGGCGAGCGTCGGCGTCCAGTTGCGGTACACCTGGGCTGTGAGCAAGCCGACGACCAGCAGGCCGACGAGCGACAGCGCAGGGGCGACGCTCCTGCGGTCGCCGCCGAAGCTCCTGCGCACGCGCGGTTCGTTGGCGGGAGAGATCTGGTCGGTCATGCCAGCGTCGGCCCTCTCAATGGCGCGGGCGTGCCCGCATTGGCGCCGGACAGCGCAACTGCCGGGTCTGTTCCCTCGGCTGCGACGTCAAGCACCTCCAGCTGGATCGACTCGAAACCTCCGAAGCGGCGGCTTGCCGCTCGCGCGACGACGTCTATTCGGTCACCCTCCCGGAGCGACGTAGCCAGGTCCGGCCTTCGGAATGCGACGGCATCGAGTACGTCTCGCCCGCGTCCCAATACTAGTTGAGTATGCCCTCCGCTCGCTGAACGCGCTCTGACGACCTTCAATCCAGTGAGACCCAACAGTGGCGCTGGATTGCCGGGGCCGGTCGGTTGCAGCATCTCGAGCTCGTGCACGAGCCGATAGTCCACCTCCGTTGCCGGCAGCACGATATCCAGCCGTAGCTCCGCTGGGCCGTGAGGACGCGGCGCAGCGGCCGCCAGATCGAGGAATCGACGCTCGAACTCCGGCCAGCGTTCGGCCTCGATGTCGAAGCCGGCAGCGGCGGCATGGCCGCCGTGGCGAACCAGCAGGTCCTCGCAAGCGACCAGCGCCTCGGCCAGGCTCCAGGTCTGCGGCCCCCGGCACGACGCCCGCAGCAAGCCCGCTTCCGGGTCGATCGGCGAGGCCACGACTGCCGGGCGACCGGTTTCGTCCGCCAGGCGACCGGCGATCAGGCCGATGATCCCGATGGGCCACTCGCCCCGAACGAGCAGCGCTGGAGGGAGGACCACGTCCGCGCCGGCTCCCCCGGGCCCGACGCCTGTCTCCACGGTCTGGCCGGCCTCTGCGATCTCTGCGGCGGCCGGATCCAGTCCCAGCGCCAGCCGGGCCTCCGCCAGGCAGCTCCTCGTCAGCCCGCGTCGCTCGGTGTTGGCGGCCTCGATATCGTCGGCCAGAGATGCCGCCTCCGCAACGTCTTCGGTCAGCAGCAGGCGGGCCGCGCGGGCCGCCTCCCCGACCCTCCCGGCGGCGTTCAATCGGGGGGCAATGGCGAACCCGATGTCGTCCAGGACCGTCTTCTCGGGCGCGATTCCGGCGCGGGCCAACATGGCGACCAGACCGGGCCGGGCGGTCCGCCGAAGCTGCTCCAGGCCGAGCCTGGCGATCGATCGGTTCTCGCCCAGGATGGGGGCGACGTCCGCGACCGTGCCGATGATCGCCAGGTCCGCCAGCTCGCGAGCGGACGCGGGCAGGCCGGCCTCGCCGGGCGGGCTCAGGAGCAGCTGGGCGAACTTCCAGGCCACGCCTGCGCCGGTCAGGCGCCGCTCCGGATAGGCGCTGTCGGAGCGCAGCGGGTTGACCACGGCCACAGCCGAGTCCGGCCACGTGGCGGCGTGGTGGTGGTCGGTGACCACGACGTCTATGCCGCGCCGGACCGCTACCGCGATCTCCGCCCCGCTGCTCGTCCCGCAGTCGGCGGTCAAGATCAGCGTCCGCCCGTCCGCTTCCGCGCTCTCTATCGCTCGGAGCGACAACCCGTGGCCGTCGCCGAGTCGTTCGGGCGCATACGCCGCCGCGTCCAGACCAAGGCGGCGGAGCGCGATGACCAGGATTGCCAGCCCGGTCAGGCCATCCGCGTCGAAGTCGCCGTACACGAGGACGCGTTCGCCCCGGGCCCGGGCCGTCGACACCCGCAGGAGAGCAGCCTCGGCGTCGGGGAGCAGCCGCGGATCGTTCAGGCCGTCCTCGGGAGCGGCGAAAAACTGGCGCAACTCGTCAGGGCTCGCGACGCCGCGCGCCGCCAGCACGTGGAGCAGCCGCTCGGAGACGCCGCGCGCCGTGCCCATCGCCAGGCACTCCGCATCCACGGCAACGTGCCGCGGCGGAATCCACTGGAAGAGCGATTGGATCATGCCCGTCAGGATGACACGACCGGCTCATCGCCTGCGTATCTGGCGCCTATCGAGCCTGCCGCTGCGCCGCCCGGCGCGGAATCCTCGATCAGCCGCTGACTCTCCGGCCGCCGCGCGCCAGAGCCATGCGCTCCGCCCGGCGGCGGTCGTCCCAGAGCTGCCAGACCACCAGCAGCGGGCTGGCGTTGAAGATCGACGAGTACGTGCCCGAGATGATCCCGATCAGGAGCGCCAGGATGAAGTAGTGGATCGAGGCGCCGGCAAACAGGAGAAGCGCGGTCAGCGTGAGCACGACCGTCAGGCTCGTGTTGATCGACCGTCCGAAGGTCTGCAGGATCGAGTGGTTGACGATCTGGTCGAACGGCTCGCCGGCATGGCGGGCCTTGTTCTCGCGGATCCGGTCGTAGACGACGATCGTGTCGTGAACGCTGAACCCGATGACGGTCAGCATCGCAGTCACGAAGAGCGCGTCGATCTGGACGCCAAGGAACGTGCCCATGATGGCGAAGATGCCGACCACGACGATGATGTCGTGGAGCAGGGCCGCCAACGCGGTGGCGCCGAACTTGATGCTGTGGAACCGGATGCCAATCCAGATCAGGATGCCGAGCGAGCCGAGCAGGATCAGGAGCACGGCCTGCTGGATCAGCTCGGCGCTGATGATCGGACCGACGGTTGTCTCCTGGCGTGTGCAGGAGATCGGGCCGAGGGCCGGATCGACCTGGAGATCCGTGGCCACCTTGGCCAGCACGCCCTCGGTTGGAATGTGGCGGTCGCAGCTCTTGGCGGCGAACGCGTCGTAGCCGGTCGGAGCCGGCGTTGGGACCGGGCTCGGACTCGCGGTCGGCACCGCGGTCGGCGAGGCGGAGGCCGTGGGCGATGCAGACGGCGTTGCCGATGGCGCTGAGCTGCCGCTGGCCGAGGCCGATGACGTCGCCGACGGACTGACGGTCGGGCCTGCGGTAGGCGTCGCCGTGGGGCTTACGGTCGGCGTCGCCGTGGGGCTGGCGCTGGCACCGCTGCCGCTCGGCGTCGCGGTGGGAGTCGGCTCGGGCGTGGGCGCCGGCAGCAGGTTGGTCTCCTTGGTCCGAATGGTGAAGTAGTGAGCCGTGTCCTCGCTGACTTCGGCGTCCTTGATCCCATTCGCGTTCAGCACCCGGGCGACGTCGGCGACGCTTGCATCCGGGTTCTTGAACTGGATCTCCCAGACCGTTCCGCCGGTGTAGTCGACAGAGAACTTCATTCCGACCTGACCGTTCGTCAGGGGCGTCAGCAGGATGAAGATCAGACCCGGCACCACGATCAGGCCCGAGAAGAGGAAGAACCAGTTCCGCTTCCCGATGACGTCAAACACGAGCGCGGGCCTCCCTGCGAGAGCGGCCCGACAGGGCGCGCGCCTGGAATTCCTCATCCGACACGCCGAACAGCCACGCCTTCTGGGCGAAGTTCTGCTGGACCACGAAGCGCATGAGGGTGCGGGAGACGGTCACCGCCGTGAACATGGAGGTCGAGACGCCGATGATGAGGACGAGGGCGAAGCCCTTGATCGTCGCCGATCCGCCGAAGTACAGGATCGAGGCGGTGATGAGGCTCGAAACGTTCGAGTCGATGATCGAGTTGAGGGCCCGGTTGAAGCCAGCCTCCACGGCGGAGATCAGGGTCTTGCCAGTGCGCAGCTCTTCTTTCGTCCGCTCGAATATCAGGATGTTGGCGTCCACCGCCATTCCTACCGAGAGCACGAAGCCCGCGATGCCCGCCAGAGTCAACGTGACCGGGACGATGCGGAACATCGCCAGGACGGCGACGCCGTAGTAGGTCAGTGCCAGGCAGGCGACCAGACCCGGCAGCCGGTAGTAGACAAGCATGAACAGCAAGACCACCAAGACGCCTATCGCGCCGGCGAGCAGGGTCTGGTTGAGGAAGCTCTGACCCAGGGTCGCCGGTATCTCGCTGTGGCCGATTTCCCTCACCGGGTAAGGCAGCGCGCCGTACTGGAGGTAAGTTGCGAGCTGTTTGGCGGAATCCGAAGTGAAGCTACCGTGGATGAAACCGCTGCCGCCCGTGATGGCGCTCTCGATCGATGGAGCGGAGATGACTTTGCCGTCCAGGACGATCGCGAAGAAGTCGTTCACGTGGTTCCCGGTCCACGTTCCGAAGTCGGTAGCGGCCTGACCAGAGAACGCGAAGTCGACAACCCACCCCTGGGTGGAGTCGTAACGCGCTCGGACCTTGCTCCCGTCGAGTTGCTTGCCCGTGAATTGGGCCGGCAAGGTTGGATCGATGGCCGCGCCTGGCTGAGGCGGGGACTTCGTCCCGGCGGCCGCCGAGGTGCCGTACGGGTCGGGCGGCAGCAGAACGAATTCGAGCGTCCCGGTCGTGCCGACCAGCTTTCGGACCGCCTCTGGATCCTGAACATCTGGGACTTCGATCAGGATCTGGTCGGACCCGACTGTCTGGACGATTGGTTCCGCCGCGCCGGTGGTGTTGACGCGGCTCTCCATGATCGACCGGATGACCTCCATCTGGCCCGAGGTGGGCGCGTTGCCGGTGCTGTAGACGGCCTGGTACTGGAGCTGCAGTCCGCCCTTGAGGTCCAATCCCAGTTTCGTCGCAAGCTGCTGGTCGAGCCCGCCGTCGATGTTGCTCAGGACGACGAATCGCGAGCCGCTGCCCAAGCCGTTGGGTCCGGGCATGAAGTCGATGTATAGCGCCAGGGCGCCCAGGATGAGGATCAGGAACGGAAGGAATCGTCGCACGAGGCGGGATGATAGCAGGGTTCGGCCCGGCGGCGCGGAACCGCATCACAGTACCTGGTCGCCCTGTTGGTGCGAGGCACTCCCTAACCCTTCAACCCACTTTGACCTTCGCCGCCAACGCGGGCCAGATTCCCGGCACCACGGTCTACCCCTCCAGGCCGGCCTTGATCTTCGCGGCGAGTGCGGCGCCTATCCCGGGCACCGCGGCGACCTGCTCGAGCGGGGCCTCACGCACGCGCTTCGCCGAGCCGAAGACCCGCAGCAGCGCGGCCCGGCGTTTGGGTCCCACGCCCGGCAGGTCGTCGAACGCGGAACGCGTCACCGCCTTCGCCCGCAGGGCTCGGTGATACGTGATCGCGAAGCGATGGGCCTCGTCGCGCAGGCGCTGCATCAGGTACAGAGCCGGCGAGGTGGTAGGCAGCAGCACGGGCTCCTCGCGGTCGGGCAGGAAGATCTCCTCGCGCTCCTTGGCCAGCCCGACCACTGCCAGATCGTGGTAGCCCAGCTCGTCGAGCACTTCCTTGGCTGCGGAGAGCTGCCCCTTGCCGCCGTCGATCACGACGAGATCCGGCAGCCGCCAGCGCAACTCCTCCTCGCTGCCCTCATCACCCGATTTCGCCCGCACGAACCGGCGCTTCAGGACCTCCTGGTGGCTGGCGAAATCGTTTGAGCCCGTGACCGTCTTGATGCGGAAGCGGCGGTACTCGCCGGTGCGGGGCCGGCCCTCCTCGAAGACGACCATGCTGCCGACCGACTGCGCCCCCTGGAAGTTGCTGATGTCGTAGCACTCGATCCGGAGTGGCGCTGTCGGCAGGTCCAGCGCGTCGGCGAGCTCCTCCAGCGCGGCCAAGGTTTTGCCCTGGTCGGCCAGCCAGCGGGCATGCTCCCGCGCCAGCGTCTCCGTGGCGTTGCGAGCGGCCAGGTCCAGGAGCTCTCTCTTGTCACCGCGCTGCGGGACGCGCAGGTGGACGGCCGCTCCCCGTCGTCCGGAGAGCATCCCCTCGAGATCCGCCGCGTCGTCAGGGAGAGCGGGCACGAGCACGGCCGGCGGGATGCTGGTGGCGCGGCTGTAGTATTGCTGCACGAAGCCGGCCAGCACCGTGGCGTCGTCCGACTCGCGCGGGGCGTCGAGCAGGAATACGTCCCGCCCGACCATCTTACCGCCGCGGACCGCGAACAGCTGCACGGCGGCCTGGCTGTCCTGGCGGGCCAGTCCGAGCACGTCCTCCTCTGTTGTGGAGTGGGCCGCCATCTTCTGCGACTCCATCGTCCGCTCGATGGCCTTCACCTTGTCGCGCAGCGCCGCCGCCCGCTCGTACTCGGTCGCCGCCGAGGCCGCCTGCATCTGGTTCGACAGTGCGCGGGCAACGGCCTCCTGACGGCCCTCGAGGAATAGCTCTATCTGCTCGATCTGGGCGCGGTAGTCCGCCTTCGAGATGTATCCGACGCATGGCGCCTGGCAGCGCTTGATGTGGTACAGCAGGCAGGGCCGCTCGATCGCCTTGCGGCCCTCGTGGATGTCGAGCGTGCAGGTGCGGAACGGGAAGAGGCGCCGGATCAGGTTCATCGCCTCGTCCACGCTGCTCGCCGACGCGTAGGGCCCGAAATAGCGACTCCCGTCGGCCGGCAGCTTGCGCGTGCGTTCGACCCGTGGGAAGTCCTCAGCAAGCGTGATCTTGATGAAGGGGTAGCTCTTGTCGTCCTTGAGCCGGACGTTGTAGCGGGGCCGGTAACGCTTGACGAGGTTGATCTCGAGCAGCAGCGCCTCGCTGACCGAGTCGGTCATCGTGTACTCGAGGTCGGCGATCCTGTCGATGACGCTCCGGATCAGCTGGCTCTCGCCGCCGCCGGTCTGCTTCTGCCAGTAGCTGCGGACTCGGTTGCGCAGGCTCTGGGCCTTGCCGACATAGATGACCGTGCCGCGCGCGTCCTTCATCAGGTACACGCCCGGCCGGTCGGGCAGGCGCTTGAGGGTCGCCGCTAGTTCGGGTGTCACCGCTCGATTCTATGCGCCTCTTCGGCGCCGGCCTCCAGACCCCCCGCCTACCTGCCTACGAGATCCACTCTCCGGAGGCCAGGACTTCGCCGCTGAAGAAGTCGATATCGACGAAGGTGCCCGAGCCACCGGTACTCGATGGAGCCATCGACCCGCCGGAGTCTCGCTCGAAGGACACGGACCAGATCCAGCGCCCGTAGCCGCTGTCCAGGTAGGCAGAGGCAGAAGCCTTGGCGATCTCGTCCGCCGTGGGATGGACTGCGTTCGTCGCGATCCTGACGGCCTCGTCCCGAGAAATGCCGCCGGCTGGTGTAGCCTGCGGCGTGGGTGCCGGCACCGGCGCCGCCGACGAACCCGGCAGGCCGGTCGCGGTCGGCGTGGTACCGGGCGACTCAGATGGCGAGAGCGGGGCGCCGACGTAGGCGCTGCCGTTCACGCCCAGCAGGACGAGATCGCCGAACTGGTAGACGCGGCTCGCGCCGTCCATCAGCTTGTGGAAGGTCGCGCCGTCGTCGGAAGACTCCCAGGCCGTTCCAGCATTGCCCGTGTCGTTTACGACGACGACGATTCGGTCGCCCGAGACGGCCATCGAGCCGGGGGCCCAGCCGGTCTTCAGGGCCACCCACGATCGCCCGTCGGTCGAGCGCAGGATGGCACTGCCGCCTTGAATGACGAGGCTGCCGTCCGCCAGCCGGTACGGGCTGTTCGACGCGTACTCGTTCTTCGGCAGAGACGCCGGCACCCAGGTGCGACCGTCGGCCGAGTAGCCCATCGCGGCGCCTATGGGTGTCTTGCCGGTCTGATCGAGGAGCCCGCCGGACGTGTCGCCCTGGGCCAGGACACCGACCATCGGCCCGATGCCCACGGCGGTCCAGGTGACCCCGTCAGGCGAGCTGTACAGCCGGCTCTTGCCACCGATCGCATCGTCGGGCGAGCCGATCAGCGTGAAACCGCTCGCGCCGTAGACGACGGCCCGGAAACCGTGGGGGTCGGCGGGCGCCGTCGCCGGCTTCCAGAGCACGCCGTCGAGCGAGTACCACACCCCCTCGCCGGCATTCACCACGAAGCCGCCATCCGCCCGGTGTGCCACCGACAACGGCGAGAAGAGGGCGGCTCCGTCCGAGGCGAAGATGGTCGGGTCGGCCGGGACCTGCCAGGACCAGCCATTCGGCGAGGTGCACATCGAGTTGCCGCAGCGGCCGAAGTAGCCGTTCGGAACGCGGACGACGGCGGTGTTGGTATCGGGCACGAGGTTGACCGCGTGCCAGCGCCAGCCACCCACGACGAGCGCCGGGGCGGGCGAAGCCGTTGGCGAGGCGGCCGTGCTCGGGCTGGAGGTCGGCCGCGGCGGGCTCGTCGGGTAACCGGCCGGCAGCGGGGCGCCGACCATCGTCAGCTTCGACCCGGTGAAGAGCCCGACCCTATCCCCGAGCGAGACGAGCTGCGTCCCGCTCAACGGGTTCCCGTCCAGCAGGGCGATCCGCTGCCATGTCGTGGCGTCCGTCGATACCCAGAGGGCAGGCAGGGCCGTGTTCGGGATTACCGAAATCGCCAGGATGCGCGGCCCCACCACGGCCAGCGAATCCAGCCAGGCACCGAGCCCAGTCCCGGTCTGCCACGTCACGCCGTCTGTTGACGTCAGCAGCGTCTTCGCCCCGTACGTCCAATTCGTGGTGCCGACAGCGACGTATATGCCACTCGCAAGGTGTATCGAGGACGAAAGGCCCGACACGCCATCTGGCAGCGCGAGGGCCTGCCAGTTGATGCCGTCGCTCGACGAGACGGCGTGGTTGACCGGCGAACCATTGACCTGTTCGTTCTTCTGGGCCACCAGGCCGACCGCTCCGCCAGGTTGCGGGGCCGACACGCCCGCAGGCAGATCCAGCGGCGTCCAGGCCGCGCCGTCGGTCGAGGTGAGAAGCCGCGAAGTGGATTGCTGGCCGTCGTAGACCTGGGCAACCATGGCGAACCCAGCGCTCAAAGCCTGAACTCGAGCCTTCTGCAGGCCCGGCAGATCGACCGCCACCGCCGACCAGTGGATGCCGTCGCTCGAGCGCCATGTGCCCGGATCGATGGTTCCCGCTGCCACCCAACCGTCGGTGCCGTGCGCCACCGACCAGCCTGCGAACGTAGCGGCTCCGTCCACCTCCAGTACGGTGGGATCGGCCGGAAGCGTCCAGCTGACCCCATCCTTTGAGGTGCACGCCGCCGGCAGCCCATTCGCGATGCACTCGCCGAGGTACCCGTTCGCGACGCGGGCGACCAGGCCCGGGCCGGGTTCTCCCACTTGCCGCCATCCCCAGCCGCCTGTTAGGAAATCGAACGGGGCGGACGCCTGGGCCGCAGGCGACGGCTCAGCCTGGCCGTGTCGGATCGCGATGAGAGCCGTTCCGCCGGCGACGGCAAGGACGACAGCCGCTGCGATCCCGGCGATTGCGCGCCGCGTTCGCAGCCGCCGAGTGAACCCGTCAAGGTGATTCCGCAGGCCGCGCTCCATAGGCTCCTCCCCTCGGCGCCTTGCCACCCAGGTACGTGGCGACTTCCAGGCTACCTCTATCAGCCATGCGCCGTCGCCCGCCTCACGGTTCAGTGACGGGCTCGAGCCTTCGCGACTCTACGCGACGCTACGGGTAGTTCGGCGCCGAGCGCGCCAGCTCGATGTCGTGCGGGTGGCTCTCGATCTGACCCGAATGCGTGACCTGGACGAAGCGGGCCTTGACGCGCAGGTCCGCGATCGACTCGGCGCCGCAGTACGTCATGCCAGCCCGCACGCCGCCGATCAGCTGGTACAGGATCCCGGCCAGCGGCCCGGCGACGGAGACGCGCGCCTCCACGCCTTCCGGCACGAGCTTGTGGCGATCGACCTGCGGATAGCGGTCGCTGCCGGCCGACATGGCGCCGAGCGAGCCCATGCCGCGGTACTCCTTGACCACTCGCCCGCCGACCCGTTCCGCCTCGCCGGGGCTCTCCTCGGCGACCGCCAGCAGCCGGCCCAGCATCACCGAATCCGCTCCGGCGGCGAGCGCCTTGACGATGTCGCCCGAGTAGCGGATGCCGCCGTCGCCGATGATCGGGACGTCGCGCTCGCGAGCCGCGGCGGCGCACATCATGATCGCGGTCAGTTGCGGGACGCCGACCCCGGCCACGATCCGCGTCGTGCAGATGCTCCCGGGCCCGATGCCCACCTTCACGCCGTCCGCGCCCGCCTCGATGAGTGCGGCAGTTCCCTCGGCCGTGGCCACGTTCCCGGCCACGAGATCGATCGAGTCGCCGTACGAGGCGCGATAGCGGCGCAGGGCGTCCAGGACGTTGCGGGTGTGGCCGTGCGCGGTGTCCACGCAGAGGGCATCCACTCCGGCACGGACCAACGCCTCGGCCCGGGCCACGGAATCGGCGCCGACGCCGACGGCGGCAGCCACGCGCAGCCGCCCGCGGGAGTCCATGTTCGCGAGAGCGGCGTCTGCCGGCGGCGCGGCCGCCTTGACGGCCGCGACCTCCTCGGCCTGTCGCTCCGGCGCCTGGTTGCGGTGGATCACGCCGATGCCGCCCTCGATCGCCATCGCGATCGCCATCCGGTCCTCGGTGACGGTGTCCATGGCCGCGCTCACGACTGGCGTGTTCAGCGCGATATGCCGAGAGAATCTGCTCTTGACGCTGGCGTCTCCGGGGAGGATCTCGGAGTACTGCGGGATGAGCAGGACGTCGTCGAAGGTCAGTCCCAGCAGCGGCTGACTCAGGACCGCCCCGGCAACCTCGCCGGCGCCGGCCCGTCCGATCTGCGTTGTCGCCATCTCGCCTCCGCCTCTCTTCACTCGCTCGCTCGATCGACCCGGCCGGCCGATCCGCGCCTGGAGGCCGGCGCTACGCGTCTAGTTGGCGGACATTCTACGGAGCGGGGGCCCTCCGCGTCGGAGCGGGCTGCCCGGGACGTGGACGGGGGACCCCGATCCGGCGCCTGTCGCCCACCCGGCGATGAACGCCAACTTCCGGGCACCTGCATCCAGATCGCCCTCGCGGTAGGCTGAATGCCGGGAGCCGAACCGCTCTCGACCGATCCGAACGGAGGTGCGCGGTGGAGTACAGGCGACTCGGCGACTCGGGTCTGCTCGTTTCGGCCTTGGGCCTCGGCACGAACAACTTCGCCAGCCGGCTCCACGACGAAGCCGCGCGCGCCGTCCTGAACGAGGCGCTCGAGCTGGGCGTCACCTTCATCGACACCGCCGACATCTACGGCCGCGGCTCGGAGGAGGGCCTGGGAGCTTCGGAGAACCAGCTCGGCCGCCTGCTCGCCGGACGCCGGCAGAACGTCATCCTGGCCACCAAGTTCGGCTACGCCATGAGCGAGTCGGTCTACGAGCGGGGTGCGTCCCGCGGCTGGATCGTGCGTGCCGCCGAAGCCAGCCTGCGCCGCCTGCGGACCGACTACATCGACCTCTACCAGGTCCACACCCCGGACCCGGAGACGCCGATCGAGGAGACGCTCCGCTCGCTCGACGACCTGGTCGGGGCCGGCAAGGTGCGCTGGGTCGGCCACAGCAACTTCGCCGCCTGGCAGATCGCCGACGCCGACTGGACCGCTCGAACCAATCATCTATCGCGCCCGATCTCGGCCCAGATGCACTACAACCTCCTGGTCCGCGGCATCCAGGCCGAAGTCATCCCGGCCTGCCAGGCCTTCGGGCTCGGCGTCATTCCCTATTGGCCGCTCGAATCCGGCTTCCTCACCGGCAAGTACCGGTCGACCGGGGAAGGCAAAGGCCGGCTGGCCGAAAGCCCGCGCTCGGGCGAGGTCCTCACGAGCGCGAACTTCGAGCGGCTCGAACGGCTGGAGAGCTTCGCGGCCGAACGGGAGCACAAGCTGCTCGACCTGGCGTTCGGGTGGCTGCTCAGCCAGCCGATAGTCGGCTCGGTCATCGCCAGCGCCAGCTCGCCCGATCAGGTCAAGGCAAACCTCGCGGCCGCCGAATGGCGTCTGAGCGCCGCCGAGGTGCACGAGGTCGCCGGGCTGTAGCCGCCACGGGTCGACGGCAGAGGTGCGGCCGCCTCAGACCTCCGAGACGTGCCGCCAGGCGGCCACGCGTGCCCGCAGCGACAACCCGGTCGCGGGCATCGGCTGGAGCGGCTCGTTGTCGCGCATCCACCGCTCGAAGACGCTTTGGCAGGCCGGACACTCGTAGACAAGGCAGCTACCGGTGTCCCGATACGGCCGAGCGTCCGGGCTCACGTACTGCACCTCGGCGAGGAGCAGCCAGGCGCCGCACACCGGGCAGATGTCCCGAGTCATGCCAGGCATGCTAACGACCGTGACGCGGCGCCGCCTCGGGGCCGACCCTGGATCGGGCCCGCAGATTCCACGGGGCGCCGCCGAGGATCCACGCCCGAAACCCGCGCCCGCGCGCCGAATCCGGCCGCCTACCGGACGATGCGGGACCCTCCGCCTTTGAGCAGCGCGTCCACCTCTTCGAGCGTCGCGTAGTTGAGGTCGCCCCAGGAGGTCTGCTTGAGCGCGCTGAAGGCGTTTCCGTACCGGACGCCCGTCGCGACGTCGGCCGTGAGCAGGCCGTAGATGAAGCCCGCGGCGTACGCGTCGCCGCCGCCGATCCGGTCCACCAGCTCGATGTCGTAGGTTCGGTCGTCGCAGATCGCGCCGTCGGACCAGGCGATCGACGTCCACGTGTTCCGCAGCACCGACGTGTCGCCGCGCAGCGTGATGGTCACGACCTTGAACCCGTAGGTGTCGGCCAGGCGGCGGGCCACCTCGCGGTAGTCGGCGCCGGCGATCCCGAAGACCGTCTTCGTGTCCTCCTCGGTCGTTATGAGGACGTCCACGAGGCCCATGAGCGGCTCCTGGACCTCGCGAGCGCGCTCCGGCCGCCACAACTTGGAGCGGTAGTTCAGGTCGTAGCTGGTCAGGAGGCCGCCGGCCCGGGCCGCGGTGAGGGCGGCTTGCACTTCGGCCGCGGTCCGGTCGCTCAGGGCCGCCGTGATCCCCGTCGTGTGGAAGGCGCGGCAGCCGGCAAGGATCGCCGCCCATTCGAAGCCGTCGCGCATCTCGGCGATGGCGGACCGGCCGCGGTCGTACAGGACGCTGCTCGGCCGCGGCGAGGCACCGTACTCGACGAAGTAGAGGCCCATGCGGCCGCCCTTGTCCCACGCCACGTGCGACACGTCCACGCCGAGCTCGCGGGCCTTATTCCGGACCAACCGCCCGAGCGGGTTCTCCGGCAGGCACGAGACCCAGGCCGACGAGAGCCCCAGGCGGGCCACGCCGGCGGCCACGTTGAGCTCTGCGCCGCCGACCGCCACGTCCAGCGAGGTCGCCTGCTCGAGCCGGCGCTGCCCGGGCGGGGAGAGCCGGACCATCGCCTCGCCGAAGGTCACGAGATCGGTCATCGGGGATCGCCTCCACTCGCCGGTGCCGCGGGCCGACTCCTGGACGCAGAAGTTGGGGACGCAGGCGCCGAGCTGCATGCTGATCGCGCAGCTGAGTTTAGTCGACGGCAGCCAGACACCTGCGACTCGCACGGGTCCCGGCACACCAGAGAACGATGGCCGCCGCGGGCTATGCAACGGTCCCCGTAACCGGCGGATAAGCGGCGCCTGCGATCCTGCCGCGGTGCTCCCCTCCTCCGTCGCCGAACGCCTCGACCGACTCGCGCCGGATCAGCGGGCGGCGGCCACCGCCCCGCCTGGTCCCGTGCTGTGCGTGGCCCCCGCGGGGAGTGGCAAGACCACGACCCTCGTGGCGCGGATCGCCTGGCTCGTGGATACCGGCGCCGATCCCGCGGGGATCACCGCGGTCACGTTCAACAAGCGCGCCGCGGACGAGATGGCCTCGCGCGTGGACGCGGCGCTGGAACCGCTGCGCCTGGCCGCCGGCGCGGTCCGCGTCAAGACGTTCCACGCCCTGGGGCGCGAGATCCTCGCCGATGGCGGCGAGCGAGTGGAGCCGCTTCTGGACCGAGAAGCCGTCCTGCGCGACATGTGGCCCGACATCACGCGCGGGGCGCTGCGCCACCTCGACGACGCCTTCAGCAAGCTCAAGCTCGATATCGGGGTCACGGCGGCCGAGGTGGGCGAGGATCCCGAGCCCGGACCGGTCGCCCGGGCCTTCCTCGCCTACGAGAGCGCGCTGGCGGACGCGGGCGGGCTCGACTTCGACGATTTGGTCGCGCGATCGCTCCGGCTGCTGGAGGCGCGGCCTCACCTGCTCCGGCGCTGGCGCGAACGCTGCACGCATCTGCTCGTGGACGAGACCCAGGACGTGGACCGCTCCCAGCTCCGGCTCGCGTTGCTGCTGGCGGCGCCCGGAAATCGAATCTTCCTGGTCGGCGACGACGACCAGACGATCTACGGCTGGCGACTCGCGGACGTTCGGCGAGTGTTGGCCCTGGCGGAGTCACTGCCGGGGCTGCGGCGGATCGACCTGACCGTGAACTACCGCTGCCCGCCGGCCGTCGTGGATCGGGCGGTTCGGCTGGTCGAGCGCAACGAGGAGCGCTTCGTAAAGACGATCAAGGCCGGGCCCATCGCGACGGGCCGGCTGATCCTGGCGCCCGACGGCTCGGACGAGACGACCCGCATCAGGCGAGTGATCGCCAGCTGGCCCGACGACGGTGGGACGCGCGCCATCCTGGCCCGTACGAACGTGGAGCTGCTACCGGCGACCGCGGTTGCCGTCGAGATGGGGCTGCCGTTTCGGGCCGCGAGACTGCGGCTGCTGACCGAGGATCGGCGCGTGGACGCGATCCTGCGGGCGGCCGAACACCGGGCCGCCGAGAGCGAAGGCCGCGACGCCGGGGCGAACCTCGACGGCGGCAACGCGCCCCCGGACGGCCGGCTGCTGCCGAGCCTGGCGGCCCTGGCGAGGAGCGGCTTCGAGCTGCCCGAGACGAACGAGCCGCTGCCGCGCGCCGCGGCCGATCCCGATGGCCGGGAGCTAGACGAGCCACTCCCCGTCGAGACGGGCGATCTGCTGGCGGCCCTCGTCGGCTGGGCCGCGCCCTACCGCTCCCTGGCGGAACTGGCGGCGGCCGTCGAGCGCCACCGCGCCCGAGTCGCGGAGCTGCGCCGCGACGACGCTCAGCTGACCCTGGCCACGGCCCACTCCACCAAGGGCCTGGAGTTCGACCACGTGGCCGTGATCGGGATGGACGCCGGCCGCTTCCCCTCGGCTCGCTCCCTGCGCGAATCGACCGAGCCCGACCGGGCGCTGGAGGAGGAGCGCCGCCTGGCCTACGTCGCGTGGACGCGAGCGCGCCGGTCGCTGACCCTCCTCTACGACCCGGCTTCACCCTCGCCGTTCCTCCTCGAGGCGTTCAGCGATCGGGAGCTGGGCCTGGAGCGCGACTCTCCCTAGGCGCCGTCCGGCGCCTCCCTCAGGCCTGCTCGACGACCAGGCTATGCGCGATTCGGTCGTGGTAGCCCCGGCCGTCGGGGTCGCGCCGCGCGCTGTAAATCAGCAGCCAGATCCACCCGATCGCGACGACTCCCACCAGGGGGCGCATCACGTCCGGGACCGCCAGATAGAGCGCCAGGGGGCCCTGGAGCACGGCCCACCGAACGAGCGCGTCGGCCCAGCTCAGCCTATGCCCGGTCGACTCATCGCCGACCTGCAAGCCGAGGGCCTTCTGGCCGATCGAGCCGCGCCAGAGACACCACATGGCGACGAAATACGCCGCCTGAGCCATCCCCGACAGCAGGCCCGCCAGCATGACCAGGCGCTCGGGCGGCGAAGGGCCGCTCGGGTCCGTGCTCCCCAGCACGGCCGTGCCGATCCCGCCGAAGAGCCCGATCACGACGATGGTGTCGAGGACGTAGCCCGCTGCGCGACGGTTGAAGCGGGCCACGCGCAGACCTTCCGGTAGCCTGGCGCCGAAGACCTGCGGGTTGTCGCTGACCGCCTTCCTGGGCGCCGGCTCGGCGCCGCCGGCATCCGGCGAGGCGACAGGCGGGCGGGCGGACGGCTCGGCGCCGCCGGCATCCGGCGGTGGAGCCGCGGCTTCCTCTCCCGGATCGGTTCGGGGAACCTGAGGCCAGGGATACGCACCGGGCCAGACCGGAGGCTGACCGGGCGGCCCCGGCTGCGGACCGTAGGGGTATCCCGGGCCGGGCGCATACCCTGGGCCGGGGCCATAGGCCGGGCCTGGGCCGTAGGGCGAGGCAAACGGCGCCCCCAGACCCGGTCCGTAGGCATAGCCCCAGGCTCCTGGCACAATCCCTCGGGCCACGACTATCGAGCCGGCCAGCTTGTCGTGTATCCCTCGCCTGTCGCGGCTGGCGACCGTGCTGACTAGAAGCACGAGGGGCCAGGCCCAGCTCGCCGTGTCGCACAACGAAACCAGGCCGCTCCAGGGGCCCGTCTCGAGCGCGTGCAGGTAGTCGGCATTGCCGGGGCCGCTGAGGTCGGATGCGTTGACCGTCGCCAGGACCTCGAACACCGCGACGAGCAGCACCGCGGTGGCCGCGGCGGGAACGCCACTGACGAGAACGGCGCGCACCAGCGCCCGCGGTGGCGAGAGGTTCTTCCCGGTCGCGGCGTCGGCAACCTGCAACGAAACGAGACGCTGGCCGGGCAGGCCTCGGAAGCGGCTCCAGCACGCGGCCGAGTAGACGATCGCCAGGACCACCCACACCGCGGCCCAGGCTATCAACGGGCCCATGTTCACGACGAGCCACGGGACAGTGGGCTGGAAGTACGCGTCGCCTGTCTCCTGCCGTAGCGCTTCGGGATTCAGCCCCACGGCACCCGAGATGGAAGCGAGGACCAGCGGGATCACGCTCAGCAACCCGAAGAAGACGAGGTCCAGGAACCACGCGCCCAGCCGAGGTCCCATACCGGCGATGCGAAGTCCGAATGGCAGCGGCGTCAGGCTCTGGTCCCGTCCGCTCACCTGCCAGGTGCTCAAGCCCAGCCTCCAGCTAGCGCCCGATCTCGGTGCGCATCCATCCCGACCGACAGAGCATACGCGCCGCTCAACGCTCCATCGCCTCGCGGGCCAGGGTCTTGAGAAGCCGATCCAGGTCCGCCAGGAATGGCTCCGTCAGCTCGGCCGGGAGCGCCTCGCGGATCGAGTCCTTGGGCCCGTAGGCCGCCCTGGCACGCAGCGCGACCCGGCGCAGATCTGCGATCCCGACGTCTCGGAGCTGTTCCGGCAGCGGCGCCAGAAACTCCTCCCAGCGTGTCGCGCCTCGCGATCGGGCAGCCTCGAGGAGCCGATCCGCGGCTCTCGCCGCGGCCAGGGCCGCCTCATCGATCACCGGACGCTCGTGGCGCGCGGGACCGTGGTCCCGGCTCGTCACGCCAGATACCGCTGCTCCGGCAGAGGCTCCCGGGACTGGCTGACCATCAGCGCCAGCCGCTTCCGCTCCGTGCCGCCCACCATGATCCTGACCGAGTATTCTCCCGCGGTCGTCAGGGTCAGGTTCCACAGGTCGATGGTCAGGGTAAGGATGATGTCGCTGGGATCCTGTGGGCCGTGAGCGACGACGCGCCCCGAGGAGCTGGTCACTTTCGTCCCGTCGGGGGCGGCCAGGATGAACTCCAGATCGTGCTCGCGGTTGCGCTCGCTGGAGCCCAGCCGAATGCCGACCACGAGAGCGAGATGCGGGTGCTGGAACGGCATGGTCGGACCGCTCAATCGGGTCACGCCGCCGCCAAGCACATGGAACTTCTGGCCGGGCTGGACTTCGGCCGCGTCGGCCAGGAACGCATACTCGATCTGAGGCATCTATCCATCGTAGCGGGTGGTGATACGGCGTTCCCGCTCCGGTGCCTGAATCTGCCGGGCCCGGTCCGTCGGTCGGGCGAACGGCGGAGGCCTAAGGGTTGGCGCTGACGGACGCCTGTTCGAAGGCTTTCCCGATCGCGGCCTGAAGATTGGTCATCTCATTGGCGAGGTTCAGGCCGCTGGAGCTCTGCATCTTCGCGTAGAACGCGGCCGTCAGGTTGATGACTTTCTGGAAGTTCGGGAGGTCGGCTTCTGGGCTCGGGTCGGCCGGGTAGTTCTCCATCTCCTGCAGAACCGACCACGACACGGTGTTGCCCGGGAAGATCTTGGCCAAGTACTTGTCGAACGCGTCGAACCAGGCCTGCTGGTCCGCCGTCGCAGCCGGCATGCCGCCGTACGAGACCTGCAGAGTCTTGTCGCCCATGATGGCGACCATGGCCTGGAAAGCCTCGTCCGGATGCTCCGACCCCTTGGTGATCACGAAGGTGTCGGCGTCGAGGGGAGACGAGGTTCTGCCGCCGTACGCCGGCATGACCGCGATGTCCCAGCTGGCGAACTTGGCGGTCGAGTGGCCGTTCTTGTCCAGCGAGCCGTAGGTGACGATGGCCCAGGGCCACGAGGCGGCCATGGCGAGATTCCCGGAGGCGACGGTCGAGCCGTTGCCCATCAACGGTGAGTTGACGACCTTGGTGGGCGGCGCGATGTGGGTCTTCCACAAGGCGTTGTAGTACCAGGTCCAGGCGGCTTTCCAGCCATCCGGGATCGTGGCGTTGCCGTCGGCGCCCAGGAACGAGCCCGAGGCGAAGCAGGAGGCCATCCGGCGACCGTCGGCCCACTGGAAATCGATGCCGTACTGGGCGATGTTGGCGGGGTCGAAGCCCGCGTCCGTCGACTTCTTGCCCTTCTTGTCGACGGTGAGCTGCGCGGCGATGGTCGCGAGCGTGTCCCACGTCCAGTCCTTGCGGTTCCACTGGTCGCCCGCCTTCTTTGGCAGAGCCGGCAGGTTCGCCTTCGTGAAGATGTCCTTGTTGTAGAAGATGAAACCCGGGCTGATGAGGTACGGAAGCCCGATCTGGCCCTCTTTGCCTTGCTTCAGGAAGTCGATCAGTGCCGACGGGTAGCGGGTCATGTCGTAGCCGTTCTTGGCGATCTCGTCCGTAAGATCGAGAAAGGCGCCCGAGAACCCATTCCGGCTCCGGACGCCGACCGGGCCCACGATGTCGGGCGCCGCGCCGTCCGCGATCTCGGCCTTGAGCGTGTCGTACGCGGTGGCAGTGGGCACGATCTCGAGGTTGATATAGATCCTGGCCTGCGAGGCGTTGTAGGCCTTGACGAACGCCTTCTCGGCGTCGACTTGGGCGGCATCGTTCCCCTTGCCGAGGCCGACGAACCATCGGACCACCGTCGCGCGGGCGGGCGTGGCCGCAGGCGCCAGCGTTGGAACCGGCGTGGGCTTGACGGGCGAGGGACCGCACGCGCTCACGATCAGCGCCGCTACCGCAGCCAGCGAGACAAGGCGCAACCCCGTTCTACGCATTGGACTCATCCTTCTCCAATCCCGTGTCTCCCCGTCCCGGCGCGCAGAGCCCGCGGGACGGCCGGCGCGGCCCAGCAGCCCCTGCCGACCTCACGACAACCGAGAGGACTGTAGCAGGCTCGCCTAGTCCTCGCGGATATCCTGCAGAGCCACTGCGGCAGCCCGCTTCTTGGGCACGGGCCCGATGCGAACCGGCGGACCGGCCGGCGCGCGCGGCACGTGACCGGCGGACTCGGCAAAAGTGACCGCGGAGAGCGGCACGAGCGGCTCTCCCCGAAGAACGCGGGCGAGATACTCGCCGGTGGCCGAGCCGGGGACTCTCGCGACCTCCTCCGGCGTGCCCTCGGCGATGACGTAGCCGCCGCGCTCGCCGCCTTCCGGCCCGAGATCGACGATCCAGTCCGCGGTCTTGACGACGTCCAGGTTGTGCTCGATGACCACCACCGTGTTGCCTGTGTCGACGAGGCGGTGGAGGACGTGGAGCAGCTTCTCCACGTCCGCCATGTGGAGCCCCGTGGTGGGCTCGTCCAGAACGTAGACCGTCCGGCCCGTGGCTCGCCGCGAAAGCTCGGTGGCCAGCTTGACGCGCTGCGCCTCGCCACCCGAGAGCGTGGTAGCCGGCTGTCCGAG
The DNA here is from genome assembly GCA_050008515.1 of Candidatus Limnocylindrales bacterium. GTDB lineage: Bacteria > Chloroflexota > Limnocylindria > Limnocylindrales > CSP1-4 > Fen-1039. The sequence continues at coordinate 133,984 of JBEKMM010000001.1, forward strand.
ATGGACGTAGCCCAACCCCACGTCGTTGAGCGTCTGGAGCTTCGATCGGACGGAGGGAACCGGCGAGAAGAAGTCCAGCGCCTCCTCGATCGTCATCTCGAGCACGTCGGCGATCGATCGGCCCTTGTAGTGAATCTCGAGCGCCTCGCGGTTGTAGCGCTTGCCCTTGCAGACCTCGCACGTGACGTACACGTCCGGCAGGAACTGCATCTCGATCTTGAGGATGCCGTCGCCCTTGCAGTGCTCGCACCGCCCGCCTTTGACGTTGAAGCTGAAACGCCCCGGCATGTAGCCGCGCACGCGGGCCTCCTGCGTCCCGGCGAACAGCTCGCGGATGGGCGCGAAGAGGCCGGTGTAGGTGGCCGGGTTGGAGCGCGGCGTGCGGCCGATGGGGCTCTGGTCGATGTCGATGACCTTGTCGATCGCGTCGAGGCCCTCGATCGAGTCGTGGGCGCCGGCCCTGTCGCGGGCGCCGTTCAACTCGCGCGCGAGGGCCCGGTACAGGATGTCCGAGACGAGCGTGCTCTTGCCCGAGCCCGAGACGCCGGTGACCGCCACGAAACGGGCCAATGGGAAGGCCACGTCCAGGTTCTTGAGGTTGTGCTCGCGAGCGCCGCGAATCACGATGGACTGGCCGCTCCCCCGGCGGCGGGTCGCGGGAATCGCGACCTGGAGCTCGCCCCGAAGATACGCCCCAGTGATGGAGCGCGGCTCGGCCAGGATCGCCTCGAGCGGCCCGTTGGCGACTATCTCGCCGCCGTGCTCGCCTGCCCCGGGCCCGATGTCGATGACCCAGTCGGCCGTCCGGATCGTCTCCTCGTCGTGCTCCACGACCAGGACGGTATTGCCCAGGTCGCGCAGCCGCGTGAGTGTCGCGATCAGCTTGGCGTTGTCGCGCTGGTGGAGCCCGATCGAGGGCTCGTCCAGGATGTACAGGACGCCCATCAGGCTCGAGCCGATCTGGGTCGCCAGGCGGATTCGCTGGGCCTCGCCGCCGGAGAGCGTCTGGCTCGTCCGATCGAGCGTCAGGTAGTCGAGGCCGACGTCGAGCAGGAAGCCCAGGCGGGACGAGATCTCCTTGAGGACCTGGCGGGCGATCGCCATCTCGCGCTCGGTAAGCTTCTCCGGCAGGCTCGAGACCCAGTCGCAGGTAGCCGTGATCGAGAGTGTGGACACCTGCCAGACGTTCCGGCCGTCGACGGTGACTGCCAGGATCTCGGGCTTGAGGCGCCTGCCTTCGCAAGTGGGGCACGGTCGGGCGACCATGTAGCGCTCCAGCTCGGACTTGATGAAGTCCGACTCCGTCTCGCGGTAGCGGCGCTCCAGGTTCGGGATGATCCCCTCGAAGGTGGCGCCGTACGTGTTCTCGCCCCGCTCGTGGCGGTAGCCGATGACCACCCGCTCGCCACGCCCCGACCACAGGATGTAGTCGAGCGCCTCCGGAGGCAGGTTCTTGACCGGCGCGTTGACGTCCCAGCCGTGCTCGCGGCAGACAGCCTCGATGATCTTGCCGTGCCAGGAGTTCTCCATCGGCAGGCGGGCCCAGGGCACGAGCGCGCCACCCGCCAGAGAGAGGTTCTTGTTCGGAATCACGCGATCCGGATCGATCTCGAGGCGGCTGCCGATGCCGGTGCAGCTGGGGCAGGCCCCGTGGGGCGAGTTGAAGCTGAAGCTGCGCGGCTCCAGCTCGTCGACGGTGGTGCCGTCGTACGGGCAGCTGTAGCGCTCGCTGTAGCGCCGCTCCTCGAACGGCGGCGCCTCCCCATCGCGTGGTGCCGGCGCGATCAGAACCACGCCTTCGCCCAGGCGCAGCGCCGTCTCCACGGAGTCGGCCAGCCTGGTCGAATCGGGCGGCTTGATCGGCTCGCCCGACGGAGCCGGGACGGCGGCCGCCGCCTCGCCGGCCGCGTCACCTGCCCCCTCGCCGGCCGGCGCCTCTCCGTGGCGCACGATGAAGCGATCGACTATCACGTCGATCGAGTGGCGCTTGTACTTGTCGAGCTGCCGCGTCTCCGACAGATCCATCTGCTCGCCGTCGACCCGGACGCGGGCGAAGCCCTGGCGTCGAATCTGGTCGAAGACCCGGTCACCCTCGGTCTTGCGGTCCTTGATGACCGGCCCGAGGACGAGCAACCGCGTCCCCTCGGGCAGGTCGTAGATCTGGTCGACGATCTGCTGGACGCTCTGGCGCGCGATCTCGCGCCCGCACGTGGGGCAGTGCGGATGGCCGATCCGGGCGAAGAGCAGGCGCAGGTGGTCGTAGATCTCGGTCACCGTGCCGACGGTCGACCGTGGGTTTCGGCTGGCGCCCTTCTGGTCGATCGAGATCGCCGGGCTCAGGCCGTCGATCTGGTCGACGTCCGGCTTCTGCATCTCGCCCAGGAACTGGCGCGCGTACGCCGACAGACTTTCGACGTAGCGACGCTGGCCCTCGGCGTAGATCGTGTCGAAGGCAAGGCTGCTCTTGCCCGAGCCCGATAGCCCGGTTATGACCACCAGCCGGTCGCGCGGCATGGCCACCGTGATGTTCTTGAGGTTGTGTTCGCGCGCCCCGCGAACCACGAGCTGTTCCTGCGGCATAGGCCGTCATTGTAGGGCAACCCGACTAAATAGAACAGTCGTTCACGCACGCGGGAGCACGCGCGGGGACGATGTGGCACGAGCCGTGCAGAGTGCTGGGTGTTCCCTCTACCAGCTCGAGTCCCAGGCCTGGCGTTCGAGCCAGCGTGCGTGGGCTTGCCTCATGAGCTCCGGGAGGCGCTCCCGACCGCCCTCGAGAATGTTGGTTTCGATGCTTATCCGGCGTATTTGCCGCCGTTCCTTGCCGAGCGGCGAAAGGGGTCTCCTCGGGACCATCGACCAGTTCGACGACCCACAGTCGCGTGCGGGTCGCATAAGCAGCCCCGGGGTGCCGGCCCGTACTGGGTCTCGACCGGGTGTCCGGTAACCCATCCGACCGCTGCCCAGACGGCGACGCCGATGAGCAGAACGGCCGCAGCCATCTCGAGCCGGGTGTTCCATCGCTTCTCCCGGACGGCCGCGATGGGCAGACCCAAGGCCGGGTCCAACGGCGCTCCCCGTACGATCACGGGCCCCTGTCGGGCCAACGAATTCACCCCGGCTCCCTCAATCCGGCCGATCCAGGATTTCGACCGCGCCGGTTTCGACGTGGTAGATCGCGCCGACGATCCTGAGCGGTTCGGCATCTACTCGGCGGCGGATCGTGATCGACCACTTCGTCACCTCCACAACGTGCCGCCTATGAAGCCCGAAGGAACCGTTCGTATCGGCTCTGGAGCCGAGCCGGATCGGGCCGGTCCACACGCGATCGAGGCAGCTGGATCAGCTGATCGTGCATCTCCTTGAGGCCAACCCGCAGCATGGGGCCGTCCGACTCATCCAGGATCGACCGCCTCACTTCGATCGTGTAGTCAGGCCGAACTGTCAAGAAGAAGCTGTCGAACGCGGCGTGGTGGAGTTTGCATAACGCGAGCCCGTTGCTGACGACCGGATCGCCCTCATTCTCCGCGTCCGCGACAATGTGCGCCGCGTCCAGCAATTCTCGATGACGAAGACGACACAACGAGCACTGCTCGCGGTAGGCGTTCAGAACCTGCTCTCTGAAGGCCTGTTGATGAAGCCGCCGACGGAAGCTAGCCGTCACGTACTGACGTCTTATCTCGGCGCGATCCTCACCCACATACGTTCCGAACTCTTGAGCCTCGGGTTGTGCAACATCATCGACCGCCACGCTGAAGCACAGATGATCGGGATCGTCGCCAACGATGAACACGGGTCTGGCGCACGTGTAGTACCCAGGGCGGAGGCGATAGAACAGCACCAACGGCACATGCCGCTCTCTCGCCACACGTAATCCAACGTTGTCCGGGTGCATCACGTCAGTGCCGCGGTACGAATAGCGGAGATAGTCGCCCTCCATCCCATCGTCATAGTTGGGATTGCCAGGGATCGTCGTGATCGACAGCGGAATCTCACACACCCTCGGTTTGAAGATCCCCTGCGGCCCGAGCAGAGGGACGCGGCTTCCCTCGAAGACGAGGCCTTCCTCCAGGATCGAGGGCGGAAGCCCATCCGGATATCGCTCGACCTGCTCGGCCAGCCATGCGAAAGCCGCCAGCCGGACTCGGAGATCCCCCTGCTCGTCCATGGGCGCAGCATACGCCGCACTTCTGGGCCCCGTCCGGTACGATCCGACCACCTGACCGGCGATCGGCGGGCGCAGGAGAGCGAGGATGAGCGGGGGACGCGACGCGATGACGGGGCCGGCGGCCAATGTGCCGGCGGTTGACGCCGTCCGGGAGTCGAGGCGGCAGCTGGTCGGTGACGCGCTGGCTATCGCGGCGTACGCGCTGCCCGTGGGCGTCGTATACGGACTGGCGGCGCTGCAGGCTCATTTCACGCTGCTCGACGTGGTCACGGCATGCCTGGTCGTGCTCGCCGGAGGAGCCCAGTTCGCCGCGGCGGGGATGGTCAAGGACGGCGCGCCGTGGCTCGCCATCGCGGGAGTCACGGCCCTGGTGAACGCCCGCCACCTGCTCTATTCCGCTGCGGTGGCGCCGTATACGGCCGCGCGGCCCCGCAAGGAGCGGGCTTTCATGGCCCACTTCCTGACCGACGAGACGTTCGCCCTTTCGCTGGCGCATTTCCGCCGCATCGGTCGCTTCGACCGGCGCGGCTACTGGGTGGCGGCGCTGGCGATCCTCGTCCCTTGGACCCTCGGCTCGACGATCGGGTACCTGGCCGCGGGCGCGGTCGACACGCGTCGGCTCGGCCTGGACGTCGCCTTCCCGGCGGCAATGGCCGGACTCTCGCTCGGGATGGTCTCGGGGCGCCGGGACGTGGCCGCGGCGCTTGGGGCAGTCGCAGTGGCGGTACCGGTCGGGCTCGTCGGGGGCGCCTCGCTCGGGCTCGTGGCCGGAGCGGTTCTCGGCCCGTTCATCGGGCTGGCCGTGCCGGCGTCGACGAACGAGGAGTCGAGCTCTCCGGAGACGCCTGAGCCATCGGCCGAGGCCGGCCTGCCATGAGCCTCGGCCTGATCCCGCTGGCAGTGCTGATGTGGGCCGTCACCTATCCTGCCCGCGCCCTGCCGCAACTCGCTCCCGGTATCGAGAGGCTCCCGCCCGCGGCCGTCGCCTACCTGCGCCTGGCAGGACCGGCCGCTCTCGCCGCCCTGGCCGCCGTGAACTGCCTTCTGACCGCGGCCACTCCGCCGTCGGTGCTGATCGGCGTCGAGCCGGTCGCGGTGGGCGCCTGCGCGCTGATCGTGGCGAAGACGCGCCTGCTCTTCCCCGGGGTGGCGGTCGCGGTCGTGCTCGTGGCGGTCGCGCGGGCGCTCGGAGCCGGCTGACGCGATACTTGGCGGCGTGCCGACAGACCGCCGCCCGCCGGACCCGCCGCATCTTCGCCGTGCCCGCCTGGCCGTCGCCTACTCGTTTCTCGTTCACGGCGTCATGTTCGGCGCGTGGGCGTCGCGCATCCCCGCCATCAAGGACCAGACCGGCCTGGACTCGACCCACCTCGGATTCGCCCTGCTGGCGGCGTCGGCCGGGGCGGTGATGGCCATGTCGTTCGCAGGGGTCCTGGCCGGACGCTTCGGCAGCCACGTCGTCACCGCGGCCATGCTCCTCGGCTATGCCGCGTGCGTGCCCACGCTGGCGCTGGCTAACTCGTTCGTCACGCTGACGGCGGCCCTGTTGTTCGTCGGCGCCTTCCAGGGTTCGATGGACGTGGCGATGAATGCCAACGGCCTGGCCGTCGAGCAGGCAGGAACCGGGCCGATCATGTCCCGGCTCCACGGCACCTGGAGCATCGGGTCGTTCCTCGGGGCGTCCGTGACCATCGTGGCCGTGACCGCCGGCATCTCGCTGCTGGCCCAGTTCTGCACGCTGGCCGTGTGGATGGCCGTCTCAGCGGCAGTCATGGCGCGGCTCATGCTGCCCCACAGGCAGGCCGCCGCAGGCGCCGCTCTACGGCGCCCGCCTCGGCGTTTGCTGGCCCTGGGCTTCCTGATCTTCTGCGGCATGCTGGCCGAGGGATCGGCGGGCGACTGGAGCGGCGTCTACATGCGCACCTCGGTCCTCGCGACCGAGCAGGAGGCAGCCCTGACGCTCGGCGCCTTCTCGGTCGCGATGGCCGTCTCCCGGCTGGTTGGCGACCGCCTCACCGAGCTCCTGGGCGCGGGCAGGCTGGTCACGCTCGGGGCCGTGCTCGGGTCGGCGGGCCTCGGAATGGCGCTTGCGCTCCACCAGGCTGTTCCGACGATCGTGGGTTTCACGATGCTCGGGCTCGGCCTCGGCGCCATCGTCCCGATCACGTTGAGAGCCGGCGGTTCCCAGCCGGGGATCCCTTCCGGGTTCGGCATCGCGGCCGTCTCGACGATGGGCTATGCCGGGATGCTGACCGGGCCGCCGATCATCGGCACCGTGGCCGGCGTGGTGGGCCTGCGCGCGGCGCTGGCGATGGTGGTCGCGCTGCTGGTCGTTCTGGCCGCGACCGCCGGGCGCGCGGTGGCCGTGCCCGTCACGATCCCGGAGCCGGCCGTCCCGACGGAGCTGGCCTAGCCTCGCGCGGCACGCCGCTCGCCCCTCTCAGCTCACTTCTCGAAGCGCCGGTCCATCCAGTAGCGCCACACGTCGAGGTCCGGGACCTCGTAGCCGTTCGACGAGAGGATCGTGCAGATCTGCGTCCGATGGTCGTTGCCGTGGTGGAGCGCCTGGACGAAGAGCAGGTTAGTCGCGTGCGGCAGCAGCGGCCGGGTGCCGCGAGCGGGCAGCGTGATGTCGAGCTCGCCCGCATGGGCCAGCACGACGCGCCACCGAACGGCCTGGTCGCGCAGGGCGTCGGCCAGCTCGTCGAGAGTTCTGATGGGGTCCGGTGCGGTCTTGGGCGGTGGCGGTGTCCCTTCCAGGTAGCGCAGGTACCGCGAATCCGCCGAGATGAGGTGCGAGAGAGTGGCCAGCACCTCTCCGTACACTCCCGGCGACCTCGCGCTAAGAGCCTCCTTGGGCAGCTTGCGAAGGTGCTTGATCAGCTGCTCCGTGGCCCAGGTGTGGTGCTGGAAGGCCTCACTCAAGGGATCCATGGATCCTCCTGTGGTGCTATCGGCGAGTCCGCGGCTACCGGCCCCGGCGGCCGCGAGATGGTCGTTGTCCCGTGCGCTTGATCACGTTCGGCGTGACGGTATGGTCCCACGTGGGCCGATCGATCCATCTGGCGGCCCAACCGTCGTCTTCATGCTCGTCCCTGATGCCCGGAAGCCAATCCGCGGCCGTGTCCGAAGGCGCCAGTTCCTCCGATTCCGTGGTCGCAACCACACGGACCTCCGTGACATCGAATGCCGCTGCGTCCAACTCCCCGCCATCGGCCGCGGCACGCTCCCTCCGCGCCGCCTGGCGAACGGGCTTGATCGTACGACCTGATCGCGCCGGTGCCAACCGCTCAGTCCCCGGGCCGGATGGCCGACCCTTCGCCGCCCGTTCGGCAGCTCGCCCTACCGTCGCCGACTCGTCCTCCTCGAGCACCCGCAGCCGGATCTCCTGGATCTCGTCGCGCAAGGCCGCGGCACGCTCGAACTCCAGGTCCCGAGCCGCCTGGCGCATCTCGGCCTCCATCTGCGCCACCAGCTTCCCGACCTGCTCTTTCGCCATCGCCGTGAATGCACGTTCTTGTCCCGGCCCCGTCGCGTAGGTCCCGTGAGCCTCGGCCACGGCCCGCAGCCGATCGTTGATGTCGCGGATCCCCTTCACGATGGTGACCGGCTCGATGCCGTGGTCCAGGTTGTACTTCTCCTGCACGGCACGCCGCCTGTTCGTCTCGTCGATCGCGGCCTTCATAGAATCCGTCATTCGATCAGCGTACATGACCACCTCGCCACCGATGTTCCGCGCGGCCCGCCCGATCATCTGCACCAGCGACCACGCACTGCGCAGAAACCCCTCCTTGTCGGCGTCCAGAATCGCGACGAGCGTCACTTCGGGCAAGTCGATGCCCTCACGCAGGAGGTTTATGCCGACGATGACGTCGTATACGCCCAGTCGCAGATCTCGAAGTATCTGAACTCGCTCCAACGTATCGACTTCAGAATGCAGATACTGCACCTTCACGCCGAGCTCGTGCAGATAGTCGGCCAGATCCTCGGCCATCTTCTTTGTGAGCGTCGTGACAATCGCTCGTTCGTTTCGCTCTACTCGACCGCGGATCAGCTCCAACAGGTCGTCGATCTGGCCTTCGGTTGGCTTGACGGTAATATGTGGATCGATGACTCCCGTTGGACGTATGAGTTGTTCGACGACCTGCTGACTGCGCTCAAGCTCATAAGGACCAGGCGTCGCGCTCATGTACACGGCCTGGTTGACGCTGGCCTCGAATTCTTCGAACGTGAGGGGACGGTTGTCGAGCGCCGAAGGTAGGCGGAACCCGAAATCGACGAGGATCTCCTTTCGCGTGCGGTCGTTCTTGTACATGCCCACGACCTGAGGTATGGACATGTGGCTTTCGTCGACGACGAGCAGCCAATCCGGCGGGAAGTAGTCGAGCAGCGTCCACGGCCTGCTGCCGGCTTCGCGCCCGGAGAGGTGGCGGCTGTAGTTTTCGATGCCGGTGCAGTAGCCGAGCTCGCGCATCATCTCGAGGTCGAATGTGGTGCGCTGCCGAAGCCTGGCTGCCTCGAGGTCGCGCCCCTGCGCCTCCAGCTCGCCGACTCGGACTTCCATCTCGTCGCCGATGGCCTTGACGGCGGCCATCAGCTTGTCGGCCGGGGTCACGAAGTGGCTGGCCGGGTAGACGTTGACGTCTTTGCGCTGCGCCAGCAGCTCGCCGGTGAGCGGGTCCAGCTCGGTGATGCGCTCCACCTCGTCGCCGAAGAACTCCACGCGGACGAGGCGGTCCTCCGCGGCCGGGATCAGCTCGAGGGTGTCGCCCCGCACGCGGAACCGGGCCCGCGACAGGGCCGCGTCGTTGCGCTGGTACTGGAGGTCCACCAGCTGGCGCAGAACTGCGTCGCGGCGGTATTTCCCGCCGACGCGCAGCCGCAGGATCGTGGCCCCGTAGTCGATCGGGGCGCCCAGGCCGTAGATGCAGCTGACGCTGGCGACGATGATCACGTCGCGGCGCTCGAAGAGCGCCTTGGTGGCAGCGTGCCGCAGCTTGTCGATCTCATCGTTGCGGCTGGAGTCCTTCTCGATGTACGTGTCCGAGCGCGGCAGGTACGCCTCGGGCTGGTAGTAGTCGAAGTAGCTGACGTAGTACTCGACGGCGTTGTCCGGGAAGAACTCGCGGAACTCGGAGTACAGCTGCGCCGCCAGGGTCTTGTTGTGGGCCAGCACGAGCGTCGGCTTCTGGTGCTGAGCGATGACGGAGGCAATCGCGAAGGTCTTGCCAGTCCCGGTCGCGCCCAACAGCGTCTGGTGGCGCAGGCCCCTGGCCAGGCCTTCGCTCAATCGCTCGATGGCGGCAGGCTGGTCGCCGGTCGGCTTGAAGTCGGCAACCAGCCGAAAGTCGGGCACTTCGACCTCGTCAGCGTGGGACTCCAGTATACCGCGGCAGACCTGAATAGCACGGGCGTTCTAGCCTGTGCCAAACGAATCCAGAAACCAGGCGGGCGGACTGCGAGGCGCCGTTCGTCCGAGAGACCGCCGGTTCCCCTACCAGACGAAGCCCGAGCCCACCGAGTCCTGCATCGCGACGAGCATCTGCGATTGGGCGACGACGTGGAGCTGGCCATTCGTGTTGCCGGCGCGGCTGTTGCAGCCGCGGCCGCAGGTATCGATGTAAGTGAAGGTCGGCGGTTTGGCCGCGTTGTCGTAGCCGACGATCGTGACCGCGTGGCGGATGTGCGGCGTCTTCGAGCCAGCCTGCCAGTTCGGGAGGTCGTGGGTGTCTAGCTCGACGACGACCGGGACGCTATCGCGGCCCACGTCCAGGGTGACGGCGATCTGCAGGTCGCGGGCCGCGGTCGGCTCGAACCGCATCACCGACGCGTACCAGAACTCCGCCCAGCCCTGGGCCTCGTGCCCCGAGGCCTCCCAGTTGAGCGCGACCTGGATGTTGGTGCGCGGAGCTCCGATCGTCGGGTAGAGCGGCCGGCCGCTCGCGTCGGCGTACACGGCGATCCCCTGCGACTGCCAGCCGGGCGGTTGCACGACCATCCCGAGATACATGATGTAGCCGCGGGCATGGGCGGTGTATCCGTTCAGCCGATCCGAGCCGGACCAGTAGGTGCCGATGCGCGCACCGCCGCTCGATCGGGCGACGGTCGGGCCGGGCGCCGGCCAGGCGACTCCTTCGGCCGCGTACGGATCCAGGAAGTAGCCGGCGGTGCCGGTGACGTTCGGGTGACCCGTCAGTTGTTGCCAGTAGTACAGCGCGGCCGTGGTCGCGCCCGGCTCGCACAGGTTCCACAGGTTCCTGTCCGAGAAGTTGTTGCCCTTCGCGTCCTTGCCGTACCCGAGCGGCTCGATGATCCAGCGGGCGTATGCGGTGTCGAGCGTGCGGGCGGCAGGAACGGGGGCGCCGGTCGCGGGGTTCACCAGAGGGTCGGCACCGGCGTCGAGGACCACCGGTTTGCCGTCGACGAGGGCGATCCGCCCGGCCGCCTTGAGCCCGAGCCACTCGGGCGACTGTGCGGGCACGGGCCGGCGAGGCGCCGGCGAGTCGACCTGGTCGGTCGGGAGCGCGCCCTTGGGCGGTGGCGCAGTGGGCATAGCGAAGACGTCGAGGGGCTGGAAGGTGGAAACGGCCGGAGTCGGCGTGGGGGCTTCGGTGGCCGTGGCAGTGGGACCGGCCGGCGGCGACGCGAACCCGGCCGAGGCCGTGGGCGAGCCTGTGGCGATCTGCGCGGTTGGCGAGGCAGCGGCCTCCTCCCCTCCCCCGTCGCGCAGCCCAACGAAGAGCGCGCCTCCGGCCAGCACGACGAGCAAGGCCGCCGCGCCCACGGGAACGAACCTGCGACCGATCGACCGCATGGCTCGACTGTACGCCCTCCCGGCCCCGACGGAGCCCGGGAGCGAGCGCTGCGAGCGAAGCACGCTCCCGCGAGCGTGCGTGTCAACTCGGGGGTGGAGAAGGCGCGTCCGAGACCGACGCCCTCGGACGGCCCCCCAGGAACCGGGACCCGTAGCGTTGCAGGACGAGGATTGCGCTGGCAAGCAGAGTCACGGGAATGGCGCGGAACTGCAAGTTCAGCAAGAAGATACCGCCAGGCACCAGGATCGTGACCGCGACCTCAGGGAGCCGCATCTCGTAGTCGGCGAAGCGGCTGGCCATGAGCCTCGCGTCGCCCCACCATTCTTCCAGGCGCCCTCGCACGAAGAACGGCACCAATGTCCAGATGTAGAAGACGCTGGCGGCGAGGTACGTGAGGCACATCCCAGTCCCGAGAAGGCTCAGCAGGTTCGGCGGGTCGAAGGAGGCGTCGACGGCGAACGTCAGGTCCCCGAAGCGGAGCAGCAGGATCGAGATGGCAGAGCTGAGGATCAGGAACCACACGTAGCAGATCAGCCTGACGCGGTAGCCCCAGTCGCGGACCACGATCGCGACGACCAGGGTTCCTGCCGTGGGGATCACGGCCGCGGCCGTGAGTGCGTACAGGATCTCGCGGGGCGCATCGACGTTGGCGATCAGGTACCACAGGACCAGAGTGCCCAGCAACAGGCTCGATTCGCTCACGCGGGGCAGGATCTCGTTCTTCAACAGGAGAAACGCCGCCAGCGCCAAGGCCGCGACTGCGACCAACGCCTGAACGTGAGGCAGGCCGGGATCTGCGGTCCGGGCGATCAGGAAGCCGAGGCCGCCGGCGACCACGGCCAGCGCCAGTCGCCAGATGCGCCGCAGCCTGAAGCCGGGCAGGGTCAGCAGGAGGACTTCCGCGACCACCCCGACTCCGAAGATCAGACTCAGATCCAGGCGGTCGGTCATTTCGCGGGATCCTCCGGCAGGGGCGAGGGCTGTCGTTGATTGTGCACGGAACCGAGCCCGCGGTGGTCCGATTTCCGCACCGCCCGACCTATGCCCGAGCTACCAGGTGAAGCTCATGCCGTTGTCGGCGGTCAGGGCCTTCACCATCTGGGCCTGGCTGATGACGTGGATCTGCCCATTCTGATTGCCAGCGCGGGAGTTGCAGGAGCGGCCGCACGTGTCGAGGTACGTGAACGTGGGCGGGTTGGCCGTGTTGTCGTAGCCGACGATCGCGATGGAATGGCGGGTGTGCGGCGTCTTCGAGCCCGCCTGCCAGTTCGGCAGATTGAACGTGTCGGCGGCGACCACGACCGGGACGCCGTCCCGGCCCACGTCCAGCATCACCGCCACTGTCAGATCACGCGCGAGGGTCGGGTCCCAGCGGTGGACAGTCGCGTAGTAGGTCTCGGCCCATTCAGGCGCGTGACCGGAAGCCTCCCAGTTGAGCGCGGCCTGCATGTCCGGCGGAGGCGAGCCCCTCGTCGGATACAGGGGCCTGCCGTCGCTCCCGACGAAGACGTCTATTCCGGGCGAGGTCCAGCCGGCCGGCTTGACGGCCATGGCGAGGTACATGAGGTAGCCGCGGCCCCGGGCCGTGAAGCCGCTGACCTTGACGGTCCCCGACCAGTAGGTGCCCAGGTGCTGCGCCTTACCGTCCGGCCCGACGAAGGAGGGCCCGGGGGTGGGCCATGCGACGCCGGCCGCCGCGTACGGATCGAGGAAGTAGCCGGCGGTGCCGGTCACGTTGGGGAAGCCGGTCAGCTGCTGCCAGTAGAAGAGGGCGACCGTGGATGCGCCCGGGCCGCACAGGTTCCAGTACGTGAGGTCGTTGTAGCTGTTCCCCTTGGCATCCTTGCCGGCGGCCGGAGGCTCCACGATCCAGCGGGTCCAGGTCGTGTCCAGCCTTCGCGAGGCGGGCACGGGCTTTCCGGTTACGGGGTCGACCAGGGGGTTGGCGCCGGCAGCGAGGAGGCCGATCTTCCCGTTCGAGAGCACGACCCGACCGGCCGCCTTGAGCCTCAGCCAGTCGACCGATTGATCCGGGATGTCCCGGCCAGGATCGACGAGGGGGATCGCAGGCGGGCCGGTCCTGCCCGCCCGGCGGGTCGGTCCGGGCGTGGCCGGCGGCTCCTTCGCGAACAGGTCGATTGGCTGGAACGTGGGACCGGCCGATGGGCTCGCGGTGCCGCCTGGCGTCATGACGGTCGGGGAATCGACGATGCCCGAGGCGGTGCCCGCCTCCATCGCAGGAGCGCTGGCCGTGGTGCCCGTCGAAGCGCTGGGGGAGCCGGCCCCCGGACCGGCCAGGACGGCCGCGCCAGCGATGGCGACGATCGCCAGAAACGCGCCGCCGGCGGCAAGGCCACGGCGACTCGATCGAAGAGACGCGATCACCGGCCGATTGTAGGCGCCCCTGCCAGAGCCACTCTGAAGTCGGCGCTGCGCCAGAACGTCCGCCTCGTCAGCCCCGGCGGGCCAGGACTTCCGCGAACGCGGCGGCCACGGCCCGCTCCACGGCGTCACGCGGCCCGTCGGTGCGGATCGTGCGGCTGGCGGCAGCCCGCCAGAGCTTTAGCGAGGGGACCTGGGCGGCTATCCGCTGGCGGGCGTCGGGTTCGGCCATGCCACGGCCGGTGAGACGGGCGAGCTGAGCATCCGGGCCGCAGACGACGAGCCAGACCTCGTCGCAGCAGGCCGCGTGACCGGCCTCAACCAGCTTGATCGCCTCGAGCACGATCGCTGTGGGGTTGCGGGACTCGGCGGCGCGAATCGAAGCCTCCAGCATGCCCGCGACGGCGGGATGGACGATCGACTCGAGCTCGGCCAGGCGGGCCGGGTCGGCGAAGACGAGACGTCCCAGGGCGGCGCGATCGAGCGAGCCGTCCGGACGGCGATACTCCCCGCCGAAGCGGGCCACGATCGCGTCTGCGACCGGCGTCCCGGGCGCCATGAGCTCGCGGGTCAGGTCGTCGGCGTCGATCACGGCCGCGCCGCGCGCCGCCAGCCAGCCGGCCACGGTCGACTTGCCACAGCCGATCGGGCCGATCAGGCCGATCAGAGGGGCCGTTGTCGCCATGGTGCCACGGTGCGGGACGCTCACGGTGCCGCCTCCTCCATCTCCAGCCAGGCTTGCTCGGCCGCTGCCAGGGCCTCGTCCACGGTCGCCAGATCGGCGCTGACGCGGCGCAGCTCGAGGAAGTTGCCATGGACGCCCGGATCCGAGAGCGCCGCCTCCAGGGCCCGCTTGCGCTCCGTGAGACTACCCAACTCCTCTTCGAGCTGGATCTTGCGGCGGCGATAGGCGTCCTTGGACAGCTTCGGCATCGGTGGGCGCCGGGCATCCGGAGCCGCCACCGTGGCAGTGACGCTCGAAGCAGCCGCTCCCCCACCCGATCGCGCTTCGGGCTGCTGAGCCGGGCCCCCGACCTCGGCCCCCGGCCTCCGTCCGTCGGGCGCGGACCGCCCGCCATGAAGCCGCCTGGCCTCGCTTTCGGCTGCCGCCTTCACCGTCCAGCCGTCGGCGACCGCCGCCCGCCAGGCGCGATAGCCGCCCTCGAACGGCACGGTCAGGCCGTCGTCGAGGACCCACAGCGAGTTGCAGACCTTCTCGAGCAATCGGCGGTCGTGGCTGACGACCAGGAGCGTGACTTCCGTGGAGGCCATGAAGGCTTCGAGGGCCTCGCGCGCGGGGATGTCGAGGTGGTTCGTGGGCTCGTCGAGCAGCAGCAGGTTCGCCGGCAGGAGGAAGAGCAGGGCCAGCTCCAGGCGCGACCGCTCGCCGCCGGAGAGAGCGGCGACTTCCTTGAAGACGTCGTCGCCGCGGAACAGGAAGCGCGCCAGGTGGCCCCGCGCCGCTCCCTGGGTGAGCGGCAGCGCGTCGAGGACCGCGTCGAGGACCGTGGCGCCGGGGATCGGCGCGTCGCGGAGCTGGGCGAGATACGTCAGCTGGACGTTCTTGCCCAGGTCCAGTGAGCCGTCCAGGGGCGCCAGCTCGCCCGCGATCGTGCGCAGCAGCGTCGTCTTGCCGGCGCCATTGGGGCCGACGATGCCGATGCGGTCGCCGCGTCGAAGCTCGAGCCACGGGATGCGGGCGACCGGCGTTTCGGTGCGAGCGGCGCCGATGCCGGCCCTGCGGTCTCCGGCCCGGCCGCTCCCAGCCGCGCCATCGGGCATCGTGGCATACCCCACTACCAGACCCTCGGCGCGAACCACGGTCTCGTACGAACGAGCCGGACCTCCCCCTGCCAGCGCCTCCGTCGGGAGCCGCAGCCTCGAATCGCTCTTCCGCTTCTCCAGCGGCTCGAGCGCCTCGAGGCGGGCCTCGTGCTCGTGCATCTTGGAGAACTTGCGCTGGTGGCGGTACAGCTGCACGAGCTCACGCTCGCGGGCGATCTCGCCGGCGCGATCCTCGGCCTCGTCCGCGGCACGAAGGTCGCGCTCCTCCCGCTGACGGGCGTACGCGGAGTAGCTGCCGCGGAACGGCGTCAACCGTCGATCGCGCAGCTCCCAGACGCGCGTCACGGTCGCGTCGAGGAAGGCGCGGTCGTGCGAGGCCACGAGCAGGCCGCCGTGGCGACGGCCCAGGTGCAGCTCCAACCACTCCAGCGCGGCCAGGTCGAGGTGGTTCGTCGGCTCGTCGAGGAGCAGCAAGTCGGGGTCGGCCAGCAGCAGCCTGGCCAGCGCCGCGCGGGTCTGCTCCCCGCCGGAGAGGTTTGTCGGCGGACGATCCCACTCCTCGCGCCCGAAGCCCAGGCCGGAGAGTGCTGCCTCCACGCGCTGGTCCAAGCCGTACCCGTCGCGGTGGTCGAACTCGTGCTGCAGACGTTCGTACTCGGGTTCGGTCACGCGACCAGCTTCCTCCATCTGGCGAAGGATTCGCTCGAGCTCCTCCAGCCGCACGGCGCCTGCTCGAACGGCCTGCCTCAGGCTCGGCGCCTCGGTGAACTCCAGGTCGACGTTCGCTTCCTGTCGGAGCATGGCGATGGTCAGGCCACGCTTGTGATGGACCTCGCCCTGGTCGGGCTCGTCGAGCCCGGCGATGAGCCGCAGCAGGGTCGTCTTGCCGGCGCCGTTGGGGCCGACGAGGCCGATTCGATCGCCCGCGGCGACGGCCGCATCCACGTGGTCGAGGATGACGAAATCGCCCACCTCGCGAAGGACGCTCTCCAGTCGAACGATCGACATCAGGCGGCCCCGCGCCCGGGCGTCGTGGCGCCCGGCGTCATGGCGCCGCCCCGCGCCGCGGCGCGCCGAGTGGCCGCGGCCTTGCGAGTGGCGGCGACCCGCCCAGCGCGCGCCTCCTCATCCGCGGTGCGGCCCAGGGCGCCCTCGCCCGACAGCTCGGTCCAGCGGGGACCGCTCCGGGCCCGGTCGGCGGCAGCGCCGGCAAGCAGCTTCGCCGCCGCCTCGCGCTGCTCCGCCGGGAGACGCTGGCACCAGCTGCAGAAATGCGTCGATCGCCCGCCCACGACGATCCGGCGGATCGGCCGGCCGCAGCGCTCGCAGGGCTCGCCGGCTCGCTGGTAGACCTGGAGCCGCTCCTGCATCGAGCCGTCGCCTTCGGGGGCGGTGTAGTCGTCAACCGAGCTGCCGCGCCGCACGACCGCCTCGGCCAGGACGTCGCGCAGCGCCCTGTGCAGCCGGCGAACGTCGTCGGGCCGCAGAGTGCGCGCGTCGCGAAGCGGGTGGAGCCGCGCCCGCCAGAGGGATTCGTCGGCGTAGATGTTGCCAACGCCGGCGAGGAAATCCTGGTTCATCAGCAGCGTCTTGAGGCGGCCGCGGCGCCGGGAGAGCAGCTCCGCGAACCGCCGCGCGGTGAAGTCGCCGGCGAGCGGCTCCGCCCCGGTCGCAAGGACGCCGATCGCCTCGCCCTCGACCGGCTCGCCCGTCCTGGGGTCGCGGCGATACAGCCCCATCCGCCCGAACTTGCGCATGTCGCGAAAGCGCAGCTCGCGGCCGTCGGCAAAGGCCAGCACGACGTGGACGTGGCGGTCCTGGGGAGTGCCCGCCGCCACGACGAAGAGCTGCCCCGTCATCTTGAGATGGACCGTCAGGACCGCGGGCTCCGGGGCGGCCGGCGCGGGCCCGAGCCACACCAGGAGCTGCTTGCCTCGCCGGCCCACGCCTTCGACCTCGCGCCCCCGGATCGCGGCCGTGAAGGCGTCCGGCTCGTGGCTCCGCAGGGTCGGCGGCCAGTTGGAACTCGCCCCGACAATGCGCGCGCCCGTCACCAGGCCGCGCAGGTCGCGGGCGATCGTCTCGACTTCCGGCAGTTCGGGCATACCAAGAGGGTAGCGGGGCCGGCCCGCGCTTGCGCGCGGCCACGGCACCGCGCGGTCAAGAGCGCCCGGCGGGCCGAGAGCCCCTCCGCACCCGGAAGTCGATCAATCGAGCCGCCTTATGGCCGGATGGAGCAGGGCCAGAGCCAGGATCGCGGCCGTGGCCGCACCGCCGCCCCCAAAGACTGCAGCCGGACCCACGGTGTCTGCCAGGGCGCCCGCGGCCACATAGCCGATCGGCACGAGCGCCGCCGAACCGAGGAGATCGATGCTGGAGACGCGACCGAGGAGACCCTCAGGAACCAACTCCTGCAGCGTGTGCATCCAGACAAGCTCGAGGGTCGTCAGGCTCGCCCCGACCACCACCATCAGCAGGCCTGCCGCCGCGATCGGCAACGGCAGCCCCAGAGCGGCCACTGCGAGCCCGCAGCCGACCCACGGCAGGTACACCAGCAGGCCCCTATGACGCAACCGGGTCTGCCCTCCGAGCCAGATGGCCGCTCCTACCGAGCCGATGCCGGCCAGCGCATCCAGCCCGCCCAACAGCTCCACGCCCGCGCCGAAGTGCTTCGTCACGAGCAGCGGCATGACCGCCTCGAGGGGTCCGGCCAAAGTGATGTTGGTGATAGCGGCGACCAGAATCGTTATCCAGAGCCACGGCACGGCGAAGACCGCCGAGAGCCCGTCACGGACATCCTGGACCGGGCTTTCGGATGGCTCCCGCTGCGGTGTCGTAGATGTCCCTCGAGCGATGACCAGCATGCCCAGGGCAGACGCGACGAACGAGACCGAATCGAGCGCAAATGCCATGGCTACGCCGGTAACGGCAACAAGGGCGGCGCCGATGGCGGGGCCGGCAACCCGCGCCAGTCTGCGGCTCAGCTCGGTCAGGGAATTGGCGCTGGGCCGAAGCTCCAGCTCCACGAGCTGGGGCACGATCGCGGTATAGGCCGGGTCGAAGAATGCATCGACAACCCCGAATCCAGCGGACAGGGCCAGCAGCAGAGGAAGTCCCAGCAGACCGGCGGTCGCAAGCCCTGCGGCCGCACCGACCAGCAGGGCCCGGGCGAGGTCAGAAGCCAGCATCAGTCGAGCCCGCGACCACCGGTCGACGGCTACGCCCCCGACCAGAAGCAGACCCAGGGTGGGAACCAGGTTAGCCACCAGCACCGCGGCCATGGCAGAGGCGGATCCAGTCGTGGCTACGACATACCAGGCCAGGCCGATGAGGTAGATCCGGTCCCCGAGGCGCGAGAGCGTCTGGGCGGTCCAGAGCACGGCGAACGAGCGGCAGCGAAACGCAGCGAAGAGGCGCAAGAAAGGTTCCCTCCGGAACGTGGCGCATCGGGAGCGCGCGCAGAGATGGACGCGGGCAGGGCGGAGCGACCATGCCCGGCGAAGACCGTCGTGTTAGCGCCTCATGAGGTCGATTGTAATGATCGACTCCGAGCAACGGAAGTCGGCCCGGACGCCATCGCGCCGATACCACGTCTGACGACCTGAGGCGCAGTCCGGCTACTATCTGCCGGGGGCGACGCCGCAACCGCATTTCCCGGAGCCGCCGATGAGCTTCATCAAGAAGGAACGGGGTCAGAAGCCGGCCACGGCGGATCCCGACGCGCTCGTCGTCGAGGAGCTCCGCAAGGCCGGCGCCGATCCCACCATGCCCCACGAGACTCGCCACTTCCTGTACGTGCCCGGGGTGAAGGCCGCTCAGCAGGTCGCCCGATCGCTCAAGCGGCCCGATCGGCGAATCGAGATCGAGACGTCGGCGCGCACGGGCTACTGGCTGGTCGCGGTGATCCAGTCGGTCATCGTCACGCCCGAGACCATCGCCGCACTGCGGACCGAGTTCGAGGCCGCGGTCGAGCCGATCGGCGGCGACTACGACTACTGGCAGGTCGCCGTCGACAACGGCTGAGGGCCCGCCGTCTGCTACCCCGCGGCCACCTCGGCCGGGGCCTCGCCCAGCTCCGCAAGCACCGCGTCTTCGCGGGTGAGCGGCTTCATCGACTCCCAGTCGTCGCCGACCTTGACGTCGACCGTCAGCGGCACGTCCAGCTTGAGCGCCTCCTCCATCGTGGAGCGGAGGATCGGCACGACCGCGTCCACTTCCTCGCGGGGCACCTCCAGGACCAGCTCATCGTGGACCTGGAGCAGCAGCCGCGCCCGAAGGCCGGCGGAGCGGAGCCGCTCCGGCAGGCGGATCATCGCGATCTTGATGATGTCGGCGGCGGTGCCCTGGATCGGCATGTTGATAGCCATTCGCTCCCCGGCGCCACGCAGCGAAGGGTTGGACATGCGCAGTTCGGGGATGAAGCGGCGCCGGCCCAGCAGCGTCGAGACCCAGCCCTGTTGCCGCGCCAACTCCTTGATGTGGAGCATGTAGTAGCTGATGCCGGAGTACGTGGCGAAGTAGTTGTCGATGAACGCCTTGGCCTCCGCGCGCGAGATGCCGGCCCGAGACGACAGGCCGAAATCGCTCATCCCGTAGGCCAGGCCGAAGTTGACCATCTTCGCCATCGAGCGCTCGTCGTGGGTGACGTCCGCGGGCTCCTTGTGGAGGACCCGGGCGGCGGTCTCGCGGTGAATGTCGGCGCCGCGGGCGAAGGCGTCGCGGAGGTGCTCGTCGCCGGAGACGTGGGCCAGGATGCGCAGCTCGATCTGCGAGTAGTCGGCCGCGAGCAGCGTCACGTCCGGCGAGCCGGCCACGAAGGCGCGGCGAATGCGGCGGCCAAGCTCCGACCGAATCGGAATGTTCTGGAGGTTCGGGTCGGAGGACGAAAGCCGGCCGGTGGCGGCAACGGCCTGGTGGAACGTCGTGTGCAGCCGGCCGTCTCGGTCCGAGACCAGCACCGGCAGGGCTTCGATGTAGGTCGAGCGGAGCTTCGAATACAGCCGCCAGTCGAGCAGCTTGCCGATCATCGGGTGCGCCGGCTTGAGCTCTTCGAGGACCGAGGCGTCGGTCGAGTAGCCGGTCTTGGTCCGCTTGCCCTTGGGCAGATTCAGCTCGTAGAACAGGATCTGCTCGAGCTGCTTGGGCGACCCAAGATTGAAGTCGTGGCCGACGTCGAGGTAGATCTCCGACTCCAGGCGGGCCATCTCGCCACTGAACTCGACGTCGAGGGCGGCGAGGGCCTCGAGGTCGATGGCCACGCCTGCGGCCTCCATCTCTGCGAGAACCGGGATGAGCGGCATCTCGATATCGCGGAAGAGCCGATCCAGGCCCGAATCTGCCAGGGACTTCTCGAGCGGCTCCCGAACGGCCATCGCGGCCAGCGCGTCGAGGCCGACGCGCACGGCAGCCGGTACGTCCCCGGCGGGGGGCAGCGTCACGTCCAGTCGCTCGTGGGCGACGTCGGCGATCGTCTGGCTGCGCAGCGAGGCGTTGAGCAGGTAGGCCGCGATCTGAGTGTCGAAGGCGATGGGAAGTGGCGCAGTGGCTCCGCCGGCGATGTTCGCCACGACGAGTGGCTTGGTTTCGTGGCCCACGACCCGCGCCCCGGATTTCAGGAGCAGGTCGCCGAGCCAGCCCACCGCCGCGTGCCCTTCGGCGACGAGCACGCGGCCGTCGCCGCCCGCCAGAGAGAGCGCCTGCGGCATGCCCCGCATCGGCCGCGGATCGTCCATCAGCAGGGCCGCGCCGATCTCCGTCCTGCCCGCCAGCCACGCCGCGGCCTCGGCCGCGTCCTCGTCCGTGGCTTCGAAGCGGTCCATCAGCGTCGGGTCGCCGACCGCAGCACGAAGCGCGGCCGGCAGGTCCACGGGTCCGGCGGCTCCACGCGACGCCCCGCCCCCCTCCCCCGCTCCCCGAGGCCTCGCCGCAGCGGGCGTCGGCCCGGGCTCGGGCGGGGTCAGCCCCGTCGACCCGAAGTCCATCGAGAGCTGCAGTCCCTCGCCTTCGCCAACGAGAGAACGCTGCGGAGACCGCCCTCGCGTCCACGAACCGGCTCCGCCCGCGCCACCCGCGCCCGGCACCGCGCCCTGGCCGGCGACGCGAGCCGCCGGCACGCTACCCGCCACGGATCGCAGCGCCTGGGCCGCGGCGACCGCCGACTCGCCGGTGAGCGCCGGCAGCCGATCGATCAGTGAGCGGAACTCGAACTCTCGGAAAAGCCGGACCACCTCGGCCCGGTCGTAGTCGGCCAGCCGGGCAGCCTCGAGGTCGAGCCGGACCGGCAGGTCGCGGACTATTCGGCTCAGCTCGCGGCTGGCGAAAACCTGCTCGCGCGCCTCCCCGAGCTTCTCGCGCAGCTTGTCGGGCTTGACTTCGGCCAGCCGTTCGTACAGCCCTTCGAGCGAGCCGAAGTCGCCGACCAGCTTCGCCGCCGTCTTCTCGCCCACGCCGGGAATGCCAGGGATGTTGTCCGTTGGATCGCCCTTGAGAGCCTTGTAATCGATCATCTGGTCCGGCCGCAGCTCGAACCGCTCCCAGATCCTGGCCGGGTCGTAGTAGACCGTCGAGTCGACGCCCTGGCGTGTCGTCATCAGCCGCGTGTGCTCGGTCACGATCTGGAGCATGTCCAGGTCGCCGGTGACGACCGTCGTATCGATGCCGCGCGCGTCGAGGTCACGCGTGATCGTGCCGATGACGTCGTCGGCCTCGTAGCCTGCCATCTCGTAGACCGGGATGCGGAGCGCGGCCACGACTTCCCGGACCTTGGGGAACTGCGAGCGCAGATCGTCCGGCATCGGGGCGCGAGTGGCCTTGTACGCGGCGAACTGCTCGTGGCGGAACGTCGGTCCCGGCAGATCGAAGCAGGCGGCGACGTACTCCGGCTGCACGTCCGCGATGCCGCGCAGCAGGATGCTGCAGAACCCGAAGACGGCGTTGACCAGCTCGCCCCTGCTGGTCGTCAGGGGCGGCAGGGCATGGTAGCCGCGATAGATGAGGCCGTTGCTGTCGAGCAGCATCAAGCGGGTCATAGGGGCCTCGGGCTAGGCGGTCGGCGGCATTCGGGGCCGGCGGAGTCAAGTTTACTCGGGCCGGACCATCGGCCCGGGCACTGACGCCGAAGCGCTCCGTCCGCGCCCTCTAGCAGCTGAACCCGCCTGCGCCACTGCCGCCATTGCCTCCGGGGCTGGAAGGTGGCACGCCATCGAGGCCGTGGGCCACGATCCAGCGCACGGTCGCCCAACGAGGGACGGTCAGGAAGCCGACGGGATTGCCGGTCACAGACGGGACCAGCTCGATGCTCTTCACGTTGCCGGTGCCGACTCGCTCGGCCAGCCGGGCCAGGATCGACGCGTCCGCGATCGGCATGTCGGTCCAGAAAGCGCTCCCGAGGGCGCTGATCAGGTCTGGGACCTTTGGCAAGAGCTCGCACGGGTGGAGCTGAGCCCGCAGGGCGAGCAGCACGGCCTGCTGACGGGCCATGCGGCCGTAGTCCGAGTCCTGGTGGCGGCTGCGGGCGTACGCCAGGGCGGTGTACCCGTTCATGTGCTGCTGGCCGGCCTTGATGTCGATACGGACGTCCTTGCCGTCCTGAGGGCGCGAGTACTGACTGTCCTTGAGCTCCTTCGGCACGTAGATATCCAGGCCGCCGAGGGCGTCGATGAGGTGCACGAAGCCCATCAGGTTGATGACGACCGCGCCGTCGACGTGGAGCCCCAGGTACTGGCCGATGGCGCCCTCGAGCGCCTTGAAGCCGCGGACGAAGTCGCTGCCGGGATACGGGTATGCCTTGGGCCGGTTGACGGCGTCGCGCCACAGTCCGTTGAGCAGGTTCGGGTATGGGAAGCAGTGGCACGCGAAGGCGTTCGCCGCCTCGGGCGGCAGGGGCACGTTCTCCAGGTTGCGCGGGATCCCGTACATGACCGCCCTGCCGGTCGCAAGCTCGACCTGGAGGAGGATCATCGTGTCCGGCCGGAGGCTCCAGCGGCCTACGCCCTGATCCGCCCCCACCAGCAGGACGTTCAGGAAACCGTCGTCCGCCCACTGGAGAGGAGAGGTGTTGGGCCCGCTCACGTCCTCGACTGGGAAGATCGGGATGCCGCTCGCGGTGATCGGGCCCGCCGTCACGCGCGGCGTCGGCGATGGCGGCGCAGTCGCCGCAGGCGAGCCCGGCGCCGGCGACGGCGACAACGACGGCGAGGGTGTGTCCACTCCAGGCGACGCGGTCGGTTCGTCTATCGCCGGCGTCTCATCCTCCTGGACGGGCGGGGCCGTCTCGCCGGCAGCCAGGTTGCCGTTGCCGAACCAGCATGGCGCGTCGGGGTTGAAAACGCAGGTCAACGCGTCTCGGTACTGGATGTCCACCGCACCCAGGGCTGCGTGCGTGCCGGTCGTCGCGACGATGACGGCAACCAGGATGGCTGCGTCGATACCGCGGTTGAACGACGGCTTCCTGCGCCTCGTCGTAGACTCGGATGAAGGCCTCGAGTCCGCCTCTGGTGGCGCCCCTACCGGCACGACGAGTCGGTACGTGTCGACGATCGCCCACAGCCGATAGACCAGCAGGACGACATCGAGCAGCAGGAACGAGGTCATCGCCCGATCCGAGAACAGGGAGCCGGCGAGGGCGCGCCTGTCGAAGAGCAGCACGCCGACTGCCACCGCCGTGATGGCAAGGGCCGGGATGGCCACGCTCAGGCCCCGGCGGTACCTGCCGGCGGCGATCAGTCCCAGGCCCGGGAACAGGAAAGACAGGATCACGGCCACGGCCGGGGTTCGAAGCAGCGCGCGAGTCCTCAACATGCTCCTCCGGCAAGCCAACAAGGCGACACTATGCGCGAATTCGCCGGCGGGCGGCAAATGGGGGCAGTAGCGCTGGCTCGGGCGGCACTTACCGCGGGCGGTTCCACCGCCGGCGCGCCGCCAGGCGAGGAACGACCAGGAGCAACGCTCCGAGGATCAACAGGCCGGCGAAGGCCGCGAGCGTTACGTCGCGCGCGTCCGGCCCAGTGGCGGGCGCCGCGGCAACTCCCGAGTCGGTGAAGGGCACGGCGGTGGGGCCACTGGGGGGCCCGCTCGAGGGGCCGCCCTGAACGTTGCCCTGTCCGCCCGCGTTCGGCCCAAAGGCTGCTTCGCCGGAGCCGGCCGGCCCTGCCGTCGGAATGGCCGCTGGTCCCAACAGGGCGCCAGACGAGGCAGCCGGCGAGGCGGCCGGCGCTTGGGCCGTGGGAGCCGCGGAAGCCTGCGGGGCGGCAGTCGACGCCACCGTGCCGCTCGTGGTACCGCCGTCGGCGCTCTTCCGGCCGCTGCCATTCTGATCGAGGGCCGGGGAGGGCGCGCCGTACTCGTAGCCGGGGGCGCTCCCGGCGCTGACCGGGGCGCCGTTGGCCGTCAGGCCCACACCGCTGCCACTCCCGCCGCCGGGCGCGAAGACCGAGATGGCTCCCACGAGTACCACGCCGACCAGACCGGCGGCCATCATCGAGCGTCCGAGCGCCCTCGTTCGACCGAGCCGGCCGAGGACCGACCAATCGATGCGCCGCCGGCCCAGACGGGCGGCCTCGGCCTCGGTCAGCGTGAAGTCGCGCAGCCTGGGCGGCGTTGGAAGCGCCGCGGTGGCGGCCGCGATCGCACCGAGATCCGCGAAGAGGTCCGCGCACTCGTGGCAGGACGCCATCTGGTCCAGGGCGCGGCTGCGCTCCGGCCCGTCGACGTCGCCTCCGTAGAGGCGGGCCAGGAGCAGCTCGTCGTGGCTGGCGTGAGTCGCAGCGGTTCGGTCCATCACATCTCTCAGACGATCTCAGCCACGGAACAGTTCCCTGGCCGGCTCCAGGGCGCCGCGGAGCGCGAGGTGGCCCCTGTGGATGCGCGACTTCACGGTCCCGATGGAAACGCCCATGATCCGGGCGATCTCCCCGTAGTCGTACCCCTCCACGTCGTACAGCACGATGCAGTTGCGCTGGTCGAAGGGAAGCGCGGCCAGGGCGGCCGCCAGGACGCGCGACCGTTCGCCGGCGAGCGCCTTGTGCTCCGGCTCGACGTTCTCCGCCGCCGGAGGCTGCCAGGCCTCGTCCTCCAGCTCCGGATACGGCTGTGAGGGCCGGCGCCGCCGAGCGCGCTGGAGGTCCATCGCCGCATTGACGGCGATCCGTCCCAGCCAGCCCCTCACGCTCCCGCCACGGAACGAGCCGAGATTGCGATAAGCGCTGAGGAAGGCATCCTGGACGACGTCGGCGGCCTGGTCGCCATCCGGAACCATCCGGTAGACGAGCGCGAACAGGTGGTCCTGGTGGCGCACGACCAGCTGGTTGAAGGCGGCCAGCTCGCCACGGACGGCCTCACTCACCAGGGCGAGATCGATCCCCTGGCCCGGGTCATCGACCCGCCGACCGTCCGCCTCCCGGGCGTCGGTCACGACTCGCCCGTCAGCCACGTTGAGTCCACGGCGGCCTCGCTCCGCGGCGTTCGATCTGGCCGCGGCGGCGCGAGAATAGCATCCGGCGGGGCCTCGCTCCGATCCGAGGACGGCGCCACCCGCAGCCAGGGGCCCGCAGGCTGTACCATGCCGGCTGGCCGTGCCGACGTGGCGGAACTGGCATACGCGCTCGACTCAAAATCGAGTGACCGTGAGGTCATGCGGGTTCAACTCCCGCCGTCGGCACCAAGGCTTCGGCTTCTCTCGCTCTCTCGCGAGCCCTTAGCAGTGGGAGCCGCCCCCGTTGCCACCGTTGCCGGTGCCACTTGTGGCAGCCGGGGCGCTGTCCAGGCCGTGCGCGACGATGGCCCTGGCGGTGGCCCATCCGTCCACCGTGATCATCGTCGTCTTGGACGGCGAGTGAAGAGTGCCCGGGTCGAGCGAGAACCGCTGGACATTGCTACCTGTGATGTTGTGGGCCAATCCCGCCAGGGTCGTTAGAGTCGACCCATCGGTGGGCATGTCGGTCCAGAAGGCCTGACCCAGGTCGCTGAGGAGACTCGAAGGTGGCAGCAGCCTGGGCAGAATCGCGCACGGCTCCACGTTGTTGCGGATCGTCTGGATGACCGTCTGCTGGCGCTTCATGCGGTCGTAGTCGCTGCTGTAGATGCGGGTTCGGGCATATGCAAGCGCCCACTCCCCATCCATGTGCTGCTGACCGGCCAGGATGACGAACCCGATGTTGGGCCCACCGCTTTGTTTGTACGTGATCGTTTGCTTGCCGCCGGACTTGGTGGCGTCCGTCTTCATTTGGGCGACCACCGCGCCGGTGCCGTCGGAAACCGAGTATCCGTTATGTATCTTCCTCGGGTCGCCGACTTTGCAGCCGGGGCACACGTCACAGACTCGCCATTTCGCCGCCCACGTGCCCTTCGGCCCGCAGGGATAGTCGGCTTCCTTTGTCGGAACGTTGATGTCGATCCCGCCGAGGTCGTCCACCAATCTGGAGAAGCCCGGTAGGTTGATGAGCACGGTGCCGTCGACGGTCACGCCGGTCAACGTCCCGATCCCCTGCTCGAGGGCCATGATGCCCCGCATGTACGTATTCACCGCGTCTTTGCCCTGGTAAAAGGGGAAGTAGCTCGGGTGCCTGTATGCCGCCTCGTACCAGAGGCCGTTAAGCATGTCGTTCCCGTACATACCGGCCGGACAGCCGTATTGCGGCTTCGGATTGGGATAGTGCGCGGCAATCTGCTTGGGCATCGGGATGCAGTAGAGGTTGCGCGCAAGGCCGTACATGGCCGAGCGCCCCGTCGCCAGATCCACCTGCAAGAGAATCATCGTATCCGTAAGGAAATCGCTCCGACCCGGAGCCTGGTCGACGCCGACGAGCAGGACGTTGAGCCGTCCGTCCTTGGCCCAGTTCTGCGAGTTCTGCGTCGTCTGCACGTCCGGCAGGGTTCCGGGCGGCGCGGATCCCGGTGTGTAGGGGGAGCTGGTGTCCGTGGCCGTAGGAGTCGAATCGTCCGGCGACGGCGAGTCGCTGGGACCAGGGCCGATCACATCATCGTTCCCGTCCCCTGAGAACGGCGTTGCCCCGGGGTCGTCCGTCGCCGTGTTGCCGTTGAGCATCCAGCAGGGTATCGGGCTGTGCAGGCAATACGCGGTGTTGCGCAGGGTCAGGTCCTCAGCCGCAATGACGGCGTGGATCCCGACTGTGCCCGAAATAAGGACGATGATCGCGGCGCTGGCCGCCCATTTCCTGGGAAGCTGGCTGGACTTCTTCGGTCGGGCCACCAGATAGGCATCCACCATCGCCCAGACGTGGTAGAAGAGACCCACGATGTCGAGGATCAGGAGGCTGACTAACCACTGGTCGTTGGTGGCGTTGTCCAGGACCGAATGGCGGGCGAACAGGAGGATCAAAGCGAGAACGCCCAGGACCGTGAGCGCCGGGATGGCCACGATCGCGCCACGGTACGGCTTGCCGGCGGCCGCCTGACCCAGACCCGGGAACAGGAACGACAGTGCAGCGGCTCCATTGGGCGTCCGGGCCAGGCGCCGAAGGCGCTGGAGCACTGTGTCGAGCATGCTTACCGTTCTCCCTTGCCCATCGAGGCGTCACCCGGCTCTAACTATGCACGATTCCCGGCGGGGGGTGGTGTGGCCGCTGAGACGCCCGCTGGGACGCTCCTGTTACGAATTCGGACCTCCGGCGGCCGGGTTGCGGGATCCCGCGTCTGGAAGGCACGGCACCTGGAAAGGGCAGCCCGGCGAATTGTAACCGGGTCGGGTCATGTGGGCCCGTAGCCCGGGAGAGAGCCGAACCGCGGTCAACCGTCCGGCGGTCAGAACCAGACGACGCCGCTGGCGGTCGCCAGCGCTACGACGAGCGCCACGAGCAGCCAGACGGCAAGGATCGCAGCTCCAACGACGTAGCGGAGGCGGCCTCGCACCAGGCGACGCGCCAGGCCTCTGGACCGGGCCCCGAGGCTGCGTGGGGCGGCGCTCATGTCCTGCCGCCGATCGAGAGTTCGAGGCGGACCAGGCCCTCGCCCAGGCGGCGCTGGACGTCCGACAGAAGCTCGGCGTCGTAGGCCACTCCGCCGCGGACCTCCATCGGCAGCGTGCCGCCGCCGGGCCCAGGCAGATTGAAGACGACCCGAGTGGCCCCGGGACGTTCCTTGAGCATCGCCCTCAGCTCCTCCATGGCCCATACGATGCGGTCGGTTTCCGCACCTCGAGTGAAGCGTACCTGGAGAACCCCGGCCTCTGGCGCTTCGAGGGGCGTCGTGGGAGCCGCGGACGCACGTGCCGCAACGGCTCGCGCCTCGTCGGGGAGCGGCGGGTCGTCGCGGTCGGGCGCGAGAGCGGCGAAGTCGTCGGGTTGGGGCACCGACGACATGGGCTCGGCCGGGAGCGACGACGCGAGCGAGGCCGGCGAGCCGGTAGCGGGGCCGTCCAGCACGGTCACTCCCCCACCCCGCAGCGGTGAGACGCGGATCTTCGGGGAAGGCGGCCCGGGCGGCGCCGCGGGCGGCGCGGGCGCGGCAAGCGCAGCCGAAGGCGAGGCTGTGGCGGCAGCCGAGGCCGGCGGCCTGGAGTAGCCCTGGTCGCCGCTGCCGTTGCCGTTCGCGTTTCCGTTGCCCGCGCCGCTCCCCGCGGACCAGCGCCGGCTGCCGCCCCTGCCGCGGTCCCCGGCCGCCACCTCCTGTGCAATCGCCGCGGGGCCCCGGGCGGCCACGTCCTCCCAGACCCAGACCGCGTCTGCGAGCAGCGATGCCTCTTCGCCGCGGTGATCGACGCGGCCGGCCACGAGCAGGATCGCCCCCTCGGCGAACGTGCCGCCGCTGGTGACGAACATGCGCGGGAAGACGACCACTTCCAGCGTCCCCTGCAGATCCTCGAGCGTGGCGACGGCCATCGTCTCCTTGTTCCGCGTGATGACCGTGCGCAGCCCCGTGACGATGCCGCCCATCACCACGCGCTGTCCGTCGAGCGACTCGTCCTTGAGATCGCCCGAGTAGGCCGTCACGTACTGGGCGATCTGCTCCGACAGCGCCCCGAGTGGATGCTCGGAGAGGTAGAGCCCGAGCAGCTCCTTCTCCCAGCGCAGCCGCTCCCTCGATAGCGCCTCGGGGACCTGCGGCAGCGGCCGCTCCAGCGCCTCCGGCGACGAGCCCATGTCGAACAGCGCGGTCTGGCCGGTGGCCCTATCGCGTTGGGCCGCCTGGCCGGCGGCCAGCGCGTCGTCCAGCGCCTCCAACAGCTGGGCCGCGTGCCCGAAGCGGCTCATCGCCCCGACCTTGACGAGCGACTCCAGGACGCGCCGGTTCGCCAGCCGGAGATCGACGCGGGCGCAGAAGTCGGCCAGCGATCGGAACTCGCCGTCCGCCTTGCGGGCCGCGATTATCGATTCGATCGCGCCCTCGCCGACGTTTTTGACCGCCAGTAAGCCGAACCGGATGGCGTCGTCTTCGACCGTGAACTCGACGAACGAACGGTGGACGTCGGGCGGCCGGACCTCGATCCCCAGGCGGCGGCATTCGGCAACAGCGGCGGCGACCTTCTCCTCGTTGTCGCGAAACGCCGTCAGGACGCTGGTCATGTACTCGACCGTGTAGTTCGCCTTCAGGTATGCCGTCTGGTAGGCGATCAAGCCGTAGCAGGTGGCGTGGGCCTTGTTGAAGCCGTACCGCTCGAACGGCTGGAAGGCGGCGAAGACGGCGTCGATGACCTGCGGCTTGACGCCCCGCTCGGCCGCCTGGCTGACGAACTTGTGGCGCATCTCGGTCATGAGCGCCGCCTTCTTCTTGCGGATCGCGTAGCCGAGCATGTCGGCCTCGGGACCGGTGAAACCGGCCAGCGCCGTCGAGGCGGACATGATGTCTTCCTGGTAGACGAAGACGCCGAAGGTTCGATTGAGGTATGGCTCGAGGAGCGGGTGGAGGTAGGTGACCTTCTCCTCGCCGTGCTTGCGGCGGATGTACGCCGGAATGTTGTCCATCGGCCCCGGACGATAGAGGGCGACCATCGCCGCCAGGTCGAAGACGGAGCTCGGCCGAAGCTCGCGGATGTAGCGGCGCATGCCGGCCGACTCGAGCTGGAAGACGCCGGTCGTCTCGCCGGAGGCCAGCAGGTCGAAGGTCCTCGAATCGTCGAGCGGGATCGTCTCGAGGTCGATCTCCTCGCCGCGGTGCTCGCGGATCAGGTCGACCGCCTGGCGCAGGATCGTCAGGTTGGAGAGCCCCAGGAAGTCGAACTTGAGCAGGCCGAGCGCGTCGACGCCGTGCATCTCGTACTGGGTCATGACGGCGTCGGAGTTCGTGGCGCGCTGCAGCGGCATCAGCTCGGTCAGCGGCTCGCGGCTGATCACGACGCCGGCGGCATGGGTGGAGGCGTTGCGCGCCACGCCCTCCAGCTGCTTCGCGAACTCGATGACGCGATGGACCGGCGGCTCGTTCTGGTACATCTCCTTGAGCTGCGGGCTCGTCTCGATCGCCTCTTCGAGCCTGATGCCGAGCTGGTTCGGGACCGCCTTGGCCATGCGGTCGCCCTCTCCGTAGCTCATCCCCACGACCCGCGCCACGTCGCGGATGGCGGCCCGGGCGAGCATCGTGCCGAAGGTGATGATCTGGGCAACGTGGTCGGCGCCGTATTTGCGGCTGACGTAGTTGATGACTTCCTCGCGCCGCCCGTCCTCGAAGTCGACGTCGATATCGGGCATGGTCACGCGATCGGGGTTGAGGAACCGCTCGAACGGCAGTTGGTAGTGGATCGGGTCCACCGGCGTGATGCCGAGCGTGTAGGTCACGATGCTGCCCGGGGCGGAGCCACGGACGGTGATGGCGATGCGCTGGTCGCGGGCGAACTTCGTGAAGTCGGCCACGATCAGGAAGTAGCCCGCGTAACCCATGCGGCAGATGACGTCGAGCTCGTAATCGAGGCGGGTCTGCAGCTCCGGAGTCACCGTGCCGTAGCGGCGGGTCAGGCCGGCCTGGCATTCCTTGCGCAGCCAGCTCTCGATCGTCTCGCCCTCAGGTACCGGGAAGCTGGGGATGCGGAGCTGCCCAAACGGCAGCTTCACGCTCACCATCTCGGCGATGGCGCGCGTTCGGCGAATCGCGTCCAGGTTGTTCGGGAACAGGGCCGCCATCTCGGCCGCGGACTTCAGGTAGAACTCGCTCGACTCGAAGCGCATCCGGCCGGGCGTGTCCAGGTTGGATCCCGTGCCGACGCACAGCAGCACGTCGTGGGCCTCCGACTGCTCGCGCCGGACGTAGTGCAGGTCGTTGGTTACGACGAGGTCGAGGCCGACTTCGGGGGCGAGGCGAAGCAGCTTGGGGTTGAGCTGCCGCTGTTCGGGCAAGCCGTGGTCCTGCAGCTCCAGGAAGAATCGTTCCTTGCCGAAGATGTCACGGTACATGCCGGCCGTCTTGCGCGCCAGCTCCCAGTCGTCGACTTCGAGCGCCTTGGCCACCTCACCGCCAAGGCAGGCCGACAGGCCGATCAGGCCTCTCGAATGCTTCGCCAGGTGCTCGTGGTCGATCCGGGGCTTGTAGTAGTAGCCGTCCAGGTGAGCGTCGGTGATCAGGCGGCAGAGGTTCTGGTAACCCTCCCAGTTCTCCGCCAGCAGGACCAGGTGGAAGGGCTGGCTGTCGGCCTTGCCCTCCTTGTCGCGCATGCTCCGCCGGGCGACATACGTCTCGACGCCGACGATCGGCTTGATGCCCTTGGCCGCGGTGGCCTGGACGAACGCGACGGCCCCGTAGAGCGCGCCGTGGTCGGTGATGGCCATGGCGTCGAAGCCGAGCGCAGAGCCCTGTTCGGCAAGCTCGTTGATGCGCCCGAGCCCGTCGAGCAGGCTGAACTCGGAGTGGAGATGCAGGTGGACGAAGTCATTCGGCGCAACGGTCACGGGAGCTAAGGGTACCGCGTCGGAGCCGGGCGGCGGGCGTGTCGTCGGTGAAAGCCTTGGGGCCGGGTCAGCCGACCGGCTGAGCGGGCCGCAGCTCCCAGGTGGTGCCGTCGGGCGTATCGTGGAGCTCGACCCCCGCGGCCAGCAATCGGTCGCGGATGGCATCGGCGGCGGTCCAGTCACGGGCTTCGCGAGCGCGCACGCGCTCGGCCAGTAAAGCGTCGACGAACGGGCCCACCAGCGCCGCCGGATCGCGCGAGCCTTCGACCGCCATCTCACCCAGGCAGACCACGGCAGCCCGCAGCGCCGACCTGGCCACGGCCAGCGCGTCCGACTGGTCGGTGTCGCGCGACCAGGCCTGGATCGTCTCCTCGAGCGCGAGGATCGCTCGGACCGCGGCGGGCGCGTCGCACTCGTCGAGCGAGGCCTGGAAGATGCGCTCGAGGTTGGCAACCTCGTCGCGCAACGGACGCGACGTCGGGGCCTCGGCCAGGACGCCGACCGAAGCGGCGGCCGGCGCGGCCACGAGCTGGCCGGCCGCACCCGCAGCGGACGCGGCGGCGACAAGATCGGCGATTGCCATCTCGGAACCGGCCGGGAAGACCGTGCTTCGACCGTCCTTCCGAACGGTGACCGTACCCAGCCCCAGGACCGCAGCCGATCCTGCGTCCAGATCGACGACGAGCGCCGTGTGCCCGTCCACGCCGAGGATGAAAACGTCTTCGGGCAGTTCCGCCTCCAGGACGCGCAGCCGTCGCTCCCCCAAGTAGCAGAAACGGGTGTCGTGGTTGCCGCCCTCGGCGTTGTCGTAGTGCGGCACGACCGCCACGGGCAAGCCCAGCGGCGTCAACAGATCCAGCCCCTGGAGCCAGCGTGGCGCTTCGCCGACCTTGTAGACCTCGTACACGGGAATGGTGAAGCGCCCGAGCGTCAGAGCCGCGGCGCTGGCCATCGTCACGGCGCCGCCGCCGGCCAGCTTCGCGGCCAGCAACCTCGGGATCTCCGTGCCGGCCCACTGACGGAGCGCGTAGGTGGGGCTGCCCGGACCCGCAAAGACCAGGTGCGCCTCGCGGATTCGAGCCAGGGCCGTCTCGCGCGCGAGCGCGTCAACATCGGCGGATCGGAAGGAAGCGACCGTGAATGGGTTGCCGACGCTGTCGCGGAAGTAATCGAGCGCGCGCTCGGTGATGTCATAGGCGTTCTCCTGGAAGCCGTACGGCGTGTCGAGCAGGACGGCCGGAACCGGCCGCTCCCCCAGCCGATCGAGGATGGCGCGGTGGGCGCGGGTCATGGTCGGGGTCGTCTCGCCCGAGCCCATGATGGTCAGGATGCGCGGCAGGGCGGCGGTGCTCATCGTCGCCGCCTGAGCAGCGCGAGACGCCGGGGCGGGCACGAGGCGGGCTGCACCGCTCTCACGTCGTCACCTGCCCCGAGAAGAGCCCTTCCCGGTCGGCCGCCAGCAGAGCTTCCGCAAGCTCGGCCGGGTGCTGGGCGTGGATGTCGTGGTCGCCGGTGAACCATTGCACTTGGCAAGGCACACCGGAGGCGCGCAAAGCCGTCTCGGCCGCGTCCGCCCCCGCACGCTTCGCCTGCGTCCAATCGCTCTCGCCACCGTCGACGGGAATGATCAGAGGCGGCACTCGCAGCCCGGCCCACAGATCGGCGGTTCGCTGGCCCCACATCGACTCGAGGATGGCCCTGTGGCGATCGCGCGTCAACCACGGAGCGATCGTCCGATCCGGCCGAATCTCGAAGTTGGCCAGCGAGCCCTCCAGACCCTCCATCGGCCAGTCGGCGTGGTGCAGGCGGAAGTAGCCTTCCACATCGCTCAGCGGCAGCCCGACGAGCTGCGGCGGGGCGAGGCGCGTCCAGCAGATCTCCCAGCTCGGAAATGCGTCTCGCAGGTCCGTCAGACCGCCGTCCACCAGGACGATGCCGCGGACCAGGTCCGGATGGCGGACGGCGAAATCGAGCACGACGCCGGCTCCCCAGGATTGCCCGACGAGCACGGGCCGGTCGAACCCGAGCGCCGCGATCAGCCCCCGGAGATCCTCCGAGATCGTGGCGAAGTCGTAGCCACCGTCGGGCTTGTCGGAACGGCCGTGGCCGCGGAGATCGACCGCCGCCACGGCGTGTCCCGCGGCCCCGAGCCGTGGCGCCACTCCGTCCCAGAGGCGGGCATTGGACGCCAGGCCGTGCACGAGCAGGAATGGCGCGAGGTCGGATCGCGTGGCTTCCTGCCAGCGCAGCACGCGCAGGCTCAGTCCGCCGGCCACCTCGATTCGTCCGTCAGTCGGTTCGATGGCGTTCTCCTCGACTTCTGTCGCTGTCTCGCCATCCTAGCCCCCGCGAGAACCCCGGCCGATCGGCCGACGAGACCGATCCCCTGCGCGGGACCGGGCGGGACTTCGGGCGAATGGCTCGGGCGGATAGGCTCAGGCGGAAGCACTGCCGAGTGCGGCCGAGAAGAAGGCGGCCAACCGGCTCTCGTATTCGGCCGGATACGACCCCATCGCGCCCGTGTGACCGACATCCGGTACAAGCCAGATGGTCGGGCGCCCACCCGCAGCCTGGTCCACGGCAATCAGCATGTAGGCTTGCTCCACCGGCACCGATCCATCCCGTTCGCCGTGGACGATCGCCAGCGGTCGACGGCCGAACCGGCGCACCTCTCCACCCGGACTCGGGAAGGCGATCTCATGGCCGTGCATTCGGCCGTACGCCAGGGCCAGATCGGCGAAGAAGGACGGGATCATGTAGGACCGGACCTGATGGCGCAGAACCTGGGTCAGGTCCGCGTAGCCGCTGTCCTCCCAGACGGCAGCTACCCGCGGCTCCTCGCCGGCGGCGATCAGCACCGCGCCGGCCCCAAGCGAGACGCCGAAGAGCCCGATCCGCTCGGCCGGGATGCCCTGCACCTCGCGCAGCCAGTCCCACGCCCCCAGGACGTCCCGGGCCTCCCCCACCCCACCGGCGAACCGGCCGGTGTCCACCGTCGACGATCCCTCGTCGCGCAGGTCGATGATCAGGACTGCGAACCCGTGAGCGTGAAGCATCCCGGCCGGGAAGAGCACGGTGGTGGCGCGTTTGCACTCGTGCAGTCCGTGGGCCAGAACCACCGCCGGGGCGTCGGCCGCTGGACCGGGCACCCACCAGGCGTCGATGGTGATCGCCCGATCGCGGCTCGGAAATCGCACTTCCCCGAAGCCGGCATCAGATACGGCTCCGCAGCCACGGGCGCCGAGAACAGGGCCGGCGTCTGACCGTGGTAGCGGCCGCCGCAGTCGGCTTCGACTTTCGTCAGCCGGTCGTAGAGCCCGACCGTGAAGATGGCGCCCGCGCCGACGAGAAAGCCGAGCTCGATCGCCGCGAGCCCGAGAAGGAACAGTCTACGGTTGCGACGGCGCATGGCTGCACTCTCGGGCCGGTCGTCCTCCGACGCAAGGGCGCCAGTGCGACCGGATGCTGCCGGTCGCCTGTTGCCAACGACTGCCGACGGGTCCCCGCCGACTGCCGCAGCCGGCCGCCGGGTCGGCCGCCCGAGGCTCCCACCCTGTAAGCCCCGCCTACGTACAATCGCGCCACGACTAAACGCCATGGAGCCTCCGTTTGAGCCGCATCTCCAGATCGCCCTCGTTCGTTGCCACTCTGTCGGGGCTCATCGCGGCCGCCGCTCTTGTGGCCGGCTGCGGCCTCTTCTCCAACCCGCCGGCGCCGACCGCAACCGGCCCCGCCGCGACGCCCACCTTCGGTCCCGGCCCGACTGCGACGCCGAGGTCGGCAACCCCTGCCCCGACCAACCCCGTCGGGACGATCGTCCTGATCTCGGCTGTCGGCGAGGCCGAGGACGGCACGCCTAGCGCGCTCGCCTGGCAGGGCGTCCAGGATGCCGCCGGCCAGCTGGGCGCCAGCCCGAAGCTGGTGACGCCGACGTCGATGGCCGAGGTGACGGCCGGGGTGAAGAAGGCCGCCGACGAAGGCACGACCGTGGTCGTGACCGTCGGCCCCGAAGCCGCCCAGGCGATCCTGGACAACGCCGGCGATCACGCCGCCACCCAGTTCTTCGAGCTCGACCAGGCCATCCGCGACGGAGCGCCATCAAACGTGCACGGAATCGTCTTCGACGAGGCCGAGGCCGGGTACCTCGCCGGCTTCGTGGCCGCCTCGGTGAGCCAGACCGACACGATAGGCATGGTCGGCTTCACCACGACCGATGTGCGCACCGCCAACTACGTCAACGGCTTCAAGAACGGCGCCACGGACGCCAATCCCGCCGTGGCGACGAAGGTCGCCTATGCGAACAGGTCGAAAGACCCCCAGGCGGGCCGGGCGGCGACGGACAGCCTCGTCAAGGGCAAGGCGGACGTCGTGCTGGCCATGTCCGACTTCACCGGGGCCGGCGCCATGCGCGAAGCCTGCGCTCAGAAAGTCACCGTTGTCGCGCTCGACACGGACGCCAGCCTCGCCCTGCCAGACGTGGAGCCGTGCCTGCTCGTGACCGTGCTCAAGCGCTACGACGTGGCGGTGCGTGACGCGATCCTGCGATACGCGGCCATGGACCCGCTGCCGGCCCCGATCATGGCCGACGTCGCCAGCGGCGGTATCTCGCTGAGCGGCTTCCACAAGCCCATGCCGACCGGTTTCGACGGCCGGCTCGCCGGCCTGCTGGCGGCCATGCGAAACGGCCCGCCTCGACCGACTCCAACGCCAGCGCCGACCCCCAAGGCAGCGCCCACGACCTGACCGCGAAAGGCTCCCATGACGAACGACCGGCGCAACTCCAGCGACGCTTCCGCAGGCCCGCCCACGGCCGACCGATCGGACCAGGCCGAGATTCCGCTGCTCGACGACCAGGGCATCTTCGACCTGCTCCGGGCCGCCCGACGCATCGCTGTCGTCGGCGCCTCCTCCAACCCTGCCAGGCCGTCGTTCGGCGTCTTTCGGACGCTGCTGGCGGCCGGCTACGAGTGCGTGCCCGTCAACCCGAAGGAGACAGCCGTCCTGGGCGTGCCCGCCGTTTCGACCCTCGCGGAGGCCGCCGCGGGCGGCCCGATCGACATCGTCGACGTCTTCCGCCGCGCCGAGCTGACCGAGGAGATCGCCCGCGATGCCGTCGCCGTGGGAGCACGCGCGCTGTGGCTCCAGCTCGATGTCGTGAACTGGGAGAGTGCCCGAATCGCGGCCGACGGTGGCCTGGCGGTCGTGATGGATCGCTGCCCTGCCATCGAGCTGCGTCGGATGCCGCGCGGCTGACGCAACGTGCGACGCCGTCCCGAAGGACGGCGTCGCACGTGCTGCCTGGAGTTGTTCGGCTACTCGCGTTCGACCGCCTGGCGGCGATACCGCCGCCGCAGGCGAACACCGGCATTGTGCCAGCGACCGCGCGATCGGGACCTCACCCCACCGATCTACTGGAAGGGGGCCCCTTCGGGCCACCTTCGCGCGGTACGCGCACCGTAGTCGGCCGGCAGCCCTAATTCATCGGCCTCGACGCGGCGTGGATTCGACTCCACGTCTCGACGCGATTGCCACCCGATCCCTTCGCCCGATACAGCGCGGAATCGGTCGCCCCGACAAGCGCTCCGGCAGTCTGGGCATCCCGGGGCGCGCTGCCAAGACCGACACTGGCCGTGACTTCCGGAGTGCCGCTCGTGTCGATCGCGGCGATGGCCAGCCGCACCCGCTCGGCGATCTGCTCGGCGCTCTCCTCGTCCGTTCCAGGGAGCAGCAGTGCGAACTCGTCGCCCCCGTAGCGGAAGCACAGGTCGCGATCGCGGACGGACGCGGTGATAGCTCGGCCGGCGGCCTGGAGGAGCGCGTCTCCGGCCGGGTGCCCGTGCACGTCGTTGTAGTGCTTGAACCCGTCGAGGTCGAGCATGACCAGGACAAGTGGCTGGACGCCCGGGTCGGCCATCAGCGCCGCCAGGCGGTCATCGAAGGCGCCGCGGTTTCGCAGCCCCGTTAGAGCATCGGTCTCGGCGCGAGTGGCGACGACGCGAAGCGCCTCGGCATTCCGCAGTGCGATCGACGCCTGGCCGGCGAACAGGCGCGCCAGCTCGAACTCCGCGGCGCTGAAGCGAGCTTCCTCCCTGCCCATGCGGCCCACGTTGAGGGTCCCCGCGACCTCGCCGCCCACGAAGAGCGGCACGATGATGAGCGCCTCGGGTTCGTTCGGCGTGCCCGGGATCGTGCTGGCGCGCGGATCCGCCAGCGCATCGTTGACGCATTCCGCCGTACCGTGCGCGACGACCCAGCCTGTGATGCCGGTGTCCACGGGGAACGTGGACTCGATGATCAGCCGGGCAAATCGATCACGCGCGAGGACGGGCCGCAGGACGCCCGCGGACCTGTCGACGCGATAGATCGTCAGGTTGTCGTAGGCCACCACAGGCTTGAGCGAGTCCGCGATGAGCTCGAACACGCCCTGCGGATCGAGCGTCGAGAGGAGACGTTCGTTGACTTCGAGCAATCGGCGCTGACTCGCGAGCGCCCCCCGGGCCTGTTCGTCCGATGTCCACCAGCGGCCCCCAACCCACCACAGGACGCCGTAGGTGAAGGTCAGCATGACCCCCGACTCGAGCAGCGACAGCGAAGTATCGGCGGGCGTGACCGACGTCCCGGCGTCCACGCCGGAGAATCCGATCGCCTCGCCGATCATGCTCGCTCCAAACGCGAGGGCGAGCATGATGTAGAGCGCTCGCCCGCGCGCCGCCGGGAGCGCCAGCACGGCGCCAGCGAGTGGCAGGACCACTGCGGCGTCGAGGCTGTCCGGCCAGAATGCACCCGACGCCACTCCGAGCACCATGAGCAAGGCTCCGGCCGACATGAGAATGCGCGGCGTGAAGCCACGGCTCAGGAACCAGACGGCGGCAAGCACCATGCCTCCGAGCAGCGCAGTGACAAAGAGCTGCCCCGGGCGCCTGGCCGGTGGAGCCGCCAGAGTGTCCACGAGACACATACCGACCGTGACTGCGGCGCACGCGGCAGCGAACCCGGCAAACCTCCGGTCGTGGCCCGATCCCAGGGCAGACACCGGCTCAGTCATGGCCGTTCCGACGGCGTCGCAGCAATCCCGTCTCGGCACCCAGGCACAGGACCACCCTACCCGGCTTCCGTTGACCACTCGTTGCGGCGCGGTCCACTCTCATACCACCGCTACTCCAGCCCGGGCGAGGTGCCGGCCCTGACGTCGGAGTTTAGCCCCCGCTGCACTCAAGCATCGCACATTCGGGGGCGAGGATTCAGGCGTCCGGTTGATACGGGCTCACCGGATCGCGCTCCGCGGCGCTTCCCTACCTTGCCGCGAACCCCGCGAATACGAGGATGAAACCCGCTACCGCCACCAGCCCCGCGATCTGGGCCCGGCGGCGCATCTCCTGGGCCATGAGTGTGGCGGCGCTGGGGCCGTCGTCGCGGAGGCGAGTGCCGCGCCAGCCTTCGTAGCGGGCGATGTTCGCCTCCTGCTCCCTGAGGGTCTGGTAGCGCCGCCACGGGCCGCGCGCGCGGGCATAGCCGACGATGATGAGCAGGATCCCGACGCCCCAGCAGATCAGGTTGACCGGGCCCATTCGCGCTCCTCCCCGGGTCCTACTCGGCCCTGTCCAGCCGCTCGCGCAGCGCCGTCTGGACCAGGCCCGCGTTCGCCTGGCCGCGGGTGGCCTTCATGACCTGGCCGACGAGGAAGCCGACGGCCGCGGCCTTGCCGGCACGGTAGTCAGCCACGGCGGCCGGGTGGGCTGCGAGCACCCGCTCGATCGCCGTGCCGAGCGCCCCGGCGTCGGAGATCTGGCGGAAACCCCGCGCTCCCACGATCGAGGCGACGCCCGAGCCCGAGGCGAAGTGCTCGGCGAAGACCTCCTTGGCGTTAGTGCCCGAGATGACCCCGTCGGCGACGAGCTTGACGAGAGTAGCCAGTTCGGTGGGGTCGACCCGGCCGCCCTGGCCCTCGCCACTCCCCTCGCCGCCCTTGGCCAGGCGCATGTACTCGCCCGTCACCCAGTTGGCGAGCAGCTTGGCCGGCACCCCCAGGCCCGCTGCCAGCGCCCCCTCGAAGAGCGCCGCGGCGGCCGCGTCGTTGACCAGCACGTCGGCGTCGTATACGGAGAGGCCGTGCGCCTCGCGATAGCGGCGTCGCCGAACGGAGGGCAGCTCGGGCAGGCGCGCCTTGATCTCGGCCAGCCATTCGGGCGAGGTCAGGAGCGGCGGCAGATCAGGCTCCGGGAAGTAGCGGTAGTCGTTCTCCTCTTCCTTGGGTCGCATGTGGTACGTCGACTGGCGCGCTTCGTCCCAACCGCGAGTCTCCATGTGGATCAACTCGTCGGCATCGATCGCGGCGGCCTGCCGCTCGATCTCGAAGGCGATTGCCCGCTCCACGGCCCGCATCGAGTTCATGTTCTTCACCTCGACGCGGGTCCCGAACGCCTCCCGGCCGCGCGGTCGGATCGAGACGTTGGCCTCGACCCGCATCTGGCCGTTCTCCATCTCCGCGTCCGAGGCGCCGATCGTCCGCATCAGCAGGCGCAGCTCCTCGGCATAGCGGCGGGCCTGTTCAGCCGTCCGGATGTCGGGCTCGGTCACGATCTCCATGAGCGGCATTCCGGAGCGGTTGAAGTCGATCAGGCTCACCCGTCGCCCGTCCAGCTCGGAATGGATCAGGCGGCCCGTGTCCTCTTCGAGGTGAGCACGCCGAACCCGAACCGTGAACGGGCCATCGCTCGTGTCGAAGGTCAGACGGCCATCGGCTGCCAGCGGCAACTGGTACTGGCTGATCTGGTAGCCCTTCGGCAGGTCTGGATAGAAGTAGTTCTTGCGGTCCCAGCGCGTCGTGGGCGCGACCGTCGCCTCGATCGCGAAGCCGGTCGCGATCACGTATTCGACCGCCGTCTTGTTGATCGTCGGCAGGACACCCGGCAGGCCCAGGCAGACCGGACAGCAGTGGCTGTTGGGCGTTGCCCCATCGATGTCGGTAGAGCAGCCGCAGAACATCTTGCTGACGGTCTTGAGCTGGCAGTGGATCTCAATGCCGATGACGGCCTCGTAGCGCTCGAGCGCTGCGCTCCTGCCACCGGCTGTCGGAGCGATCGTCATCACTCGCCCCGGCGCCGCTTGACGAAGCGCTCGACGCGGACGAGCGCCTCGCGCAGCTCGGCCTCGCTGGTCGCGTAGCAGCAGCGCACATGGCCCTCGCCGGCCTCGCCGAAGGCCGTGCCGGGTACGACAGCGACGGATTCCTCACGGAGCAGCTCCTCGGCGAAGGCGTCGCTCGTGAGCCCGGTCGAGGTGATCTGCGGGAAGGCGTAGAAGGCGCCCAGCGGCTCGAAGCAGCGCAGGCCGATGGCGTTGAAGCCGTCGACCAGCATCCGGCGCCGCCGGTCGTACTGGCCGACCATTCTGGCGACATCGGGCTCGCCGGTCTTGAGGGCCTCCAGCGCCGCATCCTGGGCCATCGTCGGGGCCGACATGATCACGTACTGGTGGACCTTGAGGATCCCTTCGAGGATCTCCGACGGAGCGCAGATGTAGCCGATCCGCCAGCCGGTCATGGCGTACGCCTTGGAGAAGCCGCCCATCAGGACGGTCCGGCGGCGCATCCCCGGCAGCGAGCTCATGGTCCGCATCTGGTAGCCGCCGTAGACGAGGCGGTCGTAGATCTCGTCGCTGTAGACGAGCAGGTCGTGGCGGACGGCGATGCGGGCGATCTCGTCCTGGACCTCGGGCGGAAGCACGGCGCCGGTCGGGTTGCACGGGTAGTTCAGCAGGATAGCCTTGGTCCGCGGGGTGATGGCCGCTTCGACCTTGGCCGGATCGAGGGCGAAGTCCTCGTCCAGCGTCGTGGGCACTCCGACCGGGACGCCCCCGGCGAAGATGACCGCCGGGCGGTAGGAGACGTACGAGGGCTCGTGCATGATCACTTCGTCGCCCGGATCGATCGTCGCGCGGATGGCCACGTCGAGCGCCTCCGAGGCCCCGATCGTGATCAAGATCTCCTCGGTGGGGTCGTAACGGACGCCGTACATGCGCTCGAGGTGGTGCGCGAGGGCGCGCCGCAGCTCGATGGTGCCGTAGTTGCTGGAGTAATGAGTGCGGCGCGCGGCCAGGCTGTGCTGCCCAGCCTCGATCACCTGCTGGGGCGTGTCGAAGTCCGGCTCGCCCACGCCCAGGCTGATGACGTCGGTCATCGTCGCCAGGATGTCGAAGAAACGGCGGATGCCGGAGCGCGGAACCTCATCCACGCGGCGCGACAGGACGCGGGTGGAGAGCGGCGGGCGCTCCGGCTCGGACTCGGAGTTGAGAATCGACGGGTCGGTGGTGAGTCGGGTGGAGCGAGTGGGCGTGGTCATCGGTGCGTCCTCAGGCTTGGCCGCCCGAGCCCCCGGCGGAGGCGCCTGCTTGGCGCTCTCTCCGCTCGACCGGGCTGGGCGTGGTCGGATCGTCGGTCAGGTGCAGCTCGGCGGGCTCGAGGGCCCGCCAGGTTGCTCTGGCCGTGATCGCCTCGTACGCGCGGGCCAGACGGAGCATGGAAAGCTCGCTCCACGGCGCCCCGACGATCTGCAGACCGACCGGGAGGCCGTCCGAAAGGCCGGCCGGGATCGACACCCCAGGCAGGCCGGCCATGTTGACCGGGAGGGTGCAGACGTCCAAGAGGTACATCGCAACGGGGTCTTCCATCTTCGCGCCGACGGGGAAAGCGACGGTGGGGCTCGTCGGAGCGCAGATCGCGTCGAAGCCGGCCGCCCAGACCGCGTCGAAATCCGCCTTGATGAGAGTCCGCACCTTCTGCGCCTTCAGGTAGTACGCGTCGTAGTAGCCGGCCGAGAGGGCGTAGGTACCGAGCATGATCCGGCGCTTGACCTCGGCCCCGAAACCGGCGCCTCTCGTACGGAGGTAGTCGGCGATGAACTCGCCGGAGCTGCGGTCCGCGAAGCCGTACCTGACGCCGTCGTAGCGGGCCAGGTTGGAGCTGCATTCGGCCGGAGCGATGATGTAGTAGCTGGCCAGGCCGTAGTCCGTGTGCGGCAGCGACACTTCCTCGACCTTCGCGCCAGCCGCTTCGATGGCCGCCACAGCCTCGCGAACGCGGGCCGCCACGCCCTGCTCCATGCCCTCGACGAAGTACTCGCGCGGCAGCGCGATGCGGCGGCCCCTCAGGTAGGCGGCGGCTTCGTCGTCGCTCTCGGGGAGGCTCAGCAGCTCGGCCGGCACGGGCTCGGGCGCTGAGGTGGCATCGCGCTCGTCGCGGCCGGAAACGGCGTGCAGCAGGAGCGCGGCGTCGCGGGCGTCGCGGGCGAACGGCCCGATCTGGTCGAGCGAGCTGGCGAAGGCGACGATGCCGAAACGGCTGACGCGGCCATAGGTGGGCTTGAGGCCGACGATGCCGCACATCGACGCCGGTTGGCGGATGCTGCCGCCCGTGTCGGTACCGATCGATAGGGGCACGTGGTAGGCAGCGACGACGGCCGCCGAACCGCCCGAACTGCCGCCCGGAACGCGGGTGAGGTCCCAGGGGTTGGCCGTGGGGCCGTAGGCCGAATGCTCGGTCGAGCTGCCCATGGCGAACTCATCCATGTTGGTCTTGCCCAGGATCACTGCACCGGCCTCGCGCAGGCGGGCTGTGACCGTAGAGTCGAACGGGGAGATGTAGCCCTGCAGGATCTTCGAACCGGCGGTAGCCTGCCCGCCCTTGACCGAGACGAGGTCCTTGAGCCCGACGGGAACGCCGCACAGCGGGTGGAGCGCGGCGAGGCCGACGGCGCCGGCGCGGCGCGCCTCCGCCAGGCGCCGGTCGGCGGCATCGGCCTGGGCCAGGGCATCGGCGCGGTAGATCGCGAGCCAGGCATTCAGGGCGCGGTTCTGCCGCTCCGCCGCGACCAGGTGGGCTTCGGTCAGGGCGCGCGAGCCGACCTCGCCGGCGCGGAGCAGGCGC
Organism: Candidatus Limnocylindrales bacterium; assembly: GCA_050008515.1. Lineage (GTDB taxonomy): Bacteria > Chloroflexota > Limnocylindria > Limnocylindrales > CSP1-4 > Fen-1039. The sequence goes on from JBEKMM010000001.1 coordinate 177,886, forward strand.
GACATCTCGTGGGCGTGGAGGCGCGTGAGGTCGGGCACGGCCTACGCGCCCCCCTCGCCGCCGCCGAGGATCGCCGGCACGACGAAGTGGTCGCCGCTCCGCTCTGGGGCGTTGGCCAGGGCTTCGGACGTGGTCAGCGACGGTGAGACTGCGTCCTCGCGCAGGATGTTCAGCAGCTCGATCGTCTGGGCCGTGGGCGCGATGTGCTCCGTATCGAGCGTGGTGAGGATCGTGTACTGGTCGAGGATGTGGTTGAGCTGGCCCTCGAGGCGCGCTAGCTCCTCCTCGGTCAGACCGAGGCGCGCAAGATGGGCTACGTGCTCAACGTCGGCACGGGACAGTGTGGCCATGCGCGGGATGATACCGGACGGGACGCCATCCGAGCGACCGCGACCCGGCGGGTGGCCTGGCGGAGCCGAAGACGCGCCCGACCCGCTTCCGGCTGCCGGTCCCTCCATATGATTGTCTGCAGCCATGACCCGGAACTGCTCCCGGGCCGCGGCTCCGAACAAAGGGCTACATCCACGACCGGGGGCGACACGTGACCGACATCGACATCCGCGCCATGACTCAGGCGGACATCGAGCCGGCGGCGGCCGTATATCGGTCGGGCGGCTGGGGCGAGCGGCGCGAGATGCTCGAGTGGGCTCTCGCAAACCCGGCCACTCAGGTCCTGGTCGGGGTGGTGGACGGGTCCGTCGTAGCCACGGGCATGGCCACGATCAACGGCCCGGTCGGCTGGGTCGGCTCGATCTTCGTGGATACCACGTGCCGCAACCGCGGCTACGGCCGGGCGATGACCGAGGCCGCGTGCGCCCTGATCGACGCGGCGGGATGCCGGACGCAGGTCCTGATCGCGTCCAAGTACGGCAAGCCCCTCTACGACAAGATGGGTTTCCGAGTGGAAGAGCATTACCAGATCCTCGAGGCGCCGCCGCTGGCCGCTCCTCCGGTGCCTCCGCCCGGCAGGATCCTGCGGCCGATGAGCCCCGAGGATCTCGACCGCGTCTGCGCGCTCGACTGTCGCGCCACCGGCGAAGACCGAAGCTGCCTTGTCGGTTCGATCGCCGGGTCCGGCTGGGTCCTCGAATCCGCAGACGAGCTGCGGGGCTTCCTTGTCTCGATCCATCCCGACAGCGGCGCGCTCGTGGCGATCGATATCGGCGCCGCCGTTTGCCTGCTCGACCAGTTGCGGTACCGCGCGGGAGGCCGGGCGGAGACGGTGCGTGCGGCCGTGCCTCACGGCCATGAGGCAGGCTGGCGCGGACTCGAGCTGCTCGGCTGGAACCCGACCTTCCGGACGCCTCGAATGCTGCGCGGCCCGGCGGTCGATTGGGACCCGACGCTCATCTGGAGCGTTCTTAGCTTCGCCTTCGGCTGAGAGAGGCGCGCGACAGTGACCGGCTTCCAGATCCGGGCCATGACCGGCGCCGACGTCGACGCGGCCGTGGAGCTGGCGCTCGCCCAGGGCTGGCGCGACCGGCGCCTCTTCTACGACATCGTCCTGCGCACGCCATCGTGTCTGCCGCTCGTCGGCACGATCGACGGGCGGGTCGTCACGACGGGGCTTGGGGTCGTCAGCCTCCCCGTAGGCTGGATCGGCGCGATCGTCGTCGCGGCCGATGAGCGGCGCCGGGGCTTTGGCCGGGCAATGACCGAGGAGATCTGCGCGCGACTGCGGGCGGCGGGCTGCGCGACGCTCTCGCTCGAAGCCACAGACGCCGGCCGGCCGTTGTACGAGCGGATGGGCTTCCGCCTCGGCACCTGCTACCACCAGCTCCAGGCCGGCCACCTCGACGATCGGCCGGTCCCCCCGCAGGGCGCCCGAGTTCGAATGCTCGCGCGACCCGACCTCCCGGCGATCCTCGAGCTCGACCGCCTGGCCACGGGCGAGGATCGTTCCGCCGCCCTCGAAGTCCTGGCCGAGAGCGGCGGCTGGGTTCTGATGGACGAGGAAGGGCAGAGCGCGCGGCTGCGCGGCTTCCTTCTGCCCGCGGAGCGAGCCTACGGCGCGGTCATCGCCGCCCGTCCCGAGGACGGCATCTACCTGCTGGATCTGCACCGCTACCTCGTTCCCGCCGGAGCCCACGTCCGCGCCGGCGTCCCACACGAGAACGCCGCGGGATGGGGCAAGCTGGAGGCACGCGGCTGGCGGGAGACATGGCGCGCGCCCCGCATGCTCCGGGGACCGGACGTCGCCTGGCGCCCGGAATGGATCTGGGGCCAGATCAACTCGGCGATGGGCTGAGCTGCGGCGCGGCGGCCGGCGGCGACGGCGGCGCGCGGCGAGGACGCGGATCCACCCCGAGCCCTTCGCGCCCGCGTTTCCACCCAACTCCACCCGGGGTAACGCAACGTGAAAGCCGGGGCGACGGACCGCGGTCCTGCGGCCAACCGTCAGCCGTGAGCGGCTAACTGGAGCACCACCGAGGCCCAGAACTGCCAGCCAACGGTCTGGGCCTGCGTGCCGGGAGGCCCTCTACTCACACACCGTTACCCGGGGTGGAGATGAGCAATTCCCGGCCCGTAGCGGCCCGTGGCGGCCCGCCGGCCAGCGGCTCGCGGGGCGGCGAGCGGCCCGCGGCTTGGCGGCCGGTCCGCTACGGCTCCTCCCCGGCGAGCACTTGGCGGAAGCCCTCCTCGTCGAGGACCGGCACGCCGAGCTCCTGCGCTTTGGCGAGCTTGGAGCCGGCGTTCTCGCCCGCGACAACGTACGACGTGTTCTTCGACACGGACCCCGAGGCCTTGCCCCCGGCGGCGCGGATCGCCTCCTCGGCAGCCGACCGATCGAAGCCGGATAGAGTCCCGGTCACGACCACGGTCTTGCCGGCGAGAGGGCCGGCGGCGCCACTCCACGGAGCCACTCGTCTGGCGGGCGGCTCGCCGACTACCCCGGCATCGACGAGATCCGCCAGCACGGCCGCCGTTTCGGGCGCCCCGAAGTAGCCGGCAATACTGGCAGCCACCACGGCGCCGATGCCCGGCACCTCCTGGAACTCCCCGGCCGTGACCGTGGGCAGCGACCGGGCCACTAGAGCCGTCCATTCGCCGGGATCCATGCCTTCAGCCGGCCAGCGCTCGGCGATCCAGCCGGCCAGGTCGATGGCGGTCTGCTCGCCCACCTGGGGAATGCCGAGCGAGTTCAGCACCCGCGCCAGCGGCCGCCGGCGCGATCTTTCAATCGAAGTCTTCAGGTTCTCGGCGCTCTTGCGGGCAAACCGGTCCAGGCTCACCAGGTCGTCCACGGTCAGCCGGAAGAAGTCGCCGCGGGTCCTGACCAGGCCACGCTCCAGCAGCTGCTCGAGCACGGCCCAGCCGGCCCCTTCGATGTCCATCCCGCCGCGGCCTGCGAAATGGGCGAACTCCTGGGCCAGGCGCGCCGGGCAGCGCCCGTTGGGGCAGTAGTAACGAACCGCGCCATCGTCGCGGACGATCGCCGTCCCGCAGACCGGGCACACCGCCGGCATCTCGAACTCGCGCTCCGCTCCGGTCCGTCTCTCCGGCAGCGACCGCACGACCTCAGGAATCACGTCGCCGGCCTTCTGCAGCACGATCCAGTCGCCGATCCGCAGGTCCTTGCGTCGGACCTCGTCCAGGTTGTGGAGGGTCGCACGAGCGACGGTCGAACCGGCGACCTTCGCGGGCCGCATGTGGGCAACGGGCGTCAACGTCCCGGTCCGGCCTACGTACGGGACGATGTCCTCGAGAACCGTCTCGACCTGCTCGGGCGGGAACTTGTACGCGATCGCCCAGCGCGGCGCCCGGGCCACCATGCCGAGCCGCTCCTGCTGATCGAAGCGGTCCACTTTCACCACGACGCCGTCGGTCCCGTACGGGAGCGCGTGGCGCTTCTCGCGCCACTCCTCGAGGAAGCGGCAGACGCCGTCGATGTCGAGGCCCTGGGCGCGGTCCGGATTGACGGGCAGGCCCAGCGCGGCCAGTCTGGCGAGCGCCTCGGACTGGCTGCCCACCGCGGCACGGCCGTCGCGGCCGGCGCCGGCGCCATCCGGGCCGTCGGCGCCGTCGGGGCCGTCCTCGACCAGCTGGTAGCACCACGACGAGAGGCGTCGGGCGGCCGTCACCCGCGGGTCCTGCTGGCGCAGCGAGCCCGCCCCGCTGTTCCGCGGATTGGCGTAGGTCGGCAGGCCGGCCTCCTCGCGCTCGGCGTTGATGCGGGCGAACTCGGCCTTGGGCATGAAGACCTCGCCGCGAACCTCGGCCGTGGCCGGTTCGCGCAGCCGGTCGGGCAGGACGGAGATGGTCCGCAGGTTGGCGGTGACGTCCTCGCCGGTGGTGCCGTCGCCGCGCGTGGCGCCCTGGACGAAGCGGCCGCGCTCGTAGCGCAGCGAGATGGCCAGGCCGTCGATCTTGAGCTCGGCCACGTACAGGAGGTCCGGCGCGGGGGCGGGGGCGGGCGGCAGGCCCAGGCCGCGGCGGACGCGCCCATCGAAGGCTCGCAGCTCGTCCTGGTCGAAGACGTTCCCGAGCGACAGCATCGGCCGCCGATGCACGACCTCGCCGAACGTGCCGGTGGGCGCGGCGCCGACGCGCTGCGTGGGCGAGTCGGGCGTGACCAGCGCGGGAAAGGCGGTTTCGATGGCAACCAGCTCGCGCATCAAGCGGTCGTACTCGGCGTCGCTCATCTCGGGCGCGTCGGACACGTAGTACAGCTCGTTGGCCAGGTGGATGACCGGGACCAGCTCGTCGCGACGGCGGCGCGCCCCCTCCTCGCCCAGTGCGCGGGCAGCCTCGACCGCTTCCGCCGCCACCGGCAGACCGACCGCCGGTTCGCTCGACTCGGTCACCGCTATCCCTCCGTCCGCGCGTCGACTTCGGGTCGATTGTCCCCGATGGCCCGCCCTTCGTGCACGACCTGGCGCACGAGACGGCTCATCCGCTCGAAATGCGAGCCCTGCCAGTAGATCGAGCCGCAGTCGAGGCAGCGACCGAAGGAGTCGAAGTACCGGAGCGTCCGCGGCTCATTGGCCAGGCGCTCGGCAACCGCCAGCCGATCGACCTGCTCGAGCAGCCCGTTGCAGCGGACGCAGCGGCTGAATGGCGCGGCCAGCGGCGCAAGCCCGTACCTGCCGGCCACCTCGTCGAGCTGGCGGCGCGGATCGTCGCCGCGGACCAGGTACCCGAGCAGCACGATCGAGCGCTTGAGGAGGCCGCGGTCGCGCGTCAGCAAGATCCGGCGCTCGTCGGCCGAGAGACGCGCCAGCTCGTCGTCGGTGGCTCGGTTGTCGTAGCGCGCGTCGAAGCCGAGCATGCGCAGGTAGCGGGCCAGTCGCCCGAGATGCCCGTCGAGGACGAAACGGGGCGGGCTCGATGCGACCGGAATCAGGCCGGCGCCGGTCGGACGACCGGCTTCAATCGGCCGATCCAGCCCGAAGACCTCGATTCGATCGCCCGGCCCCAGCCGATGGCCGAAATCGACCGAGCGGCCCCCTGCCAGGATGAGGTCCACCTCGGGATGCGGAACGCCCAGGGCCTCGATGGCGTCCTTGATCGAGGGCTCGCCCTCGAAGCGGTACGCGATGGCTGCGCCGCGTCGCGAGGCCGGCAGGAAGTCGTTCAGCGAGCCGTGGAAGGAGACCGTGGCTGTCGGCATGGACCGATCGTATCGCCGTACCTCGGGCGCGGCCAGCCGGCCGCCGGCCATTTGTTCGGCCGCGTGGGGCCCGGACGCGTGGGGCCCGGCCCGGGCAAGCCCGGCCGGTTTGCGGAACCGCGGCCCGGATCAGCGCTCGAGCGGGGGTTCGGACTTCAACAGGTCGGCGTACGGCGACAGCACCCTGGCGTGCGGCCAGGTCTCGCCGAGCAACTTCGTGAAGTCCTGGTTCGCGCTGCTGGTCAGGTACGGGACCTGCTCGAGGTCTCGAACGGTCGCCTTGACCAGTGCATGCGGAAACCGGTCAAAGGGCTCGATCTCGTTGGCCACGTAGCCCTCGATCGCGAGGTCCTTGTACTCGGGGAAGTTCCACGCCTGCCAGGCCGCGCGGAAGTCGTCGCTGTCGATCTCGAGCCACGTCCCGAAGTCGATCGCGAAGCCGTCGCTCAGCTTGACCGGGAGGATGACCCGAATGAAGAAGCCCACGTTCTTGATCGCAAGGAACGGATCGCCGCCCCAGGTGTCGAGAAGCTCGGGTTCGATCTGGAAAATCACGTCGGGCTGCTCGAAGGTGATCGAGAAGGGACGGCCGCGGGGGTCCGGGGCGATGCCGCAGCAGGCGCACGGCTCGAGAAGGGCCTTGCCGCCGACCTTGGCGCGGCGGGCTCGCGATACGTTCGACTTGGTCATCGTTCGAAAGTGTCCTACCTAGATACGGTGGCTCTGGGCCGGTGGAGACAACCGGGCCGGTTGCCGGCACATGGTAGCGGTCCGCCGGGTTCGGGGTTTGAGATTGCGGCCGCGGCATGCCGCCTAGCCGAGCATCTCCAGGTTGGCGATGCTCGCCAGCAGGGTTTTCACGCCGCCACCGTTCGAGAAGGCGACTGTGACCTCCTCGTCGTTGCGGGTCAGCTTGGATGTCACCACGATGCCGGCGCCGAGCCGCGGATGGCGGACGCGGTCGCCGTCGCGGAACTGCCGCTCCCCGGGGATGCGGGGACGGGACGCCGGAGCCGGGCGCGGCGGCAACGGAGATTCGGAGGCTGCGTGGCGCGGTGGGGCGCCGCTTCCGCGCGGCATGTCCAGGCTGCCCGAGCGCGCCCCCGAGTCGTACGCCTCGCGGCGAGCGCCGAGGTCGCGTGTGGGGCGGAACCCCTCCCCCGCCCTGGGAGCGCCGGGCTGGCCGCTGCCCGAACGCCACGCGCCGCCACCGGACCGGATCGACGTGCCGAACCGGCTGCCCAGACGTCGCCCGAAGACCAGGTCCGGATCGACCTGGCCCACGTCGTCGTCGAAGTCGTCGCCGCGGTCCAGGCGCGGTCCCGTCATCAGTGCCGCCGGGATCTCGAACAGGAAGCGGCTCGGGACGGAGAGCCCGCCCTGGCCCCAGGTCGCCCGACGGGCCGCGTGCGACAGGAACAGGCGCCGCTTGGCCCGGGTGATGCCGACGTAGGCCAGGCGCCGCTCTTCCTCCAGCTGCTTCTCATCGTCGAGTGAGCGGCTGTGCGGGAAGACGCCCTCCTCCAGACCGGCGATGAAGACGACCGGAAACTCGAGTCCCTTGGCGGCGTGAAGCGTGATCAGCGTGACCGCGTCCGCGCCGGCTTCGTACGAATCCTGGTCCGCGACGAGCGCCGTCTCCTCGAGGAAGCGGTCCAATGCGTCGTCCGGCGTCAGGTCGTCGTAGCGCGTGGTGACGGAACGCAGCTCGAGCAGGTTCGCCCAGCGCTCCTCGCCCTCTTCCGAGCCATCGGCGAGCATGGCCCGGTATCCCGACTCCTCCAGCACCGCATCCAGCAGCTCGGGCAGCGGCAACACTCCGATCCTGGTCCGCAGCCGTGCCACGAGCGCGGCGAACCCGCCCAGGGCGCTCCGGGCCCGCGACCCCAGCGCTTCGATCCGGCCCTCGGCGGCGGCGTTGATCGCTCCCCAGTAGGTGACCGAGGCTTCTCCCTCCGGCACGGCCGCAGCCGCAGCGGCTCGAAGCTCTTCGAGGCTCTTCTCGCCGATCCCACGCGCCGGGACGTTGAGCACGCGCTCGAAGCTGACCTGGTCCGCGTCGTTGCGCAGGATCCGCAGGTACGCCAGCGCGTCCTTGACCTCGCGGCGCTGATAGAAGCGCGTCCCGCCCACGAGCTGATAGCGGATGTTGTAGCGCAGGAACGCCTCTTCGATGGCGCGGCTCTGGGCGTTCGTCCGGTACATGACCGCCAGGTCGCGCCGGTCCCAGCGCTCGACCTCCTCGTCCGCGCGGCGGGTCAGGATCGTGCCCCGGCCGCCGGTCAGCTCCTCGGTCTGGCGGGCGATCCACTCCGCCTCTTCCTCCTCGTTGTAGGCCTCGAAGCGGGAGATCGGGCGGCCGCCCGAGTTCTCCGTCCAGAGCTTCTTGTCCTTGCGCGAGGAGTTGTTGGTGACGACGGCATGCGCGGCGTCGAGGATCAGCTGCGTGGAGCGGTAGTTCTGCTCCAGCTTGACGACCGTGGCGTTGGGGTAATCGCGCTCGAAGTCCAGGATGTTGCGAATGTCGGCGCCGCGCCAGGAGTAGATCGACTGGTCGTCGTCGCCCACCACGCACACGTTCTTGTGAGCCGCCCCGAGGGCCTTGACCCACAGGTACTGCGGTCGGTTGGTGTCCTGGTACTCGTCGACGTGGAGATAGCGCCACCTGCCCTGGTATCTCTCCAGGACCGTCGGCGCCTCCTGGAAGAGCCGCACGGCCTCGAGCAGGAGGTCGTCGAAGTCGAGCGCGGCGGCCGAGCGCAGCCGGGTCTGATACCGCCGAAACAGCCGGGCGATCTCGCGCTCGCGGTGGGTATGCGCGTTCTGGGCCAGGAAGTCGGCCTCGATCATCTCGTTCTTGGCGCGCGAGATGGCGCCCAGGATCGCGCTCGGCTTGTACTCGCCGGTGATCGGCAGGTCGTCCTCGCGCAGGATCTGCTTCATGAGCGCCTGCTGGTCGTCCGTGTCGTAGACGACGAAATGCGGGTCGATGCCGATGGCCGCACCTTCGCGGCGCAGTACCCGGGCGCACAGGGCATGGAACGTGCCCATCGCGACTTCCCTGCCGGACTCTTCGCCTACCAGGCCAGTGATGCGGGCACGAAGTTCCGCGGCGGCCTTGTTGGTGAACGTGACTGCGAGGATCTGCCAGGGCCTGACGCCCTGGACGCCGATGAGATACGCGACTCGATGAGCGAGGACGCGTGTCTTGCCACTGCCTGCGCCGGCCAGGATGAGGACGGGTCCGTCCGTCGTTCGGACTGCCCGCTGCTGCTCCGGGTTGAGCCGGGCCAGAATTCGCCGCGCCAGGGCATCCGTGGCAGCTTGCCTCTCGGCCAGCGCCACTGGCTCGGGCTCGAACGGAGACGGCTCCACGGGTTCGATGCGCGGCCCATCGAAAGCCTCCGGCGGAGCCTCGTCGGGAGGCGGAGCGAACTCGTCCGGGCCGCCCGGGGACGGCGGCTCGACAGGCGTTGCGATGCCGTCCGGATCGTCTCGGAGCTTGCGGCCCTCGGACCCGGCGTCTGACAGCGGACTCACTCCGAGATTGTAGAAGGGGTGCGATGGCGCCGGCTTATCGGCGCCATCGGGCTAGGAAGCAGCCGGCGACTCGACGCCTGGGATCTCGTACTGGCCGGCGGCCGGCGGAAGGATCGGGGCGATGTCGTTGTACTGGGACAGGGTCAAACGAACCGCTGACGAGCCGAACGTCGGGTCGCTGGTGTGGAGCTCCATGCGTTCGACGAGGAAGCTGCTCTGATAGATCCACAGGTCCAGTTTTGCGTAACCGACCCCCTGGCCGAGGAGTGCCAGCTGGGTTCTGATCACGTCGGGCCAGGCCTGGACGAGGATGTGGTAGCAGGGGCCGCCCGGCTCCTGCTCGGTCCCGAGCAGCTGTGGGCTCAAGCGTGTGTCGGCCGCGACGGTCAGGACCTTCTGGAGATAAGCCGCGGGGCCGCTCGTCTTGTCCGCCAGGGGCAGGCTGGTGCCGGTCTCCAGCGAGTACTTCTGCTGGCCGGGAGCGCGGGTATACGCGTTGCCGTTGACCACCAGGACTTCTCCGGCGAAGTTCGGGACACTGGGCACGGTACCCGTGATGTGGGCGGCACCGTTGGCCAGGTCGATGTCACCGCTGCCCGTGGTGCCATCGAACTGGTAGCTGACGGGCCCGGGCGTGGGCGTCGGCGACGCGGTGGCGGTGGGCGACGGAGTGACCGTCGGAGTCGCAGTCGGGGCGACCGATGCGCTGGCGGCCGCGGACCCGCTCGCGGCGGGCGAGCCGCTGGCTGCGGGCGACGGGCTGGGCGACAGGCTTGGGGTCGCGACAGCGGACCCGGAGGGCGCGGCTGACGGGGTGGCCGTCTCGCTGGGCTCCGGCGTCGACGTGTCGAGGGTGAAACCGAACTGCCCTAGGGCCGTCACCTCGAAGTGGACGGAATTGACGTTCGACATCGCGGTGATCGTCTTGTCGAGGATCTGGCGCGCGTCGGTCAGGGGCGCCGCAGCGGTGCAACCGGCGACTAGTGCAACGACCACGACCAGGCCGCCGGCCGCGGCTGCGATGGACCTGCGAAGAAACACGTGACTCCTCCTGAGTGGACGCCGGCCCAAGACTCTATCGCCTCGCCGCCAGTCGCGCATGGCGGACGCGCGCAAGCGTCCCGAAACCTGCGCCAGGGCCCTCCGAACGGCCGCCAGAGAGGGCGAAGCCCCGGGCCAGGGCCCGGGGCTTCGGTTCCGCATCGTGGAAGCGGCGATCCCGCAGAGGCGGTTAGCCCGAGATGTCGCTGTCCGCAGGAGCGTTGATCGTCACCGCCTTGTCGTAGTCGGTGAGGGTGAGGACGAGGTTGAGGTTGCCAAGCGTCGCCGCGCTGCCGGCGATCGTCATCTTGGCGGGCAGGAGGCTGTCCTTGTAGACCCAGTAGTCGAAGGTCGCGCTATCGAGCTGCATGCCGGCCGTGGTCGAACCGCCGTCGGCTGCCAGCAGCGCGTTGATCTTGTCCACCGGGATCGAGACCGAGACGTGGTAGGCGTCCTTGCCGTTGACCTTGTCGTCAGCCTGGAGCGTCGCCTTGGCGCCCGCGTCGTCCAGGGCCTTGGTCAGAGATGCGACGGCTGCGGACGGGTCGGCGCTGGCCACGGCACCCGGGCTCGGAATGCTTACCGGCACGGTGTCGCTGAGCTTGGACTTGCTGAACTTGTCGCCCGACAGGCTGATCTTGGTGTACATGTTGCCGTCGACGACGATGATCTCGCCCGTGGTACCCAGAAGGCCCGGGACCGCGAACTTGACGTCGACGGCCTGCTTGACCACGTCCAGGTCGCCCTCGAGGGTCGTCCCGGCGAGATCTATGTTGCCGCTGAGACCGCTCGAGCTACCGCCGAGCGCGCCGGTGTTGACCTTGCCGCTGACCTCGAGCTTCAGGTGGACCGACTTGACCGCCGGCAGGGCGATCACGGACTTGGTGATGACCTCGTTCGGATCGCTGATCGACGGGGCTCCGCTGCTGCTGCAGCCGCCGGCCATGACGATGCTCGCGAGAGCGACGAGCGCGAGCGCAGGCCTGGGTAGGTGGAACACGATGAAACCTCCCTGCAGATACGTGTGCCACGAAAGATTGCTGGCCGCAAAGAGCCGTGTCAATGGGACCCGCCGGTACCCTCAGCGCGGCACCGGGCCGAGAAACGTCGAAACCCCGGGGCGGCCCGGGGTTTCGACCATCTGCACGTTGCCAGGGCCAGCGATGGCCCGCCAGACGCGCTACGGCGCTGCGGGGTTGATGTCGCTCGCGGCGGGCGCGTTGATCGTGACCGGGGCGTCGTAGTTGGTGATGGTGAGGACGAAGTCGAGGTTGCCGATAGCGGACGAGGCACCCTTGACCTCGACCTTGGCCAGCTGGTAGTTGGCCTTGTAGATCCACACGTCGATGGACGCGGAGTCGATGGAGACGGCCGGGCTCGGACTGGACGCTGCGATCTCGCTGTTGATCGAGTCGAGCGGCAGCGAGATGTTGATGTGGTCGGCGTCCTGGCCGCCGATCTTGTCGACGCCAACGAGGGTCACCTTGACCCCGGCCGCGTCCATCTGCGCCTTGAGCTGGGTCAGCTCATCCGTCAGGCTCATGGTGGCAGCGGCGCCCGGGGTGGGCAGCGGCAGCCCGCTGGTCAGGCCCGACAGGCTGCCCAAGTCCATCTTGGTGTACTTGGGGCCGAGAAGGCTGACCTTGTAATAGAGGACGTTGTCCTTGACGATCAGGGAGCCGGTCAGCGGCACGTTGCCCAGCATTGCCATGGGCGGCACGTTGAAGGAGAGGTTGGCGGCCAGGTTGGCCACGTCGACGTCGCCCTCGATGGCGGTGCCGTCGAGCTTGACGTCGCTTGTTATGGCCGCGCCGGAGCTGCCGGCCTCGCCCTGGAGGATCTCCTTCTTGATCGTTCCGGAGACCTCAACCTTGATGTGGAAAGACTTGATCGCGGATCCACCGGAGAGGGCGGACGTGATGATCGAGTTCGGGTCGTTGGGGTTGGCGGCGGAAGCCGCGGCTGCCGGCGAGCCGGTCGGGCCGCTGGCCCCTCCCGGCGCGAATGTGGCCGCGCTGCTGGAGCACGCGCTGGCGACAACGACGATGAGTCCGGCAAGTAGGGACAGTGCGGGTCTGGGAACGCGGAGCACGCTATGAACCTCCTCTGGGGCCTGGTTGCGACCGCAAGAGTGGCCGCGCCCCGGGGAGGTGTCAAACTAATACTTGACTGAGAGCGTTTTGTCTCACCCTGCAATCAAAGAACCCCGGGTTACGCACCCGGGGTTCCTCTCGCCGGTCAGCCGGCGCATTCCTTCGTTGGCTCCTGCGCTCCTCTCTCACGCACGTTCAGGTGCGCTCGCTCCGGGGCTAATCCGCCGCCTCGGCCTGCATCCGGCGGACCGGCGAGGCGCCGGTCAGCCGGCGCAGTCCTTCGATGGCTATTAGAAGTCCATGTCTCCGCCGCCGTGGTTGTGGCCGCCGGCAGCAGATTCCTTCTTCTCGGGGAGGTCGGTGATGAGAGTCTCGGTCGTCAGGACCATCTTGGCGATGGAGGCCGCGTTCTCGAGGGCGGAGCGCGTCACCTTCGCGGCGTCCACGATGCCCTTCTCGAACATGTCGCCGAACTCGCCCTTGAGGGCATCGTAGCCGAAGCCCACCTTCATGCCGCGGACCTGCTCGACCACGACCTCGCCGTGTGCGCCGGCGTTGTCGGCGATCTGGCGGATCGGGTACTCCAGGGCCCGGCGAACGATGTCGACGCCCACCTGGGCATCGCCCTCGCCGAGCTTGAGCTTGTCCAGAACGGACTGGCAATGCAGGAGGGTGGCGCCGCCGCCGGCGACCATGCCCTCTTCGATGCCGGCCCGCACTGTGGACAGGGCGTCCTCGATGCGGTGCTTCTTCTCCTTGAGCTCGACCTCGGTGGCCGCGCCGACCTTGATGACGGCAACGCCGCCGGCCAGCTTGGCCAGGCGCTCCTGGAGCTTCTCGCGGTCGTAGTCGGACGTGGTCTCCTCGATCTGGGCGCGGATCTGGGAGATCCGGGCCTTGACCGCTTCGGGCGCACCTGCGCCGTCGACGATCGTGGTGTCGTCCTTGGTGGCAACCACGCGACGGGCCTCGCCGAGGTCCTCGATCGTGACGGAGTCGAGCTTGCGGCCGATCTCCTCGCTGATGACGGTGCCGCCGGTGAGGATGGCGAGGTCGCGGAGCATCTCCTTGCGCCGATCGCCGAAGCCCGGGGCCTTGGCCGCCAGGACCTGGACGGTGCCTCGGAGCTTGTTCACGACCAGCGTGGCGAGCGCCTCACCGTCGACGTCCTCGGCGATGATCAGAAGGGGGCGGCCGATCTGAACGGCCTTCTCGAGCGCCGGCAGCATGTCCGGGACGGCCGAGATCTTCTTGTCGGTGATCAGGATGCGCGGGTTGTCGAGAACCGCCTCCATCCGATCGGCGTTGGTGACGAAGTAGGCCGAGATGTAGCCGCGGTCGAACTGCATCCCCTCGGTGTATTCCTTCTCGAGCCCGAGGGACTGGCCTTCCTCAACCGTGACGACGCCGTCCTTGCCGACCTTGTCCATGACCTCGGCGATGATGTCGCCGACTTCCGGATCCGCGGCCGAGATCGTGGCGATGGCCGCGATCTCCTCGCGCGAGTCGATCGGGCGTGACTGCTTCTTGATCTCCGCGACGACGGCCTCGACGGCCTTCTCGATGCCGATGCGAATGAGCATCGGGTTGGCGCCGGCGGTGACGTTGCGGATGCCCTCGTTGATCATCGCCTGGCCGAGGACCACGGCGGTCGTGGTTCCGTCGCCGGCGACGTCGTCGGTCTTGGTCGCGACTTCCTTGAGGAGCTGGGCGCCCATGTTCTCGAACGGGTCTTCCAGCTCGATGTCGCGGGCGATCGTGACGCCGTCGTTGGTGATCGTCGGCGAGCCGAACTTCTTGTCCAGGACGACGTTCCGGCCCTTGGGGCCGATCGTGATCTTGACCGCTTCGGCGAGGCGGTCGACGCCGCGCTTGAGTGCTCGACGAGCGGTCTCGTCGAAGACTAGCTGCTTAGCCAAGTCTGTATGTCCTCCGCTCTTCTACGGCCGCGCGGGTCGCGCCCGGGGCCGGTCTGAGTTCGAGTCGCGCTCGAACCTAGCCCTCGACGATGGCGAGGATGTCCTTGGAAGGGATGATCAGGAGATCCTCTCCGTCGACCTTGAACTCGGTGCCGGCGTACTTCGAGTAAAGGACCCGGTCGCCTTCCTTGACGTCCATCTTCTTGCGCGTGCCGTCCTCGAGGATCTCACCTGGACCGACGGCCAGGATGGTTCCTTCCTGCGGCTTCTCCTTGGCCGTATCCGGCAGGACGATGCCGCTCTTGGTGACGTCCTCGCGCGGAGTCGGTTGGATGACGACTCGATCGCCCAGAGGCTTGAGCTTCTTACTGCTCGCAGTGGCCGTTGCCAAGGCGCAATTCCTCCTGTGGACGGACCGGCTGACGCCAGCCGTCGCGACTCCTGGATGTGATCGGTTGCGCAGGCGCCGACTGGTCGACGCCCGCCGCTTGCACCTGAATGCCCCATCGGCGGGCCTTCGGGCCGGGAGACTGCCAGCACGGCAGCACCGCGTCGCCGCGAAACCTCACCGTCGCCTTAGCACTCTACCAATGAGAGTGCTAACAGCCTAACCAGGGCCGGTTGGACTGTCAAGCGCGGGCATCGGCGCGCCCCATGGGGTGATCGTCGCCAGGCATTCCGGGAGGTGCCAGGCTCCGCCCGGTCTGGCATCCTGTGCGCATGAGCGAGACCGATCTCCCCGACTACGTCCTGAGAAACCGCCTCAGGTGGGACGACTGGGCCTCCCAATGGGTCGCTTCGGGGGAGCGCCACTGGGCCGCGGCCGAGCCGACCTGGGGCATGTGGGGCATTCCAGAGGCGGAGCTCCACCTGCTCGACGACGTGGCCGGCAAGGACACCATAGAGCTCGGCTGCGGCACGGCCTACGTCTCGGCCTGGCTGGCCCGGCGAGGCGCCCGGCCGGTCGGGATCGACAACTCGGCCAAGCAGCTGGAGACGGCCCGACGACTGCAGAAGGAGCACGGCCTCGCCTTCCCTCTGATCCACGGCAACGGCGAATCGGCGCCCTTCCCCGATGCCAGCTTCGACCTGGTCATCTCCGAGTACGGCGTCGCGACCTGGGCCGATCCGTTTGCCTGGATACCGGAGGCGTCCCGCCTTCTCAGGCCGGGTGGCAGGCTGGAGTTCATCGCCACCGGCCACCTGATGATGCTCTGCAGTCCGGAGCTCGACAGCCAGCCGGTCGGGGATCGCCTGCTCCGCGACCAGTTCGGGCTCCATCGCGTCGACTGGCCTGACGACGCGTCGACTGAGTTCGTCCTCGCGCACGGGGAGTGGATCAGGTTGCTGCGGGCCAACGGATTCGAGATCGAAGACTTGATCGAGATCCAGGCACCGGAAGGGACCACGACTCGATTCGAGTACGTAGGCCCGGAGTGGGCTCGCCGCTGGCCCAGCGAGGAGTGCTGGAAGGCCAGGAAGCGGATCTAGCAGCCGCGGTCCGGCGCGGGACCGGGAGCCAACGCAGGCATGCGCGGGCTGACCGAGCGAGACCCCCAGGAATCACGAAACGGGCGGCTCTTGTGCCGCCCGTTTCGGTTTGTGGGGCGCGTTGCCCTAGAGGCCGTTCCCGATGGTGCTCAGAATCGTGTTGATCTGGCCGCTCAGGAAAAGAAGCGCGGTGATCGCCAGGATCGCGATGAGCGCCAGGATGAGAGCGTACTCGGCTAGCCCCTGGCCTCGAGAAGCAAGACGCATCGTGCCTACCTCCGAATGAAACGAGTCCCCCTTACGACTGAGGGAAGATATGACCACGGCATGGTACGCCATAAGTACTAGAAGGGGTAGGGCAAATCCATCATGAACGGTGCGTGCTGTCCACACTTGGACATGCCTGGTCAGCGCGCTAGCGCCGCTTCGACTGGCCTCAAGTGCGAATCGCGATGCATCCACCGCTTGACAGATGCCGGCCTCTCTTCCGCCAGGTCGGCCGGAATCCCGCCGGCCAGCGGTTCGATCAGGCCGTCGATAGCCTCGGCGGCGGCCAGGGCTTCGGCGCCAATGGCGGTGCCGAGAAGCTCGGTCCAGGCCCCGACGAGAGTTGCGATCGGTGGATTGATCGCCACCAGCCATTCGCCGGCGATGCCGATCGGGTCGAGCTGGCCGCCACTTCCCGTGCGCTCGACCGCGTCCTTCCAGCGCGCCTCCCAGGAGCGGTCCCAGAAGGCGAGGTGGCCCAACGTCTGGCCGATCGTCCAGCTCCCTTCCTCCGTGGGCTCGATCGGGCGGGCGTAGTCGGCCGCGGTCAGCCGCCCGATCAGGGCGGCCATGCTCCGGCGGCTCTCGGCGTTGCGGTCGATGAACGAGCGATCGAGAGGTTTGGCCGCGGCGGCCTGGGCCGTCGCTTCGAGGGCCCGCTCGATCTGATCGATGTGCTTGTCGCGGTGGCGATGGCGGTGCAGCACGTAGTCGCTGGTGCCGCCTTCGAGCGCTTCCACGGTGGCGTCGGGGGCATGCGCGACGAGCGCGTCGAGCTTCGTCGCGGCCTCGAGGGCGAGCGCCGCCACCCGATCGGGGCCGATCTCCGACAGGTACGGATCGAGCGCTAGGTTGTTCAGCTCCTCCACCGTAACGGTGTCGTCAGCAGCCGATAGCCTGCCGGCCATCGTGTCCGCCAACCGCTCGGCCTGCCAGCGGTCCCAGAAGCCCATGTGGGCCAGGACGGATGCGACGGTCCAGCCGCCGCCCACGTCGACCGTCAGCTGGGTCGGCGTCAGCGTCGCGATGAGCCGTGCGAACCGCTCTCGCGATTCATCGTTGGCGCGCTGGAAGCTGCGGTCCGTCATGGCGTCTCCTCGATAGCTGGCATTCCGGGTTCAACGAGCGTGGCGCGTGCCCTCAGCCCGCGGAGTGGCTCCGGAAAGTGGCGTCGTACGCGGCGACGAGGCCTGCGCCAATGCTATCGGGGCTCTGACCGCGCTGCTTCGCGAGCCACGCCCCGGTGACGCGGACCCATGGCGGCGAGTTGCGCCGGCCCCCGAAACCGGGCACGGAGCCACGCGGGACGCCGGGAGGCGCGAGGTACGGGGAGTCGGTCTCGATCAGCAGCCGCTCCCCGGGGGCGAGCCGCGCGACCTCGGCGGAGGCCTCTTCGCCGACGCGAAACACCAGACCACTGAACGAGATGGCAAGCCCCAGCTCCAGCGCGGCTGCGGCGTAGTCCACGGGCCCGGAAAACGAGTGGAGCACGGCGGGCGGGCGACCCCCGAAAGTGGCCCGGGCCGGCCCTTCCCCGAAGCCGATGGCCCACAGCTCGACGAGGAGGTCGTCCTGGGCATCTCGGAGCCCCACCGCCGAACGGCAGTGCAGGATCGCCGGCTTGCCCGTGTCCAGGGCAAGGCGCAGGTGGCGCCGCAGGTTGGCGAGCTGCGCCTCGCGGGGCGAGCGCATGCGGTCGTAGTCCAGCCCCGTCTCGCCGATGGCCACGACGCGCGGGTCGGCGGCAAGGCGGACAACCTCCGCCCAGTCGGCCTCGGAACAGCGCGTGGCGTCGTGCGGGTGCACTCCGGCGGCGGCGTCGATGCGCGCATCGCCCTGCGCCATCGACAGCGCCCGGGCGGACGAACCGGCGTCCCAGCCGAGCACCAGCAGGCGTTCGACGCCCGACTCGAAGGTGGCGGCAACCACAGCCGCCCGGTCGGTATCGAATGGATCCGACTGGAGATGGGCGTGGCTGTCGATCAGGCGCATTCGGACGCCCCGCGCTACCCCGCGGCCGGAGTCGCGGCCTCGGTCTCCAGGCGCGGGAACAACGGCTCGGCGACGCCCAGGCGGCCCGCTTCGGTGGCGCGGGCGCCCCAGCGCAGATGCTCGAGGATTGCCGGCCCGCCGTTGCCGTCGGCGGCGTAGCCGTACTCGTATCCGAGCTGGGCCAGGGCACGCGGCGCGGCCAGCGGAATGAACGGCGCCGCGGCCAGCGAGACCAGGCGGCACGCCTCCACGAGGTCGCCGAGCACGGCCCGGAGCCGCGCGGCGGCCTCCGTGTCGCCGGCCTTGGACGCCTTCGCCAGGGCCCAGGGCTGTTCGGCGTCCACGAGCCTGTTCGCCGCCCCGACGAACTCCCACAGCGCCGCCAGCGCGTCGTGGAGCAGGCAGCCCTCGAGCCGCTCGCGGTACGTGGCCAGCGTCTCGGTCCAGGCCGCCGCCAGTCCCGCCGCCGGTCCCACCGCCGGCCGCTCGCCGTCGAAGTAACGGTTCGCCATCGAGATCGTCCGGTTGAGCAGGTTGCCGAAATCGTTCGCCAGGTCGGCGTTGTAGCGGCGCACGAAGGAGTCCCACGAGACGTCCGTGTCGCGGTCGAAGGCGACCTCGCGCAGCATCACGTACCGGGCGCCGTCGCCGCCCAAGGTTCGGACCACGTCCACGGGATCCAAGAAGTTGCCCAGGCTCTTGCTCATGCGCTCGCCCTGGGCCAGCAGCCAGCCGTGGACCCAGACGCGGCGCGGCGCCTCCAACCCGGCGCTCCAGAGCATCGCCGGCCAGTAGATCGTGTGGAACCGGGCGATGTCCTTGCCGATGACGTGCAGGTCGGCCGGCCACCACTGCGCGAAGGCTTCTTTGTCGTCGGGGAAACCGGCGCCCGTGACGTAGTTGATCAGGGCGTCGTACCAGACGTAGATCGTGCCGGCGGCGGGGTTCCAGCTGCCGTCGGCGAGCTCTGCGGAGGAGCCGTCTGGCATGATCGGGAACGGGATCCCCCACGAAGCCCCGGACCGGCTGATCGAGAAGTCGTCCAGGCCGCCGCGGATGAAGCCGAGCATCTCGTTGCGCCGGTAGTCGGGCTGGACGAAGTCGGGATGCTCCTCGAAATAGCGCTCCAGGTGCTCCTGGTAGCCTGACAGGCGCAGGAACCAGTTGTGCTCGGAGAGCCACTGCAGGTCCACCGTCGGGTGGTTCGGGCAGCGCGTCCCCTCTGTCGTCTCGACCACGTCGGACGGCGCCTTGAAGCCCTCGGCCGGGCAGTACCAGCCCTCGTAGTCGCCGACGTAGATGTCGCCGTTGGCATACGCGCGCCGGACCATCTCCTGGGCGGCCCGGATGTGGTCCGGATCGGTCGTGCGGATGAAGCGGTCGGGGCTGATGAGGAGGGCATCCTCGGCCGTCTTGAACAGGGCCACGTTCTCGTCGACGAATTCCTTGGGCGTCTTGCCGAGCTCGGCCGCGCGCTGGGCGATGTTGACCGAATGCTCGTCGATGCCGGTCAGGAATCTCGTCCGATCGCCCTTCATGCGGTGCCATCGCGCCAGGACGTCCGCTCCCACGACCTCGTACAGCGTGTGCAGGCCGGGGCGGTTGTTGGCGTAGGCGATGGCCGTCGTGATGTAGTAGCGATCGACAGGGCTCATGGCGCCCGATGGTAGCAGGCGGCCGCTCGCACGGCCCGCCACAGACGCGCTCGTTGGTGCGGCGGGTGGTTCGCCTTTGGCGCTGGGGCAGGGGCGACCGCTACTCTTGCGGCAGCGCTGGGGGCCGCACCGAGACCGAGACACTGGTGGACCCGCAGCGGACTGGAGATGCCATGCCACCCACCGGGCTCCCCGTGCTGGACGCCGTGACCGAGCGCAAGCTCGCGGCGGGCCTGTACAACGAGGTCTGGAGGCTGATGGAGATCGAGTCGCGGACGGCCGAACAGACGGACGCGATGGTCCACGCCGCCCACGCCTCGCGGTATCACTGGGGTCGCGTCGGCACGCCTGTCAACGCCGCCCGCGGCGAGTGGCTGTGCGCCCGCGTCTATGCCGTCGTGGGTCGTGCCGAGCCTGCTCTCTGGCACGCTCGCCGCTGCCTGGCCCTGCTCGAGGGAGCGGAGGGCGCCGAGGACTGGGACGTTGCCGCCGCCTACGAGGCGGTCGCTCGAGCCTCCGCCCTGGCGGGCGACGAGGCGGGGTCACGGGAGTGGCTGGCTCGTGGTCCCGAGGCCGCCGCGGCGATCGCCGATCCGGAAGACCGCAAGCCGATCGAATCCAACCTGGCCAGCCTCGGCTGAAACCCGGCGATACCGGAACCTACTTCTCGCCCGCTCCCAGAGTTCGCCGCTGCACCTCGGCAGAGAGAGCCCGGCTTGTCGCGCTGGCCGTGTCTGCCCGACCCCTGAGCTCGACCAGCTGACGTTGCAGGGTGCCGGTCAGGGCGTCGTAGAAGCCGCACCAGCGCTGCAGGCCGGCCAGAGCCTGGAGGATCGCCAGCCGGCCCCCTTCGATCTTGTTGGCCGCGGCCCATTCGGCGAAGGGGGTGCCCTTCGGCATTGCCGGAGCGGGTGCAGGAGAAGCCTGCGGCGCCGAAGACGCCCGAGTCGCGGTCGTCGCCGGCCCGGCCGAAGCCCTGTCCTGGGATCGACTGTCGCGCAGAGCCGTAGCCATTCGGACCGCGTCGCCGGCCAGGTGCCAGCCGAGGCCGTAGCAGAGCGTGTCCCCGAGGTGGCGCGGAACCGGGGTCGTCCCTGCCTCGTCCAGCCGCGCCAGGAGGTCGCTCACCGCATCGACCTGATGGTCAAGGTTGCGCCGGCGATCATCGAGGTCGTTCATCTCCTCCTGCGCCCGAATCAAGGCGTCGAAATCGACGTCGGCGCGGGCCGACCACGCGGACCGGGCCGCGCGGAGCTGGTCGCCCGACAGAGCCGCCGGATCTGCCGGGGCCACGGGCGCAGCGCCGGCCGCGGCGCTCTCGGGCAGCCCGTCCAGCCCCACGAGCTGCCCATCGACCTGGCAGACGTTCTCGTCGAGCACGCCCTGCATGTAGCCGAGCTGGCCGAAGCTGAGCCGCAGCCGGTCCACGACCTCCTTGGGCGAGCACTCGTCGGCGGCCGTGCCCGCGGTGGCAAGCGAGACCAGGCCGGTGGCCGGACCGAGGATGCTGGCCAGGGCTCCGATGCGGGCCGCGTCGCCCATCAGCTGGTCGGCGTCGCCGCCGCTTTTTCCGCCCTGGTCCGTGCCGTGCGTGACCCGCCGCATCGACCGGACGATGCTCTTGCCGGCCAGGATCAGCTCCGACCGCGGAAGAGGCAGCCCGGATCCCGCGGCCGTGGTCAGATTGCCGACCGCGACCGGACCGGCCGACTGTCCCTCACTGCCGGAAGGGCCGGCGGCGACACCCTTCCCCCGGATCGACAGCGCCACGGAACCCACCTCCAGCTGACCGCAGACAAATGCGACTTGCGCAGTCTAGCTCCGCGTCGGCCACGGAAAAGGGCCCGATCTTCCTACTCTCGTTGACGAGAACCCGCGCCGTTGGCGACGGCCGCCTCCTAGTGGCGGAAGTGGCGGACTCCTGTGACCATCATCGCCGCTCCCGCTGCTTCGGCGACCGCGATCACCTCGGCGTCGCGCATCGAGCCGCCGGGCTGGGTGTAGGCCGTGACGCCGGCTTCGAGGCAGACCTCGACCGCGTCGGGGAACGGGTAGAACGCATCGGAGCCGCACGCGGCACCACGAAGCGACTCGGGGCCGTGGAAGGCGATCGCCTTGGCGACGGCCTGGCGGGCGGCGTCGACCCGGCTCGTCTGGCCGGAGCCCAGGCCGATCTCCATCCCGTCCTTGACCAGTACGATCGCGTTCGAGACGACGCCGCGGCAGAGGCGCCAGGCGAGGTCAAGGTCGCGCAGCTCCTGGGCGGACGGCGCCCGCGAGGTGACCTGCTTCCAGGTCTTCGGGTCGTCGGGCAGGACGTCGGGGGCCGTCACGAGCACCGCGCCCCCGGCGACGCGGAGAGAGCCGGTCGGGTCGGGCGGCGGGGCGACCTCGCCGGAACCGAGGAGCGGGTCCTCCAGCAGCCGCAGGTTCGGCTTCTTCGACAGGATCTCCAGGGCGGCGGCCGAGTAGGACGGAGCCACGATCACTTCCAGGAAGATCGAGGCCAGGCCCGCCGCGGTTGCGGCGTCCACTTCGCGGGTCAGGGCCACGACGCCGCCGAAGGCCGAGACCGGATCGCCGGCCAGCGCGTCCTGCCACGCTTCGGCGAGGGTCGAGCGCTCCGCGGCGCCGCACGGGTTGGTGTGCTTGACGATCACGACGGCCGGGCCGCGCAGCTGGCGGGCGATCGCGTACGCGCCCGAGGCGTCGAGCACGTTGTTGTAGCTCAGGGCCTTGCCCTGCAGGATCGAGCCGCCGAGGGCGAACGGCCCGGCCCACTTCTTCGTGCCGGGGCGACGGTATCGGGCGGCCTGCTGGTGCGGGTTCTCGCCGTATCGAAGCGTCTCGACCTTCTCCAGGCCCACGACCAGGATCGGCGGGTAGGGGTCGGTCGCGCCTGGGAGGCCCGGCTCGTCGGGCAGGCCGCAGCCTTCCTCGGCCATCCGGCCCGGCAGCTCGGCGGCGATGCGGGCGTCGTAGGCGCCGGTGTGGCGGAACGCCTCGACGGCCAGGGCGGAGCGGAGCCCCTCCGCCACTCGACCGTCGCGCTCGATCGCGCCGAGGATGGACTCGTAGCGAGCCGGCGAGGTCACGATCGCCACCGAGGCGTGGTTCTTGGCGGCCGCGCGGACCATCGACGGCCCGCCGATGTCGATCTCCTCGACCAGGTCGTCGAACGAGATGCCGGGTCGCTCGGCCGCAGCGGCGAACGGATAGAGGTTGACGACGACCAGCTCGAACGGGTCGATGGCGGCGGCGGCGAGCTGCTCGCGGTGGGCGGTCACCCGGCGGTCGGCCAGGATGCCGGCGTGGACTCGCGGGTGGAGCGTCTTGACCCGCCCGTCCAGCATCTCGGGAAAGCCCGTGACCGCGGCCACGTCCGTGACCGGCAGACCGGCGGCGCGCAACGCTCTTGCGGTGCCGCCGGTGGAGACCAGCTCGAAGCCGAGGCGAACCAGGCCGGCTCCGAACTTGGCCAGGCCGGTCTTGTCGGAGACCGAGAGCAGGGCTCGACGCGGCACCGGCATCTTCGCGGCAGCCTTCGAGGCATCGATGCAGACCGTTCGACCGTCCTTCTCGATCGAGAGAGCCCCGGCGAGGAACAGGCCGACGGCTCGCGGGAGCAGTCGATGCTCGACCGGGTGGATGCGCTCGAAGAGCGTCTCCTCGGTGTCGTTGGGGAGAACCGGCACGGATTCCTGGAGGATGATCGGGCCGCCATCGAGCGAGGCGTCGACGAAGTGGACGGTCACGCCCGTCACCTTGACCCCGGCGGCGAGCGCGTCGCGCACGCCGTGAGCGCCGGGGAACGCCGGCAGAAGCGCCGGGTGGAGGTTGATCATCCGGCCCGCGAACGCGGCCAGCATCGCCGGCCCCGTGATGCGCATGTAGCCCGCCAGGACGACCAGCTCCGGCGCGACGGCCGCGACCGATTCGGCGAGGATGCGGTCTTCCGCGGCCCGGGCGGCGTCATCGCCCCGTGGCGCCGACGGCACGAGCAGGGTCTCGATCCCCTGCTCCACCGCCCAGTCGAGGGCGGCGCAGGGACGATCGGCGAAGACCAGGGCTATCTCGGCGTCCAGCGCCCCGCGCGACGCCACCGCGTGCAGGGCCCGGAGGTTGCTGCCGGTTCCAGAAACGCCAACCGCGATCCGATGCGCCACGCCTCTCCTCCTCCGTGTCGACTCCGTCAGGACTCCGAGTATCGCGCCCCCTGGGCGTCGATCGCCACCACCTCGCCGACATGCCAGGCCGTCAGGCCGTCGTCTGCCAGGCTCGAGATCGCCGTGCCGACTGCCCCGGCCGGGACGACGCAGACCATTCCCAGGCCGCCGTTGAAGGTCGAGCGCAGCTCGGCCTCCGAAAGCCCGCCCAGAGCGCCCATCAGCCGCATGACCGAAGGCATCGGCCAGGCGCCCGGATGAAGCCGCGCGCCCAGGCCGTCCGGCAGGACTCGAGGCACGTTGCCCGGCAGCCCGCCGCCGGTGATGTGGGCCACGCCCCGCAGCTCCGAGCCCGCCTCGTCGAGGCGACGCCGAAGCGCCAGGACGGCCTGCGAGTAGATCCGCGTCGGGGTCAGCAGCACCTCGCCCAGGCTGAGCGGCGCCATGTCGGGCTCCGGCGCCGTCTCCGGGCCGAGGATCCGGCACGCCAGGTCGGCGTAACCCTCGCCCAGGTCCACCCCCGCGTCGGCGACGATGCGCCGCACCAGCGAGAAGCCGTTCGAATGCAGCCCCGAGGAGGCGATGCCGATCAGCGCGTCGCCCGCGCGCGCCGCCGTTCCGTCGAGCAGCCGATCGCGCTCGACGACCCCAACGCAGAAGCCAGCCAGGTCGAACTCGTCGGGCTCCATCAAGCCCGGATGCTCGGCCGTCTCGCCGCCGATCAGCGAGCAGCCGGCCAGCCGGCAGCCGTCGGCCACCGAGCCCACGATCGCCGCAACCCGCTCCGGGAAGACGCGCCCGACGGCCACGTAGTCCAGGAAGAAGAGCGGCTCCGCCCCGGCGCAGACCAGGTCGTCGGCGCACATCGCCACCAGGTCGTAGCCGACGGTGTCGTAGCGGCCCAGCGCCATCGCGATCGCGATCTTCGTCCCGACGCCGTCCGTGGAGCTGACGAGCACCGGCTCGCGCATGCCCTCGGGCAGGGCCATCGCCGAAGCGAAGCCGCCCAGCCCGCCGATCACCTCCGGCCGGCGCGTGGCGTCGACGGAGGCCCGCATCAGCTCGACGGCGCGCTCGCCCGCGTCGATGTCCACGCCTGCGCCGCGGTACGCCTCCCAGGCGCCACCCGACTTGGCGCCGCGGCCGTCACTCATGGGGCGCCGTCCTGGCGATCGCCTCGGCCTCGCCCAGCGAAACCGGCTCCCCCTCGGCGTCCTCGAGCACGAACTTGTGGCGAGTCGTGTCGTACGGCACCGGCACCGGATAGCGCCCGTCGAAGCAGGCGAAGCAGAAGCGGTCGTACGGCAGATCGAGCCCATGCAGCACGCCTTCGATCGAGAGGTAGCTGAGCGAGTCGGCCCCGAGGAACTCGCGGATCTCCTCGACCGAATGGGTGGACGCGATCAGCTCGGTCTCTACCTGGGTGTCGATGCCGTAGAAGCACGGATGGTGAATCGGCGGCGAGCTGATGCGGAGATGGACCTCGGTCGCACCGGCCTTGCGCAGCAGGGCGACTATCTGGCGGGTGGTGGTGCCGCGCACGATCGAGTCGTCGACGACGACCAGGCGTTTCCCGGCGACCACCTCGCGCAGCGGGCTCAGCTTGACGGTGACGCCGCGCTGGCGCATGCCTTGGGAGGGCTGGATGAAGGTGCGCCCCGAGTAGCGGTTGCGGACCATCCCCTCGCGATACGGCAGCCCGGAGCCCTCGGCATAGCCGGCTGCCGCGGGCGCCCCGGTGTCCGGCACCGGCATGACGAGGTCCGCCTCGACGGGCGACTCGGCGGCCAGCGCCATGCCCATCCGGCGCCGCGATTCGTAGAGGTTGCGGCCGAGCATGTACGAGTCGGGCCGGCCGAAGTAGATCAGCTCGAAGACGCACAGCTGCTCGTGGCCCTCGGCGAAACGGACGGAAACCGACTCCTTGCCCTCTTCGAGGATGACGATCTCGCCCGGCTCCACGTCGCGAACGACCGTGCCGCCGGCGACCTCGATGGCCGCGGATTCCGAGCTGATCAGCCAGCCGCCCGAACGCTTGCCCTCAGGGTCGTCCTCGGCCACCTCGAGCCGGCCCAGGACAAGGGGTCGGAAGCCGAACGGGTCGCGCACGCCGATGACACGCTTCTCGTCCAGGATGGCCAGCGAGTAGGCGCCCTGCACGAGCGGCAGGACGTGCAAGAGAGCCTCGACCGTGTCCCCGGCCGGGTCGTCCGCCAGGAGAGTGGTCAGCAGCTCAGTATCGGTGGTGGCGGACAGGCGTGACTTGCCGCCCGCGAGATGCGACAGCAGCTCCCGGGTATTGACGAGGTTGCCGTTGTGGCCGATGGCGATCGAGCGGCCTCGCCCCAGCCGGAAGGTGGGCTGGGCATTCTCCCAGACCGTCGAGCCGGTCGTCGAGTACCGGCAGTGGGAGATGGCCAGCGGGCCGCGCAGGCTCGGCAGGCGCCGCTCGTCGAGGACCTGGGCGATCAGGCCCAGGTCCTTGTAGAGCATCAGCTGCTCGCCGTCGCTAACGGCGATCCCGGCCGACTCCTGGCCGCGATGCTGGAGCGAGAAGACGCCGAGCGCGGCGATGCCCGCGGCATCCGTGCCCGGGGTCACCGCGCCGAAGATGCCGCACACGGCTAGCCGGCCTTGCCGGGTGCGCCGGGCGCGCGTGGGCCGCGGCCGGGCGCGTGGGGGTCGGGATTGCTTTCCGCCGCGGTCGGCTCCACGCCGAGGGCACGGGCCAGGCCGTGGTCCCATACATGGCGCAGGTCGACGAGGGCCACGTCCAGCGCGTCTGCCACGCGCGAGCCCCGCTCCTCCGCCGCTCCTGTCGCTCCCTGGCCGGCCAACTCGATGCGGAGCCGGTCCCCGCCGACGGTGCCGAGGATCACGGCCGGCAGGCCGAACTGGCGGGCCAGCAGCTCGATCGCGGGGGCGTGGCGCGGGCGGCACGACAGGACGAGCCGCGATGGGCTCTCGCCGAAGAGCTCGATCGCCGGCGAGCCGAGGACGCCGAGACGGAGGCTGGCGCCGAGCCCGCCCCACATGGCGCACTCGGCGATCGCGACGGCAAGGCCGCCGCCGGAGACGTCCTGGGCCGAGGCCACGAGACCGCGCCCGATCGCCTCGCGGATGAACGACTGCAGGGCCGCTTCCCGGTCGAGGTCCAGGCTCGGCGGTGCGTCCTCCGACGCGAGGCCCGCCAGCTCGGCGTAGGCCGAGCCGGCCAACCCCGGCGTGCTCTCGCCGATCAGGACGACGCTGTCGCCTTCGGTCGTGAAGGGCGGCCGGACGAGCAGCGAGACGTCGTCGAGCAGGCCGACGATGCCGATCTCGGGCGTCGGGGAAATCGCCCCGCCCGGGTACTCGTTGTACAGCGAGACGTTGCCGCCGGTGACGGGAATGCCGAGCGTGCGGCAGGCGTCGCCCATGCCCCGCACCGCCTCCTGGAGCTGCCAGAAGGCCTCGGGCCGCTCCGGGTTGCCGTAGTTGAGGCAGTTGGTCAGGCCGAGAGGCCGGGCGCCGGTGATGCTGACGTTGCGCGTGGCTTCGGCGACGGAGAGCTGCGCTCCGAGATACGGATCGAGCGCGCTCACCGTCTGGTTGCCGTCGGTCGTGGCGACGAGCGCCTTCTTCGTGCCCTTGACGCGCAGGACCGCCGCCCCATGGCCGGGCCACTCGACGGTGTTGCTCTGGACGCACGAGTCGTATTGCTCGTAGACCCAGCGCCGGCTCGAGAGGTTGGGGCTGCCCAGCAGCGCGGCCAGGACCGCGGCCGGGTCCATGCCCCGCTCCGGAAGCCCGTCCTGGGCGGTGAGCGGAATGCCCGGGGCGGGCGCCTGGCGGCGCCGGGCCGGGGCCGTGGCCAGGCGGTAGTGGACGATGGCGTCGCTCGTGAGCGCCTTCGCTGGAATACGGGCGATCTCCTTCGCACCGGGGTTGGGCAGGCCGTCGGGGCCGATGCCGCCCTCCACGATGGCGATATCGCCGTCGGCGGTGACGCGGCCGACGAGAGCGATCGGGATCCCCCACCGCTCGCAGACCTCGCGTACCGCCGGGTAGTTCTCGGGCCGGCACGTGGCCAGCATCCGCTCCTGGGACTCGGAGATCATCACTTCCCAGGGCGCCATGCCGGGCTCGCGCCGCGGGATCGTGTCCAGGTCGAGCAGGATGCCGGTCCCGGCCTTGTCGGCCGATTCGGAGCTTGCGCACGAGATACCGCCGGCGCCGAGATCCTGGATGCCCTCGACCAGGCGGCGGTCGATCAGCTCCAGGCTGGCCTCGATCAGCAGCTTCTCGGCGAACGGGTCGCCGACCTGGACCGCCGGCCGCTTGGAAGGGTCCTGGTCCTGGAATGTCGCCGAGGCCAGAACGCTCGCCCCGCCGATGCCGTCGCGGCCGGTCGTGGAGCCGAACAGGACCACGTAGTTGCCCGGTCCGGGAGCCTCGGCCAGGATCAGCATCCGCTCCTCGAGCAGGCCGATGGCCATGACGTTGACCAGCGGATTGCCCTGGTACGAGGGATCGAACACCAGCTCGCCGCCGACGGTGGGCACGCCGACACAGTTGCCGTAGCCGCCGACGCCGCGGACGATCCCGTCCACGAGATGGCGGGTTCGCGGATCCGACGGATCGCCGAAGCGGAGCGCGTCCAGGACCGCGATCGGCCGCGCGCCCATGGTGAAGATGTCGCGCAGGATGCCGCCGACGCCGGTCGCGGCGCCCTGGTAGGGCTCCACCGCGGAGGGGTGGTTGTGGCTCTCGATCTTGAACGCGACCGCCAGCCCGTCGCCGATGCGGACGACGCCGGCGTTGTCGCCGGGGCCGGCCATCATGCCGTGGCCGCGCGTCGGGAGGGTCTTGAGCAGCGGCTTGGAGCTCTTGTACGAGCAGTGCTCGCTCCACATCACGCTGAACACGGCCAGCTCCGTGTGGTTGGGGTCGCGGCCGAGCTTGCCGCGGATCGCGTCCAGCTCGCCGTCGGTGAGGCCAAGCTGGCGGTGCAGCGGCTCGGGCTGGGCCGGGGCGGGCGGGTTCGTCGTGACGTCGCTCATCGCCCGGCCTCCCACGCCTTCGCGCTGTCCACGAACGACCGGATCAGCTGCATGCCATCGTCCGTGCCCAGGATCGCCTCGGACATCCGCTCCGGATGGGGCATCAGCCCGGCCACGTTGCCGGCCGCGTTGCACACCCCGGCGATGGCCCGCAACGAGCCGTTCGGGTTGGCCGGATCGTCCGGGTCGAGGGCCGGCGAGCCGTCGTCGTGGACGTATCGGAACAGGACTTGGCCGCTGCGCTCCAGCTCGTCCAGGGTCGCCTCGTCGGCGTAGTAGCAGCCCTCGCCGTGGGCGACGGGAACGCGCAGCGGCGCGCCGGTGGCGGCGTGGGTGAACGGCGAATCGAGCCGCTCGGGCTTGATGTTGACCAGGCGGCCGGCGAAGCGGAGCGAGCGGTTGCGCAGCAGCGCCCCGGGCACGAGCCGCGCCTCGGCCAGGACCTGGAAGCCGTTGCAAATCCCCAGGACGTGGCCGCCCTTCGCCGCGAAATCGGAGACTCCTCGCATGACCGGCGAGAAGCGTGCGATCACGCCCGCTCGAAGGTAGTCGCCGTAGGCGAAGCCACCCGGCAGGATCACGCCGGCCACGCCCTGCAGGTCGGGCGACTCGTGCCAGAGCGAGACCGGCTCTACGCCGGCGACCGCCAGGGCGTTGAGCGCGTCGACGTCCGAGTTGGAGCCCGGGAAGGTGACGACGCCGACCCTCACCGGCGGGTCGCCCCGGCGCCCGAACCGGCGCCCGAACCGGCGTCCGAGACGGTCGACGAGGTCGCCTCGAGCAGTTCGACGGCGTAGGCCTCGATGAGCGGGTTGCTCAGCAGCTCCTTGGCGAGGCCGTCGACGACGGCACGGGCCGCCGGCTCGGTGGCGGCGGTCACGGTCAGCTCCACGCGGCGGCCGACACGGACCCGGGAGACGGTCGTGACGTTGAGGTGGGGCAGGCTTAGCTCCACGGCCCGTCCCTGCGGGTCGAGGATGCCCGGCTTGGGCAGCACGTTGACGGCAAACCGGAACTCGCTCATGGGGCGACCACGTCCTCCTGCAGGTAGCGCTCGAAGCCGGCCCCGGTGATCCGCTCGAACGCCGCCACATATCGCCGGCGGGTGTCGGCGACGATCTCGGCCGGCAGCTCCGGCCCGGGGTAGGTCTTGTCCCACGGCTGAGTCTCGAGCCAATCGCGCACCGGCTGCTTGTCGAAGCTGTCCTGGGCTCGCCCGGGCTCGTAGTCGGCGGCATCCCAGAACCGGCTCGAGTCCGGCGTCAGGACCTCGTCGATCAGGATCAGCTCGCCTGTGTCGAGGGCGGTGCCCAGCTCGAACTTGGTGTCGGCGAGCAGGATGCCGGCCTTCTCGGCGATCGCGGCGCCGCGCTCGTACAGCCGCAGGGCGACGTCGCGGACCTGCTCGGCCAACGGCGCGCCGACGAGCTCGCCCATGGCGTCGAAGCCGATGTTCTCGTCGTGCCCGACCTCGGCCTTGGTCGACGGGGTGAAGATCGGCGACGGCAGGCGATCGGACTCGCGCAGGCCCTCCGGCAGCCCGATGCCGCAGATCGCGCCGGTGCGGCGGTAGTCCTTCCAGCCCGAGCCGGCGACGTATCCCCGGACGATGACCTCGACCGGCAGCACCCTGGCCCGTCGGCAGAGCATCATCCGGC
The DNA here is from genome assembly GCA_050008515.1 of Candidatus Limnocylindrales bacterium. GTDB lineage: Bacteria > Chloroflexota > Limnocylindria > Limnocylindrales > CSP1-4 > Fen-1039. Next base: position 208,361 of record JBEKMM010000001.1, read on the forward strand.
CGCGCAGCTCGCGCCGGCCGGCGTCGTCGGTGAAGCCCGCCGGAAGATCGGCCGGGCTCGTGCCGAGCAGATGGTTCGGCACGATGTCGGCGGTCCGGCCGAACCAGAAGCGCGACAGCCCGGTCAGGACGCGGCCCTTGTCGGGGATCGGGGTCGGCAGGACGACGTCGAAGGCGGAGAGGCGGTCGCTGGCGACGAGCAGCAGCCGATCGCCGACCTCGAACAGGTCGCGAACCTTGCCGGACCGGACGAAGCCGCCCGAGGCGGCCAGAGTGTGTCCGGCAGCGCGAGGATCGCCGGGGTTCGTCGTTTCAGCGGGCGACATCGACGGCCTCCGTTCGAGCCGGAACGAGCTGGTCGAGACGAGACATCGCGGTCCCGACGTTGCGCAGGAAGTGGCCTTCGTCGAAGCAGGCGGCGAGGGCTTCGTCGGAGAGGCGGGCCGCGACATCCGGATCGGCGGCCAGCGTATCGCGCAGCTGGCGGCGCTCGTCGGCAGCCTTCATCGAGTTCCGCTGGACGACGGCGTAGGCCTCATCACGCGACATCCCCGCTTCCTCGACCAGGGCCAGCAGGACGCGGCTGCTGCAGTAAAGGCCCAGGCCGCGCTCGATGTTCTCGCGCATCCGGTCCGGCCGGACGACCAAGCGCTCGATCAGTCCGCGCGTCTTCACGAGCATATAGTCGAGCAGAATCGTGGCATCGGGGAGCACCACCCGCTCGGCGCTGGAGTGGCTGATGTCGCGCTCGTGCCAGAGCGGCTGGTTCTCCAGGGCCGTGACGGCGTACCCGCGCAGCAGGCGCGCCATCCCGGCGATGCGCTCGCACAGGATCGGGTTGCGCTTGTGGGGCATCGCGGAGCTGCCCTTCTGGCCGGTCCGGAACGGCTCCATCAGCTCGCCGATCTCGGTGTGCTGGAGGTTGCGGATCTCGGTGGCGATGCGCTCCAGGGAGCCGCCGGTGACGGCCATCGCGGCCAGGAACGCGGCGTGGCGGTCGCGCTGGACGATCTGCGTCGAGATGGGATCGCGGTGCAGGCGGAGGGCCGCCATGACCTCGTCCTCGAGGTCGGGCTCCAGGTGGCTGTAGGTGCCGACGGGACCGGAGATCTTGCCCGTTGCAGCGTCATCTGCGGCGGCCGCGACACGGGCCCGGTCGCGCGCGATCTCGAAGGCCCAGCCGGCGATCTTGAGGCCGAGGCTCGTCGGTTCGGCGTGGACCGAATGCGTGCGGCCCATCATCACCGTCCCTGCCTCGGCGCGGGCTCGGGCGACGAGTGCCTCGATCAGGGCGTCGAGGTCGTCGATAAGCCGCCGTCCCGCGGCCTGGAGCTGGAGCGCCAGACCCGTGTCCACGACGTCGCTGCTCGTCAGGCCGAGGTGCAGGTAGCGGCCCTCCTCGCCCACCGTCTCGGCGACCTGGCTGACGAAGGCGATGACGTCGTGGTCGGTCGTCGTCTCGATCTCCTCGATGCGGGCGACGTCGATGCGGGCGCGCGCCTCGATGGCCCGGACGGCCTCCGCTGGCACCATGCCGCGGGATACCTGGGCGCGGGCGACGGCGATCTCGACCCGGAGCATTTGCTCGAAATGAGCCTGCTCGGTCCAGATCGCGCCCATCTCCGGCAGGGTGTAGCGCGGGATCATGCCGGCTTCCCCTTCTCCCATCCCGCGGCGGAGATCGGGGCAGGCGAGGCGGCCACGGCCTTCGGATCCGCGGCGGCAGGCAGCCTGGCGGCGATGTCGTGGCGACGCTGCATCCCCTGCCAGGTGACCTTCTCCGCAGCCTTCTCCGCGTTAGCGCGCGCGGCGGCGAGCGTGCTGCCCAGGCCCACGACCGAAAGCACACGGCCGCCGTTGGTGCGGTACTCGCCGTCGTGGCCGCGCACCGTGCCGGCGTGGAAGACCGTGGCCCCAGCCCGTGCCGCCTCGGCCAGGCCGGAGATCGGATCGCCCTTGTGCGGGGTTTCGGGGTAGTTGGCCGCGGCGAGCACCACGGCCACCGCCGCGTCCCCGGTCGTGGGGAGCATCCGGCTCACCAGCCCCAGCTCTGCGGCGGCCCCGGCCAGATCCCCGAGCGCCGCTCCGAGGAGGAGCGGCCCCAGCGGCACGGCGAGCCGCGGCAGGAGGGCCTGGACCTCGGGGTCGCCGAAGCGGGCGTTGCACTCGATCAGGACCGGACCCTCGGGCGTGAGCATCAGGCCGGCGTACAGCGCGCCGCGGAACGGCGCCCCGCGGCGAGTCAGCTCCGCCAGGATCGGGACGTGGATCATGTCCACGAGCGTGGCACAGAGGCTCTCCGGCAGATCCGGCACGGGACTGTAGGCGCCCATGCCGCCGGTGTTGGGGCCCCTGTCGTCGTCGAGCAGCCTCTTGTGGTCGCGGGCCGGGGGCAGGGCGAGCGCGCTGTGGTCGTCGCACAGGGCGATCAGGCTGGCCTCCGCGCCGAACAGGCGCTCCTCGAGCACGACCACCGGCGGCCTGCCGGCGAGGCGCGCGGTCTCGGCCTCGGTGCCAGCCGCCCCCTCCGCGCCGACCGCGCCATCGGCAAAGAGCCCCCGCAGCGCCGTCTGGGCCCCGGCGAAATCCTCGCAGACGGTAACCCCCTTGCCGGCCATCAGCCCGTCGGCCTTGACCACGACCCCGCGCGACCCCGGCCCCGAGGCCACCTCCCGGGCATAGGCGAGCGCCGGCTCAAAGGCCCAGAACGCCTCTCCGCGGGCCATCCGCACCCCTGCCGCGGCGGCCACCTCGCGACAGAAGGCCTTGCTCCATTCGATTCGAGCGGCGGCGCGAATCGGCCCGAACGTGGGCACGCCCGCTTCCTCCAGGACATCCACCACGCCCGCGGCGAGCGGCGCCTCCGGACCTACCACTACCAGATCCACGTCCTCGGAAGTGGCCAGGGCCAGCACGGCGGCCGGATCCGTGGCGGAGACGCCCGGCACGCACCGAACCTTGGATTCCGCGCCGATGGCGTCGCTCCCCGGCGCCACGATGACCGCCTCAACGCCGGCCTCACGCGCCAGGCTCCAGACCAGGGCGTGCTCGCGGCCGCCGCCCCCGAGCACCAGCACCCGAGCGGGGCCGGCGACCTGCGGGTTGGACTGGGCGGCTCGCGGGCTCACTGGTCGGCCGTAGGCCTGGGGCGCAATTGGCGAGCCTTGCGCTCGATCGTCTGATGACGCTCCGGCCCCACCGAGACGAGGGCGATCGGGGCCCCGGAGAGCCGCTCGACCGCGTCCACGTACAGCCGCGCGTTCTCCGGCAGGTCCGCCATGGAGCGGCAGTCGTGAATCGGCTCGGTCCAGCCGGGGAAGCGCTCGTAGATCGGCTTCGCCCGCGCCAGGACGTCCGCGTCCGAGGGCCACCAGTCGACCCGTTTGCCGTCGACCTCGTAGGCCATGCAGATCAGGACCTCGTCCAGGCCCGAGAGGATGTCGATCTTGTTGAGCATGATCGAGCTGACGCTGTTCACCGCGACGGCATAGCGCAGCGGCACGGCGTCGAACCAGCCGACCCGGCGCCGTCGCCCGGTCGTCGTCCCGTACTCCCGGCCGCGATCGATTATCCCCTCGCCGATGGCCTCGGTCAGCTCGGTCGGGAACGGGCCCGCGCCGACGCGCGTGGCGTAGGCCTTCATCACGCCGATCACTTCGTCCACCTGGAGCGGCCCGAGGCCGCCACCCGTGCAGGCGCCCCCGGCGATCGGGTTGGACGATGTGACGAACGGATAGCTGCCGTGGTCGAGATCGAGGAGCGTTCCCTGAGCCCCTTCGAACAGCAGGTGCTCGCCGCGCGCCAGGCGCTCCTGCACGAGCTGGGTCGTGTCGGCCAGATGCGGCTCGAGGCGGAGGCCCCATTCGGTCGCCAGCTCGACCAGCTCGTCGAGATCGAAGCCTTCGACCCGATGCTGGCGCTGCAGTGTGGCGTTCTTCTCGGGCAGGATGCGGGCGAGCTTGTCGCGCAGCGCCGGGGCGTCGAGCAGGTCCTCCATCCGGATGCCGATCCGCCAGGCGCGGTCCGCGTAGGCGGGCCCGATTCCACGCCGCGTGGTGCCCACCGCGGCCTGCGCCAGTCGGGCCTCCATGGCCCCGTCGAGGGCGATGTGGTAGGGCATGATCACGTGCGCGTGCTTGCTGACGCGGACGCGATCCACCTCGATACCGCGGCTGGCCAGCATGTCAAGCTCGGAGATGAGGGTGGCCGGGTTGACGACCACGCCATTGCCGATGACCGGCGCGATGTGCGGGTAGAGCACTCCTGAGGGGACGAGGTGGAGCTTGAAGACCTCCTCGCCGAGCATGACCGTGTGGCCGGCGTTGTCGCCGCCCTGGTAGCGAACGACGGCCTGGACGTCCTCGGCCAGGAAGTCGGTCGTCTTGCCTTTGCCTTCGTCGCCCCACTGCAGGCCGACGATCACAGTGGCGGGCATCTAATTCTCCCGTCGGAGCTGGGTCCGGCGGACGACCCTGCGCGAACCCGGGAAACTAAAAAGCCCTCGACCGACTGGCCGGGGACCTGGGTAGACTGCCCCTCCGTAGGGGCCGGCGCGGCTCCGGGGGGCGTGAAGGTGGTGGTTCGTCTCACGGGGCGAACGGCACGCCTTCGTGCGGCAACGTGCACTCCTTGCGATTGGCGTTGGCAGCCCGGGGTTCCTCGGTCCCTGGGCCGGCCGAAGTATAGCAGGCGGGAGGCCTCGGCCGAGCCCAACCTGCCGGCTGCGACTCGGGCCGATGTGTGTCTACCGCGACGGTCCGGCGCTGCCGCGATCCGGCGCGCCCTGACCCCAACCCTGGGTCAGCTGGACCTCTTCCGCCCCGGATTCGATCGCGCCCAGGATCGCCTCGGCAACGGAATCGGCCGAGTGCGGCGTCACGGCCGAAGAGCCGCCGCCGACACGACCGCCGGCCGCCAGAGACTGGTGGAACTCCGTGGCGGTCACGGCCGGGTACACGATCGAGACGACGATGTTGTCGGGCTCGAGCTCTCGGCGGGCGACCTGGGAGAGCATGTTGAGCGCCGACTTCGTGGCCGAGTATCCGCCGACGCCGGGGAGCACCATGCGCGAGGTCATGGAGCTGACGTTCACGATGGCGCCTCCACCCTGGCGGCGCATCGATGGGATGACGGCCTGCATCGCCAGGAGCGGCGCGTAGAAGTTGAGCTCGGTGACCGACCGCAGGTCCTCGATCCGCAGCTCCTCGACGGAGACGTGGAGGCCCTGACCGGCGTTGTTGATCAGCACGTCGACGCGTCCGAAGCGCTCCAGGGTGGTCTCGACCAACCGCACGATCTGGGCCGGATCACGCAGATCCGTTTGGACCGAGATAGAGCCCGGCAGTTCGGCCGCCAGGGCTCTGATCCGGTCGGAGCGACGGGCGGCCAGCACTACCATCGCCCCGCGCCCGGCCGCCATCCTGGCAGTGGCGGCGCCGATACCCGACGAGGCCCCAGTGACGATTACGACCGCGCCTTCGAGCTTCATGCGGTGATGCCTCCTGGTGTTCGGGCCGCGGCGCTGGCCGACCGTTGGCCGATCGGGTTCCTGCGCTACTCGTCCTCGCTCGCGGATGGCCCGGTCGCGAGCTTCGCGCCGGCGGGAGCGGCCGCGATCGCCGCCCTGACCGCCTCGGGGCCGCGGGCCCGCCACTCCGCCCCGATCGCGGCAGTGGCAGTGGCGCCGACACGGCACGCTCCGGCGGCGAGCATCGCCAGCATCGCGTCCAGGGTTCGCACGCCGCCCGCGGCCTTGACCCCGACGCGGTCGCCGACGACCCGGCGCATGAGCGCGATCTCGCCCGCCTCCGCGCCCCGTGGCGAGTAGCCCGTCCCGTTCTTGACGAACGCGGCCCGAGCCTCCACGGCCACGCGGCAGCCGGCCTCGACCTGCTCGGGAGTGAGGTACGCGGTCTCGAGGATCACCTTGACCGGCGTCGGGCTGACGGCGTAGACGAGCCCGGCCAGCTCGTCTCGAACGTAGCCGAGATCGCCGGATCGGAGCGCCCCGATGTTCAGCACGACGTCCAGCTCGACGGCGCCCTGGTCGACCGCCACGAGCGCCTCACGCTCCTTGATGTTGGACATGTGCGCGCCGTGCGGGAAGCCGATGACCGTCGTGGGTCCGACGGCCGTCCGCCGCAGTTTCGACACGACCAGCGGCAGGTCGGCCGGCCGGCAGCAGACCGTTGCCGTCTCCCATTCGATGGCGACCTCGATGGCCGCCTCGACATCGGCCCTTGTGAGCTCGGGACGCAGGATCGAGTGGTCGATGCAGCCCATGAGGGCCCGCTCGTCCAGGGCCGAGAGATCCAGCGGCGAACGATTCGCGAGACGAGCCTTGATCTGGCGTACAGCCACCACGGTTGACCCCCTGTCAGGAGTTGCGAACGATCGCCAGCCCGAAGGCTCCGCCGGCGTCGATCGCGATGACGTTCTTGAGCGCGGACGGGAAGATCGAGCTGCCCGTCTCCTTAGATCCCCAGCCTACTACGCTCCCGTCCGCCTTGAGCGCCAGGCTGAAGTTCACGCCTCCATTTCGTGGCAGAGAGACGCCCGTTCGGTCGCGGACCGGCATCGGGATGGCTACGCGCCTCCCCCCGGTGGCGGTGGCGGTGGCGGCGGGAGCCGCCCACCGGAGATCTTTGGCCCACGCCTCTTCAGGGCGAGCTGGTACCCGACCAGGGCCGCCAGGCAGATGATCACCCCGATCGCCACGCCCACGACCAGGAGCAGCAGCCCGTCGGTCCCTCCGCCCGAGCCGGAGGTACCGCCGCCCGGGGTTGCGCTAGCGGAGGCAGCGCCGCCGGAGGGCGAGGCCGCCGGGCTCAGGATCGGGACGACGGTCGAGGAAGCGGTGGCCTCCGGAGTGGGGCTCTCGGTCGGGGCCGGCGTGGGCGTGCCCGTCGGGGTCACGGCGTTCGACGCTGCCGAGGCCGGCCCGAAGCCCGCAGTGTTCTTGGCCTTGACGCTGAACTTGTACGAGGTGCCGTTGGTCAGGCCGCCGACGGTGCAGTTCAATGCGCCCGTCGTCGTGCAGGTCTTGCCGCCCGGCGCCGATGTCACCGTGTAGCCCGAGATCGGATCGCCGCCGTCGCTTGCCGGCGCGTTCCACGTCACCGTGGCGGCGCCGTCCCAGGCGGTGGCTGCCACGCCCGTCGGAGCGCCTGGGGCGTTGGGAGAGGCGATCGCCAGGCTGTGGAGCACTCCGGCGGCGATCGCCGAGTAGTGCAGGCCGGACGGCGGGGCGGGCACCGTGGCCTGGCCCATGTCGTTGCGGCCCCATGCCACGATCGTGCCATCTGTCTTGAGGGCAAGGCTGTGGTAGCCGCCCGCGGCGATCGCCTTCACACCCGTGAGGCCGCCCGGAACGCCCAGCTGGCCGTACGTGTTCTCACCCCAGGTCACGACCTGGCCGTTCGACTTGAGCACGAGCGCATGTTCGCGACCGATGTCGATCGAGGTGACGCCCGAAAGCCCGGTCGGGATGGTTCCGAGGCTGGCCGGTCCCCCGCCCCAGACTTTGACCGTGCCGTCCTTGTTCAGGGCGATGCTTTCGTACTGGCCCGCCTCGACGTCCTTGGTGTTGGGGAGGGTTATCGGCAGCCCGTGGTACATGTAGACCGGGGCTTCGGTCTGGAGATTCGAATCGTCTCCCCAGGCGTGAACCTCGTTGGCCGCTCCGCCGGAGGTGACCCCCACGCTGTGCCTCTCCCCTGCCCCGATGGCAATCCATTTCCGCCCCGCGGGCAGCGAGGGCACGGTCGACTGACCGTACGTGTTGTCGCCCCAGGCGACGATCTGGCCGTTCGACTTGAGGGCGAGGCTGTGCTCGCATCCGGCCGAAACCGCCACGACGCCCGACTGGGCTGCCGCCGGCACCTCGGTCTGGTGGAAGGTGTCGTCGCCCCAGGCGATCACCTTTCCGTTCGACTTGAGGGCGAGACTGTGGTTGCAGCCCCCGGCGACCTGGATGACGCCCGACTGGGCTTCGGCCGGGATGTCGATCTGGTGGGAGTGGTCGTAGCCCCAACCGACGACCTCGCCCGGCACGATGGCGGCGGCGACCGGCCTGGCCAGCGGCCCGGACCAGGCCACGGCAAGGAAGCCCGTGGCCATGAGGGCGGCCGCCGAGACACGCGCGATGCGGCCCAGCGTCGCAGATCGACGAACCGACGCCAGCCCGTCCAAAGTCGACATCGAAACCCCGCTCCTCTCCCCGGCCCCGCGTCGAGCAGGAAGGCCCGTCCCGGGGCTCGTCTTCGATTTTAGGATAGGACCTCGACTATTGGCGAACGCAGCAGGGTCGCCTGCCGCACCACCACTGCCGGCCCGTCAGCTAGATGGGCCGCCGATGAGCCGCCCCAGATGGCGATCCCGCGTCTCGGGCCAGTCGACACCGGTGGGAGAATCTTTCGCAGCGCAAGGGAGGCTTGGACACGCGGCCCACAGACCGGCCGCCGGGACCGCGCCGAGCCACTAACGAGACCGACCCGCGAGGATGCGTCCCAGGGGGCGATAGTGAAGAGCGTGACCGCGTTGCTCGCCGCCGGGCTCCTCGGGCTCACAGTGCCCGAGCCCGAGCCGGCCGCTCCAGCTCGGAAGCGATTGAAGCGCGTCGTTCGTCTTCTCGCCGCCCTGATTGCGGCGCTGGTGCTCGCCGGCGGGATCGGCTACGCCGCCTACGTCGGCACCGTCGGGTCGGACGCCTTAGTCCATCCGACCGGAAACCCGGATTGCCGGACCCCGCAGGTGCGGTACGGCTGGGCGTACGAGGCCATCAACTACGACATCGCCGACGACGCGATCCTGCGGAACGCCAACGCAGACATGGAGAGCTGTTCGAGCCAGGGCGCGACCGCGGGCACCGACGTCGTCACGAGCGATTGGGTCCGCATCGCGGGCTGGTACATCCCGGCAGCCAGCGGCGCCGGCGCCACGAGAGCGACCGTCGTGCTGGTCCACGGCTGGGCCGCCAACAAGAGCGAGGTGCTCAAGTACGCCGTGCCCCTCCACGCCACCTTCAACGTCGTCGCATTCGACTTGCGCAACGGCGGCCGAAGCTCGAAGAGCGAGGTGACGTTCGGACTGCGCGAGAAGCTCGATCTCGAGGCGATCATCGACTGGCTCGAGCGCACCAAGCATCCGGCCCACATCGCTGTGATGGGCAACTCGATGGGCGGCGCCACCGCGGTGCTGGCAGCTGCAAGCGACCAGCGGATCGAGGCGCTCATCCTCGACTCGACCCATGCCCGCGTCGAGGACGTCGTCGGCAGGCGCCTGGAGGTCGACGAAGGGCATCCGTCCCTTCCGGGCACGCCGGCAATCTTGCTTGGGATCTGGCTTCGCACGGGGCTCAACCTGATGGACGCCAACCCGATCAACTACATCCCGGCCCTCGGTCACCGACCGCTCCTGCTGATCCACGGCACGGCCGACCAGCAGGACCTGCCCGAGCGCAGCGTCAACGCCAACTACGGCGCGGCGCAGGCAGCCGGCGTGCCGGTCGAGCTCCACATGTGCGCGGGCGCGACACACGGAAAGGTCATCGATACCTGCCCGGCCGATTGGGGACGCTGGAGCGTTGAGTTCCTCAACGGCGTCTTCGGGCTGGCCGGCTGAGTTCAGTCGACGATTCGGCCCACGTACTGGACCATCGGCCGAGAGGCGCCGTCTCAGACCGGCGCCGGACGATGAGACTGGGACGGGGGACGCTGCATCCGCGAGTAGACGGCCGCGCAGATCAGCAGCAGGAAGCCAAGGGCCACGAACGACAGGACCCGATAGGAGACATCGAGAGCCGCGAGGTCGACGAGGAAGACCTTCGCGGTCGCGAGCCCCAGCATCCCAAGGCCAAACAGGCGGATCGGCGGTCGATGGGCGGCGAGGCCCACCGCGAACGCCGCGGCGCCGAGGATCGACCACAGCACGCTGAGCCCGACCTGGGCTCCCTTCTGGAGCTCCTCGAGCGGCCGGGTGCCGACCTGTAGCCGGAACTGGTCTACGACGGCAACCGAGAGCAGGTAGACGGCGGCGACACCCGCCGCGAGGAGCACCGGCCGACTCAGCCGGTCCCTCCGATGCAACAACCCGCCGGCTCCGAGCGCGATGGCCAGGGCTCCGAGCGCCACCGTGGCGTCCGTCAGGAGAGACCAGCCAAGCACCCTCGTCGTCTCCTCGACGACGAGCCGGTCGGGCGGCGCGACGATCGCGAGGGTCACGACGGCGCCTGACGATGCCAGAGCGAGTGACGTCGCACCCAGGAGCAGGCGCGCCGCCGGAACGATCCTGAGCCACAGGAACCCGGCAAGCGCGAGCGCGGACCAGCCGGCGACGGCATACCCCGGCCGGACCTCGAACGGGAGCAGCCACGCGATGGGCATAGCCGCCGCGACGGCGCCCAGCACCCTGGGCGTGACCCCGCGCCAGATCCAGCCGGAGATCAGGATCGTCGCGGCGAGGATTGCGAGCACAAACGTGCGCTGATCCAGGAAGGGGGTCCCGCCGAGCGGGAGGTTACCGGTCACGTAGCGGCCGAAGGACTCGACGTCGGCAAGCCAAAGCGACCGTACCAGGAGCAGGAGCAGCGCCAGGACCGCCGCCGCATATGGCAGGCGCTCGGAGGCCGCCTCGAGGAGTTGGCCTAGCTCATAGATTGGGCCGCGGCCCGGCGGCAGGAGTTCAACGAGCGCGACCCTGCGGACGACGAACACGGACGCCAGCGCGAAGAGGCTCCACGGCACTGACACCAGCGAGGAGTCGGCCTCGAAGGTCACGGTGAACACGAGGAGCGCAGCCCCGATGCCCACCATGCCGAGCCGGATCCAGCGCGCGCCCATCACCCAGCCCACGGCTGCGAGACCTGCGAGGGCGGCGGCGAGCGAGAGGCCCTCTGGCCCGGCATAGGGGGTATTCGAGAGGACGGGCTCGCCGAGCTGGACGCGCTCGCCGATCTGATAGATCGGGAAGTCGAGCGCGAGCAGGTGGGCCAGCACGGCGACCCCGGTGAGCGCGCCGACGGCTCGGACGGCGGGGCGCAGGTAACTCGTCAGGGCCGCCGGTTCGAACGCCGGGCCGACGAGCCGCTCGATGATCAGCGCCTCCACGGCGAACGCGGCGGTCGCGAGAGCCGCCCAGGCCGCGACCAGCGCGGGACCGGACAGTTCGAACGGGAAGACGTAGAGGGCGATGAGCCCGCCGAGGGCGGTCAGGCCGATGCGTGTTGACGCCATCGGGACGAACAGCCCCGCCCCGAGGATCGCCGCGAGGAGGATCGCGAAGGCGAGTCCCGGCAGGCCGACGAACGGAATGTCGTGCGGTGTCCCCACCAGGATGGAGGCCGCCGGATACTCGAACGAGGCGAGGTGGGCGATGGCGGCGATGCCGGCGACGAAGGCCACCGCCAGGGCGCACGGCCGCACGACATTGCTCAGCCACGACACAGCTTCGGCGACGGGCGTGCCGATCAGCCCGGGTAGACCGAGCGCGGGGACGCGGTCCTCGTGGAAGTCGCGCGCGATCCGCGGCATGACGACGCGGGCAAACACGACCAAGCCGACGGCCGCGAGGGCCGCCCAGGCCGCGACCAGCGCCGGACCGGACAGTTCGAACGGGAAGACGTAGAGGGCCAGGAGCCCGCCGACGACACCGAGCCCGGCGCGAATCCAGGCTATCGGGACGATGAGAGTCGCGACCGCAAGCGCCGCGATCATGAACGCGAACGTCATCCCTTCCGGACCGACGAACGGCACCGACCGGGAGAATCCTGCGACGAGACCGGACGGCGGGTACTCGATCGAGACGAGATGCCCGAGAGCCAGCATGGCGAGGAGGACGGACACGCCGGCGCCGTACGGATGCCGGCGGATGACCGCCACCCACGCGAGCGCCACTGCCTCGGCGGCCCACGCGATCGGGACGGGCGGACCGCCGAACTGGATCGGGACCGCCATGGTCAGAGAGGCGACGCCCGTCGCTGCGACGATCAGACCGAACGGGTGGCGGTCGCCATTCCGGATGAAGAAGACCAGGGCCAGGGCGAGGTAGGCCGCGGCCTGGATCGCAAGGAAAGTCCCACGCCACTCGGTCAACGTGCCGCTCAGGACGGTGAAGCCCGCCCAGAGCGTGACGGCCGCATCGGCGAGGAGGAGCGTGACGGTGGCGGTCCGGAGGCGGTCCGTCGAGTGGCGGATCTCCTCCCCGCCCGCGGCGACCAGGTTCACCAGCCAGAAGCCCGCGATTGCGATCAGCCCCTCTGCCACCGGCGGCGCGCCCGTGATGTAGACGGCGAATTGCGGCGCGGCCAGCACGAATGCGAGTGAAGGAAGCCAGGGCCACGTCCGGAAGAGCGCCACACAAGTCGTGCCCACGAGAGTTGCCCCGACGAACAGTAGAGTCACGAGGCTCGGGCCGGCGCCAAGGACCGGCGGCGAGGCGAGGACGGCGATCAGGCCGAAGGCGGCGACGATCTCCGAGTCGTGGCGGACGGCCGTGGCCGCCGCGGCGATGGCCGCGACGAATATCCCCAGGAGGGCCCATTCGACCGGGATCAGGTCGTACAGGCGCGTGGCGGCGAACAGCGCCAGCGAGATGGTCGCCAGCCCGACCGCGACGAGGACATGCCCGAGAATGCCGCGCACGCGTGTGAACGAGAACTCGCCAAGGACGAGGAGGCCGGCACCGACGGCAAGTCCGGTGATGACGCGCAATTGCTCGGAGATCCAGCCGCGGCTGAAGGCCAGGCTCAGGAAGAAGACCGCGCCCAGGAGGAGTGCGATGCCACCGACGATGGCGAGCATCCGGCCCTCGAGCCACTCCTCGAGCGCGGCGCGCGACCAGCTCTCACCTGCCGCGGGCGGTGTGAAACCGAGCTTGAGAAGGACTTGCTGGACCGGCCCATACGCCGGCTGCGAAGGCACTTCCCGCGGCGGGCTCCACTCCCGGCGAGTCTCCGCAGCCGGCATGGAGGCAGGCCGAGCGACAACTGGACCGGGTGCGGCCGCCACGGCCCCCTTCGGCGCGCCGCAGTTGTAGCACTTGGCTGCTGTCGAGGGATTGCGTGAGTAGGTGCACCGCTGGCACGCCCAGGTGATGTCTGACGTCGGGAAAGCGGGACCCTCTCGGCGTGGGGCTGCGCCACGGACCACGGGGGCGCCCTCGAACGAGGGCCCGGTGACGAGATCGCCGCCGTTCACCCAGCCTCGCCAGCCGCTCTTGGTCTCGATCAGCGCCCATTTGCGGGACCACGACTGGACGGCGACTTCCAGGTACTCGGGAAGGACGGCGATCGGCGGCCGGAACGGATCCGGCAGTAGCCAGGCCGCCAGGCCTCCGGGCGGAATGAGATGGGTCGGACTCCAGCTGCCCTGGGCAGTGGCGCCCTCAAGGGCTGCCGCAGCCTCCGGCAGCCGCGCCGATGTCGCAACGGCAGGCGCGGGCGCGGGAGCGGTCTCAGGCGGAGCTGCATCCGGCCGAGCGGCCTCCGGTTCAGGAACTGGGGCCTTCGTGGCCGCCGCGACCAGCTTCGCGACCGCTCGCTCGACTGTCGCGAGGCCGGCCCGCAGCTCTCGGAACTCCTCCTCAGCGCGGTGTTGGCGCTGGGTCGCCGCTTCAATCCTCACCCAAAGGATGGCCGCTACGACGACGATCAGAACGAGTTCCATGTCCGTCCCTCCCCCTTGGACGTTTGGCGCGGTTCGGTCTCGCCAGTGGCTCGGCGCGGTCCCGGCGGCCAGTGTGTGGGCCGCGTGTCATGGCCCCGCGTGCTCAGCGCACATTCTCCCACCGGGGTCTATGGCCCCGACGACCACCACGCCACGCGCCAGTGTTGGGTTAGACCACAGGACGGAGCCCGAGGGCGCGGGGAACGACACCCCGTCCTGTGACGGAATCGAGCAACCACACCCGACGAGAGTGGAGGCGTGAGTCCTACTCTCCCCGGCTCTGGTTCCCCGGCAGGGTGATCCCGTAGAGCTGTCATGCGATCGAGTCCATCGAGGAGTCGCTGCATTCCCGTTGGCTCAAACAGGTTCACCCACTGGACGGACGCGAGCATCAGCCGCGCGACCAGCCCGATCGGACCCTCGTTGGGGTCGGCCACCCGCCGCCACAGACGGGCGGGCGGCCGCTCCGATGGGAGCGACCGCCCGAACAGATCAGTTGGACGTGGCCGGGCGGCGACCGGCTGGCGGCTCAGCTCTCGGGCACTGCCTTCATGTTCGCCCCGATGGTGACCGCGGCCGCCTGGGTGATGTTGTGGGTGGTCAAGAAATACGCGTTCCACTTGGCGGGGTTGATTTGCATGAGGTAGATGCCGGGCGTCCCGTACGAAGCTAGGTTGGTCGTCATCCCGTCGAAGTGGACGCCGGCCTGGACGACGACCTCCATGCCGCCGGCGCAGGTTAGCGGGGCGGTCAGGCAGAAAGCCCCCTCCTTGATCTCGAACGTCTGGCTCGTGTTCCTGTACTTGTAGGTCACGTCCATCCAGCCGCCGCTCTTGTTGCCATGCCAGCTGCCCGCCGAGATGGCCCAGCCACTGGCGAGCTTGGTGGCGCAGTAGATGGTGGCCTTGACGCCGTGGGCGGCCTCGACGAAGAACGCCTGGTTGCCCGCGTTGCCCGAGCAGAACGCGGCCGGGGACGTGGGGGTCGGTGACGGAGTCGGTGAGGGCGTGGGCGATGGAGTCGGGGTCACTTCCGGAGTGGCAGTAACCTCGACCGTCGGTGTCGCCTCCGGAGTGGGTGTCGGGGTCACCTCTGGCGTCGGATTGGGCGTCACGACGACGACGATCTGTGTTGGAGTGCTCGACCCGCAGGCGGCCAGTAACAGGCTGGCGGCCGCCGCCACGGCCAGAATCCGGATCGGACCACGCTTGAGCTGACTCATGTTCGCCTCCCCCACCCAGTAGCCGAGCCTCGCGCTCGGCGGAACGGGTGCCTCTCGATTGTATGCCCGCCACAAGCAAACGAGCGGCCGTTCCAAGGGAGGGACCCTCGAACAGATCAGTTGGACGTGGTCGACGACGGGCCACCGGAAGATCAGCTACTAGACCGGTTCATCGGTCCGACAAGCGACGGCAGACGCAAGGCCCCGACGCGGCCTCGCGAGCTGGCCGGACTCACCGGGATCGTCGGCGACCAGCGGAGCGGGGGCTTGCGGCCGGAGGCCAAGCGAGCCAGGTTGACATGGGACCGCCTGGCCCAAGTCTGTGGGCAGTATCTGGGCAAGGGCCAGCAGGTCGCCATCGAGGGTCGCCTGCAGACCCGCCAGTGGGACGACGACCGCGGCACAACGCAGTGTCAGGGTAGACCCATATACCTCGGGCTCGACGAGAGGTGCGCTCACGGCTCTGGCGACAATTGCCGCAGATGCTCTCATAGCGCTTCGGACTGAACGTCGATCCAGGTGAATTCACCGTCGGGTCGAGTCCCGCAGGAGGGAGCTGGCAAGTAGGCTTGCGTCGAGCCCCCTCTACGGCTGCCGCAGCGATAGCACAGGCCCTTGTAGTTCGGGTTTCCCTCTATCCCGCAATTGCGGCAAACGCGTTCGTACCGCTCCGGGTTCACCGCTGGAAGGTGCTCCGCAAACTCCGCAGACCGGGCAGTAGCGGTACCTCAGCCGCCGGAGGCGCGGACCCGGCCGTGGTTCTGTGCGGGGGGGCGCCCTCTTTGGGTTCTGGGGCCAGCGAGTCCCCAAGGAAGACGAAGAGCCTGATGGCCGCCAGGATGGCTCCGCCCAGGAACCAGAGCATCACGATGCCGGTCACTACGACGTAGTCCCCGGGGTTCGACCCCAACCAGAGGACGACCAGGGCCGTCCAGATCAGGAAGGCTATGGCCGGCCAGCTGTGGTCATATATCGGTGGGGCCAGCACGATCCAGCCGACCGCGACCGCGACCAGCGGCCCGGGCATGTCGCCTTGCCGCAGCCAGGTTAGACAGATGACCAGCAGGGCCAGGCCGGTTCCGATCGCTAGGGCCCAGTTGACTGCCCCAACCCTTCAGAGGAGTCGCGCCCGTGTCTACCATCGGAACCACCCCCCTTCCCACGCGGGCCGGTCTCGCCAGGGGCTCGGCGCGGTCCCGGCGGCCAGCGTGTGGGCCGCGTGTCAAAGCCCCCTTGCACCGCGAAAGATTCTCCCACCGGGGTCCATGGCCCCGACGCATCCGCTGGAACTGGCTCGACAGAGCCGGGATGGTCGGCGGCCCCGATAAGCCGCAGATGAGCCGCGGTAGAGCGGCTGCGGATACGGTTCTCTCGCCCGCCGCAAGAGAGGGCGTCGCGACAGAGCGGCGCCGCGAGAGGAGATTGGGACCGTGAACAAGGTCCTTCTGACTGGCCGCCTGACCCGCGATCCGGAGTTGCGATCGCTGGCCAGCGGGTCATCCGTCGCCACATTCGCAGTGGCGACCAACGAGTTCCGCGGCAACGGCAAGGAGCGCGCAGAGTATCACAACGTGGTCGTCTGGGACCGCCTGGCCCAGGTCTGCGGCCAGTACCTGGGCAAGGGTCAGCAGGTCGCCATCGAGGGTCGCCTGCAGACCCGCCAGTGGGACGACGACCACGGCACGCGCCACTGGAAGACGGAGGTTGTAGCCACGTCGGTGGAGATGCTCTCCGGCCGGCGCAAGCGCGACTACGAGGCCGAATCGCTGGCTACCCAGGCGGCAGCCGAATCTGGCGGCATCTCCCCGAATGAAGCGGCTGAGGTCGGCGTCACGACGATGGCCGACGCCGGGGCCGACGAGAAGGCCGCAACCGCCGAGGACGACGAGCAGGTGCTCGTCCTGGCGTAGCTTCCCACCCCCGGGGCGTGGCGCGCTGCCCCCACACCGCCGCGCCCCGGCTCAGCTCGTTGCCCCGGCGGCTCTCGCCCGGCCCGGCCGCGGAAACTGCTAAAGGCCGGCCACGAAACCGGAGATCACGCGCGCCAGCCGCGGCCCCGCGGCCTCCGCCGCCGCCAGCACCTCCGCGTGGCTCAGAGCGACGCCGGCAAGCCCGGCACCGGGATTGGTCACAAGCGAGACGCCACAGACCTGCAGGCCGGCCCAACGAGCCGCGATTGCCTCCAGCGCGGTGGACATCCCCACGGCATCGGCGCCGAGCCCGCGGAGCATCCGGACTTCGGCCGGAGTCTCGTAGCTCGGGCCGGTGAGGCAGGCGTAGACGCCCTCCTCGAAGTGGACCCCTTCGGCGGCCGCGGCCTCGTGCAGCCGCGCTCGCAGGGTCGCGTCCCAGACCTCGGTCATGTCCGGGAAACGCGGCCCGATCGCCGTCGCGTTCGAGCCGATCAAGGGATGCCTGCCGGTGAGGTTCAGGTGGTCCGCGATGACCATCAGCGTGCCTGCGCGAAAAGCAGGATTGACGCCGCCGGCGGCATTGGTCAGGACAATCGTGGCCGCGCCGAGGCG
This sequence comes from Candidatus Limnocylindrales bacterium, assembly GCA_050008515.1. Lineage (GTDB taxonomy): Bacteria > Chloroflexota > Limnocylindria > Limnocylindrales > CSP1-4 > Fen-1039. Next base: position 225,768 of record JBEKMM010000001.1, read on the forward strand.
GCCCATCAGCAGCACAGGCTGGACCACGAACCCGGCCGAGTGGCCCTCGTACAGGTGAAACCGGCCCTGCTGGATCACGGCCGGTACGCCGGCGAGTCGCCCGAACAGGAGCCGGCCGGCGTGGCCCGGAGCGGTGGCGGGCGGCCAGCCGGGCAGTTCGCCAAAAGAGATCGCGGCTTCCAGGTCGAGGATGTCGGCGAGACCGCCGAGTCCGGAGCCGATGACCAGGCCCATCGTCGGCCTGAGGTCGGTCCGGGCGCGCACCGCAGCTTCGAGGGCATCCAGGAGCCCGGCCTGTTCGGACGGCGCGATCTCGCGTCCGAGCTCGAAGTCGGCTGTCATCCGTCGGCCTTGTCGGTCGTGGCGTCCCGCAGGTCCTGCGCCCCGAACGAGACCGGCAGCAGATCGCCCAGGCGTGCCGCCATCACGCCGTCGCCCAAGCTCGCAACCGCGAAGACCGCCACGTCCGGCCCGAACTCGGCCAACAGCTGCCGGCATATGCCACACGGGCTCGAGGGCTCGCGCGTCGGAGTCACGACCACGCAGGCCCGAACCGACGTCTCCCCAGCGGCGATCGCCCCGACGACGGCGCTCCGCTCGGCGCATATCGTGGCCCCGTATGAGGCCGATTCCACGTTGCAGCCCGGGTACAGCCGCCCGCTCCCGGCCAGTACCGCAGCCCCCACGTTGAAGCCGGAGTACGGCGCCCGGGCCCTAGATTGGGCGAGCAGCGCCATCTCCAGAAGGGCCGGGAAGTCGGGCAGTCGAGCAGTCGCCTCCCCCCGGTCGATCGACTCGATTCCGGGTCCACTCACGAGAGCACCTCCGCACATCCGATGGCAGAGTCGAGCAGGAGTGATAGCGTCTCTCTTAAGCGACGAACCGCGTTGGAGGAGTGAGGAGACCGATGTCAACTAGCGGCAGCCGGCAATCCCCAGACCCGGCAGAACGTCGTGCCGACGCTCCCACCAACGAAGCGGGAGCACAGTATCACCTGCACCTGTCGGTCGGCCAGATCCCCTCGACCGTGCTCATGCCCGGCGATCCGGGCAGGGTCGAGAAGATGCGGGCGACCTGGGACGATGGCGTCGAACTGGCCTTCCACCGCGAGTACCGCTCGGCGCGCGGCTCCTACAAAGGCGTGGCCATTGGAGCCATCTCCAGCGGCATCGGCGCTCCGAGCCTGGAGATCGCCACGCACGAGTTCGCCGTGATCGGCGGCGAGACGATCATCCGGGTCGGCACCTGCGGCGCGCTTCGGGCCGAGATCGAGTGTGGCGACCTGATCGTGCCGATGGCCGCGGTCCGGCGCGACGGAACCGCGGATCGATACGTGCCGCTGGACCATCCCGCCTTCGCCGATCCCGAGGTCTACATGGCCCTGGTGGAGGCCTGCGAGCGCCTGGGATACCGATACCACGTCGGCATCGTCTGCAGCGTCGGCTCGTTCTACGTCGGCCAGGAGCGGCCCGTAACCGGCGGGTTCTGGCAATCCAGCGTGGACGGGCTCGTCGACGACCTGCGTCGGGCCGGGGTTGCCTGCCTCGAGATGGAATGCTCCGCCCTGTTCGTGCTCGCCCGACTGTTCGGGATGCGCAGCGGCGCGATCCTGGGCGCTGTGGCCAATCGAGAGACGAACGCCTTCGGCGACAACGGCGCGGAGGAACGTGCCATCCGGGCGGGCAACGAAGCGGTCGTCATCCTCGACGACTGGCGCCGGCGCAAAGCAGCCGCCGGCAAGGCCAACTTCTACCCCTCCCTGCTCCGCGACGGCTGACCAGGCCGCGGGCGCGGGTGGGCGCCGTGACGAGCCGGCCCGAGGCTAGGTCGCAGATTCTCGCTCGTACGGCTGACCGTCCGCTGCCGGGGCGATGCTCCGGCCGATCAGGCCCGCCAGGACCACGATCGTGATGATGTAGGGCAGCGCCTCCCAGAACTCGCCCGGCACCCGGGCCATCAGGTCGCCCAGGTCACCTGTCGGTGGCGAGATCGTGAGCGAGGCGCTGAGGGCCGTGGCGGAGGCGAACAGAAGCGCCGCGCCGAAGGCACCCACCGGCGTCCAGCGCCCCACGATCATGGCCGCCAGGCCGATGAAGCCGCGTCCGGCCGTCATATTGGCGTCGAACTTGCTGCCGTGCTCCATGCTCAGCCAGGCGCCGGCAAGGGCCGCCAGGGCACCGGCCATGACCACGTTCAGGTAGCGCAGCCGGATCACGTCGATGCCCACCGTTTCGGCGGCGCGCGGGTGCTCGCCGGCGGCACGGGTTCGCAGACCCCAGCGGGACCGGAACAGCATGACCTGCAGGAACACCACGAGGATAATCGTGACGATCCCGATGGGCCCCTGGCTCAGCACGGCGTTAGCCAGCCATCCGACCAGGGGGAAGTCCGCCACCTCCTTGGGGACGCTGAGCGGCTTGAAGCTTCCGGCCCCGATCAGCGACTGGTTGGCTACCAAGTGGTAGAGGTAGCCGGTGATGCCGACCGCTCCGATGTTGATGATGGTCCCGCCGATGATCTGGTCTATGCGGGCGGAGATCGAGAGCCACGCGTGCAGCAGGGAAACCAGCATCCCGATTCCGATCGCGGCGGCGACCCCAATGAGGAGCGGCGGGGTGATCCCGAAGACCGGCAGCGGGTCGCTGCGGCCCAGGATCCCGACTGCCGCCACGCCGACCATCCAGCCGGTGAAGGCAGCCGTCAGCATGATCCCCTCCAGGCCGATGTTGACGACGCCGGAGCGCTCACAGACCGCGCCGCACAGCGCGGCCAGGGCAATCGGGACCGCGACCGCGACAGTCGTCTGCGACATGAAGGACAGATTGCCCACGACGTAGCCGAGAAACTGGAAGACGATGCCCAGGACCGGCAGCGCGTTGAGGGCTTCCGGGATGGCGTTCATGCGGCACCTCCCGTCGCCGGCATCGCGGCGGCCTGGGCCGGCGCCGCCGAGCCCGGGCGGCGCCTCCGGCTGGCCATGATGCGCCTGAGGACGTTGACGACCAGGAACAGCAGGATGATCGCCTGCAGCGCATCGACGAGCTCGGCCGGCACGCCCGCCTGGATCTGCATGGCCTGGGAGCCGGCGCGCATGGCGCCCAGGAGCAAGGCGGCCAGTCCAACGCCGATCGGGTTGGACCGGCCGAGCAGGGCCACGGTGATGGCGTCGAAGCCGATCGTCGTGTCGTAGCCGGGGGTCATCTCGTGGACGACACCCAGCAGCGTCGTCGCCCCCGCCAGCCCGCACATGAACCCGGCCAGGGTCATCGTCAGCACGATCAGGCGGCGCGTCTTCATGCCGCCATAGCGGGCCGCGTCCGGGTTGGCGCCGGCGGCGCGGATCTCGAAGCCGATCGTCGTCCGGAACAGCAGGAACCACATGATCGGCACGGCCGCCAGCGCGATCAGCAGGCCGACATGGCCGCCCCGCCCGAAGTCGATCAGCCCGTTGGGGCCCAGGAGTATCGGCAGGGCCCCGTTGCGCATGCTCACGTCGACGGTGATCGGCTGGGGCGCGCCCGGCAGCGTCAACGGGCCGAGGACCGACCACGCCATCACGAACAGGAACACGTAGTTGAGCATGATGGTCGTGACGACCTCGTGGGCTCCCGACGTCGCCTTCAGCAGACCGGGGATGAAGCCGGCGAAGCCTCCCAGTGCGGCGCCCACCAGCAGCGCCAGCGGGATGGTGATCCAGGGGCCGGCATCCCTGCCGATCCAGGTAACCACGGCCATCGCCCCAACGGCGCCGATCAGGAACTGGCCGCGGCCGCCGATGTTGAAGAGCCCGGCCCGGAAGCCGATGGCCACGCCCAGACCCGCCAGCGCCAGCGGGGTCGCATAGACGAGCGTGGAAGTGATCCCGTTCGCGCTGGCGAAGCCGCCGATGAGGCTCTGGTAGGCCTGGATCGGCAGTCCGACGTCGAACGCCGAATGGCCCGGGACGTAAGCGCTGAAGAGGGCGATCCCGATGCCGCCCGCGAGAAGCGCGAATACGATCGCCGCGACCGGCTCGGCTAGGGATTGCAGCACCTTCCCGTCGAGGAACCTGCGTGCCATCTTTCGACCTCCGCCGGCTGGGCCGCTCATGATCGCGCCTCGTCGCCGGCCGGAACGGCCTCACGTTGTCCTGTGGCCATGTACAGCCCTACGTCGCTCTTGTCGGCCGTCCGGCCGTCGAGCTCGGCGACCATCCGGCCGCGGTACATGACCACGATCCGGTCGGAGATCTCCAGCACCTCGTCCAGCTCCGCCGAGACCAGCAGCACGGCCGTTCCGGCATCGCGCTTGGCGATGACCTGGCGGTGGATGAACTCGATGCTGCCCACGTCCAGGCCCCGCGTCGGCTGATCCAGGACCAGCAGCTTCAGCGGCCGGTCGAACTCGCGGGCGACGATGACCTTCTGTTGATTGCCGCCCGAGAGCGTCGCGGTCGGCACTTCCACGCCCGGCGTCCGGATGTCGAAGCGCTCCACCTGAGCCCGGGCCGAATCCAGGATCGCGTCATCCTCGCGAATGAACCCGCGGGCAAAGGGCGGCCGGTAGTAGCTCGTGAGAACCAGGTTGTCGTAGACCGGGAATGCCAGGATCAGGCCGAAGCGGTGCCGATCCGCCGGCACGTAGCCGACGCCGGCCTCGTTCATCCGGCGCGGCGAGAAGCCGGTCACGTCCAGGCCCTCGAGGGTGACACGGCCCCCGAGTGGCTTGCGCAGTCCCACGATCGCCTCGACCAGCTCGTCCTGGCCGTTGCCGGCGACGCCTGCCACGCCGAGGATCTCGCCGGCCCTGATATCGAAAGAGACCCCCGGCACCGCCTCGTGTCGCCTGTCATCGGCCACCCGGAGGTCCTCGACGCGCAGCATCCGCTGGCCCGGATGAGAGGTGCCGCGATCCACTGTCAACTCCACCTCGCGCCCGACCATCAGCTCCGCGAGCTCCCCCTCGGTGGTCTCACTCGGCTTGCGCTCCCCGATCACCTTGCCGCGACGGATGACGGTGATCCGGTCGGCGACCTCTAGAACCTCGTACAGCTTGTGGCTGATGAAGATGATCGATCGCCCGTCGTCAGCGAGCCGGCGCAGCAGGGCGAAGATCTCCTCGGTCTCCTGCGGCGTCAGCACGGCCGTGGGCTCGTCCAGGACGAGGATCCGCGTCTCGCGGTAGAGCGCCTTGAGGATCTCGACCCGCTGCTGCAGTCCGACCGACAGTGACGACACGCGGGCGTCGGGGTCGAGGTCGAAACCAAACCGTCGCGCCAGCTCGCCGATCCGGCGGCTGGCCTCTGCCCGGTCCACGAAGACCGGACCCGCCATCGTCTCGGAACCGAGGATCACGTTCTCGGCGACCGATAGGACCGGGATCAGCATGAAGTGCTGGTGGACCATGCTGATGCCGCGGGCGATGGCATCGGCGGGCCCGGCGATCTGGACCGGTTCGCCGTCGAGCAGGATCCGCCCCTCGTCCGGCCGGGCCAGGCCGTACAGAACGTTCATGAGAGTGGTCTTGCCGGCGCCGTTCTCGCCGAGCAGGGCATGGATCTCGCCGCGGCGAACGTCCAGGTCGATATGGTCGTTGGCGACGACGCCCGGATAGCGCTTGGTGATGCCGCGCATCTCCAGCGCCGGCGGCTGGGTGGCCGATGCGTCGTGCGTCATGGCTACCTCGAGCTCTGAGGCGTGCTGGATAGCGTGAGCGGGCCGGCCGGCCGAAGCCGGAACGGCCCGCTCACTTGCGTCACGCGAGCTTGGTCGCTACTCGCTCCAGGTGCCGCACTTGTCCGGGCAGGTCTTGAGGGTGCCCGCCTTCATTTGGGCGAATGCCGCGTCCAGCTTGCTCTGCAGGTCGGCTGGAAGACCCGCCGCCGTCGCGTTGTAGAGCGGAGAGCCGCCGACGCCGTCATTGGCGGCGTTGAACCGCATGATGCCGCCCTTGGCCGTGCCGGCATTGATCGCCTTGATCGTCTCCGAGACCGCCTTGTCTAGCTTCTTCTCAGCCGAGAAGATGATGCACTTGTCAGCAGTCGGGTAGGACAGGTACTGGTCCACGTCCACGCCGATGGCCCAGATGCCGGCGTCGCACGCCGCCTCCAGGGTTCCGTTGCCGGTGTTGCCGGCGACCTGGAAGACGACGTCCACGCCCTTCTGCGGGATGAACTGGGCGCTGAAGGTCTTGCCCCAGGTCGGATCGCCGTACGCCTTAACCGGGTCGCCGGTTGAGAAGAAGGCGGTCTCGACCTTGATGTTGGGGTTGACCGACTGGGCGCCCAGGATGTAGCCCTGCAGGTACTTCACGACGGCCGGGTTGCTGTTGACGCCGCCGAGCTGGCCGATGACGGCCTTCTTGGAGGCGTTGGCGGCCACGATCCCGGCCAGGTACCCGACCTGGTCCTCCTGGAACTGGATCCCGATCAGCTTTGGAAGCAGCGTGGCGGCGTCGCCCGCGCAGGCGAAGGTGCTGTCCGGGTCGCCGTTCGCGTCAACGCACGGAGCGACGTCGACGATGATGAACCAGACGTTCGGGTTGGCCTTCGCGGCCTTCACGATCGAGGTGCCCAGGTTGTAGCCGACACCGACGACGACGTTGTAGCCCTGGTCGATGAAGCCCTGGATGTTCTTGTCGTAGTCCGACGCGTCCTTGGGAACGACGTACTGGGCAGTGACGCCGAGGTCAGTGGCAGCCTGCTTGGCGCCCTCCCACGAATACTGGTTGAAGTTCTTGTCGTCAGGCCCGCCGACGTCCAGCGCGACGCCGATCTTCAGGCTGGACCCGCCCGAGGGAGCCGCTGTGGCCGAGCTGGAGCACGCCGAGACGACGAGTGCCCCAACTGCCAGAAGCGCGAACAAGCTCCGGAACTTACCAGTCATAGAGTCCTCCCTGCCTCCCCACGACTTGAGATTCTAGGTCGAACCTCGTTATGCAGATTGTATATCGCGGCAGCGGTCGCTCTACCCCGAATGTCCGATGGGACGGCCGATTTCCTCCTGTCGGCGAGTCATGGAGCGAGGGGGCGCCGGATCCGCACCGCCAGGGTCGTCTTCCCGCTCGTGCCGGCCGGACCACTTCCCTGCCGCTGCTCCGGGTACAGCTCGCGACGGTCGAGCCCTGTCGCAGCCGCGACCCGGCGGACCGCCTCCGAACGCTTGACCCCCGACGCGACGAGGCGGGCGACGTTGGCTCGCCCCTCGTCCATCGACGGGCCGGCCGCCCCGGCACCGGAGACGGATGCGGCGGCCGTCACGGCCTCGATGACGATGGCAAACTCGCCGCGCAGCATGATCCCGCCGGCGGCCGCCCGAGCAGCCAGCTCATCCAGCGTCCCGCGAACGACTTCTTCGTGAAGCTTGGTCAGCTCCCGGCACACCGCCGCCCTGCGCTCGCCGCCGGCCGCGGCCGAGAGGGCGGCGAGGGTCGCCGGAACGCGGGACGGGGCTTCGTAGATCACGCAGGCACGCTCGTCCGATGCGATGCGCGACAGGCGATCGCGCCGCTCCCTGCCCGAACGTGGCAAGAACCCCTCGAAGCTCCAGCGGGCCGCTGAGAGGCCGCTCGCCACCAGCGCCGCCAGCACGGCGGAGGCTCCCGGGATCGGGACCACGGCGCCGCCCTCCGCCGCCCAGGCCGACGCCAGCTCCCCGCCGGGGTCGCTCACCAGCGGAGTGCCCGCGTCGGTGACGAGCGCCAGATCGCGTCCCGACCGCAGATGCTCGAGCAGCCCCAGCTCGCGACCCCGGCCGCTCCGGGCGTGGTAGCTGACCATGTGCGTGACGATCTCGTATCGGGCGAACAGCCGCCGCGTGAGCCGAGTGTCCTCGGCCGCGACAAGCGGAACGGAACGCAGCACCTCCACGGCGCGGAATGTGACGTCGCCGAGATTGCCTATGGGCGTGGCGACCACGAAGAGCCGGCCCGCGGCCGAGCCTTCGCCCGCGCCACTCGCGCCCGCGCTACTCGCGCCCGCGCTACTCACCTGCGCGCCGAGCCGGGTCGTCGGCGCGGATACAGGTAGTCGACGCCCGTTGTGCGCGGCCCGAGCTTGGCGACGGGCGGTACCTGGCGCTTGAACTCGGACGTGGCGATCAAGCGTTTCACGCGCTCGATTGTCGGGCCCGGGAATCCCAGGGCCAGCAGCTCCTCGTCAGTTCGGCGCTTGTCGATCATCCAGAAGAGCAGCCGGTCGAGCTCCGGGTAGCTGAAGCCGGCTTCGGCTTCGTCCGTCTGGCCGGGCCAGAGGTCGGCCGAGGGAGCCTTGCGGATGATTGCCTCGGGCACGCCGACCGCCGCCGCGACCTGCCGGACCTGGCTCTTGTACAGATCGCCGATCGGGTTGAAGGCGCAGGCGGAATCGCCGAAGAGAGTGGTATAGCCGATCAGCGATTCGGTCTTGTTGCCGGTCCCGACGACCAGCCCGCTCCACACGACGGATCGGTCGTAGAGGACGCACATCCGCTCGCGGGCCATCAGGTTGCCGCGTCGCAGCGCGCTCGCGTCCCCGGCGGCGGCCCCGCCGGCGCCGGCCTGGCCGTCCTGACCGAAGTAGCCGTCGACCATCGGGCTGATGTCGACCAGGTCGCTTTCGCAGCCGAGCCTCTCGACCACGAGCCGGGCGTGCTCGACCGATTCGGGAGAGGAGGTGCGATAGGGCATGAGAACGCAGAGCAGCTTTTCCGGTCCGATTGCCTCGGCCGTCAGAAACGCGACCAGGGCGGAGTCGATGCCGCCCGAGAGGCCGAGCAGTCCTCGGCTGAAGCCAGCCTGGCGGAGCTGATTGCGGATGAAATCCACGATTACTCGCCGCGCGATCTCGGTGTCGATCGCGAGCTCGGGCGGAAGCTCGAAGAGCCGGTCTGCGCCGTCGGTCGGCTCGCCCGCCCGGCCGCCGGGCGCCGCGGTCATGGCCGCTTCTCTCGCCGGCCGGCCACCTTTGCCCCCGGCGCCTCCGCACTCTGCCCTGCGTCACGATCGTCGCTCGGCTCGCTCGCCTCATCGATCTCGAGACCCGTCCTGTGGGCGAGGATCCGGCGCAGCTCACGCAGATGGAGCTCCGGTCGCTCGTCGCGCAGCAAAGGCAGCCCGATTCGCTCGCGCCGCACGTCGCCGAGCTCGACGTCCACGGTGTAAAGCCCCTCGTCAAAGAGCGGCGCCGTGAAGAGCGCGTCTCCGCTCGGGGCGATGACCTCGGAGCCGCCCCAGAAGCTGATCGTCTCGTCCATGCCGACGCGGTTGCAGAAGACGACGAAGCTCGTCGTCAGCTGGGCGTAGGTTCGCATCAGCGTCCGCCACGAAGCCGCCGTCCCCAACCCGACCTCGTGTATGGCCGCCAGGTCGCGTCCCGGCGATGACGACACGTTGATGAGCATCTGCGCGCCGTCGAGGGCGAGCGTTTCCGGCACGCCCAGGTGCCAGAAGTCCTCGCAGATCGCGATCCCGAGCTTCACGCCCAGCCGTGAGTCGACGGTCCGGAGTCGATCGCCCGCGGCGAAGAAGCGGCGCTCGTCGAAGAGGCCGTACGTGGGCAGGAACAGCTTGCGGTGGACGAACCGGACCTCGCCGTCCTCCAGCAGCGCGGCCGAGATGAAGAGCCGGTGATCGTCGGCCTCCTCGACGAACGAGGCGACGGCCGAGATTCCCTTCGTCTCGGCGGCGAGGCCGAGCAGGCGCGGGTCGTCCTTTCGCATCGCCACTTCCGCGGCCAGATCCTGGAGCTGGTACCCGGTCAGGCCGAGCTCAGGAAAGACGACCAGTCCCGCGCCGGCGGCGCGTGCCTGCGCGAGAAGCTCGCGATGGCGGGCGAGGTTGTCCTCGAGCACGCCGAGGCGCGGCGCCATCTGAGCAAGAGCGATTCGGAGCGGCTGCACCAGTTGAGTCTAGCCGCGGTCGTGGGGCCGTGGCGAGGGGCGCGTGGGAGCAGTCGGCGGCGGCACCGGGGCGGCGACACCGCTCGGCGCCGGGGTCCGGCCCGTGACCAGGACCTGTTCCGCCGAGCCGTCCACCTCTTCGGCGAAGTGGCAGGCGACCTGGTGGCCGCTGCTGAGGGGGCGGAGCACCGGATCCTCGGCAACGCAGCGCTCGGGGTTGCCGAGCCTCTCTCGAAGCCAGCAGCGCGTGTGGAAGTGACAGCCTGAGGGCGGATTGGCCGGGCTCGGCACATCGCCGGTGAGGATGATCCGTCGCCGGCGACCCTCCACCACCGGGTCCGGGATCGGCACGGCCGAGAGCAGCGCCACGCTGTATGGGTGGAGCGGTCGCTCGTACAGCTCGCGCGACCCGGCCGTCTCCACGATGCGGCCCAGGTACATCACCGCGATCCTGTCGCTGATGTGGCGGACGACGGACAGGTCGTGGGCGATGAACAGGTAGGTCAGCCCGAACTCGCTCTGCAGCCGCTCGAGCAGGTTGATGATCTGGGCCTGGATCGAGACGTCGAGCGCGCTGATCGGCTCGTCGGCGACGATGAGATCGGGATGGAGAGCCAGGGCTCGGGCGACGCCGATGCGCTGGCGCTGGCCACCGCTGAACTCGTGCGGGAATCGGTCCCCGTACGACGGGTCCATGCCGACGGTGGCCAGCAGATCCCGCACCCTCTGCTGACGCTCGCTCTTGGCCCCGACCCCGTGGATCTCGAGCGGCTCCGACACGATCCCGGCGGCAGTCATGCGGGGATTCAGGCTGGCGTACGGATCCTGGAAGATCATCTGCATGCTTCGCCGGACGGCCCGCAGCGACGCGCCCTCCGCGGTGGTGATGTCCTGGCCGTCGAAGACGATCCGGCCGCCGGTCGGGCGGTACAGCCGCAGGATCGTGCGGCCCACAGTGCTCTTGCCACAACCGGACTCGCCGACCAGACCGACGGTGTCACCGCGCTGGATCGAGAGCGAAACGCCATCGACCGCGCGGACGTCGCCGACGTGGCGGCTGATGAGGATGCCCTGTGTGATTGGAAAGAACATGCGCAGATCGCTGATCTCTAACAACGGCCGCGCGGTGCTCGGCTGGGTCCCGGCCGTCTGGCCAGGGACGCCTGAGGCGGGCGCACCGGTCTGGGGGCTCATCTCGCTCATGCGCGAACCTCGGCAGGAGGCGCGGCAGGCTCGAAGCCGACGCGAAGCGGGCGGGCGGCGACCGCTTCCTCGGAAGTGGGCGGGTTCCAGCAGGCCGCGCGATGCGTCGCCCGCAGGCCGGTGGCAACGAATTGCCGCCCGGAGTCGATCGGGTCCAGGGGCGGCATCGTCTGCCAGCACGCGTCCACGCGCCAGGCGCACCGTGGCGCGAACGGGCAGCCGACCGGAGCGAAACGAAGGTCCGGCGGAGCGCCTTCGATCGGAATGAGCGGTTCGCCCGGCTGGGCGTCAAGTCGCGGAATGGAGTGCAGCAGCCCTACCGTGTAGGGATGGCGCGGCCGGGCGAACAAATCGCCGGTGACCGCGGCTTCCACGACGTATCCGGCGTACATGACGTTGATGCGCTGGGTCATCCCCGCGACTACGCCGAGATCGTGGGTGATGAGGATGACCGCCGTTCCGTGCTCGGCGGCGAGGCGGCCAAGCAGCTCGAGGACCTGGGCCTGGATGGTGACGTCCAGGGCAGTCGTGGGCTCGTCGGCGATGAGCAGCTTGGGCTCGAGCGCGAGAGCCATGGCGATCATCACACGCTGCCGCATGCCGCCGCTGAACTGGTGGGGGAAGTTCTTGAGCCTCGCCTCCGGCTGGGGGATGCCGACCATACCGAGAAGCTCCAGCGTGCGAGTCCGCGCTTCGGACTTCGATACGCGCCGATGCGCCTGGATGGTCTCCACCATCTGCTCCTCGATGGTGAGCACGGGGTTCAGGCTCGTCATGGGGTCCTGGAAGATCATCGCGATCTCTTTGCCCCGCAAGTCTCGCATCTCCGATTCGTCCAGGGTCAGCAGGTCTTCGCCTTCGAAGATCACGCTGCCGCCGTCGATATGCCCTGCGGGACTGGGCAGCAGCCGCATCACCGCGAGGTTCGTGACGCTCTTGCCGCAGCCGGATTCCCCGACGAGCCCCAGCGTTTCGCCCTCATCGAGGTCGAACGAAACACCATTCACCGCATACACCGTCCCGTCATGGGTCCGGAAGCGGACGATCAAGTCGCGAATGGAGAGGAGACTCACTTCTCGGCTACCGCTTGAGACGAGGGTCGAGGGCCTCGCGCAGCCCGTCGCCCAGCAGGTTGAACCCGACGGCGCTGATCAAGATCGCAGCGCCCGGGAAGAAGATCAGGTACGGCGCCGACTGCAGGAAGCTGCGCGAATCCGTGAGCATCTCGCCCCACTCGGCGATGCGCGGGTCACCGGGGCCGAGGCCCAGAAAGCCCAGGCCGGCGACGTCGATGATGGCCGTGGCCGCCGCCAGCGTGGCCTGCACGATCAGGGGCGTCAGGGCGTTGGGAAGCATGTGGCGCAGCAGGATGCGCACCGGCGACGCGCCCATGGAGCGGGCGGCAATGACGTAGTCCGACTCGCGCAGAGCGAGCAGACTCCCCCTCAGGAGCCGGGCGAAGATCGGCGAATACGAGATGCCGACCGCCAGCATGATCTGGATCTCGCCGTGACCCAGCCAGGCCACTATCCCGATGGCCAGCAGGATTCCGGGAACGGCCAGCAGGACGTCCGTCACGCGCATGAGCAAGCTGTCCACGATGCCCCCTGCACCGCCCGCGATCGCGCCTACGAGCGTTCCGCCTACCAGCCCGAAGAAGACGGCGACCACGCCCACCGTGAGGCTGATCCGGGCGCCGTAGAGGACCCGGCTAAACTCGTCGCGACCCAGCAGGTCGGTGCCCATGAGATGCGCCAGGCTCGGTCCCTGGCGGCCGCCGGCCAGCACGCCGATCGTGGGATCGTACGGGGATATGTAGGGCGCCAGAATGGCACCGACGACGAATATGGAGATGCAGACCACTCCCACGAGCGCCGGGCGGTTGCGCATCAGGCGCTGGAAGGCATCGCGCCAGAGGCCGCGACTGGTTCGCGGGATGGTAGCGACTGCGATCGCAGCTGGCGAGCTCGTCATCTCAGCTGTACCTGATCCGAGGGTTGAGGAAGGCATAGCCCACGTCGACGACCAGGTTCACCACGAGGAAGATCGCGGCGAAGACCAGGATCAGCGACTGCACGACGATGTAGTCGTGGTTCTGGATCGAGCTGACCACCCAGAAGCCCACGCCGTTCCAGGTGAAGACCGTCTCGGTCAGCACGGCCCCCGCGAGGAGCGCCCCGACCTGGAGACCGATGACCGTCGTGACCGGCAACCAGGCATTGCGCATGACGTGGCGGTCGTTCACGCGCCGATCGGTCAGGCCTTTCGCGCGAGCCGTCCTGACGTAGTCCTCGTTGCTGACATCGATGACCGAGGCGCGGGTGATCCTGGTGAACACGGCCAGGGGGATCGAGCCGAGAGCGATGGATGGCAGCACCAGATGGGCCAGTGCATCCACCACGTACCAGTGGCCCGCCAGGATCGCGTCGATGACCGCGAAGTGGGTCACGGGGGGAATGTCCAGACGTGGATCGATCTGGCCGAAGGCCGGCAACCAGTGGAGCTCGACGCCGAAGACAAAGACGAGGGTGTACCCGAGCACGAAGACGGGGATTGAGATGCCGAAGAGAGAGATCACGGTCACGATGCCGTCGATCCAGCTGTTCGGGTGTCGGGCTGCCAGTCTGCCCAGCGGGATGCCCAGGCCGACCGCGAAGATCAGGGCGCCCATGGTCAGCTCCACCGTGCCCGGGAAGCGGATCAGGAACGTATCCAGGACCTGGCGCCCGTCGATGAAGCTGGACCCGAAGTCGCCGTGCAGCAGCCGCCCGACGTAGCTGAAGTACTGGACGTAGAGGGGCTTGTCGAGGCCCTCGGACGCGGTGATCTGGGCCACCAGCTGGGGAGTGGCGTGCTGCCCGAGGATCGCCTCAGCCGGCCCCCCGCCGGGCAGGAGACGCAGGAACAGGAACAGGATCACCGAGAGCCCGAGAAGGACCGGAACTGCGACGAGCACGCGCCGGACGATGAACCTCAGCACGCTAGGTCGAGATCCCTCCGCTGATAGCAGCCCCCCGGGGTCTTGGCCGACCCCGGGGGGCCCGTGTCACCGAATGTTACAGCCCTGCCGGGCGGACTCGCCGCCGGCTCCGGGCGCTACTTCGACAGCCAGACGGTGTTGAAGTACTCAATCCCGTTGCTGGCGCCCACGAAGCCGTGGACCTTGGAGGTAAAGGCGCCCGGTGGTGTGGAGTTGACGATCGGCACGGCCGGGAGGTCCGCGGCGAGCAGATCCTGGACCTGGCCCCAGTCGGCGTTGGCCGCGTCGACGGTCGGCTCCTGAAGAGCCTTCAGCATCAGCGCGTTGGCCTGGTCGTTCTTCCATCCGAACTGCAGGTTGGGCTTGCCGCCCTGGTAGCCGAACCACGCCGTGTAGAGGAAGTTGTCGGCGCCGGCCCAGTCGCAGGTCCAGCCGAAGAGGTACAGCGCGAACTTGCCACCCGTGGCATCGCTGACGTAGCCGCCGTGCCAGTCCTCGGTCTTGAGGTTGACCGTGAAGCCGATCGCCTGAAGATCCTGGGCGATGGCCTGGGCGATGCCCTTCGGGTCGGGCATGTAGGGGCGCACGACGTTGGATGGATATTCGAGGTCGATCTTGAGCTGGTCGGCCGTCAGGCCGGCTGCCTGCAGGTCGGACTTGGCCTTCGTGGCGTCATAGGTCGGCAGGCTCACGGCTTTGAAGCCGAGAGTGGCCGGCGGCATGAAGCCCGTCGGTACCTTGCCCAGGCCCGAGTAGAACGCGTCGACGTAGCTCTGCTTGTTCACGGCCTCGGCGATGGCGAGACGGACGTTCTTGTTGGCGTAGATGGTCGCCTTGCCGCCGACGCTCTGGTTGAGGTCCAGGTTCAGCTGGTTGCACGAGGCGCCGCGGTCGATGATCGTCAGCCCGGAGCCCTGGGCCGTCTTGACGTCAAGGGGCGAGATCGAGAAGGCGAGGTCCACGCCGCCCGACTGCAGGGCCTGCAGCTTGGCGGTGGAGTCACCGATCCCCTTGAAGGTGATCTGGTCCACGTGAGCCGCGTTGGCCGTGTCCCAGTAGGTCGGGTTCTTGACGACGGTCACGTGGTCGCCGGCGACCCATTCCTTGAAGATGAAGGGACCGGTGCCGACCATGTCCTGGCCCTGCGGGAGCAGGCCTTCGGCGTACTTGTTGTCCTTGAGCGGAGTCGTGTCGGCGTTGCCGGCCTTGAGAGCGGCCGGGCTCTGGATGCCGAAGACGGCGAGGGTCGAAGCCAGCAGGAAGTTGGACTGCGGGGTCTTCAGCGTGAAGACGACCGTGGTCGCGTCCGTGGCGGTGACCGAGGCGATGTTGGAGGCAGTGCCGAAGCCGCCGAAGACGGCGCCGTAGTAGTAGGCGTTGTCCTGGAGATCACCCTTCGGGTAGTTCTGCCAGCGGTTGTAGTTGTAGACGACGGCGTCCGCGTTGAAGTCCGTGCCGTCGTGGAACTTGATGCCGGTTCGCAGCTTGAACGTGTAGATCAGGCCGTCCGAGCTGACCGTGGGCAGGGCGGCGGCCAGGACCGGGATCACGGTACTGATGGTTCCGGGCTGCAGCTGGACCAGGTTCTGGATGACCTGGGCCGCCACGTAGAGCGAGTTGCCGTCGCTGACGAGCGACGGATCCGCGAAGACCATGTCGCCGTCGAGGGCGACGATCATGTTGCCGCCTTCGACGGCGGTGGAGACCGGGGTAGCCACCGCGGTCGCCTGTGACGTGACCGCGCTCGTCGGGGCATTGCTAGCGGGCCCGGTCGTGGGAGCTGGCGTGGCAGTGCTGCTACAGGCCGCCACGATGGCGGCGATGGCCAGCAGCGAAACCAACCTCTTCCTCATGTCCTCTCCTTCTTATACAGGGATTGCCAGGCCGAAGGTGGCGCCGGGCGGCGCCGTGGGCTCCTCCGTCCTCGCTCGAATGCGGAGATATTCTTCGCGACCTTCGACGAAATCAAGCACCGTCCACCAATGCCCGCCTCCTCGGGACGGGGTGGCGGTCTATTCCTAGTCGGGCAGCTCCGTCGCAGTCTCGATCACCGACTGGGTAGCGGCGACCTCCTGGGCGGCTTGAGGGTGAACCTGCTCCGCGAAGTGGCAGGCGGCCATCTGGCCGCCGCCCATGTCCCGAAGCTGTGGATCGATGGTCGAGCACTGTTCGGGGTTGCCAAGCTTCTCACGAAGCCAGCATCTGGTGTGGAACCGGCAGCCCGATGGCGGGTTGGCCGGCGACGGAACGTCTCCACGAAGCACCAGGCGCTTCATGCGAACGCGCGGGTCCGGCACGGGAATGGCTGATAGCAGCGCCACCGAGTAGGGATGACGCGGGTGGTCGTAGAGACTGTCGGTGTCCGCCACTTCTACGAGCTTGCCGAGGTACATGACCCCAATGCGCTCGCAGAAGTACTGCACCACGGACAGGTTGTGGGCGATAAACAGGTAGGTCAGGTTGAACTGGGCACGCAGGTCCGAGAGCAGGTTCAGGATCTGCGATTGGATCGAAACGTCGAGGGCGGACACGGGCTCGTCGCAGACGATGAATTCCGGATCCAGTGCGAGAGCGCGGGCGATGCCGATGCGCTGCCGTTGGCCGCCGGAGAACTCGTGCGCGTAGCGGCGGCAGTAGTCGCGGTTCAGTCCGACCGCCGCGAGGTAGTCGCCCACCCGACTGTCTCGAATGGATCGCTTGCCCCACCCGTTCTCCTCATCGGCCTGGGCCAGAAGGCCCTCGCCGATGATGTCGCTTACCGGCATCCGCGGGTTGAGCGATCCGTACGGATCCTGGAAGATGAGCTGCATCCGCCGTCGCATAAGCTTGAGCGCCTGGCCTCGCATGGCCAGAAGGTCCTGACCGTCCATCGTGACCGAGCCTGCCGTGGCTGTCTCCAGGCGCAGGATCGTCCGACCGAGTGTCGTCTTGCCACAACCCGACTCGCCCACCAGGCCGAACTTCTCGCCTCGGTTGATCGTCAGGCTGACGTCGTCCACGGCGTAGACGCTGCCAACCCGCCGGCGCAGAATGCCGCCGAAAATCGGGTAATAGGTCTTGACGTTCCGGACCTCCAGCAGCGGCAGCTGTGGCGTGGTGACCGGCCCGGCTCCCTGGGGCGTTGCGTCGGTCGCGTTAGGGCTGACCATCGTTTGATCTGTCTGCTCCATGCTTCGCCCCTCTCAGCCGACGCTGCCACGAACGGTCGCCAGGGCCGCCCGATCGTACTCCGCTCGCCGCGTGACTCCTTCCGGCGCCTGGAGGAAGCAGCGCGACAGCACTCCCCGGCCTGGAACGGCCACGAGATTCGGCTCGCTCTGCTTGCACAGTTCCCAGGCGTACGGACAGCGCGGCTGGAACTTGCAGCCCGGAGGCATTCGGAACGGGTTGGGCACGACGCCCTTGATCACGTCGAGCTGGTGGCCGCGCTTGTGCAGTCCCGGGATCGAGTTGAGCAGACCCTGGGTGTAAGGGTGCCGCGGGTCCAGGAGCACAGCCTCGACGGGGCCCGACTCGACGACTCGACCGGCGTACATGACGGCCACGTTCTGAACGGTCTCGGCCACGACCGCCAGGTCGTGAGTGATCAGGAGCAGGGCCGCGCCCGTGTCGACCTGAAGCTTCTTGATGAGCTCGAGGATCTGAGCCTGGATAGTCACGTCCAGGGCGGTCGTGGGTTCGTCTGCGATCAGGAGCTTGGGGTTGCAGGAAAGGGCCATGGCGATCATGACGCGCTGCCTGATGCCCCCGCTCATCTCGTGCGGGTACTGCTTGACACGGCGCTCCGGGGCGGGAATGCCGACGGCCTTGAGAGACTCGACCGCGCGTTCCATCGCCTCAGTGCGGCCGACGTGCTGGTGCAGCACGATCGCCTCTGAGATCTGATCGCCGATGGTGAAGACCGGGTTCAGGCTCGTCATCGGCTCCTGGAAGATCATCGCGATGTCCGCTCCGCGGACCTGACGGATCTCCTCCGACCCGAGGGTGAGCAGATCTCGGCCGTCGAACCAGATCTCGCCGCCGGCGATCTCGCCGGGCGGGATGTCCAGCAGCTGCATGATGGTCAGGGCCGTCA
This sequence comes from Candidatus Limnocylindrales bacterium, assembly GCA_050008515.1. GTDB lineage: Bacteria > Chloroflexota > Limnocylindria > Limnocylindrales > CSP1-4 > Fen-1039. The sequence continues at coordinate 243,880 of JBEKMM010000001.1, forward strand.
CGCTCTTGCCGCATCCCGATTCGCCGACGATCCCAAGGGTCTCGCCGCGCTTCAGCGAGAAGTCAACGCCGTCCACGGCCTTGACCGTACCGTCCATCACGTGAAAGTAGGTGCGCAGGCCGCGGACATCGAGCAGGACGTCGGGGTCGGTCGGGGGGCCGAAGACGGTCGTGTCGTTCCGATGATCCACCAGATCCGGCTTCTGCTTCATATCTTGGCCCTCGGATCCAGTGCGTCCTGGAGGCCGTCGCCCATGAAGTTGATACCGAGAACGATGAGGACGATGGCCAGGCCCGGGAAGACCGCCCACCACCAGTTGCCGGACCCGATGGCTTGCTGGGAGCCGCTGAGGATGTTGCCCAGCGTGGGCGTGGATGGGTCGATCCCATAGCCGACGAAGCTGACGAAGGCCTCGGCTGTGATGAAGGCGGCGATGCTGAGCGTCGCAGCCACGATGATCGGGGAAAGGGCGTTCGGGAGCAGGTGTCGGAAGATGATCCGCAGCTCAGAGACGCCCGCGACACGGGCTGCGTCGACGTAGTCCTCTCCGCGCAGGCTCAGGATCACGCTCCGAACCAATCTGGCCGTCTGGAGCCAGCCGAGCAGGGCGAAGATCACCATGATGGTGAACCAGTTGCCGCCGCCCAGGAACTCAGAGAAGACCAGGATCAGGTAGATCAGCGGCAGCGCCAGCAGGGCATCGACGAAACGCATCAGGATGGTATCGAGCCAGCCGCCGAAGTAGCCGGACATCCCGCCGACCACTGTTCCGATCATGGTGGAGATCACGGTCGCGCCCACACTGATCATGAGAGAGAGCCCGATGCCGTTGACGACAAGCGTCAGCACGTCGTACTGGAGTTGCTGCGTCTCGCCGAACGGGTGGAAGTAGGGCACCAGCATCGGCGGCCGACCGTTCGAGTTGAGCTGATCCAACGGCACGAAGACGTTCTTGTCGAAGGGGAGCAAGATGGGCCCTACGACTCCGACCACGACCATAGACGTGAAGAGGATGGCCCCGAGCAAAGCCATCCTGTGGCGCTTGAAACGCCGCCAGGCCAGCTGCCGCTGGTTGAGCGACTCGAGCTGGACCTCGTAATCGGGGTTGTCGGCAAGCACCTCCTCCAGGTCAGCGGGTGTCTCCACGATCCTGGGGTGCCCAATCTCATCCATAGCTGATCCTCGGGTCCACGATCGCGTAGATGATGTCCGCCAACAGATTCGCCCCGACGACGAGCACGGCCGTGATCACGGAGATGCCCATCACCACCGGGTAGTCGTACTGGCCGATCGAAGTGATGAACTGCGCTCCCATCCCCGGCCAGCTGAAAACCGTCTCGGTCGCGATCGCCCCTGTGAAGAGGAATGGAAGCTCGAGGCCGATGTTGGTCACGACGGGCAGGAGGGCGTTTCGAAGAGCGTGCCTGAAGATGACCCGCCGCTCCGGCACACCCTTCGCTCGGGCCGTCCTGACGAAATCCTGGCGCAGGGCGTCAATCATGGCCGCACGCACGAAGCGGGAGTCCCCGGCCACGCTCACGGCGACCAGCGTGATCACCGGCAGGGCGAGGTGTTTCACCAGGTCAGCGAATGCGTTCAGCGGGTGCTGGCCGACGTACGCCCAGTAGTCCGATGTGCCAAAGATGGGCGTGTTGCGGACATCCCACATACCCCCGGCTGGGAACCACCCGAGCATGCTACTGAAGATGATGATCAGCAACAGGCCAAGCCAAAACGTCGGGAACGAATACGCGACGTAGTTGAACACGGTTATGGCGTTGTCGACCTTCGTATATCGCTTGACCGCGGACGTCACCCCCAGGATGAGAGCCAGGGTCAGCCACAGGACCAGCGCAACTCCGGCCAACGCGAGAGTCCTGGGAAACCGCTCGGCGATCACCTCGGACACCGGCACGCCACTGGCGCTCGATAGGCCAAGGTCGAAATGAAGAACGCCGTTGTCGCCGCCGCCCATGAAGCCGGGAAGGAGGTTGGGCAGACCGTGGTTGCTGAGCACGACTCCGAGCCCCTGGCCGTCCGGATTGCATACACCGAGCCAACGGCAGTACTGGACGTAGACCGGTTGATCCAAACCCCATCGATGCTCGAACGCCGCCAGCGCCTCAGGCGTGATCTTGGGGTTCATTGCGAACCGTGCCGTCGGACCGCCTGGGGACAGCAGCACGAAGCCATAGATGAGGAGCGAAATGATGAAGAGTGTGGGAATAGCGCCAATGAGGCGCCGGATGATGTAGCGGATCAACTCAGTGTCTCAATGCAGGATGCGGGATTGCGACGAAGCGCCGCAATCCCGCATCGTTATGTCGAGATCTGCTTGCGGAGGCTTAGCTGTTCGGAGCTAGGACCGCCACCAGTCTTCAACATTCCAGGTGTTCGTTGCACTGGTCGCGTTGTTTACGACGTTGTGCATGTTGGTGCCCTTGAGCTCGACCGTCTTCCAGAAGTAGAGCGGGATCTCCGGGAAGGCGTTAGCCGGATCCACGTAAAGTTCCTGAATCGTGGCCTCGGCGGCCATGATCTTCGTCAGATCGGTTGTGGTAGCCAGGTCGTTGAGCGCGGAATCGAGGGCCGGGAGGTTCACCCGGATGTAGTTGACCCCGCTGTGGTCGCCCTGGCTCGGGTCGTACGTGGAGTAGTAGAGCGAGTAGATGCCGAGCGGATCGATGCCGGAAACCCACGCGAACTCGGCCACGTCGAAGTTGCCATGCGTGGTGTTGCACGGAACGTCCGAACCTTGCTCGGTCCAACCGCCGAACAGGTCAGGCGTGGTGGGCACGACCTTCGTGTCCAGGAGCACGCCGATCTGCTTCAGATACGACGCAACGAGGGTCATCGTGTTGCCGCGGTACGGGCGAGACTTGCTCGTGCAGCCGAGCAGCTCGACCTTCGTGCCGTTCGGCGCCACGCGGATCCCGTCGCTGCCCTTGGTGAACCCGGCCGCGTCGAGGATCGAGTTGGCCTTGGCCACGTCGAGGGTCGGGCACGGAATGTCTTTGAAGTACCACACCAGCGGCGAGTTGAAGTTGCACGTCGCAGCGACTGTGCCGCCGGTGATGCGCTGGATGATGTCATCCTTGTTGTACGCGTAGTGGATGGCCGTCATCAGCGTCTTGGCGCCGTCGGCGCCGAACTTCTTGACGAGGTCCGCGTAGTTCCACGAATGCTGCTCGTAGGTCGTGCCGTTGATGGCATCGACTTCCGCATCCGGGATGCCCTGCGTCTTGAGCGTGGCGAGGTCGTTGTGGTTGTAGTTCATGGCCACGTCGGTCTCGCCGTTCTTGAAGCCGGCGATCTCGGCAGTGGCATCGGAGTAGTACTTGAAGACTACCGTATCGAAGGGAGCCGTGGCCTTCTTGATGGTGCTCCAGAACTGTGGGTTCGGAACGAAGTCGATCTCGGCACCGGCCGCCCACTTGGTCGGCATGTACGGACCGCTGTAGACGCCCGTCTGCGGTGACTTCTGCGTGTAGAGCTTGGTGCCGGCATCAGCCACAGACACGGTCTGGAGGTAGTGCTTCGGAAGGAGCGGGTACCAAAGGCCTAGGTAGCCTTCATAGACTGCCGTGGTCTTGCCCTGGGGGATCTTGGTGAAGTGGGCAACGCAGTTCGTGCCCGTGCCGCCATCAACGCCCGAGATGTTCTCCCAGCCGATGTGGCCCTGGACGTTGCCTACCTGGCCGGCGTCCATCATCCACTGGACCTCGTAGGCGAGGTCATCGCAGGTGATCGGCTGGCCGTCGGACCAATTCGCGCCCGGGCGCAGGTTGATGGTGACGTCCATGTTGGTGCCGTTGAGGACGACGCCGCCGTTGGACACGGTCGGAACGTTGGTCGCCAGCTGGCCGTAGAACTTGTAGTCGGCCGTGGCGTTCCAGAGACCCCACAGCGACATGCCGAAGGCCTCAACGTCCGTGGCGGAGTTGTCGTACATGCCGGACCAAATCGTGACCGGCTCCTGCCACTCGCCGAGGACGAGCTTGCCGCCCGTCTTGCCAACGGCCTCAGGCTTGTAGGTCGTGGTGGTCAGGTCAGGCGCCGGGGCGGTCGGGGACGAAACTGGGGTCGCGACGGGGGTCGCGGGCGCCGTTGTTGGCTGAGCGGTCGCCACCGGCGATGGCGTTGCGGATGAACCGCAGGCACTCGCCACGATTGCCGCCATGGCAAGCAGACTGAAGATTCGCTTGTGCATGCAATGCTCCTCCCAGTTGGTTGGTCTCCCCCAATCGTTTGGGCACTGCGGCGACCGTCTTGTGTCTGGTTCACCCGCGGTGAAGGACCAGCGGATATGGGCAAATCCCGGTCGCCGTATTGGCCGCTACTATGGGGACGGGTCTGTAGCGTGTCAAATGCCCTGCAGCTTCGCTGGGTCCACCTCCTTCGCTGCTCGGACGGCACGATTAGGCGAAGCCGATCGACCCGCTTCCTCGTGCAGCGAGGAACGCGCGATGGCCTCGAGAGGAGATCCGATAGGGTCGCCCGAGATGGGCTCGGCGAAGCGGCCGCGGCGTGTTCGAGGGCACACGGAGCGGTCGCGGGGATGTCTCGCATCCGCAACCCGCGGCGAGTCCGGGAGCGGCGTCGAGAGCATCAACTCCAAGTCCGTTGTGGTCCTCCTGCCTCTGATGGAGGCAAGCCCTGCACCGACAAGAGCATCCGCCCGACCGGCAGGGCTCGCGCTCGGCGTGAATCCGCCAACCCGGCCGGTCTCTGCGATGCGATCCCAGCCCTCCCGGGAACACTGGCACCGCGTCGCGAACGTTGGCTTAACTTACACCTAACTGCTGCCTTGCACCTCAAGCTCGTGCTTGGCCAGGATCGGCCCTTCGGACAGGCAAACGAGCCGTCACAGACGATTCGCAGCCCCTCGCCCTTCGGATGTCTCAGTCGGGGCACGGCGTCTGCTCGCCCGTCATCCCCCTCCAGCGCAGGTTCGGCTGGCGCGCGGCGGTGGTTTCGTCGAGGCGGCGAACTGGCGAGCTGTGGGGCGCCGAATGCAGCATCTCGGGATCGGTGTGGGCTTCCTCGACGATGGCGCGCAGCGCCGCGACGAAGGCGTCCAGCGTCTCGAGCGACTCCGTCTCCGTGGGCTCGATCAGGAGCGCCTCCTTCACGGTCAGCGGGAAGTAGATCGTGGGCGGGTGGTAGCCGTGGTCGATGAGCCGCTTGGCCAGGTCCAGTGTGCTGATCCCGGTCTCGGCCTTGAGAGTGGCGCCCGAGGCCACGAACTCGTGCATGCAATGGCGCGAGAACGGAACGTCCAGCACGCCGGCGACCTGCGACTTGATGTAGTTGGCCGCGAGGACGGCGTCATCCGAGACCTCGCGCAGCCCCGCGGCGCCATGAGCGCGGATGTAGGCGTAGGCGCGCACGAGAACCCCGGCGTTGCCGGCGAAGGCGCGGACGCGACCGATGCTCGACGGCCGTTCGCCCGGCCGCTCCAGGCGGAAGCGGCCGTCGGGCTCGCGCAGCACCCGCGGCGAGGGCAGGAACGGCAGCAGCCTGTCCCCCACTCCGACCGGCCCGGCGCCCGGACCGCCGCCCCCGTGGGGAGTGGAGAACGTCTTGTGGACGTTGATGTGCATGACGTCGAAGCCCGCCTCGCCGGGCTTGAACCGGCCCATGATCGCGTTCAGGTTCGCCCCGTCCATGTACGCGAGAGCACCGACCGCGTGGACCGCGTCGAGCAGCTCCCCAATGCGCGACTCGAAGAGACCCAGGGTCGAGGGGTTCGTGATCATCACCGCCGCGGTCCGAGGACCCAGCGCGGCGCGGAACGCGGCGACATCCACTCCCCCGTCCGGGGCGGACGGGATCGAGACCGTCTTGAAGCCGGCCATCGACGCCGTCGCGGGGTTCGTGCCGTGGGCCGAGTCGGGCACCAGGACTTCGGTCCGATCCAGATCGCCACGGCTGCGGTGGTAGGCCCGGACCATGAGAATGCCGGTCAGCTCGCCCTGGGCCCCCGCCGCGGGTTGGAGAGTGACGGCCCGCATGCCACCGATCTCCGCCAGCGCCTGCTCCAGCTCCCACAGCAGCTGCAGCGTCCCCTGCGCCAGCTCGTCCGGGGCGAAGGGATGGAGAGAGGCGAAGCCGGACAGTCTGGCGGCCCACTCGTTGACCTTGGGGTTCCACTTCATGGTGCACGAGCCGAGCGGGTAGAAGCCGGTGTCGACGGCGTAATTGAGCTGGCTCAGGTTGACGTAGTGACGGGTCAGCTCCGGCTCCGCGACCTCCGGGAGATGCGGACCGTCGACGCGGAGCTGGTCAGCCGGGATGCGCGCCAGGGCGTCTTTGGGCGGATGCGGGACCTTGCCGCCACCGCGCCCGGGGCGCGAGCGCTCGAACAGTGTGGGTCCGAGGCGATCTCCGGCGGCGGTCATCGGGCGCCCTCCCCGAGGCTCGGCAGGCTGAGCTGCCTGCCCCGCTCGATCTCGTCGCGCAGGGTCCAGGCGAAGACCTCGATCTCGTCCGGAGTCGTGACTTCCGTGGCGCAGACCAGGAGCGCGTCGGCGAGGGACGGATCGTCCGGCTCGACGGCGGCCAGCGCCAGACCGGCCAGGACCCCGCGGGCGAGGAGGCGGCGATGCACCTCGGGCGCGTCCGGGACGCGGACGGCGAACTCGTTGAGGTACGGCCCGCGATGGACCCGCGGGGCGCCGGCCTCGGCCAGGGCCCGCTCCAGCTCGACGGCGCGAGCGGCGCCCAGGGCCGCCACGTCGCGCAGCCCGTGCGGCCCGATCGCGCCCAGGTAGATAGACGCGGCCAGGGCGCACAGGGCCTGGTTCGTGCAGATGTTGCTCGACGCCTTCTCGCGGCGGATGTCCTGTTCCCGGGCTCGAAGCGTCATCACGAAGGCGCGCTTGCCGTCCACGTCGGTGGTCATGCCGACGAGGCGGCCCGGGATCTGGCGGACGAGCGGCTCGCGGCAGGCGAGGATGCCCAGGTACGGACCGCCGTAGGCGAGCGGGATCCCGAGGGGCTGCCCCTCGCCGCAGGCGATGTCGGCGCCGTACGTGGCGGGCGAAGCCAGCACGGCCAGCGAGACGGGCTCCACGACGGCGACGAAGAGAGCGCCGGCGGCGTGGGCCAGGTCGGCGACCTTCGCCATCGGTTCGAGCAGTCCGAGGAAGCTTGGGTTCGCGACGACCACGCCGGCGACCGGTCGCTCCGGGTCGGCGAGCATTCGCTCCAGGGCCGCCAGGTCGGTGGTGCCGGAGGCCGGTCCTTCGGCCAGGAGCGGGATCTCGTCGGCCACGAAATCGGCGCCGGCGAAGTACGTGCACAGCGTCTGGCGGTAGTGCGGGTGGACGCCGCGGCTCACCAGCACGCGCTCGCGGCGGGTGGCGCGGCAGGTCATCAGGGCGCCCTCGGCCGTGGCCGTCGCCCCGTCGTAGTGGGAGGCCGAGACCACGTCCATGCCCGTCAGCTCGCCCATCATCGACTGGTATTCGTAGATCGTCTGGAGCGTGCCCTGGCTGATCTCGGGCTGATAGGGCGTGTAGGCGGTGTAGAACTCGCCGCGCAGCAGGAGCTGGTCGACGACCGCGGGGACGTAGTGACGGTAGGCTCCGGCTCCGAGGAAGCTCACCAGGTCGACCCGATTTCGCCCGGCCAGGTGGTGCAGCCGGCCGGCCAGCTCGGCCTCGGATTCGGGCGGCGGGAGCTTCAGCGCCGAGGCCCGCAGGGCCGCGGGGATGTCCGCGAACAGCTCGTCCACGGAAGCGACGCCGATCGCCTCCAGCATGGCGGAGCGATCCTCTGGTGTGTGCGGGCCGTAGGCCATCAGCTCAGCTCCGTTGTGGTGGCGGTGCGGTTCAGCTCCCCGAGAGCGGGACACGGCATGCCGTTAGGCCTCGCGGGTCAGCTCCTCGTATGCGGCCTGGTCCAGCAGGGCGTCGAGCTGGCTCCTGTCCGCGATCCGGACTCGAAGCATCCAGCCTTTGCCGAATGGATCGCCGTTGACGAGCTCGGGGCTGCCGGCTAGCTCGGAGTTCGACTCAACGACCTCGCCCGAGATCGGGGCGAAGAGGTCGCTCACGGCCTTGACCGACTCGATCACCCCGACGGTGCCGAACTGCGTCAGTCTCCGGCCGATCTCCGGCAACTCCACGAAGACGATGTCGCCGAGCTGCTGGGCGGCGTAGTCCGTGATGCCGACGGTGGCCAGATCCCCCTCCACGCGAACCCATTCGTGCTCTTTGGTGTAGCGCAGATCCTGGGCCACCTTCGCCTCCGCTCTTCTTGCTCTGCCATGCCGAACGGATGCCGGGCCGCGTCAGGTGGCTCGGCGGTAGAACGGCAGGACCACGACTTCCGCCGGGACGCGCTGGTCGCGGATTCCTACCTCCAGTATCGTACCGGGCTCCGCGTCGGAAGGCGCTGCGTAGGCCATCGCGATCGGCTCGCCGAGCGTCGGCGACAGCGTTCCGCTCGTGACCACGCCGGTTCGACGGTCGCCGGCGAAGAGCTCGTAGCCGTGGCGGGCGATGCCACGCCCCCGAACCGCCAGTCCGACGAGCTTCTTGCGAGGCCCTTCCGACTCGGCCTTCTCGAGCGCCGCCCGGCCGACGAAGTCGCCCTCCTTGCCGAGCTTCACGACTCGACCCAGGCCCGCTTCGTAGGGTGTCGTGTCGGGCCCGAGCTCGTTGCCGTAGAGCGGCATCCCGGCTTCCAGGCGGAGGGTGTCGCGGGCACCGAGCCCGACCGGGACGACGCCTGCCGGGCGGCCGGCCTCCATCAGCGCATCCCAGACGCGCCCCGCGGAAGCGACCTCCACGAAGACCTCGAAGCCGTCCTCACCCGTGTAGCCGGTACGGGCGACGAGCGCCGGCACGCCGGCCACGTGACCGTCGCCGATCGCGTAGTAGCGCAGATCGGCGATCGCGACGTCCGTCAACGGCGCCAGCACCTGCAACGAGAGGGGGCCCTGGATGGCCACGAGCGCGGTCGCCAGCGAGCGGTCGTCGAGGACCACCTTGAAGCCCTCGATGCGTTCGGCCAGAGCATCGCTCACCGCAGCCGCGTTCGACGCGTTGGCGACGACCATGAACCGCTCCTCGCCGAGGCGGTAGACGATGAGGTCGTCGAGGACGCCGCCTCCGGGGGAACAGATCATCGAGTAGTGGGCCCGACCGACCTTGAGGGCGGCCGGCTCGCTGACCAGGGCGTAGCCGAGCGCCTTGGCGGCGTCCGTGCCCTCGACGTACAGCTCGCCCATGTGAGACAGGTCGAAGAGCCCGGCGCGCGTTCGCACGGCGCGGTGCTCGTCGAGGATGCCGGCGTACTGGACGGGCATCGACCAGCCGGCGAACTCGACCATCCGGGCGCCCAGCGCCACGTGGCGATCGGCCAGCGGCGTCGCGAGAAGCCCACTCTGAGCCTGGGCCATCGAGGTCGACCTCCCGTCGTGTGGGTGTCTTCGAGGCGCTCCTGGGGGAGGGTGCCTCTAGCTGAGAGCCTGCCGCATCTCCGGCAGCCGTCCCGCCGCCAGGTCAACGAGCGAACGTTCCGTTTCGAACGAGAGGAGCGCGGGGGCCTCCTCGAAGCTGACCCAGCGGACCTCTTCGAACTCGTGGTCGTGGTCATCCAGGCTGCCGCCGATCGGCTCCATCAGGAAATAGTGAACCGTCTTGTGGATCCGAGTGCCGCGCTGGACGAACGTGTAGCTGATCGCGTCCAGGGGCGAGACGATCCGGACGCGCAGACCGGTCTCCTCCCCGACCTCGCGCAGGGCCGTCTCCTCCAGCGTCTCGCCCGCGATCGGGGTCCCCTTGGGGAGGGTCCACGTGGCGCCGTCACGCTCACGACGACGGCGCCCGGCGACGAACTGAGGAATCGCGTCCGCGAAACGAATGACGATGCCGCCGGCGGAGGTCGCGCTGGCGGCAGTCAGCCTCGCCACGGGGCCGGCGCGAGGATCGACCGACGTTCCGCTCGCAGTCTGCCGAGACCGGCCCAGCAGATCGTGACGGCGGGGCGAACGACACCGCTCAGGGGTGTCCTCGAACGGGCCGCGTCGACGGGACGCCAGCCGCTCATGTGCAGGCCGCCGTGCGAGGGGCGCAGGATCGTGACGCGCGTGGCCGCACGCTGGAAGCTGAGGCTGGCGTGCAGCCCGAGCCGCCGCTCCCGCTCGCGGCCGGCCGGCCGGACGAAGCAGGCAGCGGGCCGGGCCGCGTACTTCGCCGCGATGCTGTGCTGCATGGCGTCCATCGTACCCGGTCAGGCAGGCTTTGCAAGCGCGGCCCGGATGCGCTCTAGCTGCTCCGGTGACACGGTGCGCCGCTCCTCCACGAGTCGCAGCTCCCTTCGGGCGGCCGCCAGGTAGAGCTCCACGGCATCCGGAGCCAGGCTCTCGAGCGCGGCGAGATGAGCTTCCACGGTGCCGGCGTCGCCCCTCGCGATGGGGCCGGTGAGCGCGGCGTTGACGCCGATCGCGCGCGCGTTTGCAAGGGTCTGCTCCACGAGGCGGCCGTAGACGGCAAGCGAGCCGCGCTCGTCCATGCCGGCGGCGGCGCCCAGCGTGACGATGACGTCGAGCAGGGCGACGAGCCCGCCCGAGGCCAGCACGGCGGCCGCGTGATAGGCGGCCTTGGTGCCGCGCGGCAGGCGAACCGGCACCGCGCCGAGCGCCTCGGCCAGGTCCGCGAGCAGCCCCATCAGACGATCCTCGCCCTCCAGGGCGATCGTCGCGCCCTTGATCGCCTCCACGGATCGCTCCACGTCCGACGTGAAGGAGACGAGCGGATGGAAGGCGCCGATCTGGCTTCCGGCCGCCCGGGCGGGCTGAAGGATTTCCGCCCCGACCAGGCCGCTCGTGTGGACGAGGGCCTGGCCACTGTAGAGGCGCATCGAATCGACGACCGCGGGAATGGCGTCGTCGGGAACGGCGAGGATCGCCAGCTCCACTTCGTCGAGGATGGCCGCCGGCTCGACGAAAGCGCGGACGCCCGGGACCAGGGCGCGGAACCGCTCGCGCCGCCCGGCGTCGCGGCTGGCCACGGCGACCACCGGCCAGCCGGCTCGGCCGATCGCCACTCCGAGGGCCGTGCCCACCGGCCCGGCCCCGACGATACCGACGCTGGGGGCGCCCTGCGCGCCGCGGTTGTGCGGGTGCGGATCGAGGTGGGCGTGGATTTCGTCCCCGTGGCGGTGGCGGCCGACATCGCCTCCCGGCTGCGGCGAATGCACGCCACTCCGGCCGACTGGCGGCCGCTCGCCGCGATCCCCGGCGGTGTCCTGTCCCGTGCTTCGGCTTGCGCCGTCGCGCCACAGCTTCACGCGACATTCCTCCCCATCCCGCGGACTCGCGCTATCCTTGCGCCGAACCTGCACCTGGCGGCGGTTCGCTGCGAAGTCGCGTCGAAACGCGGCGGGGCGGCGACCGCCGCGCCGAGTGTAGCGCGTCCCCGGCGGCCGAGGCGCACCCCCGCCGGGGATAGTGGATCGGCCGGCCGGCCGATCCCTTCGTTGTCGCTTGCGCTCCTCGCTCACGCACCCACAAGTGCGCCCGCTGCGGTGCTCGACGGCGCCTCGGCCTCGGCCGTCGGACCGACCGAGAGGTTGTTCGCCAGAAGGAGAAGTCGTGGCTGCCAGCGATCCCTTCGGCGCCCGGGCCCCGCTCGGACCCGGCCTGCCGGACTTCTACCGTCTCTCCGGCCTGAGCGGCGTGGCCAAACCCGCGCTCGATCTCGGACGCCTGCCGGTGACGGTCAAGATCCTCCTCGAGAACGTGCTGCGGCACGCCGGCGACGGGGTCGTGCGGGAGGCCGACGTGGCCGCTCTGGCGGCGTGGCGACCGGGCGCGGCCGCAACCTCCGAGGTCGAGATCCCGTTCATGCCGGCCCGGGTCATCCTCCAGGACTTCACCGGCGTTCCGGCCGTGGTGGACCTCACGGCCATGCGCGACGCCATGGCCGAGCTGGGCGGTAACCCGGCCCGAGTCAATCCCCTCGTGCCCGCGGATCTGGTGATCGACCACTCCGTCCAGGTCGATCGCTACGGCACCGCCGACGCCTTCGCCTTCAACGTCGAACGCGAGTACGAGCGCAACGGCGAGCGCTACCAGCTCCTGCGCTGGGCCCAGACCGCCTTCGACGACCTGCGCGTCGTTCCGCCCGGCACGGGCATCGTCCACCAGGTCAACCTCGAGTACCTGGCTTCGGTCGTGGCGCGCCGCCGCGATGCCGACGGCAGGGGCGAGGTCGCCTTCCCGGACACGCTCGTGGGGACGGATTCCCACACCACGATGATCAACGGCCTCGGCGTCCTGGGCTACGGCGTGGGCGGCATCGAGGCCGAGGCCGTGCTGCTGGGCCAGCCGCTCTACCAGCCGATGCCGAAGGTGGTCGGCGTCCGCCTCTCCGGCGAGCTGCCGGAGGGATCCACCGCCACGGACCTGGTCCTCGTCGTGACCCAGATGCTGCGCTCCTACGGCGTCGTCGGCACATTCGTGGAGTTCACCGGCGACGGCCTGGCGGGGCTGGCCCTGGCCGACCGGGCCACGATCTCGAACATGTCGCCCGAGTTTGGCGCGACCGCCACGCTCTTCCCAATCGACGAGGAGACGCTCGTCTACCTGCGCCTCACCGGCCGGCCGGCCGGCCAGGTGGCGCTCGTCGAGCGCTATGCCCGCGAGCAGGGCCTGTGGCGCGAGCCCGGCGTCACGCCCGAGTTCGACGCCCTGCTGACGCTGGACCTGGGGTCCGTCGAGCCCTCTCTGGCGGGACCCCGTCGACCGCAGGATCGCGTGGCCCTGCGCGACCTGGGATCGAACTTCCGCGCGGCCTATCCGGCCGCCGCGACGTCCTATCCGTCCGTCCGAGTGGAGGCAGCCGGTCGTTCAGTCGAGGTCGCCAGCGGTTCCGTCGCGATCGCGGCGATCACCAGCTGCACCAACACTTCCAACCCAACGGTCATGGTGGCCGCCGGTCTGCTCGCCCGCAACGCCGTGGCGCGCGGCCTGACTGTCCCGCCGACGGTCAAGACGAGCCTGGCGCCGGGTTCACGCGCCGTGACGGAGTACCTCCGCGGAGCGGGGCTGCTCGAGCCGCTCGAGAAGCTCGGCTTCGCCCTGGCCGGTTACGGCTGCACGACCTGTATCGGCAACAGCGGTCCACTCGACGTTCCCGTGGCGAAGGCGATCGAGGAGAACGATCTCGTCGTCGCGGCCGTGCTGTCGGGCAATCGCAACTTCGAGGGCCGGATCCACCCGCTCGTGCGCGCGAGCTACCTCGCGTCGCCGCCGCTAGTGGTGGCCTTCGCGCTGGCCGGAACCGTGAACATCGACCTCACGACCCAGCCGCTGGGCGTCGGATCGGACGGAAGGCCCGTCTACCTGCGCGACCTCTGGCCTGCGGCCGAGGAGGTTCGAAAGACCGTCGGTACGGCCGTGAGCGCCGAGCTCTTCCGCGCGGCCTACGCATCGGTCTTCGACGGCGACGCGCGCTGGCGCGCCCTCGACATCCCCACGGGCGATCGCTATCGCTGGGCGGCCGACTCGACGTACGTTGCCCGTCCGCCCTTCTTCGTGGGCCTGCAGCCCGAGCCGGAACCTGTGACCGGCATCGCGGGCGCTCGCGTGCTCGCGCTCCTGGGCGACTCGGTCACCACCGACCACATCTCCCCCGCCGGGTCGATCGCGGCTTGGTCCCCCGCCGGCAAGTGGCTCGTGGAGCATGGCGTGCCGCCGGTCGAGTTCAACTCGTACGGGGCGCGGCGCGGCCACCACGAAGTGATGAAGCGCGGCACCTTCGCCAACATCCGGCTGCGCAACGCGCTGGCGGACAGGGAGGGGCCGTTCACGATCCACCTGCCCGACGGCGAGGCGACCACGATCTTCGACGCGTCGGTCCGCTACGCCGCCGAGCGCGTGCCGCTGCTCGTGATCGCCGGCAAGGAGTACGGCTCGGGCTCGTCGCGCGACTGGGCGGCCAAGGGGCCGCGGCTGCTGGGCGTGCGGGCGGTAATCGCGGAGAGCTTCGAGCGGATTCATCGCTCGAACCTGGTGGGCATGGGGATACTGCCGCTCCAGTTCCTCCCCGGGGAGAGCGCAGCGAACCTCGGACTGACGGGACGCGAGGCGTACACGGTCACGCTCCCGGACGACGGGCCCGCGCCACGGTCGCGGGTCGGGGTCGCGGCCCGCGCCGACGACGGCGCGGAGCGGCGGTTCGAGGCGATCGTCCGCCTGGACGGCCCGATCGAGCTCGACTACTACCGCCAGGGCGGCATCCTGCCGGCCGTCCTGCGACGCCTGGCCCGGGAGTCGGCTCGGGCTTGATGCGGCGCCGGGGGACGGGCCGCCCGGCTACCGCTTCTTCGTGGCCCGATCCCAGCGGTGATGTCGAAGCTCGGCGAGCAGATCCGGCGGAAGCGGGCCGGCGTCGCTCGCGGCCGTGTTGGTCTCCACGTGGCCGGCCTTGCGCATGCCCGGGATGACAGCGCTCACGTCGGGGTTTGAGAGGATGAACCGCAGGGCCATGTCGGCCAGGGTCATGCCCGCCGGGACGAGCGGCTTGAGCGCGTCGGCCCGCGCCACGGACTGAGCCAGGTTCTCCGGCTCGAAGTACTTGCCCCGCCAGTCCCCTTCCGGCCAGGTGGTTTGCAGGGTAAGGTTGCCGATGAGGCTCCCTTCGTCGAACGGGCAGCGGGCGATGGCCGCGACACCGTTCTCGCGGCAGGTCCGGAAGAGCTCGTCCTGCGCCGCCTGGTCGAAGACGTTGTAGACGACCTGGACGGCGTCGACGAGGCCGGACCGGACGGCGCCGACGCCGTTCCACGGCTCCCGACGATTGAGGCTGATGCCGAACGCCCGAATCGAGCCTTCCTTCTTGAGCTGCGCGACGGTCTCCTGCAGCTCGCCGCCGGCCAGCCAGTTGTCGTCCCAGACATGGAGCTGGAGAAGGTCGATCGCTTCGACGCCGAGGTTCGAGCGGCTGATGTCGACGCTCTCGCGCACGTACGCGCTCGGGAAGACCTCTCCGAGCGGCACGCCCGGACGGCTCGGCCACTCGCCGTTCTTGGGCGGGACCTTGGTGGCGATGAAGACGCCGCCGCGGTGGCGGGCGAGCAGCGGGGACAGGAGCCGCTCGCTGTGGCCGCCGCCGTAAGACTGGGCGGTGTCGAAGAAGTTCACGCCCTTCGAGACGGCCAGCTCGAGCGAGGCACGCGACTCCTCGTCGTCGGAGCCGGACCACTCGCCCATGCCCCACGTGCCGTAGCCGACCTCGCCGACCTGCCAGCCGGTCCGTCCGAACGTCCGTTGGCGCATTCGTCCTCCTACGGGCGGGACGCCACGGCCGGCGTCTGGCAGACGTTGCCCGAGGCCATCATCCTAGCGCCGGGCGAGTCGTCGTCTCGCCCCTGGTCGAGCAGAGCTTCGAGCGAGGACGGCGATGGCCGAGTGGATCTACTTCCTGCACACGCCGCGCGAGGACTTCGCGGCCACGATGACGCCCGATGAGCGGCGCGTCTGGGGCCTCCATTTCGAGCGTCTGAAGCGCCTCCTCGCGGAGGGCACGCTCATCATGGCCGGGCCGACGCTCGGGCACGTCAACACCGGCGTCGCGGTCATCGAGGCGCCGGACGAGGCCGCCGCCCGCGCCATCATGGACGAGGACCCGACCATCAGCAGCGGATTCGCCACGGGCGAGCTACGCGCCTTCCAGGTCTCGCTCCTGCGCGGCCGCGACTAGATCGACCGTGGCCGGCCGCCCGTCCGACGCCCGCCCGACGGCCGCCGTAACCCGGGCCGCGCCGCCGGCCAGCGGGCGAAGCTACTCGCCGAGCAGCTCCTCGCTGGTCAGGATCCGGACTCCAGCCGATTTGAGGGCCGCCAGGGCGCGGTCGGGGTCTTCGAAGCGGAAGATGATGACCGCCTTGTCCGGCGTGACGCGGGCCGCGAAGTCGTACATGTACTCCACGCCCAGGCCCGCCTCCTCGATGGAAGCCAGCACCGCGGCCAGCCCGCCGGGCCGGTTGTCGACCTGGATCGGCACGACCTCGGTGGTGCTGACGACCATCCCCTCCGCCTCGAGCGCCTTCTTGGCGCGCTCGGGGTCGGCGACGATGAAGCGCAGGATGCCGAACTGGGCCGTGTCCGCCAGGGTCATCGTCAGCAGGTCGATCCCGGCTTTGCCCAGCGTCTCGCAGGGCCCGCGGAGCTGGCCGGGGCGATTCTCCAGGAAGAGCGAAAGCTGCTTGAGCTTCATGGAAGGCCTCCTTCGGCGGAGCACCCGCCCCGCCGTACGACCGTTGATGAGTCAGACGTTGCGCTGATCCGTCACCCGCTTGGCCTTGCCCTCGGATCGAGCGAGCGAGCGCGGCTGAACCAGGGTCACCTTCACCCGCAGCCCCAGGATGTTCTCGATCGAAGCCTCGAGCTGGTGCTGCAGCGCCTCGAGCTTGCGAATCTCGTCGGAGAACACCTCGGGCGTGACTTCGACCTTGACCTCCATCTGGTCCAGGCCCTTCTCGCGCGTGAGGACGATGTGGTAGTGGGGCAGAGTGCCCTCGACCCGCAGCAACGCCGTCTCCACCTGGGACGGGAAGACATTCACGCCGCGGATGATGAACATGTCATCCGAGCGGCGGCCGATGCGGCGGATTCGGCGCAGCGTGCGCCCGCATTCGCACGGCTCGGCCATGATCGAGGTCACGTCGCGGGTTCGATACCGGATCATCGGCATCGCCTGCTTGGACAGCGTCGTCAGGACCAGCTCGCCCTCGGCGCCGTCCGGGAGAACGTCGCCCGTCTCCGGATCGATGATCTCGGGGTAGAAGTGATCCTCGAAGACGTGGAGCCCGTGCTGGTGCGAGCATTCGACGCCCACGCCGGGGCCGATGATCTCCGACAGACCGTAGATGTCGTGGGCGCGGATGCCGCTCTCTTGCTGGATGCGGTCGCGCATCGAGTCGCTCCACGGCTCGGCGCCGAAGACGCCGACTCGCAGTCGCGAGAAGTCGATCCTCATCTCCTTGGCCGACTCGAGGAGATGGAGGAAGTAGCTCGGCGTGCAGCACAGGGCCGTAACGCCGAAGTCCGCCATGACCATCAGCTGGCGCTCCGTGTTGCCGCCGCTGATCGGGATGACCGTCGCGCCTAGCGCTTCCGCGCCGTAGTGCGCCCCAAGGCCGCCGGTGAAGAGCCCGTAGCCGTAGGCGTTCTGGATCACGTCGCCGCGGTGGAGCCCGCAGGCAGCGAAGCTGCGGACCATGACTTCGGTCCAGACGTCCAGGTCGGCCTGGGTGTAGGCGACGACGATGGGCTTGCCGGTCGTGCCCGACGAGGCGTGGAGGCGGACGATCTCCTCCATCGGGCTGGCGAACAGCCCGAACGGGTACGTGTCGCGCAGGTCGGCCTTGACCGTGAACGGCAGTTTCGCGATGTCGGAAAGAGAGCCGATCGACGCGGGCGTGAGCTTGCGCTCCTCCATTCGCGATCGGAAGAGAGGGACGCGCACGAAGGCGCGCGTGACCACCGACTGCAGCCGCTGCAGCTGGATCGCGGCCAGCTGTTTGCGTGGCAGGTAATCGGGCATGCTGACCGGGTGGAATCCGCCCGGCGGGTCATTCCATGTGCTCACCGCGGCCTCCTCTGGCGACGGGGTCAGTGCCCCGGCGGGTGGCCCTGACGGTCGGGCTCCCGACTATCGGATTGTGCCCTGCTGCGCGGCGAGTTTTCGGCCCAGCGCGAAGGCCCCTGGAGCGGTCGTGGCTCAACCGGCGTGGCGGCGAATCCTCACCCCCCGATTGGCTTGCAGTGTAGATACCAGCGGTTGTATTCGATCGGGTCGACCGGCGAGTTGTTGCAGTCGTAGCCGCTGGGCGTCGGCGTGGGAGGCGGGCTGGCGGTCGGAGTGGGAGTTGCCGCGCCCTGGTCGGAAAGCGTCCGCTTGAGCCAGAAGCCGTTGTCGAGACGCGTGATGACCACCCAGGTTCCCTCCTTGGGCACCAGCACTTGCCAGGTCACGGCTGCCGCGGGCGCGGTCACCGGCTGGCGCCAGTCGGGGTTGCGCGTCCCCTTGACGATCAGCGTCATGACCGTCGGGCCGGGGGTGGCTTGCAGCGAGCCGCGGACCTGCCAACGGGAGGCTCCGTCGGGCATCAGCCGCTCCTTGAGCTCGCTGGTCAAGTCGATCGAGCAATACTGGGTCGCTGCCGCGATCTCGGCATCGGTGAGTGGCGGCTTCGGTGGCTGCAGCTTCGCACGCGCCCCGTCGATGGCTTCGCGGACGGCCAGGTCGACGCGCAGCGTTTTGCCACCGAGACCGGCATCGCCGTTGCCCGCGGACTTGGAGATGATCCCTTTGATCTCCGCGGCGCTCAGATTCGGGTCGATCGAGCGGATGAGGGCCGCAGTCGCGGAAACCATGGGCGTCGCGGAACTGGTGCCACCGCCGTCGGCCCTGACCTTGCCGTCTGCCCCGCGCCCCCAGACCGCCTGCTCTCCCGGCGCGCCCAGTGTCACCTCGCCTGCGCCGCCGGCCAGCTCTGTGTTGGTGGTCGAGTCGGGGGTGCCGTCGTTGTCGAGGTTCCCGACCGTGATCACGTTCCCGGACGCGATCCCGCCGGGGAAGTAGTTGGAACCGTTCAGGGCCTTGCCATCGTTTCCGGCCGCGAAAACGAATAGCACGTTGGGGTGGTCCTTGGCCATCTGGGTGACGAACTTCTTCCACATTGCCGCACCGCGGGCGTTGGTGTAGAAGCCACCCCAGCTCCCGTTGATGATGGTTGCGCCGGATTCGATCTCACGGAGGGTCTTGATCAAATTGGCGTCGGTGTAGCTCGTCCCGTCCCTGGCGCTCCACTTGGAAGGTACTTTCTCGGGTGAGTCCAGCACGTCCTGGCTGATGATCAGACGACTACCGAGCGGGCTGGCGATTCCGGCGATGCCGCCATTCTGACCCGAGCCGGCCAAGATGCCGAGGGTGCCGTCGGCATGGTTGAAGCCATCGGTCCGGGGGTCCGTACTTGTCACCGGCCTGGGGTCGGGGGTCGTCTTGGCGCCTCCAACGAAAGTGACGTCCCCGAATTCCCATGGGATCCGCGCTTTCGGGTCGTGCGTCAAGACGGTATCGAGGAACCCGACGTGAACGGGACTCAGGGGCAGGCCCGAGGCGTACAGGGCCGTCCATGCCTTCGCGACGTGAATCATGTCGTAGGACTTGGAGGTCGAGCCGGAGTACACCTTGTCGGAAAGGGCCGGCGCACAGTCCGGGGCCGCGTCAACCGATTCGAGGCCGACCGGGGCCGCGGCGAGGACGCCCTGCTGAGAAGCGAGCATGGTGAGTCGGGCGTCGATGACGTCCGGCCGGTAGATGGGCTCGACGAGCAGCTTCCAGAGGCCAATGTAGGCCACATGGCCCCCGACCGTCCCGTGAACCGTCGCCGCGATCCGGTCGGCGTCGGCTCGCGTCGAAGACGGATCCAACATGACCAACAGCTGGTCGGCCGCCACCTGTGAGCCGTCGTCGAGGGTGGCCATCTGGTCTGGGTCCGGCTCTGTCGTCCAGGCTTCGCCGAGATCGGGACCGGCAACCACCGCGGGAGATTCGCCCGGCAGCAGTCCAGGGTCGCCCGCGCTCGCGCTCGCATTCGCGCTCGGCGACTGCCATGGTGAGAAGGTGCGCGTGGTGTCGCTGCATGCCCCCACAGCGAGGGCAGACACGATCGCGACCACCGCCAGAACCGCCGACGGCCGATGCCGCCGCCCGAACCTTGCGCCTCTCATGTCCCGCACCTCGACACCGGATGACGGCAAGCCCCCCGGGTGATGTTGGAACCCAGCTGGGACGGTGCGCAGCCCTCCTGGAAGTACTCCGGCCGGTCGCCGGTTACCGGGAAGCCGGCCGCTCCGCGGCGAGTTTTTGGCCCAGCTCGAAGGCCTGCTCGTTCACGTGGTGGAGTCGCTCAGGTAGGGCGGCGCGAACGGCGGCGAGGAGAGCTTCAGTCGGGAGATCCAGGTACTGGCTCAGGGCGCCCAGGAGCGCGACGTTCAGGCTCCGCTTGTTGGGCAGCTGCCCTTCCGGAACGAGATCCGGCGCAAGGAGCACGCCGCCGGGCCTGAGCAGCGGACGGGTGACTTCGACTTCGGACGGCGCCAGGACGACGAGGAAGTCGGCCTCTCCGGCCGGCACCATCGGCGAGAGCACCTTCTGCCCGAAGCGAACGTCGGAGGTGACCGAGCCGCCGCGCTGGCTCATGCCGTGGATCTCGGCCTTCTTGACGTCGAAGCCGGCTCGAAGGGCGGCGTCGGCCAGGATGTCCGACGCCTTGATGACGCCCTGGCCGCCGAGACCGGCGAGGACGACGTTGGTGACTCGGGTCAGGTCGGCCGCAGCGCTGCCCGCGCTTCGACCCGCGTCCGTGCCGGCGCTCATCGGTCCCCCAGCGGCAGGTCGAAGGCCGCTTGGGCTGGAGCCTTCGCGCGAAGCTCGGCCGCCTGCTGCTCCCACCTTCGAATGTCCGCCGCGGCGAGAATGCACGGCCGGCGGGCGACGATAACCGAAAGCTCGGGCGCGGCCAGGCGTTCGAGCAGCAGCCGCTCGAACCCTTCGGGGTCGGCATAGGGGTCGATGACGGTGACGCTGCCGATGCCGATGGCGCTCGCCAAGCCCTCGATCGAGAGCTTGTTGGTGGGGAGGTGTTCGAGCGTGCGGCCCGTCCCCGGGTGCTCCTGCTGGCCGGTCATCGCGGTCGTGCCGTTGTCGAGGATCAGGACGACGTGGCCGGTGGGCGGCGGGTTGTAGGCCATCTCCACCAGGCCGCTGATCCCGGAGTGGACGAACGTGGAGTCGCCGATCACCGAAACCACGCGCCGGGCTTCCTTCGGCGGGAGGACGTGGCGCAGCCCCAGGCCGACGCCGATGGAAGCACCCATCGCCACGCAGCTGTCCATCGCCTCGTACGGCGGCAGGACGCCGAGGGTGTAACAGCCGATGTCTCCCGCGACGATGCAGTCGTGCTTCTGCAGCGTTCCGTACACGGTGTGGTAGGGGCAGGCCGGGCACAGCTCCGGCGGTTTGCCACGGGGCGGAGCCGGTTCGGGCGTGACGTCGCCGGCGAGGATGCGGCGGACGCGCGGCACATCCAGCTCGCCGAAGCGGTACATCTCGGCCTTCGATTCGACGGCGATGCCGGCGGCCCGCAGCGAGTCGGCGATGACCGGATCGCCCTCCTCGACCACGACGGCGCGCTCCACGCCGGCCACGAAGGCGCGGGCTCGCTCGATCGGCAACGGGTTGACCAGGCCGATCTTGAGGAAGCTGGCGCCGGGCGCGGCCTCGGCGGCGTGCAGGTACGAGACGCCGCTGGCGATTATCCCGAGCCCGCGGTCTCCGGCCGGAGCGGGCTCCACGCGGTTGAGCGAGCATTCCTCGCCCCAGGCCGCGATCTCCGCGAGCTTCGCCCGCAAGCGCCGATGAGCCGGCCGCGCATTGGCCGGGATCATCACCCGACCCGCGATGTCGTGCTCGAAGTGCGGCGCGGGGGCGGGCAAGTGGGCGCCGGCAGCGCGGGCCACGACGATCGACTTGGAGTGACAGACGCGCGTCGTCATCCGAAACAGCACGGGCAGGTGCCAGCGCTCCGAGATCTCGACCGCGGTGAAGAAGAAATCGTAGGCCTCCTGCGAGTCGGCCGGTTCGATCGCCGGCAGCCCCGCGGCAACCGCGTATCGGCGGTTATCCTGCTCGTTCTGCGAGGACGACATGCCCGGGTCGTCGGCACTGACCACGATCAGCACGCCGCTCACCCCGGTATAGGCGGCTGTGAACAGCGGGTCGGCGGCGACGTTGAGGCCGACGTGCTTCATCGTAACCAGCGTTCGGGCGTTGCCGAACGCTGCGCCCAGGCCTACCTCCAGGGCCACCTTCTCGTTGGGCGCCCACTGGGCCCGCCCACCCAGCTCGGAGAAAGCCTCGAGGATCTCGGTGGATGGTGTTCCCGGGTAGCCCGTGCCCAGCGCGACCCCAGCGTGAAGAGCTGCGAGGGCTACCGCTTCGTCGCCCGAGAGAAGTTGTCGATCCATGCGGTTGTTCATCCTCGCGCTGCCGCGTTGCACCGCCGAAGTCGCGCCACCACGCCGGCCCGGATCATACGGGACCCGCCGCCCGGGCACGCATCCGCACGACCCACCCGCGCGGATTGGCCAGAGTTGCGGTTCATGCACCCGATGACTGCTATCGACGCGGAGCCGCGCCCGACTTGTGGTTCATTCACCCGGCGACTGCTCTCCAACCGCGGCGCGGTCTGGGCGCCGATTGGCGGGTCGGCGACGCTCGGCCACGCTCGGCCGCGGCCTCTAGCGGTCACAGGATCGGCCGGCGAGCCGCCCAAGCCTGGATAGTAGTCACCCCATGAAGGGAGGAGAAATCGACGGTGTGCAATGCCGGCTGCGCCAACTGTCACGATCAGCGATGGAAGCAGCCCGCGTCACCCCACGGCGCAAGAGTGGCTCGGGGTGGTGGGCGATACTGGACTCGAACCAGTGACCTCGCGGATGTGAACCGCGCGCTCTAACCAGCTGAGCTAATCGCCCACATCGCGTCGGGGCGCCGACGGAGGCCGATTATAGCGGCCGGGCGACCGGACCTGGCGACCCGGGCGGCCGAACGGAGCGGCGGCGTCCCAACGCGGCGGGCGCGGCCTCGGCCGCCTCGTCCTACAGCTTGATCCCGGGCCAGCGAGCGGCGATCCCCTCGGGCGAGAGGCCCTCCACGACCACCAGCTTGTGGCGGCCCGTCGCGCCCGCGACCAGGCGGACGGCGCTGCGCGAGACGCCCAGCTCGTCGGCCAAGAGCCGTATCAGGGCGGTGTTCGCGGCTCCGCCCACGGGCGGGGTCGCAACCCGGGCCTGCAGGACGCCCTCGTCGTCGACCCCGTCGACCCGATCGGCCCCGCCGCGGGGCGTGAGGCGCACGGCGAAGCGCACCTCGGATCGGCGCAGGCGATCGGCGAAGCGGAAATCGGATTCCATCGCTCTCCCGATTATCGTCGCGCACGGCAAAGCCGCCACCCGGCAGCCCTTGTATCCCGCCCGCCGGCCTACATGGCGGTCGCCCGCACCTACCCGATCGGCCGCGCCCCGAACAGCGCTCGACCGACGCGGATCACCGTGGCGCCCTCCTCCACCGCCACCGGATAGTCGTCCGTCATGCCCATCGAGAGCCCCGTGCCCAGCCCCGGCGCCGCACCGCGCAGCAGCTCGGAAAGCTCGCGCAACCGCCCGAACGTCGGCCTGGCCTCCTCGGCCGAGTCCACCAGCCGCCCGACCGTCATGAGGCCGAGCAGCCGAAGATTCGGCAGCTCGACCAGGCCGCCTAGCTCCGTCTCCAGGACTTCGGGCCGAAACCCGGCCTTCGCCTCGTCGCGGTCGACGTTCACCTGCAGGTACGCGCCGAGAGGCGCCCGGCCGAGTTCGCCGGCCAATCGATCGAGCCTGCGGGCCAGCTCGACCGAGTCGACCGATTCGATCACATCGAACAACTCGACCGCCCGACGCGCCTTGTTCGACTGCAGCGGGCCGATCAGATGCCACCTCGCTCCGGGCAGCAGGGGTGCCTTGGCCTCGGCCTCCTGGACACGGTTCTCACCCAGGACAGTCAGCCCGGCCGCGACCGCCGCATCCAACCGAGCCGCCGGCACGGTCTTGGAGACGGCCACGAGCTGGACGCCCGCCGGATCGCGCCCGGCACGCCGGCAGGCATCGGAGACGGCCGCAAGGACACGCTCACGCGCGGCAGAGAAGGCAGCCATCGCCTCTGGATCCGGAGCTGAGCCCAACGCGGCGAAGGGTTACCCCTTCTCCTCCTGCGGAGGCCGCCGCAGGAAGCTCGGGATCTCGAGATCCGTGTCGTCGTAGGTGGGCCGCGGCCGATCGACCTGCGGCCGGCGAACGGACGGCGTGGTCTGGATCGGCACCGGCACCGGCGCGCGCTCGAGCGTGCCCGTGGGCCCGTACGTGCCCGCGCCGCGGACGTGGACCGGCACCGGCTCCGCGGAGTGCATGCGCTGGCGCTCCAGCTCCGCCAGGAAGTCCGCGGTCTCGAAGCGCTGCGAATGGCCGGCGCCCGGCGTCGCCGCTCCCGCCTCGCGCCGCACCGGCTCGCGCTTGCGAGTGGCGTCGAAGCCCGTGGCGATGACCGTGATCATGACCTCGTCGCCGAGGCGATCGTCGAAGCTCGTGCCGAAGATGATGTTCGCCTCCGGATCCGCCACGGAGCGGATCTCCTCGGCGGCTTCCGTGACCTCGAAGAGGCTGAGGTTGGACGAGCCCGAGACGTTGAAGAGGATGCCCTGGGCGCCGTTGATGTTGATCTCCAAGAGCGGGCTGGCGATCGCCTGCCTGGTCGCGTCGAGAGCGCGGTTGTCGCCCGTCGCCCGGCCGATGCCCATCAGCGCCGAGCCGGCGTCCTTCATGATCGTCCGGACGTCCGCGAAGTCGAGGTTGATCAGGCCGGGGACGGTGATGATGTCGCTGATCCCCTGGACGCCCTGGCGCAGGACATCGTCCACGAAGCGGAAGGCCTCCACCAGGGAGGTGTTCTTCTGGACCACGTCGCGCAGGCGATCGTTGGGGATCGTGATCAGAGTGTCCACCTTGGCCCTGAGCGCCTCGGCGGCTTGCTCAGCCACCAGCTTGCGGCGGACGCCCTCGAAGGCGAAGGGCTTGGTCACGACGCCGATCGTCAGCGCGCCCAGGTCCCTGGCGATCTCGGCCACGATCGGAGCGGCGCCAGAGCCAGTGCCGCCGCCCAGTCCGGCCGTGATGAAGACCATGTCCGAATCGCGCAGTGCATCCGTGATCTTCTCGGCGTCTTCCTCGGCCGCTCTCTGGCCGATCGAGGCGTCGCCACCCGCGCCGAGACCGCGCGTGATCTTGTCGCCGATGCGGATCTTGTGGGGCGCGTCTGACTGGAGAAGGGCCTGGGCATCCGTATTGCAGGCGATGAACTCCACGCCCATCATCTCGGCCCGGATCATCCGGTTGACGGCGTTGGACCCGCCGCCACCGACACCAATGACCCGGATCAGGGCGAAGTTCTCGGAATCGGACCGTAGCGGCATTTCCTATCCTCCGGTGGCTCTCCGGCTGATGCCTGTCGTTCGGTCCGGCCGCCCGAGATCTGTAGAGGTGTAGCGCGGCGCAGGGTCGGCTCGGATGTTGACAAGTATACGCCGAGTTTGGTTTGCATGCCCTGTCAATCGCATGCTGAAACGCGGTGTCTGAGCGTGCGATGCGAACAAACGTGCGCACTTTGGGGCCGAGTTCGCCGATCGCCCCAACTTGCCCTTCCCGCCGCCCGAACGGGCCCTCTTAGGCCGGGGCGAAGGTCAGGCGAACGGTCCGGACGGAGTTGTCCGGATTTGGGTCGAGCAGCGCGATCGACTGCCAGGTGCCGAGCGTCATCCGGCCCGAGACGACGGGTATCGTCAGCGACGGCGGCGCCAGGAGAGGCACGACGTGATCGGCGCCATGACCCGGCGAGCCGTGCTGGTGAACCCAGCTCGCGGTCCGGGGAAGCAGCCGGTCGAGGGCAGCCATCAGATCCGCGTCGGAGCCGGCACCCAGCTCCATGACTACGACTCCGGCCGTGGCATGCGGGACGAAGACGACGAGGAGGCCGTCGCCCTCGCCGGCGACGAACCGTTCGCAGGCATCGGTCAGATCGTGCAGCCCGCGGTGACGCCCTGTTTGGACCGTCAGCTCGGCGATCTTCAATAGAGGGGCCTAGGGGCCCGGATGCACCGGTCACGCGACGCAGATCGCCGGGCCGACGAGCGCAGGCCAAGGCGGCGACGAGCATCGGAGCGAGCGCACCTGGAGGTGCGTGAGCGAGAAGCGCAGGAGCCAACGCCGGAATGCGCCGGCTGACCGGATGAGATGCAAGCGGCGATCCGGTGCATCCGGGCCCTACGGGAACAGGTGGCGGAGCGCGTCGCGGAATCGACCCGCGGCACCGCCTACCGGGGCTGATTCGTAGCGCGAGGCGTCGCTGCCCTCCAGGCTCCGGGCGCCCCACAGCAACAGGCCGATGGCGGTGCTGTAGGCAGGGTTGAGGATGTTGTCCGTCAGCCCGCCGACGTCCGTTGGCCCGGCCACGCGGACCGGCATGTCCAGGACCTCGCGGCCCAGGGCCGCGGCGCCGCCGAGCTGAGCGGAGCCGCCGGTCAGAACGACGCCCGCCGGAAGCATGCCCTCGCCGGCCATACGGATCTCGGCCCGCAGCAGCTCGAAGGTTTCCCGCATTCGAGCCTCGATGATCTGACAGATGTCCATCCGGCTGACCGTTCGGCCGGCCGGCTCGCCCAGCATCGAGACGCTGATCATCTCGTCGGCTCGTACGGTCGACAGGTCGCAGCTGCCGTGCTGGATCTTCAGCTCCTCGGCGACCTGCAGGCTGGTCTTGAGCCCGATCGCGACGTCGTTGGTCACGTTGTTCCCGCCGACCGGCAGGACCGCGGTCTTGTAGGCCTGACCGTCGAGGAAGAGAGCCATGTCGATCGTGCCGGCGCCGATGTCCACGACGGCGACGCCGAGCTCACGCTCCGTCTCCGACAGGACCGACTCGGCCGACGCGAGCGAGGCAGCCACCAGCTCGTCGATCTTGACGTTGGCCGACTGGACGCACTTGGCCAGGTTCCGGACCGCGGTAGCGGAGGCGGTGACGATGTGAGTCTCGATCTCGAGGCGGATGGCGCTCATGCCGAGCGGATCCTTCACGCCCTCCTGGCCGTCGACGATGAAGCCGCGCGGCAGGACGTGAAGGACCTCGCGGTTGGACGGGATCGTGACGGCGCGCGCAACTTCCGTGGCCCGGAGGATGTCCTCGCGCGTGACCTCGCGGTGGTGGCCGCTGACGGCAACCGCCCCACGCGAGTTCTGGCTCTCGACGTGCTGGCCCCCGACGCCGACGAAGGCGCGGTCGATCTGATACCCGGACGAACGCTCCGAATGCTCGACGGCGCCGGCGATCGACCGAACCGTCTGCTCGATGTTGACCACGACGGCTTTCTTGAGACCGGCCGACGGCACGACGCCCTTGCCGACGATGGTCAGGCCGCCATCGCGCCCCACCTCACCGATGAGCGCGCAAACCTTGCTCGTACCGACGTCGATTCCGACCAGTACCGCTTCGCGTTCCACTCGCTCCGTCCTCGGCTTACTGTCTCGGTCGGTGCCTGGCGCCCGGCCCCGGGCTTAGTTTGACCGATCCGGCGGCGTCCGACCGGGGCACTTCGAATGCGTCCGTTCCTCTGCAACGCTCACCTCGCCAGGTATGTGTTGACGCGATTGTCGGCGATGTCCGCGACGAGCCAGACCCAGGCCACGTGGTTCTCGCCGTAGTTGAGTAGCAGCGCCCGCAGGTCGCGGACCTGCATCGGGATGACGTCGTCCTTGCGCAGGGTCTGAGTGTAGAAGCCGAACTCGGCCACCCAGCCGTTGGGACCCGAGCTGAGCGTGAAACCGTGGTCGTCGTCCAGGACGATGACCAGGCTCGGCGCCTGGCTGCCCACGTCCGCCGGCGTGACGGCGCCCAGGCGATAGGCCGCGTCGAGGGCGATCGGATCGACGGCGTCGCCCAGGCTCAGCTGCGCGTCCTCGGCGCGGCGATCGTAGACGACGGGCAGGCTCACGACCAGCGGGCCCGCAAACCCGGCGGGGTCGGCGGTCGGAACCGGCAGCAGCGACGGCGGCGGCACCAGGCTGGCGGTCGCGCTGGCACCGGCCGTCGGTTTGGGCGTGGCCTTGGGCGTCGCCTTGGGCGTTGCTATGGGCGTCGCCTTGGGCGTGGCCTTCGCGGCCTGGGCCACTCGTCCATCGGGCTGACCGGTCGACGGCGCCTCCGAACCGTCGCCGCTCGCGCCCTCGTCGGGAGAAGCGGGCGAGCCGGACGAGCTCGCGCTCGAAGGGCTGGCGCTCGACGGGCTGGCCTCGGGCGCGCCCGCCCCGGGCTGCGGGTACACGGGGTTGCCCACGGTGTCGACCTGGCCGAAGAGAGACCCGCCGTCGTCGATGACGAAGCGCCGGTCCCCGATCACCCAAATCAGCTTGGGCACGCGTTCGACCAGGGTCACGACGACCGTATCCGGCAGCCTGACCTCGACCCGAGCCGACTCGACCGCCGGCAGCGCCGCGAGCTCCGCCGCGACCCGGTCGGAGCGGAAGCGGAACAGATTCGGATTGCCTTCCATGCCGACGATCCGGCGCACGGCCGCCTCGCCGGTGAAGGTCGCGCCGTGGACCTCCAGATGCCGCGCGGCGAACAAAGGCGAGCCGCCCAGCGAGATGATCGTGAGCACGCACAGGAACATCAGCACCAGGGCGTAGATCTGCGTCGAGCGCAGCCGCGGCGTCGCCCGGCGGATCGGCTGGCGGCGGACCTGCATACCGGGGCGGTGGAGCGGCAGGTCGCGTCTCATCGGCATCGGCTCGGCGCGCTCAGCGCGGCAGGTCCGCGGTGGTCAGGCGGCGCCGCACGCGGGAGGCCTGACGCTCCTCGGCCAGCTCGACGATCCGCCGGCATACGGCCCCGAAGCTGCCCAGCCCCGTGGCCGCCATCTGCGGGAAGAGGCTGATGGGCGTGAAGCCCGGGATGGTGTTGATCTCGTTGAGATAGACCTCGTCGCCGGCGAGCAGGAAGTCGACTCGGGCGAAACCCTCGCAGCCGATGGCCCGATAGGCGTCCAGCGCGATCGAGCGAATTCGCCGTCCGAGGGCCTCGCCGAGATCCGCCTTCGGAGTCACCTCGGAGACGCCGTCGTTGTACTTGGCCACGTAGTCGTAGAACTCCCGGCCCGGGAAGACCTCGCCCGGCCCGTAGGCGTCCAGGGCGGCCGGGTCGTTGCCCACAACGGCCACCTCGAGCTCGCGCGGATGGTCGAGATAGCGCTCGACGATCGCCAGGCTGTCGAACCGGAAGGCTTCATCCAGGGCGCGCCCGCGCTCGGCCGGCACATGGGCGATGGACATCCCGACCGACGACCCCATGCGAGCCGGCTTGACCATCAGCCGCGGCTCGTTGCAGCGATCGGAGAAAGCCCCGATCTCGTCGAGGACCGGCTGGCGTCCGCTCGTCCAGCGCGACGCCGTGACCTCGACCCACTCCACGACGGGCATGCCGAGGCCACGCACGAGGCGCTTGAACAGGGCCTTGTCCATCCCGACCGCCGAGGCGGCCACGCCCGCGCCGGCGTAGGCGAGGTCGTAAGCCTCGAGCAGCGCCTGGACCGTACCGTCCTCGCCGAACGGCCCGTGCAGGGCGGGAAAGACGATTGGGGCGACGGGGCGGCGGGCGATGCGGTCGAGGGCCTGGCCCGGCAGCCACGGCCCCTGGGCGCCGAGGACCGCGGGATCGTCGAAGCTGCCGGGGCGAGGGCGCCCCGAAGTGGCCGTCGCCGGAACCTGCCACCACCGGCCCGACAGGTCGATGAAGACACGCTCGACGGCGTATCCGGACTCCTCGAGGGCATCGGCGATCGCCCAACCCGAGACGACCGAGACGTCGTGCTCGGCCGAAGGTCCCCCGATCAGGACGACGACTGCCTTGCCGCCTCTGCGGCGCTCGGTAGTACGCGTCTGCGGGCCGGTCATGTCGCCTCTCATCTCTCCTCCTGCTCCCAGTGCGACCAATCGCCCAGGAACTGAACCTCGTATACCAGCTCGATCCCGAACCTGCGCGCGACCTCCGCCCGGGCCATCTCCGCCAGGCGGCGCACGTCGGCGGCGGTGGCCCCTCGGTCGTTGACGATGAAGTTGGCGTGGCGGTCGCTGATCGCTGCGCCGCCGACGCGCGCCCCTTTGAGCCCCGAGGCGTCGATCAGACGGCCGGCCGAGTCGCCCGGCGGGTTGCGGAAGATGCTGCCGGCGCTCGGCAGGTTGAGCGGCTGGTGCTCCCGGCGCCAGCGGCGAATCTCGTCGAGGCGGGCCTGGATCGCCCCGGGATCGGCCGGCGCGAGACGGAACGTGACCTCGAGAACGATCTCCGAGGTGGCCGGGCGGGCGGTCGAGTTGGCCGAGGGGGCGGTCGAGGCGGCACTCCCCTGCCCTAGCGAGCGCTTGAGCCGGCTCTCACGGTAGGCCAGGCCGAGGGCCGCGACCGGCTCGTCCGCTTCCGTGCCGTCGCCGCGCAGGATACGGGCGGTCTCGAGCACGGCGGCGACGTCGGAGCCGTGGGCGCCGGCGTTTGCCCAGACGGCGCCGCCGACAGTGCCCGGGATGGCCAGGCCGAACTCCAGCCCGCTCAGGCCGGCGCGCTGCGCGAGCGTCGCGGCGCGAGCCAGGGGCACGCCCGCTTCCGCGATGACGCTGTTGCCCTCCACGCGGCAGCCCTCCGCCCGCGAGACGATCACCAGGCCGCGGAAGCCCGCGTCGCTGACCACCAGGTTGCTGCCGCGACCGATGACGACATGAGGGATCTCCGCCTCGCGGGCGACACGAACGAGGGCGGCGAGCCGACCCGCGTCGTGGGCGACGGCGAGGAGGTCCGCCGGACCGCCGACGCGCATCGTCGTGTGGCGGGCGAGAGGTTCGTCGAGACGCGGCCTGACGCCGGCGACGCGGGCGATCTCCACGGCCAGAGCCCGCCGGTCTCCGGCAGCAGCGCCGGCCGTGGTCCGCCTGCCCGCGGCCCCGGCCGTGGCGCGCCCGCCCATCACGAGGCCCCACCCCGGGAGATCGCGTCGATCGCCCCCGACTCCGGGAAGCGGCGCCGCTCCGCGGCCGCCATCACCAGCTCCGCGACCGCGTCCGCCGCGCCGGGTCGTGCCAGCGAGCGAGCCACCGCCGCCATCGCGGCCTGCTCGGCGGGATCGTCGAGGATGGCGGCCGCCGCCAGCAGCGCCTCCGCGTCGAACGCCTCGTCCTCCACTAGCCGCGCCGCCCCGGCTCGGACCATCTCCTCGGCGTTGAGCCGCTGGTGGCCGGCCGCATGCGGATACGGAACCACCACCATCGGCAGCCCGAACGCCGCGACCTCCGCCAGCGTCGAGGAGCCGGCGCGGCCCACGACCAGGTCGGCCGCCGCCAGGGCCGTCGTCATCTCGTCGCGCAGGAACCGCTCGGGGCGGTAGCGGTCGCGCAGCTTCGCCGGCAGCGCCTCCCTCGCCGCGACCGCCGCCTCGAACCCGGCGTCGCCGGTCACGTGCAGGACTCGCACCTTCTCGACCAGTCGAGGCAGTGCTTCGGCCACGGCATCATTGAAGCGCCGGACCGCCTGCGATCCGCCGAACACAAGCAGCAGCCGATCGTTCGGTCCCATGTCCAGCTGGGCGCGGGCAGCGGCGCGATCCACCGCACCTGGGTTTCGGATCGGCGTCCCCGTGACGAAGCAGGGCTTGCGCCCGCCGAGCGCCCGGCACGTGGCCTCGAAGCTAACCGTCAGGCAACGCGCCATCCGGGCTGTCCAGCGGACGCTCCGTCCCGGGACGACGTTGCCGTCCCACATCACCACGGGGATGCGCAGCAGGGCGGCCCCCACCAGGATCGGCACCGCCACGTATCCGCCGGTCGTGAAGATGGCCGCCGGTCTGCGCGCGATCAGCATCGCCACCGCTTGCGGCATCGACAGGCACAGCCGGATCGGATCGAGCAGGGCGTGGAGGTCGAGGTCGACCGTCCGGAGCGAGCGCAGCGCCAGGCGCCGGAGCGGAATCCCCGTCTCCGGAACGACCTGCGACTCCAGGCCGCGGTGGCCGCCGACCCAGGCCAGCTCAGGAGCGGCCGGTCGTGCCTGCAACGATCGAGCTACGGCGAGAGCCGGGTAGATATGTCCTCCCGTACCCCCGCCCGCTATCAGCAGACGCATTGACCCAACCTCGCTCCACGGTTTCCCGCGAGATGGACAGGAGAATCCCGACCGCCGCGAAGCTCACGACGAGGGACGAGCCGCCCTGGGACACGAACGGAAGAGTGATGCCGGTGACCGGAACCAGCGCCAGGACGACGCACATGTTGACGATCGCCTGGAAGCAGATCCAGGCCGTGATCCCGGCCGCCATCAAGCCGCCGAAGGTGTCGGGCGCCCGAAGTGCCGTTCGGATCCCTGCCCAGGCCAGGGCGACGAACAGGCCGATGACGACCAGGCCGCCGACGAATCCAAGCTCCTGGGCAATGACGGAGAAGATGAAGTCGTTGAAGTCGTTCGGCACGATCACCTTGTCCTGGCCCAGACCGGTGCCGAGGAGCCCTCCCGCCCCGAGCGCCTCCAGGCCCTTGATGGTGTGGTAGCCGGCCCCGCTGGGGTCGGCCCACGGGTCGAGGAAGACCTGGATCCGCTGCAGCGGGTACGCCCCGATGGTCAGGACCAGCAGCGCGCCGCCAGCTGCGCCGCCTACGAGGGCCATCCCCAGGTGGATGAGGTTCGCCCCGGCCACGAAGAAGAGAGTCAGCGCGATGAGCACGATGATGCTGGTGGTCCCGAGGTCCGGCTCCCGGGCGACCAGGACCACGAACGGGAGGACGATGATCCAGTACGGGACCGTGCCGTGGAAGAAGCTCTTGATCTGAGTGCCGCGGGTTGCCAGCCAGTGCGCCAGGTAGACCACCAGCGCGAGCTTCGCCACCTCGGACGGGTGGACCTCGAAGAGCGGCCCGAGCTTGATCCAGCGCGACGAGCCGTTGTGCGACACGCCGACCCAGGGGATCAGGACCACGACCAGCAGCACGACGGCCACGATCGCCAGCACGATGCTGGCCTGGCGCAGGTAGCGATAGTCGAGGCGGGCCAGGACGATCATCGCCGCCAGGCCGGCCAGACCCGCCAGGATCTGGGGCGCCACCATCTGGAATGAGTTCTGGCTGGCTGCGTACGAAGGGATGGCCGAGGCCGAGTAGACCATCAGGATGCCGATGGCGGCCAGGGCGACGACGGCGACGACGATCACCCAATCCGGGTCGTGGAGGTCCCGTTTGGGCCCGCCCCTGGAGTCGAGGGCCGGCGGTCGAATCGGCAGCTCCCTGGCACCGGCGCGGTCCCGACCGCCGGCCCGACTGACCCGCTCCATCTCGACGGCCTCGTTGCGGCGGCCGATCGAGGCCGGCCCGAAGTCTCTCATCGACGCGACCTCGCGACCGCGCGACGCCGGGCCAGGGCATCGGCGGCAGCTCGGAAGGCGGCACCCCGGGCGGCGTAGTCCGCGAACATGTCGAAGCTCGCGGCAGCCGGACTGAGCAGAACGGTCGCGCGGCCCACGGCGTCGTCGCCGCCCGCCTCTGCCTGCGCGGCCAGCGCGGCGAGCGCCTCGTGGGCGATTGCGTCGGCGAGCTCCACGGCCTCCTGGAGAGTGGCCGCCATCTCGACGCGGGCCACGCCGCATTCGCGGAACAGTGCGGCGAGCGCCGGCCCCGACTCGCCGATCAGCACGGCCGCGTCCGCCCTCTCCGCCACGACCGGCCCCAGGCCGGACAGGTCCACGCCTTTGTCGCGCCCACCGGCGATCAGCACGAGAGGCCGCGGGAATGCCCGCAGGGCCGCGATCACGGCGTCCGGCTGCGTTCCCTGCGAGTCGTTGATGAAGCGCACGCCGTCGACGGTCGTGACCTGCTCGAGGCGGTGCTCCACTCCGGCGAACGCGCCGGCGGCGCGGCGGATCGTCTTGGCCGGGAGGCCGAACAAGAGCGCGACGGCAACCGCGGCAAGGGCATTGGAGACGTTGTGGGCGCCCGGAATCGAGAGTTCGGAGATCGGCATGATGCGGCCGCTGAGCCCCACCTCCGCCGCGCCCCCGCCGGCCAGGGCCAGCCGTTGCACGCCCGCGGCCACGATCCAGCCGTCCTCCACGCCGAGGCCGCCCGGCAGCGGCCGCTCGCGCCGGTACTGGACCACCGGCGCCGCCTGCAGCTCGGAGTAAGCGGCCACCACCGGATCCTCGGCGTTCAGAACGAGGGCGCCGGCAGGGTCGACCAGCTCGGCCAGCCGCCGCTTCACCGCCCGGTACGCGGCCAGGGATCCGTGGCGGTCTAGATGGTCCGAGGTTACGTTCGTGTACACGGCCACCGTCGTCCCGCGGGAGAGCGTCGGCAGCTGGAGCTCGGATAGCTCGATGACGACCCGGTGCTCGGGCGTGAGCGCGGTCAGTCGTTCGATCAGCGGGTTGCCGATGTTGCCGCCCAGGATCGCCGGATGAGCGGCATCCCGGGCCAGCAGCGCGGCGGTCAGCGACGAGGTCGTGGTCTTGCCCTTCGTGCCCGTGACCCCGATCGTCGGGCAGGGGCACATCCGCAGCACGAGGTCGGGCTCGCTCACCAGGGCCGGCGCCCCGCCGGGGTCGGCGCGGTGGGCCTCGACCAGCCCGGCAAGCGCGGCTCGCAGGCGGGGTTCGGCCGTCGGGAAGTCGGGGTTGATGCTGGGCGAGGTCGCGACCAGGTCGGCAGCGGCCCAGGCGCTCGCCGGGTCGACTTCGGGCCCGAGCGCCAGCCCGATCGGTCGCCCGCCCAGCGCCTCGATCGCCGATCTCAAGTCGCCCACTGCTCTGCCGTCGTAGACGGTCACGTGCGCTCCGGCATCGGCGAAGAAGCGCGCCATCGCGATGCCGCTGCGCGCCAGGCCCAGCACCGTGACCGACCGCCCGTCGAGAGCGCCGTCGCGGACCGCCGCGGCGGTCAGGCGATCGAGCTCGACGATGCGTCGTTCCATGGCCTGCCTACTTCGGGATCGAGGAGACGAAGAGCGTCACCCCGAGCAGGCCCGCCAGCGCGCCCACGATCCAGAACCGCATCGTCACCTTCTCTTCGTCCCAGCCGCCGAGCTCGAAGTGGTGATGCAGCGGCGCCATGCGGAAGACGCGCTTGTGGCGGAGCTTGAAGCTGCCAACCTGGATGATGTCCGACGCGGTCTCGAGGACGAAGATCAGGCCGATCAAGGGCAGGATCATGACCTGGCCGGTGATGAGCGCCACCACCGCCAGCATGCCGCCCAGCGAGAGCGCGCCCGAGTCGCCCATGAAGACCTGGGCCGGGTGCACGTTGAACCACAGGAAGCCGATGATGGCGCCGACCACTATGGCGCAGACGAGCGCCAGGTTCGGCTGTGCCGGCTCGTTGAGCAAGGCGATCATGAAGTAGCTGATGAAGGCGAAAACGAGCGTGCCGCCGGCCAGGCCGTCGAGCCCGTCGGTCAGGTTCACGCCGTTGCTGGCGCCGACGATCGCCGCCACCGCGACGACGATGAAGAAGATCGCCCCGGTCTCGACGCCCCTGTCCGTGAACGGGATCTGGATGATCGACGTCAGCTCGACATCCCCGACGAAAGGGATGCGAACGCCGTTGAAGCCGAAGTGGTTCTGGACGTAGATCGCGACGCCGATTGCCACGACCGTCTGCCACACGATCTTCTGGCGACCCCTGATGCCGAACCCGGTCCGGGCGTTGAGGAAGTCGTCGGCGGCGCCGAGCGCGCCCACGAGCGCGAGCACGACCAGCGGCGAGTAGGTCGAGGCGTCCATCGCGTCGAGGAAGTAGGCCAGAACGAGGATGACTGCGACCATCAGGACTCCGCCCATCGTGGGCGTGCCCTGCTTGACCAGGTGCGACCCCGGGCCCTCCTCGCGGATCTTCTTGCCCATGCCCAGCCAGTGCAGCAGCCGGACGTAGGGCGGCATGAGAATCACGACGCAGCCGAAGGCGAGCAGCAGCCCCTGGATGAACACGACCCCGTGCTCGTTCAACGGTCATCCTCCAAGGCTTCGTCAGACGCTGCCGCGCCGGATCCAGGCGCGCCGCCGTCTGACCGACTCCCCCAACTCCCCGCCAGAGATTCGACTATCCATTCGAGCTCAGCCCCCCGCGAGGCCTTCACCAGGACCGCATCGCCAGGCCGGAGCATCTCGCGCAAGGCGGCGAGGGCCGCGGCTCGATCGGGCACCGCCACGACCGCCTCGCCCAGCGAGGCCGCCCCGGCCACGATGCCGGCCGCTCCTTCGCCCACCACGACCACGATGTCCACCAGGCCCACTGCCGCCGCCCCCACCTCGCGATGGCCTCGATCGTGAGCCTCGCCGAGCTCCCGCATCTCCCCCAGGACCGCGACGTGACGGCCCGGCAGAGTTGCCAGCAGCTCGAGCGCGGCGATCATCGACGTTGGAGACGCATTGTATGAATCGTCGAGGATCGTGAGGCTGCCGGCGCGCACGATCTGGTCCCGGTGCTGCGCCTGCCAGCCGCGGCGGAGACCGGCGGCGATCAGATCGAGGTCCAGCCCGGCGGCGATACCCACGGCCGCGGCGGCCAGCCCGTTGTGAACGCCGTGCCGCCCCAGAGCGGGAGTGGCTGTCCGGACCCGCCCCGCGGGCGTGACCAGCGTGAAGCTCATCCCGTCCAGGCCCGCCGCGACGACCCCCTCGGCGCGCACGTCGGCCTCCGTCGCGAAACCGTAGGTCAGGGCTCGCGCGGCGGTTCGGTCAAGCATTCGCAGGACCCGCGGGTCGTCGGCATTGAGGATCGCCACGCCGTCGGCCGGCAGCGCCTCGAGCAGCTCGCCCTTGGCCCGCTCCACCGCCTCGATCGAGCCGATGCGCGAGAGATGGACCTCGCGCACGGCCGTCACTACCCCGATCCTGGGGCGCGCGATCGCCGCCAGCTGGGCGATCTCGCCGCCCACGTACATCCCCATCTCCAGCACGGCGGCCTGGTGCTCGGGACCCATGCGCAGCACCGTGAGCGGCAGGCCGATCTCGTTGTTAGCGTTGCCCTCGCTCTTGAGCGTGGCGAAGCGCTCCTCGAGGACGGCGGCGATCGCCTCCTTGGTCGAGGTCTTGGCGATGCTGCCGGTCACTCCGACGACCAGCGGCGAGAAGCGCGCTCGCCACGCCGCGGCCACGGCGTGGAGGCCCAGCAGCGTGTCCGGAACGACGATCACCGAGGCAGCGCCGCGCGCCAGTTCCGCGTCCGGCTCCGGGAGCTCGGACACCAGGAGAGCCGCGGCCCCGAGGGCCAGGGCTGCGCCGATGAAGCGATGGCCGTCGGTCCGCTCGCCCGGGAGGGCCACGAAGAGGTTGCCGTCCCGGACCAGGCGCGAGTCCACGACGACGCCGGAGATCGGTCGCTCGGAGGCGAGAACCAGCCGGCCACCGGTAACCGCGGCGATCTCGGCAGCGGTCAGGGGGAGCGGCCCAGCTCCGGGCCGAGACTCCGGTTGGCGGGCGTCAGTCACCTGCCCAGTGTCGCACAGCCAACGGCGCTCGGTGCCGGAGGCTGCCGTCACCCCTGCGGCGTCGCTTTCCTGGTTCCGGGCGGCAGGGGTCCGTCCGGGTTGGGCGGAATCCGCTCCGTCGTCACGGCGTCCGTCGCGATCCGACGGAACAGCTCGTACGACTGGACGGGCATATCCAGCACGCCCTGCTTGATGAGCGTGGGCGTCCCTTCGTAGATGACCGTGCCGATGACCAGGTCCGGCTTGCTGTGGCCGATCCAGCCGTAGAAGCTGTAGTTGTAGTCGTTGACCTTCCAGCCGCCCTTGCCGTCGTCGAGCTTCTGATCCCAGATCTGGGCGGTGCCTGTCTTCCCCCCCACGTAGTAGCCCTTGATGTACGTTCGCTGTGCGTACGACGGGACCGCCGTCAGGACGTGCTCCATCAGCCCGGTGAGGCTGCTCGCCACACTCGCGCTGATTATCGGTGTGCCCGTCTGCGTGACGGCCGCGGCCTCGCCGATCTTGGCGTCGGAGAGGACGACCCGCGGCGTGACCAGGTTCCCGCCGTTGACCATCGCCGCGTACGCCCGCACGATCTGGATCGGGGTGGCCGCCACGCCCTGGCCGAACGAGGCGTTGGCAAGGTCCATCTTGGCCCAGGGGTCGGCCGCCGGATTGCGGGCTATTCCGGGCACCTCGCCGGCAACGTCCATGCCGGTCTTCTGGCCGATGCCGTAGCTCTGCCATGTCTGATACAGCACCTTGGACGCGGCGGCCGTGCTCTTGCCGAGCCGGAAGGCGGCCTGAGAGACGCCGACGTTCCGAGACCAGGCGACCATATCGCCGAAGCTCATCCAGCCCATCGCCCGGCGGTCGGCGTCGGCGACTTCCTCACCGCCAGGCAGCTTGAGGATGCCCGTGTCGTCGATCTGGGTCGACAGCAGGGTCGTCTTCGTCTCGAGAGCGGCGGAGGCGGTGAGCATCTTGAAGACCGATCCAGGCTCGTAGGCCCTGGTGACCACCGGATCCATGAACAGGTCGGGGTTCTGGTCAGCGACCTCGTAGTAGACATTGGCGTCGTACGTGGGGTAGCTCGCCTCTGCCAGGACCTCGCCGGTATTAGGGTCCATGACGACCGCGGAGACGGTCTTGGCCCTGTCGGCCACCCAGGTGGCGAAGACCTCCTGCTCGACCTGGAGCTGCAGGCTGGCGTCGATGCTGGTGCGGATGTCCTGACCGTTCGACCCGGGGTCCACGATCTGCGTGCCCGCCGGTCCCATCACCGTCGGGTCGATCTGGACGACCCTCGGCCGGCCCGCGAGCACGGAGTCGTACTTCTGCTCGATCCCGTATTGCCCTTCACCGGCGGCATTCACGAAGCCGAGGAGCTGGGCGGCCAGCGACGTGTGCGGCGCCCCGCCGGCCTGGGGATAGACGCGGACCGGTTGCTGCTCGAACGAGATCCCGGCCAGACCGCCGTAGGCCTGGTCCTTGAGCATCTCCTGGACGACGTCCGCGTCTACGTCGGTCGCGAGAACGATGTAATACGAGGTGCCGGCCATCGCGGCCTTGATCTTGGCCGCGTCCTCGTCGCCCAGGGATAGATAGTCGATCAGGGCTCTCGTGGTGAGGCTTTTCTGGGCGTCCGTGAGGTCGTGCGGGTCACCGATCACCCGATACAGGTAGATGGTCCTGGCAAGCACGATCGTGCCGGTCCTGTCGTAGATCGCGCCACGCTGCACCGGGATCGTCTTCGTGTACACCGTCCCCTGGGCAGCCATCTCCGACAGGGCGTGCTGCTGGCCTATCTGCCAGTAGGCGAGGCGCGCTGCCATACCGGTCGAGGCGACCATCACCGCCAGCAGCAGCATGAACAGGCGGGCTCGCGAATCGGTTCGGCCGAGCATCGGTCCGGCTCCCTAGCGGGCCGGCAGAACGACCGGCCCGGGCAGCTGGTTCAGGCCGTCGGCTATCGCCTGGCGGCGGATGGCGGATTGGCGACCGACCCGGTCGATGTCGGAGGTGATCTGCTGCCGCTGGTTCTGGAGCTGCAGGTACTCGTCGTTGAGCTGGGCCATGTCGTAGCCGCTGGCCGAGATGCGGACCGTCTGGACGAGCGAGAAGAAGCTCATCAGGAAGGCGACGACGATCGCGCCGATGATCATTCCCACCGAGCGAGGACGCCGATTGGCGCGCATCGCGATGCGCGACCGCCGGCGCGGAAGCGCCGGCGCCTGGGGGCGGAGGAGGGGAGCCTCCAGGCGCCGGCGCGGCAGGAACGTGGAGCGCGGCCGAGCGCCCTCGTAAACGGCCATCTAATCGATCCGTTGAAGCTGGAGTCCGTCACCGGCCGCCCAGCGGACTGCCGGCTCGGTGATCCAGCGCTGCTTGGTATCGGGGAGGGTGGATTCGCCGAGCCAATCCATGACGCCGACGAGGCGATCCG
Source organism: Candidatus Limnocylindrales bacterium (assembly GCA_050008515.1). Taxonomy (GTDB): domain Bacteria; phylum Chloroflexota; class Limnocylindria; order Limnocylindrales; family CSP1-4; genus Fen-1039. Next base: position 283,477 of record JBEKMM010000001.1, read on the forward strand.
TCCGCTCGTGCAGCTCGTGCTGACGGCGGCCATAGGTGCGGCGACGGCTGGCCTGGTGACGCTTGCTCATCGGCTTCCACCTTCCCGGTCGGCGCTCATGCGGCTACTCGCTCCGCGCCGCGGAGTCGCGCGCTCCGGGAACGCGGATTGGATTGGACCTCTGCGGCGCTCGGCGTGCGCGACTTGCCGAGCGATCGAAGGCGTGGCGTGCGACCGCAGACGCAGATCGGGATCTCGGGCGGGCAAACGCAGCCCCGCTGCTCGGTCGCGATGAAACGCTTGACGATGCGGTCCTCCAGGGAGTGGTAGCTCAGGACCACGAGACGGCCGCCCGGCCGCAGCAGCACCAGGGACGCGGCCAGCCCGGCCTCCAGGGCGCCGAGCTCGTCGTTCACGGCGATGCGAAGCGCCTGGAAGACACGCGTGGCCGGGTGAGTCCGGTGAGCCCGAGGCGCAGGCACGGACCGCTCCACGAGCGCGGCCAGCTGCTCGGCGGTCTCTATGGGCGTCCTGCTCCGGGTCTCCACGATCGCCCGAGAGATGCGCCCGGCGAAGGGCTCCTCTCCGTACTTGCGGAACAGCGCCGTCAACTCGCGGGCGTCCAGGGTCGCGAGCAGGTCCGCGGCCGGGCGGCCGCGGCTGGTGTCGAAGCGCATGTCGAGCCGCCCGCCGGCTCGGAAGCCGAAACCGCGTTGGACGTCGCCGAGCTGGTAGCTCGACAGCCCCAGATCCAGCAGCAGCCCGTCCACCGCCCCGAATCCGGTTTCCGGCGCGACAACCTGCAGCTCGCGGAAGTTGGCCTGCCGCAGCACCGCCCGATCGCCGAAGCGGGCGAGGCGGCGCCTTCCCCTGGCGATGGCCGCCCCGTCGGCGTCGAGTCCGAGGAGGCGGCCATCAGGGGCGCAAGCCTCCAGGATTCGCTCGGCATGGCCTGCTCCACCGAGGGTGGCGTCGATATGGAGGCTGTCGGCTCTGGCGGCGAGAGTTTCAAGTACCTCGTCCACCATCACCGGCAGGTGCCCTACCTCCCTTTCGGCGCCCCCCTCGGGAGAGCCCTCGACGGACGTGCCGTCGGAAGCCACACCGAGCGGATCCCGGAAGTTGTCGTTCATGTCAGATGCCCAGCCCGGTCAGGTGCGAGGCGAGCGCGTCGGCCGAGTTGACGGCCTGCTGCGACTTCGCCCACCGGCCCGGGTCCCAGATCTCGACGTGATCTCGCGCGCCGACCACGACGGCGTCCGCCCCGACCCCGGACCACTCCTTGATGGCCGCGGGCAGCAGGATCCGGCCCTGCTGGTCCGTTTCGACTTCGAAGGAGCCGGAGAACATGAATCGGGAGAAGGCCCTAGCGCGCTCGTCGGAGATCGGCAGCCTGGAGACCTTCTCGGCCAGTTCCTCGAATGAGGACCTGGGGAAGATGGCGGCGCAGCCGTCCACCCAGCGGGCCAGAATGGCGCCCTCGCCCAGAGGCGCACGGAAGCGGATCGGGATGGCTACCCGACCCTTGGCGTCCACCGAGTGTCTGTATTCGCCGGTGAACATCGATCCGTCGCCTGCTCGTGTAGCCGCGGGACGCCGCGTCTCCGTCGTGGCCGGTGGTTCGTGCATTCAGGCCCGGTCGGCGCCCCGATCGGACCCCCATCCCCACCAGGTGGCTCTAGTCTAGGGCAATCCCTTCACTCTTTACCACCAACCACCACAATTCGCCACTTGGCGGATCATACACCCGCCGTCCAACACGTCAACGTGCGTTCGTCGCTTGGTTCTACCCAGGGATCCAGGGCCATGACGGGAACCCGCCGGCCTTCTGTCGCGTCATTGCGGAGGCGGGCGAACCGCCGGCGGCATGCACGGAGGTTTGGACATGAGCGGGGCCAGCCATCTCATCCGGGCCAACCGGCCATTGGCAGGGACGCGCATCGGGGTGCTGCTGCTCGCGGGCGGCGTCGTGTGGGGCTGCGCCTCCCCCGTCGCGGCGGGCATCGGCCTGGCCACCTCATCGGCCTCGCGGGCGCCAGGTTCCCTGCAAGAGGCCGGCACCGCCGCCACCGCCATCGACGCCTTCGGTTTGGACCTCTACGGGAAGGTCGCGCCCGGCAAGGGCAACCTCGTGTTCTCGCCGGCCAGCATCGCTATCGCGCTGGCAATGGCCGACGCGGGGGCACGAGGCGAGACGGCCAGTCAGATGGACACGGTCCTCCACGTCGGCTCCGGGGCTGCGAGCGGCAACGGCTTCGGGTCGCTGGACGAGGCCCTCGCCGCGCTGTCGGGCAGTTTCCGCGACGCCAGCGGCGTCGAGCGTGAGGTCGCGCTCCGAATCGCCAACGCGCCTTTCGGCCAGAGAGGCATGCACATCGAGCAGGCATACCTGGATACGCTGGCGTCTCGATACGGCGCCGGGCTTCGCCTGGTGGACTATCGCAACGACGCGGACGGCGCCTGCAGGCTCATCGACGACTGGGTCAGCGAGCAGACCGAGAACCGGATCCCGAAGCTGCTGGACCGGCTGGACGCCTCGACGCGCCTGGTGCTGGTCAACGCCATCTACCTCAAAGCGCCCTGGCAGGAGCCATTCTCGAAAGAGGCCACGGTAGATACCCATTTCATGCGTCTTGACGGCACCACCGTGTCCGTGCCGACGATGAGCGGGGCTGCGGAGAGGCCGTATGCCGCCGGAGACGGGTGGAAGGCAGTGGAGCTGCCATACGTCGGCGGTTCGCTGGCGATGACGATCGTCTTGCCCGACGACATGGCCGCCTTCGACAAGAGGCTCGATGCGGCCGGGTTTGCCGCGATCACCAGCGCGCTCAAGCCGGCGATGGTCGACCTCTCGCTGCCACGCTTCAAGACGGAGACGAAGACGGACCTGATGAACGTCCTCGCCGCGCTGGGCATGCCGCTGGCGATGGACTCCGATCGGGCCGACTTCAGCGGCATCACGTCGGACGAGCGACTCTTCATCACGGGCGTCGTCCACCAGGCCAACATCGCCGTGGACGAAGACGGGACCGAGGCGTCCGCGGCCACGGCCGTTGTCATGGCCGCGGCCACGGCCGCGCCCGCACTGTCTGTCCGGGTGGACAGGCCGTTCCTCTTCGCCCTTCGCGACACCAGGACCGGCGCCATCCTCTTCCTGGGACGAATCGTCGATCCTTCGGCAGGCTGACGGCCCGCCGCGAAGCCCCTCGGGAAGGGCGCGCGGCGGGCCCCGGCGCGCGCCACAATCAGGGTGCCGGTCGCCGCGGGCGCGACCACGGAAACTCGGAGGAGAGCGATGCGCATCCTGGCCATCGAGCGGCCGGTCCCCGGCGTGACCGACGACCGGTTCACGCCCGAGCTGGCCGCCGCCGAAGCTCGTCGGGCGTGGGAGCTGCATCAGGCCGGCGCCATTCGCGAACTCTTCTTTCGGGCGGACGAACCAAGCGCAGTGCTGATGCTGGAGTGCTCGGACGCCGATGAGGCGCGCCGCGGTCTGGCGGAGCTGCCACTGGTCGCGGCCGGGCTGATCGACTTCGAGTTGATCCCGCTGCGGGCTTACCCGGGGTTTGCCCGGCTATTCGCTAGCTCGGATTCGTGACGCAGGGGCGAACCATCGTGGCCGGCCCGGGGATGTACCGCGCGACCCAATCGGAGAGCTGGCAGGAGAGGCTCTCGGCCAGATCCGGGGTGGATCCGCCCTGCTCGAAGGCCTGGCGGAACCCGGTCATGATCTTGATCAGCTCTGCCCTGGCGATGCCGTTCCACTCGAGGGCAGGGCAGGCGCCGCGGAGCGTGCAATCCTCGTCCATCGAGAAGTGGCGGACCGAGTAGTCGCCGAAGTCGCGAAGCGCCCGCTCGACCGCGGGCCGCTCGCTGCCGGCCTCGATCGTCGCGACCAGGGCGGCGGCACGCTCCACCAGCGACCGGTGCTGCGCATCCAGAAGCGGAGCCCCCGTCTCCATGCCCGACCGCCAGGCGATGCCCATCGTCTCGTCCTCGTGTCGACGCCCGCCGGATCGGCCCGGCCTGTCGCTGTGCCGCGGCCCGAAGCGTCGGGACGCCCGACTATGAGGCGACAAGAGGCCGCCACCCGGCCAGTGCCATAGGACCCGCGATGACGGGGTCCGCTCGCCCGCGCAGCCGCCAACCGGGTAGGTCCGAGCGGGGCGACCCCTCCAGCGAGTCGAGGATCAGGCGGCCCGGCGGGGACGCTGGCCGACGGAGGGCTCAACGCCGTCCGTGTGCGCGTCAACGACCGAAGCCACGAGGATCCCCGCGTTCCGGTCCAATCGGAACCGCGCGGCGAGCGTCTCGAGACTGGCGGCCATATCAGCCATCGTCGCGGCCGAGGCCACGACCTCCTCCGCCTGACCGGAGAGCTGCTCCGTTGCCGCCGAGACCTCCTCGGCCGAGGCCGAGACTTCTTCGCTGATGGCAGCGATCGACTCCACGGCGCTCCCGACCTGCTCGGCGGAGCCCGACATCGACTCGGCGGCGGCGTTGGTCTGCTCGGCGATCGCGGCGATCGCGTCGGAAGCGGTGACCAGCCCAGCGCTGGCGTTCTGCATCTTCTCCATGGCTTCGACGATCCGGGCCACGGCGGCGTTGGACGACTCCACGGCGCCGGCGATCTCGTCCAGGGCGGCACCCGAGCGTCCGGCCAGCTCGGCACCGGCCTCGACCTCGACGGCTCCTACCTTCATGGCCTTGACGGCGGCTTCGGTCTCTGTCTGGACCTCGGCGATGAGATCGGCGATCTCCTTGGTGGCGCGGCTGGAACGCTCGGCCAGCTTGCGGACCTCGTCCGCGACGACGGCGAAGCCCTTGCCCTGTTCCCCGGCTCTCGCCGCCTCGATGGCCGCGTTGAGGGCCAGCAGGTTGGTCTGCTCGGCGATGTCGTCGATCGTCTCCACGATCGCGCCGATCTGGTCCGACTTCGCCCCGAGCTCGGTGACCTTGCCTGCGGCACCTTCCACGGCACTCTTGATGCGGGCCATCCCGTCGACTGTCTGGCGAACCGTCGCGGCGCCGTTGCCGGCCGCCTCGCCGACGGCGCCGCCAAGGTTGTGGACGTCGCTCGAGGCGCGCGACGCGGAGCGGATGGAGCGAGTCATCTGGTCCACGGCGGCTGCCTGCGCCTCGACGCTTCGGGCCGTTTCGGCGGCTCCGCGACGAACCTGCTCGATGACGGTGCGGAGGTCGGCGACCGCGCCCGAGGTCTCCGTGGAGGCGTGGGCTTGGTCGGCTGCCCCGGCTGCCACCTGCCCGATGGTCTGGGCAATCTGCTGCGATCCGTGGCCCGACTGGACGGCGGCGCCGTTGACCTCGGAGGCCGTTCGTGACACGGCCTGGGCCGCCGAGTGGACCTCACTGAGCGCGGACGCGAGGTTGACACGCGCCTTCTCGTAGCTACCCAACGTGGCGTGGAGCTTGGCCAAGACCGCGTTCGCGGCCTGCGCCATCAGGCCGATCTCGTCCCTGCCACACCCCTCGATCGGCTGAGTGCCCGCCTGAGCGCGAAGCGTCAGGTCGTTGGCGGCCAGGGCCGCCAACCCGGCCTCGAGGCTGGCCACGCAGTTGTCACCGAGCGAATCCAGGGTCTCGCTCACGAGTCTGACCCTGCGCAGAAGACCCCGGATGACAAGGAAGGCGGTCAGGCTGCCGACCGCCACGAGAGCCAGACAGCCGCCCACGTCGACGAGCAGGACGACATTGAGGACATCCCCCGCGTTGGACGATGCCGCGTCGGCGGCGGCCACGACCTCGGCCTGGAGGGCGTCGAGCGCCGCATCCAGCGATTCGAAGGTCGTCGTTGCCGACCCGGACTGGAGGGCCCCGCGGGAGGTCGACGCATCGACGCCGGGGCCAGCCCCACTGGCCGTTGCCGACAGGTAGTCCGTCCACGCCGCCTTCGCCGCCACGCACTGCGCCCGGGCCCTGGCGGGCATTGACAGCTTCGCCAGACCCTCGAAACCGGCCTCCGCCTCACTGGCGGCCTGCGCCATCTCCGATGAGGCATCGGTGGCGGCCGCCGCGTCCGCGGCATTGACGAATGCGAGCTGGGCGTTCCGGTACTCGACGACCGCCAGATGGACGTCACCCGCGGTCTGGACGGCAGGAAGGCTCGCCGTCCGCGTCGCCGCGATGTCTGTGCGGACGGACCCGGTGACAATCACGACCAACGCCGTTGCTATGGCCATGCCCACGAAGACGAAGGCGAAGACCGCCATCAGTTTGAACCGGATCGACCGACCCATGACTCCACCTTCCGCGGGCAGCGGGCGCCATTGGCGAAATGCCGCCTCGAGCCGGCACGTGGCCCGGACGGCAGCCCCCAACCCGGCGTGCTGGGGCGTCGGCACGACACTCCGGCCCGTCGAAGAGGGCTACGCGGTAGGTGTCGGTGCTTTCCGTCGACTCCTGAGGACGGCACGGGCGCGACCGGACGTGTGTGGATGGGGCTGGCGGCCGCACAGCAAGGCGCGGCCAAGCTCGGAGTGAGACACGGACGCCCCGGGGCGGGTCAGCGGGTTGGCGGCGGGATCTTCAGCTTGTCGCCCGGATTGATGCCCGAGCTGGCCCAGGGGTTCATCTGGAGGATCTTGTTGATGTCGACCCCGAAGAACCGCGCGACGCCCGCGAGTTGGTCGGCCACTTTGGATCCGTTCCCGCTGGGGCCGGGCCCTCGGACGGTGTAGATGTAGCAGTTGGCCTGATCAGGACAGGGCACGAGGAGATTCATGCGGGACGCGGTCGCACCGGGCGGCCACGAGGGGGAGGCCACCGGTGTGGGAGAGAGCTTGGGACTGGGCGATGCAGTCGGCGTTGTTGTCGCCGTCGGAGCGGGGGTCGGCGTGGGGGTCGGGTTTGCCGTCCGGGTCGGCGCAGGCCTCGGCGTCGCGCTGGCCGTGATCGCGGCGACCGGGGAGGATGGGCTGGAGTTGCCACCGCCCGTGAGGCCGGGGAGGAATCCCATCATCCCGGCTATCAGCACGACACCGGCCAGGGCCACGAGTCCGAGCCCGGCGATCGTCAGGTACGGCATTCCCGACTGTGTCCGATCCTCCACGGCCGCCGTCGCGGATTCCTCAGCCAGGAGCGTGCCGCGCATATAGCGCGGGCAGCTGACATGGACGCGCTGCAGGCAGACCAGCTCCTGCTGCCGCAACGAGAGGGGCAACGGGTCGCCAAAGGCGGCGCAGCGATGAGTGGGGACGGCCTCCCGACGAGGATCGAAGAGCTTGCCGTCCGGGCCGATGCTGCGAAGGAACTTGCAGAACGCCGGGGCGTTCTCGCCGGGCGCCGCGTCGGCCCAGCCCGGGTAGGCCGCCGCCGCGTCGAGGTCTTCGGGCGTCGCGCCCAGCGTCTCGGCGCCGATCAGCTCCGATTGGCCGCTGCCTTTGGGTGTGGCCATCAGCAGAGGATCGCCCTCGGAGCTGCCCCGGCCCGCGCTGCGTCCTCGCGCGAGCCTCGGCGCCTCTTGATCGGGCGAGATTCGATCGTCGCGCCCCCTGCCGTTGGACCCGTCGCGTGCGTCCACGCTCTCTCCTGACGATCCGGAACGGCCCGGCCACTCGGTCCGGACAGCCGCCGCCCGGCAGTCTAGTACCTTTCGACGCTTGCCGTGGCGGCATATTCGATGCTAGCCTCCCCGCCTTCGGAGGTCGCCAACAGTTTCGATGGCCCTGCCACAGCGCATCACCGAGCTCGAGCCGCTCGCCGTCCCTCAGACGGCGCCACGGATTCGCCGCTGCACCTTCCGGCGCCTGAGCCGCGTGGACGTGGCGGGCCGAACCGTCTACGAGGTGAGCTGCCTGTACCCCGATCGCCGGCTTCCGCTGCCGCTGGGCGACCTGGAGTCGAGCGCCGCCGTGTGCACCTCCTGCCTGGCCGATCACGTGTTCCGACCGGACGAGGATTAGGGCGACCGAAGATTCGGGCGCGCCCGCAGCGGGGGAGGCGTCTCGCGGGCGAGGCGCCGCCGATCGGGCTTGACAGAGTGGCGGCGAGCCGGCCTGTAAGCCGAGTTCTGTGCCGCGACCTGCGTCGTGGCGACGATCATCCATCTCTGGCCGCCGGTTACCCGACGGCTCAAGCGGCCGACCCGAGGACTGGGCAGCGCGACCTCTTCCGTCCGACCGCCCGGTTGCCCGAGCGCTCGAACCGCGTCCTCCTATTTGGCCTTGCTCCGAGCAGAGTTTGCCGCGTTTCACCTACCGCTCTCGAGTCGCCCCGAGAACGGCTACGTCTCTGTGGCACTGGTCCTCGCCTCACGGCGGACGGGCGTTACCCGCTACCCTGCGCTGAGGAGCTCGGACTTTCCTCGCGCACCCGACCGAAGCCGTGCGCGCGCGACCGTCCGGCCGACTCGCCGTCCCGGATTCTAGTCGACCTGGGAGGGCACACCAAATCGGTCTCGTTGCGGACGGGAGGTCACGATGGACGCTGGACGTGGGCGCGAAGCCGAGACGGCGGCGCCCGTGGTCCGTCGAGCCGGCCCGGACGACGCTAGGGCCATCGCGGAGGTGGCCGTCGCGGGCTGGCAGGCGGCCTACCGAGGCATCCTCCCCGACGACTTCCTGGACGCGTTGCGCGTCGACCCACGCGCAGCGGCCTGGCGCGAGATCCTCGTTCGCGACGTGGATGGCGGCACCCCGACCTGGGTCGCCGAATCGGGCGACCGGATCGTCGGTTTCGTGGGCAGCGGCCCGCCACGGGACGACGACGTGCCACTCCCCGCGGCGGAGGTCTACGCCATCTACGTGCTGCCGCAGTGCTGGCGGCTGGGGCTGGGGCGGGCTCTGCTCGACGCCGCCGTGGCCCACTGGCATGCCGCGGGCGCGGAGACGCTGGCTCTGTGGGTGTTCGAGGCCAACGCGCAAGCCCGCGCCTTCTACGAGGCGATGGGCTGGCTGCCCGACGGCGGTCGCAAGGAGTTCAGGCTGGGCGATGTCGCGGCGATCGAGATCAGGTATCGCCGCTCGCCTGGACGGTGAGGACCGCGCCTCCGGCAGTCGCCCGGGTCCGATCCCGCGCCGACCCATGGCCGAAGGTTCCCGCCGGCCCTACGATGCAGGCAGAAACCCCAGGATCGAGACGGCAGGAGAGTGGCAATGGCCAAGAAGGAGACCCAGCGCAGCCTGCGTGAGCTGCTGCTGGTCAAGCCCGGCGAGAAAGTGGACCTCGCCGGATTCGACTGCGGGGACACCCTCGGTCGCCAGAAGGACGACGGCGAAAAGGTTCTGGCGGACAACCTGGCGCGCCTCACCGACCTCCAGGAGCGCATCTACGCCGAACGCAAGCACGCCGTCCTGATCGTCCTGCAGGGCATCGACGCCGCCGGCAAGGACGGCACGATCAAGGTCATCGCGGGAGCCTTCAACCCCCAGGGAACGCCGGTCACGTCGTTCAAAGAGCCGACCCCCAAGGAGCTCGCTCACGACTTCCTGTGGCGGGTTCACGCCGCTGTGCCGGGCAAGGGCGAGATCGGCATCTTCAACCGCAGCCACTACGAGCAGGTGCTGATCGTGCGCGTCCACAACCTCGAGCCGGAGGATGTCTGGCGCCGCCACTACGGCGAGATCCGCGACTGGGAGCGGATGCTGACCGATTCGGGGGTGACGATCCTCAAGTTCTTCCTGGCCATCGACAAGGACACCCAGCGCCAGCGCTTCCAGGAGCGCGTGGACGATCCGACCAAGCGCTGGAAGTTCGCCAGGGGCGACCTCGCCGAGCGCAAGCTCTGGACCGACTACCGGGCCGCATTCGAGGAGATGCTGCGCGAGACGAGCACGGACTTCGCGCCCTGGTACCTCGTCCCGTCCAACCACAACTGGCTGCGCAACGTGGCCATCAGCGAGATCGTGGCCGACGCCATCGACGAGCTGAACCCCCAGTATCCGGAGCCCGCTGCCGGCATCGTGGGCCTCAAGGTGGTCTAGGGGCAGGCCGCGAACAAGCGGCCCGGAGGCCCGGCGCCCGGGCTCCCCTACTTCGGCCGGACGACCACCACTGGCGGGCCGCCGGTTTGGACCCGATCGATCGCCTCGTTGCAGAGCGCGTCGGCCTGGTGGTTCTGGGCCCGCGGCACGTGCGTGGCGCTCCAGCGCGCGAAACGGGCGAGATGCGCCTTCGCTTCGGCGTGGAGCGGGATCAGCTTGGCGTCCTTAACCCGCCAGCGGCCGTGGAGCTGCTCGACGATCAGCTTGGAGTCGAGCAGCATCTCCACCTCGCGCGCGCCCAGCTCCCCGGCGAGGGCCAGGGCCCGCAGCACGGCCGTGTACTCGGCCACGTTGTTCGTCTGCACGCCCAGGTACTCGGAGATCGACGCCAGGGGCGCGGCATCGGGGCGTCGGGAGCCCGGCGAGGAGACGTCGATCAAGACGGCCCCGAGCGAAGCCGGCCCCGGGTTCCCGCGGGCGGCCCCGTCGGTTCGGACGATCAGCCGCATCTGCGGGTCGGAGCTCCCTGCGGCCGGCTCATTCGGCCGCCGGGGGGCGTTCGGCCGGGGAGCATTCGGCTCCGCGGACCCCGGTCCGCCGGCCCCGGCTTCCACCGAGCCCCACAAGGAATCCCACGCCGGATCCCGGGGCCGGCGCCACCGGACCGCGCTTGCATCTCGCTCGCTCAGCCGGCTCATGCCGGTGTTGCCTCCTTCGCTCCTCGCTCACGCACGTTGAACTGCGGGTGCTCGTCGGCGCCTTGGCCTGCGCTCGTCGGAGCGGCGATCTGCGGCGCCCGGCCGGTGGCCCCGGCCCCGCCCGCTCAGCCTCGTCGCCCCACGATCGCCGACGAGACTTCGAGGATGGCTCGCGTGATGTTGATCCCGCGCGGGCAGGCGTCGACACAGTTGAAGATCGTCCGGCACCGCCAGACCCCGTCCTCGTCGGAGAGAATCTCCAGCCGTTCGGCCGCGCCCTCGTCGCGAGAGTCGAAGATGAAGCGGTGGGCCTGGACGATCGCCGCGGGTCCGACGTAATCGGGCCGGGCCCAGAAGGACGGGCAGGCGGTCGTGCAGGCGGCGCACAGGATGCACTTGGTCGTGTCGTCGAAGCGGGCTCGGTCCTTTTGGGTCTGGAGCCGTTCGCGCTCCGGTTCGGGCTGGTCGTTGATGAGATAGGGCTTGACCGAGCGGTACTTGCCGAAGAACCCGCTCATCTCCACGACCATGTCCTTCACCACCGGCAGACCGGGCAGCGGCGCGACCGAGATCTTCCTGCCCAACTGGTCGACCCGGATGCGGCAGGCCAGCCGGTTGCGGTTGTTGATGAGCATCGCGTCGGAGCCGCAGATGCCGTGGCCGCAGGAGCGGCGGAAGCTGAGCGAGCCGTCCTGCTCCGCCTTGACCTTGATCAGCAGGTCGAGGACGCGGTCCATCGGGTCGACGGCGACCTGGTAGGTCTCCCAATGAGGAGCCTGGTCACGCTCGGGGTCGTAGCGGAGGATGCGCAGATCGACGTTCATTCGGTCGGCCTCAGTACGTCCGCGGCTTCGGCTCGAAGCGGGTGATCGAGACCGGCTTGTACTTCAGACTCGGCCCCTTGGGGCCCTGATAGGCGAGGGTGTGCTTGAGCCACTTCTTGTCGTCCCGTTCGGGGTAATCCTCACGGGAGTGCGCGCCGCGGCTCTCCGTCCGGGCCAGGGCCCCGACGACGGTGACCTCGGCCAGGTCGAGCAGGTAGCCCAGCTCGTTGGCCTCGAGGAGGTCCGTGTTGAAGACACCGCCGCAGTCGGCTATCGAGACGGCACCGTTGCGGTCCTTGAGCTCGCGGACTTTGGTCAAGGCCGCGGTCAGGAGCTTTCCGTCGCGATAGACGCCGACGTTGTCCATCATCACGTCGGCCAGCTCGTGGCGGATCGCGGCCACGGACTCGCCCTTGCTCTCGCGCGACCGGATCGCCTCGAGCCGAGCGCGAACCGGCTCGGTGGCGTCGGCGATCGGTTGGGCCCGCTCCACCGTGCCGGCGTAGCGGGCCATCTGGCGCCCAGACCGCCGGCCGAAGACGAGCAGATCCACGAGCGAGTTCGTGCCCAGGCGGTTGGCCCCGTGGACACTGACGCAGGCGCACTCGCCGGCGGCGAAGAGTCCGGGCACGACCGTGCCCTTCTCGTCGCGAACCACCTCGGCCGAGACGTTGGTGGGGATGCCGCCCATGGCGTAGTGGGCCGTGGGCTGGACCGGGACCGGCTCCTTGAGCGGCTCCACGCCCTGGTAGATGCGGGCGAAGTCGGTGATGTCGGGCAGCTTCTCCTCGATGACCTTGCGACCCAGGTGGCGGACGTCGAGGTAGAGGTAGTCCTTGCCGCCGATGCCGCGGCCGGCCCGGATCTCCTGGTACATCGCCCGGCTGACCATGTCGCGCGGAGCCAGCTCCATCAGCTTGGGTGCGTAGCGCTCCATGAAGCGCTCGCCCAGGTCGTTGAGGAGCGTGCCGCCCTCGCCGCGGGCCGCCTCCGACAGGAGGATGCCGATGCCGACGATCCCGGTCGGGTGGAACTGGAAGAACTCCATGTCCTCGAGCGGGATGCCGTGCCGATAGCACAGGGCCACGCCGTCGCCGGTCAGGCTGTGGGCGTTGGAAGTGATGCGGAACATCCGCCCGAAGCCCCCGGTGGCTAGGAGGACTGCCTTGCTCCGGAAGGTGTGGAGCTGACCGTCGGCCACGCGGTAAGCCACGACACCCGCGGCTCGCCCGCCCGCTGCGGGCTCGCCGCCCTCGAACAGCAGGTCCACGACCTGGTACTCGTCGAAGAACTTGACCCCGTGCTTGATGCACTGCTGGTAGAGCGTCTGCAGGATCATGTGGCCGGTTCTGTCGGCCGCGAAGCAGGCGCGCCTGACCGGCGCCTCGCCGTAGTTGCTGGTATGGCCGCCAAAACGTCGCTGGTCGATCTTGCCGTCCGCGGTGCGGTTGAAGGGCAGGCCCATGTGCTCGAGCTCGATGACCGTTTCGATCGCCTCGCGGGCGAGCACCTCGGCGGCATCCTGGTCAACCAGGTAGTCGCCGCCCTTGACGGTGTCGAACATGTGCCACTCCCAGTGGTCCTCCTCGAGGTTCCCGAGAGCGGCGCAGACACCGCCCTGGGCGGTGCCGGTGTGGGAGCGGGTGGGATAGAGCTTCGTCAGGACGGCGGTGTTGACGCCTTCGCGGGCCAGCTCGAGAGCGGCCCACAACCCGGCGCCGCCGGCGCCCACGACGATCGCGTCGAACGGGTAGTCCATAGCTACTTCCCCATCGGGAGCGGCACGGAGAAGACGACGACGGTGCCCATGACGAATACGAGGACACCAATCAGGTAAAGGGTCGTGAGGGCCAGCGTGCGCCAACTGCCCTTGAGGTAGTCCATGGTCACGGTCCGGATGCCGAGGAAGGAGTGGAGCAGAACCATCATCAGCAGCGTCCAGTCGAAGCCGCGCCAGAAGAGGCTGTTCCAGCGCTGCTCGAAGATCCACTGGCTGGTCTGCTGGGACGGGTCGAAGACGAAATGCTGCAGGCTGAAGTGGACCAGGGCCAGCACGAAGAGCGCCACGCCCGAAAGCCGCATGAAGTACCAGGCTGCCAGCTCGAAGCCGCCGCTCTGGGGTCGGGGCCGGCCGGAACGCGAGTAGAGAGCCATCTCGTTCCCTCCCCTACAGGCCCAGAGCCGGGCGCATGATGATGAAGGCGCCGGGCAACCCCAGGCCGACGAAGATGACCCAGTTGGCGTACCACATCTGCTTGTGGTACGCGGTCAGGCGGGGCCAGAAGTCCATCAGCATGATCCGGATGCCGTTGAGGGCGTGGTAGAGGAGGGCCGCCCCGAGGAGGACCTCCATGATCCGGCCGGGCGTGCTGGCGTAGAACTTGAGGATGTCGTCGTAGACGTTCGGGTTGCCGCCGGCGAGGTAGATGTCCAGGACGTGGAGCATCACGAAGAGCCAGATCGCGATCCCCGAGATGCGATGGAACGCCCAGGCCACCATCCCCTCGGAGCCGCGATAGCGAAGCAGCAGCATTGCGCCTCCCGAACCTTCTTCGACCGGCCTCGACCGATCCGGACTTGCGGCCGATCAGGCCGTGGTGGCGACCGACTCCAGGCGGGCGACGATCGCGTCGGCGAATTCGCTTGTCCCGGCTGAGCCCCCGAGATCGTAGGTGACGGTGTGGCCCTCGGCGATGACCGCCCGAACGGCGTCCTCGACGCGCTCGGCCGCAGCCTGCTCGCCGATGTGGCGGAGCAGCAGCACGCCCGAGAGCATCAGCGCGGTGGGATTAGCCTTGTTCTGGCCAGCGTACTTGGGGGCGGAGCCGTGGACGGCCTCGAAGACCGCCGCCTCCGTCCCGATGTTGGCCCCCGGGGCTACGCCCAGTCCGCCTACGAGACCGGCGCACAGGTCGCTGACGATGTCGCCGTACAGGTTGGGCAGGACCAGCACGTCGTACAGCTCGGGCTTCTGGACGAGCTGCATGCACATGTTGTCGACGATGCGGTCCTCGAAGGCGATACGGCCCTCGTACTGGGCTGCGATCGTCCGGCAGCTCTCCAGGAAGAGGCCGTCGGAGAGCTTCATGATGTTGGCCTTGTGGACCGCCGTGACCTTGCGGCGGCCGTTGGCGACGGCGTACTCGAAGGCGAAGCGGGCGATCCTCTCCGAGGCGGCCCGGGTGATGATCTTGATGCTCTCGGCCGCGTCCGGCCCGACCATGTGCTCGATGCCGGCGTAGAGGTCCTCGGTGTTCTCACGAACGATGACCAGGTCCACGTTGTCGTAGCGGGTCTTGAGGCCCGGGATCGAACGGACCGGCCGGAGGTTGGCGTACAGGCCGAGGGTCTGGCGCAGAGCCACGTTGACCGACCGAAAGCCCACGCCCACCGGCGTGGTGATGGGTCCCTTGATGGCGACCTTGTTGCGGAGGATCGAGTCGAGGACGGACTGCGGGAGCGGCGTCCCCTCCTTCTCCATGACCGCCTCGCCGGCGTCGACGACCTCCCAATCGAACATGACTCCCGAGGCGTCGAGGACTCGCCTGGTTGCCTCGGCCAGCTCGGGGCCGATGCCGTCTCCCGGAATGAGCGTCACTGCTTGGGCCATGGGCGGCATTCTAGCCACAAGCCGGAAGGCGCGACTGCCGGCCGTCTCGCCCCGTCCAGCCGTCGTCAGGACCGGCAGTTCTCGGGGGCACGCGAGGCCATTGCGGCGGCCTCCTGCTAGGATCGGTCCATTGCACCCGGGGGCCACCGCGGATCCGGTACCGCCCCTCGTCTGCCAGATATCGGGAGTGGCCGGCGTGAAGATCCAGGAAGCCGACGCGAAGTCGCTCTTGCTCGCCCAGGGACTGCCCGTCCCGCCCTGGGAAGTGGCCCGCAACCCGGATGAGGTGAAGGCGTCGGCGCAACGCTTCTTCGCCTCGGGTGCGGGTCGCGTGGTCGTCAAGGCCCAGGTCCTCGTGGGCGGCCGCGGCAAGGCCGGCGGCGTGAAGCTTGCCGCCACCCCCGATGAGGCCCGAGAGGTCGGCTCACGGATCCTGGGGATGGACATCAAGGGGATCACCGTCCGCAAGGTCCTGGTTGGCGCGGCGGCCGAGATCGTCAAGGAGTACTACCTCGGCGCCATCATCGATCGAGCCAGCCGGCGGATCGTGCTCATGGCCTCGGCGGAGGGCGGCGTCGAGATCGAGGAGGTGGCCCGCCAGAATCCCGGCGCGATCCACCGCGCCTCGGCGGACCCGGAGCTTGGGCTGCTGGCCTTCCAGGCCCGCGGCCTGGGGCTGGCCATCGGCCTGCGCGACCCGCTGCTGAACCAGTTCGTGGCGATCGCCCAGGGGCTGTTCGCCACGATGAAGGCCAACGACGCGGATCTGGTCGAGGTCAACCCGCTCGCGGTCGTCGCCGAGACGGGCGCGGACGGCAAGCCGCAGCAGCGGCTGGTCTGCCTGGACGCCAAGATCACGCTCGACGACTCCGGCCTGGCGCGGCACCCCGGCCTGGAGGTCCTGCGCGACCTGGACGAAGAGGACGCCACCGATGCCCAGGCCCGAAAGCTCGGCATCAACTTCATCCACCTCGACGGCACGATCGGCTGCATGGTCAACGGCGCCGGCCTGGCGATGACGACGATGGACCTGGTCAAGCACTTCGGCGGCGAGCCGGCCAACTTCCTGGACGTGGGCGGAGGCGCCCGCCACGAGACGGTCCGCGGGGCGATGGAGCTGATCCTCGCCGATCCCAAGGTCAAGGCCATCCTGGTCAACATCTTCGGCGGGATCACGCGCGGCGACGAGGTCGCGGCCGGGCTGATCGAGGCCCGAGCTCAGCAGTCGCGCGAGGTGCCGATGGTCGTTCGCATCGTCGGCACGAACGCGGCGGAGGCGGCCCGCCTGCTCGAGGAGGCGAAGTTCGAGACGGCAAGGTCGCTCGACGAAGCGGCCGAGAAGGCGGTAGCGATGGCGAAGGGGGCGGCTCGATGAGCATCCTCGTCGGGCGCGACACGCGCCTGGTCGTCCAGGGCATCACCGGTCGAGAGGGCGAGTTTCACACCCGCGCCTCAATCGCCTACGGGACGAAGGTCGTCGCCGGGACGCGGCCGGGCAAGGGCGGGCAGACCGCCATCGACGGCACGGTCCCGATCTTCGACACGGTCGCCGAGGCGGTGAAGCAGGCCGGCGCCAACACCTCGGTCATCTACATTCCGGCGAGCGGCGCTCCGGACGCGATCCTGGAGTCGGTCGACGCCGGGATCGGGACGATCGTCTGCATCACCGAAGGCATCCCCGCGCTCGACATGATCCCGGTCGTCGAGGCGGTCCGGCGCGCGGGAGCGCGACTCATCGGGCCCAACTGCCCCGGCGTCACCTCCCCCGGCCGGGCGAAGGTGGGCATCATCCCCGCCTCCGTCCACAAGCCGGGGCGAGTGGGCGTCGTCTCGCGCTCGGGCACGCTCACGTACGAGGCCGTCCAGGCCATGACCGATGCCGGGCTCGGCCAGTCGACGTGCGTGGGCATAGGCGGCGACCCGATCATCGGCACGACCTTCCTCGACGTCCTGAAGCTCTTCCGCGACGACCCCGAGACCGACGCGATCGTGATGATCGGCGAGATCGGCGGGTCCGCCGAGGAGGAAGCGGCCGCCTTCGCCGCCGAGCACCTCAAGGGCGTCCCGATGGCGGCCTTCATCGCCGGCCGGACGGCTCCCCCGGGACGGCGCATGGGCCATGCCGGGGCCATTATCTCCGGTGGCTCGGGGACGGCGGCGGAGAAGATCGCCGCCCTGGAGGCCGCCGGCGTGCGCGTGGCGGACTCCCCCACTCAGCTGCCCCGGCTGCTGCTGGAGGCCGGCTACCGCGCTTAGCTGCGAAACGGAGTGGCGCGTTGGGGGTGCTGATGGATCTCGTGGCGGGAGATGCCCGCGAGATCCTGCTGGCAATCGGCATGGACGACTGGGCCGGGCTGCGCGACCCGGCGCGCTTTGTCGCGTACATCTCGCTGGGCGGCGGAATGGATCAAACGTGGCTCGATCTGTTCAGCCAGGCCGCCCGCGAGACCGCCGGCGGCGACTCCCCCGCTCCGTTCAGCGATCGCACCTACCCGCTGGACAGCCGGCTGGCCGCTCTCTCGGATCGAACCGTGGAGCGCGTGGACCCGGACTGGATCGACGAAGTGGCCATGCTGCCGGAGGGCGAACTCGACCGCATCGCGGCCCGCTGGATCGACCTCATCGATCGCGAAGAATGCTCGGTCGATCCGGACGACAAGCCGATGCTGCGCGAGCTGGCCGGCGACCTCGTCGACTTCTGCCGCCGCGCCGAGGGTGCCGAGGACGTCCTCTTCGCCTGGTCGATCTAGGGGCGAGGCCGGGCGTTCGTTCGGATTCGGGCGTCTCGTCTAGTACCCCAGCCTCGCCCAGGCCGGGCCGCCGGGGGCCTCGATCAGCTCGACCAGGACGCCGTGGCAGCTCTTCGGGTGGACGAAGGCGACGGGACCTTCGGCACCCTTGCGGGCGATCTTGTCGATGAGCTGGAGCCCGTCGGCCGCGAGCCTGTCGAGCGCGGCCTGGATGTCGGGCACTTCGAAGCAGACATGGTGGAACCCCTCGCCCTTCGATTCGAGGAACTTCGCCGCGCCCGTGGTGTCGTCGTCGGGCTGGACGAGCTCGATCTTGACCTCGCCCACGGGCAGGAAGCCGATCGTCACGCGGTCGTACGGGATCGGCATGACCGTCTCCACGGTGAGCCCGAGCCTGTCGCGGTAGAGGCCGAGGGCAGCTTCGAGATCGCGGACTATGACGGCGACGTGGTGGATCTTGCCGATCCCCAGGCCCTCGGGCAGGGCGGACTTGAGCTGATCCATGACACTCCTGCGACTTTCGGGCGGGCGGCAGACCGGACAGGCGTTCGATCTGCGCTGGGAGAAGTGTGACCGTCGGCGCTGCGCCAATGGTACGAAAACGGCGGGTGCGCTCGCCAGACCGTCCGTCTTCACGCTCGAAAGATCGTTCTTCCCAAGCGCTCGGACGGTTGAGGCCCGGCATGGCCACTGGCCGTGGCAGCTGCTGGCAGCTGCCACGGATTACGACGTCGCAGCTGCTGGCAGCTATCCCAAAGCGCGAGCCCGTCTCCCCTGCCCTCCCCGCCTCAGACCGTGATCAGCTCCCGGTGCTCGCCCCAGACGACGCGCAGCCGATCGCAGATCTCGCCGACGGTGGCGTAGGCCTTGACGGCCTCGATGATCGGGGGCATCAGGTTCTCCTCTCCGCGCGCGCAGTCCTCGAGCCGGCGCAGGGCGGCCTCCCAGGCCGCCGCGTCGCGCTCCGCTCGCACCTTCTGAACGCGGGCCACCTGGCGGCGCTCGCCGTCCGGGTCGATGCGCTGCAGCGGCGGCGTAGAGGTCTCCTCGTCGCGGAACTTGTTGACCCCGACCACGACCTTCGCGCCGCTCTCCACGGCTCGCTGGACCTGGTAGGACGACTCCTGGATCTGGCGCTGCTGGTAGCCCGCCTCGATCGCCGCCAGAGTCCCCCCGAGCGCGTCGATCTCGGCCAGGTAGTCGTTCGCGGCGGCCTCGAGATCGTTCGTCAGGGACTCGACGTAGTAGCTCCCGGCGAGCGGATCCGGCGTTTCGGTCACTCCCGACTCGTAGGCCAGGATCTGCTGGGTGCGAAGCGCGAGACGCGCCGCCTCTTCGGTTGGCAGCGCCAGGGCTTCGTCGCGGGAGTTGGTGTGGAGGCTCTGGGCCCCGCCCAGGACCGCGGCCAGGGCCTGGACCGTGGTCCGGACCACGTTGTTGTCGATCGACTGAGCCGTGAGCGACGAGCCGGCGGTCTGGACGTGGTAGCGGCAGGCCATGGAACGTGCGCTGGTGGCGCCGAACCTCTCCCTGACGATTCGGGCCCACATCCGGCGGGCGGCGCGGAACTTGGCCACTTCCTCGAATAGCTCGCTCCAGGAGGCGAAGAAGAAGCTCAGGCGATCGGCGAAGTCGTCGATGTCCAGGCCACGGCTGACGGCCGCCTCCACGTAGGCAATGCCGTCGGCCAGGGTGAACGCCAGCTCCTGCGCCGCTGTGGCACCGGCTTCGCGCATGTGGTAGCCGCTGATGCTGATGGTGTTCCAGCGCGGCAGCTCCCTGGAGCAGAACTCGAATATGTCGGTCACGAGCCGCATCGAGGGCCGCGGCGGGAAGATGTAAGTGCCGCGGGCGATGTACTCCTTGAGGATGTCGTTCTGGGTCGTGCCGCTGACCTGGCCCCGGGCCACACCCTGCTTCTCGGCCGCCGCCACGTACAGGGCGAGGAGCACGGCGGCGGAGGCGTTGATCGTCATGGACGTGCTGACGGTCCCGAGCGGCAGCCCGTCGAGGAGAACCTCCATGTCGGCCAGCGAGCTGATCGGCACGCCCACCCGCCCGACCTCGCCCTCGGCCTGGGGAGCGTCGGAGTCGTAACCCATCTGGGTCGGCAGGTCGAACGCGACCGAGAGGCCGGTCTGGCCCTGCTCGAGGAGGTACCGGAAGCGGCGGTTGGTGTCCTCGGCGGTCGAGAAGCCGGCGTACTGGCGCATCGTCCAGAGTCGGCCGCGGTACATGGTCGGCTGGACGCCGCGGGTGTAAGGGTACTCGCCGGGGCGGCCCAGGTCACGATCCTCGTCGAGGCCGGCCAGGTCGGCCGGAGTGTAGAGGTCCTTGATCTCGACCCCCGAGGTCGTCAGGAACCGCTCCTGGCGTTCGGGCGAGCGCGAGAGCGCCTTCGCCCTGGTCGTAGACCGCCAGCGCTCGCGGCCCGGATCGGCCGCCGCCTCCTCCTTGGATCCGCCCTGGTTGACTTCCGGGTCCTCCGACACGTGCCGCGTCCTCCAGCAACTTGCGCCCTCGATCGGACGGCGCCCGTGGATGATGGCACGGACTCGGGTTCGCGCGCCAGCCGGGCACCGGCGGCCGGGGAGCCTTCGCGTTTGGCCGGCTTGCCCAGGCGCCCGCCGATTCCTTCGGGACGGGGTCAGGGGCCTGCCTCAGGGGCCTCCATTAGGGGCCTGCCCCTAGCCCCGGCCGTCTTTGCGCAAAGACGGAGCGTCGCGATTCCGACGCCATCGGGCTTCCGGCGCGTCGCGGATTCGAGTAACTCGTCCGGGGGGGTGGATGAGATACGCAGCTTATCCACAGAATCGGTGAACAACTCCGAAGTCTTGTGGATAAGCTCGGCCGCTCGGAGCAGGCTGCGGTAGCATCTCGGCACCACTCCGCCGTCCCGGCCCGTCAGAATCGAACCGTCACGCGACCGAGCATCCAGAGCGAGGTGATACCCGTTGGCCATCGTCATCGCGATCGCAAACCAGAAGGGTGGCGTCGGGAAGACGACCACGGCTATCAATCTGGCGGGCGCGCTCGCGGAGCAGGGCCTGCGGGTGTTGTGCATCGACATGGACGCTCAGGCGAACCTGACGGTCGGCCTCGGGATCAACCTGGCGACGGTCCAGCATTCGATGGCGAACGTCCTGGGCGAGCCGCAGCTTCGCATCAAGGACATCGTGGTCCCGAGCGAGACGGCCAACATTGACGTCGCCCCGGCCACCCTCGATCTGGCCTCGACGGAAGTCGACCTTCTCAGCACGATCGGCCGCGAGTATGCCCTCGCCGAGGCCGTCGACGAGTGGGCCCAGGGCCACTACGACTACATCCTGATCGACTGCCCGCCGACGCTGGGCCTGCTCACGATCAACGGCCTCGTGGCCGCCAACGGCGTGATTATCCCTGTCCAGACCCAGTTTTACGCCCTCAAAGGCCTGGCGGCCCTGGTCAAGGTCATCTCCACCATCCGCTCCAAGCTCAACAAGAACCTGCGGGTCATGGGCCTCCTCCCCACCTTCTACGACCCGCGCACCATTCTGGGCCGGGAGATGCTCGATGAGATGCGAGAGCACGGGGAGAACCATGTCTTCGAGACGATCATCCGTAACGCCGTCAAGCTCGGCGAGGCTCCCCTGACCGGCCTGCCCATCACCGAGTACGCCAGCGCCTCGGATGCGGCCAACAACTTCCGAGAGCTCGCCAGGGAGGTAATCGCACTTGGCTAAGCCAGATTTCCGGGCCGCCGCCTCCGCTCGCCTGAACGAGGAGCGAGGCCAGGAGCTCTCGCAGAACGTCCTCAGCCTCCTCGCCGCCGACGACACGACCGTCATCCGGCCGACCGCCGTCCGCAACATCCACGTCGACAAGGTCGACCCCAACCCCAACCAGCCGCGCCTGGCGATGGACCAGGCGGGCCTGGACGACCTCACCGCCTCCGTCAAGGAGCACGGTGTCCTGCAGCCGATCCTGGTCAGGCCCCTCCCTGCCGGGCGCTACCAGCTCGTTGCCGGCGAACGACGCTGGCGTGCGGCCACGGCCGCCGGCCTGGGCGTCATCCCCGCGCTGATCGAGGAGATCGACGACGACACGGCCCTCGAGATCTCGGTCATCGAGAATCTCCAGCGCGAGGACCTCTCCCCGCTCGACGAAGCCATGATCTACGACAAGATGATCCGCCAACACGGGTACAGCATCCGCAAACTGGCGCAGAAGCTCGGCAAGGACAAGGGCTACCTGGAGAACCGCCTGCGCCTGGCCGACGCCCCGGCCGAGATTCGGGCCCTGGTGTCTGTGCGCAAAGACACGCTCTCCCACGCCTACGAGCTGCTCAAGGTCACCGACCCCAAGAAACGCAAGAAGCTGGCCGATCTGGTAGCTCGGGGCGAGCTCTCGCTGGTCAAGCTGCGCGAGCGCATCGATGCGGTTCCCCGGGCCAAGCGCTCCGCCGCGGGGGCCACCCCAGCGGCCGGCTCCGCGGGCACGATCGAGGATGAGATCGAGGCCGAGGCAGAAGCCAACTGGGTGGGGACCGGCGCCAGACGCCCACTCTCGGACGACTCGCTCATCGCCGTCCGAACTCAGCTGGCCGACGCCATAACCGAGCTGATCTCGGTCATCCAGTCGGACGTGATGAAGACGATCGACGACACCGACCGCCAGAACCTGGCGAAGCACCTCATGATCGCCCGCGTTCGACTCGAGAATGCCATCGCGCTGATTCGCCGAGGCGGAGCGTAGCGCCCCTTTCGGCCGAACCCAGGCAGACGTGTCCGCCCGCTGGACTCCGGTCGCGGACCCCTGCGGCGCCCCCGCCGGACGGCACCGGACCGGTCCCAAGCCGCCCGGACCGCCCCTGGCTGACAGGCGGCGCCCGACCGCCCGCGGGGTCTAGAGGAGCCCGGCCGAACCCAGCACGGCCAGCCAGCCGGCACCGATAGCGACGATCCCGACCGCCTGGACCTCCCAGCCCAGGCGAGCGACCCGCTCGTTCGGGGAGGCACTCAACCTCAGTCCGACCCAGCCAAGGGCCAGCCCCGCCAGCTCGGCCGGCAGCGCCGTCCCGACCGGCCCGGAAGCCGCCGACGATGCGACGACGGCCAGCTGCAGGAACGCAAGGCCTGCAGCGTCCGCCGCGATGGCGCGGTCCCGCCCAAGGATTGTCGCGACCGAGGCAACTCCGGCCAGTCGATCGCGCTCGATGTCGGCCAGGGCGTTCGCCACGGCGAGAACCGCCCCCGCCAGCAACGCCATCGGGACGATCCCCCAGAACGCCGCAGGCAGGCCGCCGGTGGCCCCCAGCCACGCGTACACCGGCAGCAGGGCCACTCCGGCCGCGAAAGGGAGCGCGGCGAAGACGGTGCCCTTGAGTCGGAGGTCGTAGACCAACCCATCGGCCAAGCCGCAGATCCCAACGGCAAGCGGCGCGGAGCCCACCGAAGCCGCGGACGACAGACCCGCGATGGCGGCGACCAGCAGGACGACCCTGGCTTGCCGCAGCTCCACCAGCCCGGCGGGGATCGGCTTCCGGGGGCGGCTCAGCCCGTCGAGAGGAGCATCGGCCAGGTCGTTGGCCGCGCCGATGGCGAACTGCAGGCCCAGCATCCCCACGGCCAGTCGAGCCGCCACGGAGACCTCCGCCCCTGCGATCAGGGCGATTGCGCCCGTGGCCACCGCGTCGAGCGCCGACGGAAAGGGATGAACGAGACGACACAAGCCGACCAGGCGGGCGACGGCGCTCCGCGGCGGCAGTCCGGCCTTGCGAGGCGCCGGATCAGACGTAGACGATCTCGTCGAAGTTGGCCACGAGGTAGTCGATCAGGCGCGCCCTGGCATGGGGCAGATCCGCCCGGAGGCCAACCACCAGACAGTGCAGCGATATCGCCGGGACCATCAGGTGGCCCTGGGCATCGAAACCGACGGTCTGAGGCGCGCCGCCACCGCGGGCGAACACACGCCGAAAACCGGCCTCGTCCAGGCGCGCGGTTCGAATCACATCGGTCACGACCTTGATGACGCCACGCCGGATGGCGACGTCCCTCATCAACTCCTTGGCCCAGGAATCGAGCTGCTCGTCGGTCTCTCCGCCCAGTCGCTTGCGGTACTCGGTCGGGTTGGCGGCAAGGCCCGTGGCGCCCACTTCTCCTCCTTGTGCGTTATCGGCCGCAGTATCGCAGACTCCGATCCGGCACCCCTCGCCGGGGACGCCGCCGCCCGACGGGAACCGTGGACCGGGCCGCCACATCGCTCGGGCCGCGGCGGCGCCCGCCTCGACTGGATCTCCGACCGGCGGAGCCGGGCTAGGTGCCCGATCCCGCCGCCCCTCCGCGCGGCGGGATCGGCGGCCGGGCACCTTCCGGCCAGTCGTTGAAGAGCTCGGTCAGGCGACCGCCTATCCAGCGGGAACGAGGCGGATCCACGAAATCCGAGACGAGCTCGAGCAGGGCGCCACGAGCCTCGGCCGTCATGGCTTCCACCGCTTCGGTGGTCGGGCGCGCGGAAGCGTCCCCCGCCGGCGCGATCGGTCGCCCGATCCTGACCCGGACCCGTCGACGGAAGGCGAGCCAGCTGGTCCCGTTGACCGCAACCGGAACCAGGGCCACCCCCGATCGCAGCGCCATGTAGGCCGGCCCTTCCAGGAGCGGCAGGATGACGCTCTCCCCGGCGTGGATGCGGCCCTCGCCGGCTACGGCAAGGCGATCGCCGGCAGCCAGGAGGCCTCCGACACGGCGCGTGGCCGCGACCAGGCCGCGCCGCCCGGGTCGGTACGGCACCGCGACGCCGCCCCAGCGCATCAGCCTGTTCCGAAAGCCCCGGGTCATGTCCTCCTGTTCCGGGCCGAAGAAGTGAGTGCGGGGCATGGCCGGAAGGGCCGAGATCACGAAGAACGGGTCGGTCCAGTTCTGGTGGCTGAAGCAGAGGATCGACGGCCCGGCCGGTAGCAGGTCGGCTCCCTCGAGCTGGAACCTCGAGTAAGCCCTCGTCACGATCCGGAGCGCCAGCCGGATCAGTCGATACCGCCACATTGGACGGAGCGGCGCCTGCTCCTCGAGCCGACCCGCCCGCGAGCCCGGACTGGAGCCCTCTCCAGCCGCCTCCGATGCCTCCCATGCCTCCGAGCGGTGCTCGCCGAGTGGTCGCGTCGACATGACGCGAGTATGCCAAGCTGGAACGGCCGGCGCCCGGGCATGGCAGCTCGAAGCGTCCGGCAAGTCGCCGTGAGCGCCCTGGTCGCAGTTCTCGACCGGGTGATTGACGTGTTCTCGATTGTGAGTACGATTGTTCCTATGCTTGAGAACGATCGTTCTCGTGATTGAGAACAGCCCCGCGGCCGACCTGACCATCGGCAGATCGTCAGTCAGGCGCCGGATTCTGGTCCTCCTGATGGCCGATCCGGAGCAGCGCCTGCACCTGCGTGAGATCCAGCGTCGCGCCCGAACCAGCCCGGGCACAGCCAGCCGCGAGCTCGCACGCCTCGTAGCCGCGGGCCTTGTGGAGCGTTGGGCCGAAGGTCACCAGGTCTACTTCCGAGCCACCTCCTCCCCCTTCGCGACGATGGTCCGGGCCATGCTCGTCGCGCCCGCCGTGACGGCACCGGATCCCATGCCGCTCCCAGCGGAGCCTGTCGTGGCCGCACCAGAGCCCACCAGACCGCCCCGGACCATACGAGCCGCCGGCACCGCGAACAAGGTCCCTCGGCGTCCCGACCCCCTCGGCCTCAAAGTCGCGGGTCGCCTGGCCGAAGTGCTCCGGCCGCTCTACGCCGACAGGCTCGCCGGCGTCTTCCTCTATGGCGGGCGCGCCCGGGGCGAGCCGAAGTCGGACGCAGACGTGGAGGTCGTCGTCGTCCTGGACGCGATCGACCGCTACGGCGACGAGCTGGAGCGGACCAGCGCCACGTGCGCCGGGCTTTCGCTGGAGTTCGGGCTGGTGGTGAGCCGCGTATTCGTTTCTGAGAACAGCTGGAAGAGCCGGACCGATGGCCATCTCCTGACCATTCGATCGGAGGCGGTGGCCGTATGAGGGAGCGAGCCATGCAGCTCGTCGAGGGCGCGGAGCGCGCCATCTCGTCGGCGCACCGCGAGCTGGAGGCCAGGGATCCCGAGACAGCCTCCGAGCGAGCCTGCGTGGCGATGCTGCGGCTGGCCAAAGCCTGCCTCGACGTCGATGGCTTGGCCCCCGGCCCGACCCAGGCCGTCTGCATCGCGTACGGCCGCCAGTTCGGCCGAACCGGGCGTATCTACTCGGCCTACCACCGCTGGTTGCTGGACGCTGCCGACCTGCGCAAGGCCTCCAGCAGCGACCTCGACGTGCCGATTGACCTCGACTCGGTCGCGGCGGTCGTGGAGCGAGCCGAGATCTTCCGCGAAGCGGTCGTGCGCTTCCTGGAGCGCGACGCCTGATGGGCGAGCTGATCCGGCTCGCTCCGCGCATCCCGACTCCGGAGGAACGCCTGCGTGACGCCCACGCCGAGTTGATCGGCGCGAGGCTGCGCTGGAAGCGCTATCGTGATTGGCCGGCCCGCCACCCACGACCGAGTAGCCCGAGTGAAGCGTGCCGCGCCCCATTCTCGCTGAAGGGCGTATGGCACAGCTCACAGCGGCCGGGCAGCCACGCCGCGTTCCGGGCCCGGGACGACTACCTCTGGCTTTGCGCGCTCTGTTTCGAGAGTCGTGGCGCGTGGTTCGGCTGGCACGTCCTGGAGCCGACTCCCGATCCTCGCGGCCGACTGGCCTGAGATGGCCCAACGATCGATGGAGTCCGACACGCGGCGTCGCTGCTGGTGGCCGGACGGTCTGGCCGGCGCCGACCTGCTGATGGTCGCCTAATACGATGAGGAATGGGGCGTGCCGGTTTCGGACGATAGCGCCCTCTTCGAGCGCCTCGCGCTGGAGGGATTCCAGGCGGGGCTTTCGTGGGCGACGATCCTGCGCAAGCGCGAAGCCTTCCGGCAGGCTTTCGCCGCCTTCGAGCCCGAGGCCGTGGCCTCCTTCGGCGAGGCCGACCGCGCGCGGCTGCTTGCGGACGCCGGAATCGTGCGCAACCGGGCGAAGATCGACGCCACGATCGGCAACGCGGCTCTCCTGCTCGAGCTCGCCGCGGAGCACGGCTCGTTCGCGGCCTATCTTGCGGTCAGGCTCCCCCGCCCCGCCCCGACGCTGGGGCAGGGCAACGGCTGGCAGGACGTGCCCGTCACCACGGCGGAATCGGACGCCCTTTCGGCCGACCTGCGCAAGCGCGGATTCCGCTTCGTGGGCTCGACGATCGTCTACAGCTTCATGGAGAGTGTCGGCCTGGTGGATGACCACCTTCCGGGTTGCTTCCGCCACCGCGGCTGACCAATGCCGGCCGCGGTGCAGCGATGTAGATGGTTCCCCCGGGCGGCGTTTGTCACCTTGTGCTTCTACGACCGGTTCAGCAGAGTCACGATGGACCGGGCGGGCATCCGGGTCCGTCGGGAAACGTAGTTCGCTATGCGAACCGTGTCGCAGCCGCACCTGGCGAGGGCTCGCCGGTCCAGTCGCGGCCAGATGACCATGGCGCGGATCGCTGCGGGACACAGGTCCTGCGCGCGCTCGGTCACCGGGCGCTCGCGAGGCTTGGCGGCCACCGAGATCGCCATCGATCGCCTTCCCTTGTTCGGGTGTTCGGAGGAGTTGCCCGGCTCGGTCCGCCGGCCGGACGTTTGGGTACGTAATCCTAAGCAGCTTAGTCGGGTATTTCAATACCCTGTTGGCCGGGCAATGGCGACACCGGAGAATGGGCTGGCGGGCCCTGGCGACGGCGAGGCGGCAAGCCAGAGAGGGCGCGCGAGGATTGCCCAACGCTGGGCAACGCGAACCGAGGACCTGTCCAAGGGGGGTGCGGCGGTGATGCTGCCAGTCAGCCTGCGCCGCCGCTGGCGGCAGCATTGCACAATTCCGAAACGTCTGCCTGCGCGGACGGCACCCGATCGACCGCGCTGCCGAGCCCCGATCCAGCGGCCGAACGGCGACGGGTGGATTCGAACTACGGCTCGAGCAGCTGGCGCTTGGCGGCGTCGAATTCGTCGTCTGTGAGCACACCGGAGGCGTGGAGATCGGCGAGATCCCTGAGCTTCGAGGTAAGCTCGGGCGACGACCCCGGATTCGGCGAAGCGTCCGGCTTGCTGGCCCGCCCGGCGGCGAACCCCAGCCCGCCGATCAGGGCCGCCCCGAACAGGCGGCGCCGAACCAGGAAGGGGCGCCTGACAATACCGAATCGACGTCGGAACACGACTGGCCTCCTTCTGGAGCGCCTCTCGATCGCCATCAGGGGGATGTTCTCGGAACTCGTTTCGGGCGCAGCACCATAATGCTGCCATGACTGGGGGTCGAGAGCAGATCGAGCGGCTGGAGCCACTAGCCGGGACCGTGCCCCTCTTTGGCGCGCGACGAGCCGAACAGATCATGGGCACGGCCATCGGCTTCGATGTCCGCGACCCGGACGTGTCGCCGGCGGCGCTCGAGGAAGCCTTCGACTACCTGCGCGACATCGACCGGCGCTTCAGCACCTACAAGCCCGACAGCGAGGTCAGTCGCCTCGGCCGCGGCGAAATCTCGGAGGACGACTGCAGCCCCGATCTTCGCCACGTCCTCGACCTGTGCGAGCAGATTCGCGAGACGAGCCAGGGCTACTTCGACATCCGGGCCCATCTCCAGGGCGGCGGGCTCGACCCTTCCGGGCTGGTCAAAGGCTGGGCCCTGGAGAATGCCGGACGGATTCTCGAGGCCGCCGGGGCCTGCAACTACTGCATCAACGGCGGCGGCGACATAGTCATCCGCGGCGAGGCGGCGCCGGCCACTCCCTGGCGGATCGGCATCAGGCACCCGCTGGCGGCGGACAAGGTGGCCACCGTGGTCAGCGTCCGCAACGGCGCGGTCGCCACGTCCGGCGCGTACGAGCGCGGCGAGCACGTGCGCGACCCGTTCACCGGCAAGGCGCCCAGCGGCGTGTTGAGCATCACGATCGTGGGACCCAGCCTGACGTACGCCGACGCCTACGCCACGGCGGCCTTCGCCATGGGACCTACCGGTCTGGCCTGGGTCGCGGGGCTGGCGGGGTACGCGGGTTTGGCGATCACGGCCGACCCGGACGGCTCGAACGGACGCCTCACCTGGACCCCCGGCTTCGAGCGCTGCTTCGCCGACCCTCGCTGAGCCAGCGGGCGGCACGCCCGGAGCCGCGCGCCGCAGATCGCCCGACCGGTGATCTCAGCGGGTTCGATCGCGGTCCGGTGAACCGCCGAAGAGCCGGATCGAGGCGGCGCCGCCTTTCTGCTGCTCCCCGGTTATCAAGTGGCGCCGGTCCACGGTGCTGTTGTGGGCGTACTCGGCGAGGGTCTTCTGCAGCGCTTCCAGGCGAGCCAGCTGCGCGGCCAGGATTCCCGACCAGCGCGCCTGCACGTCGCGGGGGCCCGCCGCGGCAGCCGCCCACAGGGCGTAGAGGTCGGCCAGGCACAGCTCGGCGGCTCCCAGCGTCGCCGACCAGGCCGGATCTTCCGAGAGCGTCAGCAGCCGGTCGACGGCCGTCCGCGAGGCTTCGGCCGCTCGGGCGCAGACCGGGCATCTCGGGTCGGCCAGGTTCGCCAGCCCGCGCCCCTGCGCCGCGGCGTCCGAGCCGGACAGCTTCTTGAGCACGGCCAGGCGCCGTCGCAGGACCGCGTCCAGGAGCACGGCCGTGGCGAGCTGGCTGCTCGTCTGCAGCAGCTCCATCTTCGATAGGCCGACGCTGTGGGGCTGGCAGAAGCCGACGCCCCTGTCCATGTCGGCCCGAAGCCCGCGATCGGTCGCGCCCTCGCGAGCCAGGCCGCGGAGAGCGGCGAAGGAGGATTCCTGGCGGGCGTCGCAGATCGGGCAGCGGCCGCGCTCCAGGGCCTCAGCCAGGCGGATCTCCTCGAAGTCGCGGGCGGGCAGCTTGCCCGGTTGCCCGCTCATCGGCTGAGTGTCTTTGGGTTCGGCCACGTCATGGGCCAAGCCTAGCGTGCCTGAGTGCGCCCATCAGGCACGCCGCGTCATCGCCGCGTACGTCACGAGGAACCCGAGCACGCACCACACCGCCAGCGTCAGGAAGGCGCCGGGCGGGAGCGGGAACTCGTTCGGAGCGATGGTGCCGCGGGTAACCTCGCCCATCGCCTGGATCGGCAGCAGCTGGTGGATCGTCTCCAGCCAGGCCGGCAGCTTGTCGGGCAGGAAGGTCAGCGGCGAGAACATGAAGACGAAGACGACGATCGCCTGGGTGATGATGACGGTGAGCATGTACGGCAGGACCGAGGCCAGGGCGTAGCCGACGCAGGTCGCGGTAAGGGCCACCATCAGAACGGCCGGGATGACCAGCGGGCTTACCTGCAGATCCAGTCCGAACCGCCAAGCGCCGACGAGCACGCCCAGGACGACGCCCGGAATGACGATCGCGAGCCAGACGGTGAGGTCGGCCACCAGGTAGGCGAGCCGCGGCACCGGCAGCGCGCGCATGTATGCGAGGCTGCCTTCGGTCTTCGCCTCACCGACCGTCTGGGGCAGGGCAACCAGGCCGACCGAGACCATCGAGATCGCGGGCGCACCGGTGGCGATCAGGTAGATCGTCGTCCGGTCCAGGGTCGGGAACAGAAGCGGGTAGCCGAGCACGATGCCGAGCGAGAAGAGGGTTTGAACGGCCATCATCAGCGGCAGGTAGGCCTTCTTGCGCAGGGCCTGCCACGTCACGAGCAACCGATAGCTACGCAGCGCTTGCATCGAACCTCTCCTCCATCTCGGCCGGCCGGACCTCCAGGCCACCCACCAGCGCGACGTAGACGTCCTCCAGGGTTGCGGGTCCGAGGGTGAACTCCTCCACCGTGCCGGCCCGCTGCAGCGATTCGGCCCAGGCGACGGCCGGGCCAGCGGCGTCGGTCGGGACGCCGACCATGAGCCGGTTGCCGACGGGGACGACCGAGCGGCCGAACGGCGAGACGGGCAGCTCCTCCGCCCTCGGGTCGATCACCAGCTCCAGCCGAAGCTCGGCGCCCAGCCCCGCCTTGAGCTCCGCCGGCGTCCCTTCGGCGATGACCCGGCCTTCGTCCAGGATCGCCAGGCGATCGACCGAGCGTTCTGCCTCCACGACGTTGTGCGTCACCAGGAGCACCGCGGCACCCTCGTCCGCCAGAGACCGCACCTGCTGCCACAGCAGCCGGCGGCGGACGGGGTCGACGTCGTTGGTCGGCTCGTCGAGCATGACCAGGCGGCCGGGAGCGACCGCGGCCATGGCGAAGGCCACCAACCGCTTGACGCCGCCCGAGAGCCGCGCCGCGTCGACGTCGAGCCACTCCCCAAGCTCGAGGGCTCCGACGAGGCGCGCCCGCCGGCGGCGGACGTCAGCCCGGGATGCGCCCCGGAGCTGGCCGAGCAGCTCGATCGCCTGGCGCGGAGTGAGGCCGTCGATCGGCACCTGCGATTGCGCCTGGAAGGAGCACAGACGTCGGGCCAGTGCCGGGTCGGCGATCATGTCGCGGCCGTCGATCCGGATTGACCCGGCGGTCGGCTTCAAGAGACTGACAACCTGGTTGACCAGGGTCGTCTTGCCCGCGCCGTTGTGGCCGAGCAGGCCGAAGACCTCGCCCGATTCGATCGACAGGTCGATCCCGTCATTGGCCCGGACGCCCGTCCGGTACACCTTGGTCAGGTCCTCGATTTCAAGCAACATGGTCCCGTCCTCCGTCTCGGCCGGCCGGCCGCGCGTCTGTTTCTGGCAATGGCTACCCAAGCCCCAGGTCCGCGACCGGGCCCGGACGCTTCGAATGAAGGTTGGTTGCGGCGCGAGGCCGCGTGGCTACTCGATGACTATGCGAACCTCGTCGCCCTCGTCGGAAACCTCCAGGATCGGCCCGGTCATGCCGCTCTGGATCGCCTCGACGATGCGAGACCGGTGGTCCGGCGATAGGCCGGGCACTTGATCGATCGCGAACCCCGCCGCAGCCAGCGGGATCTGGATGTTGATCACCTGGCGGCCATCCTCGGCCACGTAGACGCGCAGCCTTCGGTCCGCCAGGAGCTCCTGGGCCGCTCCATATCTACGGCCGGCGTCGCGGCCGCCTGCACGAGCGCTCGCCCCGCCGGCGCCTGCGGCGCCCGCTCCCGAACCAGCCCCGGCGCCGGCGCCTTGGGCGTCGATACGGGCCTTCTCCTCGAGCGCGGCGACGATCGGAGCAGCCTCTTCGGCAGTGATGCGGCCCTCCGAAACGAGGCGGAGCAACGCTTTCAGCTCACCGGACATCGTCGCTACCTCCCCGTCCGCTCGAGTCGAGCCGAGGCCTCATCGACCCCGATCTCGCCTCGCTCGAGGGCCTGCAGGACCGCCAGCTCCTCGTCC
Organism: Candidatus Limnocylindrales bacterium; assembly: GCA_050008515.1. Lineage (GTDB taxonomy): Bacteria > Chloroflexota > Limnocylindria > Limnocylindrales > CSP1-4 > Fen-1039. The sequence continues at coordinate 315,637 of JBEKMM010000001.1, forward strand.
TCCGCCCGTTCGTCGCGTTCGTGGTCGGCCGTTTCCTCGGCCGTCTCGTTTGGATCCCAGCTCTCGGCCGGCTCTTCTCGGGCTGCCGCGTACGCGGTCGGGCCGGGTTCAGCGGTCGGAACGGCCGCGGTCGGGGCGGGCGGGGTTCCCGGGCCAGCCGGGGCGCCGGGAGCAGCCGGTGCATTCGTCGGCCCGGTAGCCTGCCCGGAGCCCTGCCCCGCAACCGTGTCGGATGGCCGAGGCGCCAGCAGTCGCAGTGAGCCCGAGGTCGAGTTGACACGCAGGCACGCGCGTCCGTCGCCGACGATGGCCCGCCAGAACCCGCGCCCGCCTTCCACGCGGTGCTGCACGTCGGAATGGACCGACCCGGAGACCGTCTTGAGCTCGGCCGTGACCCCCGAGAGCGGCGTCAGATCCACGCCCCCGGAGATGGATTCGGCGCGGTGATCGCCGGCGGGATCCAGGGCTCCGACGACCGTCATGCTGCCGCTCGTGGTGGACAGGCTAAGGCTGTGGAAGAGGCCGGCTCGGGCCCTGATTCCGCCCGAGATCGTGCTCGCCCGCAGGCGCAACGCCGTCCCGCCGTCCAGCGCGATCCCGCCCGAGATCGTGGCCGCCTCGACGAGCCCGGCCAGATTCCACAGGCGGATGTCGCCCGAGACGGTCCGGTACTTCTGATCGCCGACCAGGTTCACCGCCTCGACCGAGCCGCTCATCGTCTCGAAGCGCACCTTCGCGCCCCACGGCACCTCGACGGCGATGTCCGCGCTCACCCGCGCGCCGCCAAAGAGCCACGCCAGGCCGGTGGAGAGGCGCCGCTCCGGCGTCTCGATCTCGAGCGAATTGACGCCGCGCTCGATGGCAACTCGCCCGCTCTGGAGAGCTCGTTCCGCCGAGGCTTGATCCGCCGCTCGGATGCGGTAGGTCACGGTCACGTGGGCGTCTTCGCCTTCGATGCCTCGGACGCGAAGCAGGCCGGTGACGGTCTTGACCGAAAGACGACCGGCGGGTCCCAACCGATGGGTGAGCGTCTCGCGGCGCTCCAGCGTGCCCATCTCCTACTCCTTCCGAGCGCGGATCAGGGTCGCAGCCTCGTCCGCCGTGATCTCATGTCGAGCCAGCCGCTCCAGGACCTCGCGGCGCAGCCCGCTCACCTCGTCTCGACTCGAGCCGTCGTCGGAGCCATCGTCGACGAACGCGCCATCGGCCAGGCCGAGCGCCCGAACCAGGGCGTCGATCCGGGCGCGGACCGTCGGATACGAGAGCTTAAGCTCTCGTTCCAGCTCCTTGAGGTTGCCCCGAGCGCGCAGGAAGCTCTCCAGGAGAGCCAGCTGGTCGCGGCTGAGGCGCCCGAAGCGGCCGACGCTGAAGTCTCCCTCGATGGCGGTGCCGCAGCCCCGGCATTGCAGCCGGGTCACGAACAGCTCGCTCGAGCAGACGGGACAGGTCGAGATTACGTCGCGTGCCATCGTTTCCTTCACTCTCGCGGCAACGGCCAGCATGGTGACTGACCTGGACCTCGCTGGTTGTCACTATGCCATGCTGTCTTGCTATTTGTCAAGACCAGCTTGCCATTCTGATACTTGTGCAGTCACGATAGTCCGGAATCTGGCGGCTTGGTCCAGCCAGGCGACCGAATCGGCCGATTCGGAGCGCGGGCGATCGCGTCGAGCCCCGGGAGCCGTCTGGCCGGGGGGTATAGATTCGACATGACGGCGCGCCATGCGCCCTCGATCGCCTGGAGACTCAATGGCTCGTCGGGTATTCATGTTCGAGAACCCGGATCGCTTCGTCGCCGGGGCGGTCGGCCAGCCGGGCAGCCGCACCTTCTACCTGCAGGCTCGAGAGGGCACTCGCCTCGTCACCGTCGCGCTCGAGAAGGTGCAGGTCGCGCTCCTGGCCGAACGGCTGGCGGAGTTGCTGGCGGAGGTTCGCAGCCGCGGCGCCGACGTGCCCCAAGAGCCACCCGCCGACGAGGTCGACCGCGCTCCCCTGGAGGAACCCGTAGTCGAGACCTTCCGGGTCGGCACGATGACAATCGTGTGGGACGGCGACGACGAGAGCGTCGTCGTCGAGGCCCGCGAGATCACCGAGGACGAGGATGAGGACCAGGGAACCGACGAGGCCTCGGCCGAGGATTCGAACGAGGATTCGGACGAGGACAGCGATCTGGTGAGGGTCCACTTGGAGCCGCGAAAGGCGCTCGCCTTCGCCACCCGAGCCCTCGAGGTCGTGGCCGCCGGGCGCCCACCGTGCCCCTTCTGCGGCCAGCCGCTCAACCCCGAGGGGCACATCTGCGTCCGCCGAAACGGCTACATGCACTGAGACGCGAATGGCCGAACCCAAAGCGGACGAAAACGCCGAGCCCGGCCCCAGACGCCTGACGCGCGAACAGATGGAAGCGGCGGCCCTGGAGGGCCGCCAGGTCGCGGGCACGCTCGATCGGGTTACGGCCCTGCGCGTCCTGCGGGAGGGCGAGCTCACGGTCGTGGGCCGGCTGCTCTCGGCCTCCAACGCCACTTTCTTCGGGCTGGTCGAGGAGCGTTCTGCGGAGGGCCGGCCCGGAATCGTGGCCAGCTGCGTCTACAAGCCGATCCGCGGCGAGCGACCACTGGCGGATTTTCCGGACGGAACTCTGGCCTGTCGCGAGGTCGCGGCTCACGCCGTCTCGGAGGCGAGCGGCTGGGACCTCATTCCGCCTACGGTCATGCGCGACGGCCCCTTCGGCGAAGGCATGGTCCAACTGTGGATGGAGGTCGACGAGTCGGTCGACCTGGCGGCGATAGTCGGCGAGGACCTGCCGGCCCTGCGCCGGATGGCGGTCCTCGACGCGGTGCTCAACAACGCCGACCGCAAAGGCGGTCACTTGCTGCCACTCCCGGACGGGCGGATCATGGGCATCGACAACGGCCTCTGCTTCGCCGTCGAGCCGAAGCTGAGGACGGTCTTGTGGGGCTGGCGCGGTCAGCCCCTGGACCACGACGAGGTGGCCGTCCTGTCGCGCCTGCGCGAAGGCATGGAGGCCGAGCTGGGCTCACAGCTGCGCGAACTGCTGGCGCCGGTGGAGGTTCGGGCCACGGCGCGCCGCATCGACGCCCTGCTCGCCCATCGGCGCTTCCCGATCCCGGACCGCAACCGGCCCGTCGTTCCCTGGCCGCCGTTCTAAGGCCGCCGTGGCGGCGGCCGCCGCGCGAAACGCGCTGACGTTCGGCACAATCGCGTCAGGAGGGCAGTGACTTGCCGAGCTACGTCGAGACCCGGACGCGCATCATCGCCATCGTCGCCATCTTCGCTAGCCTGGGCGCGCTTCTGATGCGCTCCTCCGGCGTCTCCCCGGTGGCCGTCTTCGTGGCATCGGGCGTGGCGCTGGCCGGCCTCGCGGCCATGGTCGGCGAAGGCACGGATCAGCTCAGCCGGAGACTCGGGCCCGGCGCCACCGGCGTGCTCCAGTCGGCGCTCGGCAACCTGCCCGAGTTCTTCATCGGCATCTTCGCCCTGCGGGCCGGCCTGGTCGACGTCGTTCGGTCGGCGCTCATCGGCTCGATCCTGGCGAACACGCTGCTGGTCCTCGGCTTGGCCTTCATCGCCGGCGGTCTGCGCCACGGCGTCCAGAAGTTCGGGGGCGATCAGACGCGGACGATGTCGACGCTGCTGCTTCTGGCGGTCGCGGCCCTGGCGATCCCGACGATCGCCTCGGCCCCGGGCGGGCCGGACACCGGCCACGAGACCCAGATCTCCGTCGTCGTCTCGATCGTCCTGCTGGTCGTCTTTGCGGCCAGCATCCCGTTCTCGATCGGCAAGGGGAACCCGGTCGTCGGCGCCGAGGAAGGTCTTGTCCTGACCGGCAAGGTGTGGCCCTTCGGCCTGGCCCTCGGGGCGCTGGCGGCGGCTGGGGCCGGGGCCGCTTTCGTCTCCGATTGGTTCGTCGAGGCTCTCCAGCCTGCGATGACGACTCTCGGAATGTCGCAGTCGTTCGCCGGTTTGGTCGTCGTCGCGATCGCCGGCAACGCCGTCGAGAACTTCACCGGGATCCGGGCCATGCTCGCCGACAAGGGCGACCTGGCAATAAGCCTGATCCTCAATTCCAGCCTGCAGGTCGCGCTCGCGCTCACGCCCATCCTCGTGCTCGTCAGCCTGCTGCTCGGAGGCGCGACGCTCACTCTCGTCGTCTCGCCGCTGCTCGTGGCGGCCCTCGCCCTGGCCACGCTGCTGGCGGCGTTCGTGGTGATCGACGGCGAATCGACCTGGCTCGAGGGCCTGGCGCTGGTGGGGCTGTACGTGATCGTCGCCGCCAGCGTCTGGTGGGGCGCGCCGATTCCAGGCTGAACGGAGAGCCTGCGGCGCTTCCGTCGGCGGAGTTGGGGCTGAGGCTCAGCCGCGCGGCCAGCGGTCAGCCGGCCGCTCCCCGGGCAAGCGGCCGGATCGTTTCTCGCGCCAGGTCGGGTCTCCGCTGCGCAGCGCGACCAGCGGCCACGCGCCGACCAGGCCCACGTCATCGCCGAGCTGCGCGGGCACGATCCTCACCCGCGCCGCGGGCGCTCGAAACGCCGAACTCTCGACCTCCGCGCGCGCTGCGCCCAGCCAGCGCTCGCCCTGGCGCTCGGCCAGCGTGCCGCCGACCACGATGAGCGTCGGGTTGAAAGCGTCGACCCAGCCGACGCAGGCCACGGCGAAGGCCCGCCGGGCTCGCTGCATGAGCAGCTCGCAGGCCGGGTCTCCAGCCAGCTCGCCCTCGGCCACGTCCCTGGCGGTCAGCGGGGCGAGCTCGGCGCGGGCGAGCAGGAACGCGGAATTGCCTAGAGCCACTTCATCCCGGGCTTGGGCGGCCAGCCCGGCCCCGGCGGCGATGCCCTCCAGATGGCCCGTTCCGCCGCAACCGCAGCGCGGCCCGCCGTCCATCATCAGGGTCACGTGGCCCAACTCGCCGGCCGTGCCGTCGGGTCCCAGCATGAGGCGCCCGTCGTGAACGACGGCCCCGCCGAGGCCCGTCGAGACGGTCACGTACAGGAAGTCGCGGCAGCCGCGGGCGGCCCCGAGCCAGTGCTCCGCCAGCGCGGCGACGTTGGTGTCGCGGTCCAGGAAGGCGGGCAGACCCAGGCGCGTCTCCATCTCGTCGGCAAGCGGCGCATCGCGCAGGGGCGGCACGTTGGGCGGGTCCACGACCAGGCCGCGCCACGGGTCGACCGGACCCACCGAGGAGATGCCTATGGCCGCCACTCGCCCACGCACCTGCGCGGGCAGGCCATCGGCCACTCCCCTGAGGAGATCGGCGCAGGCCGCGAAGATCGCCTCCGCGCCCAGGGCCAGAGGCGTCGGGGCCGCGCGACGGCCCAATCGCGACCCGTCGGGAAGGACCGCCGCCGCCCGAATCTGGGTGCCGCCGACGTCGAGGGCCAGGACGACCATCTCGGCCGCCTCGGGCGCCGGCCTGATGTCCATCTCTCAGCCCCCGCTCTCGGACCCTGGACCCAGCGGCACTGGCTGACCGGCTTCCGGCAGACCGGCCTCCCGCGGGCTGGACTCCCGCGGGCCGGTCGCTGGAGGGCCGGCCTCTTGCCCCGCGTCTGCGCGACGAATCCCGCGCCGCAGCCGGGTCCCAACCCCGCCCTCAATCCGGCCCCGGCCTCCGGGCACGTCCGCACCGGGCCTGGTCTCGTCGGGGTACAGCTCGTGCAGAGTCACGTTCAGCGCCGCCGCCACGGGCACGCCAAGCAGGCCGCCCAGGACGCCCCAGGCGCTCAGGCCGACCAGGACGGCGAAGATCGTGACGACCGGGTGCAGGTGGACGACCCGGCCGATGACAAGCGGCATGACGATCTGGTCCTCGATCTGGCGCACGAGCAGGTAGGCCGCGAGCACCGCGATCGTCGTGTCGGTGCCGCGCGTGGCGAAGGCGACGGTCCCCGCCAGGGCGGCGGCGATGATCGGCCCGACCAGCGGAATGATCTCCAGCACACCGCTCAGGATCGAGAGTGCCAGGGCATAGGGCACGTGCAGGATCGGGCCCAGGATGACGTACAAGACCACCGCCACGAGCCCGATCAGCAGCAGCTGGCCGCGCAGCCAGCGGCCCAGGACGACGTGGATGCGGTGGGCGATCCGCAGCGCGTCGGCCCGCTGAGAGCGATCGAGGAAGCGCAGCGCGAAGAGCCCGAAACGCCGGCCGTCCAGAAGGAAGTAGAAAGTCACGATCAGCGCCAGGATCGTCTGCAGAGCGACCTCGACGGCCTGCTCGGCCAGGTGGAAGGCGCCCGACGGGGTTTGAACCGTGCCCAGAAGAGACGAGCGGATCTGCGCCGCGACGTCCTTCACGTCGAACGTCATGCCGGCGAAAACGATGCGATCGCCGAAGACCTTGCCCAACGCGGTGGCGATGACGTCCGGCCCGCCCGAAGACAGGTACTGGATTTCCGAGCCGGCCCGCTCGGCGGCGATCATCGCCGCAACGGCGATCAGGCCCAGCACGACCACGTAGCCGGCGCCGATCACGAGCACGCGAGGCGCGTGCGTCTTCTCCTCGACGGCCGAGACGACAGGCGAGAAGGCATAGGCCAGGACGGCGGCGACGACGAACGGCCCGACGATGCCGCGGGCCAGCCAGAGCACGACCAGCACGGCAATACCGAGCCCCAGAAGCCGCCCCCGCCCACCGAGGAGGCCGACTGAGGGTGCAGGCGTCCAGGCGACCGTCTCGCCCTCGGGATCCGCTGGAATGCTCATCGTCGATCCCCTGCAGTCGTTCGCAATCGGTCAGGACGGCGCCCGCCCGGCGACACGCGTAGCCTACAGCGCCCCACCGTCAGGGCGCCGGCGGGTGCCGCCGACGATCCGGCGAGGCCGGGATCCGGCCCGAGCCGGCCCGGGCTCGAGGGCAAGACGCCGGTTCGATGCTACCCTCAGGTCATGGAAGACAGCCATGGGGCGACCGGCAACGGCAGCGATGCCAGGCTCGAGAGGCCGGACCCGCCACACGCCGAGGAACCGACGGAGCCGGAGGCCGAGAGCCTCGCAAGTTCCATCGTCAGCCACATAGCCGAGCGAATCCACAGGGCGGTATCGCCGGAACCGCTGGCCAACCTCTACGAGCTCCACCCGGAAGCGCGCATGGCGTCACCGCGGGAGCTCGGGTTCCGTTTCGTGCCCGTCGAGGAGATTCGGGGCACGGCCGTCGCCGGACACGCCCAACGCGGCACCGACTTCCTTCCGCTGCGACAGTTCCGCGGCGAGAACTGGCAGACGCGCTGGCAGCGGATCCAGGACGCCAACCAACGGCTGGCGCCGCTGCCGCCGATCGACCTGGTGAAGTTCGGCGGCGATTTCTGGGTCGTCGACGGCCACAACCGCGTCGGGGCCGCCCTTCAGGACAACGCCGTCGGCCTCGATGCGATGGTCACCGAGCTGGTGCCGCTCGACGGCCAGGCCAGCGAACGGCCGGCGCATTTGCTGGCACTGATCGGCGAGGGTCAGGAACTGCGCGCCGCGGCCCAGGGTCGCCGACCCGCGATCGGAATGCGCTACGCGGAGCAGGCCTCCGTGGAAGCGCCCGAGCCGGTCGCCGAATCGAGCGATCCGGGAGAGGCGCCGGCGTGACCAGGCACCTGTCGATCGAATGGCCGGACGCAGCCCCTTTTCGCGATCGTGGCGGCGCGCCGATCCGGCTTCTGGCCGTCTCGGACCAGATCGACGCAGCTCTCGGAGATGATCGCAGCCGCCGTGCCATCGGTCCGATAGACCTCATAGTCGGCTGCGGCGACCTGGACTGCGAGGACCTGTCGTTCCTGGCCGACGGCTTCAACGCCCCGCTCGTCTACGTCCTCGGCAATCACGACACGGACGCCCGGTGGGAGGCCTGCCGGAGCTACTGCCCCGAGGCAGTCCGGTCGACGGTCGCCCACCACGAGGTCGGGCTCTCGATGGCAGGCCTGGCCTGGCCGGGACGTCGCGGACCGCGGGCTCATCGGAGCGAACGCGGCGCCTGGAATCAGGCGCTCCGGCTGGCCCTCCGCAGATTCGGCCGACCCGAGCCGGTGATCGTGTTCAGCCACGTCCCGCCGCGCGCCGCCGGCGACATCCCGAGCACCGGATACCATCGCGGCTTTCGAGGCTACTCGTGGCTGATGGGCCGCCTGCGGCCGCCTCTCTGGCTCCACGGCCACACGCCTCTGGCCGCGACCACGGAATGGCACATCCAGCGCGGCTCGACGATGGTCGTCAATGTCAGCGGCGCGGTGGTCATCGAGATCTGCGCGCCCGGCTCCTGGGCTTCTTCGATGGCCGAGCCCGAGGAGACGGCCTCGACGCCGGCCGGGTCGCCGGCTGACGGCGCCGCGGGTCGCCGGCTGACGGCGCCGCGGGTCGCCGGCCGACGGCGCAGGCCAACGCAGGAATGCGCCGGCTGACGGCGATCTAGAGCGAGCGCGGGTCCGGCGCGTCCGGGTCGACGCCCAGCTCACGCATCGCGGCCGCGGCTTCCTTGCCCGACAGCCGGCCGGCCCGAGCCAGGCCCACCATCGCGGCCGCCGCGATGTGCGGCGGGTCGATCTCGAAAAGCTGGCGGAGCGCTTCGCGCGCGTCCGAGCGGCCGAAGCCGTCGGTCCCGAGAATCAGCCGGTTCGCGGGCAGCCAGGGCGCGACCAGCTCGGGATAGGCGCGAATCCAGTCCGTAGCGATCACGATCGGCCCGCCGTCAGGGAAAACCTCGGCGACGAGCGGCACGCGCGGCGCCGCATCGGGGTGAAGCCGGTTCCAGCGGTCGACCGAGAGGCCATCGGCCCGGAGCTGCTGGAACGAAGTGGCGCTGTAGACCTCGGCGGCGATACCGCGTTCCGCGAGAAGCTGCCGCGCGGCGACGACCTGCTGCAGGATCGAGCCGCTGCCCACGAGCCGGACCGGCAGCGCGCCAGCCGCGCGCGTCGGGCTCGTTGCGCCCGTCGCCGCCGTGCGCCCCGCCGTCTTCGCTTTCGCCCCGTGGGAGTCCTTGCCCAGCTCGGGCGCCTCGAGGAGCCGGTAGATGCCCCTCACGATTTGCTCGTCCGTCAGCTCGGCCGCCCGCCTCGGCATCGGGTAGTTCTCGTTGTAGAGCGTGATGTAGTAGTAGACGTCCTCGCCCCGAGCGAACATGCGATCGATCCCCTCGCGCACGATCGCCGCCAGCTCGTAGGCGTAGGCCGGGTCGTAGGCGCGGATGTTCGGGACGACCGAGGCCAGCACGTGCGAATGGCCGTCGTCGTGCTGGAGCCCCTCGCCCATGAGCGTCGTCCGGCCGGCGGTGGCCCCCATGACGAAGCCTCGTCCGCGCTCGTCGGCCAGGGCCCAGAACTGGTCGCCGGTTCGCTGGAAGCCGAACATGGAGTAGAAGATGTAGAACGGGATAAGGGTCAGGCCGTGAGTGGCGTAGGCCGTGGCCGCAGCCTGGAGCGAAGCCACGGCGCCGGCCTCCGTGATCCCCTCCTCCAGCACCTGCCCGTTCTGCGCCTCGCGGTAGCTCAGCACGAGGTCCGAATCGACCGGCTCGTAGCGCTGGCCCAGCGCGGCGTAGATGCCCACTTCCTTGAAGAGCGGGTCGAGGCCGAAGGTGCGGGCCTCGTCCGGCACGATCGGCACGACCCGCGGCCCCACCTCCGGGTCGCGGATCAGGTTGCGCAGCAGCCGCCCGAAAGCCATGGTCGTGCTGACGGCCATCTCGGAGCCCAACGTGAACTCGGCGTCGACCTCTGGGCGTGGCGCCGGTAGCGGCTTCGCTCGCACCACGCGGCGCGGCATGAACCCACCGAGAGCCCGGCGCCGCTCGATCATGTAGCGAATCTCATCCGAGTCGGGGCCGGGGTGGTAGTACGGCGCGTCCTTGAGCTTCGAATCGGGGATCGGCAGCTGCAGGCGGTCGCGGAAGATGCGCAGCTCGGCCTCGGACAGCTTCTTGGCCTGGTGCGTGATGTTGCGCGCTTCCACGCCGGGGCCGAGGGTCCAGCCCTTGATCGTCTTGGCCAGGATCACGGTCGGGGCGCCGCGGTATTCGGTCGCGGCCCGATATGCGGCGTAGACCTTGCGGTAGTCGTGCCCGCCTCGCCGCAGCCGGGTCAGCTCGTCGTCGGTCAGGTGCTCCACCAGCCGGCGCAGCCGCTCGTCGGGCCCGAAGAAGTGCTCCCGGATGTACGCCCCGCCGGACACGGAGAACTTCTGGAACTCGCCGTCGAGCAGCTCGTTCATCTTGTTGACCAGCAAGCCGTCGACGTCGCGGGCCAGGAGGTCGTCCCATTCGCGGCCCCAGATGACCTTGACGACGTTCCAGCCGGCGCCGCGGAAGAGACCCTCGAGCTCCTGGATGATCTTGCCGTTGCCGCGAACCGGCCCATCGAGCCGCTGCAGGTTGCAGTTCACGACGAAGGTCAGGTTGTCGAGGCCCTCGCGCGCGGCCAGCGAGATGCCGGCCAGCGCTTCGGGCTCGTCCATCTCGCCATCGCCGAGGAAGGCCCAGACGCGGCTCGCCGACGTGTCCGCCAGGCCGCGATTGGCGAGGTAGCGATTGAGCCGCGCCTGGTAGACGGCCGCCATCGGGCCCAGGCCCATCGATACGGTGGGGAACTCCCAGAAGTCCGGCAGCGTGCGGGGGTGCGGGTAGCTCGGCAGCCCGACGCCACCCGACAGAGCCTCCTGGCGGAAGTGGTCCAGGTTCGCCTCGGTGAGCCGGCCTTCGAGGAATGCCCGAGCGTAGATGCCGGGGGCCGCGTGGCCCTGGAAGAAGATCTGGTCGCCCGAGCCGCCATCGTCCTTGCCACGGAAGAAGTGGTTGAAGCCAACCTCGTACAGCGTGGCGGCACTGGCGTAGGTGGCCAGGTGCCCACCGATCCCGGCGAACCGGTTGTTGGCCCGCATGACCATTGCCACCGCGTTCCAGCGGATCAGGCGGCGGATGCGGCGCTCCAGCTCCTCGTCGCCCGGGAAGAACGGCTCCTGCTCGGGGCTGATGGTGTTGATGTAGCGAGTCTGGGTCAGCGACGGCAGGCCGACGTGCAGCTGGCGGGAGCGCTTCAGCAGCTTGTACAGGACGAATCGGGCGCGCTCGTCGCCCTCCTGGGAGTGGATCTGGTCGAGCGCGTCGAGCCATTCCTGCGTCTCGGCAGGATCCGTGTCGGGCAGCTGATGCTTGAACTGATCGAAGTACATGATCCGGCTGCGTCTCCAGGGCGGCTGACGCGGGGCTGACGCCCATTCCGCGAGATACCCAAGCCGCAGCGTAGCCGATCGCGCGCCCGGCGTCGTTCGGGTCGGTCGCCGGACCGGACGCGAGAACGGTCGTCGGCCCGGCTTGCCGCGTGGGCCAATTGACTCCTCGCGCGGAGCCAGAAATCGGTGCAAAGTAACGACGTCCTTGACTGTCGGAAATCCGCGGGCTGACCCACCCCTGCAGGTGAAGGCGAGGAGAGGGCCGTTGAGCACTCAGCCGCTGGTTCTCGTGGCCGACGATGAGCCGCGCATCACCAAGCTGGTGTCCCTCGCTCTGAGCGGCGAGGGTCTCCGCGTCGTCACGGCCTCGGATGGCGAGGAGGCTCTCCAGAAGGCGGAGGAGTTTCGGCCCGACATAGTCCTGCTCGACATCGTCATGCCGGGCATGGACGGCGTCGAGGTCATGCGCCAGCTGCGCGAGCGCCGGCCCGTCCCGGTGATCCTCCTCACGGCCAAGGGCTCCACTTCGGACAAGGCCAAGGGGCTGGACCTGGGAGCGGACGACTACGTGGCCAAGCCCTTCGACCTGGATGAGCTGGCGGCTCGGGTCAGGGCGGTGCTGCGAAGGGCCTCGGGCGTCGCCCCGGGCGGCGGCGTCGTGAGGTTCGACGACGTCGAGATCGACCTGGAGCGGCGGCTGGTGAGCCGCGGCGGCGAGCCGATCCAGCTGTCACGGACGGAGTGGCTGCTTCTCCAGCACCTGGCCACGAACGCGGGCAAGGTGGTCCTGCACACCGAGCTGCTCACGAAAGTCTGGGGTCCCGAATACCGAGACGACCTGCAGTACCTGCGGGTCTGGGTCAGTCGCGTCAGGCGCAAGCTCGGCTCCAAGCCGGGCGAGCCGGGCCGGATCAAGACGTTCCAGGGCATCGGATACCTGCTCGACATCGACGGCGGGAGAACCGACGGCAGCGGCGGGGACACAGGCCACGCGTCTCGCGACGGCGCCGGCTACGGTCCGAAACGAGACAAGCGGCCCGGGGAGGGGGACCCAGGCCGCTTGCTTGTCTAGAAGACGCCCCGTCACCGGCGTCTCCGTATCGAGTTCACTCGCCATCAGGCCACACGGAATCTAGTCGGAGCCGTGTACCGGACGTGTTCCGCCTGACGTCGCGCCCGTTGCAGAGTCGTTGCAGCGTCGCGCTCCTGCGTTCGGGCATCGCCTCGCCGCCGGATCGATCGCTTGCACCTTCGTCTCGCATCGCGTACAAAGCCCGACAGACGCGCGGTCCGGCCGCGCATGCGCGAGCCTCGAGGCTTGCCCTGGAACAGGAGGTCGATCAGGAGATGTCGGGCAGCTTGAAAGGCCCGCAGAGCGGCGCGTGGGCGGCACAGGACCCGGACTCGCGCTACGGCCCGGAGGTCGGGCTGGTGATCGTGGATGTCCAGAACGATTTCGCCGACCCCGCCGGCAGCCTCTACGTCAAGGGCGGCGCCGAGATCGTGCCGCTGGTGAACGCGGAGATCGACCGCGCGCTCGAGGCCGGCGCGGCAGTCGTGTACACGCAGGACTGGCACCCGGCTCACACGCCTCACTTCGCCGCGGACGGAGGCATCTGGCCCGTCCACTGCGTCCAGGAGACGTGGGGCGCGCAGCTTCATCCGGAGCTGTCGGTTCGGGGGCCGATCGTCCGCAAGGGCGCTCACGGCGAAGACGGCTACTCGGGCTTCTCGATGCGGAACCCGGCGGGCGGCCATCCGGTCCCGACGGAGCTCGACGCCACGCTGGCCCGTGGCGGCGCGAAGCGGATCGTGGTCTGCGGCCTGGCCACGGACTACTGCGTCAAGGCCACGGCCCTCGACAGCGTGCGACTGGGCTACGAGACGGCCGTGCTGATGGATGAGGTTCGAGCCGTCGACCTCACGCCGGGCGACGGTGAGCGAGCCCTGGACGACCTCGCCGCGGCTGGCGTCGCCCTGGTTGGCAACCGAGCCCGAGCCCGCTGACGCTTTCCGTGGAGCTGCATCTCGTCGACGCCACGTACGAGCTGTTTCGGGCCCACTACAGCCCACGTCCCCCGGTTCGCGCTCCGGATGGGCGAGACGTCGGGGCGGTCACGGGCCTGGTCTACACCCTGCTGACGCTGCTTCGCGACGAGGGGGCGACGCACGTCGGATGCGCCACCGATCACGTCATCCGCTCCTTCCGCAACGGGTTGTACGACGGCTACAAGACCGAGGCGGGCGTTCCGGCCGAGCTGCTGGCGCAGTTCTCCCTGGCCGAGCGGGCGATGGAGGCGCTCGGGGTCGTCGTCTGGCCGATGGTCGAATTCGAGGCCGACGACGCGCTCGCGACCGCGGCGGCTCGATGGGGCGACCGGCCCGGAGTCGACCGAATCTGGATCTGCACGCCCGACAAGGACCTGGCCCAATGCGTCCGGGGCGACCGCGTGGTCATGCGCGACAGGCGACGCGAGCGAACGATCGACGAAGCGGGCGTCCGGGAGCGATGGGGCGTGGCGCCCGAGTCGATCCCGGACTACCTGGCCCTGGTCGGCGATTCGGCCGACGGCTTCCCCGGCCTGGCGGGCTGGGGGGCGCGATCGGCGGCCGCGGTGCTGGCCAGGTTCGGGCATCTGGAGGAGATCCCGGCGGCCGTGGGCGAGTGGCACGTGGACGTGCGCTCGGCCGTCGCCCTCAACGCCACACTGCGAGACCGCCCTGACGAGGCGCGCCTCTACCGGCAGCTGGCAACGCTTCGCCTGGACGTGCCGCTGCCCCAGACCGACCCGGAGGAGCTGCGCTGGCGCGGAGCGCGGCGCGGCCCCTTCACCGCGCTGTGCGACGAGCTCGGCGCGCGCGCACTGGCCGACCGGCCGCACCTCTGGCAGGACTGACCCGCGCTCGGCCGCCCACCCGCGAGGCGGGCGCAGCTCCTACTTGAGCATCTCCAGCATCGCGGCGTGGTGGCTCGGGGCGGCGGCAAGGCACGACCACTTCTTGGCCGGCCGCGAGAGATCGAACCACGGGCCGCCGTCCAGGCTCGTGACCGTCGCGCCGGCCCGCTCGGCGATCAGCCCGGCAGCGGCCACGTCCCAGGCGGACAGGCCAGCGCCCTGGGCGTAGACGTCGAAGCGGCCGCAGGCCACGTACGAGAGCGTCAGGGCCGACGAGCCCATCGAACGGTGGGCCCGGATGCTCTTGACGGCCTCGCGGCGCTTACGAACGGTGCCGCGTCCCCCGACGGCGAGGGTGACGACGAGGTCCTCGAGCAACTCCTTCTGGCCGACCCGAATGAGCTCGCCGTTTCGCAACGGCGGTCCGTCGATCGCGCCTGCGAACGTCTCGTCCCGGGTCGGGTCGTAGACGACGCCCGCGACCGGCCTGCCATCCGCGACCAGGGCGATCGAGATGCAGAAGAACGGGATGCCGTTGGCGTAGTTGACGGTGCCGTCGAGCGGGTCGACGACCCAGACCCGACCGGACTTCGCCTCGCCCGTGGCCGCCACTTCGCCGATCTCCTCGGCGTAGAAGGCGTCGTCCGGGTATCGCTCCCGAACGGCATTCATGACGAGCGCCTCGCAGAGGTGATCCACCTCGGTCACGACGTCGCGCGGGCCCTTGGCCTCGATTCGTTCCAGCCGCTCGTAGCGGTCCATCTGGATCTGGCCCGCCGTGTGGGCCAGCTCGATCGCCAGCTCGAGCTCCAATGCGAAGGCGGTCGACCGGCCCAACTTGAGCCTATCGGCCCGGCCCTGCCCGGACTCGGCCCGCATCAGTTCGAGGTCCCGGCTTCGAGGGCGATCTCGATCGTGCGCTCGATCGATCGGTTCAGCTCGTCGAGCGGAAGGTAGGACTCCTCGGAGGTCAACTCCGCGGACAGCACGTCGCTGACGGTGAGAATCGTGGCCGCGGCCACTTCCGCGCCGGCTGCCCTCGCCCGTGCCGCCAGGTAGTAGAGAACCGAAGTTTCCATCTCGAAGGCCAGTACGCCGCGGTCACGCCACTTCGAGAAGTAATCCGAATCGGGGTTGTAGAAGACGTCGACCGTGGCGACCTGCCCGACGTGGGGCTTCTGGCCGTGGCGCTCGGCCGCTTCCACCAGCGACCGGACCAGGCCGAAGTCGGCCGTGGGCGCGTAGGGGTCGCCGTGGAGGTAGGTGCTCGTGGCGCCGTCGACCGGCGCCGCCGACGACGCGATCACGATCTGGCCGGTCTTGATGCCCCGCCCGATGCCGCCGCAGGTCCCGACACGGATCAGGCGGCGCGCGCCGAGACGGAGAAGCTCTTCGACCACGATCGCTATGCTCGGGGCGCCCATGCCGCTGGTCTGAACGCTCACCGGGACGCCGTGGTAGGTCCCGGTGTAGCCGAGCAGGCCGCGATGAGAGGTGACCTGGCGGGCCGCTCCGGGGCCGCCGTCGAACTTCTCGGCAATCCACGTGGCACGGTTAGGATCGCCCGGGAGCAGCACCAGCGGGGCGTAGTCCTCGGCTTCGGCGCGGAGATGGATCTGCGGCATCGGCTGCTCCAGCTGGGCTTGATGGCTGGTATGGCGGGCCGTCGGCCCGGCCGGCCCGGGCCGGCTTGCGATTGCGTGATTCTACGGGCTGCCGACAGGGAGCCGAAGCGTCCCGTGCCGGGTCCGCACGACCGGCGGCGGCGACCTCGGGTCGGCCGGGCAGGCCGGAAGAGGGGCTCCGGCTAGGTAACTAGCGTATTGACAAGAAGCCGGGGCGTCGATTGGAAGCAACGGAATCGGGCCGGGAGGTGTGGAGGTTAGGGCAGGTCGTGACCGAAGCTGTGAGGTTAGGTGTGGACAAACAGTGGAAAACCTGGGATACATACGCACGAACGATGTGTTCGAAACGCTGGAATTCATCGTATGGTACCGACGTCCCATGGATCTTCCGGTACCAGTGGTTGCTAGGACAGGCGCAAGGTTGCGCCAAGATGAGACACTCCTGACCCTCGTTTGGCCGGTCCCGTCTCCCGGCCAAGGTGCCCGCCAAGAGGGTCGCAGGTAGGCGAGGAGCCAGCGTGCGGTTCGTCAGGACTCGGCAGGGGGTGGTCGAGCGACTTCTCTGGACTCGCGATAGTCGCGTCGTGGCGCAGTTGAACAAGCATCTGCCGGCGGCTGAGGTGATCGAGCTTGCGGACTCCGGCTGGTGTGTCATCGCCGCCGCCCAGGACCTCACCCAGGAACTGGTGGCTCGCCTCTCGAAAGACGCGGCGTGCGGTCTCACCGACGTGGATCCCGCCGAGCCGGAGGCCAGGCGGTACATGGTTGCCCTCGGGCGCGCGGTCCAGATATCGGCTCTCGGCGATCGGATCGGCATGGGCGAGACGCCGGAGATCGCCAGCCGCAAGGTCATGTCGCTGTTCTTCGCCTGCCAGGAGCACCACGTCGAGTTCCAGCCGATCGTGGACCTCGGGACGCTCAAGGCGCACGAATGGGAGTGCCTGTTCCGCCTGAGCCCGGGCATGGGGTCCAAGACCATCGGCGAGGTCGTGGAGGCGTCGCTCCAGGCCAACCGCCCGGTCGACTTCGACACCTACGTAGTCGAAGCCACGCTGACTCGCATCTCCCAGGTGGTCGAACCGGGTTCCGGCGGAAGACGAATGCGGTTCGGGGTGAACTGCCTGCCGACCAGCCTGCTGGCCCCCTCATTCGAGGCCGAGGGATTCGCCGAGCGGGTTCGAGCGGTCGGCCTGTCGCCCAGTCAGATCATCGTCGAGTGCACCGAGCAGCAGGCGATTCACGACGTGCCTCGCCTCAAGAAGCAGGTTCGCGCCCTGCGGCGCCTCGGGTTCGGCTTCGCCGTCGATGACGCCGGCGCCGGCTACGCGAGCTTCACCGTCATCGCGGCCCTCGAGCCCACGATCATCAAGATCGACAAGGAGATCGTCCAAGGCGTCGGCAACAAGGACGCCGAGGCGAAGAAGGCGCTGGTCGAGGCCTTCGTCTCGTTCAGCCGCAAGATCGGAGCCCAGACGGTCGCCGAGGGCATCGAGAACCGCCGCGATCTGCTGGCCCTCCAGGATCGCGAGGTCGACTTCGGCCAGGGCTACCTGCTCGGCCGGTCGTCTCGAACCCCGGTGCAACCGCGGCACCTCCGCGATGTGGAGGATCGGACGCAGGTGATCGCGACGGTGGCAGGCTGGGACGGAGCGGTCCGGCCGCGAGTCGCTTCCGGCCATTAGCGCCTGTCGGCGCTAACATCGAGGCGACCAACCTCGTCAGCTCGCGAGACCGATGACCGCCTTCGACGCGACCGCACCGTCCTCCCCCACCCTGTCGGCAGCTGCCCGCCGGTTCCTGGAGGCACCGCGGTTCGCGATCGTGGCCACCCTCAACCCCGACGGCAGCCCACTCCAGGCGGTCGTCTGGTACCGCCTCGAAGGGGACGCGATCGTGTTCAACAGCCGCGTCGGACGCCGCTGGCCCGACAACCTCCAGCGCGACCGTCGGGTCTCGATCACCGTGGCCGACGGCTACCGGTACATCGACCTGCGCGGCGAAGTCGAGGTCGACGAGGACCCGCAGCGCGGGCAGGCGGTGATCGCCGACCTGACGCGCCGCTACCAGCCCGACAGGGAAGCGGTCGCGGCGCAGATCGCCGGCTTCGCCTCTCAGCGCCGGGTGACCTTCAGGCTTCGCCCGAGCAAGGTGTTCGAACGGCTCTCGGGCGACTAGCGAAGCGAGCGGGCGGCGCGGCAATCGACGCGGTGATCGAGCGAAGGAGAACGAGATGGCGCAGGCGAAGATCGGCTACGCGGCGATGCTCGAGCAGTTCGGGCCGGCGGAGATCCTAGATCTCTGCGCCCGGGCAGACGCTGCCGGCTTCTCCGGCGTCATGGCCGCGGACCACTTCCAGCCGTGGGTCCCGCGCCAGGGCCAGGCTTCGTTCGTGTGGGAGGTGCTCGCGGTCGCCGGCGCGCGCACGAGGGGCGACCTGGGGCCGGGCGTCACCTGCCCGTCGTTCCGGATGCATCCCGCAATCATCGCCCAGGCGGCGGCCACTCTCGAGGTCATGTACCCCGGCCGAACGTGGCTGGGTCTGGGCTCCGGCGAGGCGCTCAACGAGCACGTCGTGGCCGGCTACTGGCCCGAGGTGCCGGAGCGAATCAACCGCATGTTCGAGGCCATCGAGATCATCTCCAAGCTCTTCGGTGGCAAGGAGGTCAAGCACGACGGCCGCTTCTTCAAGATGGAGACGTGCCGCCTCTGGACGCTGCCGGAGAAGGCGCCGCCGATCTACATCGCCACAGCCGGCCCGGTGACCGCCAGACGGACGGGCCAGTTCGCCGACGGCATCATCACCGTCGGGGCGCCCGAGGAGAAGATCGACGGCATCTTCGCGAAGTTCGCCGAGGGGGCACGCGAGGCCGGCAAGGATCCGACCACGATGCCGAAGATCCTGCAGCTCCACCTCTCCTGGGCCGAGACGGACGCGGAAGCAGTTGCGAACGCCGTCGCCGAATGGCCGAACGGCGGGATGCGCTTCCCCAAGCAGGACGTCCGATCGCCCCGGGACTTCGAGCAGATGGCGACGCTCGTTCGACCGGAGGACTTCGAGGGACGGATGCTCATGGCGGCCGACCCCGAGGTCCACCGCCGCGAGATCCAGAAGTTCCTGGACCTCGGCTTCGACCGGATCTACCTCCACAACGTCGGCCGAAACCAGGCGGCCTGGATCGACCTATTCGGCCGCGAGGTGCTGCCCAAGCTGACGGCGTGAAGGGGCGTCCGCCAAGCGGCTCGGGCCGTTTCGAGCCGAAGGGGGCGTGCCGTGGACATTCCTGAGATGGCTTCAGGAAGCGACGGGCTCCTGCTCCCTGTATGGGACCGGGCGTCGACCCTCAGCCCGTGGCTAACGAGCACGAGGTCAACCTTCTGGCGCTACCCTGTCCCGGTACGGTTCATGCGGGCCCTCGGGAGAGATGATGCGCGTCGTTTGTCTGGCCGGTGGCGTCGGCGGAGCGAAGCTCGCCGACGGGCTGCAGCGAGCGCTCGCGCCCGGTGAGCTGACCGTAATCGTCAACACCGGAGACGACCTGGAGCGCCATGCGCTGACGATCTGCCCCGACCAGGACACGGTGATGTACACGCTGGCGGGGATGGCCGGGATCGAGGGCTGGGGACTCTCCGGCGAGACATGGCACGTCATCGGCGCGCTGGCCCGACTGGGCGAGGGGACGTGGTTCCGCCTGGGCGACAAGGACGTCGCCACTCATCTCTACCGAACCGAGAGGCTGAGACGAGGCGAGCGTCTGACCGAGGTCACGGCCGCCCTCGGTCGAGCGCTGGGCGTCCCGTCGCGGATCCTGCCGATGTCCGACGATCCCGTCCGAACTCGGGTCCGAACCGACGACGGCTGGCTCGACTTCCAGGACTACTTCGTCCGCCTCCAACAGGCGCCCGACGTTCGCGAGGTTCGCTTCGAAGGCGCCGACCGGGCGAAGATCACGCCCGAGATCGCGGCGGCGTTCGGTGCGGCCGAGGCCATCGTGGTCGCGCCGTCCAATCCGGTCGTCTCGATAGGTCCGATCCTGGCAGTGCCGGGGATGCGCGAGGAGATAGCCGCGGCAAGGCGCCGGGGCGTTCGGGCGGTCGGTGTCTCGGGGATCGTGGGCGGCAAGGCGCTGCGGGGACCGGCCGATCGGATGCTGGCCAGCCTCGGAGAAGACGCGACCGCCCTCGGAGTCGCCTGCCGGTATGCGTCGGCCGACCTGCTGGACACGTTCGTCATCGACAGCCTGGACGAGTCGCTGGCAGGCGAAGTGAGGGCGCTGGGACTCGCGGTCGTGGTCATCGACACGGTCATGACCGACGTCCGGGCGCGCGTTCGGCTGGCCCGCTACGTCCTGGCCGCGACGAAGGCGGGTCCCGCGTGAGGGGCGCCGATCTCTCCCGGATCGTCGCCGTCGTGCCGGTTCGATCGTTGAGCGGGGCGAAGTCGCGCCTGGGCGAGCCACTCGACCCCGAGGAGCGGGCCGACCTGATCCTGGCCCTGCTGCGGCGGACGGTGGCCGCGGCCCTGGGCTCCCGGCGCATGGACGGCGTGGCCGTGGTCTCCCAGGACGCCGACCTCCTGGAACGGGCCCGAGCGATGGGCGCGGCCTCCTTCCTGCAGGCGAGCGACGGCCTGAACGAGGGACTGGCGGAGACGCGAGACTCGGCCTGCGCCGAGGCGACGGCCCTGCTCGTGTTACCGGCGGATCTGCCCGGGGTCAGCGCCGAGGCGATCGATCGGCTGGCCGAGGTGGCCGCAGAGACGGCGGCCCGCGCGCCCGATCGGGCGGTTGTGGTGCTGGTCGCAGACCGGCACGGGACGGGCACGAACGCGCTGCTTGTGGCGCCGCCCGATGCCATCCCGTTTCGTTTCGGCGAGGGAAGCCGGGCGGCCCACGCCGCGGAGGCGGCAGCCGCCGGGGCCACGTACGTGGAGCTGGACGGGCCGCTCTCCTTCGACCTGGACACGCCCCAGGATCTGCTCGAGGCGGACAGCAGGGGCCTCAATCACGAGGCGGGTCGTTGAGCGGCGGGCACGTGGAGGTCCTCGCCCTCGAGGGGATGCCCGAGGTTCGACCCGGGGACGACCTGCCGGCCATTCTCGTCGCGGCGCTGCGAGCCACGGTCGAAGTCCTGCCGTTGCGCGAGGACGACGTCCTGGTCGTCACCCAGAAGATCGTCTCCAAGGCCGAAGGGGCGATCGTCGATTTGACGACGATCGAGCCGCGCCCGGAGGCGGTCGAGTTCGCCAGACTCTGGGACCGCGACCCGCGTCAACTCGAGGTCGTGCTGCGGCAAGCCCGACGCGTCGTCCGCTGGCAGAACGGCGTCCTCATCACGGAAACGCCTCACGGCTTCATTTGTGCCAACGGCGGCGTCGACGCGTCGAACGTGGGGCCGGGGAGCGGCAACCTCGTGACCCTGCTGCCGGCCGACCCCGACGCCTCCGCCGACCGCATCCGCTCGGCCGTCCGCGAGTCGCTCGGCGTCGACGTGCCGGTCGTCGTCTCCGACAGCTTCGGGCGCCCGTGGCGGTGGGGAATCATGGATGTGGCGATCGGAGTGAGCGGCATGATGCCGATCGACGACCTGCGCGGGACGCCCGACGCCGATGGGCGGGTGATGCGGAGCACGATCCGGGCCACCGCCGACGAGATCGCCACGGCCGCCGAGCTGGCTTTCGGCAAGACCGACCGCCGGCCGGCGGCCGTCGTCCGCGGCGCGCGCCCCACGCGCGGCGAGGGTCGCATCGCCGACGTGTTGATGCCGCGCGAGTTCGACCTCTTCCCGTGACCCGTGCGGGCGGGTCGGCCGCGGCAGCGGGCGGATCGGCCGGCTCCGTCGTCGCGCGCTTTCCTCTCCCCTCGCCCATCGACCTGCGGCTGACGCTCGCGCCGCTGCGACACGGTCGCGACGATCCGACCATCCGGTTCGCCGGCGACGGCATTTGGATGGCGCGAGCGACGGCCGCCGGACCGGCCACTCTTCGCCTGGCTGCGGAGGCGGGAGCGATCGTCGCGGAGGCCTGGGGCCCCGGAGCCGCGCTGGCCCTGGAGGCCGCCCCGGGCCTGGCCGGGCTGCTCGACGATCCGAGCCGGCTCGTCGCGCATCGCCCGCTCATACACGAGCTGGCGCGCCGCTTCTCCACCCTCCGCCTGCCACGGTCCGGCCAGCTGCTGCCGGCCCTGATCCCGGCAGTGACCGAGCAGAAGGTGACCGGGCCCGAGGCCCACGGCGCGTATGTCGGCCTGGCCCGCCGTCTTGGCGAGCCGGCGCCGGGACCGGTCGCCCTGCTCCTGCCGCCCGCTGCCGCCCGCCTTGCCACACTCCCCTACTTCGAGTTCCATCCCCTCGGGCTGGAGCGGCGCCGCGCGGAGCTGCTGCGCCGCATCGGCCGCAGCGGCGCCCAGATCGAGTCGTGGACCGCGCTCTCGCCAGACGAGGCTCGCGCTCGTCTGCGGACGATCCCCGGCATCGGCCCCTGGACGGCGGCAGAGACGACTCGCGTCGCGTTCGGCGACCCGGACGCGGTCAGCGTCGGCGACGCCCATCTCCCCGACCTGGTTTCGTGGGCCCTTGCCGGCGAGCCTCGCGCCGACGACTCGCGGATGCTCGAGCTCCTGGCGCCCTATGCCGGCCAGCGTGCCCGGGTCGTTCGGCTGCTCGAGGTTTCGGGCGTCAAGATCCCGCGGTTCGGCCCACGCTTCGCCCCGCGACAGATCGTCGGGATCTAGCGACCGCCGTCCGGCCGCTCGCGAACGCTCGGCGGCAGCTTGAGCCGCAGCAGCGCGGCTAGGTCGGCAACGTCCCGAGCGGACTCGACTTCCTGGAAGAGCCAGCGGCCGTCAGGGAACTCGCGGGCCGACTCGAATGTCGCGCGAACTCGGGGCCCCAGGGGCAGCGACGCCGCGGCGATCGAAGCCGCGGGACCCAGGATGACCATGGCCTTGAAGCCGCCCGCGTGCGGGCTCAACGTGATGAATGGCTTGCCCGCACGCCGCGCCTTCCATTCCCAGCCGTACCTGGGCCCACCCCAGACCCAGCTGCCGAGAGCGCCCATCGCCTCGACCTCGCGCAGGAGATCGTGCCAGCTGTCTCTGCGGGCACCCAGCAGCCCGTCGACCGCGCCCGGACCGGGCGCAACCGTGGGATCGAAGAGTGGTTCGGTCATGCAGCCTCCGTCCTGCCCAGTATCGCTCCACGGCGGTGTCGCGTGTGGGCCGCAGCCGCGCGCTTCCCGGCACCCGCCGACCGGCACGCCGCGGCGCTGCCCGCAACGACCCCGGTGCTAACCTGTGGCCGCTGCCATCTACGCCGCCGGCTCGCGCCGGCGCTGTCGATTGCCCTCGGAGGCTCGTCGTGAAGATCGGTCTGCAAGTTCCGTCGTTCAGCTGGCCCGGCGGCGACGCCGCCATCGGCCCGACTCTCGCACGAGTAACCGAGGCCGCCGACGCAGCCGGCTTCGACTCGCTCTGGGTCATGGACCACTTCTACCAGATTCGCGGCGTGGGGCGCCCCGAGGAGCCGATGCTCGAAGGCTGGACCGCCCTCGGCTACATGGCGGCCCATTCGAAGAAGGCGACGCTGGGGCTGATGGTCGGCGGCGTCCACTACCGGCCGGCCGGGCTGTGGGCCAAGGCCGCCACGACTCTCGACGTTCTCAGCGGCGGGCGCGCCTATCTGGGCATCGGCGCAGCGTGGAACGAGGAAGAGAGCCACGGACTCGGCTTCCCGATGCCGCCTCTGGGGGTCCGTTTCGAGATGCTCGAGGAGACCCTCCGCATCTGCCACGACATGTGGAAGGGCGAGCGAGGCTCGGAGGCGGCGTTCGAGGGCAAGCACTACCGCGCCACGCGCCTGCTCAACTCGCCCCAGTCGATCAGCAAGCCGCATCCGAAGATCCTCATCGGCGGCGGTGGCGAGCAGAAGACGCTGCGGCTGGTCGCGACCTACGCCGACGCCTGCAACATCTTCGGCGGCCCGGATCAGCTGACCCACAAGTTCGCGGTCCTGCGCGAGCGCTGCGCTGAGGTCGGCCGGCCGTTCGAGGAGATCGAGCGGACGAACCTCCAGTCGGTCGACCTCGGCCGTGAGGCGCCGGCCCAGGTGGTCGATCGCTTCGGCGGTCTGGCCCGGGTCGGCGTCCAGCACGTGATCCTGAACCTGGCCAACGTCTGGGACACCCGCAACATCGAGACCTTCGCCCGCGACGTGATCCCGGCGCTGCACGCTCTGGAGCCGAAGGCGATCTAGCCCGGACCGCTCGACCCAGTGGCGCTGGCCGGCCGGCCCGCACCGCGAGTCGACATACTCCCCGGGAGTATCCGCCTCGTGCTAGGATCTGCACATGAGCGACGACGCGACTAGCAAGACCACTCGCCCGCTGGGCGGTATCAGCCTCAACTTCATCCCCGCGGCCGCGGGCGACGGCCACGTGCCGGCGAGTCAGCCCGTGGCCGGCTCCGGCAAGCCGGTAGAGGCACGCGTCGTCATCGTCGGCTCTGGGCCGGCCGGGCTCACCGCCGCGATCTACACCGCGCGCGCCAACCTGGCGCCGATCGTCCTCGGCGGCGTCGCCTCGGGCGGGCAGCTCATGATCACCAGCGACGTGGAGAACTACCCGGGCTTCCCCGAAGGCGTCCAGGGACCCGAGCTGATGGGCCTCTTCCGCAAGCAGGCGGAGCGTTTCGGCGCGCGGGTCTTCGACGCCGACGTTGAGCGTGTCGACTTCGGCAGCCGCCCGTTCCGCCTGTGGGCCGCAGGAGTCGAGTACCGGACCCAGGCCGTCATCGTCGCCACCGGCGCGGAGGCGATCTGGCTCGGGATCGAGAGCGAGACTCGCCTGCGCGGCCGGGGCGTCAGCGCCTGCGCGACATGCGACGGCTTCTTCTTCCGGGACAAAGAGGTCGGCATCGTCGGGGGCGGCGACAGCGCCCTCGAGGAGGCGCTCTTCCTCACCCGCTTCGCCAGCAAGGTGCATCTGATCCATCGGCGCGACGCCTTCCGCGGCAGCAAGATCATGCAGGCCAGGGCCGCCGCTCACCCCAAGATCGAGCTCCATCTGAACCGAACCGTCGAAGAGGTGCTGGGGGCGGAGCACGTCGAGGCGCTGCGGCTCGGCAAGACCGACGGGGTCGGCGAGGAGCGCCTGCCGGTCCAGGGGTTGTTCATCGCGATAGGCCATCGCCCGAACGTGGCGGTGTTCCGTGACTGGCTCGAGACGGACGAAAAAGGCTATCTGCGGACCGAAGGCGCCACGACCGCCTCCAACATCGAAGGCGTCTTCATCGCCGGCGACGTGGACGATCACCGCTATCGCCAGGCCGTGACGGCGGCCGGCGAAGGTTGCAGGGCCGCGATCGACGCCGAGCGCTGGCTGGAGGCGCAGGAAGCGCGCGACAGAGAGATCGCCGTCCCAGTCCCCAGGTCGGGCGGGAGGGCGCGCTAGGCGAGGCGAGTCGCCCTGGACATCTCGCGCGGCTACCTGACGATGCCCCAAGGCCGGTGTCTGGCAGCCGCCGGGAGCACCTGCTAGCGTCACCGCTGTCAGGAGTCAGGACCGCATGTCATTTTTCGGGGGCGGCCGCCGCCGCTTCGCCGCGTCCACCATAAACCAGGAGCAGCCGCCAGTTCCGCGGGAGCGCCGCTGGACCACGGCACGCAAGATCCTCGTGTTCTTCGTGCCCTATAGGCTCCCGGTCCTGGTCGTGCTGGGCGCCATCCTGCTGACCAGCACGCTGGGCGTCATCAACCCCATCCTGCTCAAGCTGCTGATCGACGTCGCGATCGGGCACCGCGACTGGGGCCTGCTGAACCTCTTCGTGGCGCTGATGATCCTGATCCCGATCGTGAGTAGCCTTATCGGCGTCGGCCAGAGCTACCTCAACAACAAGGTCGGCCAGAGCGTCATGCGCGATCTGCGCCGGGCCCTCTACGCCCACCTCCAGGCCATGCCGCTGCGCTTCTTCACCGAGACGCGCACGGGCGAGATCCAGAGCCGCCTTGCCAACGACGTGGGCGGAATCCAGTCGGTGGTCACGGACACCGCGGCCAGCATCACCAGCAACGTGGCGGTCGTGATCAGCACCATCGTCGCCATGCTCTTCATCGACTGGCGGCTGACGGCCCTGTCGCTGGCGATGCTGCCGATCTTCGCCTTCGTCGCCAACCGGGTTGGCAAAGTGCGTCGGGCGGCATCGACCGAGACGCAGAAGTCGCTCGCGGAGATGTCGGCCGCGACCGAGGAGACGCTCAGCGTCAGCGGGATCCTGCTGTCCAAGACCTTCGGCGCGCAGCAGGCCTCGATCGAGCGGTTCGATGAGCTGAACCGGCGCCTCGCTGCGAACCAGCTCCGACAGGCGATGGTGGGCCGCTGGTTCTTCGCCCTGATCGGCACCATCATGTCGATCATCCCGGCCTTCGTGTACTGGCTGGCCGGCTACCTCGCCATCAACCACGATCCCCACCCGCCCACCATCGGCGACATCGTGGCCTTCACCACGCTCCAGAGCCGGCTCTTCTTCCCGCTCGGGCAGCTGCTCAACGTCCAGGTGGAGCTCCAGGGCGCCCTGGCCCTCTTCGACCGCATCTTCGAGTACCTGGAGATGAAGCCCGAGATCGCCGACGCGCCCGATGCCGTCGCGCTGTTCAAAGGAACGTCGAACGGGACCGTCCGCTTCCGCGACGTGTCGTTCCGCTATCCGTCGAAGGCGGCCGCGCTGGCCGGCGAAGAAGGCCTGGACGTCGATGGTGCCAGCGCCGGTGACGTGCAGCGGGCCGGGCCGTCCGTTCGCAACAGTCGCCATGCGCGCCATCAAGCCGAAGCGCCGGCTGCAGCCGAGCCTTCAGCCGAATCGTCGGCCGAGCCTTCCGTCGAACCTGCGGCGGAGCTCGGACCCCCGAAACCGGCCGTCGAAGGCCCCCGACCGTTCGCCCTGCAGTCGATCGACTTCGAGGCGAAGCCGGGACAGCTTGTCGCCCTCGTCGGCCCCTCGGGGTCCGGCAAGACGACGACGACCTACCTGATCCCCCGCCTCTACGACGTGGACAAGGGTTCGGTCGAGGTCGACGGCGTGGACGTGCGAAAGGTGAAGCTCCGCTCTCTGGGCGACGTCGTCGGCTTCGTGACCCAGGAGACATACCTGTTCCACAGCTCGATCCGCGACAACCTGAGCTACGCCAGGCCGCTCGCGAGCGATCCGGAGATCGAGGCGGCGGCGCGGGCGGCGGCCATTCACGATCGCATCATGGAGCTGCCCGAGGGCTACGACACCATCGTCGGTGAGCGCGGCTACAAGCTCTCAGGGGGCGAGAAGCAGCGCATCGCCATCGCCCGGGTCCTGCTGAAGGACCCGCGAGTCCTCATCCTCGACGAGGCGACCTCCGCGCTCGACACGGTCTCCGAGAGGCTGATCCAGCAGGCGCTGGAGGGTCTCGAGGCCGGACGGACGACGATCGCGGTGGCTCACCGCCTCTCGACGATCCTGCGGGCCGACCTGATCCTCGTCTTCGACCGCGGCCGGATCGTGGAACGCGGCACGCACGACGAGCTGCTCGCGCTGGGCGGCCTGTACGCGAAGCTCTATCACGAGCAGTTCCTCGCGCCGCCGGCCGGCGGCGGGAACGGCTCTCGTGGTGGCAAGGTAGGCTACGAAGCGACGGCCGTCGGGCCGGCCTAACCGGGAGATCGCGAAGTGGGTGAAAAGCGGGTCAGGCTCCGGCACGAGGGCGGCCTTCGGTTCGTGGCGGCCACGGGTTCCGGGCACGACGTCGTCATGGACAACGCCGCCGGCGACAGCGGGCCGCGCCCGACGGAGCTGCTGCTGGTTGCAATCGCCGGCTGCACGGCCATGGACGTCGTCGAGATCCTGGCCAAGAAACGGCAGACCTTCACCCGTTACGCCGTTGAGGTCAGCGGCGTCCAGCGCGAGACTGCGCCCAACGTCTTCACCGACATCACCGTCGTGCACGTCGTGGAGGGCGACGTCGTGACGGAGGCGGTCCGGCGCTCCATCGATCTCTCGGCCACCAGGTACTGCACGGTCAGCGCCCAGGTCGCGTCGGGCGCGGCGCGTATCAGCCACCGCTATCTGATCCGGCGCCCGGTTGGAGCCGTGAACGGGCCGGCCGAGGAATCGGCCGAGGTCGCGGTCACCGGACCTATGAAGGACCTTCTGACGGCTCCACCGGCCGCGTAGACGCTCCCCTGGGGCGGCCGAGGCACCCGCTCGTCCCGGCGCCGGCGGCGGCGCCAGGCGAACGCGCGAAGCTGGACGGCTGTCCTGTACCCTGCGCGCATGACAGTCACGACCTCCACGGGCCGCACAACCCTTCCCTGGAGTCGCCTGGCGCGCCCGGACCTCACCTTCGTCGTTGCTGTTCTGGTCGCCTACGTCACGGCGACGGCGGCGGCGGTCGTCTTCGACCACGCCAGTCCGGACCGGATGATGCTCATCGCGGAGCGGGCCCTGGGCGGCCACCTCGACTACGACGGGCTTAGGAACTCCGTGGACACGGTCAATGTCAACGGGCACTACTACCTGGCCGTCGGTCCGCTGCAGCTGCTCCCCTATCTGCCCTTCGCCGCCGTCCCTGCTCTCCAGGGGATCGGCCGCTACATCGTCGGCCTGGCCTTCGGCGTGCCGGCCGCGTGGCTGTCGCTCCCCCTCGCCCGCGCCTACGGCGCCAAAGCAGCGGACGCGTATTGGATCGCCATCTTCACCGCCTTCGGGTCGCTGCTCTGGTACATCTCCGTTTTCGGCGACATGTACTTCCTGGCCCATGCCGAATCATTCCTGGCCCTGACGATCCTCCTGCTGGAGTGGTCCGGCCGGCGCCGCCCGATCGTTCTGGGCGCAGCCCTCGCAGTGTCGTTCCTGGCGCGTCCCACGACCGTGCTCGCGGCCGTGCCCTTCGGGCTGGCGCTGCTGTGGCAGAGCAGGATGGCGCTCACGGCGGCCGCTCGCAGCGCAATCGCATTCGGCCTTCCCGTCGCCGCCGCCATCGGCGTATACGGCTGGTACAACTGGGTCCGCTTCGGGTCGCCGCTGGAGTCTGGCTATGCCATCTCGTTGCTGCGCGAGTCGACCCTCGAGTCACGCCGGGCCGTGGGCGTCTTCTCGATCGCGCACGTCCCGGAGAACCTCCGTCTGGCCCTGCTGGCCCCGCTGGAGCGGATTGGCAAGTTCCCGTACATCGGTCCGAGCAAGTTCGGGATGTCGATGCTGCTCGTCTCCCCGGCCCTGCTGACCTCGATCCGGGCCGGCTTCCGCGACGGAACGGCGCGGCTCTTGTGGCTCGCGGCAGCACTCGTCGCCGTGCCCGTCTTCCTCTACTACGGCGGCGGCTACGTCCAGTACGGGTTCCGCTACTCCCTCGACTTCACGCCATTCCTCGTGGCGCTAATGGCTATGGGATCCCAGCGCTGGATCGGCCGGCCCGAGCGAATCCTGATCCTGGCCGGCGTGGCCTCGGTTCTGATCGGGGTCATCATCGGGATCGACTGGCACAGCTGAGGCGAAATCGCGTGCCGGGCGAGGCGCGGTTGATATCATCGACAACCGACGCGGCTGACCCGACCGCGCCGTTACGGCTGAGGCGCTCGCCCAGCGACGATTCGAGGGACCACGTCGCCGTCCACAGGAGGGCCGGTGTCTCAGGCAATCTCGCCCAACGCTCGCCCCTCCGCCGGCGAAACGACGCCTCCGTCCACCCAGCGTCCGGCCGGGCCGCCTCGTCGGCGCCGCTGGCTGGAGTGGCTCCGCCAGATTCCGCCTGAGGCGGTGCTGGTCGGCATCGCCCTGTTTGCCGTGCTCGCCGTCTTCGCCGCGGCCGACCCGGTCACGGCGGTGACCAACAGCTCGGCCCCGTTCACAGACGAGGCCTGGAACCTCGTGAACGCCCGCAACTTCGTCCAGCTCGGGACGTGGAGCACGGACGAGTGGAATCTCCACCTGGTGAACCTGCCGTTCAGCCTGCTTGAGGCCTCCACCTTCGAGCTGCTGGGCGTCGGCATCGTCCAGGCCCGGCTGGCGATGACCGTGTGCGTTTCTCTCACAGCTTGCGCGCTGGTCTGGGGATTGCGGGACCTCGTGGGCCGGACGTGGGCCACCTTCACCGGTCTGGCCTTCGGCTTCTCCGGGCTGATCCTCTTCTACGGCCGGCTGGCATTCCTCGAGGACCTGGTCGTCCTGGGCTTGACTCTCGGGGTCCTGGTGCTGGCCCGCGACAACCGGGTCAACCTGCGGGGCGGCCTTCTCTCGGGCCTCTGTTTTGCGGCGGCCATCGGGACCAAGCCGAGCGCGCTGTTCGCGGTCGTCGGGATCATCGTGGCGATGGGCGCCGTTTGGGGCTGGCGCGATTCGGGCATGCGGCGCTGGATCGCGGGGTCGGTCGGCGCGATCATCGCCTGTGGACTCCTCTGGCTCGTGATCATCGGGCTTCCCAACCAGGCCGCCCTGGCGATCGACGTCAAGATCTGGCCGCCATACAAATGGAACCTGACCCCGGCCACGCTCATCGTCTCGACCGGGGGGTACCTGATCGGCCGGAATGACAACCTCTACAGCTACGCGCTCCTGCCGCTGATCGGCCTGGGTTTCGCCGGCCTGGCCTCTACCGTCGCCTTGCGCAAACGGCTCGGCCAAACGCAGGCCAGGCTCGCCGTCGCGGCTTTCGCGTGGGCAGCCTTCGGCTTCGGCATCCTGATGGTCGTCTCCTACAGGCCGAATCGGTATGTCGTGCCTCTCGTGCCATCCATGGCGATCCTGGCCGCGATCGGGCTGAACCTCTTCGTGGGGTGGTTGCGCGAACGCCTGGCCACGCGGGTCGAGACGGACCGCGCTGCCGAGAGTGATGTGCCAGCCACGCCGTCCGAACGGCGGCGGCGCCTGGCGCCCGGAGCGGTGGCAGCCGTGGCGATCGTCCTGGCCGTAGCTCCGGGATTGGCCTGGTACGGCAACTGGGCTCGCAGTGCCAGACACGATCTGGTCGCCATCCAGAACCAGTTCGCCGATGCGGTGCCGCCCGGCCAGATGGTCGCCGGCGGCAATTCGGCGCTGTTTCTGATGCGCTCCAAGGCCCGGACGGTGATTGTCGGTCTGGCCAACAACGGCGACATCTATGCCCAGGGTGCCCGCTGGTACCTCCTGGCGGTGGATGCCACGGCACCGAAGGGAGTACCGGATTCCGTCTGGGCGGCTCGAGAGCTCACCGCGTGCGCCAGCTGGAGAGGCGGGGAGATGTGTCTCTTCCACCTGCGGTAGAGGCCGCGGCAGCGGACCTTCGAGGGGCGATCGGCGCCCCGAAGACCTGGCGAATCTGGGGCGTCGATTTCGACGCCCGGATCGTTCAGACCATCACGGCCTGCATGCTCATCCTGATGGTCGCCTACAACAACAAGTTCGTGCAGATGGAGTACGACCACTTCGCCCTCGAAGCCGTGATCCCCCTGGCGATCATCATCCTGTTCTGGCGCGAGAGCCCGCGTCGCTACGGCTTTGTCCTGGGCAACTGGAGGCTTGGGCTGGCGGTGGCGGGTGGGTTCATCGTCATCATGGCGGTCGTCATCTGGGTCCTGGGGCACACGCCCGACTTTCGCGCGTACTACACCCTGCTCACGGGGGGGCGGAGTGCGTGGCGGCTGATCATCGACACCGGAATAGACATGTTCGCCTGGGAGTTCTTCTTCCGAGGCTGGCTGCTGTGGTCCCTTGGCCGCAAGTACGGCACCGACGCCATCTGGCTGCAGATGATCCCGTTCGCCTTGATGCACGTCTGGAAGCCGGAGCTCGAGCTGCTGTCGACGATCGCGGGCGGCGTCTTCTTCGGCATCCTCGCCTGGAGAACCAGGTCTTTCATCTGGGGCTGGCTGCTCCACTGGTTCATGGTCTCGTGGATCCTGCTGGTGGCCGGCGGCTACGTCTGAGCGAAGGCGCATGGCGTCATGAGCGCTCTTGCATGACTATTCACGCAACCGTATACTCGTGACACCATGACCGCGACCCGATCCACGCCCGGCGACGCTCCCACAGCCGCTTCCAGCGAGAAGCCCGCGCCCGCATCTGCCGGCGGCGCGCCCGTGAGCGCGGGCGGAACGAAGGCCGGGGCAGGATCGGAGCGCGCCCTGGGGCCTCGCGCGGCCCGCACTCGACAGGGCGGCCGAACGATCGCCGTCGGCATCGTGGGCGCCACGGGTTATGCAGGCGGCGAACTCGTCCGGCTGCTGCTAACGCACCCCCGCGTGCGGCTGGTGGGCCTGCAGGGCCGAAACCGCGACAGCGTGCCGATCACCGAGTCGCATCCCCATCTCGGCGCGACGGGCCTGATCATCGACCAGGCGATGCCCGAGGCCGACGCCATCTTCACCGCGCTCCCGCGCGGCGTGGCCGCCGGAATGGCCGCCGACATCGTGGCCCGGGGCTCGGCCCTGCTGGACGTCGGGCCGGATTTCCGCCTCCACGATCCGGCGGACTACCCGCGCTGGTACAAGTTCGACCATCCGGCGCCCGAGCTGCTGGCTCGGGCGGTGTACGGCCTGCCGGAGCTGCATCGCGAGGAGATGCGCGACGCTGCCGAGCGTGAGGCGACAATCATCGGCCTGCCCGGCTGCTATCCCACGGTCACGATCCTGACCCTCGCACCGCTGGCCCGAGCGGGCCTGATCGGCGATCTGGTCGTGGATGCCAAGAGCGGAGTATCGGGCGCCGGCCGCGAGCCCAAGCCCGACCTGCTCTTCTCCGAGGTCAACGAGAGCGTCAAGGCATACGGGATGTTCACTCATCGCCACACGGCCGAGATGGAGCAGGAGCTCCAGCAGCAGGGCGAGCGGGGATCGCTCGGTAGCCGTGACGCCAATCCAGGTGTGGCGATCGTCGACTTCCTGCCGCACCTGATTCCAATGACGCGCGGCATCCTGGCCAGCTGCCATGTCCGCCCGACGCGTCCGGTCACGCAGGCGGAGCTGGACGCACTGTACGCCGAGACCTATCGCGACGAGCCGTTCGTCCAGGTAGTCGCCGATCCACCGGCAACCAAGCACGTCTACGGCAGCAACCAGTGCCGCGTGTGGTGTCGCGTGGACCCGCGCAGCGGCCGGATCCTGGCCCTTGGCGTCATCGACAACCTGGTCAAGGGCGCCGCCGGCCAGGCGGTCCAGGCCCTCAACGTCCTCTTCGGCCTGCCCGAGACGACCGGCCTCGAGCAGTACCCGATCGCACCCTAGCTACTGCCCACCGCCTCGCGCGAAGGAAGTTTCAGCACATGCAGTCAGGCGCATTCGATCCTTCAGCACCGGCTGCCGGGGTCGGCGGAGCACGGAACACCGGCGAGCTGGCGGAATTCCCGATTGCGCCGCCGCCGGTCGAGGAACGCGCTGCGCTGCCCGGCGGCTTCCGGGCAGGAGGCACCGTCGCCGGGATCAAACCCTCCGGGCGCCCCGATCTGGCAATAGTCGCCACCCTGGGCGAGCCCGCTGCGGCGGCCGCCGTCTTCACCCGCAACCAGGTCGTGGCGGCGCCGATCCACCTTTCGCGGGCCCACCTCAACGCCACCGAGATCGGCGGCGGTGGCAGCTTCGGCTGGGCAGACGCGATCGTCGCGACGGCGGGATCCGCGAACGCCGCCACCGGCGTGGACGGGGAGACCGACCAGGCTGAGGTCTGCAGGGCGGTCGCTTCGGCGCTCAACACGCGAGCTGAGCGAACCCTGGCCCTCTCCACGGGCGTCATCGGCGTACGGCTGCCGGTGGAGAAGATCCGCGACGGAGTCGCGAGGCTGGTGCCGCAACTGGGCCGGACGGACGAGGCCCTCGCGGCGGTGGCCGGGGCGATCATGACCACCGACACGAAGATCAAGCTCGCCACGACCGTCGTGGAGCTGCCCGGTCCGGACGGAGCACCGGTGCGGGTGACCGTTTCCGGAATCGCCAAGGGCGTGGGCATGATCCACCCCCGCATGGCCACGATGCTGAGCGTGATTCTGACCGACGCCAGCGCCGCGCCGGACACGCTCTACGGGCTGCTGGCGCCGGTCGCCCAGCGGACCTGGAACCAGCTCAGCGTCGACGGCGACACGAGCACCAACGACACGGTCTTCCTGCTGGCATCGGGTGCGTCCCGGGCCCGGCGAGTCGCCACCGCCAGTCCCGAGGCCGCCGCGCTCGGTTCGGCGATAGAAGCCGTGGCGCGGTCCCTCGCCCGCCAGCAGGCGGCGGACGGCGAGGGCGCCTCGACGCTGATCACCTGCCAGGTCAGCGGCGCGGCCGACGACCACGACGCCCGGGCGATCGCCCGCTCCGTGGTGAGCAGCAGCCTGCTCAAGGCGGCGGTCCACGGCCGCGACCCCAACTGGGGCCGCGTCGCGAGCGCCGCCGGCAACGCCCGCCTCCCCGACGAGGAACTTCTCGAGGCGGCCGGCCTGCACCACACCGAGGCCATGCCACGGGCCGGCCGCGGCCCCGAGTTCGACCTGGATCGGCTGCGCATCGCCATCGCCGGCACGCTCGTCTTCGCAGGCTCTCCCGTCCCCTTCGATCGCGACGCCGTTCGCCGGGCCATGGACGCCCCGGAGGTGCTGATCCGCCTGGACGTCGGTCTGGGCAGCGGATCCGGCGAGGCGTTCGGCTGCGACCTGACCGAGCAGTACGTCATCGAGAACGCGGAGTACACCACGTGAGCGAAGTCCTCGTCCTCAAGCTCGGCGGAACCACGCTCGCCGATCAGGCCCACGTCCTCGACGAGGTCGCCTCGGTCGCGCGCGAGCGTCCCGTCGTGCTCGTCCACGGCGGCGGCAAGCGAATCACCGAGTGGCTCGAGCGCTTGGGCGTGCCCAGCCGCTTCGAGGGCGGGCTGCGGGTGACGGACCAGGCCGCGCTGGACGTGGCCGCGGCGGTTCTCCGGGGAGTGGTGAACTCGGAACTCGTCTCGGACCTGCGCGACCGCGGCGTGGACGCCGTGGGCCTCTCCGGCGTCGATGGCGGCCTCATGATCGCCGAGCGCGTGCCCGGTCTGGGCCTGGTGGCCCACGTCGTGGGCCTGCGTCGAGACTTCCTCGACGCGCTGCTCGTGGCCGGGGAGCTGGCCGTCGTCGCGCCCCTCGCCCGCGACGAGCACGGCACCGTGTGCAACGTCAACGCCGACGACGCCGCGGCCGGCATCGCGGCGGGCCTCGGCGCCCGCCAGCTGGTGCTGATGACGGACGTCGACGGCATCCGCGACGCGGCCGGCCAGAAGCTCGCCACCATGACGGCGGACGACGTCGAGGGGCTGATCGCCGACGGCGTCATCCAGGGCGGAATGGTGCCCAAGATCCGGGCCGCGCTCCAGGCCGTGAACTGGCCGGGCGCGGAAGCCGTCATCTGTGATTCGAGGGATCCGCACGCCCTGAGTCGGGCCCTCCACGACCCGACCTTCGGCACCCGGATCACCGCGGCGCGCGACTCTCGCCGAGCGCCCGCCGCAACGGCCTGAGAACGGATCGTGATCATGGCCATCAGCGGCAGCCAGCCAAATGTGAAGCAGCGGCGGCAGCGCGCGCTGCTCGACCTGATCTCGCATTCGCCGATCGGGAGCCAGGAGGAGCTCGCCGAGCTGCTCCACGAGCGCGGCTTCGAGGTCACCCAGGCCACCGTCAGCCGCGACGCCGCGGAGCTCGGCCTGGTCAAGGTGCCGCGGGGCGACCGCCACGTCTACGCCACGCCGGAGACGGCCGCCACCGGGAACGCCTACGACGCCCGGCTGCGGCGGCTGCTCGAAGACATCCCCGTCCGAATCGGCCGCAGCGGCCTCAGCCTGGTGCTCCTGGCGACCCCCGGCTCCGCCGGCGCGATCGCCCAGGCGATCGACCAATCGAGCCTGACCGATCAGGTCGGCACGCTTGCTGGGGACAACACGCTGCTGGTCCTATTCGAGACCGAAGCCGCCCTCGAGCGGTGGCTGGTCCGCTTCCAGGCTTTCCAACCGTCGGACGCGTCGGCCCAGCCGAACGCACGACCACTCGCCCATTCGGAGGCCCCGCGATGAACAAGGTGGTGCTCGCCTATTCCGGTGGACTCGACACATCGGTCGCCGTCGCCTGGCTGCGCGAGCAGTACAACGTGGAGGTCGTCACCCTCACCGTTGACCTTGGCGGCGGCGTGCTCAAGGAAGACATCGACCGCCGGGCCATCAGCGCAGGCGCCAGCCGGGCCTACGTCGTCGACGGCCGCGAGCGTTTCGTGCGCGACTTCTGCTGGCCGCATGTCCAGGCCGGGGCGCTCTACCAGAGCGTCTATCCGCTGGCGACCGCGATGGCTCGCCCGATGATCGCCCAGCTGCTCGTCGAGGTGGCGCACAAGGAAGGCGCCGACGCCGTCGCTCACGGCTGCACCGGCAAGGGCAACGACCAGGTCCGCTTCGACGTCGCGACCCACGCCCTCGACCCATCGCTGGCCGTCATCGCGCCGATGCGCGTCGGCATGGGCCTCTCGCGCGAGCAGGAGATCGAGTACGCCAAGGCCCGCAACATCGAGATCACGATCTCCAAGGAGTCCATCTACTCGATCGACGTGAACCTGTGGGGGCGGTCGATCGAGGCCGGCATCCTCGAGGATCCCTGGACGGCCCCGCCGGCCGACGTCTACCGCTGGACCGTCGACCCGGACAAGGCTCCTGCCCCCGTCGAGATCGTCATCGGCTTCGAGGGCGGCGTGCCCGTCTCTCTCGACGGCGAGCGGCTCGATCCGGTCGTGCTGGTCGAGAAGCTGCACGACCTGGCGGGCGCCCATGGCGTCGGTCGGGTCGACCACGTCGAGGACCGCCTGGTCGGCATCAAGAGCCGCGAGATCTACGAGGCGCCCGCCGCAACGGTCATCCACCGCGCCCACCGCGCCCTGGAGGGGCTGACGCTCACCAAGGACACTCTCCGCTTCAATCGGGTCGTGGCCGATGAGCTGGCGCAGCTCACCTACGACGGGCTGTGGTTCAGCGCCCTGCATCGAGACCTGCGCGGCTACGCCGCCAGCAGCCAGCGCGTCGTCAGTGGCGACGTCCGGGTCCGCCTGGATCACGGCAACGCCGTTGTCGTCGGCCGGCGCAGCCCGCTCTCCCTGTACGATAAGGCCCTGGCCACATACGACGCCGACGACGCCTTCGACCACGCCAGCGCGGTCGGGTTCATCGAGATCTTCGGTCTGCCGCTGCGGACCGAGGCGGCCCGCCACGGCGCCGTCGGCCGCCACTACGGCGCCGCCTGGACATGGACCGAGCCGCTGCTCGAGGAACTGCCGACAAAGACCTTCGACGCGCCCGGCACGACCGCGAAGTAGCGGGACGGACGCTGGACGCGCCGGAGGTCGACCGATGACGAACGAGCCCGCCCGTGGACAGGCGCTCGAGCCGGAAGGACCACCTGGCTCGACCGGGCTTTCGAGCCCAAAGGTCGACGCGCCGTTCGACGCCGAGCGCAAGCTGCGGGAGCTCGAGTTCCTGCACGAGTTCGCCAAGCTTCTGACCACGGCGCGCAACTGGGACGAGCTGATGCGGACGATCGTGGATCGGACCACGACCGCGCTGGACGTCGACGTTTGCTCCGTCTACCTGATGGAGCGCGACGAATCGTGCCTTCGGCTGGCCGCCACCAACGGCCTCGACCGCGACCAGATCGGACGGGTGACGCTGGGCATGGGC
Organism: Candidatus Limnocylindrales bacterium; assembly: GCA_050008515.1. GTDB lineage: Bacteria > Chloroflexota > Limnocylindria > Limnocylindrales > CSP1-4 > Fen-1039. Next base: position 352,978 of record JBEKMM010000001.1, read on the forward strand.
GAGGGCCTGACGGGTCGAGCCGCCCTGATCGGCCGGCCGGTCGCCTCGCCGGATGTCCGCGTCGATCCGCGCTTCAAGTGGGTGCCCGGGTTCGACCAGTCGCAGTTCGTCTCGATGCTCTCGGTCCCGCTACCGTGGAACGACACGGTCATCGGCGTGATCAACGTCCAGGCGATCGAGACCCGGCTCTTCTCCCCCGAGGAGGTGGAGTTCCTCGTCACCATCGGCGCTCTGCTCGGCGGGATCGTGGAGAAGGGACGGCTCCAGGCCGAGGCGGAGGAGCAGCTCGAGACTCTGACCGCGCTGGACGGCGCCCGGGCCGAGCTGCTGGCCGTCGTCACGCACGAGCTGCGCACGCCGCTGGCGGTCGTGCGGGCGTACGTGGATCTGCTCGCGGACGCGGCCGGGGACTCCGCCGCCGGAGCGAGACCCGATCCTGAGCTCGTCGACGAGTGGCGCAGCCAGGCGATCGGCCAGGTCACGCGCCTGGATCGGCTGGTGGATTCGATCCTGGCGTCGGTCCGCGGCGAGGGGCTGGCCGCAGGTCTGGCGCGCGTCCCCTTCGACGTCGCTCGCGCCGTCAACGACACGATCGGCGAGATGACGCCGCTGCTGCGCGAGCACCCGCTTCGCCGCGCCGGCACCTGGGACGAGCTGGTGGGCCTGGGCGACGAAGGTCGCTTCCGCCAGGTCCTCGAGCATCTTCTCGAGAACGAGGTCAAGTACTCGCCCGAAAACGGGTCGGTCAGCGTCGGAGCGTGGCGAAAGGACGGCGAGGTCCAGGTCTACGTCACCGACGACGGAGCCGGCATCCCCGAGGCCGAATGGGAATCCGTCTTCGACGCCTACGTCCGAACGGCGAACCGGCCGCGGGGCTCTGGGATCGGCCTGTATGCGGCGCGACGGCTCATGAACGCCATGGGCGGACGTGTCTGGTTGGAATCGAACGGGTACGGCGGGAGTCGATTCATGGTGGCCGTGCCCGAGATGCGCGACACTTCGGAGGACAGCGGCGGCCCGGAGGCCGGCGTCATGTCCGAGGCGGGGTCGGAAGAGTAGCGAACCGGGAGCGGAGCGCGCGAGCGCAGACTGGAGCGGAGGCCGCAAGGTGAGCGACATGGGCACGGTGACGGAGGCAAGCCTGCTGATCCTCGTCGTCGACGACGAGCCGGCGATGGTGGGCGCCGTCTCGGCCCTGGTCGGTCGCGCCGGGCATCGTGTCGTCACCGCGTACGACGGCAACGCGGCCCTGCGCCGCTTCTCCGAGGAGCGCCCGGACCTGGTGCTGCTGGACCTCGCCATGCCAGGACTCGACGGCGTGGAAGTCTGCCGCGCGATCCGGCGCATCTCCCAGACGCCGATCATCGTCCTCACCGGCGAGGCCGACGAGCGCGCCAAGGTGGAGGCGCTCGACACGGGCGCGGACGACTACGTGGTCAAGCCGTTCGGCAAGCAGGAGCTGCTGGCGCGCATCCGGGCCGTGATGCGGCGGCGCAGCAACGAGGCGGAGCCGCGTGGCGCCGGAGAGCTGCGCTGGGGCTCGATCGTCCTGGACCGCGGCCGCCACACCGCCTCCGTCGCAGGCGACGAGCTGGTCCTGACCCGCACCGAGTACAGCCTGCTGGCCTCGCTTGTGGCCGCCGCCGGCCACGTGGTCTCGCACAGTTCGCTCCTCGCCGCCGGCTGGCCCGGCGAGCCGAACCCGGACCCGCAGTGGCTCAAGCCCCACCTCGCCCGCCTGCGCTCCAAGCTCGAGGAGTCCGGGGCGCCCGTCCCGGCCTCGGTCCGCGGCGTCGGCTACCGCCTCGAAGACGCGGAGTAGCGCGGGGCGGTCCGGGCGGGCGCGTCGCGCTCCAAGAAACGCGAAGCCCGCGTTACCTGCCGAAAGGTGCGCGGGCCGGCGTGAGGCTTGGACCAGTTTGGGTGGCGCGTCAGAGGTGAGGCGCCAGTGGGACCGGCGCTGCCGCCGATCGAGGGAGTCTGGAAGTGACCGCGAGCTACTTGGCTTCCGCGCGAGACGGAGCGACGAACCAGGCGACGACCAGAACGGCGAAGCTGAGGAAAGCGGCTGCGATCATTTCGGGGCTCCTTCGGCTGAGCTGTGGGACCGCGTCCCGTTTCGATGTTTGGAAGTCTATGTAGGGAGTCGGCCCGAATCAGTAGCACGCGGGTAGAGGTTGGGTGACGGTCGGGTGACGTCGGGGTTGCGCTTCGGTACGTTCGGGCTTTCGAGCCTCCCTCGGCGCCTCCACGCCGCGCGCCGCGGCGCCCCGCTCAGCTCTGCCAGGCGACCTCGCCGTGCTGCGAAGCGTCCAGCCCGGCCTCTTCCTCGGCCTCGCCGACGCGAAGCCCAACGGCCAGGTCCACCACCTTGAGGATGATCAGCGTGGCCACCGCGCTGTAGATCCAGGTCGCGGCGATGGCGACCAGCTGCGTACCGACCTGGCCGGCGTTGCCCTCGATCAGGCCCCTGCTGGCGGAGACCGCTGTGGTGGCGAAGACGCCGGTCAGGAAGATTCCCAGCGTCCCGCCGACGCCGTGCACCGCCCAGACATCGAGCGCGTCGTCGACCTTGAGCCGCTCGCGCAGGAGAATGGCGCCGTAGCAGACGGCTCCGGCGATGAAGCCGATGACGATGGCGGAGCTCGGGTCGACGAAGCCCGACGCAGGCGTGATGGCGACCTCGCCGGCGATCGCGCCCGAGACCGCGCCGATGACGCTCGGCGAGCCCTTGTGCAGCCAGCTCATGGTCAGCCACGTGAGCGCGCCCATTCCGGCGGCCGTGTTCGTGACCAGGACCGCGTTCACGGCGTGGCCGTCTGCGGCGAGCGCCGAGCCGCCGTTGAAGCCGAACCAGCCGAACCACAGGATGCCGGCGCCGATCACCGTCAGGCGGACGTCGTGCGGCTCGAAGCGCTCGGACTCGCGCCGGACGCGTGGGCCGAGGACGAGCGCCGCCACCAGGGCCGCCACGCCGGAGCTGATGTGGACGACGGTCCCACCGGCGTAGTCGAGCACGCCCATGTTGCGCAGCCACCCGCCGTCGCCCCAGACCCAGTGGCAGATCGGCGAGTAGACGAAGAGGCTCCACAGGAGCGCGAAGAGCACGAAGGCCTTGAAGCGCTTGCGCTCGGCGAAGGCGCCGATGATCAGCGCCGGGGTGATGATGGCGAACATCATCTGGAATAGCGCGAAGGCGGTGGCCGGGATCGTGGCCGCGTACGGGCCGGGTGCGACGCCCACGCCCTTGAGGCCGATGTTGTCCAGGTTGCCGATGATGCCCCAGCCGTTGACGTCCTTGCCGAAGGCCAGTGTGTAGCCCACCAGGACCCAGGTCACGCTGACCAGGCCCAGGATGAACATGCACTGCATGAGGATGCTGAGCACGTTCTTGCGGCGGACGAGGCCGCCGTAGAAGAGAGCAAGGCCGGGCGTCATCAACATGACGAGCGCCGTCGCGGTCAGCACCCAGGCGGTGTCGCCACCGTTGATCACGTCCGGGACTCCTCGCTTCCCCGCTCGCAACCGAGCAAATGCCGCGGTCGCGGCCCCGGGGAAGCGTATGGAGCCGGGCAGCCGGAATCAGTAGCGACCCGGTGACCCTCGGGTGGCGCTCTGGTGGCGCGAGGGTTGTCGTTCGGGACGTGTTGCGACGACCGGGCCCGCAGGCTCGGCTGGCGGTTCAGGAGGCCCGCTGGGCCGGGCCCCCAGGGGTTCGAGGTTGCCGGTAGGTGCCGAGGGCGGTGCTGTCGGCCCGTTCGATCGTTAGATCTGCCAGGCCACCTCGCCGTGCTGCGAAGAGTCGAGACCGGCCTCTTCTTCGGCCTCGTCGACACGGAGCCCGACGAAGAAGTCAACGACCTTGAGGATCACGAAGGTGGCAACGCCACTGTAGATCCAGGTCGCCGCGACGGCGACCAGCTGCTTGCCAAGCTGGCCGGCATTGCCGTCGATCAGGCCGGAGGCTCCGTTGACCGCTGCGATCGCGAAGACGCCGGTCAGGATCGCGCCGAGCGTGCCGCCAACGCCGTGGACGGCCCAGACGTCGAGCGCGTCGTCGACCTTGAGCCGCTCGCGCAGCAGGATCGCCCCGTAACAGACGGAGCCGGCCGCGAAGCCGATGATTATGGCCGCGCTGGCATCGACGTAGCCGGAGGCCGGCGTGATGGCGACCAGGCCGGCGACCGCACCGCAGACCGCGCCCACGACGCTCGGTGTGCCCTTGTGTAGCCAGCTCATAGTGACCCAGGTGAGCGCCGCCATGCCTGCGGCCGTGTTGGTTACGACGAAGGCGTTGGCCGCGAGGTCGTTCGCGGCCAGGGCGGAGCCGCCGTTGAAGCCGAACCAGCCGAACCACAGCAGCCCGGCTCCGAGTACGACCAGACGGACGTCGTGTGGTTCGAAACGGTCGGACTCGCGCTTGACGCGCGGCCCCAGAACGAGGGCCGCGACCAGGGCCGCGACGCCCGAGCTGATGTGGACGACAGTGCCGCCGGCGAAATCGATTGCGCCCAGCTTGGCGAGCCAGCCGCCCTGGCCCCAGACCCAGTGAGCGATCGGCGAGTAGACAAGGAGAGTCCACAACAGTGAGAACAGCACGAAGGCCTTGAAGCGCTTGCGTTCCGCGAAAGCTCCGGTGATCAGCGCCGGCGTGATGACGGCGAACATCATCTGGAACGCCATATAGGCGGTGCCCGGAATCGTGGGGGCGTACGAGAGCGGCTCCTTGCCGACTCCGCGCAGGCCAATGTAGTCGAGCCCGCCGATGATCCCCCAGCCGTTGACGTCCGTGCCGAACGCCAGAGTGAACCCGATGAGAACCCACGTAACACTGACGAGGGCGAGGATGAAGACGCTGTGCATGATCGTGCTGAGCACGTTCTTGCGGCGGACGAGGCCGCCGTAGAACAGGGCCAGGCCGGGCGTCATGAGCATGACTAGCGCAGCCGATGTCAGCACCCAGGCGGTGTCGCCGGTGTTGATGGCGCTTGCGGGGTTCACGCGGTTGTCTCCTTCGTTCCGTGCCGCAACAAAACCACCCATGTCGGTGCGGCCGGATGGAGCGTACGCAGCGGGCGCGCCCGAATCAGTACCGGTCAAGTGACCCCGCGGTAACGCTCAGGTGGCGCGACGGTTGCCGTTCAGAAACGGCCGCGGGGCGGACGCGGCCTCAGGCCGTCTGCCCCACCCGCGCCATGCGATGCGGGCGATCCACGCAATCGACGCGGCAACCTCGCGCGTCCGTGTCCGGAGTGTTGCCGTGGTAGTGGCGCCACGCCGCGTCGGGGCCGTGAAGGCCGCCGTCGGCAAGCGATTCACGAGCGATGAGGCGGCAGCCGCAGGCGGCGCACGTCAGCACGGCCGATTCCTCGCGATGCAAGGCGCGAGGTCGGGAGTGCTCCCCAACCGGCTCGTACTCGTGCAGCTTCATCGAACCACCTGGCTGGCGGAGGCGCTCTCCGCTCGAGACCAGCCTACGCCCTCTCCGGCTCCGAATGCGACATCGCGGCGGGGCCAATTCGGTGTCAATTCGGGACGCAGCGCGGCCGGCCCAGAGCCTCGGGCGCGGCTAAACCCCGAGGCGAGCCCGCGCCGCAGCCAGGGCCGCGGCTACGCGGCGTGGAGCCGTGCCACCCACGACGTCGCAGCTCGCGAGCGCGCCCTCCAGGGCGGCGGCGGCGCGCAGCTCACCGGGGAGCGCGGCATCGCCAATGATCGTGACCGCGACGCTGTCATCGGAGGAGGCCAGCGCCGCGGCGATCGTGGCGTCGTCGAGCCCCTCGAGCCCGAGGCCGCTCCTCTCCGCTTCGGCGACCAGCTTCCCCACGACATGGTGAGCGGCCCGGAAGGCCACTCCCCGCCGGACGAGGGCGTCGGCGACGGCCGTGGCCGTGATGTAGCCCTCCCCCGCCGCGGCCCGCATCCGCTCGCGATCGACCGCGAGGGTCGAGACCATGCCGGCCATGACGCCCAGGGAAGCCTCGAGCGTGGCCGCCGCCTCGAACAAAGGCGGCTTGTCCTCCTGCAAATCGCGCTGATACGCGAGCGGCAAGCCCTTCAGCAGCGCCAGCATCCCCGTCAGCGACCCGATCACCCGCGCAGCCCGGCCTCGCACCAGTTCGGCCGGATCGGGGTTCTTCTTGTTCGGCATCATCGACGACCCGGTCGAGAACGAGTCGGACGCCCGGACGAAGCCGAACCGCGGGTTCGACCACCAGGTGATCTCCTCGGCCAGCCGCGACAGGTGGACCATGCACAGGGCGATGGCGGCCAGCGCTTCGACCACGAAGTCGCGGTCGCTCACGGCGTCGAGCGAGTTGTCGGTCACGCCGTCGAACCCGAGCTCCGCGGCCGTCGCCTCGCGGTCGAGCGGATAGCCCGCGCCCGCGAGCGCGCCCGAGCCCAGCGGCGAGACGTTCGCCCGCCGCCGGCAGTCGGCCAGCCGACCCCGGTCGCGCTCGAGCATCTCGACGTACGCCAGCAAGTGGTGGGCCAGCAGCACCGGCTGGGCCGGCTGGATGTGAGTGGCGCCGGGCAGGATTGCCTCGCCGTCGCGGACCGCCAAGCCGACGAGCGCGCGCTCCATCCCCAGGATCGCCTGGTCCAGGCCGTCGATGGTGCGCCGCAGCCAGAGCCGCAGGTCCGTCGCCACCTGGTCGTTGCGCGATCGACCGGTGTGCAGGCGCCCTGCCAGCGGCCCGATCCGCTCCCGCAGAGCCGCTTCGAGGTTCATGTGAACGTCTTCGAGCGCCGGGTCCCACGCGAGAGTCCCGGCCTCCACCTCGCCGCGCAGCCCCTCGAGGCCAGCCACGAGCGCGCCAACTTCGTCGTCAGCGAGCAGCCCCGCTCGCCCCAGCCCGTGAACGTGGGCTATCGACCCGGCGACGTCGTCCAGCGCGAGCGCGCGGTCGATCTCGATCGAGCGGCTGAAGTCGGCCACCCGTTCGTCAGTCGTGTCCTCGAATCGACCGCCCCAGAGCCGCATGGATCCTCCTCCGTCGCGCCGCTGACGGCATGGTACCGGGTCCGGAGGCGAAGACGCGCGCCCGCGGCCGCGGCGCCGCAACCGGCCATCCTGCCGGCCGCGCCGCTGGGCGGTCAGCCGGTCGCCGGGGCTGAGGGAGTCAGGGCGGGCTCGACGCCCACGGGAGCCGCCTCACCGAGCCCGGGCAGCGCCGCCAGGCCCACCAGCCCGCCAACCACCGCGCAAACCGCGCCTGCGCCGAACACGCCGAGCGGACCCGCCGCGGCGTACAGGACGCCGCCGATGAGGTTTGCCAGGATCGCCGCGATGCCGAAGCACGCGGCCTGGAAGAGCGTCTGACCCGTAGCTTGAAGGCGCGCCGGCAGCATCCGGGCCATCGTCAGCACGAACGAGACGAAGATGCCGGCGAAGAAGATCCCCGACGCGAAACGGGTGACCATGATCGGTCCGGCGTCCACCAGAACGACCCAGCTCAGCATGCAGGCGGCAAAGCCGAGGGCCGAAACCGGGAGGACGAGCCGGGGACCGATCCGGCCGACCAGCCACCCGGCGAGGATCATGCCCGGCACCTCGGCCAGCGATCCGATGCCGTTGGACAGGCCCACTTCCCCCGCCCCGCCACCGAGGTCGGAGATCCTGATCGAGATGTAGGTGGCGGCGGCCATGACGCCGAGGAAGACTAGCGTGACCGAGGCCAGGACGCCGACCAGCCGCGGCTCGATCTTGAAGGCCTCCCCGACCGAACCGAACCGGCCGCGCTCCGGGGCAACCTGGACGCGCCCTTCGGCTGCCCTGCGGGCCATGCGACGACGCTCGCTGTCGCGGCCGAGAGGAACGAACATGGCGCAGGTCGCCGTCGCCGCCATGATGATGAAGTACACGAACGGGGCCGCCAGGTAGCCGGTCTGGGCGTACAGGAAACCGCAACCGATGGCCGCGCCGGCCGCGCCCAGACTCGTCAGAAGCCGCAGCCGCGAGTACTCGCGCGCGGCATTTGCCAGGGTGGGCACGGCCATCGCATCGGTCAGGGCCAGGGTCGGCCCTCCGCCCGCGCTGATCACCAGCTGGCAGAAGATGATCGCGACCGCGGGAATCGGCGCGCTCAGCCCGATGGCGAAGATGGCCGCCGGGATGCAGGCCAGCTGCAGAGTGCGGCGCGGGCCGCTGACGATGTCGCCCATGTGACCCCAGGCCGGCAGGGCGATCGCATACGCCAGCGAGCCGAGGCCCGTCGTCAGGCCGATCAGGGCCGGCTCGAAGCCCCTCGACTGCAGCAGGACGGGCACGAAGCCGTACAAGGCGCCGACGGCGAGGCCATTCGACAGGTACAGAGCCCGCAACCAGCGCATCGGACCAGATGTTAGCGGCCGCACGAGGAATGGCCGCGCTGGCGCGCTACCCTACTGTTGCCGGCGCCTGTTGCCGACGTCTCCTCTGCCAGACAAGGAGCTGTCGATGGCGAAGCGTCAACATGACCAACACCGAGCGAGCGCCCATTCGACGCCCGCCCCGCCCGATCCCGGCGACTTCAACAAGGCCGCCGTGGCCGCCGCTGCCGCCGTCGTCGCGCGCGAGCGCGCCCTCGCCAGAGCGGCCGTCAAAGCCCAGGCCACGCTCACGGGCCCCGACCTGACCCCCGAAGGCGACTACCGCCAGGAGCCGGGCAAGAAGCTCGAGCTCAAGTCCTACCTGACGGAGCTCGCCCGCCTCAACGTGGAGTTGGTCAAGCTCCAGGAGTGGATCAAGGTCCGCGGTCTCAAGGTCGTGGTTCTGTTCGAAGGCCGCGACGCGGCCGGCAAGGGCGGCGCGATCAAGACGATCTCCGCGCCGCTGAACCCGCGTGTTTGCCGCGTCGTGGCGCTCGGCACGCCGACCGACCGCGAAAAGACGCAGTGGTATTTCCAGCGCTACGTGGCTCAGCTCCCGGCTGCCGGCGAGATGGTCCTGTTCGACCGCAGCTGGTACAACCGGGCCGGCGTGGAGCACGTCATGGGCTTCTGCACCCAGGAGGAATACGCGGAGTTCCTGCGCTCATGCCCGGAGTTCGAGCGGCTGCTCCTGCGCTCGGGCATCGTCCTCCTCAAATACTGGTTCTCCGTCGGCAACGAGGAGCAGGAGAAGCGCTTCCAGGACCGCCTGGCCGACCCCACCAAGCACTGGAAGCTCTCACCGATGGACGTCATGTCGCGCGCTAAATGGGTCGAGTACTCGCGCGCCAAGGACGCCATGTTCTCCGCGACCGACATCCCCGAAGCCCCGTGGTGGGTGGTCGCGGCAGACGACAAGAAGCGAGCCCGCCTGAACACGATCCGCCATCTGCTGAGCGTCATTCCGTACGAGGACATCGTCGAGCCGAAGATCGAGCTGCCGCCGCGCCAGGCGGAGGACGGCTACGTCCGCCCGCCGATCTTCAGCCAGCACTTCGTGCCGGACGAATACTGACGCACGTCGTTGGCCACAATTGGCCGATCGCCGGTCCGACGGCGCAGGCCAAGGCGGCTGCGAGCACCCGCAATTCAATCGTGCGTGAGCGAGGAGCGCAGAAGCCAACTCAGGAATGCGCCGGCTGGGCGGCGATCGCAGGGCGTACCATCGCGACGTGTCCGACCAGCTGAACCTGAGCCTCACCGGCGACGTCGCGCGGTTGCCCCGAACCCTGCGGCCGATGATGCCCAGGTCGGCCGAGGCGCCGTTCGACTCGAGCGATCACGTCTTCGAGCCGAGCTGGGGCGGCCGCCGCGCCCTCGCCTTCGTCGAATCGGGGCGCTCCGGCAAGCCGACCCTTCGACTGCTCGACGAGAGCGGACGCGACCTCGCCCCGCACCTGCCGGAGTTGGCGTACATCGCGGACCTCCTCGGCGAGCCGCCAGCCATCCTGGACGGCGAGCTCGTCGTTCCGGATCGGACCGGACGAATGGACGCGGAGGCACTGGCGGGCCGCCTGGCGGACGGCCAGACCACCGGACTCAGCCCCGTCTACTTGGTCTTCGACCTGCTCTGGGCCGGCGGTCGGCCGCTGGTCGCGCAGCCGCTGATCAAGCGCCGGGAACGCCTGGCGAAGATCGTGACGCCAAGCCCCGAGCTGGTCGTGGTGCCGGGCGTGGTCAACGACGGCCTGGAGTTGCATTTCGCCGTCGCGCAGCAGGGCCTTGCCGGCGTGATGGCTCGCCACCTGCAGAGCCCATACCTTCCGGGCCGCCACAGCGACCTGTGGCGCTGGATTCCGACACAACCCGGCGAAGTGCCGCTGCACCTGGTGCCCGAACCGGTCGCGGCGCCGACGCGGCCAGTCCTGGCCCTGATCCAGCGGCTCCCGTTCGACGACTGAGGCGGGCCGTCGGCCGCGGGGTCAGCGAGCGACCCGCGACGCCTTGAGGACCTGGCGCAGCCCGACGCGTTGTCCGTAGAGCAGCACCCCGGCGCTGTAGATCCGCGCCGCCACGAAGAGCGCCACCACGATGGCGGCCAGCAGGAAGACGACCGCCAGAGCGAACTCCCAGATGGCCACGTGGCCGACCGAGACCCGCGCCAGCATCAGGTACGGGCTGAAGAACGGCACGAACGAGGCGATCTGGACCCACGCCTCATCGATCGCCTGAAGGCCGAAGATCGACATGAAGTAGCCGACGAAGATAAGCATCATCAGCGGTGATGTGGCGCTCTGGACGTCCTCCTGCCTGCTCACGAGCGATCCGAGGGCGGCGTACAGAAGCGAGTAGAACAGGAAGCCGAGCACGAACAGCACGACGAAGGCGGCGAGGACGACTGGATCGAGCCCGCCGAACGGCGCACCCGAGCTCGAGCCCACGACCATCTGGTGAATCGGCCCCTGGGCCAGGAGCCCGCCCACGACCGCGGCCAGGATGATCCCGTATTGGGTCAACCCCGCCGCCCCGTTCCCGATCACCTTGCCCGCCAGCATTTGGAGGGGCGTCGTCGCGTTGAGCATCAGCTCCATGACGCGGCTGCCCTTCTCCTCGGCCACGCTCATGGCGACCCACGTGCCGTAGGTGATGATCGCCATGAAGATCAGCACGATCAGGCCGGTCGAGAGCAGGTCGGACGAAACGTCCTGGCTCACGCTGTGGGCGAGGCCGGCCGATGGGTTGACCGGCAGGACCGTGAAGGGCGTGGCGCCGAGCGCGCCGATGGAAGTGCCGGCTCGAGCCAGGCTGTCGTCCAGCGCCAGCCCCCACGTCGCCGCGGTGTTGATCGTCCGCACGACCTGGCCGTCCGAGGGGAGATCGGTACGGAGGGTAAACCCGAGGCTCTGGGTGGCCGGATCGCGGTCCACGATCAGCATGGCATCGAACTTGCCCTGCTCGAGGGCCCGCTGCGCCGAGGCCAGCTCATTTCCCGAAACCCAGCTCACGACATACGGGGGATGGGCCGTGAAGGCGCTCTGCCCGTTCAGTGTCGCGCTCAGCGCTGCGGGCGCGTCCGACGGCATGTCGGCAGCGCGGACCACGACTTCGAGGCGAGTCTGGCTCGTGCCCATGGCGAAGTCGATCAGGACCGGAAGCTGCGTGGCCGCGAAGGCGATCCCCGCCAGCAGCACCGTGCCGAGGACGAAGCTTCGGCTCCTGGCGCGGCTGCGGAACTCGCGGACCGAGATGTACCACGCGTTCGGGAAGAGCGTGCGCCAGCCGTTCATGCGTACACCGCCTTCGGGGCGAGCGTTCGCTCGCTGGTGTCTATCTGTCCGACGTGCTCGATGAAGATCTGCTCGAGCGACGGGTCAGCTATCTCGAAATGGCGGACCTTGCAGCCCCGAGCCAGGGCGGCCTGCAGGACGACGGCCGGGTCCTGACTCCGGGCAACTTCCGCCTCGGTGTAGTCCTGGCCACGTCTGGTGACGCGAACTCCGTCCAGGGTCCCGAGCCAGTCGATCTCAGGGTCGCCCTCCACGGCCAGCCGAACGACCTGCCGTCCCGTGGAGCGGCGGACGTCACGAACGGTCCCGCCGACGACGACCCGCCCGCGGTCCAGGATGGCGATCGACTCGCACAGCTCCTCGACCGTGTCCATCTGATGGGTCGAGAAGACCAGGGTCTTGCCTCGATCCTTCATCTCCTGGAAGGCCTCCTTGAGCAGGGCCGCGTTAACCGGGTCGAGGCCCGTGAACGGCTCGTCCATCAGCAGCACCTGCGGGTCGTGCAGGATCGCCGCGATGAACTGGATCTTCTGCTGGTTGCCCTTGGAGAGCTCCTCAGCGCGCCGCTCGGCGTATTCCGGGATGCGGAAGCGCTCCAGCCAGTCCCGGGTCTCGCGCACGGCCTCCTTGGATTTGACGCCGTGCAGCTTGGCGAAGAAGACCAGCTGCTCGAGGACCTTCATCTTGGCGTAGAGCCCCCGCTCCTCGGGCAGGTAGCCCCAGGTGTCGCGCGAGACTTCCGTGTTGAGCCGGCCGTTCCAGGCGATCGTTCCCGAATCCGGCCGCAGGATGTCGAGAACGATCCGCATCGCCGTCGTCTTGCCCGCGCCGTTGGCGCCAAGGAAGCCGAAGACCTCGCCCGGCTTGATCTCGAGCGAGATGTCGTCGAGGGCCTGGACCTCACCGAAGCGCTTGAAAACCGAGTCGATGATGAGGGACATGTGATCTCCGGCTGGCTGTCGAGTCGCTCATAGTGACCGAGTTCTCGACCGATGTGTTCGATTATCGGGGCTCAGGGACGTCCCGCCGTGGACCTTTGGGATGACCGTTCCGTCGTTCTGAGGTAGGTGACTCCCGGCCGGGGCCGACGCGAGCGAACCCGTCAAACGCGCCAGCGATACCACACGAGGGCGACCATGTAGCCGAAGGTGAGCACGAGAGCCATGAGGGTGAACTGCCAGTTGTCGCGGCCCATGACCTCCATGACCGCGAAACCAACGATGGCCACGACTATCCCCATCCCCATGGCGGCCATCGCGGCCCGTTCCTGGATGAGCTGCCAGCGCTCGTCTACGGGCTTGCCGGCGAGCGCGCTGACCGTCTCGCTGCGAGTCTGAAAGACCCAGATCACGCCGATAAAGACAACCAGGATGGCCATTCCCCCGGCCGCGCGAGTGACTGGCGCGCCCTGCCGGACCTCGAGGCCGATCAGCAGCGCACCGAGAATCAGGCCAACGAGGGCGAAGGCCGTGGCTCGTCGTCGTCTTGGTCTAGTGCTCGTCGTCATCATGGAAGACCTCTTCAACCGGCCTCTCGAAGAACCGCCCAATTGCCAGGGCGAGGGGCAGCGAGGGCAAGTACCGGCCCGTTTCGATGGCATTGATCGTCTGGCGCGAAACATTCAGGCGCCCCGCCAGATCGCCCTGGCTTATGCCTCGTCGCTCCCGCAGTTCCCGCACGTCGTTGCGCATGATGTAAAGCTAACTTGTCACCAGAGACCTGTCAAGTCTGCTTGACAGCTGCGCCGCGACCTCAGGCGACCCAGGGCCGGTGGCGGATAGCCCGGTACGCCTCCGCGAAGAGGGCCGGGGCCAGGGCGACGATCGCGACCAGCAGCCAGTCGAACGCGTCGAGGGGCGTCGCCTGGAACGCGTCGGAGAGAGCCGGAACGAAGGGGATGACGACCTGGACCGCCACGCAGGCGATGCCACCGGCCAGCAGAAGGGCGTTGGGGCGCCGCAGCAGCACCGGGTACGCGAGACTCCGGTTGGCGTTGGCTCGGACCACCTGGCCGACAACAAGGGCCGTGTAGGCCAGCCACCGGGCGTGCTCGAAGTCCGGACTGTGCCGTTCGATCATGTAGAGCGCCGCGAAGGCGCTGAAGCCGCCGGCCAGGCAGATGCGGGACAGGATCGTCCAATCGAGCAGTGGCTGACTGCGCGGCCGCGGCGGGCGTTGCATCGAGCCCGGCTCCTCGGCCTCGCCCTCGAACGAGACGGCCGTGAGCGTGTCGATGAAGACCTCGAGCCACAGGATCTGGATCGGCAGAAGCGGCTGGCTGTAGCCGGCGATCGTGGCGATGAGGATGAACCCGAGCATCGCCACGTGAGTCGAGACCAGGAAGACCAGGCCCTTCTGCACGTTGGCCACCAGACGGCGGCCCTCGCGCAGGCCGTACATGAGGGTCACGAACGAGTCGTCGCCCAGGACCAGGTCGGAGGCCTCGCGGGCCACGGCCGTCCCGCTCCCCATGGCCACGGCTACGTCGGCGTGGTGGAGTGCCGGGGCGTCGTTCACGCCGTCTCCGGTCACCGCGACGGTCCGGTTGCAGCGCCGTGCCACGTCCACGATCCGCAGCTTCTGCTCGGGGATTGCCCGCGCCACGATGTTGAGCGTCGGCAGCTCCGCGGCGAGACGGTCGTCGTCCCACCCGGCCAGCTCCGCCCCGGTGACGACCCGTTCGTTGGGCAGGCCGGCGTCCGCGGCGATCGCGGCGGCCGTGGTGGGGTGGTCGCCAGTCACGATCAACGGCTGGATGCCCGCCGTCTTGGCCAGGGCCATGGCCTCTCGAATGCCGGGCCTGATTCGGTCGGCAAAGGCGAGCACGCCCAGGGGCAGCCAGGCCCTGCCGTCCAGAGAGCGAGCCAGCAGCAGCAGCCGCTCGCCCGCTTCGGCGCCGCTCTCCACCAGGCTCTGCCAGGCCCTGCGCTCCGACACCGGCAGCCCGGAGCACATCTCCAGCACGGCCTCGGGCGCGCCCAGAGCCAGCTCCTCCTCGGCCGCCTTCCCGGCTGGCGTGCGCGTGCGAGCGCGCGTTCGCGAGTAGGGCCGCTCGTCGCTGACCGGGTGGGCGTCGAGCAGGTCCGCCGGATCCAGGTCCAGGACGATCGCCTGCTCGGACAGGAACCCGAACAGCGACCGACTGAAGGAGCCCGGCTTGCTGCCCGTGGCGACGCTCCAGGCGTCCTCCTCGGCCCGGATTGCGAGGATCGCCAGCTCGGCCACTTGGGAGCGGTCCTCCACGACACCCACGGGAGTGCGAATCGCGGTCAGGGCCAGGCGGTTCTCCGTCAGCGTGCCGGTCTTGTCGGTGACGATCAGGTCCACGGAGCCGAGCGTCTCCTGGGCCGAGAGGCGCCGGACGAGGACGTTCATCCGAAGCAGTCGGTAGGCTCCCAGGCCCAGGACGACGGCCACCAGCGCCGGCGGCTCCTCCGGGATCGCGGCGATCGCGGCCGAGACGCCGGCCAGCACGTTCTTGCCGGCCTCGTTGCCGCGCAGGAAACCCAGGGTCACGACGATCGCGATCAGGCCGATCGCGACCACGAGCAGGATGCGGACGAGCCGATCCAGCTCGCGCTGAAGCGGAGAGCGGCGGCGCTCGCGGCCGGCCAGGGCCGAAGAGATGCGGCCGAACTCCGTCGAAAGGCCGGTTGCCACGACGACGCCCTCGCCGCGGCCGCCGACCACAGCCGTGCCGGCGTATGCCATCGAGTGGCAGTCGGCCAGGGCCGCGTCCTCCGGATCAGGCTCGGTCGAGGCCCGTTCCGGCAGCGACTCGCCGGTCAAGACGCTCCGGTCGAAGGTGAGGGCTTCGGCCCGGATCAGCCGGAGGTCGGCCGGCACGACGTCGCCGGTTCGGAGCAGGACGAGGTCGCCCGGCACGAGTTCGCGCGTCGGAACGTCCTCGACCCGGCCGCCGCGCCGAACCCGGGCAGAAGGAGCCGCCGCCTCGCGCAAAGCCTCCAGCGCCTTCTCGCCGCGGTATTCGGTTACCACGCCGGCTCCGACGATCGGAGCCAGGATCACGAGCACGAGCAGCCCGTCGCGAACCTGGTTGAGGGCGATGGCCAGGCAGCCGGCGATGAAGAGCAGGACGATGAAGGGTTCGCGGGCGCCGTCCCAGAAGAGCGCCAGCAGCGAAGTCTTTCGGACCGACTCGAGCTCGTTTGGACCGAACTCGGCGAGCCGCGCCGAAGTCTGTCCTGGTGAGAGGCCGGTGGTGGGATCCGATCCGAGCTGCCGCAGGACGGAATCCGGAGCCATCTGGGCAGGTGAGGCAGGCAATTGGAGAGACGTGCCGGCAGACGGCGCCCCGGTGCGGGCGGGGAGGTTCATGGCAACCTACACGATCGAGCCGGGTCCGCTGCTCGGTTGTCACGCTCCTGGGCGTCCGCCCCGACGCCGCACCTAGAATGAGGCATGAGCCAGAGTCCCGCAAACAAGCCAGTCAACATCAAGGCCGACCGAACGGCCGGCGTGCTGACGATCGATTGGGCGGACGGCCATCGCAGCGAGTTCGAGGCGACGACCCTGCGCCTGCTCTGCCCTTGCGCCTTCTGCCAGGGCGAGGCAGGGCGGCCCGGCTGGCTCGACACCAACCCGACGCTCAGCTCGATCCAGACGCAGCTCGTGGACGCGCGGCTGGTCGGCGCGTACGCTCTGGCCCCAACCTGGGCCGACGGCCACGACACCGGCTACTACACGTTCGAATCGCTGCGCGAGAACTGCCCTTGCCCGGAATGCACCGCAACCCATCGCCGGCTGTCCTAGGCTGGCGCCGACGCAGAAGCTGCCAGCCAACCTACTCGTCGAAGGAGATCGCATGATCGTCGCCACCACCCCCTACCTGGCCGGCTATCGGGTCGCCGAAGCCAAGGGCCAGGTCTTCGGCCTGGTCGTTCGAAGCCGCGGCTTCGCCGGCAACTTCGCGGCCGGCCTCCGCTCACTCGTGGGCGGCGAAATCCACGAGTACACCGAGCTCCTCGAGGACACTCGACGCCAGGCGCTCGACCGAATGGTCCAGAACGCGACACTCATGGGCGCCAACGCGGTCGTCTCGATGCGCTTCGACTCGTCGGAGATCGGGAACACGATGTCCGAGATCGTGGCCTACGGGACCGCGGTCGTCGTCGTGCCCGATTCCAGCGCGAAGCCCGCCGCCGAGTAGGCGGCCGAACGACAGCGCTCTGAGCCGCCGCTCTCCGTTCGCGGACCAGCGCGGCGCCTCCTGACCGCGCCTCGCGATCGGCGCTACGACGCGCGGCGGCGCGGCGTCCCCGGCGCGATAGAGAGGAACACATGCTGCCCACGTGGATACGGTGGCTCGCTTTCGGGTTCGGGGCGGTCCTGATCCTGGGCGGATTCGCCGCCGCTTCGGCCGGCGGCGAGAGCGTCGCGGGCGTGGAGGCGATCGTCGTAGGTGCCGCGGCGATGATCGTCGCGGTCCTGCAGCGGCCGCGCTACCGCTCCAGCGCGGCCGAACAGGGGCACGAGGACCCAGGGCCCGGAGGCGGCGAGGACGGCTCGATAGAGCCGCGCTTCCTGCCGACGAACGAGGTCTTCGTCGACCCGACGAGTCACCGGCTGATGCGCGTCTTCGTGGATCCCCGGTCCGGGGAGCGCAGGTATCGCGCCGAAGGTTGATCGAGGCGCTGCGGCGTGGCCCGCGTCGGAGTCCCAGGCCCGCGCTGGGGCACAATGCATGCGGCGGGGCAGGTCCCTATTGCGCGCTGGGCCCGCCCGACGAGAATGGGCCGATACACGCGGCGCGGCCCGGTGAGCGGCCGCGGCGGATATTGACAACGGCGCCGCGAGCGCCCGGGGTGAAGTGACGGCAATCGTTCGAAGGAACTCGATGCCAAAGGGCTCGACCCCCCACGAGGCGAGCTCCGAGTTCCCATACATCAATCGCGAGCTCAGCTCGCTCGAGTTCAACAGACGCGTCCTGTTCGAAGCCGGCGACGACCGAAACCCGCTCCTGGAGCGAGTGAAATTCCTGGCGATCTTCGCCAGCAACATGGACGAGTTCTTCCAGATCAGGGTGTCGGGGCTAGTGGACCAGGCGACAGCCAAAGCTCCGCCATCGAGCCCAGGGGACAAGCCCGCGGCGGAGCAGCTGGCCGCGATCCGCACTCGCGTCCGCGAGATGCTGGTGGAGCAGGGCGAGATCTTCGACGGAGTCTGCACTGCCCTGAACGACGCGGGCATCTCGATCGTGGGATACGACGCGGTGCCCGAGCACCACGCAGCCCTGCGCCAGCGCTTCACCGATGAGATCTATCCCGTGCTCACCCCGCTGGCAGTGGATCCCGGGCATCCGTTCCCGTACATAAGCACCCTCAGCCTGTCGCTGGCGATCCGGATCGAGGACCCCGACGGCGGCGAGGAGCGCTTCGCCCGGGTCAAGGTGCCCTCTTTGCTTCCGCGCCTCATCGAGATCGAGCCGAGCAAGTTCGTCCTGGTCGAGGAGGTCATCGCCGCCAACCTGGACATGCTCTTCTCGGGCATGACGATCCTCGAGACGCATCTCTTCCGCGTCACCCGCAACGCCGACCTGGAGCTCGAGGAGGACGAGGCCGACGACCTGCTCCTGGCGATCGAGGAGGAGCTGCGGCGACGGCGTTTCGGCGACGCCGTGCGCCTGGAAGTGGACCGCGCCATGCCCGCGTCGATGCGGCAGATCCTGGAGCGGGGCGTCGGCGTGGGCCCAGAGGACTGCTACGAGGTCGGCGGCATGCTCGACCACACCGGCCTGATGCAGCTCGCCGGCTTGGACAGGCCGGACCTCAAGCTCCCGCCGTACGCCCCGGTCGTGCCGACACGCCTGGCGCCGCCGGACGAGGACGAACCGGCCGACGTTCTCGCCGCCATCCGAGCCGGCGACCTGCTGGTCCACCACCCATACGAGAGCTTCGCCGCGTCCACGCAGAGGTTCATTGCCCAGGCCGCGAGCGACCCGGACGTCCTGTCCATCAAGATGACGCTGTATCGAACCAGCGGCGACTCGCCCATCGTGCGCGACCTGATCTCCGCCGCGGAGCGAGGCAAACAGGTCGTGGTCCTGGTCGAGATCAAAGCCCGCTTCGACGAAGAGGCGAACATCGAGTGGGCCCGCAAGCTCGAGCAGGCCGGGGCGCACGTGGTCTACGGGCTGGTGGGGCTCAAGACCCATTCCAAGACGTCCCTGGTGGTTCGCCGCGAGGGCTCCACGCTGCGCCGCTACGTCCACATCGGCACCGGCAACTACAACCCCGGCACCGCTCGCCTGTACACGGACCTGGGTCTGCTGTCGTGCCGGCCGGAGCTGGGCGCCGACGTCAGCGACCTGTTCAACGTCCTGACCGGCCTGTCGCGACAGCGCGACTTCCGGCGCCTGATCGTCGCGCCGATGAACCTGCGCAACTGGATCCTGTCGATGATCGAGCGCGAGGCGAGCTACGCCCGCGACGGCAGGCCCGCTCGAATCGTCCTCAAGCTCAACTCGCTCGTCGACCCGGCGTGCGTTGCCGCCCTCTACGCGGCGTCCCAGGCCGGAGTGAAGGTGGACCTCCTCATCCGCGGCATATGCTCGCTCTGGCCAGGCGTGCCGGGAGTCAGCGAGGGGATCCAGGTTCGCTCGATCGTCGGCCAGTACCTGGAGCATTCGCGCATCTTCAGCTTCGCCAACGACGGCCGCCCGGAGTGGTACATCGGCTCGGCCGACCTGATGGAGCGGAACCTGGACCGACGCGTTGAGGCTGTCGTGCCAGTGGAGGACCTGGAAGCCCAGGCGAGGATCCGCTCGCTCGTCGAGGTCCTGTTCTCCGACGATCGCCGGTCCTGGCAGCTCGGCTCGGACGGGGCCTACCATCGGACCGAGGAATTGGCCGGCGTTCCGGGTACGATCGACACCTTCGAGATCCTTCAGGCGCGGTCGATAGCCTCCGTCGCAGTCGAGGCAGCCGAGCCACGCCGGCCTCACGCCGGGGCGGGCTCTCTCGATCCGAGGGCATAGTCTCAATCCGGGAGCGGCCAGATGGTCACGGGGCGCAAGGTCGAGATCGAGATGAAGTACCAGCTCAATTCGCCGGATAGCGCCGACCGCTACCTGGTGGCGCCGGAGCTGGGCCAGTTCAAGCCGGCGGGCCAGGTCCGCATCGTGCAGATAGAAGACCGCTACGTCGACTCGGCGGACTGGGCCCTCACCAGGGCGGGCTTCGCCGCCCGGCTGCGCCGAACCGCGCACGAAACCGCGATCGGCCTCAAGCGCCAGGCCACGCCGGAGGGCCGACTGCACCGTCGAGAGGAGCTCGAAGGCCCCGCGGACCCGGACGCGCTGCCGGCGGCCTGGCCGGTCTCGCCGGCACGCTCGATCGTTCTGGAACTGTGTGGCGATGCACCTCTGGTGGAGCTGCTCACGATCCGCCAGGTGCGGCGAGTCCGCCGGCTCGAGTGCGGCGAGACGACGGCCGACCTCAGCGTCGACGAGGTCGAGGTGCTGGTGGACGGCCGCACCGTCACCCGGTTCGACGAGCTGGAGGTGGAGCTGGACGCCGGATCCGAGGAACCGCTCCATGCCCTCGGAGACATCCTCGACCACGACGATGGCCTGCGCCGGTCCTCCCGGTCCAAGCTGGAACGGGCGGTGCACGCCATTCACAAGGCGCTGCCAACGATGTCCGAGGAGGTCCGGCAGCGCTGGCTCGGGGCACCGCCCGCTCTCTCCGGCGGCCGCCGGCGACGCGCGCATGCCGAAGAGCGCTCGGGCGAGGGCGAAGCTACAGCTGCCGGGGGCGCCGCGATCGATGCTCCCGCCACCGACGGTTCCACTTCCCCGCAACTAGAGCGCGTCTCCGTTGCCCCTCGTCCGAACGGCCCGCGGGGGCTCGGAGTCGTGCCCGACGACAGCCTGCCGGAGGCGGCCCGCAAGGTCATCAAGTACCACTTCGCTCGCATGCGGGCCAAGGAGCGCGGCACGCGCGACGGATCCAACCTGGAGGATCTCCACGACATGCGCGTGGCCACCCGCCGGATGCGCGCCGCCTGGCGCGTCTTCGACGACGCCTTCAAGCCGGGCAGAACCAGGAAGCTGCGCCGCCGGTTGCGGATTCTGTCGGACCGGCTCGGGGCGGTCCGCGACCTGGACGTGCTGATCGACGGCCTGGAAGCGTATCGACTCGGCCTGGATCCGGACCAGCAACCCGGCCTGGAGCCGCTCCTGGCGCTGTGGCGCCGCCAGCGCAGCTCGGCCCGAGATTTGCTGATAGACGAGCTGGACTCGGGCCGCTACGCCAACTTCCTCGACGACATGAAGGATTTCCTCGACGCCGGCTCCAACGAGGCCGCCACGGTGGCCTCCCCCACCCTGCCCCATCGCATCAGGGACCGCGTTCCGTCGCAGATCTGGGCCGCCTATGAAGCGGTCCGAGCCTTCGAGCTGGTCCTGCCCTGGGCGGACGTCGAGACGCTCCACCAGCTGCGGATCGCGGCCAAGTGGCTGCGCTACGACCTGGAGTTCTTCGGCGAGACGCTGGGCCCGGATTCGGCGCGCCTCCTCGAGCGGGTCGTCGCCCTGCAGGATTTCCTGGGCTGCCTGCACGACGCCGATGTCGCGGGCAAGCTCGCCCGCGACGTCCTCGTGGCTCGGGCCGGAGAGCTGTCGCGGGCAGAGACCGACGCCATCGGCGCGTACCTTCATTCGCGCGAGCGCGAGCTCGCGCGTCGCCGCCGAGCGCTCGGGCCGGTCTGGCGGGCGGTGACCGGGGCGCCGTTCCGGCGAGCCCTGGGGCGCGCTACCGCGGCCCTGTAGGCTCCACGGCAATCTCGCCACGCCCCGGCGGAATGGCGCCAAGACGGTGTCGCGGCGAACCGCGCCCGGTGCGATGATCCGGCGGTGAACGCCCGCCCCGAGATCCAGCTCCACCTCCTGCGCCACGCCCACGCCGGTGACCCGCTGAAGTGGTCCGGACCCGACGAGGTGCGACCGCTGTCCGAGAAGGGCCGTCTGCAGGCCGAGCGCCTCGGGGAGTTCCTCGCCGCGGCCGGCTTCGCGCCCGACGCGATCCTCAGCTCTCCGATGGCGCGGGCGCTGGAGACAGCCGGGCTGGTGGCCACGCCACTCGGCCTGTCCGTCCGAGTCGACGAGGCGCTGGCAGGCCCGCTGGACCTCGAGTCGTTGGAGGCGCTGCTGACCGCGGCAGGGAATCCGACACGCCCGATGCTTGTCGGCCACGACCCGGAATTCAGTGAGCTGGCGGCCGTCCTGACCGGGGTCGAGGACTTCCAGCTTCGAAAGGGCGCCCTCGTCAGGATCGATCTGACGCGCCCTATCCAGCCTGCGGCCGGACTGCTCCGCTGGCTCCTGCCGCCGGACCTGCTGACCGCCCGGGACTGACGGCCCGGGAACCGATGGTCCTGGGCCGACGGCCCGGGCCCCGGCCGATCACGATGGCCCGAGAGCGCCATCTGTACTCAAGCCCTACCGGGTGGCAGTATTCTCCCGAGTGTCGCAGGCGAAACAAGGTCGGGTGTGCGCGCCGCCGCCGCGATGACAGCTGGGAGAAGGTTCTCGATGGCTAAGGTTCGCGTTCGCAAGTCGAGCAAGGCCGAGCCGGGCGCTCCCGGCACTACGCCTGACACCGGGACCGCCGTGGCCGGCGCCGTCCCGGCAGCGAAGCCGAAGGCGAAGCCGAAGGCGGTCCGCAAAGTACGCAAGCACCTCCGGCGGCTCGAGCGGCAGCTGGCGGACGCGGCTCGATCCGAGGCCCGGCGGGTTCGGAGGCTGGAGAAGGCTCGCTGGCGCCGGCAGCGTCTCGAGGCCGCAATCGACGAAGCCAGAACGGCATCGTCCGTGCCTTCGGGCAAGACGCCTAAGCCGGCGGCCGAGCCACGATCGAAGGGCAAAGCGGTCGCCCCGGCCGACCCGAAGACCGTCCAGGCTGCCGCGGCCCCCACACCGAAACCCGCTGCGAAGGGCAACGGGCCCAAGGCCGCCGCGAAGAGCGACCAGCCCCCCGAGGCCTACTGCCTGCGCGAGAAGAAGCGCGTGCAGATGCTCGACCCGAAGCCAGTGGTCACCGCCAACGGCGGATCCGCCCTGTCGGGCACGTGCCCGAGCTGCGGAGCCGCCCTGTACAAGCTGGTCAGCCGGACTGCCCGCTAGCCTTCGGCGCCAGCCCGATTCGGCCTGCTGTTAACGCGCGGTTCACCGGCCGATTAAGGACAGCAGCCACGCTCGGCCTCGTCCACCGCTCGGACTCGCCTCGACAGACGTGCCCGGTGGAGAAGGAGGCCTATCGACGATGCCCCCAGCCGATCTGGAATTGGCCGCCGCGCCGGAGCTGGCCGATCGGGTTGCCCTCGTCCGAGCCCAGCTCGAGCCGATCAGAAGCCGCGTCGCCCTTCAAGATTCATATCAACGCGAGTCGCTATGCCGGCTCGCGACAGCCCTTACCGCCGGCTCCGCGGCGGAGGTCCTCGAACTCGCCTACGCCATGCGCTGGCTGGAGCTCGAGTCGGACGTGCCGGTCGATGAGCCGACCGACCGCCTGGAGGAAGACATGGTCAATGGATAGCGCCGCCGACGGAACGATTCGGCCGTCTGCGCCCGACTACTACGCGCGAGCCCTGGCATTGTGGCCCCGCCTCGGGCACCCACGGCCGGCTCGGGTTCGGCGCGACCCGCGTCGTATCGCCACGCTGATCTCTCGGCGAACGAGCCTCTCATATCGGGCCATCCTGGAGCTGCTCGGCGCGCCCGCCGACAAGGCCGACCCGCCGGACCGCGACCACTGACCCGCGCCACAACGCTATGCTTGCGGGCCAGGAGCGTCCCCGTGCGGTGTCCATCGCCAGCGCTGCCCGCCCGGACCGACGGCTCGCCAACGCTGGTCAGGGGTGGGTTGTGCAGGACGGCGATCGCTTCGTCGAGCATGGTCACCGGGACGTCTTCGATCGGGAGTTGCAGCAGGTCCGCGGCGATGTCGTCCGCATGGGCGAGCTCGTGGCAGTCGCGATCGACCGGGCCATCGATGCCCTGGCGCACCAGGACCTGCAGGCGGCCGCGGCAGTCGTGGCCAACGACGGCAAGGTCAACCTCGCCCAGACCGAGCTGACGTCGCTGATCATCACCACGATCGCCACGCAGGCTCCGGTTGCCGGAGATCTGCGGTTCCTGATCTCGCTTTCCCACGTCGCGTATGAGCTCGAGCGCATCGGCGACCACGCGGCCGGAGTGGCCCGTCAGGTAGCCAGACTCGTCGACAGCAGGGCGGATGGCAGGACGGTGGGGGCCACCGGCCTGGACCGGATAGGGGAACTCGTCAGCACCATCCTGCACGGCGTCCTGCTGGCCCTGGTCGACCTGGACGCGCAGGCCGCGCGCAGGGTCGCAGCCCAGGATGACGAGATCGACCGGCTGTACCACGCCTACTTCGAGCGGACGCTCGAACGGATGCGCAGCGAGCCCGAGTGGGTCGACGTCGGCGCCCATCTGCTCTTCGCCGCCAAGGACCTCGAACGCATCGGCGACCGGGTCACGAACATCGCCGAGGAGGTCGTCTTCCTCTCGACCGGCTTGGTCGAGGATCTCAATCCCTAGAGCCCGCGGGATTGAGGGGCCGCACCCTGGCTCAGATCTGGGCGCCGCCGTTGGCAGTCGAGGCGACCCCCGGCTCGATATCGCGCCGCTTGGGCGCAATCGGGATCGTGAACGAGAACGTCGAGCCCTGGCCCTCTTCCGATTCGGCCCAGATACGCCCGCCGTGCGATTCGACGACATGGCGGGCGATCGAGAGCCCCAGACCCGTCCCCCCACGGCCCCGAACTCGAGCCCGATCGACCTTGTAGAAACGCTCGAAGATGCGGGTCAGATCGGCCCGTGGAACGCCTATGCCGGGATCGCGGACCCAGACCGTGATCTCGTCGGCAGCTTCACGGACGCCCACGACGATCGTGCCGCCATTCGGGCTGAACTTGACGGCGTTGTGCAGCAGGTTGATGAGCACTTGGCCAAGCCGATCCTCGTCGCCGCGGACCGGCGAGACTTCGGCGGGCAGGTCCAGCGCGATCCGCAGGCCCTGTCGCTCGGCGAAGAGCCGAAGCCGTTCGGCCGTGGAGCGAACCACGCGGATCACGTCGACGTCGTCCAGCAGCAGCTGCGCCGTGCCGCTTTCGATGCGAGATAGATCCAGCAACTCGTTGACCATCTGGGTCAGGTGACCGGTCTCGACCTCTATCTTCGAGATTCGGTCGCGCAATCGCGGCGACGCGGACTCCGCGTCGCGAGCGGCCGTCTCCGCCAGCAGGCTGATCGTCGTGAGAGGCGTGCGCAGCTCGTGCGAGAGATTGTCGATGAACTCGGCCCTGATGCGCTGGAGGCGGCGCAGCTCGGAGACATCCTCGAGCACCAGCCAGACCCCCGAGACCGGCGATCGGCGAGCCCGGACCGTGACGGTGGGCCCGTCGGCGGAGCGCACCGTGAGCTCGCCGCTCGCGGAGCCCGTCTCCATCGCTGCCCGGGCGATCCCCTCGATCCGAGCGTCGACGAATGCCTCCAGGGCCGATCTGCCGACCATGGTCCCCGGTCGACGCTCGAGCATGACGTGGGCCGCGCCGTTGGCCGACTCCACGGTCAGGTCATCCCTCAGGCGGATCACGCCGGCCATCAACAGCTCGGTCAGATAGCCGGTGTCGTGGGCCGTTTGCTCGGCGTGCCAGCGGGCGTCGTCGGCCTGCTCGAGGGCTTCGCGGACGCGCCGCTCGACGTCCGCCGTGTCCGGCGCGCCGGTGGCATCGCGCAAGCGCTCGAGCGCTCGGCCGCGACTGATCGCCACAGCCAGAGCCCAACCCAGCATCGTGACGAGAGCCGCGATGAACAGGATCTCGACGATATCCATGCTTCGAGCATGGCACACCCTCGTCGGTTCGGCAGCCCGAATCCGAACGGCCAGCAGGCCGCCCCACCTACCGCTACCCTAGGAGCGTCATAGCAGGCGTCCGTCCGGGGCCGAAGCTCGCAGAGCGGGACCTTCGGCCGCAGAGTGGCGCTTCCGGAGGTACAGGTGCCGTCCTTTCGACTGATCCCGCGCGAGGAGCGCTTCTTCGACCTCTTCGTGCAGGACGCCGCCAACGTCCTGGACGGCGCCCGCCAGCTGGAAGCGATGCTGCGCTCGTTCGACAACGTCGACAAGGCCGCCAAGAAGATCCGCGAGACCGAGCACCGCGGCGATGAGATCAGCCACGACATCGGCCGCCGCCTGGAAGCGACCTTCGTAACGCCGTTCGACCGCGAGGAGATCCACGCCCTCATCAGCGGCCTCGACGACATTCTCGACCTGGTCGAGGAGGTCGCCGACACGTTCATCCTCTATCGCATCGATTCCCCCACCAAGACCTCGGTGAAGCAAGCGGCGCTGATCGTCCTGGCCTGCGAGAAGATCCACGAGGCGCTCAGCAACCTGCGCGGCTTCAAGGGCCTCGAGCCCATCCTCCACGAGATCCACCGCCTGGAGAACGAGGGCGATCGACTCGTCCGCTCGGCGATCGCGGGGCTTTTCGACGATGGGACCAAGACGATCGACGTCCTCAAGTGGAAGGATGTCTACGCTCTCCTCGAAGAGACGATCGACAAGTGCGAGGACGTCGCCGACCTGATCGAGAGGATCGTCGTCAAGCACGCCT
>JBEKMM010000010.1:0-117939 GCA_050008515.1 Candidatus Limnocylindrales bacterium
CCATTGCCCAAAATTCCCGACTGCTGCCTCCCGTAGGAGTCTGGGCCGTGTCTCAGTCCCAGTCTGGGTGATCGTCCTCTCAGACCACCTACCGATCGTCGCCTTGGTGAGCCGTTACCTCACCAACGAGCTAATCGGACGCAGGCCCCTCCCGAAGCGCCTTACGGCTTTGGAGTCACGACCGAACGTGACACCACATGCGGTATTAGCCACCCTTTCGGGCAGTTATTCCCCACTTCGGGGCAGGTCACCTACGCGTTACTCAGCCGTCCGCCACTAACAGTCGAGCAAGCCCGACTGTCCGTTCGACTTGCATGTCTCATGCACGCCGCCAGCGTTTATCCTGAGCCAGGATCAAACTCTCCGACAAAACCTCAGCCTTGCGGCTGAATACGTCCGAGCGTTGCTTCCCGCTCGATCCTTACCGGATTTCCTGCCACTCTTCACTTGTTAAGGTGCCCGCGTTGAAGGCGCGCAACCGCGCCAGGCGCAACGCTCCAATGATGAGGGGCGACCCCATCACTGTCAAGCGACACACCGGGGGACCGGCCCGTTCGCCAACGGCCCAGAAGGTCGTCGGACCAGGGCGCCGCGGAATACTATCGGCCACCGCACCGGGTGTCAAACGCTCGCCGTCGCAGGGCTCGGAGGGGACTGGCCGTGGCCCGACGCGAGGCGCGGCCGGGAGCAGGTCAGCCTTAGATCGGACTGCTCTCGACCAGCAGGAGGGCGACCGCCGCGGAAACCCAGCACAGCGCCGCGAGCTCGAAGGTAGGCGTCACGCCCAGCGGACCCACGGCTACCAGGTAGACGATCGTGCCCACGATGCCTGCGGCCACGAGCTTCGCAACCCGAAGCAGAATCTCGTTTATCAGCTGGCTCATGAAGCACCCCTGGGCTTGGCGGAGGCGATCCGGGGTTGAACCCGGCCGCTCGGGACAAGAGGTCGGATGACGCGTCGCATCAGATTGCCCGCCGGCCCTGCAGCGCCCTGATCAGGGTTACCTCGTCCGCGTACTCGAGGTCGCCGCCGACCGGCAACCCGCGCGCGATCCGGGTCACGCTGCCGACCATCTGCTCCAAGCGCTCGGCCAGGTACATCGCCGTGGCCTCCCCCTCCAGAGTGGGATTCGTGGCGATCACGACCTCCTCGAATCGCGCGCCGGCACGGTTCGCCTCATCCGCCCGCTCGAACAGCTGGCGGACCTTAAGGCGCTCCGGACCCACACCGTCGATCGGCGAGATGGCGCCATGGAGCACGTGGTAGAAGCCCTTGAACTCGCCGGTCCGCTCCAGCGCGAGGACGTCCAGCGGCTCTTCCACCACGCACAGCCGCGTGGCGTCCCGCCCAGGGTCGGAGCAGATCGAGCAGACCGGCTGATCGCTGATGTTGAAGCAGCGCTCGCAGAATACGACCTGCTCGCGGACAGCGATAAGGGCGGCGGCGAGGGCACGGGCTTCGGTCTCGGGGGCGCGCAGCAGGTGGTACGTCAACCGCTGGGCGGTCTTGGGTCCGATGCCGGGCAGACGGGCGAAGGATTCGATGAGCCGCGCGACCGGCTCGATCAGAAGCGCGGGCACGGCAGGCTACATTCCGGGCAGCTTGAGACCGCCCGTGACGGCGGCCATCTTCGTCTCGGCCAGCTCTCGAGCCGCCCGCTGCGCGTCGGTGACGGCAGCCACGATCAAGTCCTGGAGCATCTCGACGTCGGCGGGATCGACCGCCGAAGGATCGATGGTGACGCTCACGAGCTCCTGCTTGCCGTTGGCGACGGCTTTGACCACGCCGCCTCCCGCGGTTCCCTCGACGGTCGTCTCCGCGAGCTCCTGCTGGACGCGCGCGAGGTCCTGCTGCATCTGCATTGCCATCCGCTGCAGGTTGGCCATGCCCATCTCGTGTCCTCCTGGGATCCGTTGCGGCTCACGGGCTGCGTCCGCCGCTTCCTCCGAAGTCTGGCCGAAACCGGCTCCGGCTGCACGCCCCAGATCCGGGCTCAGCCCGGATCCACCGGTCACGCGCCGCAGATCGCCGGGCCGACGAGCGCAGGCCAAGGCGGCGACGAGCATCGGAGCGAGCGCACCTGGAGGTGCGTGAGCGAGAAGCGCAGGAGCCAACGCGAGCGAGATGCAAGCGGCGATCCGGTGCATCCGGGCTCAGCCGACGTCGCCGACGTCGACCGCGTCGTCGCCGTAGATCCGCTTGAACTCGGTCAGGAGGCGGGAGCTGTCCGGATCCTCCGGCAGTGCGGCCACCTCCACGTTCGCCGCCACGCAACGCACCGACACGGGCATGCCCAGGACCCGGCTGACGCCATCCTCGAGGATGGGGCGGCGCCGGTCGGCAACGTCCTTGAAGAAGCTCTGGGCCTCCGGGAAGCCGAGGGTGACGACGTTGCCGTCGACGCTGACCGGGCGGCACGCGACGATCAACGGCCGCGTCGGCGGGCTCTTGCTGATGACCTCGACGATCTCGGCCCAACGTTCCAGTACCAGCGCAAGGGTCGGCCCGGGCCGAGTCCCGGGCGCGGCCGGAGTCGAAGACTCGGGCGGGGCAGCCGAAGAGTCGGGCGCAGCCGGCCTCTCGGGCGCAGCCGAACGCTCCGGCGGGGCCGAAGGCGAGGGCGCAGCCGGCCTCTCGGGCGCAGCCGAACGCTCGGGCGCAGCCGAACGCGCAGGCGGCGGAGCCGAGGCCCGAGCGGCGGGTCGCTCCGCCGGCGTGGGGGCGGCCGCGGCAACCTCGACCGTCTCCACGGGGGCCAGGAGGGCGAGCTCGAGCTGCAGGCGCAAACCCCCGGGCCCCGGGTGAGCCGGATCGATCGAGGCCAGGCGTCGGGCAGCCTCGACCAGCGGGCCCGGTCCGACCGACGCCAGTCCGGACGGCGCCCCGCGGCCCAGCGAAGCGAGCAGCGTCAGTCGCAGCCGCTCCATGGCCTGCTCGGTGAACGCGCGCAGATCGCGACCACGTTCTTCCAGCCCGTCGAGGATCTCGATGCCGGCGACGGCCCGGTCGCGATGGACCAGCGCTTCTATGAATTCCTCGACCGTTTCCTCCTCGACCAACCCCAGGACGTCGCGAACGTGGTCTGCGGTCAGGGCGCCCGTGTCGGTGCCTAGCAGCTGGTCGAGCATCGACTCGGCGTCGCGCATGCCCCCGGCCGCCAGGCGGGCAATCAGGTCGATCGCCTCCGGATCGGCCGTTCGACCGTCGGCTGCCAGGATCGTCTTGAGCTTGCCGGCGATCTCGCCGACCGTCAGTCGGCGAAGATCAAACCGTTGGAGACGCGAGAGGATGGGCGCGGGAAACCCCGATGGCTCCGTGGACGCAAACATGAAGTTGACGAAGTCAGGGGGCTCCTCGAGGGTCTTGAGCAGGACGGGCCAGGCATCCTTGGTGATCTGATGTGCCTCGTCGAGGATGTAAACCTTGCGGGCGAGTTCACCTGGCGGGTAGTGGACGCGCTCGCGGAGGTCACGAATCGCGTCGATTCCGCGGTTCGAAGCAGCATCGATTTCAAAGAGATCGAGGGTCCGTCCCTCGCGGATCGCTTCGCAGGATGGACAGGCGTCGCACGGCTCGCCGTCGCGCAGCTCGGTGCAGTTGAGAGCCTTGGCCAGAATCCGGGCAAGGGAAGTCTTGCCGGTGCCGCGGGGCCCGGTGAAGAGGACGCCCTGGGACACGCGGTTCGTCCGCACGGCGTTGCGCAGCGTCTCGACGACCGCCTGCTGGCCGATGATTTGGCCGAAGGTCTGGGCACGCCAGCGGCGATAGATGGCTTGATGCTGTGCGGTCGAGCTCACGACGCTCCTGCCGGCGTGGACGAGTCGAGGGGCGGCGCGGCCGGGGCTGTCCGCCGACCGCCGGTTCGAGTGCCGTGCACCCTCCGTCGATCGACCGTTCCCGTGCCCACCACTGGAGGCAGCTCAGACCAGGCCATTCCGCGGCACCCGACGATCATCGCTTAGTGCTGCTTCCTTCCGGACCTGACACGCTTCGCGAGCCGCCGCTGCGCGGGACCCGGCCCTCAACGTCACCTGAAGCGGCGGCTTTCGAGGACGGGGACCTCGGGAGGGAATTCAGCCCTGCTGGAGCGGATTGCAGGTACAGGGCACCGCTAGTTCCCCGCCTAGCACGGCCCGAGAATCATAGCAGCCCGCTGCGGCGAGACCGAGCCGCAACTCCAGGCGGCCCAACGGCGCGCGACGCGCGAGTTCGGCGAAGTGGCGGAGAGGGAGGGATTTGAACCCTCGATGGGTTGCCCCATACCGCATTTCCAGTGCGGCGCCCTAGGCCACTAGGCGACCTCTCCGCGACGACGGCCCGTGGCGACGGGCGGAGTCGCCGACCGGCCCAGCCGGCGACCGGGTACTGAGATGAGTGGCGGAGAGGGTGGGATTCGAACCCACGGTGCTCTCGCACACCGCTTTTCGAGAGCGGCACCTTCAACCACTCGGACACCTCTCCGCGCGAGAGGATACCAGAGCCGGGCGGGCGGTCTGCCGATCGGTCTAGCCGGCTGCCGCTTTGAGGCTTTCGGCAGAGCGAAGGCTTTCGACCGGACCGGCCTTGGCGAAAAGCTCCTCGGCTTCCTCGCAGCGGATGCCGCTCACGACTTTGAGCTTGCGCGACAGCCGGCCGTCCTGGGCGAGCTGCAGCGCTCCGCCGGCCGCGCCGTCGACCGGGTTGGAGACGGCGAAGACGAGCGCCTCCACGTCGCAGGCCAGCAGCGCCCCAACGCACATCGGGCACGGCTCGCGGGTGACGAAGATCGTGGCGTCGGCCAGGCGGTTGCGCCCGAGCTTTCTGGCCGCCTCGCGCAACGCGACGATGACGGCGTGGGCCGTGGGGTCGTTGGATTCCTGGACCCTGTCGTGAGCTCGGGCGACCATCGCGTCGCTCACGACCGCGACGGCACCGATCGGGGCCTTGCCCTGATCGAGCGCCTGTTGAGCCTCGGCCAGAGCCTCTCCCATGAACAGCTCGTAGTTCATGGGCGGATCATACAGGCCCGCGCCGGAGGGAAGGGACCCCGGAAGTCCTCGCCAGGATCGGGCAGTCGAGCGGCCAGCGGCGGATTCTGGCTCAGTGCGCCCCGGCGTCCGGCGTCGCCATCGGCTCCGACAGCTCGCGAATCGCCCGCGCGAGGACGGACATGTCCTCGTCGCCGTGACCGCCGTCGAGCAGCCGGTCCTCCAGGGCCGCAACCAGCATCGCCACCGGAAGCATGACGCCGGTTTCCCCAGCCATCTCGAGCGCGATCCCGAGGTCCTTTCTGTGGAGCGTCAGGCGGAAGCCGAGCGGATACTCGTCGTCGATCATCCGGGCGCTCCGGTTCGCCAGGATCCAGCTCTGGGCCGCGCCGCCCGAAAGCGCCTCAACCAGCTGGCGCGGATCCAGGCCGGCCCGGATGCCGAGGACGATCCCCTCCGCCAGGCCCAGGTAGGCCCCGCCGATGATGACCTGGTTCACGGCCTTGGCGGCCTGGCCGTTACCGAGCGGTCCCAGGTGCGTGATCGTCCGTCCGATCGCCTCCAGGACGGGCCGAGCGCGAGCGACGTCGGAGTCGGAGCCGCCGACGAAGATCGTGAGGGTGCCCAGGCGAGCGCCCTCCGAGCCGCCCGAGACCGGCGCGTCGACCATGCCGACGCCACGTTCGGCGAGGCGGCGGCCGAACTCGCGGGTCGCTTCCGGGGAGATGGTCGAGCAGTCGATGACGAGCGATCCCGCTGCGGCGCCCTCCGCCACTCCGGCTGGTCCGAAGAGGACGGCCAGGACGTCGGGGGTGTCCGAGACGCAGACGACGACGACATCCGAGCCGGCGGCCAGCTCGGCAGCGCTCGCGGCCTCATGCGCACCCAGCTCCCGGAGCGCCGCGGCACGGCCGGGGGTCCGATTCCAGACGGTGAGCGGCGCACCCGCACGAGTCAGATTGGCGGCCATGGAGGCGCCCATGGTGCCGAGCCCGACGAACCCGATCCGTTCCACGCTCGCTCCTTCGCCCACTTGCGTATGACGACGACCATGCTAGCGGCTCGAGCTCGGACCCCAGATCCCGGCCGAGGCGGTGATACGATGCCGTCCCGAGGGAACCGTCGCCTGCCGGTCGAGGCCGGGACGGCGCCCGTGGGCCTGTCGAACATGACGGAGCCGACCGCTTGAGCCTCACCTCCCGGGCGCGTGTCTGCCGCGGCGCGGTCGCCGCGCTGGTAGCGGCCACGCTCGTAGGTGCGTGCGGCGGCGCCGTCGAGAACCCCTCGCCGTCGCCGAGCGCGAGCCCGTCCGCAGCGGTCGCTTCGATCGAACCGCAGATCACGTCGTCGCCGACGACCCCGCCGGCCCCGTCTCCAGCGCCAACCCCCTTCTCGATCGTCGCCGCCACGAGCTGCGACCCGAGCGTCGTCCCCGGCGCGGAGTTCCCACCGCCAACCCTGGTGCCGTCGCCCGGGGCGATACCGGTCACGTTGCACGTCCCCATCCTCGAGTACCACCGCATCGTCCCGCTGGCGGACGCCGGGAAGTCGCTCCCCGGGCTGACCATGCCGCCCGAGATCTTCGACGCCCAGATGGCCGCGCTAAACAAGGCCGGGTGGCACACGATCACCCTGACCACCCTCGCGGACGACCTAGCCGCCGGCATGACCCCACCCTCGCACAGCTTTGTGGTCACGATCGACGACGGGTGGTGGGACGGCTACGTGTACGCCTACCCGACGCTCCAGAAGTACGGCTACGTGGCCACGTTCTTCGTGATCGCCGACAGGATCGGGCTGCACGACTTCCTGGGACCCAGCCAGATCCAGGCGCTCGCCGAGGCGGGCAACGAGATCGGCGATCACACCGTCCACCACGGCCCATTGACTGGGGCGCTACCGGCGGCGCTTGCCTACGAGATCGACTCCGGGGCCGCCACGATCGCCTCCATCACCGGTCGCTGGCCCGAGACGCTGGCCTATCCGCGCGGCAAGACGGATGCCAGGGTGATAGCCGCAGTCGCTGCCTGCAAGTCGCTGCGAATGGCCGTCGTGGAGGGCAGCGGCGGCACCGAGACATGGGCCAATCGGTTCCGGGTTGCGCGCATCCAGGTCGGATCGCACAGGCCGGCGGCCGATCTGCTCGCCGAGGTACAACGTGCGGGCCGGTGATCCAGGCGTCGCGGACGTGAGCCGGGCGCGATGGCTGCCGCTCGCCCTGGTGGCGCTGGCGGCGCTCTCCCTGCTGTCCTTCACCCGGCCGGGGAAACGGGCGATCCGGAGCCTGGCTCGCTGGCTGGATTCGCACGTGGAGGGCTTCTCGGAGCCGAACGCGTGCGGCTACGCCCGCTTCGTGGCGCCGGGGCTGCGGCGGCTCTACCGACGAGTGACGGACGACGTGGCAGCCGAGCTGGCGGCACGGAGCGGCGGCGCCAGTGGCGATCGCGGGCCTGATAGCGACCGCGGGCCCGGCGGCCGCGAGTTCGCGATCCTGGACATCGGCTGCGGATCGGGCGACCTGGCCGCCCTTCTGGCGAGACGCCTGCCGGAGCCACGGATCGTCGGCCTGGACCTCTCGCCGAGCATGGTCGATCTGGCACGACGGCTGCAGACGCCCGACGGGCGGCTTCGGTTCGAACTGGGAGACGCGGCCAGCCTGCCGTTCGAATCCGGGGCCTTCGACCTCGTCGTCTCGACGCTGAGCCTGCACCACTGGCCGAATACCGGCGCGGGCTTCTCCGAGATCCGGCGGGTGCTTCGACCGGGCGGCGTGGCCCTCGTCTACGACCTGAGACTGCTGACCGTGGAGACCGAAACGCTGCCCGATGTCGCGCGCCGGGCGGGGATGCCGGTTTCGGGGTTGCGGCGCGAACGCCTCCGCGGCGGCATGCTGGCCGGCCTCTTCGTCCGCATCCGGGTCGACCGTCCGGTCGAGTAGCCGGCGCCTTGCGTCTCTCCTGCTGCGCGGGCAGCCGGCCATGCTAGAATCCCGGCCGCTGTGACTCTGGAGAGGTCGCATAGTCGGTCTAGTGCAGCGGTTTGCTAAACCGCCAGGTGGGGTAACCTGCCTCGAGGGTTCGAATCCCTCCCTCTCCGCCAGTCCTCCGCACGGAGACACAGCTGCGCGCGCCCGTAGCTCAGTGGATAGAGCGTCAGGTTGCGGACCTGAAGGTCGTGGGTTCGAGTCCCGCCGGGCGCGCCAACATCGGGCTCGCCAACATCGTCCGTGCCACGACCCTGAGAAGACATCGCGGGGTCGTTCGATTTCTGGGCCTGGTCACGCCCTGACCGCGAGCGGCGCGCCGTCGGCGCGACTGAACAATCGCTCCGCTCCTCTTGCCGGCCGTGCCACACTGCCCACAGCCCGATCTTCGATCGCAGACGAGGAGCGCCCGATGAGATTCGTGATCCTTCGCAACGAGGCCGGGAAGTTCTGGTGGAGGGCCGTGGGCAACAACAACGAGATCATGGCTGCCTCCCAGATGATGGAGCGCAAGCAGTCCTGCCTCGACTCGATCGCCACGGTGAGGCGAGAGGCCGCGAACGCGGAGGTAGTGGACAAGACCGACGAGCCCAGCAACTGACGGCCGCCGAGGCCTTCGCTTCGCCTGAGGCGGGCGCGCCAATCCCCTTCTAGAACGCCCTCCCGGGACCTATCGCGGGCGGCGGTTGCCGGCCGCTACCCCTTGTGAGTCAGACGGCGCAGCAGACTGCCGCCGTGGATCGAGCGCGCCGGCTCGGGAACCGCGTCGTCCTTGCCCACGATCTCGTCGATTGGCCCGAGCGGGATCTTCCAGCCGTCATCGGGCTCGGGCTTGCCGGGCCCCAACTGATCGCTCAGGGTCCGCATCGGCCCCGGGGCGAGCATCTCCGTCGCCAGGAACTTGCCAGCGTTCGACTCAGCGGTTGGCTTGGGATCGCTCATCGACACATGCCTCCACCGGAGTGGGCGGACTATCGGCCGTCGGTATTGTCCGAGGTCAACGTAGCACTCCGGTCAAGGACGAGTGTGGGCGTCGACCCGAGCCCGGCCCTCGCGTCCTGGCGCCGTCGGCCGGCCGGTCAGCCTCTGTGGGTCAGGCGATGAAGCAGCCCGGCCCCATGAACGGCGGCCTCGGACTCGAGGACGGTCTCGTCCTGGGCCTCGAGCGCGCCCGGAGGCATCTTCCACTCGTCCTCCGGCCCGGGCTCACCCGGCCCCACGCTCAGGCTGTTCATCGGCATCGGGATCATGCCTCCACCGATGTCAGTCGGGCTCAGAAACGCACCTGCATTCCGCTCCGCAGTTCGTCTCTTGTCGTCCATCGAAGCCCCTTCCGTCCGGAGTGGGCAGGCCCGCGGTCCCCCTGCTCCTTCGTCACCGTAGCATCGCGGTCAAGGCGCCGCGGGGGCGGGAGCGGACGGTCAACCCATCTCGGTCGGACCGTGCGGCAGATCCCCGTGCGCCGGCTCCACCACGGCCTCGCCCTCCACCACGGCCTCGCCCTCAGCTTCACCGACATGCCCCGTCGGAAACTTCCACTCGTCACCCGGCCCGGGCTCGCCCGGCCCGAGGTAGAGGTTCTTGATGATGTTCATCGCGAACCCATAGTCACCGTCGTAGAGGACGATGTCCGTGGTCCGATCCCGACTGCCCAACCCGCATCTCCATTCAGGCGGTTAGCCTCTGCGCGTCAGCCGAGAAAGCAGACCGGGCCGACCACCGGCCGGCTCCGGCTCGGGCTCCGGCTCGGGCTCGGAGACGGCCTCTTCGCGGACCTCGGCCGGATCAGGAAACTTCCACGCGTCCCCCGGACCCGGAGCGCCCGGCCCGAGCCTCATGCTCTCCAGCGCCCCTCCCATTATCCCCGCCGCTTCTGAGTCCACGAGGAACGGAACGCCCTGCTCCGCGGCCGTTCCCTTTCTGTCGCCCAACGTCCCAACCTCCCGGAGGTGGCAACCCTCGGCCCTCCACCATCGGAGCGACCGCACCACCTCGGGGTCAGTCTAGCGCGCTGCCGTGGGCCCGGCAGAGGCCGATTCGATTTGACACCCGGCCTTGTGCCCGCTACTGTCGCGGGCACTGAGATGGAACAAATCTTCTTCTTTTACCGCAACCCGGCATGACCGTTCCCGGAGCCTAGGCCCGGGATCGCGGGTCGTGCCGGGTTGAAGCAGAGGCAGCGCCTCTGCTTTTTTGTTGCCCGACCAGACCCCGCCGGCAGGCCCCCACCCAGGAGGACCGCTAGATGATCGTAGTGATGTCCGTAGGGGCAACCGAGCAAGAAGCCAACAACGTCCGGGACCTCGTCAAGTCAGCCGGACTGACACCGCACGACAACTACGGCACGCAGCGAGTGGTGATCGCCGTTCTGGGCGACGTAGGGCCGCAGAGGGACCATCTGATGACCAAGCTGAACCTCATGCCCGGCGTCGAATCGGTGACGCCGATAAGCCGGCCGTTCAAGCTGGCTTCCCGGGAATCGCACCCCGAAGACACGATCATCGAGCTGCCCGGGACGAAGATAGGCAACGGCACGCTCACGATCATGGCCGGCCCGTGCTCGATCGAAGCCCGCGAGATGATGATCGAGACGGCGAAGGCCGTGGCTGCTGCCGGCGCCACGATCCTGCGCGGCGGCGCGTTCAAGCCGCGCACCAGCCCGTACGCCTTCCAGGGCCTGGGCGTCGAGGGTTTGAAGTACCTGGCCGAGGCGAGCAAGGAGACGGGCCTGCCGACGATCACCGAAGTGATGGAGCCGAGCCAGGTCGACGTCGTGGCCAAGCACTCGGACATCCTCCAGGTCGGCACCCGGAACATGCAGAACTACTCGCTGCTGACGGCGGTGGGCAAGGCCGGCAAGCCGGTCATGCTCAAGCGCGGCTTCGGGGCCACGATCGAGGAGTGGCTCATGGCCGCCGAGTACATCATCTCGTCGGGCCAGCCCAACGTCATCCTGTGCGAGCGCGGCATCCGCACCTTCGAGACGTACACGCGCAACACGCTCGACCTGACGGCCGTGCCGCTGCTCCACCACCTGACCCACCTGCCGGTCGTGGTCGACCCGTCCCACGCCACCGGCAAGCGCTGGCTGGTGAGGCCGATGGCGATGGCGGCCGTCGCGGCGGGCGCCGACGGGATCATGGTCGAGGTCCACCCCAAGCCGGACGAGGCCATGTCCGACGGCGAGCAGTCGCTCACCTTCGACCAGTTCGAGGACATGGCCAGGGCGGTCAAGAAGATCCACGAGGAGGTCCGAACCCTCATCAAGGATCCGTTCGCCATGGCCGGTCCGGTCCGCGTCGGCGAGGACAGCAAGCACTGACCTCCATGAGCACCTCGCCGCTCCCCGGGGAGCAGTCCCGCTCTGTCCGGCCTGCCGCGCGCCTGCGCGGCGAGCCGCGGCTGCCCGGGGACAAGTCGATCTCGCATCGGGCGCTGATCATGGCCGCGCTCGCCGATGGGCGGAGCCTGATAGTCGGGGCGGGCGATGGGCGCGACGTCCAGGCGACCGCCGGGATCGTCGCGGCGCTCGGGGCGAGCGTGGAGCGAGTCCGCGAGGACGGCCTCAACGTGGACTACCGAGTCGTCTCGCCGGGCGTGGACGGCCTCCACGAGGCGGAGGGTGTGCTCGACTGCCGCAACTCCGGAACGAGCCTTCGCCTGTGCTCCGGAGTGCTGGCCGGGCTGCCCTTCTTCTCCGTCCTGGACGGCGACGTTTCGTTGCGGAGCCGTCCGGTGGCCCGTATCATCGAGCCGCTGCGCTCGATGGGCGCGGCGCTGTACGCGCGTCGTTCCGATTCCCTCCCTCCGCTGGTCGTCGTCGGTCGCTCGCCGCTTCGGGCGATCGACTTCGAGACCCGCGTGCCGAGCGCCCAGGTCAAGTCGGCGATCCTGCTGGCGGGCCTGCGCGCGGAAGGGCGAACGACGGTGCGCGAAACGGTGGCCACGCGGGACCACACCGAGCGCATGTTGCGCTCTCGCGGCATCGAGGTCCGGCGTGAGCCGGCGACGAGTTCTGGAGGCGGATCGGTGGCTTGGACGCTTGAGGGTGGGGCGCGACTCTCACCGCTCGACGAGCGGGTCCCGGCCGATCCGTCGGCTGCGGCCTTCTGGCTCGTGGCGGGGGCGATCCATCCGGACGCCGAGCTGACGCTGCGCGGCGTGGGTGTGAACCCTACCCGACGGGCTGCGATCGACTTCCTGGTCCGAATGGGCGCGCACATCGAGGAGACGCCGGCGGGCGGGGTTGCCGCCGCGGCGGGCCGGCCCGCGAGCGAGGCCGGCGAGCCGCTGGCCGATCTCACGGTCCGCTCCAGCGAGCTGTCCGCGATCGACCTCGGACCGGCCGAGGTGGCCGCGGCCATCGACGAGATCCCGATCATTTGCCTGGCCGCCACGCAGGCCCGCGGCGAAACCACGATCCGTGGCGCCGGGGAGCTGCGCAACAAGGAATCGGATCGCATCGCGGGCATAGCCGCCGGTCTCACTGCGCTGGGAGCGCGGATCGCCGTGAGCGGCGACGACATCACGATCACCGGTCCCACGCCGCTGGTGGGGGCCGCCACCGAGACTCTCGACGATCATCGGCTGGCGATGACCTTCGCCGTGGCCGGCCTGATCGCCCGCGGGGCAACGACCATAGACCTTGCGGAGAGCGCGGCCGTCTCGTACCCGAGCTTCTTCGTCGAACTCGAAAGGCTGAGAGCATGACCAACCGCGTCGTCCTGATCGGCCATCCGGTCGCCCATTCGTTCTCGGGTGGGATGCAGCAGGCTGCCTTCGACGCCCTCGGCATCGATGCCCGCTACGAGCTGTGGGACCGCCGGCC
Organism: Candidatus Limnocylindrales bacterium; assembly: GCA_050008515.1. Taxonomy (GTDB): domain Bacteria; phylum Chloroflexota; class Limnocylindria; order Limnocylindrales; family CSP1-4; genus Fen-1039. The sequence continues at coordinate 12,780 of JBEKMM010000010.1, forward strand.
GCTCGACCTTGCCGACGCCGTTGCGGAGCTGCGCGGCGACGACTTCCTCGGAGCGAATATCACGATCCCCCACAAGGAGCATATGGTCGGGCTCGTCGACAAGCTCACCGAGGAGGCGCAGGCCATCGGTGCCGTCAACGTGATCTCGCGAGACGGCGAGAGGCTCATCGGCACCAACACCGACGTGGCCGGCTTCAAGGCGGCGCTCGACAAGCTCGTCGGCCGCCAGAAGATGCCTCGCCACGCCATCGTGCTCGGGGCGGGCGGGGCTGCCCGAGCTGTCGTGTACGCGCTGATCACCGGCGGGTTCCAGCGCGTCGTGGTCTTCAACCGCCACCTCCACCGCGCCGAGGGGATGGTTCGCCACTTCGGCAAGAGCGCGGCTCACATGGACCTGCGGGCCATGCCGTGGCACGAGTCGATCCTCGAGGCGGAGCTGGTCAAGACCAAGCTCCTGGTCAACGCCACCTCCATCGGCATGGTCCCGACCGAGACGCCGATCCCGGCCGAGCTCCTGCCGCCCGACCTGCTGGTGATGGACCTGGTCTACAACCCGCCCCAGTCGCAGCTCCTCAAGGATGCCGCCGCCGCGGGCTGCACGACTATGAACGGCGAGCACATGCTCCTCCATCAGGGCGCGCGGTCGTTCGAGCTGTGGACCGGCAAGGCCGCTCCTCTCGAGGTCATGCAGGCGGAGCTCGATCGCGCCCGCGAACACGGCCTGCGTCAGCTGCCGATCGACATGGGCCCGGCGGGCGAGGCGGGCGACGCCGGCCCGGCCGGCCAGGTCACCGGCTCGTAGGGCGAGGGACCGGACGTGGGCCGCCTCCGCTTCCTGACCGCAGGGGAGTCGCACGGCCCTGCCCTGGCCGCCACGCTGGAAGGCGTGCCCGCCGGGCTGCCCCTGACCGCCGACCAGATCGCGCTCGACCTGGCCCGGCGCCAGCGCGGCTACGGCCGCGGCGCCCGCAGCACCTCCATCGAGCAGGATCGGGCCGAGATCCTGGCCGGCGTTCGCCAGGGGATCACGATCGGGTCGCCGATCCTGCTGCTCATCCGCAACCTCGACTGGGAGAACTGGACGCGGGTGATGCAGATCGAGCCGCTGACCGACGAGCAGGCCGCCGAGCTGGCCCGGCTGGTGGAAGCGGGCGACAAGCGCGCCACTCCGGTCACACGGCTGCGGGCCGGGCACGCGGATCTGGCCGGAGCGACGAAATACGGCTTCGACGACGTGCGCAACGTCCTGGAGCGAGCCTCGGCGCGCGAAACGGCGGCCCGGGTCGCGGCCGGAGCGGTCGCGCGGACGCTGCTCGCCCGGCTGGACATCGACGTCTGGTCGCACACCGCCGAGGTCGGCGGCGTGGCCATGGACCCGGCGCGCGCGACGCGCACTCGCGAGGAAGCGGAGGCGAGCCCGCTGCGCTGCCTGGATCCCGAGGCGGAGACGCGGATGGTGGCCCGCATCGACGAGGCCCGCGGGGCCGGCGACACGGTGGGCGGCGTCTTCGAGGTCGTGGCCCGGGGCATCCCGATCGGCCTCGGCAGCCACGTCCACTGGGATCGGCGGCTGGACGGTGCCCTGGCCGGCGCGGTTGCGAGCATCCCGATCGTCAAGGGCGTGGAGTTCGGCCTGGGCTTCGCGCAGACGCGGCTCTTCGGGTCGGCGGTGCAGGACGTGATCCAGCGTCGCGACGCCGACGGCGGCTGGCTCCGCGGCACGAACAACGCCGGCGGCCTCGAGGGCGGCATCTCCAACGGCCAGCCGATCGTCGTCCGGGGCGCGGTCAAGCCCATCTCCACGCTGCCGCGGCCGCTGCCCTCCGCGGACCTGCTGACCGGCGAGCCCGTGGAGAAGGCCCACTACGAGCGCAGCGACATCAGCGTCGTGCCCGCAACCGGCGTCGTCGCCGAAGCGATGGTCTGCCTGACACTGGCCGATTTCGTCCTGGACAAGTTCGGCGGCGACTCGCTGGCCGAGTTGCTGGACAACGTCGCGCGTTACCGGGCCCGGATCGCCAGACGCGGCTCCTCGCGGCCCGGGCCGGTCCCGGGCGGCGCGGCTCCGGCCGAGAGCGAGTAGACAGTGGATCTGGTCCTCGTGGGCCTGCCCGGCAGCGGCAAGAGCGCCGTCGGCAGGCGGCTGGCCCAGCGGCACGGTGCCACCTTCATCGACCTCGACGACCTGATCGAGCGCCGCGTCGGCCGGCCCGTGCCGGCCATCTTCGCCGACGAGGGCGAGGCGGCATTCCGGCGCCACGAACGCGAGGCCGTGCTCTCGCTCGGCCCCGCCGATCCGGACGCTCCGCTGCGCCGGGTCATCGCCACCGGAGGCGGCACCGTCATCGACCCCCGCAACCGCTGGCAGCTGTATCGCGGCCGCTTCCCCGTCTGGCTCGACGGCTCGGCCGAGGTCCTAGGCCACCGCCTGGGGCGGAGCGCCAACATTCGTCCGCTCATGGCCGGCCGCGACCCGGTGGCCGCCATTCGGGAGCTCGCCGCCGCCCGCGAGCGCTTCTACGCGCCCGCCCTGCAGATCAGCGCGACGGCCCCGATCGGCGCCATCGTCGGCGCCGTCGAGCAGCGGATGGCCGACGGCCCGACCGATTCGGTGACTCTCCTTCGCGCCGACACCGCGATCGGGCGGGTGGAGATCGGCCACGGCATCGCGGCGGCCGCCATCGCCGGGGCGCTGCGCCGCGGGCATGCCCGCCGCGCCATCCTGCTGGCGGAGCCGCGGACATGGGAGGTGGCCGGCGCCGGGATCGCCGACGCCCTGGCCGCCGACGGCTGGCCCGTGGCGCGCGTCCTGCTGCCGCGCGGCGAGAATGCCAAGCGCCTGCGGGTCGTGGAGCAGTCCTGCCGCGAGCTTGCCCGCCTCCATGTCGATCGCCGCGAAACCCTGGTCGCCATCGGCGGCGGGGCGCTCACGGACGCCGCCGGCTTCGTCGCCGCCTCATACCTGCGCGGCGTGCCGATCGTGCAGGTTCCGACGACGCTGGTCGGTCAGATCGATGCCGCCCTCGGCGGCAAGACGGCCGTCGACCTGCCCGAGGGCAAGAACCTGGTCGGCGCCTTCCACCAGCCGGTGGCCTTCGTGGCCGACGTGTCACTCCTGGCCACTCTCCCCTCTCGCCAGTTGCGGGCGGCCCTGGGCGAGGGCGTGAAGATGGGCGTCCTGGGCGACGAGCGCCTGCTGGAGCTGATCGAGCAGGACGGAGAGGCGATCGCGCGGGGCGACAGGCGGCCGTTCGAGTCGGGCAGCATGGCCGAGCTCGTCGAGCGTTGCGCCTGGGCCAAGGTCGAGGTGGTCACGGCCGACGAGCGCGAGTCGGGCCTGCGGATGACGCTCAACCTGGGCCACACGATCGGCCACGGCATCGAGGCGGCCGCGGGCTACAGCAAGATCCTCCACGGCGAAGCGGTGGCGTACGGTCTGCGCGGCGCCTTCGCCATCGCCCGAGCCCTCGAGATCGCCCCTCCCGAGCGCGCCGGGCGGGTCACCGCCCTGTTGGATCGCCTCGGACTGGGCGTTGCGCCGCCGGCCGTCGATCCGGAGTCCGTTCGTGAGCACATGGCCACGGACAAGAAGCACGCTCTCGGCCGCCTGAATTGGGTCCTGCCGACGGCGACGGGTGTCGTCGTCCGCTCGGACGTGCCCGCCGAAGCGGTGGCGGCCGGCCTGGCGGCGGCCCTTCGCCTCGCGCCCGTCACCCCCACCGCGGAGGTCTCGGTTCGACCATGACTCGCGTCCTCGTGCTCAACGGCCCGAACCTGAACCTGCTCGGCACGCGCGAGCCGGAGATCTACGGCAGCACGACGCTGGCCGAGATCGAGGAGCGACTCGTCCGCCGGGGCGCCGAGCTCGGCCTGACGATCGAGACATTCCAGTCGAACCACGAGGGCGCCCTGATTGATCGCCTTCAGCAGCGGGACTTCGACTGGGCGATCGTGAATGCCGGAGGGCTCACTCACACCAGCGTCTCCCTGCGCGACGCGCTGCTGGGAGTGGCCCGGCCGTTCGTTGAGGTCCACCTCTCCGACCCTTCCCAGCGCGAGCCGTTCCGGCATGTCAACTTCCTGCACGACATCGCCGCGGAGCGGATCGTGGGTCGGGGCGCCGCCGGTTACACGGCGGCGCTGGAGTTCATCGCCCATCGCCTCGTGACCGACGCCAGAGCCGGCGAGCCAACGGAGACAGGCGGCAATGACTGACGGGTCGAAGCGGTCGAAAGGTTCCACCGAGACGAGCGATCTCGAGACGCTGCGATCCCAGATCGACGATCTGGACGTCCAGATCGTCAAGCTGCTCAACCGGCGGGCACAGCTCGGTCTGCAGGCGGGCCATGCCAAGGTTCGCAGCGGCCGGCAGGTCGCGGACTCCGAGCGCGAGCGCGAGGTGCTCGTCCGAGTGGCCATGGCCAACGACGGCCCGATGCCCCAGGACGCCCTGCTGGCGCTCTACCGCCAGCTGATCGAAACCATCAAGCGACTCGAGGAGCTGCAGGGCGTCGGGTCGAAAGGGGATTCAGATGGCTGAAACCAGGCCCCCGAAAGGCAAGATGCGCAGCCTCACCGTAGCCGCGCTGCTGGGCGTCTTCGTCGCGGCGGTCGTGCTGGCAATCGTCAGCCGGCTCGTGCCGGGACGGCTCTCGCGGCTCGTCAGGAAGCCGGGCGGTACCGACCGCCCCTAGCCCGACGCAATCGATCCGCGCATGGCAATCGAACGCGGTCGACGGATTCGGCCGACGTCGGTCGCGATGCACGCCGTCGCGCAACTTTCGGGGCCGACCCGATACGGAATCGGCCCGGGCGTCCGACACCTCGAAGGATGTCAGATACCCAGATTCCCGAGCGGTACTCCGATTCGGACTGGGCGCGGACGCGGTTTCGCCTTCGCCGTGTGAGGGGGCTTGGTCGCCGGATCGTGCCCAGGCTGGATCTCGTCGTGCTGGCCGCGACCGTCCTCGTGGTGACGATGGGCGTCGGCGCTTACAACAACGCAGCGGCGGCCGCATGGCTGGCGCTGGCCGGCCTGGCGCTCCTTCGCCAGCTCGTGACCGTCCGCCAGGTGGTGGAGATAGATCGGGCCCTTCGCAAGTCGGAGGCTCGCTTCGGCTGGCTGGTGATGAACTCGTCCGACCTGATCATGGCGGTCGACGCCTCCCGCAAGATCGATTACGTGAGCCCCTCGGTCAAGCGCCTGCTGGGAGCAGGTGACGGCAGGCTCCTTGGCGCTCGCCTGGCCGACCTCGCTCATCCCGAGGACGCCGGCACCATCGAGGGGCTCCTCAACAGGGCAATGCGCTCGCCGGGCGAACGTGTCAGCGCGGAGTGGCGGCTGCGCCAGGGCGATGGCACCTGGCTGCCCGTCGAAACGGTGGCCACGAGCGGCGTGATCGACGGCGACGCTCCCGGAGTGGTGCTCAACACGCGGGATCTTCAGGAGCGCAAGGCTCTCGAACAGAAGCTGACGTTCCAGGCCTTCCACGATCCGCTGACCCGGCTGGCCAACCGCAGCCTCTTCCGCGAGCGCGTGGAGCACGCCCTGGAGCGGCGTCAGTCCGGCGACATCGCGGTCCTGTTCATCGACCTCGACAACTTCAAGACGATCAACGACAGCCTGGGACATGCCGCGGGAGATCACGTCCTGGTCGAGACGGCGCACCGGTTGCGCTCGGCCCTGCGCGCGGAGGACACCGCGGCGCGGCTGGGAGGCGACGAGTTCGGGGTCCTGCTCGAGGACGCCGACGTGACCGCTTCGGCTCGCGTCGCCGAGCGCATCCGCTCCGCTCTCGGCGTGCCGTTCTGGGTCGTGGGCCAGGAGGTCTACATCAGCGCCAGCATCGGCATCGCCACTCGCGAGCCGGGCGACACGGCCATCGAGCTGTTGCGGAACGCCGACGTGGCGATGTACACCGCCAAGACCAAGGGCAAGGCCCGCTTCGAGATCTTCGAGGCCGGAATGCACGACGCCGTGGTCGCTCGCCTGGGCCTGGAGGCAGAGCTGCGCCGCGCCCTCGAGCGTCAGGAGTTCGTCGTCCACTACCAGCCGATCGTCAAGCTCGAAAGCGGCGAGGTGATCGGGGCGGAGGCTCTCGTTCGCTGGCAGCATCCGACCCGCGGCTTGGTGCCGCCGCTCGAGTTCATTCCGCTGGCGGAGGAGACGGGCCTGATCGTTCCACTCGGTGCCTGGATCCTGCGCCAGGCCTGCCGCCAGCTGGCCGAGTGGCAGCGCCTCCGCGGCGGAGGCGACCCGTTCGTCATGAACGTCAACCTGTCGTCGCGGCAGCTGGTGCGCGAGGCAATCGCGGACGAGGTGGCCGCAGCGATCGACGAGTCGGGCATTCGAGCGAGCTGGCTCGTGCTGGAGGTGACGGAGACGGTCCTGATGGCCGACCCGGTGGTTGCCGCAACGGCCCTGGGCCACATCCGCGACCTGGGGGTGCGAGTGGCGCTCGACGACTTCGGCTCGGGCTACTCGTCGCTCAGCCACCTGCGCCGCTTCCCGATCGACATCGTCAAGATCGACAAGTCGTTCGTCGACGACGTCGCCGCCGACGGGGTCGAGTCGGCGATCGCCCGCAGCATCATCGATCTCGGACGGGCGATGCAGATCGATACGGTTGCCGAAGGGATCGAAGCCGACGAGCAGGCGGAGGCTCTCCGGGCGCTGGGCTGTGAGTACGGCCAGGGCTACTACTTCGCGAGGCCGCTGGAGGCGAGCGCCTGGGCCGGGCTGATCCACGCCGAGCCGTTCGGGCATGGCGCAGGCGGCACCCGCCGCCGCAAGAGCGCGACCAGTACCCGCGCCGGCGAGGGATCGGCGACCGCGGGCAGACGGCGCCGCCGGGCCACGGCGTAGCCCCGGGGGCACCGCCCCGACCCCTACTCGACCCTGGTCGCGAGAAGAACCCCGCTCGACCAGTTCATCTCGGCGCAGACGAAACGATGGTCGGCGAGGAGCTGGCGGCGGGCCCGGACGACGCCCTCTTCGATGGCGGGATTGCGACCCTGGAAACGCCTGTCGTCGAGGATGAGGAGGCCGTGCGTCTCGACCGCGGCCATGGTCAGATCGAGGCCGTAGAGCTTCCCACCTTCGGCGTCGGCGAAGACCAGGCTGAACGTGCCGAGCCCGCCGAGCTCGACCAGCGCGTCTCCGACGACCGGTCGCACGAAGGGCGGCCAGGGTGCCTCCGCCGCCAGGCGCGCCCGCTGCGGGTCGAACTCGATCGTCACCAGCTCGACGTCGGTTCGGGTAGCCAGACCCTCGACCAGCCAGGCCGTGCCCACGCCCATGCCGGTCCCGATCTCGAGAATCCTGCCGCCGGGTCGCACGGCCGCGGCAAGCGTCATCAGCACGCGGCCGATGCCGGGCTCGGAAGAGTGCTCGAAGCCAATCGCGGCCGCCCGTTCTCCCGCCTCGCGCACGCGCTCGGGGACGTGGCTGGGGACGGGCTCGGGCATCTGCCTCCCTGCGCGTTGCCTGCCGGACCGGCGATCGGCTGCGACACGAGTCTACTTGGTGCCGGCACCGCTTTGCCTCACTCCTCGACGGGTGCGCCGGCGCTCAGGAGCGGGTCGTGGCGGCACGCAGCTCGCCGACGAGGCGGGCGAGGGCAGGGACGTCGTGGCCGTCCGGGCCGAGGGCGTCTACCAGGGCCGAGGCCACGATGACGCCATCCGCGCCGGCCCGAACCAGCATCCGGACGTGAGCCGCGCGGCTGACGCCGAAGCCGACCGCGACCGGGACCGGCGAGTCGGCCCTCGCCGCGGCGACCAGGCCCCGGACCGACGGCGGCAGCGACGCGCGGGCCCCGGTCACGCCGACGAGAGACACGCAGTACAGGAATCCGCCCGACCGCCGGGCCACGGCGACTCTCCGCTCCGGTGTCGTCGTCGGCGCGACGAGATAGACGACCGCCAGGCCCAACTCCCGAGCCACGGCCTCGAACCGCGCCCCTTCGTCGGGGGTCATGTCCGCGACGATGACGCCCGCCGCGCCGGCCTCCGCCAGCCGACTGGCCACGGCCCGCCCATCGCCGCCGCCGAGAATCTGGTTGGCGTAGCACATCGGCACGAGCGGCAGTCCAGGTCGGGCCGAGGAGATCTCGCGCAGCAGTGCGACCGAGCCTTCGAGCGTCGCCCCCGCCTGCAGCGCGGCCGATGTCGCCCGCTGGAGAGTCGCTCCGTCCGCGAGGGGATCGGAATAGGGCAATCCAATCTCGAGCAGATCCGCGCCCGCATCGATGGCGACCAGCGCCGCCGCGAGCGAGGTGTCGTGGTCGGGATAGCCCGCCACGACGTACGGGATCAGCGCCGCGCGGCCCTCCGAAGCGGCCCGCGCGAACGCGGCGGCGATCCTCCGAGCGCCGGCCGTGTCGTTGGTTCCGGAGGCAGCCTCGACCGCCGTCGCTGCGCCACCGGCGGCCAGCGCCCCGGTCATCGACCCACCTCCCGCAGTCCCAGGGCCGCGAGATCCTTGTCGCCGCGCCCGGAGAGCCCCAGCACGATGACGGCTTCGCTCGGCAGCTCGCCGCCGCGCGCGCCACTCGTCCCGCCGCCCCCCTTGCGCGTTTCGGCAGCCAGGCGTGCCAGCACCTCCGGCAGCGCCGCCACCGCGTGGGCAGACTCGACCGCCGCCAGGATGCCTTCGGTTCGGGCGACCTGCCGCACGGCCGCGATGGCCTCGACATCGGTGGCGGACGAGACGATCAGCCGCCCCGCCCGCATCAGCGCCGCGAGCTGCGGCCCGATGCCCGGGTAGTCCAGGCCGGCCGATATCGAGACCGCCTCGATGACCTGGCCGTCGGGGTCCTGGAGCATGTACGAGCGAGAGCCGTGCAGGATCCCCGGCGTGCCGCCAAGGAGCGCCGCCGCGTGCCGCCCGGTCGCGATCCCCTCCCCCGCCGCCTCGGCCACGGCCAGCCGAACCGAGGGCTCGCCGATGAACCGACTGAGCAGGCCCAGGGCGTTCGAGCCGCCTCCGACACAGGCGATCGCCATGTCGGGCAGCCGCCCCTCGACCTCGTACAGCTGGGCCGCCGCCTCGTCGCCGATGACGCGCTGGAAGTCGCGCACGATCATCGGGTACGGGTGCGGGCCCATGGTCGATCCGAGGCAGTAGTGCGAGGTCTCGACGTTGGTGACCCAGTCGCGGAGGGCCTCGCTCACGGCATCCTTCAACGTCCCCGATCCGCCGTGGACCGGCCGAACCTCGGCCCCGAGCGCCTCCATCCGCAGCACGTTGGGCGCCTGGCGCTTGATGTCCTCGACACCCATGTGGACGACGCACGGGATCTCCAGGAGCGCGCAGGCCGTCGCCGTGGCCACGCCGTGCATCCCGGCGCCGGTCTCGGCGATGACGCGCCTCTTGCCGAGGCGCCGGGTCAGCAGGACCTGGCCCAGGGCGTTGTTGAGCTTGTGGGCGCCGGTGTGGTTGAGGTCCTCGCGCTTGAGGTAGAGCCGAATCCGATCGGGCAGGCTGTCCACCGAGGCGCCCGCCAGCCCGGCCGCGATCTCCCGCGCCCGAGCCAGCGTCTCCGCGCCGAGCCGATCGGCCCGATAGATGGGCGTGGGTCGCCCGCCGTAGTGGAACTGCAGCTCGCGCAGCTCGGCCCAGAAGCGCGGATCGTGGCGAGTCTCGGCCCAGGCCGCCTCGAGCTGGTCCAGCGCCGCGACGAGGGTTTCGGGGACGTAGCGCCCGCCGAAGTCGCGGTCGAGCCCCCAGCGACCCTGCGCGTCGGGCTCGAGGAGAGCTTCCGGGACGGGAGTGGGTCGGGGCCGGACATGCGGCCGATCGAATCGCGCCGCCCGGGCCCGTTTGACGAAGAGCGCCACTCGGAGCGGATCCTTGCGCGGCCGCGAGCCGGGGGCCCAAGGCGCGCGCGACCGACCGGTCGAGCTGTTCTCCTCCACTCCGGAGCTGACGTCGACGCCGACCGCCGGAACCTCCAGGACGGCCTGGGCCACGTTGGAGGGCTCGAGGCCTCCGGCCAGGATCACGGGCAGCTCGCGGGCCACGGCCGCGGCCACGGCCCGATCGATGAGCCGGCCGGTGCCACCCGCGTACGGGCCTCCGGCGGTATCGAGAATGAGGCGTTGGGTGCCGGCGGCCAGGTATGTCCTGCCTGCCTCGATTGCCTTTGCGGCCGCTGGACCGGCGTCCGCGGGGCCACCCGCCGCACCGGCCGCGGGCGCGCCCGCGGCCGGCCTCACGGCATCGGACGGGAGGTGCAACACCTTCCAGACGGGCCGCCCGATGGCCGCGATCGTCTCGACGGGCTCGTTGCCGGAGAGCTGGATCGCGTCGGGGTCGATGGCGGCGATGGCGGCCCGAATCTCGGCCGGGGCGGCGTCCGCGGTCACGGCCACGATCCGGGGCCGCCTGCCGGCGGGGGAAGCGCCGCGCACGAGCGTGGCCAGCCACGAGGCCTCGGCCGGGGTGAGGCACCGGGGCGTGCCGGGGACGAGGTTGAAGCCGATGGCATCGGCGCCCGAACGGAGGGCCGAGAGCACTCCCTCGGAATCCGTGACGCCGCAGATCTTGACCAGCGGCTGCCGCGCTTCCGCAGCCACATCGCGTGGCACGGAACCCGCGGCCACGAAGGCACGGGCCGCCGCGGCCGGCTCGGCCGAGCGCATCAGCGCCTCCCCGACGAGGGCGGCGTCGAGCCCGACCGCCCGCCAGCCGAGGAGCGTTCGGGGCTCGCTCACGCCCGATTCGCCGACCACCAGCCGGTCGTCCGGCACGAGCGGTCGCAGTCTCAGGCAGTGCTCGGGGTCGACTGCCAGGGTGCGCAGGTTGCGGTTGTTGAGGCCGATGAGGCGGGCTTCGGTGGAGAGGGCGGCGTCGAGCTCGCGCTCGTCGTGGACCTCGACCAGCGGCTCGAGGCCGAGCTCGCGGGCCAGGCCGGCGAACCGGGCCAGCTTCCCGGCCGGGAGAAGGCACGCCAGGAGCAGGACCATGTCGGCGCCGGCGGAGCGCAGACCGGGGAGCTGGCGCTCGTCGACCACGAACTCCTTGGCCAGGATCGGCAGCGTGACCGCCTCGCGGACGGCGGCCAGGTCGGCGACCGAGCCGCCGAACCAGTGCGGCTCGCACAGCACGGAGATGGCGCTCGCGCCGCCCGCCTCGTAGGCGCGGGCGAGAGCGACCGGATCGGCGTCCGCGGCGATCGCCCCGGCCGAAGGCGAGCGGCGCTTGACCTCGGCGATGAGATGCAGGCCGGCCGCGGCCAGGCGCTCGACGATGGGCCGTGGGGCGCCGCCGGGAAGGGCGGAGCACGCCGCGGCCTCGTCGGCGAGGATGCGATAGCTCCGCCCGCCGAGCTCGGCGCGGATGTCGGAGAGGCGCCGCGCGGCGATATCGGCCACGACCCCGGCGCGGGCCGAGGTGGCGGCCCGGGAGCCGGCGGACCGCGAGCCGGCGGCACGTGGCTTGGCCGAGCGCGGCGACCTGGCGGCGATCGTCATGCCGGCGTCGCCTCCAGGCTCTGCGCGGCCGCGGCCGCCTCCGCGGCGGCCTTCGCCGCGTCGTTGGCCGCCTTCGCGGCGCGAAGCCGCCCCAGCAGTCGAGTGGCCGCGCCGCCGTCGATTGCCTCGGCCCCCATCGCGATCCCGTCCCGCAGGTCCGTGGCTCGGCCCGCTACCAGGAAGGCGGCCGCGGCGTTGAGCAGGACCACGTCCCGGCCGGGGCCGCTCGCTCCGCGCAGGATCGACTCCACCGTCGCTGCGTTCTCCGCCGGGGTGCCGCCCGCCAGCGCCGAAACCGGAGCTGCCCCAAGGCCGAGGTCCGCGGCCACGACCTCGTGCCGCGTGACGCCGGCGGGCGTGACGTCGTACAGCACGCCTGCCCCATCGAGCGGCAGCTCGTCGAGGCCCGCGCCATGGACGACGAGCGCCCTCTCTGCGCCGAGCCGGCGCAGAACCTCGGCGATGCGCGGCGCGGCGGCAGGATCGCCAACTCCAACCACCTGCCGCCTCGCGCCGGCCGGGTTCGTCAGGGGGCCGAGCAGGTTGAACGCCGTCCGCACGCCGATCTCGCGGCGCGTGGGGCCGGCGTGCTTCATCGCCGGGTGGAAACCCGGAGCGAAGAGGAACGCGAAGCCGTCGACTCGCAGCGCCTCGGCCGCTCCCTCGGCCCCGAGATCGGTCCGGATTCCGAGCGCTTCCAGCACATCGGCCGAGCCCGACTTCGATGTGATCGCCCGGTTGCCGTGCTTGGCGACCGGAACCCCGCCGGAGGCCACGACCAGCGCCGCGGCCGTCGAGATGTTGAAGGTGTTGCTGCCGTCGCCGCCGGTCCCGCAGGTGTCGATCGCACCCTCCGGGGCGGCCACTCGCAGCACGCGGTCGCGCATCGCCGCCGCGAAGCCGGCCAGCTCCTCGACCGTCTCGCCGCGCATCCTGAGGGCGACGAGCAGCGCCGCCAGCTGAGCCGGCGTCGCCTCGCCGTCCATGACCGATCCCATCGCCGCTCGGGCCTCGTCCATCGAGAGGCGCCTGCCCTCGACGACCGCGGCCAGGGCCGCTCTCACGACTTCGCTCATCGCACCCTCTCCACGCGACCCGCGACGGCCGCCTCTGCCGCTTTCTCTGTCTCGATCTGCCGCTCGGCCGCGCCCGATGCCTCGGCCGTGTCCGCTTCCCCGACGAACCCGGCCAGGGCGAACGAGCCGCTGGCACGATCCAGCAGCGCCGCCTCGCCTTCCCCGGCGAGCCGCAGGAAGTTGGCCAGGAGGTGCGGCCCCTCGGGCGTCAGGACCGACTCCGGGTGGAACTGCACGCCCTCGATCGGGGCGGTCAGGTGGCGAATGCCCATGACCACGTAGTCGTCCTCGGTCCGGGCCGTGACGACCACGTCGGGCGGGAGCGTCTCCGGGGCCACGCTGAGCGAGTGGTACCGCGCGGCCATGAACGGGATGGGCATCCCGGCGAGAAGCCCCTTGCCATCGTGGCGGACGCTGGACGCCTCGCCGTGGACGAGCGTGGGAGCGCGGCGAATCGTCGCTCCCAGGGCGGCGCCCATCGCCTGCATCCCGAGGCACACGCCCAGGAGCGGGATCTTGCGCTCGACAGCCACGCGGATGGCGTCCATCGAGACGCCGGCCGAGTCGGGGTCGCCCGGCCCGGGCGAGACGACGATGCCGCGCAGTTGCGCCGTCGGGTCGTCAGCCAGGGCTTCCAGGCCGGCGCGGTCGATGGCGTCGTTGCGCAGCACGCGAACGTCGGCGCCGGCCGCCTCGAGAGCCTGGACGAGGTTGAACGTGAACGAGTCGTAGTTGTCGATCATGAGGATCATCGGGACGCCTCCTGTCCGGCGGCGGGACCGGCCGCGACTGCGCCCACCGCCTGGCGAGCGGCCCCACGAGAGGCGGCGCCACGGAACGTGGTCGCGCCGCTCCCCGCCTCGGCCGCGGCCTCGGCGACGGCCATCTCCAGGGCGCGCCTGATCGCCCCGGCCTTGTGCTCGGTCTCCTCGAACTCGCGCTCGGGGACCGATTTCGCGACGATCCCGGCGCCGACGTGGAGATGGACGAGGTCGTCCTTCAGGACGGCGGAGCGGATCGTGATGGCGGTGTCGAGGTTGCCGTCGTAGCCGAGGTAGCCGACGGCCCCGCCGTACAGCCCGCGCCGCTCCTTCTCCGCCTCGGCGATGAGCTGCATCGCCCGAACCTTCGGCGCGCCCGAGAGCGTGCCAGCGGGAAAGATGCTGCGCAGCGCGTCGAGGGCATCGCAACCCGGCTTGAGCCTCGCCTCCACGTGGCTCACGAGATGGAGGACGTGGCTGTAGCGCTCCACTTCCATGTACTTGGTCACGGCCACGGTGCCGGGCCTGGCGACGCGGCCCAGGTCGTTTCGACCCAGGTCGACGAGCATCACGTGCTCGGCCCGCTCCTTGGGGTCGCGCTCCAGGTTGTAGGCGAGCTGCGCGTCCTCGGCCGGGGTGGCGCCGCGCGGCCGCGTCCCGGCGATCGGGTGGGTGGTCATGCGGTCGCCCTCGACCCTGACCAGCAGCTCCGGGCTGGCCCCGACGACGGAGAACTCCGGCATCCGGACGAAGAACAGGTATGGGCTCGGGTTGATGCGGCGCAGCGAGCGGTACAGTGCCACCTCGTCCAGCGGTTCGCCCGCGATGACCGGCCGCTCGAAGGTCTGGCGTCGGGCGACCACGATCTGGATCGCCTCGCCCGCAGCGATGGCTTCCTTGGCCGACCGAACCGCCGCCTCGTACTCGCTGCGCTCCAGGCTGACTTCGACCTGCGCAAGGCCGTACGCGCCGCCTGGGGCTGCGGCCCGTTCGTCCGAGCCGGCACCGTCGCCAGGCCTGGCAGAGGCCGAGCTTTGGGCGGCGTCAGCCGCGCCTTCGTTCGCCTCCGTCGGCTCCGCCATCTCCGGCCGGCCGCGCCGGGTCAGGCTCGCGAGCTCGATCTCCGTCGGTCTGGCCGTCCGCTCGAGGGCGTGGAATATGGCCCGCTCGGCGATCGCGTAGCGGCCCTCGAGGTCGGGAGCTTCGGTGTGGAGCGAGGCGACGGCGGAGAGCGTGTGAGTGAGGTGGTCGAAGACCAGGACCAGGTCGGTCTCCTGGAAGGCGGCCATCGGGACGCCGATCGGGTCGCGCGCGGGCAGCGGCACCGTCGGCTCGAAGGTGGAGACAGCGTCGTAGGCAAGCGCGCCGACGGCCCCGCCCGGGAACCGCGGAATGCCCTCCCCGGGGAGGATCCGCCTCTTTGGCAGGAACTGCCGGAGCGCCGTGAGCGGATCGGGCGCCGGGATCGTCTCGGTCGGAAGGTCGGGGCAGAACTCGGTCACGCCGACCGGCCGCGTCTGGATCGTGGCCAGGCCGTCGCGAACGGTGAGGAGCCGCCGCGGGCCCACGCCCATGAAGGAGTAGCGGCCCAGCCGCTCGCCGCCCTCGACGGACTCGAGCAGGAAGGCCGGGCCCCCGTCGTCGAAGCGCATGAAAGCGCCGATCGGGGTTTCGAGGTCCGCGTTCCGAGCCGCCGTCAGCAGGATCGTGTCGGCCGAGCCGGACAATCGCCGGACCTCGCGAAGACTGAGCGGATCGGTTAGTGCCATCGCCGTGTTGCCTTTCTCCGTTGTGGCGTCCGTCCCGGCGGAACGGACCCGCGCCTTCGTCCCCTCTCCCGCTTCCCGGGGACCTGGCGTCGGGCCCCCTCAGGGTCCCGGCGGTCGGCCCCCGGGGCTGGCGGGGAATCAAAACGACCTCTCGTCAAGGGACGAAAGGTCGATCCTTCCGCGGTGCCACCCACATTCGGCGATGCCGCTCTCTTGGCCGACGGGTCGGGCTCCCGCGCTGGTGGCGCGACTCCCGCCGATCGGTGCTGCCCTGTATCGCTGGCGCTCTGCGCCGGAGCCTACTGGCGAGCCCTGGAAGCTCGCGGTTTGGTCCGATGGCTCACGGGGCCATTCGCTCCTGTCGCCGCCCCAGCTTCCACCAACCGCTGGGTCTCTGTGCCGGCAACCGGGAGGTACTCGTCCCGATCATCGCCCGTATTCCCGATGTGGCGCGGAGTCTAGGGGCAGAGGCGCATTGATGTCAAACGGGGCCCGCGGGTGGCGGAGAGGCGAGGTGCCGAATTGACACGCCGCCTGGCCGGCAGGCATCGTGCGCCCAACGGGCCACTGTGGGAGACGCGAATGAGACGAACGGACTCGAGATGGGCGAAGGGCTCGGCCACCGCGCCGCTGGCCGTTGCCCTAGCCATCGCTCTGGCCGTGGCCGCCTCGGCCGCAGCCTGTGGCAATCCCGCGCCCACGCCGGACCCGACGAGAGTGCTGCACCTGGAGAACAGGACCGGCACCGCCGTCATGGTCGACATAACGAGCCCCGACCCACCCGACTACAACACGGCGGTTCGACCGTGCGGCGGCAAGCTCGACCTCACCGCCGGCGTCGACGGATTCGCTGCGTCCGAGTGGAGGATCCGGCTGACGACCGATCCGTCGGGCGCGTTCGATTCCGCCCTCGCCGAATGGACGGCCGATCCACACGACATGCCCGGCAGCTTCAGCGGTATCCAGATCCTGTGGAGCCGGGGCGACATAGGCACCAGCGACCTGCCTCGCTGGATCACCGTCACATCGACGGACGTCCTGCTGAGCGCCACGCCGCCACAGCCGAACGCCGGCGCCACATGCGGCCCGATCGTGAGCCCGACCAATCCTCCGGGCGAGAGCGACATGCCGAGCCCCAGTCAGGCGCCCGACGCCAGCGACACCACGCCGACCGATCCACCGAACGCCGACGACACGCCGGGCCCCAGCGAGGCGCCCTAGGCCGCACGGCCGCTGCGCCAGCCGCCGCGCGTCAGCGGCGATCAGCTGAAATCCACGCCGGACTGGAGGATTATGTTGGTGTAGGGCGTGAACTCGCCGGTGCGGATGATCGCCTTGGCATCGCGGGTCAGCCGCTTGAACTGGTCGTGGCTGACGAACTCGATCGGGATGGCGCCGGCCAGCTCACGGATCCGCGCGAGCATCTCGGGGCTGGCCTTCTCGATCTCCGTGGCCAGGATGATCTTCTCAACGATGACCTCGGCGAGCAGCGGCTTGAGAACGTCCAGGAACCGCGGCATGCCCCGCAAGACGGTGAGATCGATGCGCTCGACGCCGAGCGGGATCGGCAGCCCGGCGTCGCAGACTACGATCTGGTCGGTGTGGCCGAGCGAGCCGGTTGCCTTGAGGATCTCCTGGTTCAGGATGCCGGTCTTGCGCATGCGATCGTCTCCTCGGGGCGATTTGGGACAGGCGGTTCGATGGTGCCGAGCGGTTGGCTGCGGCGGGTGGCGTGGTTGGGGTTCAGGCCAGCCCGAAGGCTCTGGCCAGGGCGTCGTACATGACCTTGACCGGCGCGTCAAGGCCGGTCCAGAGCTTGAAGCCGATGGCGCCCTGGTAGACCAGCATCCCGAGGCCATCGAGAGGTTGAGCGCCGCGCCGCCCGGCTTCCTCGAGGAACGGGGTCATCGGGGTGTGGATCACATCGCACACGACCATGCCGGGCGCGATCGAGTCGTAGGCGATCTCGGGCTTGTCGTGAACGTTCGGGAAGAGCCCGATGGAGGTGGCGTTGACCAGGATATCGGTGCCAGCGGGGATGGCGTATGCGCCGGACCATGAGGCGAACTCGGCCCCCACCGGCGTCTTCGAGTTGAGCAGCGCCACGAGCTCCCGGCCGCGTCCGGGCGATCGGTTGACGACGGTCATACGCTCGGCGCCGGCCAGGGCGAGCTCGACGGTGATCGCCCGCGCGGCGCCGCCGGCGCCCAGCACGACCACGCTCATGCCCCGCGGATCGACCTTCGCGTCCTGGGTCAGCGCGGTCATGAAACCCTTGCCGTCGGTGTTCTCGCCGACCAGGCGGTCGCCCACGCGAACGACCGTGTTCACCGCGCCCATCAGTGCGGCCGCGGGCTTGACCTCGTCGAGGTACGGCAGCACCGCGACCTTGTGGGGGATCGTGAGGTTGATGCCGCGCATGTTGAAGGCCCGCAGGCCCTTCATCGCCGCCTCCAGGTCTTCGGGGAGCACCTCGATCGTGAGATAGCGCCAGTTGAGGCCCAGCTCCGCGAAGGCGGCCTCGTGCATCACCACCGTCGGGTTCTCCGCGACGGGATGCCCGAATACGCCGACGAGCTCGGCCTTGTAGTTGGGTGCGTCCGCCATGACCGTCTCCTTTGCCCGGGTCCGAGCCCCTGCCGCTGTGCCGCCCCGCCCCGCTCGCCTACCAGTATTCCTCGGTGTGAAGCGTGCCGATGTCGTGGCCCTTGTCGCGGACGAAGCCGCGCTGCTCCGCCCAGCCGATGACGGTCTCGATCATGCCCGGGTTGCCGCACAGGAAGATGTCGAAGTTCTCGGGTGTGAGCGGCAGGCCCATCTCCTCTTCGATCGCGCCCGAGGCGACGACGTTCTGGAGGTAGCCGCTCCGGCCGCGCCAGGTCACGTCTTCCTGGGGACGCGTGATGATCGGCATGTAGTGGAAGTTGCGGCAGTGGCGGGCCAGGCCGGTCAGCTCGGTCCGGTAGCCCAGGTCCCACGAGAAGCGCGCGCCGTGGACCACCACGAACTGCCGCGGCCCGTTGCAGACCAGCTCGCTGCGCAGCATCGACATGTAGGGCGCCAGGCCGGTGCCGGTGCCGATCATGAGGACGTGCTTGCCGGGCGCGACCTTGCCGAGGGTGAAGACCCCGACGGCCTTCGGGCCCACGTACACCCGATCGCGGAGCTTGAGGCTGAAGAGCCGCGGGGTCAGCTCGCCGCTCATCACCAGGGTCAGATAGAACTCGAGGTACTCCTCGGCGCGGCTCTCCGAGGCGATCGAATAGGCGCGGCGGATCATCCGGCCCGGGTCCGCGGCGGCGCCGGCGACTGCGGCAGCCTGGACGTCGACGGCGGCCTGGCTCTCGGCCGTGCCCGTGATGACGGCGGCCGCGGACGCGGCGATGGCTGCGCTGCGAGGCGAGGCGGAGCGTGCCCCGGCGACCACGCTCGGCTCGGATTCGCCCTCGGCCTCGTCGACCCGCGGGACGGAGGCTTTCACGCCGAGCACGACGTACTGACCGGCCTTGAACTCGAACGGCAGCGTGTCCGGCGTGACCCGCAAGATGATCAGGCCGGGGGCAACTTCCACCCGACCGGACACTGTTGCGTTGTACTCGGCCGCCATGCTGCCCTCCGAAGCTCCAGGTTGGTCTGGCTGGTCCTGGCTTCCCGTGGGGAAAGGATACGGGGGCCGGGCATGACGTGTCAGGGGATCGGTTCCCGCTCCGGCCCGGACTCGGCGGCCCGTCGGTACGATCAGGTGGGCGTCGGAAACCCGGCCAGGCGAGCGGCCGGTCCGTCCGGCTGCATCACGCTCTTGAGGCTCGACCAGGGAATCACGACGACGGGCATCCCATCCGCGTACGTGCCCACCTGGTACTCCGCGAAAACGATCTTGAGACCGGCTGGAGTGAGAGCCCAGTTGTCGAAGTTGGTGCCCACGGCCGCCGTACCGTCCTCGACGACGGTGGGGTCGTAGTCTGCGCCTAGCGACTTCCGCAGCTGCTCGCGAGATTGCGCTGAGAGGATCGCCAGGGCAGCCGGCGTGTCGGTGAACAACTGCCCGAAGTCCAGGCGCTCGCCGCTGTTGAGCGCATAGGTCAGCGTTTCGATGTTGGTGGCCGCGTGCGCCGGCGAAGTGTCGTCGACCCACCTCAGGGTGAGGCTCACCAGGTCGTACGAGAGCATGTCGACGGTGAAGGTGCCGGTGAGGTTGTTGGTCTTGCCGGGAAGCTGCTCTACGGCTGCCGGACCGCCCTCGAAGGCCGTGATCCGCGTATCGACCTCGTCGAGGATGTCCTGGTTCACGAGACTCGCCAGGGGCGTGGTGCTGCTCCGGAACTGCGGGTAGCGCCAGACCACGTACCAGATGTGGTGGGGATCGTGCTCGCCCTTGTAGACGGTGATGATGACCGGCATCGCGGAGGGGAGAGGCACGGTCATCACAGGAGAGGGCGTTTCGGTCGGCACAGCCGACGGCGACCCGGAGACCGCGATCGTCGGGGTGGCTGTGGTGCTGCCCGAGGGCACGATTGGCGTCGCGCTCTGGGTGTCCCCGAGGATCGTCATGGCGGTGGTGACGGCGATGAGGGCCACGACCGCGAGGGCCGCGACCGGGAACAGGGCCTTGATCCGCCTTACGAAGAAGTTCGACTCCATGGGACGAGTATGGACCGACGGGCGCTCACTCCGCTTGCCGGCGCCTCTCGGGGCTCGCCGCCGCGCCCCGCGGCGCGGAGCCCCGTGCTGCGGCGGAACCGGCTCGCCCTTCAAGGATCTGGCGGAGAGGGTGGGATTCGAACCCACGGATCTCTCGATCAGCGGTTTTCAAGGGCGCATCAGAGCGGTCGCGCGGGTCCGTTGACGTTCGATTTGAGCGTGAGGTCGTCCGATTTAGCGCCTCGCCGTCCGCCTCTGTTCGCCGGCGAAGATGCCAGCGAAGCTGCCGTGTCCGGCTCGCCAGGTCAGCATCTTTGCGGCCCTTGCGGCGTACGGTTCGCCACCCCCTACGGCTGAGAGAACTTGCCGGTCTTCGGGTCCCAGAGCTCCACCATCGTTGATACGGCTTTGGCGTTTCCCTGGCCGCCGACCACAAGCACGCGACCATCCTGGAGCAGAGCGGCCGCCTGCCAGAGTCGATGGACTGCCATCTGCCCGGTAAGGCTGAACTCGCCAGTCCGCGGGTCGTATAGCTCGGCCGTGGCCTCGGCGCGGTCAATGTCGTTTGCTCCCCCCGTGAACAGGACACGCCCGTCCGGCAGGAGTGTTGCCGTCTGGAACTCTCGCGGTACGACCATGCTTCCTGTTGTGGCAAAGGTCCCAGTCGCTGGGTCATATAGCTCAGCGTGACCGGGATCCGGGGTCGTGTTGTAGATCTGCTGGCCGCCCGCCATGAGGACCCGGCCATCAGGCAAGAGCGTGGCTGAATGATTGGAGCGGGCGATGAACATGGCGCCCGTGAGCCCGAAGCTCCCGGTCGTCGGGTCATACAGTTCAGCAGTTTTCTGCGCGGCGAAGTCCTTGTCCAAGCCACCGGCGACCAAGACCCTGCCATCGGCCAGCAGCGTCGCCGAGTACCACATCCGATAGTCGACCATCGATCCGGTCGGGGTGAATTGGCCGGTCTTCGGGTCATAGAGTGCCGCCGCAGTCCCTGAGGGCTCGATCACAAGGACTCGACCGTCTTTGAGAAGGGTGGCGGATCCCGAGAAATCCGCACTTGGTTTGCCAGTAGCTGCGAAGGCACCGGTCTTGGGGTCATAGAGCTCAGCCGTGCCGGTTTGATCTCCGCCTAAGATCAGAACACGCCCGTCCTGGAGCAGCGTGGCCGTCTGGTCGGCCCGAGGTGTAGTCATAGACCCCGTCGGGCTGAGGGTGTCGGTATTCGGATCGAAGAGTTCTGCCGTCGCCAGGGCGGGCGAGCCGTCCACGTCAAGGGAAGCACTGAAGCCTCCCGCAACGAGGACCCGACCATCTTGCAGCGTGGTGGCAGTCCCTTCAACGCGCGGACTGCCCAGGCTTCGAGATGGCCCAAACGGCGCGTGGGCGATGTAGACCAGGGCGCCGGCGCCGACTGCAAGGACGAGCAGGGCTCCGACCAACACGGCGGCCTTGGCACGCTTGCGAGACCCCTTGGTCGGGATCCCGTAGACGGGATACGGATACCAAGTCGGGTTGACAGGGGCGTTCGCAGACGGTCCCCAGGCTCCCGGCGCAACGGGAGGGGCCGGAGGATACTGCGGTTGAGGCTGTGGGTCGTTCTCGGGGTCGGTTGGCGCCGTCACTGTCTAAGCTCCCTCAAGTTTGTGTCGCAGGCGTCCACACTCAGGGTGACGGCTCTGTGACAAGACCCATCAGCCACCGCCGGCACGAAGTCTACCGTCAAAGCCCGCGCCCGCCGTGCCCTTGATGCAGTAGAGAAAGTTGTAACAAGCCCCCGCCCCTCCTGGTGTAGTTCGACGAGCGGATCGCGGCGATAAGAGGCGACCACGCCCGATGTCCCCGCGCATCGGGCCATACTCGCCGCTCGCAGCGATCTTAGCGAAGGCCGGTCGTGGATACCTCCGCGCTCAGGCTGCTTGCCACGGTTCCGTCCGACTCTCTCGGCCGTCTCCGATGACAGGGAGTGCGGTTTCCCCACCTCATGACGGCGTATCCGCCAGATTCCGTCGCCGATGGTACGCCGAACGGTACGCAGAAAGCCTTGACCCTCCCGGTTGGTCGGCCTAGCGTCTTCAGTGGCGATTGGCCCAGGTCCAGGTAAGGCAGTGGCCCGCCCGGACTGCCGGTCCCACATAGGCTGGCGGTCGCTTCACCGGTCGCCGGGGCGAATTTCGTACGCAATATCGTACTTAACCACTCTTGATTAATTACCGAGATCGGCCGGCCTAGCGTTTTCGGTGGCGATTGGCGCAGGTCCTGGTACGCACACCGGACCAAGAGAGAGCGCTCGCCCCACTTTTCGGAGCCCCTACGAGCTCTTCACGGCGATAGCTGTGAGCAAAGCGTCGGCTGTTTCTGGCTGTTCCAAATCACATAGGAGAGCATGTCATGGCACTTAGCAGGCACATTCCAATCACCAACGAGCTGTTGTTCCCGGCAGGGGCATACGCCGTTGGCGGCGTAGAGCAGGTCGTCGACTTCGAGGCCTCGACCCGTGAGCAACGGGTCCAGGCGCACGATCGCGACTCCGGTCTGCCCCTGTGGGCGGTTTCGGTCTTCGACGCCGATCCCGAGGCGCGCACGAAAGTCGTGCGCGTGAAGATCGCGTCGCGGACTCCACCTGTGCTTCCCCAAGCTCCGGCGGGGTCCCCTTTCCCGGCTGTGGCCTTCGAGGGCCTGACGGCGACTGGCTACGTGGATACCTCAGGCTCTCGACCGCGCCAGGCCTGGTCGTTCCGGGCGACTGCCGTGCGTGCAGCGACGCCGAAGGGGCAGGTCCCGCAGGCGCTGCATCGCGCGGAGCAGGGCGCCTGAGGCAAGGGTGATGCTGGTCGCTACGTCTCGCACGACCTTCGAGCCGGCGTCCTTGGCGGTGCTCACACGCCGCTACGGCGCCGGCGCACCTGCAGTAGTCGAGCTGATCGGCCGGACCGGCGGCTGCACCTCGCCGATTCGCCTCGAAGGCGAGTCGGTCGCCGTCTCGGCAAGGACGGGAGCCGTGGTTGCCCGCCGGTGGACGCGGTCTCAGGCTCCAGGCTTCGTGCTCGTCGCCTGCCGTAATCGACGCGAGTCGCGCTGCCCGCCGTGCTCGGAGCTGTATCGACGCGATGCCTACTTCCTGGTGGCGGCTGGGTTGGCAGGTGACGCGGGTCGAGGCGTCTCGCCCTCTGTCGCCTCGCATCCGCTCGTCTTCGCCACGTTCACGGCGCCATCGTTCGGCGCGGTCCATCGCCGCGTGGTCGCTGCTGGTGGCGTCCGCCGCTGCCGGCCGGGCGGAGCGCTGGGGACCTGCGAGCACGCGGTCTCCCTCCGCTGTCTCGAGCGTCACGCCCAGGACGATCCTCGGATCGGCGGGGCGCTCTGTCCTGCCTGCTACGACTACGAGGCCGCGGCGGTCTGGAACGCGAACCTTGGAGCCCTGTGGCGCCGGACGACCACGTACCTGCCCCGCGAACTCGCCGCCCTCGGCGGACTTAGCGTGGCAGCGCTGCGATCGCAGGTCCGCGTCGCCTACGCCAAGGTCGCGGAATTCCAGGCCCGTGGTGCCGTGCACGTCCATGCGGTCATCCGGCTCGACGGACCCGACGGTCCCGACACCGCGCCGGGGGGCGGAGCGACGGCGCAGCGTCTAGCGGAGGCCGTCGCCCGTACCGCGGCGCGCGTAGCGGTCACGGTGGCGGGACCGGGTGGACGTGAGCTGATGATCCGCTGGGGTAGCCAGATCGACACGAGACCGATCACTCGCAGCCCCGACGCTGGCGAGGGGCACGGAGCCGGCGTCGCGGGCTACCTCGCGAAATACGCCACTAAGGACGCGCAGCTCGCCGGTGGACTCGATCGACGGATCCGGGTGGAGGGAGTGATCGAGCGAGCTGAGCTGACCGATCATGCCCGAGCGCTGATGCGATCGGCCTGGACCCTCAGCCCCCGCTGGGCCCATAACCTCGGCTTTCGAGGCCACTTCCTGACCAAGGCTCGTCGCTACTCGGTCACCTTCGCCGCGTTGCGGAGCGTCCGGGCCGAGTATCGAGCCCAGACCGATCCCTGGCTTACCCAGATCCGCGCCAAAGTGATAGGCGACCAGGTCGTCATCCGACGGAACTTCCACTATGTCGGATCGGGGCTGAGTCCGGCTGAGCGGGCCGTGGCGAGTATCCGGTCGAGCGCAACCTCGCCGGGTAATTCGGGCCGCGACAGCTTCGCTGTTGCGGGCGATATCCCGGGAGTGCCCGGCGGCGCCGCAGTCCGCTGGTCTCGGAATCGCGCGTCGCCATGAACGAGCTGCAAAGGCGGGGGCCTTCACCCGAGCGACTACACCGAGTCGAGCGCCAGTCATCGAGCAGGCCATTCGGCAACGAACCTGACCCGGTGAGCCACCGGCTGAGTGCTGCCGTCATGGAACTCGTCGAGGCGTTACGAGACGAGATAGCCATCGAAGCTCGTCCGAGCGCGCGCGAGCCAGATCGCCTGCTGAGCATCCCTGAGGCCGCCCGGGCTCTTGGGATCGGCCGGTCGGCCCTGTATTCGGAGATCTCTGCTCGACGGATCCGGAGTGTGAAGGTGGGCCGGCGACGGTTGGTTCCGTCTTCAGCCATCAGCGAGGTCGCATCAGGTCGAAGCTGATGGGCGCAGTGCTGCAGCACTCCGTGCTGTTGAGTACGGCAGCCCGCCTGTCACTTGAGGGCCCGGTCCATCGCTTCGGCGGCCTCGCGCCGGAGATCCGGAGTGACGTGCTGGTACACGTCGGCCGTTATCGCGATCGAGCTATGACCCAGGGTTTCGCTCACGACCTTGAGCGGCACGCCCTGGGACAGCATGAGGGTCGCCGCGGAATGCCTGAGATCGTGGAAGCGAACATGTGGCAGGCCGACCCTATCGACCGCCGCGCGGAAGTATCCCGAGACGTTGTCCGGGCGCGCGGGGCGGCCCAGCGCGTCGGTGAAGATGAGGTTGTGGCGGTCCTGCCACGCTGCGCCCGCCGAAAGTCTGGCGGCCGCCTGGTGGGCCTTCTGGCGCCTCAGGGCCTCAATCGCGATAGTTGGGAGCATGACGGTCCGCCGGCTCTTGGCCGTCTTCGGCTCGGCCAGCCTCCACGTTCGGTGTCGCTTGCCGGTTTCAGGGTCGATGTTGTCTACCGCGGCGAGCGAACGTCGGACGACGATCGAGGCTCCGTCGTCGGCCAGGTCATCCCACGAGAGGCCGAGCAGCTCGCCGAGACGGCAGCCCGTACCGAGGGCGACGGCGTAGAGTGGCCCACCAGGATCTTCAGCCGTCGCCGAGAGAAGGCGGCCAGCCTCCGATGGTGACAGGGCCCGCATCTCCCGGCCGGCGACTCGTGGCGGTCGGGCTAGAGCCGCAGCGTTGCGGTTCAGGATGCCCTCGCGGATTGCGTCGTTCAGCGCCCGCCGCAGCGTTGAGCGGGCGTGCCGGACGGTCTGGGGCGAGAGGCCCCGCTCGAGCAGCTGTCCAAGCCTCTGCTCGACGTCTTGCGGCCGAAGGCGGGTCAGCTGCGTCCTGGCTAGTACGGCCCAGTATTGGGCGACGTGGCGGGCGTACTCGGTGTGCGTCGCGGGCCGAAGACGCGGCTTGCAGGCGACGATCCAGCGGGCGAGGTATTCGCCGAGCGTCTCGCCGGTCACCGCGCCGGCAGCGCTTTCCTTGCGCTTCGCGTCGAGCTTCCGCACAACGTCAGCTCGCGTTCGGCCGCTGACATAGACGCGCTTCTGGCTACCGTCTGGAAGGTCAACGAGAACGGATCCGCGGAGCCGGCCATCCGCGGTTTCGTAGATGGCCCCTTCGCCGGCCGACCGCCTTGGCCGTTTGGTCTCTTGGTCCACCCTGCGTTGCTCCGATACGGGAGCGCAGGTGAAGGCTTCCGGTCCCGCCCTGGCACCTTCGCTCTTGCTCGGTACTGTACTCGCGAAGCTGCCACGAAGCTGCCAATGTCTTGTCGTGGACCTGGCCAGGTGCGCCAGATGGTCCGATTCACGCTCAGAATCTTGGCGGAGAGGGTGAGATTCGAACTCACGGGACTCTCGTCCAGCGGTTTTCAAGACCGCCCCGTTAGACCGCTCCGGCACCTCTCCGCGGTTGCAGCGCGATCAGTTTACGCACCTTGGAGATCGCCGGAGGACGCCGTGCCTTCGGCTCGAGAGGAGCTTACCCGCGATCGCAACCGCCAGACGGCCGCGGTTGGGGTGAGGTTCTCGCCGGGTCAGGCGATCACCCTGTCGACATCCCGATACATGCCCTTGCGCCACGTGGCGTCGAGCATGTCGCTCATGCACCTGTTCAGGAGGTCGGCCAGCTCCGGGTCCAGGATGTGCAGGTCGCAGGCCAGGAGATCGAGGTTGGGGTTGTTCGAGTCCAGGTTCTTCTGCAGCACGGACAGCATCAGCGTGGCGCGCTGCGACCAGGTCGGATGCGACGGATCGGGCTGCCACGTGGGTCCATCTCCGTTGCCTTCGGCCCAACCCCGCTCCAGGTTGGCCATCTCCTCGCTCTGGTCGTAGGCGGACCAGCCGCGCATCGGGACGACGATCATCGTTGGCCCGCGCGTGGCGTTCAGCTTGCGGGCGATGTCGAGCGAGACCCGCTCCACCTCTTCGAGCGTTAGCAGCATGATCGTCACCGAGTCGTTGTGCTGATACGGCGACCCGGTGCCCTTGTACGACCTCCGCCGCTCCGCCTTGACGTCGTCGAGGTACTCCGGCGCCACGGTGTGGAGCGGACCGAGCGCGGCTTGATCGAGGCCGCCCGGCACCACGATCTGCGGAATCCCCATTTCGCTGGCGGCGGTCAGGCGTTCTCCCTCCCACGTCTTTGGGGTTCCGTACACGCTGTTGAACATGTTGTTCGTGAGCTCGGCGGGGGTGATGTCGATGATCGCCGTGATCAGCCCCGATCGGATCAGATCCTCCATCGTGGCGCCGACGCCCACGGCGTGGAAGATGCTGGCATCCCAGCCCCTGGCCTCCATGAACTGCGCGCACCGCAGAACGGTCGGCGTCGTGGAGCCGTAGGACGTGATCGCGACCAGCGGCCTGGAACCTGGCGGGACCTCGGGCACGAGAGCCATCGCGACGACGGCCGCAGCGGCGTTCGCCACAGCCCTCCGTGTGACGACGTTGATCCCCTGCTCGGCGGTGGGATTGACGATGTAGATGTCCTTGTTGCCCAGCCACATGCTGACGTCGCTCGACGCCATGTCGGTGAGCATGATCTTCGGCACGCCGAAGGGCAGCGCTCGCATGACGCGAGTGGCGGTGGTCGTCCCGACCGATCCCGCCCAGGAGATGATCCCATCGCACCTGCCCGCGGCGTGGAGCTCGACGATCTTGACCGCGCCGGCGTGGCCGACCAGGTCGATCGCGGTCGCCCGCGGCGCGGCAAAGACATCTTCCATGCGGGTACCGGTGGAAGCCAGCACCTCGCCCAGGCTGACATCGGCCCAATCGACTGCCGCGCCGAGGCTGAGGTCCATGATGAGCGGCTTGCCGCCGTGCTCTGCGACCTGTTCGGCCAGGTACTTGATCTCGGCGCTCTTGGTGTTGCACATGCCGGCGCAGACGATCATCGGCTTGGTCATCTGTGGACGTCCTTCTCGCACATCGATCGGCCGAGGTGGCACCGGCCCTTGCGCCGGTTCGGCTATAGGATGACGTGTAACCGTCCGCGTGACATGCGGCCGCCAATGGCAGAGCCGTCTGCAGGAGGCTTCGCGATGAAGGAGCTCGTCGAGACCCTGGCCGCCTGGCGGGCCGAGGGCGCGCAGATCGGCCGGGCGGTCGTCGTCAGGACGTTCTTCTCGGTGCCGCGTCCCGAGGGTGCGGTCATGCTCGTGACGGCCGACGGCCGGATCGCCGGGTCCGTGAGCGGCGGATGCGTCGAAGGAGCCGCCGTCGAGGAGATCGAGCGAGCCCGAGCGACCGGGCGCTCGCGGGTGGTCCGCTACGGCATCAGCGACGAGCAGGCCTGGGACGTGGGGCTCGCCTGCGGCGGCACGATCGATGTGCTGGTCGAGCCGGCGGTGTCCGAGGCAGCCGAGGCCGCGGCCCGAGCGGTGGCTGGAACCGGTGCGACAGGCGGCCGGGCCGTTATAACGCCACTTCCCGCCGACTCGCCCGGGCCCGAGATCGGCCCCCATCCGCCCGGCGAGGGCGAGCCACCCGCAGCGATCCTCGTGGCCTGGGAGGACGGACACCTCGACGGCTCGCTCGGCGACCCCTCACTCGACGCCGAGCTGGTCCGACTGACGCTCGAATCGCTGGCCAGCGGCACCTCGCGAACGGTCGAGCTCGCGGGTCGATCCCTCTTCATCGAGGCCTTCCCGACACGGGCCAGGCTCATCGTCGTCGGCGCGGGGCAGGTCGCGATACCGCTCGTCGCGATCGCCCGCACGCTCGGGTACGAGACGATCGTCATCGACGGCCGGCCGGCCTTCGCAACGCGCGAGCGGTTCCCCGACGTCGATCGCCTCATCGTTGGCTGGCCAGACGAGGTGGCGGATGCCATCGGCCTCGGTCCCTCCGACGCCGTGGCGGTGCTGTCGCACGATGCGAAGTTCGATGAGCCGGCGATCGCCACGGCGTTCGCTCGTCGCTGCCGGTACGTCGGCGCGATCGGTTCCCGCAAGAGGCTGGCAGATCGACGAGAGCGCCTGGTCGCTGCCGGGGTTCGGCGGGAGGACCTCGAACGGCTGCGCAGCCCCATTGGTCTCGATCTCGGCGGGCGCGCGCCGGCCGAGACAGCGCTCTCGATCATGGCCGAGATCGTGGCCATGCGCTACGGAGGAACGGCCCTGGCGGTGCGCGAGCAAACGCGCGCGAAGGCCGACCCGGCGTCCTCGGCCGCTCCCTCTGCACCGGTCTCCCGCGGATGATCGACGCCGGCCGGACGTCTGCGATCGTGCTCGCGGCCGGCGCCTCGTCGCGCTTCGGGAGCACGAAGGCGCTGGCGTCGCTGTGGGGCCGTCCCCTGCTCCAGCACGTGCTCGACGTGGCGGCGGTGCCCGGTTTCGCAGAGGTCGTGGTCGTACTTGGCCATGACGCCGACGAGATCGAACGAAGCCTGCGATGGCGGTCGGAACGGCGAGTGCGCAATCCCGATCCTGACGCCGGCGTCTCGAGCTCGCTCCGTGTCGGGCTCGACAGCCTGAGCCCGGCCAGCCAGGCCGCGCTCATCCTGCTGGGCGATCAGCCGCTCGTGCGAGCCGACGTGGTCGAGGCGCTGCTGGCCGGGTTCGTGTCCGAGGCCGGGCCGATAGTGGTGCCTCGATACCGGGATGGCGGCGGGCCCAATCCGCTGCTCATCCATCGCCTGGCCTGGCCGCTCGCAGGCGAGGCCCGGGCCGATCGCGGCCTTGGGCCCGTCCTGCGCGACCACCCCGACCTCGTCGTCGAAGTCGACGTGGATGGCTCGAACCCCGACGTCGACACCCACCAGGACCTGGCCGCCCTGGTAACCGCGCCGCATGGGCGTGGCCGCTGATACGCCGACTACACCGGCGAACCTGACGATTGCCCCAGAGGAGAGCCCGAAACGGACGCCGACCGAAGTCACCAACTCGCATCTCTGCCGAACCTGCGCGACGTGGGCGGCCTGGCTACGGCCGATGGCGGCCGCGTCCGAACCGGCCTCCTCTTCCGATCTGCCGCTCTCGACGGGCTTGAAGAGTCGGACGCAGCGGAATTCGCCCGGTTGGGCGTCCGAACGATTTACGACTTCCGCACGGAGGAGGAGCGAACCGCCCGGCCCGACCGGGTGCCACCCGACGCGCGATACGTGGTGCTGGACGTGCTGGACGGCCTGCCGAGCCATAAGCCCGGCCAGATCCAGCAGGCAATGCGAAATCCCGCCGTGGCTCGAGAGGCGTTCCGCGACGGCAAGGGTACGGCCATGTTCGTCGCTCAATACCGGGCGTTCGTCAGCCTCGACAGCGCACACCGTGCGTTCGGTCGGGTGTTCAGAGACCTAACCCACGAGCGGTGCCGACCGGCCCTGGTCCATTGCATGGGAGGCAAGGATCGAACGGGTTGGGCGGCCGCAGCGCTGCAACTCTTCCTCGGCGTGCCCGCGGACCTGGTGGCGCAGGACTTCCTCGCCAGCAACGAGCATCTGAGGCCGATGTTCCAGTCCTTCTTCGACGACTTCAAGACTCGCGGCGGCGACCCGGATGTCATCGCCGACTTCCTCTGGGTCCGCCCCGAATACCTCGAAGCCGCCCTCGACGAGATGCGTACCTCTTACGGGACGATCGAGCGGTATTTCGAGGACGGGCTGCGGCTCGACGAGGGGACGCTCCGGGCGCTTCGTGCGGCCTTCCTCGAGGGCGACTGAGTCCGCGCCGACTCACATCCCGCGCGGTCGATCTAGCCCAATGCCGGCCGGCCGGGCGGCGGCCGCCCGTTGCGGGGTGGCCGCCGTTCCGACCGAGGCAGGAGATCAGGGCACGATGACGATCTTGATGGCGCCGCTCTGGGGGTCGTTGAACGTCGCCAGCGCCCGCTCGTACTCGCTCAACGAGAAGCGATGGGTCGCGACCTCATGGACGCGGATCCGGCCCTGCTCGACGAGCGGCATGACCCGTCGCATCTCGCCGGCCGTCGCGCGACAGCCGACCAGCTCGAGCTCGTCGAGGACGATCCTCTGCATCGGGATCTCCACGCCGACTGTCGGAATACCGACGGCCGCGCACCGCCCGCCGCGGCGAAGCATGCCGAGAGCCCACTGGACGGCGACGGGCACACCGGCGCACTCCAGGACGACGTCGACGCCGAGGCCGCCAGTCAGGTCCCGGACGGTCTTGACCGGGTCGCCCTGGCTCGTGTCGACGGTCTCGAAGCCGAGCGCCGCGGCTTTCGCCAGGCGTCCGGCGCTCCGCTCGAGCACGATCACGCGTGACGCCCCACGGACGAGGGCCGCGTCGCCGGACAGGAGCCCGATCGCGCCGCCGCCTGTGACCGCCACCGTGTCGCCGGGAGCGACGCCGCCCCGATTGGCGACGTGAAGGGCGATCGAGGCAGGATCGATGAGCGCTCCGTCTTCGAAGCTGATCGCGTCGGGGAGCTTGAAGACGCACTTCACCCCGTGGACGACGTACGTGGCGTCGGCGCCCTGGGTGTTGTGCCCGTATTGCCGGTGCAACCCAGCGACGCCGTAGTTCTCGCACAGGTTGTAGTGGCCTTCGACGCACTTCTGGCAAAAGCCGCACGCGTCGTGAGATGTGCCGGCGACGCGGTCGCCGACCTTCCATCCGTACCGCTCGGCGCCCGGACCGAGCGCGACGATCTCGCCGGCCCACTCGTGCCCCGGGATGAACGGGAAGCTGAGCGGCCAGAAGCCCGGATAGTCGCCCCGGACGAGGTGCGCGTCCGTGCCGCAGATCGAGACTGCGCGAACCCGCGCCAGGACTTCGTTCGGGCCCGGGGTGGGCGTAGCCACATCCTGGATCTCGACCCGGTTGGGCTCGAGGACGACGAGGGCCTTCATGGTCGGGGACACTGCGGGCACGGAAGCTTCCTCCCTAGATGACGGCCAGGGGATCGACCATCGATCCTGTGGCGCCTCGGATCTTGAGCGGCAGAGCGACGAACAGGAACTCGTAGACGCGGTCCCGAGCGAGGGCCTCGAGATCGAGGCTCTCCATCAGATGGATCCCGTGCTCGATGAGCAGGAGAGTGTGGACCGGCTGGGGATTGCCCGTCGGGCCCGGATCGGGGGCCGGCTGGACCTCGTACGTCTCGGTGTCGGTCCCGGTTGCGACGACGCCGCGCTCGAGGAGCCACTGGGCGGCGGAGATGTCGGGGCCGGCCGTCTTGTGTGCAGCCATCTTCTCCGCGTCCGGCCACAGACCCATGTAGCCGGTCCGGATGAGGACGACGTCCCAGGGCTGGACCGTCACGCCCTGGGCGGCGCAGATCGCCTCCATCTCGGCGGCGTCGATCGGAGCGCCCTTCGGCAGGCAGTCGACGCCGCGGAATCCTGGAGCGTCGAGAAGAACGCCACGCGTGAAGAACGGCGGCATCTTCGCGGCGTCGCCGTACGTCGGCCCGAAGTCGGTGAGGTGGTCGTCGGCGCGGCCGCCACCGTACCAGTGCGAGTCCGGGCCGATCGTCATGTGCGCCAGCGCGTCGATGTGCGCCCCGGAGTGCGAGGTCGCCATCACGTACTCGGCCATGTAGCCCAGGCCGGCGTCGTTCACAGGCCCCCATGGCTTCGCGCCCGTCACGCGAATACCGCGCGGCGTCCGGTAGTTGAGGACCTGGAACGGTGGGTGGCCCGGGAAGAGCGGCATACCCGGGTAGCGGGTGGCCGCCAGCGAGTACGTCCGACCCTGGCGAACCAATCGGGCTGCCTTGACGAGCTGCTCGGCCGGCAACGCTCCGATCGGCCCGACCTCAGTGTTCTCCGTCATCGTGCGTTCCTCCCGATGCCCGCCTGTTCGACGGGCTCCTGGAGCGCCCGCCAGACGCGCTCGGGCGTGAGCGGCAGGTCGCGGATGGCGATGCCCGTAGCGTCGCGCACCGCCGCCGCAACGGCCGCCGAGACGCACAGCAGAGCGCCCTCGCTCATTCCCTTCGACCCGTACGGGCCCGGGCCGTCGCCGTTCTCGATGGTCTCGGAAAGCATCTCGAGCGGCAGATCCATGCTCGTCGGGATCCGATAGTCGATGGCGCCGAGGTTCCTGATCCGCCCCGAGTCGTCGAAGATGTAGTGCTCCATGAGGGTGTGGCCGAGACCCTGGATCGCGGCGCCTTCGTCCTGCATCCGGACCTGGAGCGGGTTCAGGGCCTTGCCGACGTCGGAGACGGTGACGTGCCGCACGATGGTGACGTCGCCGGTCCCGTGGTCGACCTCGGCCTCGATGGCGGTGCAGTTGAACTCGAAGAATGCCGGCGCGCCGCCGAGCGGATGGTCCGGCTCGGCGTCCTTGCGAGCCTCACCGTTCCCGATGAGCTCGCCACCGAGCTTGCCAAGGCCGGGCTTGAGCACCTCCAGGATGGTCAGCTCACGGTCCGGCAGCCTGACGACGCCTCGCTCGACGGTGATCTTCGATTCGTCGAGGCCGTCCAGTCGGGCGGCCATGGCCCGGATCTGGGACTGGATCGACCGGCAAGCCATGAGCACGGAGTTGCCCATGAGCACGGTCGAGCGGCTGGCCGACGTTTGCTGGTCGTATGGGACGATGGCGGTGTCGCCCATCACGATGGTTATCGCGTCGAGTGGCGCGCCGAGCTCCTCTGCTGCGATCTGGGCGAAGACCGTTCGGGCGCCCTGGCCCATGTCCGACGTGCCGGCGAAGACGACCACGCTCCCATCGGCCAGGAGACGGACCGTGGAATAGGAGAGGCCGGTGGTCGGTCCCGACTTGATGCCGACGGCGATGCCGCGCCCACGACCCGGCCCCAGGGGCTTGTCCCATCCGATCAGCTCGGCGGCACGGCGTACCGCCTGGTCCCAATTGCCGTCAGAGGGCGTGTCGAACGGGATGAACGCATCGCCCTTGCGGGCGAGGTTGCGCAGCCGGATCTCGAGCCGGTCGATCCCGAGCGCACGGGCTCCTTCGTCGATGTTCGACTCGACCGCCCAGTTGACCTGCGGGTTGCCGAAGCCTCTGAAGGCCGTGGACGGCGTCGTGTGCGAAAGGATGCTCCGGGCGAGGATCCGCACCGCGGGCACGTTGTACGGCCCGGCGGCGGGATAGCTGCCCTTGCCGACGACCCTGTCGGCGATGTCGCAGTACGCGCCGATGAGGTAATCCGCCTTGACGTCCTGGAAGACGAGCTTGCCGTCCGCCGAGAAGCCGGTTCGGACGCGAATCTCGCAGGCCGCCCGGCGCACGGCCTGGAAGGTTTCGTCGAGGGTCAGGATGAGACGCACCGGCCGCCCGACCTTGAGGGCCGCGAACGCCACGAGGGGTTCGTACTTGGTGTGCTGCTTGCCTCCGAAGCCGCCGCCCGGATCCGGCGCGTAGACCCGGACCTTCGCGAGTGGCAGCTCGAGGAGCTTGGACATGATCTTCTGCAGCCAGTTCGGATGCTGGATCGAGCTCCAGATCGCGATGCCATCGCCTTCGGGCGCCGCCATGAACGCATGGGGCTCGATGGCGAAGTGGGTCACCATCGGGAACGAGTAGGCGTTCTCGACGACGCAGTCGGCGTGTGCGGCGTCCACGTCACCCCAGCCGACGCGATGCTCCCGCAGGACGTTGGTGGAGGCCAGCGGATCCTTGGGGCGCAGAGACGGGTCCTGCACGAGCGGCGCGTTCGGATCGAGCGCGGCCGCGACCGTGAATACCGCCGGCAGCTCTTCGAACTCGACCCGCACCAGGCGCGCAGCTTCCTCGGCCGAGTCCTTGGTCTCTGCGGCCACGATGGCAACGGGATCGCCGTGGTACTTGGTCTCGCCGACCGCGAGGACCGGCCGATCCTCGAGCTGCGGGCCGAAGCGAGGCATCGGCTTGGGCAGATCGGCGGCGGTCATCACCAGGCGGACGCCCGGGACCTTCTCCGCCACGGACTTGTCGATCGAAACGATTCTTGCTCGCGCGCAGTCGAGCGTGACGAGCTTGGCCTCGAGGACGTCCGGCAGCCGAATATCGGCGACGTATTCCTGGAGGCCCGTGACCCGTCCGAAGCCGCCGACGCGGTTGGGGGAAGTCCCAATGAAACGCGTGCTCATCGGTGTTCCCCTTCTGCGACGGCGAGGACCGCCTCGGTGATCTGGAAGTAGCAGCCGCACCGGCAGAGGTTGCCGGCGAGGCCCTCCTGGACCTCGTCGACACTCGGATGCGGGTTCCCGGCAAGGAGAGCCTGCGCCGCGATCAGCTGCCCGGGAGTGCAGAAGCCGCACTGCGCGGCGCCCTTGTCGAGAAACGCCTGCTGGAGCGGGCTGAGCTGACCGTCCCGCGCGAGCCCTTCGACCGTCACGATCTCGGCGCCGTCCGCTTCGACTGCGAGCATCAGACAGGAATCGACGATCCGCCCGTTCACCATCACGGTGCACGCACCGCACTCGCCGACGAGACAGCATTCCTTGGTGCCGGTCAGCTCGAGGTCGTCGCGCAGGACGTCGAGCAGCGTGTGATGGACGGCCACCTCGAGCGCCCTCCGGCGCCCGTTCACCGTGATCTCGATGGGAAGGGTGTTGCCGGTGTCGCTCATGTCTCCACCGCCCGTTCTGTCGCCAGGCGCTCGATCGCCGTCCGCACCGCCCTCGTGCCGAGCACGCGGAGCATCGCCAGGCGGTATTCGGGGCTCGCCCGCATCGATCGCTTCGACGGACTGGCGTCCGCGAACATCCGCTCGAGGATCGCCGCCTTCGCCTCATCGGCTCCGTCGGGATCGGCCAGCACGCCGCTCTCGTCGATGCATAGGACTGGCCGTGGACCGACGCTGCCGTACGCAAGCCGGGTGACACCGGTTTCGTCCACGGAGCAGCACAGCGTCACCGAGGCCAGGTCGTGACCGCGCCGCCGCGTGCGCCGCACGTGGACCGCGCCCATCCGGCGGGCTGGGACCGGGATCTCGATCGCGGTGACGAGCTCGTTGGGCGCGAGCGTGGTCACGCCGGATCGAACGAAGAAGTCGGTGATCGGG
Source organism: Candidatus Limnocylindrales bacterium (assembly GCA_050008515.1). Lineage (GTDB taxonomy): Bacteria > Chloroflexota > Limnocylindria > Limnocylindrales > CSP1-4 > Fen-1039. The sequence goes on from JBEKMM010000010.1 coordinate 48,104, forward strand.
ATGCGCCGGGTTCCCTGCGGCCCCGCGGCGACGATCACGGCCCCGTAGACGAGGAGCGGCGGCGCCGTGTCCGCGGCGGGCGACGCATTGCAGATGTTGCCGGCGATCGTGGCCCGGTTCCGAATCTGGACCGACCCGACGACGGCGGCCGCCTCGGCAAGCGCTTCGAAATGCCGCCGGACGGGCTCGCTCGCCGCGACATCCGCCATGACGCTCCCCGCCCCGATCGTCACGATCCCGTCGTTCTCGCGGATCGCCGGGCACAGCTCGGCGATCCGCTTGAGGTCGATCACGACTCGGGGCGTGGCCGACCCGTCTCGCAAACGGATGATGAGGTCCGTGCCCCCGGCCAGGAGACGGGCGTCCGGACCGTGCGCATCGAGGAGCGCGACGGCCTCGGCCAGCGTGGCGGGCCGCTCGTACGCGAACGACTGCATGGCTTTGGAACCTCCGCCGCTCAGAGGACCTTGTCGACCTCGTCGAGCAGCACCTGAGGGGTGGCGGCCCGGACGAAGTAGTAGGGGCGATCGCTGAACTCGGTGACCCACCTGGCGCGGGCGCGGCGCAATGGCTCCGTGTCGACCATCGGCATCGGCCAGTCCGCGGCCAGCAGCTCGTTGAGCAGGAAGTAGTTCTGGAGCGAATGCAGCGTCTGGAACTGGCGCTCGAACGGGATCATCTCGGCGAGTGCGGGACTGAAGTTGCCGTCGATCGCCGGCACCACCACCACATCGACGTTGCTCGGCTCGGTGTAGAGCTCCCAGGTCGGCATCCCACCGAAGAACTTGGCAACGCCCGCCTCCGGGGCGGCCTTGTCGGCTCGCTCGGTGCCCTCGGTGCGCTTCTTGATGAACGGCTCCTTGGAGCCCTTCACTGCGCGCCCCTTCGTGTCGACCACCGTCGTCTCGGTCGAGACGAGCAGGGCGCCACGCCGGCAGGCCTCGATCTGGCCCATGCTCTTGCCGTGATTCGATTCGCCGCCCAGGAACATGACGGTCTTGCCGCGGTAGCGCACGGCGGAGGCATGGAACGGATGCAACCCCTGCGCCTCCATCCGGAGGGCGAGCAACGCAACGACGACCTTCTGGATCGGGCCGGCCGGCCAGGGACCCCGAAACGTCATCGTCCGGCCGTCGTAGGAGATCGCCTTGTCGCCGCCCTCGTGCAGGACGATGTCGGGCTCCGACAGGGTCACCTCGGGCGAAATCCGCACGTCGGCGAGCCGGTAGTTGAGGAAGTTCAGATCCTCGAGGACGTGTTCGCGGGGCTGACTGCCGTAGACGTCCACCCGCAGCCGCGCGGTCTCGGCGGACATCTCCTCCGACAGTTGCAGTTGCTCGTTCATGATCTCCTTCCTCAGGCGGCCCATGCCGCCGTCGCATCCCCGCTCGGGGCTATCTGGTCAACCTCGGTCTGGGCGGTTTCGGCTGTTGGGGCGGAGTCGCGCCAGACGCCTCGGGCGTCGACGCGATTGGGCCACCGTCTACGGCCCGCGTCTACGACTCGGGCCCGGGCTTGCTGTTGACGACTCCTCGCCGCCGGGGCGCGGCCGTCCGATTGGGCGACGGCATCGAGACCGTCAGCCCCTTGGCCGCCTCGGCGCCGTCCGTGGACGGCATGTCCGGATCCGAGACGACGGCCTCGTCAGATTCCGACGGCTCGTCGACCCACGTCTCGCGGAACATGTCGCCGGCCGCCTCGAAATGGAGGTGGTACGCCGCCGCGGCCAGATCGGGATCGCGGCCCCGGAGGGCCGTCAGGATCGGGACGTGGAGGTCGGCGATGTGGCGCGGGTTAACGCCGGGGACGACGAGCGTGATGTACGTTCGGGAGAGCGGCTCCAGGTGGCGCCAGACCCGCTCGAGGGTGTGGTTGCGAGCTATTTGGATTACGCGCGCGTGGAAGGCGACGTCGACGACGGCCTCTGCGTGCGTGTCGCCCAAATCGGCCGCCCGCTGCATCTCGTCGACGTAGCCCTGGAGCTCCTCGAGGTCCGCGTCCGACAGCCGGGGCAGGGCGAGCCGTGCGGCCAGCGACTCGAGCTCGGCCCGAATCGCATATGCCTCGAGCAGCTCGGCCTTGCTTGGATGCCGGACGCGAGCCCCGCGGTATGCAGATATCTCAACGATCCCAAGCGCCTCGAGGTCACGGAGAGCTTCGCGCACGGGAGCCTGGCTGGTGCCAAGCTCCCGTGCAACTCGGGTCTCCACGATTCGAGAGCCGGGCGGGTAGCCGCCAGCCAGAATCTGCTGCAGAAGACGATCCTTGACCTGATCGCTCAGGGGGCTGCGTGAGACCTGGACGTCTGGCGGCATCGACTCTCCGTTAGAGGCTCTTCATGAGGTCGTTCTTCGGGGTTGGGGCCGCCTCCAGGATCTCGACGAGACCGGTGGTTCCGTTGAGCCGGATCCGGTCACCGCTCTTGATCTGCTGGGTGGCCACCGATGACCCAACGACGCACGGGATGCCGAACTCGCGCGACAGGACGGCCGGGTGAGCAACCGTGCCGCCGGCGTCTGTGACGAGGCCGACGATCTTCGTGAACAGGACCACCCAGGCCGGGTTGGTCATGATGCAGACGAGGATGTCGCCTGCCCGAACCTGATCGAACTGGTCCTCCGTAAGGACGACCTTCGCGATGCCTTCGACGACACCGGGCGAGGCGCCGATGCCGTTGATCTGGCCTTTGACCGTGGAGGCCTTGCGGTGGAACTTGTCGGGGAAGCCCCACAGATTCAGGTAGGGGAATGCGAGCTGAGTGGGCGTGCAGGTCCCGATCCACTCCTTGGGGCGGATCGTGTAGGCCTTCTCCCGCTCGGCCTTGCGCTTGGCAACGAGCGCCTTGCCGTCCATGCCGGACGGATTGCCCATGAAGACTCGGAGCTCGTTGTACTTGAAGAAGACGACGTCATCGGCGGCTTTGAGGGCACCCTGCTTCACGAGCTTTCGGCCGATCGCCACGAGCACCTGGCGCACGTGCGCGTTGGCGCCCTGGTCGATGTAGAAGTGATGGTCAGGCGTGAGCGGGGCCATTCTGAGGTTGATGTCGTTGGCTGCGCGCATCTCCTCGAGCGCCTCGCCCTTGAGGCCCTCGAGGATCTCGACCGCCGCGGACTTGATGTCGGCCGCCAGCGCGGCGATTGTCTTCGGATAGTCGTAGTTGGTCTCGATGTACCCGCGGACCAGCTCGATCACGGGCGGCATCTGCTCGACGACGTTCGGGAAGATGAACTCGTGGCTCCAGACCGCGTGCCAGCCGTACTCCTTCTGATACGGCACCACCCGCTCGGCGATGAAGCGCTTGCCGCGCTCGGTCGTCTTGAGGGCGGCGATGATCTCACCGGCGGTCTCGTGCTTGAAGGCGGCGGCCAGGAGGGAATCGGCCTTGGCCTCCTCCTTCATCTTCCAGAGGGCCTCGATCGAGTCCCAGTTGCGGTCCTTGGCCGAGTTCTGGAGACGTCCAAGGAGCTGCTCGTTGATCTTGCCGTGCGTCTTCTCCATGACGGCTCGCAGGTTGAGCGTCGCGGAGAGCTGGGCAAAGTTGAGCATCCAGTGGATCTTCCAGTGCCGGTCGTGGATGTCGATCGCATCCTCGAGCAGGCAGGCGAGCTCCATCAGGTTCAGCTTGTCCTGCTGGTCGAGCTTGCCCTCGAGGTAGACGAAGTTGCGCTTCATCTCGGGGACGAGGCGCTCATTCCACCACGTCGCGAACTCGAGGCCGTACGTCGGCAGGACGGCGCCGAGGTACGTCCCGATCTTGTTCGGGTACTCAGGATCGAGCGGCACGCGGACGTGGTACGTCGATCCGTACTCCTGCGAGCTGACCGTGGGGCTCAGCCCGGCCTGGGCCGGAATGGCGGCGGTGTAGCAATAGCCGTTGACGTTCTTGAGGATCCAGTCGGTCGCGAACGGCGTGCCGAAGCGCCGGAACATGTGATCGCAGCTCATCCACCAGCCGCCTATGTCCTCGTACATCGGGCTGAGCGGGTGGGGGCAGTGCAGGTCGTCGTAGACCCAGAAGAGTTCCTTCTCGGCCTCCGAGGCCCATTCGACCGGGAAGTTCTTGTCCCCGAGGAACTGCCCAAGCACTTCCTCGCCCGGCCCAATGAACTTGGTGGTAGCCGCCATTGTCATTGCCTCCGCTTACAGGTGCACTTGACGTCGGCATCGCGCGTGCGACGAAGTCTAGGTCGCGGCGATGCCGGCCGTGCGGTTTGCAGTTGTTCCGTGAGTCGTGCCGCCACTCCTGATTGAGGGTTCGCCGGGGCTCGACGCTGGCGGGGTGGCCGCGGATTCGGCAACCGCCGTTCCCGTCGTTCACCAGGCCGGGGCCTTCTCGCCGTGACGGGCGGCGAGGGTCCCTTGCTGGCGGTAGCGGCGCTTCGAGTTCAACCAGACCGCCCAGAGAGGCGTTGAACGGCGCCGAACAGTCCGCGCGTGATGCGGGGGGCGCCCCTGGTTGAGTGGGTTACTTCTTCGCCGGGCGCGGGAACATGATCACGACGTTGAACCAGCCGAGGAAGGCTCCAAGCATCCCACCCAGGAAGGCGGTGATGGCGCAGTAGGCCACGATCGCATACGGGAGCGTGTCTGCGCTGACGTTGAAGTCCTTGAACCATCCAAGGAAAGTGCCCGTGAAGTAGCAGGCAAGGAACATCGTGATGCCATTGAAGAACGGCAGCGTGCCGGTAAGCGTCACGGGCACCCACTTCATGGCATAGATGAGGATGCAGAAGCCGATGAAGAAGGACACAAAGAGCGCCACGTTGTTGTTCGTCAGGGTCTGAAGGCCAAAGTCGAGAACCTTGCCGTCGCCAAGGATCTTTACGAGAACCTGGTAGAACGCGCCAATCAACGCTACGCCGACGACGCCGAGGGTGTACGCGGGCACCATGATCTTCAGCGCGGAAGGCTTGGCACCGAGGACGAAGTACTCGGCCCACACGATGAACGCTGCCCACAGGGGCAGATCAAGCTTGTCGAGCCAGATCCCGAACGGCAAGGCCACCACGACGGTGATTGCGACAGCCAGCCAGAGCGGGATCGTGTTCTTGGTTTCAGTCTCTGTCGCCACACTAAACCTCCATCTCCTGCCAGCCAGGCGGCTGGTCGACCTAGCAACGTTTACGCAGCCCGGCCCGCTCGGGAACGCAACGCCCGCTGCGCCGCGAGGCGCAGCAAGTGCCGTCAAGCGCTCAAGCGAGACCTCCTGCCGAGGTCGAACAATCGACCGCGAGTTCCGGACAAGCAAGTGCCGTTCGGCACTTTTCATCGATCATCGATTATACTGACGCTGTAGAGGAGTCGCCAACCCCGGAGGCTCGGGAGACCTGGAGGCATACCCGTGACGTCGGTCGATTGTCCGCTGCTGCGCACGACTCGAGTCGGGCAGACGGACTACTGGAACGACTCGTGCGCGGCAGACGAGCTTGCCTACGCGATCGAGCGAGGAGCGACCGGCGCCACGTCGAACCCATCTATCGTTCTCGACGTGATGGGCAAGGAGAAAGCGGTCTGGGTGCCGCTGGTGCGCGAGCTCGCCGCCGCGAACCCACGCTGGACGGAGGTCGAGCTCACCTGGGCGACGATCGAGGCGATGGCAGTCCGAGGGGCGGGCGTGCTGGCGCCGGTCTTCGAGCGGGAGCATGGGCGGAAGGGCCGCATCTCGGTGCAGACGAACCCGGCCAACTACCGGGACCCGGACCGCATGGTGGAGCAGGCGCAGCGTTTCCACGCCCTCGCCCCGAACATCCAGGTCAAGTTCCCGGCCACGTCTGCCGGCATCGCCGCCATCGAGGAGGCGACGGCCCGGGGCGTGAACATCAACTCAACGGTTTCGTTCACCGTCCCCCAGGCCCTGGCCTCGGCCGAAGCGGTCGAGCGCGGGCTGGCCCGGCGAGCCGCCGAGGGCGGCGACGTCGCGTCGATGACGCCGATCTGCACACTCATGATCGGCCGCCTCGATGACTGGATGAAGGCGCTCGTGGAGCGGGACGACCTGGCGGTGGACCCGGGCGCGCCAAACTGGGCGGGCATCGCCGTCTTCAAGCGTACGTACCAGATCTTCCGCGAGCGCGGCTATCGCAGCCGCCTGCTCGCGGCAGCCTACCGCCACCGCCTCCACTGGACCGAGCTGGTCGGGGGCGACCTGGCGATGACGCTCACGCACCCGTGGCAGGTTCGCTTCAACGCGAGCGGCATCGAGCCGCAGTCGCGGATCGACGAGCCGGTCGATCCCGCGATCGTCGCCGAGCTGTCCGCGCGCATCCCCGATTTCGTGCGCGCTTACGAGCCTGGCGGCCTGTCGATCGCCGAGTTCGACACCTATGGCGCCACCGTTCGGACCCTCCGTAACTTCATCAAGTCGTACCACGACCTGACGGCACTGATCCGCGACATCGTCCTGCCAGATCCGGACCTCCGGGCCCGCTGACGGCGCCGGTCGAGCACGCCCTGAATCAAGGAGACGCACACGTGACCACTCAGATGCACCGCCGGGCCGCAGCCGGGTCAGCGGAGCCCCTACCGATCCTGAGTCACTGGATCAACGGACGGCCGGTAGCGGTCGCCCCAGAGCAGACGGGGCCCGTCTTCAACCCGGCCACCGGGGACGTCATCGGCCGGGTCCCGCGGGGTGGTGCCGTCGAGGTCGACGCTGCCGTCACCGCGGCCCGGGCTGCCTTCCCGGCCTGGCGCGACACTCCACTCATCGCTCGCAGCGGGATCTTCTTCGCCTACCGCGCCCTCGCCTACGAGCACCGCGAGGAACTCGCCGCCCTAATCACCCGCGACCATGGGAAGACGTTCCCGGACGCCCTGGCTGAGGTGGTGCGCGGCCTCGAGACGGTCGAATTCGCCTGTGGGCTGCCCGTCCACCTGGCCGGCACGAACACCCCGAACGTCGCGACGAGGGTCGATACCCGCACCCTGCGCCAGCCTCTGGGAGTGGCCGCCGGCATCACGCCCTTCAACTTCCCGGCGATGGTCCCGATGTGGATCTACCCGCTCGCGCTCATGACCGGGAACACGTTCATCTGGAAGCCCTCCTCGCACACCCCGGGCGCCACGCAGCTCCAGGCCGAGCTGTGGAAGGAGGCGGGTCTCCCCGACGGCGTCTTCAACATCGTCTACGGCGGCCGCGAGGCCGTCAACGCCATCCTCGAGCACCCGGGCATCAACGCCATCCAGTTCGTCGGCTCCACGCCGGTCGGTCGGCACGTGTTCGAGACCGGCACAAGGCACGGAAAGCGGGTCGGCGCCTACACCGCCGCCAAGAACGCGATGATCGTCCTGCCGGATGCCGACATGGAGCTGGCCGCAGACTCGGCCATCGCCGCGGGCTACGGCTCTGCCGGCGAGCGCTGCATGGCCCAGACGCTCGTCATGACCGTGGGCGACGCGGGCGAGCGCCTGCGCCCGATGCTGGAAGAGCGGATCGGCAAGCTCAAGATCGGCCCCGGCATGGATCCGGGCGTCGACATGGGCCCGATCTACTCGGCCGAACACCGCGCCTCGATCATCGAATGGATCGACAAGGGCGTGGCGGAAGGGGCCGAGCTGGTCGCCGACGGACGGAGCTTCCGCCATCCCGATCATCCGAACGGGTTCTACCTGGGCGTGACGCTTTTCGACCACGTCACCCCGGAGATGAGCATCTACCAGGAGGAGATCTTCGGGCCAGTGCTCGGCATCGTCCGGACGAGCACCTTCGACGAGGCGGTCGGGCTCATCAACGCTCACAAGTACGGCAACGGCACCGCCATCTTCACAACCGACGGCGGGGCGGCCCGCCGCTTCGAGCTCGAGGTCGACGTGCCGATGATCGGCATAAACGTGCCGATCCCGGTACCCGCCGGCTATCTCTCCTTCGGCGGGACGCGCGGGTCGGCCTTCGCCGACCTGCAGATGCGGGGCGAGGACTCGATCCGATTCTTCACCCAGCAGAAGGAGGTGACCGTTCGCTGGCCCGAGCCCGGCAAGCGCGGCGCGCTGAGCCTCGTCTTCCCGGGCAACTGAGCTTGTCCCGCCCGTCCCCGACGATCAGATCACAGGAGTGAGAGCGATGAATCCACTGGACGCCTTCCGGCTGGACGGCCGCGTCGCCTTCGTCTCCGGCGGCGGCGGGGCGATCGGATCGGCCGTCGCAGCGGCCCTCGGCGCAGCCGGCGCCCGGGTCGTCGTCGGCGACATCGACCGGGGCAATGCCGACGCGGCTGCCGCGAAGGTCCGGGAAACTGGGGCCGAGTGCCTCGCCTTCGCCGCCGACATCACCAGGGAGGCGGAGGCGGAGCGGATCGTGGCCGCGGCCGTCGAACGCTTCGGCCGCCTGGACATCATCGTCAACGCCGTCGGCGGCGGGGCGGGCAAGGTTCTCTTCGATGCCCAGGAGTATCCCCGCGATGCCTGGGACTGGATCATGGAGCTGAACCTGCGTAGCACGCTGGTGGCGACTCAGGCCGCGGTACGGGCGATGATCAAGGCCGGCCAGGGCGGCCGGGTCGTCAACATCAGTTCGGTCCGGGCTCAGCTCGGCATCAACGCCGGTTACTCGGCGTACGTGGCGGCCAAGGGCGCCGTCAGCTCGCTGACCCGCCAGTGGGCGACGGAATGGGCGAAGCACGGCATCACCGTCAACGCCATCGCCCCGACCTTCGTCGACACGCCCCAGGTGGCGATGCTGCTCGGCGACCCGGCGTTCAAGGCGAGCCTCGTCAATCGGGTCCCGCTCGGCCGCGTCGGCGAGACGAGGGATCTCGTCGGGGCCGTCCTCTTCTTCGCCTCGGGCGCCTCGTCGTTCGTCACGGGCCAGATCCTCACGATCGACGGCGGCCTCACTGCGACTCAGTAGCGGACACAAGGGAGCCATCCAGATGGAGCAGGTGACGGGCAACATCTTCACCGAGACGAAGCTGCGCGGCTGCAATCCGAGCTTCGTCACCACGTCGGACGGTGTCGTTGTCATCGACACGCCCCAGCTGCCGACTAAGGCCGTCGCGATGCGCAAGGAGGCCGAGACTCACGGCCCGATCCGCTACGTCATCAACACCGAGCACCACGTCGACCACATCTTCGGCAACTACTACTTCAAAGGCGCCGGCACCGTGGTCAACCACCAGGGCTTGTACGACAACTTCATGGTCGTCTACCCGGAGCTCGACCCATTCGCCTACGCCTACGAGGCTCTTCCCACGCCCAATGGCAAAGGTACTGATCTCGACGATCCCGCCGGCGTGGCGCTGTGGCCCGATCGGGACGAGTACTACGCCGACCCGAACAAGGGCAAGATCGTCTTCACCGGCGACCTGACCCTTCGCGTCGGTGACCACACGTTCCATTGCCTCCACACCCCGGGGCACACCCCCGGCCAGATCGCGGTCCACGTCCCCGAGGAGCGCACGGTCTTCACCGGCGACACGATCTTCTCGCAGTGCCAGACCTGGCTGATGACCTCCAATGTGGACCAGTGGATCGCGTCGCTCGAGCGGATCCGCGCCCTCGATGTGGATCACGTCGTGCCGGGTCACGGTCCGGTCACCACGAAGAAGTCCTTGGAGATGCAGCGAGCCATTCTCCTCGAGTGGAAGACGGCCGTCGCCCTGGCAGTAGCCAGGGGCTGGTCTCGGGAGGAGACGGTGGCCCGGGTCAACTTCGCCGATCGCTGGCCGGTCGACATCGGCCAGGGTTACATGATGGATTACATCCAGACGCTGAATGCCGGATCGCTGTGGGACAAGCTCACGGCGACCCCGGCGGCGCCGGCACGCTGAACGGCGATCTCCTCGTCGCGGCATAGCCGGGCTGCGTGCCGGTGGTCGCCCGGCGTGCCAAACAACCGGCCACCCCGAAGCTCGGGGCGGGGAATGAAAGGACACTCGGGACCGTGACCCTCGTCTTCGACCTCGACCACGACCATGGCCTGCCGCTGAAGGATCTGAAGAACCTGATCGGCGGCAAGGCGGCGAACCTGAACGTCATGGCGACGCAGCTGAAGCTGCCCGTCCCGCCCGGCTTCGTGGTCACCACGGCCACCTGCAACGCCTATCTGGCGGGCGGCTGGCCGGACGGCCTGGACGCGGAGCTGCGCCAGCACATGGCCCGGACCGAGGCCGTGGTGGGCCGTCGGTTTGGCGATCCCAGGGATCCGCTGCTGGTCAGCGTCCGCTCCGGCGCCCCGGTCTCGATGCCCGGGATGATGGACACGATCCTCAACCTGGGCCTCAACGAGGCCACGACGGGGGGACTTGGGGCCGTGTCCGGCGACCCCGCCTTCGCCCGCAACTGCCACGAGCGCTTCACCCATATGTTCAAGGACATCGTCGGCGCGGAGGTCGTCCCCGACGATCCATGGCTGCAGCTACGGGCCGCGGTCGAGGCGGTCTTCCGATCCTGGAAGGGCGATCGCGCTCGCACCTACCGCAAGCATGAGCACATCCCCGACGACCTGGGCACGGCCGTGACGGTCCAGACCATGGTCTTTGGCAACCGCGGATCCGATTCCGGCACCGGCGTGCTCTTCACTCGTGACCCCGCCACCGGCGAGAACCGCCTGTCCGGCGACGTGCTGTTCAACGCGCAGGGCGAGGACGTCGTAGCCGGCACTCATCGGACGGAGCCGGTGTCCGTGCTGGACACGAGGCTGCCCGCCGTCGGCCGCGAGTTGCGGGACTACGCCGCCCAGCTCGAGCGGCACTACGCCGACATGTGCGACATCGAGTTCACTATCGAGCAGAGCAAGCTCTGGATGCTGCAGGTTCGGGTTGGCAAGCGGACGGCCCGCGCGGCGCTCCACATGGCGATCGACATGGCCGAGGATTCCACCTTCCCGCTCACTCGGGCTGAGGCGGTGAAGCGCGTGGTCTCGAACCTGGAGCGACCGCCGCTGATCAGTCGGCGGGTCGGAGGCTGGCCGGTGCCCCTGGCCGCAGGCAAAGCCGCGTCCCCCGGAATCGCTCACGGCGAGATCGTGACCACGCCCGACGCCGCCCAGGCGGCGGCCGCCGAAGGGCGGAAGGTGATCCTAGTCCGCACGGCAACCTCGCCCGACGACATCCACGGAATGGAGGTCTCGGCCGGTGTTCTCACGGCCTCCGGCGGGCTCAACAGCCATGCGGCAGTCGTCGCCCGCGGCTGGGAGATCCCGGCGGTCGTAGGCGCGGAGGCGATCGAAGTCCACGACGCGGGCATCAACGTCGGCGTGGCAAGCCTGGTCAGCGGCCGGGTCATCACCATCGACGGCAGCACCGGTGAAGTCTTCGAGGGCCAGCTGGCGTACTGCTGCGACGTCGTACCTGAAGCCAGCACGCTCCTGGCCTGGGCCGGCGAGCTGGGGATCGCCATCGGCGAGGCTGGCGACGCGGCCAAGGCCGCGGCCGAAGCACCCGCCCCGCAGTCGGCGGCCCCGGCCGCCGCAGCCGAGTTGACAGCCGATGACGTGCTGCGGGGTCTCCTCATCAAAGGCCTCGTCACGCCCGAGGGCCTGGCCACTACCCTGTCGAGCTCCGCCGAACCTGTCCTGCCCTTCATCGACGGCCTGGTTGCCGAGGGCCTGGCCGAGACCTCGGCCGGCGCCTTCCGGCTGACTGGAGAGGGCAAGCTGCGGGCCCTCGACGTCTTCGCCGCGGACCGCGACCGTAGCGGAGGCGAGGAAGCCTGCGTGGCCGCACTGGATCGCTTCCTCCTGCTCGACTGCAGGATGAAGGACCTGGTCACTGCCTGGCAGGTCCGCGACGTCGCCCAGCAGGTTTTCAACGACCACACTGACGCCGCGTACGACGCCTCCATACTCGAGCAACTCGGCGCCCTCCACGGCGATGTCGTCGACTGGCTGACCCCGCTCGGCACCAGGCTCGCGCGGATCGGCGGCTATCGCGAACGGCTGGAGGGCGCCCTGGCCCGCGCCCGGGACGGCGACCAGAAGTACGTGGCATCGCCCCGCGTCGACAGCTATCACAGCGTCTGGTTCGAGCTGCACGAGGACCTGATCCGGCTATCCGGTCGCCGGCGCACCGACGAGGCCGCCGCCGGCCGGGCCTGACGGACACGCAACGACATCGAGCATCCGACCTGCTGAGGTCGGCCAGAACGGCGGAAGGACACGCCGCGCGACGAAGCGAGGACGTCATGTTCACGCGAATGAGCCGGGCCCAGACCGCGATCACGCCCATGCCCGGTCGCAACTGGCACTCCTACATCGGCCCTCAAACCGCCCCAACCACGCATCTCTCGATGGGCGTCTCCGTCTACGAGCCAGGAGCGCGCCCCACTGGCCACGTGCACGAGGCCGAGGAGGAGACGGTCTATTGCATCTCCGGACGGGGCAGGCTCATCTGCGAAGCGGGCCCGGCCGAGCTCGAGGCCGGCGTCGCGGTCTTCATCCCGGCCGGGACGTTCCACGCCACCGAGTGCGACGGACCGGAGCCGCTCGAACTCCTGTGCGTCTTCACGCCGCCGGTCGTGCCCGGCTCCTACGAGAAGAAGACGAAGGGTTGACCCGTTCGCAGGGCCGAGGCGGCAGCCATGGGCCGCCCGGGCTCGAGTTCGGGGACCAGGCAAAGCCACCAGCGCGGAGAGCCGCCGGAGATGACCGCTGACGAAGCAGCAGCTCGAGCAAGGACCCTCTTCCTAGAGGAGTCCCACCCATTCGGTTGCGCAGAGACGACCTTCATGGTTCTCAAGGAGGCCTTCGGCCTGCCCGATCCCCTGGACCCCTCGGCGGCGATGGCTCTCAACGGCGGCGTTGCCTACAGCGGCGGCGTCTGCGGCGCGATCTCCGGAGCTTCGCTGGCCGTGGGACTCCTGGCCTCGCGGCGGTTCAAGAGCCACGCTCGCGCCAAGCGCGTGGCCCGCGAGGTCATCGCCCGCCTCATGGACGACTTCCAGGCCGAGCACGGCGCAGTCGACTGCCGGGCTCTGGTGGGCCGCGAGATCCGCACTCCGGAGCAGCATCGGGCCTTCATCGACAGCGGGATCTGGCGAGTCACGTGCATGAGCCAGATCGAGTTCGTTGTCCGCGCCCTGGCGCCCCTGCCGATGGGAAAGGCCCCGACATGATGGGGCGGTCCGACCGACCTGGCTTTCGGTCGAGCGTGTGGAGGAGTATGATCGATTATCGATTACGAGCGGCGAGGACCGTCCCCTCCCGGCCTCGGTTGCCGTCATGAGCACGAGGAATCCGATGCCGGAGCCAGACGTCTTCATGCCCGGCCCCAACGATGGCTCTCGTCAGACGGTGTCGGACAGGTTCGATCCGCGCGATTTGTCGGGCAGTTCTCGCCCGCAGCCGGGCCCGGTTCTCGCGGGCGCGGGCTGCGCTCCAGAGGAAGGGTCATGACCACCACAAAGCAAGACCCGGAGATCAGCCGCCTGGAAGAGACCGCCCGGCGCATTCGCGTGGAGATCATTCGGGCCGTGAACCAGGCCAAGGCCGGGCACCTGGGCGGTCCGCTCTCCGCGGCGGACATGCTCGCCGCGCTCTACTTCCGCGTCATGCGAATTCGACCCGAGGAACCCGGCTGGCCGGATCGCGACCGGTTCGTTCTCTCGAAGGGCCACTCGTCGATCGGTCTCTATGCGACGCTCGCCCTGCGCGGCTACTTCCCCGTCGAGGAGCTCGCGACCTTCGATTCGGCCGGGTCCCGGCTGCAGGGGCATCCGGACATGACGAAGCTGCCCGGGCTGGACATGTCCACCGGATCGCTCGGCATGGGCATCTCGGCCGGTCTTGGGATCGCCCTCGGGGCGCGCCTGACCGGTCGGAGCAACGTTCGCACGTACGTCATGCTCGGCGACGGCGAGTGCCAGGAAGGCGAGGTCTGGGAGGCGGCAATGGTCGCGGCCCGGTACGGCCTCGACACGCTGATCGCGATCGTCGACCACAACAAGCTCCAGCAGTACGGCTGGGCCGGGGAGGGACCCGACGGCCGCCTGCCACCGGAGACGCCGGGCGAGCTCGTGGCGAAGTGGACGGCTTTCGGCTGGCGGGTCCTCGAGGTCGACGGCCACTGCATGCCCGCCGTCGTGGAGGTCCTCGATCGAGCGCGCGAAGGCGACGGCCGGCCGACGGTCGTGATCTCCCACACCGTCAAGGGCAAGGGCGTCTCGTTCATGGAGGGCCACTACTACTGGCACACGCGAACGTTCACTTCGGACGAGTTCGCCACGGCAATGGCCGACCTGGGCGAACCTGTGGCCGCGACGAATGGAGGCGCTCGATGACGCTGCCGCTCGGTCGCGCCATGCGCGAGGTGTTCGGCGAGACCGTCAGCGAGCTGGCCGACACGAACCCCCGCATCGTCATGCTCGACGCCGACGTGGGCAGCTCGACCAGGGCCGACATCTTCGAGCACCGCCACCCGGATCGCTATCTACAGATGGGCATCGCAGAGCAGAACATGCTTGGCGTGGCCGCGGGCCTGGCGACGACGGGCCTGATCCCATTCGTGAGCACGTTCGTCGCTTTCGCCGTGGTCCGGCCTCTCGACCAGATCCGCGTCCTCATTGCCCAGACGGGGCTCAACGTGAAGATCACCCCCGGCTACGCCGGGCTCTTCACGGGCGTCACCGGCAAGACGCACCTGATCGTGGACGACGTCTCGATCATGCGGGCGATGCCGGGCATGGTCACCGTCTGCCCCGCCGACGACATCGAGGCCGGCCAGGCCCTGCGCTGGTGCGCTTCCTACCACGGGCCGGTCTACGTTCGGCTCGTTCGGGACGCGACCCAGCGGCTCTTCGACGGCTCCTACTCGTTCGAGTTCGGCCGAGCCGTCGTGGTCCGCGACGGTCGCGACGTGACGCTGATCAGCACCGGCACGCAGACGCCGCGCGTCGTCGACGCCGCGGAGCTGCTTGCCATAGAGGGCATCGAAGCCCACGTGCTCCACGTTCCGACGATCAAGCCACTCGACGTAGCGGCGATCGTCGCGGCGGCGGATAGGACGGGGTGCGTGGTCACCGTTGAAGAGCACACCGTCATCGGCGGCCTCGGCGGCGCCGTGGCCGAGGCCCTTTCCGAGCATCGCCCGACCTTCGTCAAGCGGCTGGGCATGCAGGACGTTTTCGGCGAGTCGGCATCCAACGCGGCGCTGCTCGAGCTGTACGGCCTGTCAGCGGCCCGCGTATCGGAACAGGTCGCGACGATCTGCCGCACCAGGGGGAAGGAGGTGGCCGCTCAGAGCTGAACTGGCAACTGGAGCATGCCGCCGCCCGTTGAACGGCGCGGCGGCCGGCGGCCGGAACGCGGCCGAAGTGCTCCGGAGGAGAGAGTCTTGTGATCGTCGGCGCTCTCGCATGGAGGAACCAGGGACGGGTTCGTCAAGGGTTCTTCCGTCGGCAGGGCCCGCAGGCCTTCGTAGTCGACATCTGGTCACGACGGCACCCGCCTTCACTCCCGCCTCGGGACCCTGACGGGCTCAGGTCGGACCCATCATTACCGTGCCGGGCAGGCTCGGCAGTGCCATTCGCTGTCGCGAGTCTTGCCCTCCAGCGGCAGCCAATCTGAAGCGGCCGTCCGCGGTCGTCGCCTCACTTCCCGATGCGCAACGCGCCCGGGGTGACTGATGGACGGTCGAAGCACCTGCGGCGGGCAGGTCAGAAGGCCCGCAATCGAAGCGCGTGAAGGAGAGGCAATGTCGAAGACCGTCTTGTTGATCGGCACGCTGGATACCAAGGGCCGAGAGTACGCCTACGTCCGCGACCTGATTCGCGCCCGCGGGCTGAACACATTCGTGCTGGACGCCGGGATCCTGGGCGAGCCGACATTCACGCCCGATAGCCCCGCCGCTCGCACCGCCGAGGCCGGCGGAGGCTCGCTCGCCGAGCTCCGCGAGAAGCACGATCGAGGCCACGCGATCGAGACCATGGGCCTGGGCGCGCGCGCCCTCGCGGTCAAGCTCGCCGCCGAGGGCAAGTTCGATGGCGTCATCAGCATGGGCGGCTCGGGTGGCACGTCCATCGGGAGCACAGCCATGCAGGCGCTCCCAGTAGGAATGCCCAAGCTCATCTTGTCCACCATGGCCTCGGGCAACGTGGGTCCGTACGTCGGCGTCAAGGACATCACGATGATGCACTCCGTCGTCGACGTCTCCGGGCTGAACCGTCTATCGCGTCGCATCTTCGCGAACGCCGCCGGAGCCATCTCCGGAATGGTCGAGCAGACGATGCCGAAGAGCGAGGAGAAGCCGCTGATCGGCGCGACGATGTTCGGCGTCACGACGCCGTGCGTCGACCGTGTCCGGGCGCGGATGGAGGCGAGCGGCTACGAGATGCTCGTCTTCCACGCGGTCGGCAGCGGCGGCCGGTCATTCGAGGCGCTCATCTCGGACGGTGTATTCGATGGCGTGACGGACATCACGACCACCGAATGGTGCGACGAGCTGGTCGGCGGCATCCTGTCGGCCGGACCGGAGCGCCTCGACGCCGCCGCCCGGACCGGCACTCCCCAGGTCGTCTCGCTCGGCGCCCTGGACATGGTCAACTTCGGCCCTCGTGCCACCCTGCCGGAGAAGTTCGAGAACCGGAACATCTACATTCACAACCCCGAAGTGACGCTCATGCGCACCACGCCGGAGGAGTGCGCGAAGCTCGGCGAGATCATCGCCAAAAAGCTCAACAAGACGACGGGACCCACTGCGCTGTTCCTGCCGCTCAAGGGCGTGAGCGCGATCGACGTCGAGGGCATGCCGTTCTACGACCCCGCGGCCGATGCCGCGTTGTTCGGGGCGATCCGCGCCAACCTCGATCGCAAGAAGGTCGAGCTGGTCGAGCTCGACCTCGCCATCAACGACCCCGCCTTCGCCGATGCGATGGTCGATCGCCTGCAGAAGATGCTCGCGAAGTAGTAACGAGAATCCGCTAAGTCACGGAATCCTCGAAGGAGGAACGACCATGCCATTCATCCCTCGCGCCGAAGTCGTGCGGCGACTTCGTGCGCAGGCTGCCACCGGCAAGCCGATCGTCGGCTGCGGTGCCGGCACCGGGATCTCGGCCAAGATGGCCGAGGCCGGCGGCTGCGACCTGATCATCATCTACAACTCGGGACGCTACCGGATGGCCGGCCGGGGCTCCCTCGCCGGCCTGCTTGCGTACGGCGACGCCAACGGCATCGTCGTGGACATGGCCTCGGAGGTCCTGCCGGTCGTCAAGGACGTGCCGGTCCTCGCGGGCATCAATGGAACCGACCCGTTCCGGCTCATGCCGGTCTTCCTCAAGCAACTCAAGGAGATGGGCTTCGACGGCGTCCAGAACTTCCCGACCGTTGGCCTGATCGACGGCAACTTCCGGGCCAACCTCGAAGCGACCGGGATGGGCTACGACAAGGAGATCGAGGCGATCCGGCTGGCCCACGAGATCGACCTGTTCACCTCGCCCTATGTCTTCAACGCCGACGACGCGAAGGCCATGGCGAAGGCCGGCGCCGACCAGCTCGTGGCCCACGTCGGCCTGACCACGGCCGGGACCATCGGCGCCGGCGTGGCCCTCACACTCGACCAGGCGATCGACCGGGTCATGGCGGTCGCCGAGGCCGGTCGCTCGGTCCGCAAGGACATCCTCGTCATCTGTCACGGCGGCCCGTTCGACGAACCGGAAAACGTCGGGTCGGCGCTCGCGCGGATGCCAGGCGTTCAAGGGTTCTTCGGTGCCTCCAGCATCGAGCGCCTGCCGACCGAGCGAGCGATCCGCGGCCAGGTCAAGGAGTTCAAGCAGCTCAAGCTCGCCCCCGCCGTCGGGGCGTAGGTCGAGCCGCACTGGTTCAACCATAGGTGGCGGGGCCCAGGACGACTGGCGCCCCGCCACCCCATGCATGGCCCGGCTCTTGGACGTTGCCTGCGCAGCCGAGGAGCCGCTCGAAACGGAGGCCCAGGTCTATGGAGATTGATGTGGCGCTCGTGCCGTCCGAGGCACGCTCCTGGAGCGGGACCGTCTGCATCGTCATCGACGAGTTGCGGGCCAGCTCCACGATCACCACGATCCTGGACCAGGGCTGCTCGCGGCTCTACGTCACCGCCGGACTGCAGCGGGCGCGAAGCCTGGCCCGGGAGCACGACGCGCTCCTGGTCGGTGAGCGGCACGGCTACCGGCCGCCCGGCTTCGACTTCGACAACTCCCCCGCTGAGATCGCCCGCGGCGACGTCCGGGGGCGCGTCGTCGTCCTCTCCACGTCGAACGGCACGAAGGTCCTGGGCTGGATGGCGGGCGCGCCTGCGACACTCGTCGGGTGCCTGCTGAACGCCCGCGCCTGCGCCGAAGCCTCAGTGAGCTTGGCCGAGCCGATTGGCGCTCGGGTCGGCGTCGTCTGTGCCGGCACCCTCGGCCGTTTCGCCCTCGACGACGTAGTCGCGGCCGGCGTCCTCGTGGAGCGGCTCGTCGAAGCGCTCCGGGCACGTGGCGCCGACGCCAGCCTGACGGAAGCGGCTGTCGCTGCCGTCCAGCTCCGCGGGAGTTACCCCGATGTGATCACGCCGCTCCGCGAATCCGTCGCCGGCCGGCTCGTCACAGAGCTCGGCGCCGGTGACGACGTCCCCTTCTGCGCGCGGATCGACGTCAGCATGACCGTGCCGGTGCTGCGACCCGGCAGGCCGCTCGCCATCGAGCGCCTTATCGCGACCGCGAACTAGGAGACCAGACGGCATGCGAGCCCGGCTGAGCGGCACGCGAGCGCGCCCGTACCTGCTGCTGATCTGCCTTGCTTTCGTCTGGGGCGTCCACTGGCCGGTCGCCAAGATAGGCCTGCGCGATCTGCCGCCGTTCACGTACGGCGCTCTCCGAGTAGCGACCGGGCTGGCCGTGATCGTTGGCGTCCTGGCCGTGCGGCGCGGCCTGCGGCTCCCCTCTCGCCACGACGTCCCGGTCGTCCTCTCGGTCGGCATCGGCCAGATGGCCGCCGGAATCGCGCTGATGAACTTTGCCCTGCCGATGATCTCGGCCGGCCGCTCCTCGATCCTGGTCTACACGATGCCTCTCTGGGTCGCGCTCATCCAGCTCCCGATGCTGCGCGCGGGGGGCGCCCGGCGGCAGGTCGGCGGGTTGCTCGTCGGGCTGGCCGGGATCGCCATGCTGCTCAACCCGCAGGCCATCGACTGGCAGTCCTCGGGTCAGCTGCTCGGGAGCGCGGCGCTCCTCTTCAGCGCGGTGCTGTGGGCAGTCACGACGATCCATCTCCGCCGCCACGGGTGGCGCGGGTCGCCGCTCGACCTCATGCCGTGGCAGCTCTTCGTCGCGCTGGTGCCGCTCGTGATCGCGGCACTCGCCCTGGAGTCGGGCCGCGCGATCCACTGGGAGCCGACGGCCGTCGCCGCCGTTCTCTACAGCGGTCCGCTCGCCACCGCCCTTGCCTTCTGGCTGAGCCAGTCCATCTCGCGTTCCCTCAGCCCGCTCGCCACGACGATGGGCTTCCTGGCCGTCCCGGTCGTAGGCCTCGCCTCATCGTGGATCATGCTCGGCGAGCCGCTCACGGCGCTGGACCTAGCCGGCGCCGCGACCACGTTCCTGGGAATAGTCGTGGTCTCCATGTCGACCGACGCCACACGCCGAGCGCCGCGCGTGAGCGCGAACTCGACGGTCGCGCGAGCCGAGCCATGAGCGCGGCGGGGTTGGGCCTCGAGCCGGGCGGCGAATGGCGGACGTGCGCCGCCGGGTCGGCTGACGGCTTCGCCGACCACGGCCGAATCGGCCAACGCCCGAAGTGCTCGAACGTTATCCTTGGTCGAGAATAACGCTCGGAGTGGAGATGACCGGAACCAAATCGGGCACGCCCGTCGAGGGATCGAGCCCTGCAGGGATCCGTCCCGCACAGCGAATCTGGCTGCACGACCAAGGAATGCCTGTCTTTGGTGTCGGGATTCGCGAGCTGCTCGTCCGGGTCGAGGCGACGGGATCGCTCCGTCACGCCGCCTCCGACATGGGCATGGCATACAGCAAGGCCTGGCACATCGTGCGTCGGGCGGAGGAGCACCTTGGCTTCGACTTGCTCGAGCGCCGCATCGGCGGCGCACGTGGCGGTGGCTCAGGTGTATCCGATGAAGGGAGGTGGCTCGTCGGGGCCTTCGGCGCGGTGCTCGACGAAGCCGACAAGGTGCTGGACGAGCTCTACGAGAAGCACTTTGGCGACTGGAAAGGCAGGAGTGGCGACAAGCGAATGGATAAAGCGCCGCAATCGATGTCCTCCCCACGACAAGACTGAGAGGTCTTCGAGCGTGATCCGATCGTTCATTCGACTGACCGCGGCCGCCGTCCTGCTGGTCGGCGCCTGCTCGAGTTCTGGGTCTACGGCGGCACCCGGCGCTGCGTCGAGCGCGAACCCGAGCAGCGGCCCGGTCGCGATCACCGACGCGATGGGTCGCCAGGTGACGTTTGCGTCTCCTCCGATGCGGATCGTCATCGCCGGCAAGGCTCTGTTCATGGTCGCCGACGCCGTCTATCTCTTCCCCGAGGCGTCGTCGCGCGTGGTCGCCCTCGGCAGCACTGTCCAGAACAAGCTTTCATTCATCCCCGCGATCGATCCCAACTACGGCAGCAAGACGATCCTCGACGGCACGGCCGGCGCGGAACAGATCGCGGCCGCCAGGCCGGACGTCGTTCTCCTGAAGAGCAGCAACGCCGACACGCTCGGCAAGCCGCTCGAGGCGCTCGGCGTGAAGGTGGTCTACGTCGACTTCGAGACGCCGGACCAGTACGCGCGGGACCTCGGCACGCTCGGGCGGCTCTTTGGCGATGATCCGAAGGCTCAGCAGCTCATCTCGTACTTCCAGCAGCAGACGAACAGCGTCACCACCGCGGTCGCACGCATCGAGGATGCCCAGAAGCCCAGGGTGCTGATGCTCTATTACTCCAACAAGAACGGCACGGTCGCGTTCAACGTGCCGCCCCTCAGCTACATCCAGAGCACCGCGGTCCAGCTCGGCGGCGGCCAACTCGTGTGGAAGGACGCCCAGCTCGGCAATGGCTGGACCACGGTCACGCTCGAACAGATCGCGGCCTGGGATCCCGATCAGATCTTCGTCATCGTCTACTCCGGCAACGTGAACGATGTCGTGACCAAACTCGAGGCCGATCCGCAGTGGCAGGCGCTGGATGCGGTCAAGCGGGGCGCGATCTACGGCTTCCCCGGCGACTACTACAGCTGGGACCAGCCCGATCCTCGCTGGGTGCTGGGCCTCACCTGGCTCGCCGCGAAGATGCACCCCGACCGATTTGCGAGTCTCTCCATGGACGCCGAGATTCGGAGCTTCTACAAGGATCTGTATGGCATGGACGACGCGGCATATGACATCAACGTGAAGCCGTACCTCACCGGCAGTCTGCCTTGAGCCGGAGCGCCGCCGCGGTGAGTACGCCCCCGGCGTGGAGCTGGGGTGCGACGACGGCCACTCGCAAGCTGGCGCTGATCGCCGCGCTCCTCGGTGTCGCCGTCGCGATGTCGCTCCTCATCGGCCGCTATCCCAGCCCTGGGATCATCGCGCCTGATCGGCTCGCGACCGACGACCTGGCGCAGCGCATCGTGTTCAACCTGCGGCTGCCCCGGATCCTGGTGGCACTGGCCCTGGGCATGAGCCTGTCCGCGGCAGGTGCTGTATTCCAGCAGATCTTCGCCAATCCCCTGGTGGACCCGGGATTCCTCGGCGTGTCGCAGGGCGCCGCCTTCGGGGCATCGCTGGCCATCATCTGCTGGGGCAGCACGGCCTGGCTCGTGCAGGCGTCGGCCGCGCTCTTCGCGTTCGCCGGCCTCGGGTTCTCCTACCTCCTGGCACGGCGGGCGCGGTTCGGCGGCTCCGTGCTTCGCCTCGTCTTCGCGGGCATCGCCGTGTCCGCCCTGTTCTCGGCGGGGGTCGGCGCGCTCAAGTACATGGCCGACCCGCTGAGCCAGCTCCCGGAGATCACCTTCTGGCTCCTGGGTGGATTGGCCAGCATCACCTGGCCCCAGTTCTGGTCGATCGCGCCCGTCGTGTTCGTGAGCCTGTTCGTCGTGTACCGGATGCGCTGGCGCCTGAACCTTCTGTCCCTCGACGACTCGACGGCGTTCTCAATGGGTGCGGCCCCCGGGCGCGAGCGAGCGCTGCTGCTTTCCGCCGGGGTCGCGGCGACGGCAGCCGTCGTATCCGTGTGCGGGATGGTCGGCTGGGTGGGACTGATCGTCCCGCACATCGCCCGGCGCCTGTTCGGCGCAGACGCGCGGTACGCCGTTCCGGCGGCGTTGCTCATCGGCGGGCTCTTCGGCGTGCTGTGCGACGACATCGCCCGGACGCTGCTGGCGGGTGAGATTCCAATCGGCATCCTCACGTCGCTCATCGGGGCCCTGTTCTTCATCGTGATCTTCATGACCTACGGACATGGGGTAGAGCAGCGATGACGGCGCTCCTCACCTTCGACGACGTCACGTTCGGTTACGGGTCGGGCACTCGCCCGGTGCTGCAAGGGCTGTCGCTCGACATCGACGGCGGGACAGCCACCGCGATCCTGGGCCCCAACGGCGTCGGCAAGAGCACGCTGCTCCACCTGGCGCTGGGTTGGCTCCGGGCTCGAAGCGGCCGCATCCTCCTCGACGGACGGCCGCTGAACGCGTACCCGCGGCGACAGCGCGGGCAGTCGATGGCGCTCGTGCCCCAGGTCGAACGCACCCCGTTCGACTACTCGATCCTCGACTACGTCCTGCTGGCGCGCGCACCGTACCTTGCCCCGCTCGCCATGCCGGGGGCGGACGACGAGCGGATCGCCCGGGAAGCGATCGACGAGGTCGGCTTGGGCCAGCTGTGCAACCGGGCCATCACGACGTTGAGCGGCGGCGAGCGCCAGAACGCGCTGGTCGCCCGAGCCCTGGCACAGCAGCCCCGACTCTTGCTGATGGACGAACCCACGTCGCACCTGGATCTCGCGCACAAGGTACGCCTGGTCCAGCTCGTGCGCGACCGCCTCGCCAGGGGGATGACGGTGCTCCTGACGACGCACGAGCCGGACGTTGCCGCGGCCATCGCCACGCACCTCGTGTTGATGCGCGATGGGCAGGTCTGCGGTTCCGGTCCGCTTGCCGAGGTGTTCACGGCCGACAACCTGAGCGCCACGTACGGAGTGCCCGTGCAGATCGCCCGGGTCGACGGACGGCAGGCAGTGCTTTGGACATGAGCGTCGGCGCAGACGAGCGGGCCCGGCTCCGCATCGGCGGAGCGACCGACTGGGCCGCTCTCTGGCGCAACCTCGTGGTGGCCCGGGCACGATGCCTCGACGACGGATCCGCCGTCGATCCGAGGTCGCCAGGGTGCATCGACCCGTGGGAGTCGCGGGCGCGGGACTACGACGAGCGCGTGGCCCGACGCTGGACCCAGCCAGATTCGACCCGCCAGTTCGTCATGGCGCAGATCACGGAGGCCGCCACGCTGCTCGACATCGGTGCCGGGACGGGGGCGTGGACCACGCTGGTGGCCCCGCATGCCGCCCGCGTCACCGCGGTCGAGCGCTCGCCGGCCATGATCCGGGTTCTGGAGGACAACCTGGCCGTCCGGGGCCTCACGAACGTCAGCGTGGTGGAGGGATCGTGGCCGGAGGTCGCCGTCGAGCAGCACGACTTCTCGCTGTGCGCCCATGCCATGTACTGGTCCCCTGATCTCCCCGCGTTCGTTGGCCGCATGATCGCCTGCACGAGGCGAATGTGCTTTCTGGTGGTGCGGGCACCAGGCTCCCGGGGGATCATGGCGGAGGCCGCCCTCCACCTCTGGGGCCATCCGATCGACAGCCCGAACCTCACGGTCGCGGACAACGTCGTGCGCCAGATGGGGCTCCGGCACCACGTCCTCATGGAACGCGGCGGGAGCCGGGCGCCGCGACAGAGCGCCAGCTTCGAGGACGCATTGCAGCGGATGAAGCGGCACTTCGGCGTGTGCGACACGACCGAGCACGACGAGTACTTCGGTGCGCTCCTGCGCCGTCGGCTGGGCCACGAGGGCGGGCGCTACGTATGGCCGCCCGACGACGGCTCCGCCCTGATCTACTGGACCGTCCGGTGACATCATCACGCGGGCGTGGACTCCCCGACGGCCGGATCGTGATCCTCACGGGCGCACCGGGGACGGGCAAGACGACGACCTGCCGCCGACTCCTCGATCGTGCGCACGAGCTCGGGCTCGGTTGCTCAGGCATTCTCTGCCCGGCGCGCATCGATGGCGGAGTGAAGGTCGGCATCGACGTCGTGGACGTGCGCACGGAGGAGCGTCGACGCCTCGCGGAGGTGGACGAGCTGCCCGGCAGGCTGCGGGCCGGACCGTATCGATTCGACGAGGAGGCCGTGGCCTGGGGGGTCTCGCGCCTCGGCGCGGCCTGCCCGTGCGATGTCCTGATCGTGGACGAGATCGGACCGCTGGAGATGGACCTCCGAGAGGGTTGGGTCAACGCGCTCGATGTCCTGCGTGCCGGCGAGTACCGCCTCGCCGTGGCGGTCGTGCGCCCATCCCTGGTGGACGCGGTTCGGGAGGCTCTCGGCGCCCCAAGTGCGACGCCGATCCGGCGGTGCGAAGTGCCGGGTGAGGAGGCCTTGCGCGAGCTGCTGTCGCTGGTCGAGTTGGTGGCCGCCTAGGGCACGAACCCGGCGGCGGGACCCGGCTTGGCGATGACCGTCTTGAGGGCCGACCAGGCGATCGAGATCGTCGGCGTGCCGGAGGCCATGCTGGCGATGTCGCCCTGCGACCAGGTGAGCTCCAGGCCGGCGGGGGTGAAAGCCCAGGCACCGCCGAAGTCGGCCATCGTCACCGAGGCCGGCCAGGCGAGGTCCGCGCCGAGCAACGCGGTCAGCTTCGTGTGGGCCTGCGTTTGCAGCACCGGCAGCGCGGCCGCGGGGCTCGTGAACAGGTCCGGAAACTGGATCACGGCACCGGACGCGACGTTGAAGTTGATGCTCCCCGCCTGGGTCGAGGGATGGGCGGCCCCGGTGATCGAAGTCTCGACGGTGAAGCGGAGGCTGAGCAGCGAGGGCGAGAGAAAGGCGACGGAGAAATCGCCCGTGAGCTTGCTCGGTGCGTCGCCGCTGGCGACGACCGGCAGCTCTGTGCCGTTGAACGAGCTGATGAACGAGTTCACCCTGGTGGTGATGGAGTTGTTCATCGCCGTCACCACGGCCGCCGCGACACCGGAGACCACGGGCTTGCGGAACGAGACGCTCCATCGGCCGTCGGGCGCGGTAGCCGCGACGGTCGTGCTCGAGACGGTCGGCGCCGCCGCGACGGGCGTGGCCGTGGCCGTCGCCGTGGGCGCGGGCGTGCCCGTCGGCGCGACGGTCGACGGAGTCACGGTCGGTCCGGGCGTCGACGGCGGGAGCGTGATGTAGATCGTCTCCGGCGTAGCGGTGGCCTGGATGCAGCCTGTGACGGCTAGCGCCGTGCACGCGGCCACTAGCGCCAGCCCGCCGAGGCGTGTCCTCCGTCGAAGGCTTCGGCGTCCGTCAGCTTGCATGGATCCCTCCTGCCTGTCCCGATCGGGAACCTGCCCGACATCGGGCGTGAGAGGCGCAATCTTCGCAGAAACCGCCGTCGGCTTCATATTCCGAGGCAGAGGCCCGGACCGCGCTCCCTACCGGCCGATCCGATCCGTGTGCATGTAGGGCGCCAGCGCCTCCGGGACGATCAGGCTGCCGTCCGGCTGCTGGTACGTCTCGAGGATTGCGGCGACCGTCCGAGCGAGCGCCAGCCCCGAGCCGTTGAGCGTGTGCACGAGCTCGGGCTTCGCGCCGGCTTCGGGCCGATAGCGGATCGCCATGCGGCGGGCCTGGTAGTCGCGGAAGTTGGAGCACGAGCTGACTTCGAGCCAGCGCTCGACGCCAGGCGCCCAGACTTCGAGGTCGTACTTCTTGGCCTGGACGAAGCCCATGTCCCTGGTCGCCATAAGCAGGACTCGATAGGCCAGCCCCAGGCGCTGGAGGATGACCTCGGCTCGACCGGTCAGCCATTCGAGCGCCTCGGTCGAAGCCTCGGGCTTCTCGAAGAGGACCATCTCGACCTTGTCGAACTGGTGGACACGCAGGATGCCGCGGGTATCCTTGCCGGCCGCGCCGGCTTCGCGGCGGAAGCAGGGCGAGTAGGCGGCGTATCGAACCGGCAGCTGGCCGGCCTCGAAGATCTCGTCGCGATGGAGGTTCGTGACCGGAACCTCCGCCGTGGGCACGAGGTACAAATCGTCGCGCGGGACGACGTACATGAGGTCTTCTTTGTCGGGGATCTGGCCGGTGCCACGGGCCGATGCGGCGTTGACGAGGGCCGGCGGCCAGATCTCGGTCATGCCGTGCTCGGCGGTGTGGATGTCGAGCATCATGTCGATCAGCGCTCGCTGGAGGCGCGAGCCCTGGCCCGTGTAGACCGGGAAACCGGAGCCCGTGATCTTGGCCCCGCGCTCCAGGTCGAACATGCGCAGGTCCTCGGCGACCTCCCAGTGAGGTCGGCGCGTCCAGGTGCCGCCCTCGGGGAGTGGCGCCTGTTTCGGCAGCTGCTCACCCCAGGTTCTCACGACCTGGTTGGCCGAGGCATCGCCGACCGGGACGTCCGGATCGGCCGGGTTGGGAATGCGCAGGAGCAGCTCCTCGAGCTGGGATTCCGCGGCGGCCAGCTCGGCGTCCAGCTTTTCGATCTGAGCGCCGGCGTCGGTCGAGGCTTGGCGCAGAGCCGCGACCTCGGGGCCGTTGGGCGCGGCGCCCTTGCGGATCTCCTCGCCGATCTTCTTGGAGGCGGCGTTGCGGTCGGCCTTGAGCCGATCCGAATCACCGAGCAGCTGGCGGCGCCTGCCCTCCAGCGCCAGAGCCTGATCGATGACCGTCGGGTCCTCGCCCTTGTCGATCGCGCCCTGGCGGACCCGATCCGGCTCCTCGCGCAGTCGTGCCAGCCCGATGCTCATGCCTCGCTCACTCCCGTTGTCTCCACCGGCGGCCCTGACCGCACTGCCGCTGAGTTTAGCCTGGGCAGTGGGTTCGGTACGCGTCGGCTCCGGGTGCTTGGCGTCGGCTCTAGGCCGGGACGCCCGCTGCCCGCAACCGCTCCACCACGAAGTCCGGCTCGAGGCTGGCCAGCAGCCAGCCCGCACGGGGGCCGTTCGTTCGGCCGAGGAAGGCCGCGTACAGAGCGCCGAAGGCACGCCCGGACGGCAGCTCCGCCTCGGTGGCTACGTGGAAGATCAGGCTCTGCCACGCCTCACCCGAGCCGGGCTTCTTCGAGTCCGCGGCCGTGGCCAGCGCGCCGAGGTACGCCCTCTGCGCCGAGTCCAGGGCCGCGACTTCTTCCGGCACGGCGTCGCGGCGGATGGTCAGGCGCGCGCGTTCGGGGGCGTACGAGTCCAGCCAGACGCGGGCCGAGGCGGTTCGTTCGGACAGGATCGCGGCCTCCAGCGCAGTGAGCGGTGCGCCCTTCTCGGCCTCCATCCGCTCGCCGATGTCGACGCCGGGGATCTGCAGCAGCAGGGCGAGATGCGCGAAGGCGGGGCGGAACGCGTGGGCGGCCGCAATCGCGTCCGGTGCGGGGCCCAGCAGCGAATAGGTGAAGAGCCGCTCGTAGTCGGCCGGCAGCTCGCCCTTGACCTCGCGCCCGGCCGTGGCGGCGGCGATCCTATCGAACTCGTCGAAGAGGCGCGGGATAGTCTCGCCCTCGGGGTCGAAGTCGATCACCTGGCTCGGCCGCGGGCGCAGGAAGAGGAAGCGCAGCTGTTCGGGCGGGAGAACCTCGGCGATGGTGTGGGCCGCGGCGCCCTGGCCCTTCGACGTCGACATCTTCTTGCCGCCGACGTTGAGGAACTCGTAGGCGACGTTGCGTGGCGGCTCTACCTCGAAGACCTCGCGGCTGATGGCGTCCGAGCGATCGCGCGACCCGCCGGCCGTGGCCAGGTCCTTGCCGCAGCCCTCGACCGTGACGCCGAGCAGGCCCCACTTGGCGGCCCACTCGAGGTTCCACGGGAGCTTGGCCCGGCCTCTCAGCGGCGAGATTCGGCTCTCGTTCCCACATCCGCGCGCCCACGACACCAGGTCCGGCATGCACTTGTACGCCACCGTCTCGCCGTTCCATTCGGTGGCGTACGTGGTCCCGATCTTGCCGCACTGCTCGCAGATTACCTGGATCGGCAGCCAGCTGCTGTTGCGCTCGACGTGGCTGACGCGCATGTAGATCGCGCGCACACGATCCGCCCGGTCGAGCGCCAGCTTCACGTAGGGGTCCATCCGCCCAGCCGCGTACAGCTCGCTGACCCAGTAGAACTCGGGCTTGATGCCGAGCGGCTCGAAGGTCCGGAAGAAGATCTCGCCGACGAAGTGGCGGGCGTAGCTGGCCGCGCTGCTCCCCTCGGGCGCCGGCACGCGCGAGAGCGGCGCGCCCATGTACTTCTCGACCGCGTCTGGGGTCAGCAGCGCCTGCGAATCCATGGCGTCCATGTCGTCGACGCCGTAGAGGAACGTGGCCTCTAACCCGGCCTGCCGCAGCGCCCTATAGATAGCGTCGTGGAGGACGACCCCCCGCAGGCTGCCGACGTGGACCGTGCCCGAGGGCGACTTCGAGTCGTTGACGACCTGGCGCCCGGAAGCCGAGGCAGCTAGCTCATCGGCCCAGTACACGGCAGCCGCCCCCGCTCAGCGGATATCGAGGATCTTGTACGAGAAGTCCCCGGCCGGGACGTGCACGACGACCGACTCGCCCTTGCGCTTGCCCAGGAGCGCGCGGCCGACCGGCGACTCATTCGAGATCTTGCCCTCGCGCGGGCTGGCCTCAGTTGAACCGACGATCGTGAACTGCTCCCGGCCGTCCGAACCTTCCACCTTCACGGTCGAACCGATCTGGACGTGGTCGGTGCCGTGGTTGCCGTCGATGATGGTCGCGTTCTTGACGAGCGCCTCGAGGCGCTGGATCGAACCCTCGACGAACGCCTGCTCGTTCTTGGCGTCCTCGTACTCGGCGTTCTCGGCCAGGTCGCCGTGCTCCTTGGCGTCGTGGATTCGCTGCGCGATCTCGGCTCGGCGCACGTTGACAAGCTCTTCGAGCTCAGCCCGCAGCTTGACCAGGCCCTCTTCCGAGATGTACTGAGTCTTGTTGTTCACCGCCGAGGGGCTCCGTTCGTGTCGACTGCGACCCTGGTCGGACCTGGAGGGCCCGCGATAAAGGAAAAACTCCAGGCGTCACCGTCTCGGTGCCCTGAAGTTCGGCCGGCGCGTATCCTAGCCGCCCCCCTCCGCCATGTCAAAGAGAAGGACATCCCATGTGGGCCCCGACCGGCCATTCGAATTGATTAGAACGGAGGTCCCGAACGGGGAAGGACCTATGAGGACTGGCAACCTGAAGTGAAACTGACCATTCTTCGGCCATAAGCCAGCAATGACACCGGCCCCGCCGCTCGGATCCTCCCTCCTCCTCCCCGAGCGCCGGGGCCGGTCCATGTCTGTGGGGATCGGAGCGCGATTCCCGGCCTAGCTGCCGAGCTGGAGGAGCCGGCCGCGGATGCGCTGCATCGACATCCGGTCGGCGAAGGCGACGAAGACGGTGTCGTCACCCGCGATGCTGCCCACGACCTCCGGCCAGCGCGTGCGGTCCAGCGCCGCAGCGATGGCGTGGGCGGAGCCGGGAAGCGTCTTGACGACGAGCATCAGGCCCGCCTCGCGGATCTCGACCGGGAGATCGTGCAGGAGCGCCCGGAGCCGCTCCTCGCCGGTGCTCTCCGCCTCCGTGACCCGCGCCGGCACGATGTACGACTGGACCCCGTCCTGGTTGGACTTGATGAGGCCCAGCTCCGCGACGTCTCGGCTGATCGTGGCCTGAGTGGCCCGGAAGCCCCGGTCCCGGAGGGCGGCCGCGAGATCCTGTTGAGTGCGGATCGGTCGCTGCCCCAGCAGATCGCGTATCTCGCGCTGCCGGAGCTGCTTCATCACTTCCATCGCGCTGCCGGCCTCCCCGGGCTGACCTCTAGCATCGCCGCACCTCTTTCATGCGCCGTGGGGCGAGAGCAGGATCATGAAGACCGCCGCGGCGGCGAGGACGCGGTAGACAACGAACAAGGTAACCGGCTGGCGCCGCAGGAATTCGAGCATGAAGTGAATGGCGAGCACGCCTGAGGTGGCCGCCGCCACGAATCCGATGAGCACGAGGCGCGTCTCCGGGTGCACGCCCGCCTCGCCGGTCAAGAGCTTGCGAGCCTCCCACAGCCCGGCCCCGGCTACGACCGGCGTGGCCATCAGGAAGCTGAACCGCGCCGCCGCCTCGCGGTTCAAACCCTCGAAGAGCCCCGCGGCGATGCTGATGCCGGAACGGCTGATGCCGGGAACGAGGGCCAGCACCTGGGCAACGCCGATCCCGAGCGCGCCGCCGAAGGTCATCGATTCCATCTCGCGTACCTTGCTGCCCCAGCGCTCGGCGAGCCACAGGACCGCCGCTCCCACGCAGAGCATGACGGCCACGCGGGCGGGTTCGCGAACCCACGACTCGATGGTGTCGGACAGAAGCGGCCCAACGAGCACCGCGGGAATCGTGGCGACGACCAGGAGCCACGCCATCTTGCGGTCGGGATCGTCGCGCAACGAGCGGTCGCGGATGCTGGCCAAACCGGCGGGAATGAGCGTCAGCCAATCGCGCCAGAAGTAGGCTACAAGCGCCAGCAGCGTGCCCATGTGAAGCATGACGCTGAACGCCAGCGAGTTGATGAAGGGATCATTCCAGCCCATCGCCCAGGGCACCAGGATCAGATGGCCGGAGCTGGAGATCGGCACGAACTCGGTCAGACCCTGAACGAGCCCCATGATCAACGCCTGGATGGACAGGTCCACGCGATGTCTCCTCCGGGTGCGGATGGCTTCAGGGTCCCCGCGGATGTGTGGCTGGGCCGCGATGGGACGGACGCGGCCCCGAAAGTGCCCGGGCCGGCGGTCGGACGACCGCCGGCCCGCGCCGAGTGGCTCTTCCTAGCGGATGAAGAGCGGGGCCATCACCAGGGTGATGGTGGCCAGCAACTTCACCAGAACGTGCAGGGACGGGCCGGCGGTGTCCTTGAAGGGATCGCCGACGGTGTCGCCGACGACGGCGGCAGCGTGCGCCGGCGTCTTCTTGCCGATCACGTTGCCGTCTTCATCGAGGAGGTGACCCGACTCGATGTACTTCTTGGCGTTGTCCCACGCTCCGCCGCCGTTGTTGAGGACGGTGGCGAGCAGGACGCCGGCGATCGTGCCGACCATCAGCAGACCGGCCACGGCCTGGTAGCCGAGGAGGACGCCGACGACGATCGGAGTGGCGACGGCGACGATGCCGGGCAGCATCATCTCGCGGAGGGCGGCGCGGGTCGTGATGTCGACGACTCGGGCGTAGTCGGGCCGGCCGGTGTAGTCCATGATCCCGGGGATCTCACGGAACTGGCGGCGGACCTCGACGATGATCGCCTGAGCGGTCGTGCCGACGGCCCGGATCGCCAGCGAGCTGAAGAAGTAGACGAGCATCGCGGCGATCAGCGCGGCCACGAACACGTTCACGTCGGCCAGGTCGACCGCGGTCATGAGGTGGACGCCGGGCTTGCCGGCGGCGATCTGGTTGCCCAGGATCAGGTTGATCTTTGAGATGTAAGCGCTGAAAAGGAGGAAGGCGGCCAGCGAGGCCGACGCGATGGCGTAGCCCTTGGTCAGCGCCTTGGTGGTGTTGCCGACTGCATCGAGGCGGTCGGTGATCTCGCGGGCGCCCTTCTCGGCGCGGCTGAACTCGGCGATGCCGCCGGCGTTGTCGGTGATCGGACCGAAGGTGTCCATCGCCAGCACATAGGCCGTGGTCATGAGCATGCCCATCGTTGCGACGGCGGTTCCGAAGACGCCGCCCGCCGCGCCGAGGCCGGAGTGAGAGCCGAGCCAATGGCTGGCGAGCAGGGCGATGCCGATCGTGATGGCTGTGACGGCGGTCGTCTCGAAGCCGACGGCGACGCCGGCGATGATGTTGGTCGCCGGGCCGGTCTTGGACGCCTCGGCGATTTCCCTGACCGGGCGGAAGCTGCCGGCGGTGTAGTACTGGGTGATATAGACGAAGGCGATGCTGGTCGCCAGACCGACGACACCGCAGCCGAAGAAGTAGATCCAGGTGGGGATGCCGTTGTCGCCGGTCGCGCCGTTCGTGTTCATCATCACGTTGGTGACGAGGGCCAGCGCCGCGGCACTCAAGATGGTCGTGACCCAGTAGCCGCGGTTCAGGATGTTCATCGGGTTCTCGGTCTCCTTGCCGCGGATGAAGAACATCGCGACGATCGTGGAGACGAGACCGAAGGCTCGGACGACGAGCGGGAAGAAGATCCAGGCGGTCGGGTTCGGCCAGCCAGCCTTCACGGCCAGGGCGTAGACGGCGACGCCCAGGATCATGGCACCGATGTTCTCGGCGGCGGTCGACTCGAAGAGGTCCGCGCCGCGGCCGGCGCAGTCGCCGACGTTGTCACCGACGAGGTCGGCGATGACGCCCGCGTTGCGCGGGTCGTCCTCGGGGATGCCGGCCTCGACCTTGCCGACGAGGTCGGAGCCCACGTCGGCGGCTTTGGTGTAGATGCCGCCGCCCAGCTGGGCGAAGAGGGCGACGAAGCTGGCCCCGAAGCCGTAGCCGACGATCAGGAACGGCGCGTCTTTGGTGCTGTCGCCGCCGGCCAGGCCGCCGTTGACTGCGAAGATGGACCAGACGCCGAGCAGCGAGAGGGCGACAACAAGGAAGCCGGAGACGGCCCCGCCGCGCATCGCGACCTGCACGGCCTCGACCAGGCTGCGCCGGGCAGCCGAGGCGACGCGAACGTTCGCCTTGACGCTGACGAGCATGCCGATGATCCCGCAGGCCATCGAGCACGCCGCCCCGACGAGGAAGGCGAGTCCGGTGCGCATGCCCATGTCGAGCCCGTGGTGCGACGTATCCGCGACGCTCGCAGTCTCGAGGAGCGAGATGATCGCGAAGATGATGACCGAGCCGGCAAGGGCCAGGAGGCCGATCGTCGTGTACTGGCGTTTGATGAAGGCAACCGCGCCCTCGTTGATCGTCGCGGAGACGTCCATCATCTCCTTGGTCCCGGTGTCGCGGGACAGGACGTCACGAGCGAGGAAAATCGCGAACCCTACCGCGAGCAGTCCCGCGATCGGGATGAACGCTTGGAGCAGACTTGGATCCATGGGGGGCGAGCGGCTCCTTCTCTTGCAGGCACGGGGGGAGCGCGGCGGGACGGCGCGCTTCCTGGGGCTAGGGCCCGGATCCGACGGTGTGTTGCATACACGGGCCGCGCGGAGTGTATCAACGGCCCAAAGGGAGGGTCAAACGACGGAAAGCCCGTCGATTATGCATCCGGGGCAACCGAAGCGGGGCGGTTGGTCCCGACGGCTCGGGCCGTTTGGCCCGGGCATGTGACGCAGAAGCCGCGGCCGGCAGGCACTTCGCGCGATGCCGCAAACGGCTGGAGCGCTCAGCGAGCGGCAGCCGGCGCCCTCGCGACACCCGTCCGAAGCCCTCGCCTAAGGAAGCCAGCGCGGATAGGCGCCGTCTGTGGCCAGGTTCTTCAGGCCAGTGCCATCGGGCCCGACGATCCAGATCCCGCCCGAGACCGTCGGGCTGCGCGTCCGGAAGCGCCCGAAGACAATGAGCGAACCGTCGGGCGAGAAGGACGGCGAGCCCTCGCTCCAGGTCGGATCGGACGTGATGAGGGCCGACGTGGGGGAGCCGGCCGACGAGGCGACCGCCAGGTGAATCGCTCCGTCCCCGGTCCGGACGGCGAACGCCACCTGGCCGTTTCCGGCAATCGCCAGATCGCCCACGGCCGCGGCGGTTCTGGTCGTGAGGCCGCCGGTCGTGACCCGGAAATACGACCACGTCGCGCCTTTGTCGTCCGAGGCGACGACGTAGAACGCGTCGTCCTGCGGATCCCAGATCGGCCGTGAATTGCCCGCGAGCCCCAGCACCACCGGCGGCTTGACCCCGGCCATGTCCACCAGCTCGACCGCGCTGTCGATCCCGCGCACAACGAGCATCGTCTTACCGTCCCCGGCGAAGGCCGCCCGCGGGGTCCAGGACGGCTCCCCAGGCGAGCCCGTCAGCTCATCTCCTTGCACAAGGACGCTGCCGAGGCCGGGAGCGCCGTCTGGGGCAAGCTGAATGGGATCGGCCCCGGAGACGATCGGGATTCGCCAGTAACCCTGGTCGGCGCCCGTGGCATCGCGCCGCCCAACGATCAGGGCCGTGCCGTCCGGGGTGAACTCGGGCGCGTAGTCGAAGGAGCCGCTCGCCGTGAGGACGTGCAGGTCGTCGCCGTTGATCCCCATCCGCTTGACCACGCCGCCGGCCCCGTAGGCAATCGCGTTGCCGTCGCCGCTGACGTCGAAGCCGCTCACCGCGACGAGCTCGGCCGTGACCTCGCGCTGGTTCGACCCGTCGGGGTTCATCAGCCAGACGTTGGCGACTCCGCCGCGATCGGACAGGAAGACAATCTGGTTCTGGGCGCTCGTTGGAGGCTCGCCGGTGGTGAACGTCCACGATTCCTCGGACGCCGCCTCGCCGTCGGTGCGCCGGACGCTCGAACTCATCGACACCGTGTACGTGGTGTGGGAGGCCAGCGACCCATCCGGCGTGAAGACCAGCACGTTCTTGCCCGAGTCCGCCGGCGAGGCGGCCGCCGGCGTGGGCGATGGCGAAGCCGACACCGAAGCCTGGCGGTCGTCCGGCAGCGTCATGACCTCGATCTTGCCGCTCACCGGCGGCGTGAGATGGATGGCGTCCTCGATCGAGGAAGGGTCGATGGGACCGTCGAAGACCACCGCAATCGGGCTTCGAACGCTGACGCCGGCGACGTTGGGGGCGGGGATCAGCCCGCTGACCCTCAAGCCCATCCCGACGGTCATGAACGTGGACACGAAAGCCGAGAGCCGCGTCCCGTCCGTGTCGACCGCCGGGTCGCCGATCTTGATCGAATAGAGCGTGGCGAAGGCCAGAGGGTGGTTGGGCACGATCGTCAGGGTCGGACCGTTCCACGTTGCGGTGTAGGGTGCGTCCGGCTCGATGGTCAGGCCGTCCAGGACCGGCTGGGTGTCCATGTTCCGGTCGAACGTGATCTGGATCGCCGTGTCGACCGGTACCGCCAGGGCCCTGGCCGGCGGCGTGATCGACTGGACGGCGGGCGCCCCGACGGTGGTGAAGGTCATGTCCTGGCTCTTGTCCTGACTGTTGCCGGCCAGGTCCTGCACGCCGCTCGCGACGTGGACCTTGAAAGTGGTCGCAAGAGGCAGCTTGGCGGACGGAGTGAAGATCAGCGTGGTGCCCTGCCAGTGGCGCGATCCCGTGACCTGCGGGCTGATGGAGAAGGCATTCTCGGCGGTGTTGCGCCTCACCTCTTCGCTGAAGACGACGTCGATCGAGGTCAGCGTCAGGGCGAGGTTGCCGTCGGGCGAAGGGGCGCTCAGCTTGATCTGATAGTTGGGCGCTACGCGATCGACGGACGTCGCGTTGTACAGGACGACCGCCACCAGGGCCAGGCCCGCGATCGGAGCCAACGCTCTTATGAACCGACCGCTGTCCAGCCAGCCCATTCGGTTACGAACTTCCACAGGGCAGGACGAT
This sequence comes from Candidatus Limnocylindrales bacterium, assembly GCA_050008515.1. Taxonomy (GTDB): domain Bacteria; phylum Chloroflexota; class Limnocylindria; order Limnocylindrales; family CSP1-4; genus Fen-1039. Next base: position 83,641 of record JBEKMM010000010.1, read on the forward strand.
AGCACAGCCCCTATACTCGCGGACTTGTGAAGCACCGATCGCTGGGCTGCCTCTTCGAGGTGCTCGAGACACTGCTCTTGACCCTCATCGTCTTCGTGCTGATTCAGCTGTTCGTCGCCCAGCCGTACGAGATTCAGCAGCAGTCCATGCAGAGCACGCTGATGCCGAATCAGTACGTTCTGGTGGACAAGCTGACCCCGCGCTTCGACGACTACCACCATGGCGACATCGTCGTTTTCAACCCGCCCGCCGGCTGGGCGCGCGACGCATCGGGGACGCCCTTCATCAAGCGGGTCATCGGAGTTGGCGGCGACACGATCGATATCCACGACGGTCGCGTCTTCGTCAACGGGTCGCAGCTCGACGAGCCTTACGTCTACCAGGGCCAGGCGACCCTGCCGGCCGATCCCAAGAACCACACCTGGAAGATCGGGGACGGCCAGCTATTCGTCATGGGCGATCACCGATCCGATTCGCAGGACTCGCGCGCGTTCGGGCCGATCGACAAGTCGACCGTGATCGGCCGCGCCTGGCTGCGCTACTGGCCGTTCGACCAGTTCGGTATCCTGCCCCCGGCGGAGTCGCCGGCAGCTTCGACGGAGACGCCCGCAGCCCCGACCGCTACCCCCACGCACAAATGATGATGGGACGGCGCATCCCGATCGCCCGCGCCGCCGCGACGTGCTAGACGCGGCGGTGTTCGCCGCCGTCGCCGTCGTGCTGGGCGGCGTGGTCGCGGTAACCGCTCGCGACGGACGGATCGTCGTCCTGGGCCTGATGCTGGTGGCCGTGGCGGCTTCGCTCGTGACCTCACCCCTCCCAGGCTCCCTGGCGGTGACCGCCAGAATCCTCGGCGCGATGCTGGCCGCGTATCTGCTCTGGGCGGCGGCCGGTTCGGGGACGGCGGACAGCGCCGGCTCGGCGATCGGCCTGGTGGCCGAAGGGGCGGTCGCAACCGCGGCGTTCGCGGTCGGCCTCGCCATCACGCCGGTCGACCCGCTGGCCGGGCCGGCCGAGGCACAGGCGGCGGGCCTTTCGCTGATCGCACTGGCGGTCGTGCCCCTAGCCGGTCGCGACGTGTTCCGAATGGGCGTCGGGGTCACTCTCCTCACCCTCGGAAGCTCGCTCCTAGTCGTGGCCTGGTCGGGCTCCGCGCCCGCTCTCGAGCAGCTGGCTCTGGCGGCGCTCCTGGTGGGAATCGCCGGAGCCACCAGCCTGCTCATTCCATCGTCCGAGGCGGACGAAGCGACGGAGGTCTGGGCCGAGGGAGCCAACGCAGCGGGGCCGCGGACGGCTTCGGCGATCGAAACGCTGGAGGCAACCGACTGGGCGGCGGCCGACGCGGCGGCGCCTGTCGAGGAGTCACAACCGATCCGCCCGGCCGAGTCTGAGCGCCGGCCGCGGCCGATGACCGCCGATCCCCTCGAGCCGGACGACTGGCTGGCCTGGGGGGCGCCCGAGGCCGAGCCCCGTCGAGACCGAGCGCGAATCGCTCGGCGCGCACCCGGGCCGCGCCCGGCCGAGACGGCCAAGCCGGTCCCCAAGAAGCGCCCCCACACGCGACCGAACCTGGGCGGCAAGCCATGACGCTGGTCGCATTCCTGCTCATCTGCGTGACGGGATTGCTCCTTACGCTGCTGACCCAGCCGTATGCCAGGCTTTCGCGGCTGGTGGCGCTGGCCAGCCTGGGCGGGGCGCTGGCAGCGGCGTTGCTCATGAGACCAAACGACTCGGCCACGCTGGGCGAGGTTCAGCTGGCCACCACCTGGTTCGGGGGCTTCTTCCTCTCGGCCCTCGCCGCCAGCAGCCTGTTGCTGTGCATCGTCGGCCTCCTCACCGGCTGGCCGGAGCGACTCGCGCCGGCGGCGCTCGCCACCATGGCCGGCGTCGGCGTCGCCATCTCGTCCACGGATCCGACCGTCGCCCTCGCCGCCGCGGCAGCCGCCACCGCGCCTGCCGCGCTGATTGCCAGTCGCGTGCGCTCGACGCCGCTGGGCACAACCGTGGGCGTGGCCGAGCTGCGCACCCTCGCACTCGTCGTCTCGGCCTCGCTTCTCGCAGCGGTCACGATCCTCAACACGAACTGGAACAGCGACGATCCGACCTTCGTGCTGGCCCTGGCATTCCTGGTGGTGGCCGCAGCGGTCGCGGTCCGATCTGGCGCCGTGCCGTTCCACGTTCCCGCGGCCCTGCTCAGCCGGAGTGGCGAAGGCCTCGGCCTGGTTCTCTCGCTGGTCTGGATTCCAACGGGCTTGGGGCTGGTCGCGCTCAGCTGGAACGCGAGCATCTTCGGCGTCCCGGGCGACTGGCTCGACCGCGCCGTCGTGGCCGTGCAGGTCGTGGCGGTCGCGACGCTGGTCCTCGGCGCAGTGGGGGCGATGCTCCACGACGAGATCGAGGAGATCGTCGTCTATTCCATCGTCCAGGACGCGGGCTTCATCCTGCTCGCCCTGACGGCCCGCAGCGCCGATGCCGCCCAGCCGGCGCGGCTCTGGCTGCTCGCCTTCGTGATAGCCAAATCGGCCCTGGTGGCCTGGGCCGCGACCGCTTCATGGGCGTTCGAGACGTCCAGCTTGGGCGACCTGCGCGGCTGGCTGCGCCGCTCGCCGATCCTGGGTCTCGCTCTCGTGGCAATCGTGGCTGCGACCCTGGGCTGGCCGGGCAGTCCCGTTTTCGAGGCGCGCGGCACGCTCGTTCGTCTGGGCCTGCCGGACTCGCTGCACTTCCTCGGGACGGCCGCGATCCTGCTCTCACTGGCCTACTACGTGCGGCTGCTGGCGGTTGGATTGCTGACGCCGACGGAGATGGTCCGTCGCGCCGGGGGAGATTGGCCGCGCTGGCCACGTCTGCCGAAGGTCGAGGACGAGGAGGTCGAGGACGAGGAGGTCGAGAACGAGGAGGTCGAGGCGGCGGCACCTCCTGCGGTGGCGGTTCCCATCAACCAGGCCGAACTGGGCGCCAAACGATCGACCGCCCGCGGGGACGGGAGAATGCCGCATCGCCGCCCGCACTTCTCCATCCGCCATCGACTCGCGGTGGCCTGGCGGCTCAACAGGCCGCTCCAGGCGAGCCTTCTCGTGCTCGCAACGGCTACGATCGCCGCGATCGTAGCCTTCGGTGGGTTCGGGGCGTCGGATGCCTCCCAATCGGGCATCACGCTGGATCAGGCCGCCGCGGCTCTGCCCAACCCGGGCGGCCTGGACAACGGGGACCAGCCCACGGCAGAGCCTTCGGCCCAGCCGTCGGTCGGCCCGACCTTGCAGCTCGTGCCCTCCCCTGCCCCGGTCGCCAGTCCCGCGCCGTCGGCCTCGGCAGGTGCGTCGCCGACAACCACCGCCGGCGAGTAGCGACGTCGGGCGGTCAGGCCTTCGGACCGATGACCCAGCGGTCGATCTCGCGCCGGTACGACATCAGCTCGTCGGCCGTGAACCAGATGCTCAGCTCGGTGGCGGCGCTCTCCGCGCTGTCCGAGGCGTGGACCAGGTTCTGACCCATCTCGACGGCAAGATCGCCGCGGATCGTCCCGGGGACGGCCTCCATCGGGTTGGTCGCGCCGTTCATCGTCCGGACCATGGAGATGGCATCCGGACCTTCGAGCGCCGCGGCAACGAGGGGGCCCGAAGTGATGAATGCCACGAGACCCTCGAAGAACGGCTTGCCCTTGTGAACGGCGTAGTGCCGCTCCGCCAGCCCGCGATCGACCTTGACGAGCTTGAGCCCGACGATCCGCAGCCCTCGCTCTTCGTAGCGCGCGAGGATCCGACCGACCAGCTGGCGCTGGACGCCGTCGGGCTTGACGAGGACGAGGGTGCGCTCGGTCACTGCACGAATACCGCTGCGGTGGGTTGGTACGACGGGGAGTTTAGCCCGGATCTGCCGGCCGGGCGGCGATCGGCGGGCCGGGCTCGGGCGGACCTCCACCTCGACCGAGGACGAGGGCTCACTCCCACCTGATGGAGGGCGGTTCGTCGGCCTGGGGCTTCAAGGGCTCCGGGGCAGCGTCGGGTGCGGCCGGCTCGGGTGCGGCCGGCTCGGGTGCGGCCGGCTCGGGTGCGGCCGGCTCGGGTGCGACGGCAGGCTTGTTCCTGCCCAGCCTGGATGCCACAGATGCGTTGGCCCTTCCGCCGGCGGACTCGTTGGCGAGCACTCGGAGCGCATCTCCGCGGACGAGTTCCAGGGCCAGGTCGCTGCGCTCGCCGATGTCATCGATCACGGCTCGCGCGGATTCTGGGGAGATCCGGAGGGCCAGGGCGAAGTGGAGAGCCGCCATGAGGGCATCGCCGGATTCGAGAGCCTCCGCCCCGGCGCGGATTTCGCCGTCCCAGGGATTCGCGGCGGCAGGAGCGAGCGACTCGGGCGCGGACACGGGCTCGGGTTGGGGCGCCAGCGGTGGCTGGGGCGCCAGCGTTGGCTCCAACGCAGGCCCGGGCTCCTGGGCGACGGTCGCCACCCCGGCCTCGGGCGCTTCGACCGGCTCGACCGCGGGCTCGACGGCCTGCTCGACCGTTGGCGCCTCGACTGCGACCGCCTCGGCCTCGGGCGCTTCGACCGGCTCGACCGCGAGCGTCTCGGGCGCCTCGGCTGCGACCGCCTCGGCCTCGGGCGCTTCGACCGGCTCGACCGCGGGCGTCTCGGGCGTTTCGGCTGCGACCGCCTCGGGCTCGACCGCGGGCGTCTCGGGCGCCTCGGCTGCGACCGCCTCGGGTTCGACTGCGGGCGTCTCGGGCGCCTCGACTGCGACCGCCTCGGCCTCGGGCGCCTCGACTGCGACAGCCTCGGCCTCGGGCGCTTCGACCGGCTCGACCGCGGGCGTTTCGGCTGCGACCGCCTCGGGCTCGACCGCGGGCGTTTCGGCTGCGACCGCCTCGGGCGCTTCGACCGGCTCGACCGCGGGCGTCTCGGGCGTTTCGGCTGCGACCGCCTGGGGCTCGACCGCGGGCGCCTCGACTGCGACCGCCTCGGCTTCGGGGGCGACGGCCGGCTCGGCGATTGCGGCAACCTCGGCTTCGGGGGCGACGGCCGGCTCGGCGATTGCGGCAACCTCGACTTCGACTGTGACCACGCTCTCTTCGGGCTGTGCCCACAAGCTTCCTTCAGGCGCCGCGGCGGGCTTCTCGGCCGCGACCGGAGCCGCCAACGCGACCGGCACGACGATCGCCGGCGGCTCGAGGTTCATGTCCGCGGGCGCCGACCAGCTGCTCTCCGGCCAGCTCATGCGGCGCGGGACCCCGGCGAAGAACCTCTCGAGATTCGAGATGCTGCGCTCCAGGGCCCGACCGGCGTGCCGTCGCGCCTCGACGGTGCGGTCCTCCGCGGCTGCAGCCTCAGCGGCGATGAGGAAGCCGAGGACCTCCTCCCCATTGGCGGCGAGGTAGATCGCGGCCGCCATTCCCGCGCCGACCAGGTCGCCGGTGCGCCAGCGCACCTCGGCCAGATCCAGCGTCGCCGGCACGTCCAGCAGATCGCACGCGGCCAGCGCCTCAAACTCGGATCGAGCCTGGAGCAGCGACCCGGTGCGCAGGTGGAGACGGGCGAAGCGAACGTGGTCCTCGCGGTTCACGACCGCGTGGGCGCCGGCGCGGGACGCTCCCCGGCGCGACCCAACCGGTCGCTCTTCGATCCCGGCTTGTGCGCCCACCATTCGCTCGAAGAGACCGTCTCCCGCCTCGGACACGCCCCTGTGGGCGCCGGCCGGCACACCGTCTGCGTCGCGACCCTCGTCCATCGCCGGGGCCGCCGCCTCGTCGAGCTCGGATTCGTCGACCTGCTCGGCCTCGAGCGCCTCGATGGGGACTCGGACCAGCAGCTCGACGACGTCGTCACCGGACCGGCCGGAGATCTCGTCCGGGGGCGGGAGAGCCTCGCGCGACCCTGCCTCGGGCCGCAGCCTGTCGGGCGATTGCGGCATCCCAGGCGCGGCGAGAGGCGACTTGCGGCGGGGTCTGGCGCCGTCTCTCATGCCGCCGCTCCCGGCAGCTTCAGCATCGGCTCCAGGCCGCGACCCCGGGAGCGGGGGGTCACCGCCGTCAGTCGTAGCATCTCGTCTCGGATCAATCGCTTTGCCAGGGCGTGGATTCCCTCGGCCGTGACCGCATTCAGCTCGCCCAGCGCCTGGTCGAGAGTGAGGACGCGATCGTGGAGAGCCTCCTGGCCGCCCAGCCATGAGGCCAGATGCCGGGTCTCCTCCATCCGCAGCTCCAGGCGACCGCCCAGGTAAGCCTTGGAGCGCGACAGCTCCTCGGCCGGAACCGGCTCGTCCCGCAGCAGGGCGAGCTCGCTCAGGATGGCCCCGATGGCGGGCTTGATCTGCTCGGGGTCGACTCCGGCGGATACGACCAGTGCCCCCGCATCGGCGTAGTCGACGATGTAGGAGCTGACGTCGTAGGCGAGGCCCTTCTCCTCGCGGACGGACTGGAACAAGCGACTGCTCATGCCATCGCCGAGAATGGCGTTAAGTACCTCAAGTGTCCAGGCCCCTGGGTCATCTCTTGGCAGTCCGGGTACGCCCAAACAGAGCTGGGCCTGCGTCGTCTCCCGCCGCACGACCATCACTCGATCGCCAGCGGGCAGGGCCGGAGCCGGGTCGAACACGGGCTGGGCGGCCTCTCCTGTCCCGAAGGCGCGCTCCGCCAGGGCGACCATCTCCTCGTGAGAGATGTCTCCCGCGGCCGAGACGACGACGTTGCCCGGCCGATATGCCTCGGCCCAAAAGGCGCGGAGGTTCTCCTGTGGCAGCGCCCGGACGCTCTCCTCGCTGCCGGCGATCTCGCGACCGAGCGGCGTGTCGCCGAACATCGCCAGGTCGAAGAGGGTGTGGACGTGCTCGCCCGGGTCGTCGAGATAGGAGCGGATCTCCTCGACGATGACGGCTCGCTCGGACTCGATCTCCTCACTGCGGAGGTGCGGCCGGACGATCAGCTCGCCCAGGACATTCATGCCGCGAGCGGCCTCGCGCAGCGGCAGGCGAACCCAGTAGACAGTGGACTCGCGGTCGGTGGCGGCGTTGAAGCTGCCGCCGACGCCTTCGATCGCCTCCGAGACGGCGCGAGTGGTGGGATACGCCGCCGTCCCTTTGAACGTGATGTGCTCCATGAAATGCGCCGCGCCGGCTTCATCGGCCGATTCCAGGCGCGAGCCGGCAAGGACGTATGCGGCCAGAGAGACCGAGCGAGCCCCCGGAAGTCGCGACGTGATGACGCGCGGTCCGGCCGGCAGCGCAGTTCGTTCGTACATCGAGCGAATGCTAGCGGATGGCGAGTCGGAGCCCCTCGCAGAAGCGAAAGCGGCCGGCGCTCTTGCGAGCGCCGGCCGCCAGAGAAGCCTCGCGGAGGTTACTTGATGAAGGTCTGGATCCAGTCCTTCGCGAAGTAGACCACGAAGGCGATGCTCACGGCGTACATGAGCCAGTGCACGTCGGCCCACTTCCGCTTGAGCAGCTTGATGAGGACCCACGAGATGAAGCCGGCGCCGATGCCGACCGTGATGTCGTAGGTGAGCGGCATGAGGATGATGGTCAGGAGAGCCGGCAGGCCGTCTTCGACGTCCGCGACGTTCACGTCCTTGATGAGGGTGAACATCAGGTAGCCGACGAGTACCAGCGCCGGAGCCGTGGCCTGAGACGGGATGATGCCGGCGAGCGGCGAGAGGAAGATCGCCAGCAGGAACAGGATGCCGGTGATGATCGATGCGAAACCGGTGCGGCCGCCCTCTGCGACGCCCGCGGCGGATTCGATATAGGTCGTGTTCGAGCTGATGCCGGCCGCGCCGCCGGCCACTGCCGCCAGCGAGTCGACGATCAGGACGCGCCCGATGTCAGGAACGGAGCCGTCTTCCTTGGCCAGGCCGGCCTCTTCGGCGATGCCGGTGACCGTGCCCATGGTGTCGAAGAAGTCGCTCAGCATGATCGCGAAGATCGTGAGCAGAGCGGTGATCAGGCCGAGCTTGTTGAAGACGTTGGCAATGTCGAACTGACCCAGCGTGCTGAACGAAGGCGTAACCGTGAGGCCGTTGTCAGGAATCTTGGTAACGCCGGCGATCAGCGCGACGACAGTCGTCACGAGAATGCTGATGACGAGCGCCGCGCGGATCTTGAGCACGTACAGCGAGATGGTGATCAGCAGGCCGAGCAGGAACACGAACTGCGCGGTCTCGGTCGGGAAGGCCAGCGTAACGATGGGCGAATCGCCCTTGGGGGAGATGATGAGGCCGCCGTTGACGAAGCCGATGAACAGGATGAAGAGGCCGATGCCGACGCCGATCGATCGCTTCAGCGCGAGCGGCACGGCGGCCATGATCGCTTCCCGGAGTCCGATCACCACCAGGACCGTGATGGCCAGACCTTCGAGGACGATCACGCCCATGGCGCCTGCGGGCGTGAGGCCCTTCGCAGCCACCAGTGTGAAGGCGACGATTGCGTTGATGCCCAGGCCGGCGGCGAGAGCCAGCGGGTAGTTGCCGACCACGCCCATCGCGATGGTCATGATGCCGGCGACGAGCGCCGTCGCAGCTGCGTAGGCGGCCAGCTGCTCTGGCTTGAGCCCGAAGCCGGCGCCAAGGATGCTCGGGTTCACGAAGATGATGTAGGCCATGACCATGAACGTGGTCAGGCCGGCTCGGGACTCGGTGATGATGTTGGTGCCGCGCTCGGCAAACTTGAAGTAGCGGGCTATCGGGCCCAGAACTGCATCCAACGGGGTGTCCTCCTGGTGTCTGGCCTGGTCGATCCCACCGATTGGCTACCACCCGGAGATACCCAGACCCGGGCGGTGCGCACTCCTCCCGACCGCGTCTCCACGCGGCCCACCACGCTCCTGACGGGTCGATATCCACCTGTCGCAGACGTTCACGAAGCGACGGTCTCAGGGTCCCCTACTCGTCCTCGGTGGCATCGGGGCCGAGCAACTCCATCTGGACGTAGCCCGACGTGTCGAACTCGAGCTGACGGGGCTCGAACGGACCGGCGGCCGCAACGCCGCCGGGCGCGAAATCGATCACGACGGCCTCGTCTCCCTGAACCAGTCGGTACGTGAGCAGCTGGTCGGGACGGGTCTCGAACTCGAGGTGCTCGAACGAATCCACGTTCAGGCAGATCGAGAGCGGGGTGAAGAACGTCGAGGTCTCCGGCTCCTCGGCGACGATCCGCTCCACCCAGCCCATCCCATGCTGAACCAGCTCGTGGCCGCGGTAATACCGATACGCCACGGTCTGCTTCTCGAGGGGATGGAGGACGTTGAGCAGGTCGGTCCGGCTTGAGACGATGCCGCGATTCACGAAGAACTTCGCAGGCGGCACGGACGACACCACTCCTCCTGGGGGCAGCGGGGGTGACGGGTTGGGGCGCCGGTGACGGACCGCTGGATGGTACCGCAGCGGGACCCTCCCGGACAAGAGAATCCGCGCTATTGGGCGCCGTGGAGTTTCCCGGCCATGGTGCCGCCCGCGTCATCCGGAACCGCCTCGGATTCTCCGGCTGGGCAACCCCGAGGGGCGGCCGCGTAGTCTCCGCCCGGAACGTGGATCGAACGGCGCTTCCCGGCGGGCCGGAGGCGGCTGGGTCGCTCGGCGGAGCGGTATCATCGGGGAATGCTGCTCGCGCTCGACATCGGCAACACGAACATGACCCTCGGCCTGGTCGCCGGCGAAGCCATCGTGGCCAGCCGCCGCGCGGCGACGCGGCCTGCCTGCACATCGGACGAGCTCGAAGTTCTCGTCGACGGGCTCCTCCGCCTCGACGGTGCGTCGCTTTCCGACGTCACGGGCATCTCCCTGGCGTCGGTCGTGCCGGCCCTCACCAGCGGCGCGGAGACCATGGCCGAGAGGCGGGGCCTGCAGCTTCTCTCGGCGACGGCCGCCACCGTGCCGATCCCCATCCGAACCGAACGACCGGCCGAAGTAGGCGCCGACCGCCTGGTGAACGCTCTGGCGGTGGGCCGGCTGTATGGAGCGCCGGCGATCGTCGTCGACTTCGGCACCGCCACCACTTTCGACTGCGTGGCCCGCGACGGCGGCTACATCGGCGGCGCGATCGCACCGGGCCTCGAGATCGGGCTGGACGCGCTGGCCTCGCGGACGGCTCGCCTGTCCCGGATCGAGCTCGCCGAGCCCAAGAAGGCGATCGGCATCGACACGGTTTCGGCCATGCAGTCGGGCGTCGTCCTCGGCTACCGGGCCCTGACCCTGGGGCTCCTGGAGCGCATTCGGACCGAATTGGCTCATGCAGAGAAGGTCGAGGCGCCGTCCATCCAGATCGTCCTGACGGGCGGCCTGTCCGCCGCACCGTGGGTTCGCAACCTGCCCGGCGTCGACGCCATCGACCCGGAACTGACCCTCAAGGGCCTGGCCATCCTCTGGGCGGTAGCCAGCGGCTCGCCCGCCGTGCCGGGCGAGACGGCCGGTTGGACCGGCAGCGCCGCCGGCTCGATCCACATCATCTCGGAGAAAGCCAAATGACCGAACAGAGCGGCCGCCTGGCAGGGCGTCGGATCGCCCTGGGCATCACCGGTTCGATCGCCGCCTACAAGGCGGTGGAGCTGCTGCGCATGCTCCAGACCGAAGGAGCCGACGTGCGCGTCCTGATGACGCCCTCGGCCACCGCCTTCATCGGCCCGCTCACCCTCGAGACGCTCAGCCGCCACCCCGTCGATATCGACGTCCTGGCGCTTCAGGACGACGGTCGAATCGGCCACATCAGCGCCGCCAACGACGTCGAGGCGATCGTCGTGGCCCCGGCCACGGCGCACTGGCTGGGGGCGATGGCCCACGGCCTGGCCAGCGACTCGATCACGGCCGCGTGTCTCGCGACCTCCGTCCCCGTGGTCGTGGCGCCGGCAATGGACGGCGGCATGTACGCCCATCCGGCGACGCAGGCGAATGTGGCCCGGGTGCGCGAGTTCGGGTATCAGATCGTCGAGCCCGAGACGGGGCCGCTCGCGTCGGGCATGGTCGGCCGCGGCAGGCTCGCCGAGCTGTCGGAAATCGTCGACGCGACGGTTAGGGCGTTGGGTGGCGTCGCGGCAGCTTCGCCCGATCCCGTTCCCGCGCCGCACGTGGAAGAGCCCGTTAAGAAGGGAGCGGCCGCCCCCGCAGCCGAGCCCCCGGCTTCGTCCACGCCGTCCACGCCGTCCACGCCGCCCACGCCGTCCACGCCCCCCGCTCCGTCGCGCGTCGACTTCGCCGGTCGCCATGTCGTCATCACCGCCGGCGGCACCGAAGAGCCAATCGACCCGGTCCGTTTCGTCGGCAATCGGTCGACCGGCAAGATGGGAATCGCCATCGCCGAGGACGCCCTCGATCGCGGCGCGGCGGTGACGCTGATCGTGGGCCACATCAGCGTCGACCCGCCGGCGGGGGCCCACATCGCCCGAGCCGAGACCGCCGCCGAGATGCAGGCCGCGCTCCGGGCCCTTACGCCGCCCGAGGGCCCCGTCTTCGACGTCCTGATCATGGCCGCGGCCGTGGCCGACTTCCGACCCAAGACGGCCTCGGACAAGAAGCTCAGCCGGGGTGCGGGCATGAAGCTCGAGCTCGACTCCACCCCCGACCTGCTGGCCGAGGCGGCTGAGCGCGTGCGAACCGGCACTCGGGCGTCGGGGGCGCTGCGCCCGGTCCTGGTCGGCTTCGCGGCCGAGACCGGGTCGACCGATCGCGCCGCCGACAAGGTCCGGGCCAAGGGCGTCGATATGCTCGTCGCCAACGACGTGACCGAGCCGGGATCAGGCTTCGGCACGGACACGAACCGGGTGACGATCTACTACCCGGAAGGCGCGCCTGAGCAGCTGCCGATGCTCTCCAAGCGAGAGGTCGCCGAGCTGCTTCTCGACCGCATCATCATCGCTCTCGATTCCCGGGGAGTCGCCCAGGAGCCGGAAGCCCCGCAGGCAAGCGAGCAGGCGCCCGCGCCGGATGAGACGGCCGAACCGGCCGTCGCCACGCCGGAGGCAGCCTCTTGAGCCAGGCACCCTCGCCCGAGCACGCCGCCCGCCTGACGATCGCCTCGATCGCGCGGCTCTACGCCGATGGCGAGCGGATCGCCATGCTCACTGCCTACGACTACCCGACCGCGCGCATCCTCGACGAGGCCGGCATCCCGATGCTGCTCGTCGGGGACTCGCTGGGCCAGGTCATGCTGGGCTACGACAGCACGGTCCGCGTGACGATGCCGGAGATGCTTCATCACACCAAGGCCGTCGTCCGCGGCACCAAACGCGCCCTCGTCGTGGCCGACATGCCGTTCCTCTCCTACGGCGTGACCCCCGAGGCGAGCCTCGAGAACGCGGGCATCCTGATGCGCGAGGGCGGCGCCGGGGCGGTCAAGCTCGAGGGCGGCGAACGCAGCGCGCGCACGATCGAGACGATCGTTCGAGCCGGCATCCCGGTCATGGGTCACATCGGCCTGACGCCCCAATCGATCCACCAGCTGGGCGGCCATCGCGTCCAGGGCAAGACGCGCGAGGCGGGTCGCCAGCTCCTCTCCGACGCCCTGGCGGTCCAGCAGGCCGGCGCATTCTCGGTGGTCCTCGAGCTGGTGCCCGAACAGCTGGCCGCCGAGATCACCCAACGGCTGCACATCCCGACGATCGGCATCGGCGCGGGCGCGGGCTGCGCGGGACAGGTCCAGGTGATCACCGACCTGCTCGGTCTCAACGCCGAGTTCACGCCGCGCCACGCCCGCCACTACGCGGAGCTGCACTCGATCATCAAGTCCGCCGCCGAAGCCTACCGCGATGACGTCCGCGCCGGGGCCTTCCCTGGGCCCGAGCAGAGCACCCGGATGGACGACCGGACGCTGGACGAGATCCTGGGTCGGACGGCGCTGGACCGGGCGGACGGCATGGAGGCCGGGCACGGCATTCCGCTCGATCGGGACCTCTAGCCTCGTGGTTCGACCGGTCGCGCTACCCCAGGTCGTCCGCACTCGGGCCGACCTGCGCGATGCGCTGGACGCGGCTCGCCGCCCGGTCGGCTTGGTGCCCACGATGGGCGCACTGCACGAAGGCCACGCCTCGCTGATCCGGAAGGCGCACGCCGACAACGCCACCGTCCTGGTGACGATCTTCGTCAACCGGCGCCAGTTCAACGAGAGCGCGGACTTCGAGGCATACCCGCGCGACGAAGCCGCGGACGTCCGGGTCTGCGGCGTGGCCGGCGCCAACCTGGTCTTCATCCCACCGGTCGAAGAGATCTATCCGGAGGGCTTCCAGACGAGCGTTCGGGTCGGGGCGCTGACGGACCCGCTCGAGGGAGCGGCGCGGCCAGGGCACTTCGAAGGCGTGACGACGATCGTGGCGATCCTCCTGTCGCTGGTCGGGGCGGAGCGCGCCTACTTCGGCCAGAAGGACGCCCAGCAGCTGCTCGTCGTCCGGCGCATGGCCGGGGACCTGGGCATGGCCACGGAGATCGTCGCCTGCCCGATCGTGCGCGAGCCGGACGGCCTGGCGATGAGCTCGCGCAACGCCCGGCTCAATCCCCAGCAGCGGGCGGCCGCCCCAGTTCTGCGAAGGGCGTTGTCGGCCGCCCGCGCCCGCTACGACGCCGGCGAGCGGGACGCCGAGATCCTCCGAGCCGCGATGCGGGTGACTCTCGCCGCCGAGCCCCCGGCCGCTCCCGAGTACGTGAGTTGCGCGGACCCCGCCACGCTCCGTGAGCTGGACCGTGTGACCGGCCCGGCGTTGCTCTCCATGGCGGTCCGCTTCGGCGCCGTCCGTCTCATCGACAACGAGCCGCTGCCCTAGCGGCGCCACTCGCCGGGCCACTCGCCGCCGATCCGGGAACCGCCGGCCCCCTGCCGACGTCCTCTCTTCGACAGCCGCTCACACGCGGCTCACCGTGAGTCGAACAGAAGAGGGTGCAGCGATGACCACCGACGCCAGCGAACCGCAGCCGACCGGGAGTCAGACCGCGGCGACGCACAGGGCAACCGAACCGCATCTCGGCCGCCTCGCCGGCCGCGCCGTGCGACGCATCGCCGGGGCCCACATCGGCCGCGCGCCCGTCGGCGGCCTCGTGTCGGCGGTCGCGCTCCTAGCTCTTCTGGGAGCGGCCTACAACATCGGCAACCCATCCGGAGGCGCAGGCTCGTACGGCACTCTCGACGGCCAGAGGCTATCGGCGGACGGCGCGCCCACCGCAGCCCCCGCGGCGATGCTACCCGGCCCTGTCAGCGACACCCAGACTGGGAAGGCGCTGTTCGGCAGCGCGGACCAGTCCACTTCCGGCGGAGAAACCGGGACGACCCCGGAAGCCAACTCGCTGACCGCCGCCCTGGAGACGACCCAGATCGTCAAGACCGGCTCCATGGCTCTGGAGGTCACGGACCTGGACAAGGCGGTTTCGCAGGCTCAGGCAACGATCATGGGGATGGGCGGCTATGTGAGCCAGTCGTCTCGCTCGGGCGACAAGGACAGCGCGGTCGCCACGGTCACGTATCGCCTGCCGGCGGCCAGGTGGGACGACGCCCTCGGCGCTATGCGCAAGCTCGGCAGCAGGGTCATCTCCGAGCAGACGGACTCCACCGACATCACCGCCCAGGTGATCGACCTGGACGCCCGCCTCTCCAACCTCAAGGCCACCGAATCCGCTCTGCAGTCGATCATGACCCGAGCCACGGCGATCACCGACGTCCTCGCGGTCGAGGAGCAGCTGAGCCAGGTCGAGGGCCAGATCGAGCAGCTCACGGCCCAGCGGGATCATCTCAAGGACCAGGCGGCGATGAGCACGCTGAGCGTGTCGTTCTCGACCCCCGGCAAGACCGTCACGACCCTGGCCGCCTCGGAATGGGCTCTCGGGGCTCAGGTCGACGAGGCGGTCGCCGCGCTCGTCCACATCGGCCAGGGCCTGGCCACGATCGTGGTCTGGGCCGTGATCGTCGGCCTCCCGGTCGTGATCGGGCTGGCGCTCCTGTGGCTGATCTGGCGGATCGTCCGGCGCATCACCCGACGACGCCGGGGCGCGCCCGCCGGGGCGTGACGGAGCGTGAACCGCAACCTCGTCTGAAACGCACTACCCAGGGATTCCGCCGGGCTGCTTCCGGCGGCAGAGGGAAGAGAGAGGGTTAGGCAATGCGAGCCAGAGCGTTCTTCTTCATCGTGCTCGTCGTGGGGGCATTGGTTGCCGCGTGTTCGGCTTCCTCGGGGCCAGCGGGGGCGGCAGCGGGCACCTACGGGTACTACGAGCAGGCTCCAACCGCGGCGCCGACCGCGGCCGCTGTCGCCGGCGGAGACACCTACCCCAACCCGGCGGCGTCGGCGGCAGCCGCCACGGCAGCCCCGGCCCCACAGGGCGAGCCTTCGGAGGGCGCAGGCCCGGTTCCGAGCTCAGCCGTGCCTCAGCCCGAGGACCAGATCGTCAAGACCGGCTCGATCTCCGTCCAGGTCGCGAACCTGGACGATTCGATCGCCCGCGCCACGGACCAGATCCACGCCCTCGGCGGGTGGCAGGCCGGCTCGGATAGGACCGTCACGTCGGCGCAAGACCTGGCCTCGGTCACCTATCGCCTGCCGGTGAATGAGTTCGAAACCGCCCTCGCGACCATGCGCAAGCTCGGCTCGAAGGTCCTGAGCGAGCACACCGAATCGACTGCGGTCGGTGGCCAGATCGTCGACCTGCAAGCCAGGATCGCCAATCTGAAGGCCAGTGAAAAGGCAATCCAGGCGATCATGACGAAGGCCAACACGATCGGCGACGTCCTGACCGTCCAGCAGCGACTGGCCGAGGTCCAGGGCGAGATCGAAGAGCTCTCGGGCCAGCTCAGCGGGCTGAGCGATCAAGCGGCCTACAGCACCCTGACCGTCGTCTTCGAAGTGCCGATCCTGGCCACGCCCAGCCCGAGCCCCTCGCCAACGCCATCGCCCCAGCCCACCGCAACGCCCATTCCGTGGAACGCCGGCACTGAGGCCGGCCAGGCGGCCGGCGCGCTTGGCGAGGTCGGCAAGAGCACGGCTACGATCCTGATCTGGGTCGTCATCCTGATCCTGCCGATCGCACTCGCGCTGGTGCTCCTGCTGGCTTTGCTGGGGGTCACGGCGCGGTTGCTCGACCCGCTCCGCCGGCGGCTGCTGCCGTTCACGGTGGGGCAGCCGGCGACCGCCGCTCGGCCGTGGCTCGCTCAGCCGGCCACGCCCGCCCAGGGCCAGCCGATGCCGGGTGGCCCCGCCGGTCCTGCTCAGACTCCGCCAAAGGCCTGATCGGTCGTCGCACGCCGCCAATACGGACCGGGCCCGCGTTGCCGGGCCCGGTCCTCTCTTGGGCTAGCCTCGGCTGGCCGTCTTGCGATCGACGAGCGAGACGACCTCGCGCAACCGGCTGACCGTCTCTGCATCGATGGCATCGGGCTCGAGGTAGGGACCGAGCCGCTCGAGGATGTCCACCACGAGGCCGAAGAAGACGCTCGCGTCGGCCAGGAAGAACTGCGGCTCGTTGTTGTAGCGAACCAGCGTCAGGCGGCCCTGCAGCACTCGCCGCTCGTCGACATGGGCGATCTGCGTCGAGAAGTTGTGACCCTGGATCCCGTCGGGGTTGTTCAGGTAGTTGAGCGCGTTGTCGATCGCCAGGCCGAAGCGCGCGCGCCAGGCGACGAGACGCTCCTGCACCTCGGGTGGGATCCGCACCTCGGCCGTCTCGTCGAAGACTTCGGGCGTCACCGTCAGCAGGCCGACGAGCGTCGCGCCCGCACGAGCCCCGAGCATCACCTGCAGCGAGCGCTCCAGGGTGAAGACCTCCGAGTCGAACCGCGGGCTGGTGATGACGTCGGTCAGGAGATCCTCGACGTTGTCCAGGACGCCCGGCTCGGAGAGGGCGTTTGCCAGTTGGAGGGTTTCCTCCTTGAACAGGAACTTCTCTTCGTGGTCGAGCATCGAGGCTCCTATCCCGAACGGCGCCCGGTCGGCGATACGTGACTGTTCGGCCGGCCCGCGTGGGTCGTCAGCCGTGGGATCGTAGCACCCGCGTCGGAGATGGAGCGGCCCCGACGCGAGGGGGAACGTCGGGGCCGCCAGGAGACTTGCGAACCGGCAGTCTACGGATAGAGGCCGCGGACCGAGGTCGCGTCGGCTACTCGCTGGACGGCGAGCATGTACGCCGCGGTCCTCATGTTCACTCGCTCCTTGAGGCTCATGTCGAGCGTGCTGGCGAAGGCCTTGGTCATGATCGACCGCAGCTTCTCGTTCACCTGCTCGATGCTCCAGAAGTCGCGATCGAGGTCCTGGACCCATTCGAAATAGCTGACCGTGACACCGCCCGCGTTGCAGAGGATGTCCGGGATGACGAACTTGGCGTTCTTGTAGAGGATCTCGTCCGCCTCGGGGGTCGTCGGGCCGTTGGCGGCCTCGGCGATGATGCGGGCGCGGATCTTGCCGGCGTTGGCGGCCGTGATCTGGTTCTCCAGCGCCGCCGGGATCAGGATGTCGCAGTCGAGCTCGAGCAGCTCGGCGTTGCTGATCTCCTTGGTGCCGGGGAAGCCGACCACCGAGTGGTGCTCCTGCTTCCAGGCCAGGACGGCATTGGGATCGAAACCCTCCGGGCGATAGATGCCGCCCGTCGAATCGCTGACGGCCACGATCGTGGAACCCTGGGCGGCCATCAACTGAGCGGCGATCGCACCGGCGTTGCCGTAGCCCTGGACGGCCACACGGCACTTCCGCAGGTCCATGCCGAGGTGGCGCGCGGCGTCGAGGATGGTGTAGACGGCGCCCTGCGCCGTGGCTTCGTTGCGACCTTCGGACCCGCCGAGCGGGATCGGCTTGCCGGTCACCACGGCCGGGCAGGTGTACCCGACGTGCATCGAGTACGTGTCCATGATCCAGGCCATGGTCTGGGCGGTCGTGTTCACATCGGGCGCCGGGATGTCCTTCTCCGGGCCGATGAGGATGCTGATCTCGGTCGCGAAACGGCGGGTCAGGCCCTCGATCTCGCGCTGGCTGAGCTTCTTGGGGTCGACGATCACGCCGCCCTTGCCCCCGCCGAACGGGATGCCGACGACGGCGCATTTCCAGGTCATCCACATCGCCAGGGCCTTGACCTCGTCGAGCGTCACGTCCTGGTGGTAGCGGATGCCGCCCTTGGCCGGGCCGCGGCCGAGGTTGTGCTGGACCCGATAGCCGGTGAAGACCTGGACCGAGCCGTCGTCCATCTTCACCGGGAAGTGGACGGTCAGCTCGCGCTTCGGTTCACGCAGCACCCTTCGGAGGCCAGGGGAGAGGTTGAGATGCTCGGCGGCAAGGTCGAACTGCCGCTGGGCGACGTCCCACGCGTTGATCGTGGGGGCGATCTGTTCGGTCGCCATGTTGCCGAAACCCTCCAGTGCCGGGGCGACCCGAGGAGGCGACCGATCGAGTGGTTCGGCCTGCTTCCTCGAACGTCCCCAACAACGTCGCGGCGGCCTTCCGATCTGCCCGGAAAGCGGCACCGCAGGTTCCACTTGGGCCGGAGTATAGACCTCGCCACGAGAATCACCAGTCTTGAGGGGCGTCGGCCGACGGGCCAAATGGCCTAACGTTATGGCATTCGCGGGGCAATGCGGCCGAACGATTCGAGGGTCGCGTGGGCAGTCGACCTTACGCCAGAATCGCCCCTCCCGGGCGCCTTCCGGGGTCGCGAGACGGCCTTCCGGACTGCCGGAGCGCAGCTCACTCCGCCAGAACGAGAACCCCACCGCATGCGCCAGGACCGACGTGCGCGCCGATCACCGGCCCGATTATCTGCGTCGTGACCAGCCTGGGGGCAGGCCCCGGCAGGCGCGCCAGCAACTCCTCGCGGAACGCCTTCTCATCCGCCGGCGGCGAGTACAGGAGGTGGAGCTCCTCGAGCGGCCGGGCGGACATGAGCTCGATGAGGCGCTCGCGGGCCTTGGCCCGCGTTCGTGGCTGGTCGGTCGCGACGACCAGGCCGTCGTCGATGGTGATGATCGGCTTCACGGAGAGCAGCCCGCCGATGGCGGCTCGGGCATGGCTGATCCGGCCGCCCTTTCGAAGGTACTCGAGGGTCTCGAGGGCCACGAACAGCGTGGTGGTCTCGCGCAGCCGTCCGAGCCGCTCGACGATGCCGGCCGCCGAAAGGCCCTCGGCCGCCAGCTTCGCCGCGCGAATCGCCATCGCGCCTATCGCCATCGAGGCCGACTGCGAGTCAACCACCTCGATCGACTTGTCGGGCAGCATCGCCCTCGCGATCTGGGCGCTGCGCAGCGTGGCGGATATCTTGTCGCCGAGGCAGATGCAGACGACGGCGTCGGCACCACCGGCCAGGGCTTCCTCGAAGGCTTGCTTGAACTGGCCGGCACTCGGTGCCGCCGTGCGGGGAAACGGGCTGTCGGGGGCGCGCAGCGCAAGCCAGAAATCTTCGGGTGCGAGCTCGTCCGGGCACAAGTAGCTGCGATCGCCGAAGGCGACGCTGAGCGGCACCTGGCGGATCCTACCTTCGCGAAGCTGGGTCGGGCTGAGGTCCGATCCGGAATCGGTGACGATGGCGACGGTCATCGGTCCTCCTTCACTGCCGCGACGGATGGTCCAGCCCCACGCCGGCGGCGCCCGATAGCGTATCGCGGAAGGCACCGATCGGAGCGTCGGCCGCCTCGTCTTTCGGGGCCGCCAGAAGTCCGGCGACGTCGTTCCGGCGCAGGTTCACCAGAGTGGCGATACCGACCGCGAGCAGGATGGCCGTGGCGACCAGCAGGCCGTCGATGCCCCGCCAGGAGGCGAACAGGCCGCCCAACACGGCCCCCAGGACCTGGCCCAGGCCCAGGAAGACCGAGTAGAGACCCATGATCGCGCTGCGGTCTTCCTCGAAGCCCTCGCTCACGTCGGCCAGCAGCCCCAGCGCGGCAGGAGTGGCGCCGGACATCACGAAGAGAGCGACGACGCCCACCACGATGAGAGCGACCAGCAGAGCCTCCGATTCGCCGCCCAGATGGTTGATGGCCAGCACGTCGCAGGCCATCACGACGAAGGCGCCGACGCCCACGAGAAGCATCGTGGTCCGCCGGAAGCGGGCGTAGACGGAGCCCCAGAAGAGCAGCCCCAGGCCGAAGACGACCGCCAGGACGGCCGTGCCGTCGCCGATGGAGGTGGCCGAGATGCCTCTCATGAGGAACTGGCCGGGGTCATGGATGTTGCCCTTGATGAGAAGCGGCGCCTGCAGCGCCCACAGGCCCAGGATGGCGTTGACGGCCAGCCAGGTGGGTGCGAACAGGAGCACGCTGCGACTGGTCGCGAGCCGCCAGTACCGGCCCAGCTCGACCCTGGCGGTTCCGCCGGATCGGCCCGCCAGGTTGCCGGCGCGCTCGCGCGATACCTCTCTAACGCCGTAGGCGTAGAGGAGGAGAGCCGTGAGATAGAACACACAGTTGAGGAAGAACGCGGGCCGGCCGAAGGTATCCCAGAGGCGGCCGGCCAGCGCCGGACCGACGGCCAGCATCCCACCGAGCGAGACCAGCTCGAACAGCGACACCACGCGGCCGCGCAGCTTCTCGTCATGGGCCGTCTCGGCGGCGATGAAGCCCAGGGTCGAAGGGACCGAAGCGGCGGTCGAGCTCCCCTCGAGCAAACGGGTCACGAAGAGGACCGGCATGAACGTCGTCAGGCCGGTCAGGAAGACCGCGACGGACCCGAAGAGCGGCCCGAGGAGCATGATCACCTTCCGCCCGTAGCGATCCGCCAGGACTCCGAAGACGATGGCCCCGGTAAGCTCGGTCGTGTAGAACCCGCCGGTGAGCAGCGAGATGGCGCCCGGGCCCGTGCCCCTGTCCCTGGTCATGTCGTCCACCAGGTACACGAGCATCCCGCCCGTGACGGCCGTGCTGACGCGCAGCACGAAAGTCGCCACGAGCATGGAGCCGATGGAGCGATTCATTGGCCGATAGCCTAACGGCAGCGGCGAATGCGCGTGAGCGCCGGACCGGCCAATGCCCGGCCGGGCCCCAGGGTGCCTCACGAGGTCCGGCCCTTTCGGGCAGGACGCCGGCGCGGGATCGGCGCAGGGGCGGGTCTATACTCCGGCTACCGGTGGCTCGCCGCGCTCACATCGCCCCTGCCACCGGTTCGGTTTGACGGTCCCGGCCGGCTCGCACGCCCGCGCCCGCGTGCAAGCGCGCAGCGAACGGCGCGAGACGCGACCGCTCGCCTCTTGCGTCGCCGCGTGGAGGCCCGCATCATCGAGCCACGCATCTGGAGGAGGCGTCTTGGAGCTAGCCGCTGTGGCGCCGCCCCTTGCCAGGCCCGGCGCGGTGAGATGAATCGAGTCGCACGGCCGGGCGAGCCGCCCTCCGACGCTCGAAGCACGGTCGCGAGGGGCCGTGCCGGCGACGATTCGAGACGGCGTCTTTCCGGCCTATCGGAGCGCGTGTTCGCGCTGCCGGGCCCGGGCGGCCTGATCGACGCGCCCACTCGGCGCCGGGCCGGAGTCTTCCGTCGAGCCGTGCGCCTGGAGATCGCGCGCCTGCGCGACCCGCGCCGCCTTGCGCTCGTGATCCTGGTCGGGCTCGCCGGCGGCCTGGTCCTGGCAGGCCTGATCGCGCGCGGCGAAGCGGCGGGTGCGGACGCCCGGGCCTACTGGGCGGCGGGGCGGTTGTGGGTCAGCGGCGGCGACCCCTATCACCCGACGGGGCCATTCATGCCCTACGTGTACACGCCCTGGATGCTGCCGATCTTCGTGCCCTGGTCGTTCCTGCCCTGGGACGTGGCCTGGTTCGTCTGGCGCGGCGCGACCGTGGTCGCGCTGCTGTGGTCGGCGAACTGGGCCTACAAGCGCCGGCCGATGACGACTGCGGTTCTGCTGATCCTGCTCTCCTTCCCGATCGCGGCCAATCTGGACACGGGCAACATCAACCTGCCCCTGGCCCTTCTTCTCTTCGGCGCCCAGTTCGCCGGGCCGAAGATGGCCGGTCTGCTGTGGATGATCGCCACGACCCTGAAGTGGCTGCCGGCTGTTTTCTGGCCGATGCTCACGCCGCGCGGACGGCTGTGGGGGATCGTCTGGCTCGTGCTCGCGGTAGTACTGACGGCCTTGACTCTACCCGCCACACTCGTCCAGCTGCAGGTCCTCTTCGGGTTCCCTCGGCCGGCCAGAGTCGACTATTTCGTCTTCGCCTGGGCCATCGTGCCGTGGGCCTACCGACACCCCGAGGCCTTCCGCTGGCTGATGCCGTCGCAATGGCCGGGGATCGTCCGAACGGTTGTTGCGGCGGCGGCCATGTGGCGGCTTCACTGGCGACGCAGCCCGGAGCGAACGGCCGAGACTCTCCGTCATGTGATGCGCGCCCGGGTCCGAACCTTCCTGGGCCTGGGGGGCGCCTGACCGCATTCGGGCAGCTCGTCGCGCCGGGCTGAACCCACCGCCCGGCGGCTACGCCCGACGCCAGCCTAGGTCCCGATCCTCCGGGCAGGCGCCGCACCAGCGGCGCGGCGGATCTCGCGCTCGTACTCGGGGAAGTAGCGGACGATCGTCGACAACCCGAACGAGCTCAGGATCGACTCCTTCGGCTCGCGCGACAGCAGGAACTCGAAGGAACGTCTCACGAGATCAGTGGGATCGGCCGCTCCGGGAGCGAAGCGGGTCAGCTCGGTCCGGGTCACGCCCACCTCGTAATCGCGGCTCTGGCCGTGGTCGGTGACGGTGACGCAGGCGACCCAGCCGCCATCGACCGGAGAGCATTCGACCGCGATCGCGCTCATCGTGGCGTCTCCTCCGAAGCTGGCTGACGGGGAGGAACGGAACCTCCGCCGATTCAGCCGACCGTGCCTTCGATCGAGAGTAACCGAGCCGCAGCGGCGGCAGGGCCTGCCGGCCCGACCATACACCCACAGCCTGCGCTCGCGGCGGCGCCGGGCGACACGAGCTTCCGTGGTGACGCACGCCACCCTCGCGGCTCACGAGGAGCATCCGCCGCGATGACGGGTCCCGGGCCAGGAGGACGGCCTCGCCGGGATCTGTGCTAGCGGCGCGGGCCGGCGTTGCGCGGTCCGGACGGGCGGCGCCAGGCGTTGTCGGCGGCGGCCGTCTCGGGAGGCAAGCCCCGTCCCGCCGCCACGACCCGCCGGCTCGAGGGACGCAGGACGAGGCCGCGGTACCCAGCCGCGAAGCCGGCCCCTTCCAGGAGTGGCCGCCAGCTCGACAAGCCGACCGGCTCACCGTCCACGCGCGTTACCACCAGCTCGCGGTAACGCCCGCCTTCGACGAGCTCGGCCAGGGCCGCGGCAGCCAGCCGCGCCGTCTCCCCGTCGTCGGCCGCGGGTAAGGTCTGCAGGGAGTGTCCGCCCCGTTCCACGTACAGCGTCGCGGCGCCATCCACGAGGGCCACGTACGCGCCGGCGGCCCGCGCCAGGGGACGCCGATCCGATTCGCCGCGGCGGGGCCACGCGAGCGCGGCTCCGTATGGGTTGGCCGGGTCGGACGCCGCGAGCAGGTGGACGGCGGGGCCGTCCGTGCGGCCGTCCGCGCGCTCGGCGGAGGCTTCGCGCAGCGAGCGCAACCGATCCACCGCCCCGGGCAGGGCGAACTGGGCCGCGCCGAGCCCATCGACGAAGTAGCCGCGGCGGATCCGCCCCGTCTCTTCCATCGCCCGCAGAACCGGGTAGACCGCGCTGAACCCGCCCGCCACCTCTTCGGCGGCGACCGCCTCGCGCGTCAGCACGCCGTGGCGCTCGAGCAGGACCGAGGCGAGCGAGTGGAGCCGCGTCGTGACGGCCGAGCCCGCCCCGCCCCGCTCCACGAGCGACCACCGCCCGGCCGCCTCCGGCGGGCCGAGCTGGAGCCGTCCGGGCCTCGGTCGCCGCTCCCCCGTCGGGCGCCGCCAGCGCAGCGCGCGCAGCGGCGCAAACGTGTCGTTGGTCAGCTCGCCGGCCCAGACCAGGTCCCACAACGCGTCGAGGAGCTCGCGCTCCGGGGCCGCGCCCGCCGCCGGCGCCAGCTCGCGATAGAACGAGGCGCCGCGCTGAGCGAGCCTGGCCCGGAGCCGCTCGTGGATCTCATCCGCCGGCGCCTCCGCCTCGACGGCCGCCAGATCGCGCAGGGCCTCTCGACCGGGGCGGTACAGGACGATCCGCCCGTCGTCGCGGCCGAGGCTGCCCCGCCCCACCCACGCCACCTCGCCGAGAGCACCCAGCTCGTCCAGCAGGCGCGGCTGGTAGCCGGAGATTCGGACAGGCAGGACGTCGCGTTCCAGGACCGATGCCGGGATGGGCACGCCCGCCAGCTGATCGACCACCTCGGCCAGGCGCTCCAGTGCGCCATCATGGCGGAGGGTGGCGCCGCCGCCCGACTCGGGGCCGCCGCTCGGCCATCCGCCCGAAGCCGCCGCAACCGGGACCGGCCGAACCCCATGCCAGGCCGGCAGGAAACGCGCGAGAACGATCTGCTCGACCGGCTCGACCTCGTGGCGCAGCCGCGCCAGGGAGCGGCGCCGCAGCTGGCGCAGAACCTCCGGATCGCACCACTCGCGCGCGGCACCGCCGGGGCGGAACTCGCCGCGCAGGATCGCGGCCGCCTCCAGCAGTCGCTCGAGCTCCTCCTCGACCCGAGCCGCCGGCACCGCCCACCGCCGCGCCGGCTCCGGGGCGTGGAACGGTCCGTGGCCGCGGGCCCAGCGCGCGACCAGACCGCCCAGTGCGTCATCGACCGGAGCGAGGAAGGCTGTCGGCACGCCCACCGGCAGCGCCGCTCCAAGCCCGTCGCGGTAGCGGGCCGCGTCCTCGATCGCGATCCAGCGCTCCTCTCCGCCGATCCGCACGGCGACGGCACGGCGCGACCCCTCCAGCGCACGAAGCCACTCGCCTGCGGCCGGCGGCTCCACGATCCGCGCCGCGACTTCCTCCACGGTCAGGTCGCCCAGGCGCCGCAACAGGTCGTGCAGCGCATCGACCGTTCGGGCGGCTCGCTCCGGAACGAGCGCCTGCAGCCCCAGCTCCAGGTCGGCCAGCGCCGCCGGGTCGATCAGGTCGCGCAGCTCCTCCTGGCCGAGCAGCTCGCGCAGCAGGTCGCGGTCCAGCGCGAGGGCGCCGGCCCGCCGCTCCGCCAGCGGCGCGTCGCCCTCGTACATGTAGGCCGCGAGATAGTCGAAGAGGAGCGACCCCGCGAACGGCGAGGCGGCCACCGTCTCCACGTCCCGGACCTCTATCTCGCGGCGCGCCACTCCCCCGAGAACGTCGCGCAGGGCCGGCAGGTCGAAGAGATCGGCCAGGCACTCGCGGTAGGTCTCGACGATGATCGGGAACGAGCCGTACCGGCTGGCGACGGCCAGCAGCCCCGCCGAGCGTTGCCGCTGCTGCCACAGCGGCGTGCGTGACCCAGGCCGGCGCCGCGGCAGCAAGAGTGCCCGAGCGGCGTTCTCGCGGAAACGGGCCGCGAACATCGCAGAGCTCCCGAGCCGGACGACCACCAGGTCCTCGACCTCCTCGGCCGAGGGGAACAGCAGGTCCCGGATCGAGCCGTCGTGACCGCCGGCCACTCCGCCGCTGCCGTCGCCCCAGGCGCCGCCGCCGGCCACCTCGTTCTCGGGTAGCCGGATCGCGATGCCATCGTCCGACCAGATCGTCTGGGCACCCTGGCCCAGCCGCTCCTCCAGCCGCGCTTCGATCGCCAGGGCCCAGGGCGCGTGGACTCGCCCGCCGAACGGCGTCAGCACGATCACTCGCCAGTCGCCCAGCTCGTCGCGGAAACGCTCCACCACGATCCGGCGATCCGTCGGCAGCGAGCCGGCCATCTCGCGCTCTTCGGTCAGATAGCCAAGGACGTTCTCCGCGGCCAGCTCGTCGAGGTCGTGGTGCTCCAGGAGCCGCCGCCGGGCTCGCGCGCGCCCGCGCTCGCCGCCGCTCAGGTCGGCCTCCAGCTCGCGAACGAACTCGCCCAACGCCCGCCCCAGCTCGATCGGCCGGCCCAGCCCGTCGCCGTGCCAGAAGGGGATCTTGCCGGGCACGCCCGGCGCCGGCGACACCACGACGCGGTCCGGCTTGATCTCCTCCACCCGCCAGCTCGTGGCCCCGAGCGCGATCACCTCGCCTACGCGCGACTCGTACACCATCTCCTCGTCCAGCTCGCCGACCCGCCGCCCCGAAGTGCCGGCCTCGCCGACGAGGAACACCGGATAGAGCCCGCGGTCCGGGATCGTGCCGCCGCTGGTGATCGCCACCGTCCGCGCGTCGCGCCGCCCCTCGACGCGGCCCGTCTCGCGGTCCCACACGACCCGCGCCTTCAGCTCCGCGAACTCGTCGGAGGGATACGCCCCGGCCAGCATCCCGAGCACCGCCTCGAAGGCGTCGCGGGTGAGGCTCTCGTACGGCGCCGCCCGCCGCACCGTCTCGAACAGCTCGTCGGCAGTCCAGGCCTCGCGCACCGCCATGGCCACGATCTGCTGGGCCAGCACGTCGAGCGGGTTGCGCGGCAACCTGGTCTCCTCGATCGCGCCCTCGTGCATGCGTGCCGTCACGACGGCGCACTCGAGGAGATCGCCGCGGTGCTTGGGGAAGATGACGCCGCGGCTCGGCTCGCCGACCTGGTGCCCCGCCCGACCGACGCGCTGCAGGCCGCTGGCCACGCTGGTGGGCGACTCCACCTGGATCACGAGATCGACCGCGCCCATGTCGATGCCGAGCTCGAGCGAGCTGGTGGCGACGATCGCCGGCAGGCGCCCGGCCTTGAGAGCCTCCTCGATCCCGACGCGCTGCTCGCGGGCCAGGGAGCCGTGGTGGGCTCGAACGAGCTCTTCGCCGGCCAGCTCGTTGAGCTTGTTGGCCAGCCGCTCGGCCAGCCGGCGGGAGTTGCAGAAGACGATCGTGGAGTGGTGCTCGCGAATGAGCTCCAGGATCCGCGGGTGGATCGCCGGCCAGATGCTGTGGCGCGCCTCCGGACCGGCGGCGGGGCCGGCGGGTTGCTCCTCGGGCGGCAGCAGCTCGCCGAGCTTGCCCATGTCCTCGACCGGGACGCGGACCGACAGCTCCAGCACCTTGCGCGAGCCGGCATCGACGATGTGGACGCCGCGGGACTCCCCTGCCCTGCCGGGCCCGATGCCGCCGAGGAAGCGAGCGATCGTCTCGACCGGGCGCTGCGTGGCCGAGAGGCCGATCCGCTGCGGCGGGCGGGCGGTCAGCTTCTCGAGCCGCTCCAGGCTGAGGGCGAGATGGGCTCCGCGCTTGGTCCCCGCCAGGGAGTGGATCTCATCGACGATGACGTGCTCGACGCCCCGCAGGATCTCGGCCGCCTGGCTGGTGAGGATCAGGTACAGCGACTCGGGGGTGGTGATCAGGATGTCGGGCGGGTTCCTGACCAGGTGGCGCCGTTCCTCGGTCGGCGTGTCGCCGGTCCGGACGCCGACCTCGATCTGGGGCACGGGTTGGCCCAGTCGTTCGGCCGCCAGGCGAATCCCGGCCAGCGGGGCCCGCAGGTTGCGCTCGACGTCGTAGATCAGGGCCTTGAGAGGCGAGACGTAGAGAACGCGGACCGAGCCCGGTGCCGCCTTCGTCCGAGGGCGCGGCTCGCGCGCGAGCCGATCCAGGGTCCACAGGAACGCGGCCAGGGTCTTGCCACTGCCGGTCGGGGCGTGGATCAGGGTGTGGCGGCCGGCCGCGATGCTCGGCCAACCCTGGGCCTGGGCCGGTGTCGGCGCCGCGAAGGCCGAGCGGAACCACTCGGCGACCGCGGGGCTGAAGAGAGCGAGCGGATCGTCGCCGGGGGAGATCTGCGTCTTCAGTTCGAGCGGGTCGGACGCGGCAGCCACGAGACGCCCAGTATAGGCGCGGGTCGGCGATTAGACCATGCGTTCGCTATGTCCCCGGAGCCCACCGGTAGGGACCACTCCCCCGTCCATGGCCTGGCGGTGCACCATGGGTGACCTTGACGCCCCCAGCCATCGAAGGCATCGTCTGCGCTGGACAAATCCGTCAGAGAGGGAACAACGATGCCTTCGAGCCAACCGGGCGGGCCTCCGCCGGCAGACGGCGCTACTCCAACCGGGCGTGGCTCGGCGAGCCAGCGGCACCCGGCTGACCCGGAGACCGACCGTGCGCTGGGCTTTCAGCCAACTTTCGGGACTCTCCGACGCGGGCGAGCGAGCATGCGAGGATCTGCCAGCTCATCCAGGCCGCTGATCCTGCACCCGATCATCGCCGTCGTCGTGGCCATCGTGGCCCTCGCCGCCGCGCTCATCCTTACCGGCCGGACATAGAGCACCGCGGCGCTGGTCCAGACTTCGCACGATCCTCCTCTGCCGACCGGGCGCGGCCGCCGGACAAACAGAAACGGCGGGCCGTGAGGCCCGCCGTTTCCAGGTGCAGGGAGGGGAGTGGGACGGGGATCTCCCTGCGCTGGTTTGCTCGTTGGAGCAGTCCCTACCGGGTGAGTTACCCGAGGACGTACTTGACGGCCGGGATCCGCTGGGTGATGGCGAGCTTCTCGACGACGGAGTCGAGAGCGTAGGCGCCCGCGCCGACGTATGCGATCGTGCCGGCGATGACGCCGTACATCAGCTGCTCGTTGAACGGGCCGTTTGCGAAGCTCCAGTTGGCGACGAAGAAGAGGGTCATCATCACGGCGCCGCAGACGCCGGCGAAGCGAGTGGCCAGGCCGAGGATCAGCGCGATGCCGACCGCGCACTCACCGAAGACGACAAGCGTGTCGATGACGGACATCAGGCTCCCGTTGCCGGCGAGCGAGACCCAGAAGCCATGGGTCGGGTTAACGATCGCCTTCGGGTCGCTGCCGAGCCAGGCGCCGCCCGTGGCGAACTTGAGGAAGCCGGCGGCGGTGAACGGCGTGCCGCTCGCCCACATGAAGAACTTGTCGAGGCCGGCGAACAGGAAGCCGCCGCCTACGACCGCGCGAAGAACGAAGATGCCGCGACTGGTTCGATCCATCGTGTTTCCCTACACCTTTCGATGCTGCGGGGCCTGCCGCCCTCTCCCGGGCTGCCAGGCCTGTTAATTCGATGGATCGAATATAGAGGTCGTTACTGTTTGACCAGGGTGCCATAGGTCCCGAAGCCCCAGTCCGGTCGGACCCTTCTAATACTGCGGTTGTCAGTATTGGTTCGCCCTCTAATATAAGAGTGGTGGCCTTATATAAGAGGAACGGCCTTAGTATTTGGGGACCAGGTCGAGAAGGGCGGGCGGCCTCAGAGGGCAGCCGACCAGCGCTCGACGGCGTCGAGGAGCTCGGAGGCGGCGCCCGACGGGAAGTGGCCCGCCTGAACAATGGCCGGATCCGGGGCGGCGACAGCGGGCGGCACGGGCAGCCGCCGGAAGCCGGCGGCGCGGAAGAGGCCCTCCGCCACGGAACGGCGCACCTCCCGGGGAAGCGGATCGAATGGATCGCGCTCGGCGGCGGTATGCAGCGCGACGAGCGCCCGGCCCCGACGATCATGCTGCTCCACCAGCGCTCGGAGCAGGGCCGTGGCCGCACCCTGCCGGCGCCACCCCGGCGCCACGCCCAGGGCGACCAGCCGATCAACGCGTTCGACCGACGTGGGCGCCGCCAGCGCGACGCCGACGAGCCACTCCCCGGCGACGGCCCCCGCGACCAGCGCCCCGTCGCGAAGGGCCGCGCGCAGCAACGCCATCCCATCGGCCGGATCGGCAGGCGCCATTGCTCGCGCGGCCAGTTGCAGCCGGTCCAGCATCTCGAGCGTGAGAGGCGCGACAACCGCCGGCGATCGCCCGGCCGTGGCGGCCCCGCCGGCGCCGGCTTCGCCGCCCGCACCCGGGGAGGCGCTCGAACCCTCGGCCTTCCACCAGCCCCGTTCTTCGGCCTGGCACAGCAGCGCCGGCACCGTCAGCGTTCGGACGAGCCCGACGGTTCGGGCGGCCGTCGAAGCCGCCGCCCGGCTCACCGCTCGTTCGGTCGGGAGGCCGGGCTCGTCCTCGAACCCGAGCGGCAGCGGAGCGTCGCCCCGGCGCGCGGCCTCGGCCGCCCACCGGCCCCGCCATGCTTCGGGGAGCAGCCGCGGCGCCTCCCGATGCACGGCCGCCAGCCACGTCAGTGCCCAGGCCCGCGGCACCACGCGGTAGATCGCGTAGCCTCCGCCGCCCGTCGCGAGCCATCGTCCGCCGGCGTGCCGATGCGCCAGCCGGTCGACCAGCCGGGCTGCCTCGCCCATCGCCGTCGTCGTCAGGGAGAGGTGCGCCAGCGGATCCCAGAGGTGGCCGTCGGCGCCGTGCTGACTGACGATCACGTCCGGCCCGAACGCGGCCGCCAGTGGCGGGACAACGCCGCGAACCGCCGCCAGCCAGGCATCGGGTCCGCACAGCGGTTCGAGCGGCACGTTCACGCAAGTGCCGGCCGCACTCCCCTCCCCCAGCTCGTCCACTGAGCCCGTCCCCGGGAACAGGGAGCGGCCGGTCTCGTGGAAGGAGATCGTCAGCACGCCGGGATCGCCGGAATGGAGGGCCTGGACTCCGTCGCCGTGGTGCACGTCCAGGTCGACATAGAGCACGCGCAGGCCGTCCCGTCGAGCCCGGGCGATCGCCAGCGCGACGTCGTTGTAGATGCAGAAGCCGCTCGCCCGCGCCCGCATGGCGTGGTGCAGCCCGCCGCCGGGGTGGTAGGCGTGCTCCACGTCGCCGCGCAGGATCGCCTCCATGGCCCGGATCGACCCGCCGGCGACACTCGCCGCGGCCTCGTGCATGCCGGCGAAGGCCGGGTCGTCGCCCGGCCCGATCCCCGCCTCGGGCGGTCCGGCGGGATCGGCCGAGAAGCGCTTGACCGCGGCCAGGTATTCGGCCGAATGCAGCCATTCGAGCTGTTCGTCGGACGCCGGTTCGGGCGCCAGCCCGGGGTCGGCGCCCAGCGCTCTCAGCAGCTCGATGCCCGGCCCGAACCGTCTCGGGCTCAGCGGGTGATGGGGCCCAAAGTCGTACGCGAGCGAGCGCGGCCCGAAGACCAGGAGCGGCCCGTCAACCATGGCTCACCATCGCCAAATCATCGCGCACCGGGCAGGCGGCGTCTCCGGCGGGCCACCGAGAGCTCGTTTTCGCTCAACTCCCTCCGGGGTGGCGTTACGCCGCGAAACCGGCCCGGTTTCTGCTCAACTCCACCGGGGGTGGCGTTATGCGAGCTGCTGGCGCTCCGAGGCCACCGCGGCCGCCCGCGACCGGCCGGCGCGAGCGTGAGATCACCAGCCACGCCACCAGGACCGAGACGACGAGGCCCAGGCGCGTGCGGAACGCCACCGGGGGTGGCAATGAGCGATTTCGTGGGATGGCGCGGCGTCTCCGGTGGGCCACCGAGGGGTTACTCTGCCGTCGTGAACACGACCTCGATCACGTTCCTGATCCGCCCCGTTCGCCCCGATGAGCACGAGGCTCTCGGCGAGCTGACCGTGGCCGCGTACCACGCCCTGGAAGATGTGATGCACCACCAGGACGCGTACGACCGCCGGCTCCGCGACGTGGCCCGGCGCGCCGAGACCTCGTGCGTGCTGGTGGCCGTGACCCCTGCCGGAGAGCTGCTCGGAGGTGTGACGTACGTCTCCGGCCCCGACGATCCCTACTCCGAGGAGCTGCGTGAGGGCGAGGCCGGGATAAGGATGCTCGCCGTCGATCCGGCTCGGCAGCGCCAGGGCGTCGGTCGCGCTCTCACAAAGGAGTGCCTGGCCCGCGCCCGAGCCGCCGGCCGCCGCAGGCTCGTCCTGCACACCGGCGCGTGGATGCCCGACGCCATTCGGCTGTACGAGCGCATGGGCTTCGTTCGCGTGCCCGAGCTCGACTTCGTGCCGGTGCCGGGGATCGACCTGATCGCCTACGCCTACGACCTATCGGCCCGGACCGTTACTCCGGCCTAGGGACCCCGGCTGCCACGCCGGCAGTCACGCCGGCGCCCGCGCTCGCGCCGGCGCCCACGCGCGGCACGCGACCGCGTAGCACCGCCACGGCCGCGATCGCCTCCGCGCCGAAAGCCACGGCGCCGTTCATGACAAGCGCCGCCGGCGTTCCCCACAGCCCGCCGACGCCGCCCGTGAGGCCGTTCCCGACCGGCGTGGAGCCGGCGAAGACGGTCGTGTACACGCTCATGACCCGACCCCGGAGCGGACCCGGCACCGTGATCTGGACGAGCGAGTTGGCGCTTGCCGCGGTCGCAATCGCACCCACCCCGGCGAAGAAGACCGCCGCCAGCGCGATCGGGAACGAGGTCGTCGATGCCAGAACGAGCTCGGCGACTCCGAGCACCATCCCGCCCCCGAGCAGCACACGGACTCTCGGTCGTTGCAGCGTGGCCACGGCCAGCGCCGAGGTCAACGCCCCCGCCCCCATCGCCGTGAACAGCAGCCCGTATCCGTTCGACCCGACCTTCAGGACGTTGGCCGCCATCACGGGCAGGACGACGTTGAAGTTCATGCCGAATGTCGAGACGAACCCGATAACGGAGATCGCCAGAAGCACGATCGGCGTGTGCCAGACGTACCGAAGACCTTCGCTCAGGTTCGCCCCGACGGCATTGAGGCTCCGCGGCATCGCCAGTCGAGCGGCCGGCTTCAACTCGTTGTCGCGCATGGCCACCAATCCGATGACGACGGCCCCATAGCTGAGTCCGTTGAGGACGAAGCAGAGCGCGGTTCCGACCACGCCGATCAGGATCCCGGCGACGGCCGGCCCGACGATGCGCGCCCCGTTGAAGACCGCCGAGTTGAGGGCGACCGCGTTGGCGACGTCGTCGCCGCCGACCATCTCGACAACGAAGGACTGGCGCGCCGGCATGTCTACCGCATTTACCAGGCCGAGCAGAAACGCCAGCACGAAGACGTGCCAGACCACGACGACCTGGAAGTAGACGAGCCCGCCCAATACAAGCGCCAGCAGTCCCGCCGCGGTCTGGGTCGCGATCACGGTCTTTCGCTTTGGCCAGATGTCGGCGATGATCCCGCCGAAGAGGCCCAGCGCCAGGACGGGCATGAACTGCACCACGCCGAGCAGGCCAATGTAGACAACGGCCTTGTCCCATCCGACCAGGGTCCCCAGGAGCCAGCCCAGCGCGAGAGTCTGCATCCACGTCCCGGTGACGGAGATCAGCTGGCCGAAGAAGAAGAGCCGGAAGTTGCGGTGCTTGAGGGCTCGGCCGGCTGCGGTGAACCGGACGCGGCCGCCGAGCATCATTCGGCCGCCTCCCGCTCTATCTCGGCGATTCTAGCCAGGGTGCCCTTGCGGCGGGCCTCCGTCTCGTCGACCATCGCCTGGAGCCGTCCGATCTTCGTCCTGAGTGTCTGCGTCTGATGCTCGAAGCTCGACACGCGATCGCGCAGAATCCGCAGCCGCTCCAGCGGGTCCGCGGTGGCGTGGTAGGCGAGGTGGTCGCGTTCCCGGGCCGCCTCGTCCTCGAGAAGCTGGGAGATCTCGGCCAGCGAGAAGCCGGCGTCGTCGCGCAGGCCCTTGATGAAGCGCAGCCGCTCCAGATCCGATTCGTCGTAGAGGCGGTAGTCCCCCTCGGATCGGCGGGCCGGTGTGAGCAGGCCAACCTCCTCGTAGTACCGCACCGAGCGGGCGGTCAGGCCGACCTCAACGGCCGCCTCGTGGATGCGCAGCAGTCGGGTCGATTCGGGCGGCCGCTCCTTGGTCTCAGTCATGCGACGATCCTAGCTCAACCTTGCCGTTCACGTGAAAGTTGCGGCGACGGAGACCGCGGCCCGCGGCCTATCGCCGGTAGCAACGACGCCGGCAGGCTTGGTGCGTCCGCGCCTGAGTCCTATCGATCCTCGCCGGCCGGCCAGGGTTCGACGACGGGGCCGAGCGGGTGGAGGGGGCGATGGCCCAGGCGATCGGCTGCCTGCTCGTCCGGCTGGCGCGCCATCCCCTTGACGAACCAGGCGGCCACGCCGATCCCGAGGGCGAGCTGGGGACCGGGCAACGGGCCGACACACGTCATCCCGGCGACCAGCCACAGCCATTCGGCGCGCAGGCGCAGGAACGACGGAATGGCGAACACGAACCCATGGAGGAACAGCGAAGGCGAGGCCACGGCTGACGCAAGCCCGAGACGCGCCAGCCCCTCCCGGCCGCGCGCCCACAGGGCCGCCACCAGCGTGACGGCCGCGACCGCCGCGAAGGCCCACAGCGGCAGGTAGCGCCCGAGGCCGACGCCGTTGAGGCTCGGCAGATGCTGCTGGGACTGCTGGTACGCGGCCAGTCCTTCGAGCCACTGACGCCACAGGTCAACCCCCGTCAGCGGCAGGGTCGCCAGCACGAGCACGGCCAGGGCCAGGAGTCCCACCGCGAGGCTACGCCAGGCACGCTCGCGCAACAGCCAGAGCGACACGATGCCGTTCTGCGGCTTGAGCAGGGGGCCCAGCATCAGCACCCAGCCCGCGCGCATCGCCGCAGCCAGGAGCAGCAGCGACGG
>JBEKMM010000011.1:0-107438 GCA_050008515.1 Candidatus Limnocylindrales bacterium
CCGACCGTCTCAAGCCGCCAGACGGCTCGATCAGCCTGCGCGTCCGGGACAAGACGCCCTCGCCAGGGCCGCTCGACTCGTTGTTCAAGCTGCTCTTCGGCGGGCTGTTCGGCTGATCGTGGGCCTGCGTCGGACGCTCGCCCGAACGTGACCGCCGTTCAGTCGACAGCCTCGTCCTCGCCGATGTCCGGGGCACGCAGTTACCGGAACGCTGCGTCGCGGACACGGGCCTCCGGCTCAGCCACCTCGCCGACCGGGGCTGCGGATTCGTCGAGGACCGTCAACATCTGCTCGCGATTCATCATGGCGAACGGGAAACGGGTGACCAGCGCCGCATCGGGCCCCCACCGGACAGTCAGGTCCGTGATGGGCAAGAAGCGCGGATCGGACAGATCGAGGAAGTGGCTCATCGATCCGTCGGTGTGGAGGTGGACGTTGCCCCGCAGGGTGTAGTTCGCTGTGACGATCCGGACCTTGCGCCGCTGTTTCTGAACCCTTGGCGCTCCGGGACGGTTGAGGACGACAGGCGACCGTTCGGCAACCATGACTATCTGGTCCAGGCGTACCCAGAGCGTGCCCTTCGCCCGATCGGAATCCGGAGCGTCGGTCTCACGAGGGTGGACATGCAAGGCATCGTGGAC
Organism: Candidatus Limnocylindrales bacterium; assembly: GCA_050008515.1. GTDB lineage: Bacteria > Chloroflexota > Limnocylindria > Limnocylindrales > CSP1-4 > Fen-1039. The sequence continues at coordinate 642 of JBEKMM010000011.1, forward strand.
CGTGATGAAGCCAGACTGCATGTTGATCCAGTCCGACAGGCGGTCGAAATAGCCGGTCCGGATCTGACCGGAGACGTGGAAACCACTGCCGAAGATCTCGACCTCGACGGCCAGGCCCTCGCCCTCTTCTCCGCCCCGGGCGAGCCGGTCGTCATCTCGCTGCGAAATCGGTGCGCCCAGCGCTCCCCAGACCGGGTCGAATACCGGCGTGACGCTCGAGCCGGCTTCGGAGCGCTCGGCGTTCGCGTCGCCCTGGGAGAAGAAGGACAGAGGGTCGATCAAGGTCTCGGCGCCGAATCCGGCGTCGGCGTCGCGCTCTGGCGCCTCGCTCCCGAGCATGCTTCCGAAGAACCCGGGTCGTCTAGCCATCTGTTTCACACGGAGCTCTGCGGTCGTCGATCGAGCCGACCTTGGAGACGCTCATTGCGACGAACCCGCCCACCCGGGGCCTTTCGCGGGGTTTCCGCCAGGTCCGGCACGAGTTCCCAGTGACCGCAACGAAGGCACTTCTGCCAGTCGGGTGCAGTTCCGAGCCAGCGACCGCGGAAGAGCAGCGGCCACACGCCGTTCCGCATCCAGTCGTGACCGATCATGGAGCAGCTGAAACGAGTCATAGCTGATGTCGAGCGACTTCAGCGCTGACCTGACAACCGCGGACGACAACCCCACCGTCCGAGTCGGATTTGTGGCCCTCATGATCGATTATCATGGCTTCTGCCTTCGCCCTTGGCATCCGGGGAAGCGGTGAACCAAGTCCACCGCCGGGAGACGCTCCGGCCACTGCTGCAATTGCAGTGAACCACCGGAAGGTGGTACTGTCCATAGTAGTTATGGCAGCACCACTGTAGGATAGGAGGCGGGATGGCCCCATCATTCGGAACCGTGCTCAGACAGGCGCGCGGGGTTCGCGGGCTCTCGGCCATCGACACGGCCCGGGCAGCAGGCATCTCCGCGGCTTACTTGAGCAAGCTCGAGGGTGACGCCGTAAAGAAGCCCTCGCCGCATGTCCTGCACCAGCTGAGCGAGGCCCTGGCGGTACCTTACGCCGAGCTCATGCGTCTCAGCGGATATCGTCTCCCCGACGAGTCGAACGCGAATGGCGCCTATACGGTCAGTGCGGCCCTCTTCGCCGATCTCACCGATGACGAGCGCGACGAGCTGCTGGAGTATCTCGCCTGGTATCGCGCCCGCCGACGGTCGAGCCGTGGCGCCAGCAGCGCCAGCTGAGATGCTCGGCGGGAGCGCGTCAACTCGGCCCGCCTGCGCAGCTCCGCACACAGGCAAGCTCGCGTAGTGCACCGAAGACCGGGGATCTCACGTTGCGTGAAGTGGGATAATGATGTCAATTGTGGCTATACTCGGCAAAGTTGCGTGACGAATCGGCCGGCGCCGGCATAGTCAGGCGTCCCGGAAGGTCGCCCTCATGGAAGATTCGGAGCCCAAGGGCGGGCCGCACGTCGACCTGTCCAGGCCGCGCCACCAGACGTCCAGGCACCGGCTACCACGCCGGGCGCAGGTTCTGGCGTCGTCCCACGAGGCTGTGGACCCGACCCTCTCCGTGCCCTTCACGCCGCTCTTCCGCGAGTTGATGGAAGCGGCCCCCGTCGCCGCCTTCGTGAAGGACGCCGATGGCCGCTACGTGTACGCCAACCCGTACCTTCTCGCCGCCATGGGCAAGCAAATGGGGTCCGATTGGCATGGCAAGACCGACGCCGACATGTGGCCTCCCGAAGCCGCCGCGATGATGCTCGCGCACGACGAGGCGATCCTCCGTGGGGATGGGTCGCAGGTCTTCTCGCGCGTGATGGCGCTCGACGATGGGCTGCGCAGTGTCTGGCTCGTGGAGTTCCCCCTGGTGACCGGCGACTCAGGCATCGGAGTGGGCGGCATCGGCATCGACATCTCCGAACCTATGAAGAACGAGGCGGAGCACGATCGGCTCGTCGGCGCAATCGAGCAGGTGGCCGAGTCGGTCGTGATCGCCGACCGTGAGGCACGGATCACCTACGTCAATCCCGCCTTTGAGGAAGTAACCGGGTACAGTCGCCACGAGGTCACCGGCCAGAACCTGAGCCTACTGCAAAGCGGCCTCCAGCCGCCCTCGTTCTACGATGCAATGTGGGCCGTCCTCACGAGCGGCCAGCCGTGGACGGGAGACCTTGAAAGCCGGCGCAAGGACGGTTCGCTCTTCACCGAGGAGGCCGTCATCTCGCCAATCCGCGACCCCTCGGGCGCGATCAACAGCTACGTGGCCGTCAAGCGCGACGTGACACGCGAGCGGGAGTTCCAAGAGCGTTCCGTTCAGCTCGCGCGGGAGCGTGCGCTCATCGCTGACACGATCCGCGGCCGGCGCGCAGGCGACACGCCGGAGGCCACCGCGCAGGCGATCTGCCGCCGAGTCGTGGGCCTCCCCGACGTCATGGCCGCGCAGCTCGCCATCTTCGGACTCGATGGACGCGCATGGCCGATCGGTTTCTTCGTCGAGGGCCAGCCCGACCCGCCGCTGAGACGGCTGCCGGAACAGCGCAGTCGGCACCTTCGCGAGCGGGCGGCCGAAGGCCCTTGGATCGAGCCGTGGGTAAGCCGTCATTCGAACCCGTACCACCGCCTCCTGAACGGCCTCGGCGTCCGCGCGCTCGCGTGCGCGCCCGTGCGACACGACCAGGCAGTCATCGGGCTGCTCGTCGTCTACGTCAAAGGATCCGTCGGAGAGGTCGCCGTCACCGAGGTGCTGCCGGCCCTCGCCGAGTTCGCGGACCTGGCCGGGGCACTCATCGGCCGAGACGTGGGGGATCGCACCGAGGTGGGTCGGAGTCGCGAGTACGTCTTGGACATCATCGGCCACCGAGCCTTCCAGCCGGTCTTCCAACCGATCGTCGAGTTCGGGCGCAGTCCAATCGTCGGCTACGAGGCGCTCACGCGCTTCAACGACGGCACCGATCCCGAGATCGTGTTCGCCAAGGCGGCCGCGGTCGGTCTCGGGCCCGAGCTAGAGATCATCACGCTCCAGGCTGCCCTTGCGGCCGCGAAGGCGTTGCCACGGTCGGCATGGCTCAACCTGAACACGTCGCCCGAACTCATCCTTGCGGGGGAGCCCCTGAGCACCCTCCTCGGTGGAAGCCGCCGACGCCTGGTGCTGGAGGTGACCGAACACACGGCCATCGCCGACTACCCGGCGTTCCGCGCGGCGATGGCCGCGCTCGGACCGAGCGTGGAGCTGGCCGTGGATGACGCGGGTGCCGGGTTCGCCAGCCTGCGCCACATCCTCGAGCTGCGCCCGGCGTTCGTGAAGCTCGATCGGTCTCTCGTCGCCGGCCTCGAGTCCGACTATGCACGTCACGCGATGATCGCCGGCCTGCGTCACTTCGCTCGCGCGACCGGCTTCCGGCTTATCGCCGAGGGTATCGAGACCGACCAAGAGCTCGCCCTTGCGCGCCCTCGACATCCAACTGGGCCAGGGCTTCCTGCTCGGTCGACCCCTTGCGGTCGACGACGCCAGCAAACAGGTCCTGCTCGCTTGAGACAGCGACGCTGGTCAGGCGCGAGCAGCGACAGAAGCTCCCGTTACCCTAGCGTGCTTCGGCCGACGCCTCGTCATAGGCGCGAATTCCAGGCGCAGAAGGGCCACTGTTGCAACCAGCACGGTCGCCAGGCCAATGCCGCCCCCCATCGTGGACGAAATCACCAGATCGCCACTGACGGAGCTCTGGAATCCGTTCATGGTGACGATTCCCAGGACGATGCCGATGAGGCCTGTCGCGACAAGCGATCCGATGGCGAGCCAGTGGCTTTCCTTGCGGCTCATTTGGCCTCCGACAGCGACGTAGGCATCCGGGGAAGCGGGGCCACCAAGACCACCGCCGGAAGACGCTCCGGCCACTGCTGTGAGTGCAGTGAACCACCGCTTCTGCACAGTGTCTATAGTAGTTACGGCAGCATCACTGTAGGACACCAATCGTGATAATGCCGAGACAGGCACGGCGGCAACGGAATGGGCCTGTGAGCGCCTACGCGAGCAGGGCGGCGATCGCCTCCAGCGGAACCGGGTTGGACTCCGTCACGATCTCGCCCGAGGCGCGAAGCCGGGGTGCGATCGAGGCGATGTACGTCCGGGCGATCGGCTTCTTGGCGTCGAGGAGGGTCGTGTCGCGCAGGACCAGCCACGAGCAGACCAGCCACACGGCCATGTCGACCAGATCGCAGGCGTAGTAGTCGACGCGGTCGCGGTCCGACTGCGCCTTCAGCGCGTCCACCGCCTTCTGGTAGATGGCCGTCAGCTCGACGAGGATCGCCGTCTCGGCGGCCATGTCGGCCGGGTACTCGGCGACCTGCCACTCCGCGAGGAGCGGATCGAGCGAGCGGTTGAGCAGCTTGCCTATGGCGGCGACCACCTGCAGCTGGCTCGTGCCTTCGTAGATGTTCGTGATTCGAACGTCGCGGAAGAGCCGCTCGATGTTGAACTCGCGCATGTAGCCCACGCCGCCGTGGACCTGCATCGACTGGTAGCAGACTCGGTTGCCCATCTCGGTGGAGCAGTACTTCACCATCGGGGTCATCGTCTCGGCCAGCGTCTGGCACTGCTTGTGGCGGGCGCGGGCGGCGTCCATGTCGGCCGCGGTGCCCTCGCCGACCGCCTTCTCGTAGACCTTCCAGAGGTCCACCCAGCGGGCGGTTTCGGCCAGAAGAGCGCGCGTGGCCTCGATGTCGGCTCTCATCGTGAGCAGAAGTCGGGCCACGGCCGGCAGGGAGCGGATCGGCTTGCCGAACTGGATGCGTTCCTTGGAGTAGCGATCGGCCTCGCGGTAGGCGGCCTCGGCGATGCCCATGGCCTGGGCCGCGACCGCCAGACGCGCGCCGTTCATGAGGTTCATGGAGTAGCGCATCAGGCCGAAGCGGCGCTTGCCGACCAGGATCGCCGGCGTGTTGTTGTACTGGATCTCGCACGTGGGCGAGGAGTGGATGCCCAGCTTGTTCTCGATGCGGCGGATCTTGACGGTCTCGTCGCGCTCCACCAGGAACATCGAGAGGCCGCGGGCGTCCGTCGAGCCCTCCTCGCTCCGGGCTAGGACGAGCGAAACGTCGGCGAGGCCGTTGGTGATGAAACGCTTCACGCCGTTGAGGTGCCACTGGCCGGTGGCCTCGTCCAGCGTGGCCCTGGTTGCGACTGCGCCCAGGTCCGAGCCGGCGTCTGCCTCGGTCAGGACCATCGCGCCGGAAACCTCGCCTCTCGAGAAGCGTGGCAGGACGCGAGCCTTCGTCTCGGGATCGCCGTACTCCTCGAGACAGGAGGCGATCTCCTGGAGGCCGAAGACGGTCATCAGGCCGCTCTCGGCGCGGGCGACGATCTCGACCATCATCTGGTAGATGGACTCGGGCAGGTTCAAGCCGCCGTACTCGCGCGGCAGCATCGCCCCGAAGAGCTCCGCCTGCTTGAGCGCCGCGATGGCATCCAGCGTCGGCGCGGCGTAGGTGACCTCGCCGTTCTCGAAGTGGGCGCCTTCCTCGTCCGCCTCGGCGGCGCGAGGAGCCACGCGCTCGGCGCAGATCTCACCCAGGACCTCGAGAACGATCTTGTAGTTGTCCGTGGCGTCGGCGTAGTTGCGCGGCGCCGCGGTGTACTTGTCGGTCTCCGAGTAGCCCTTTTCCTTGAGCTCGAGGACCTCGCGCAAGTCGAGCTGCTGCAGTCGGAACTGCAGGTCTTCGTTGTCGAAGAAGAAGCTGTCGCTCATTCGCGCTCTCCCTGGTCCATGGTGCGCTCGCGCAGGGTCTTGATGATCAGGGGGAGCACCTCGGCCACGTCGCCGACGATGCGGTAGTGGGCGATCTGGAACATCGGGGCATTGGGGTCGGTGTTGATGGCGATGATCTTGCTCGACTGGTCCATGCCGGCCCGGTGCTGGATGGCGCCCGAGATCCCCGCCGCGATATAGAGGCGGGGACGGACGGTGGTGCCCGTCTGGCCGACCTGGTGCGGCCGGCCGATCATGCCCGCGTCCACCGCCGCGCGCGAAGCTCCGACCTCGCCGCCGAGCAGGTTGGCCAGGTCGCGGAGTAGGGCGAAGTCCTCGGCGCTGCCGATGCCGGCGCCGCCGGACACGACGACCGGGGCTTCTTTGAGCTGAACCGTCGAGTGACGCGTCTGGCGGCTGAGAACCTCCAGGGCGAAGTCGCCCGGCTCGAACTCGGGGACGACCTTCTCGATCGTGCCCTTCCGGCCCGGCTGGGCGGACGGCATGCGCATCACACCCTCGCGCACGGTCGCCATCTGCGGCCTGGTCTTGGGGTTGACGATCGTCGCGATCAGGTTGCCGCCGAAGGCGGGCCGGATCTGGTAGAGCAGGTTGGAGTAGGTCTTGTTCTCCTTCCTGACCGTGTACTCGCCGATCTGCAGGTCGGTGCAGTCGGCGGTCAGGCCGCAGCGCAGGGCGCTGGCGACTCGCGGGGCCAGGTCGCGGCCGTTGGGCGTCCCGCCGATCAGGAAGATCTCCGGCTGGCGGGCCCTCGCCTCCGCGATTGCCACTCGGGCGTAGGGGAGCGTCCGGTAGACCGCCAGCTCGGGGTGATCCGCCAGGAGGACTCGATCGGCGCCGTGCGCGATCACGTCCTGCGCCAGCGGCTCCACGTCGTGCCCGAAGACGAGCGCGACGACCTCGTGGCCCAGCTGATCGGCCAGCTCGCGGGCTTTGCCCGTCAGCTCGAGGCTGACGTCCGCGATCTTGCCTTCGGTCTGCTCGATGAAGACCCAGATGCCGTTCTGTGCTGTCATCACTCGCCTTACCCAACGATGTATTCGTGGACCAGTTCCTGGATCATCGCCGCGATGCCCTCGGGCGTAGCCGGAACGGTCTTGCTTTCGGTGCTCTCCAAGACCACGAAGTTGATCTTGTGGACCTGCGTCGGAGAGCCCGCCAGTCCGACCTCTTCCTCGGAGGCACCGATGTCCTCCGCGGTCCAGACCGCGATCTTGAGGTCGCGGGCGGTCAGGTAGGCCTCCAGCTGCTCGTCCGACTCGAACTCGGGCCACTCCGCGCGGAGGGCGGCGTACTCGCCCGGGGCGGCAGCCAGCTTGCGCTCGATGCGGCGACGGACCGAAGCCGGGCGAGGAGTGTTGGCTGAGCCCACGACGGTGAGCAGCACCGGGAGCGTGCAGCGAACGATCTCCGAACCGGAATCGAGCGCACGCTCGGCGACGATCTGGTCGTCCGAGATCTCGACGACCGTCTCGGCGTAGGTGATCTGCGGGATGCCGAGCTTCTCGGCCAGCTGCGGGCCGACCTGGGCGGTGTCGCCGTCGATGGCCTGGCGGCCGCAGAAGACGAGGTCAAATGGGCCGGCCTTCTCGATGGCGCACTTCAGGACGTAGGAGGTGGCCAGCGTGTCCGCGCCTGCGAATTTGCGGTCGGTCAGCAGGATCACCCGGTCCGCGCCGCGGAAGAGGGCTTCGCGCAGGACGTTGGCCGCCTTGGGCGGCCCCATCGTGATCACGGTCACTATTCCGCCGCGACGTTCCCGGATCTGCAGGGCCATCTCGAGGGCGTTGAGATCCTCCGGGTTGAAGATCGCCGGCAACGCGTTGCGGTTCATGGTGCCGTCTTTCGTCATCACCTCACCGGTGATGTTGTGAGTGTCCGGCACCTGTTTCACCAGCACAGCCGAGTGAATGGGTCTCTGGTCCGTCATCCTGTCTCCGGGAGCTGCCCGGTCACGCCGGGATGGGGGATTCGCGAAGGGCTTTCCCGGGCTCGAACGTCTCCCGGGTGGCGTGGGCCGGCAGGCGATTCCCCCCGCCCGCAGGTCCGGCGCGAACTATACCCCGCCGCGGGGGCCGGTCGCCGGGTCACCGCGGAGGCAGGCGGGTAGGGGAGTGGCGCCACCGAGTGGCGCCGCCGAGTGGCGCGACCGCCACGTCGTGTGCGACGATCCGTCCATGACCCCTGGAGACCGGGCCGCTCAGCCGGCCGCAAGCATCGCCCAGCTGCGTGGCGACCTGGCCGGCGTCCGGGCACTCCTCCTCGACATGGACGGCGTGCTGGTGATGCGGGGCGAGCCGATCCCGGGCGCGGCGGAGGCGCTGGCCGGGCTCGACGCCCGCGGCATCCCTTACCTGCTCGCCACCAACACGTCGCTGGTCAGCCGGGCGACCCTGGCACGCGACCTGGGCCGGGTCGGGTTGCCGGTGCCCGCGGACCGGATCGTGAGCGCGGCCTCGGCGGCGGCGGCCCACGTTCGGCGCCGTTTCGGGCAGGAGCCGCTGTATGTGATGGTCGCGCCCGACGCCCTGGAGGAGTTCCAGGGGTTGCGGCTCCTCTCCTACGATGAGGCGGCGTTGCCCGATGCACGCGTCGCGGCGGTCGTGGTGGGCGACGCCGCCGAGGAGTTCACGCCCCGGAACATGCAGTCGGCGTTCGCGCTGCTGCGGGGCGGCGCCAGGTTCGTGGCGATGCACAAGAACCGCTGGTGGCTGACGCCGGCCGGAGCGACGCTCGACGCCGGGGCCTACGTGGTGGGCCTGGAGTACGTCACTCAGCGGCGGGCGCTCGTCGCGGGCAAGCCCTCGCGCACGTTCTTCGCCGAGTGCGTGAGGGGTCTCGAGGAGCTCGCCGTGGCGGGTGGGCGAGGCGGGCACGCCGCGCATCTATCCCCGGGCGAGGTGGCGATGGTCGGCGACGATCTGTGGAACGACGTCCTCGGGGCTCAGAAGGCGGGCCTGCGCGGTGTCTTCGTCCGATCCGGCAAGCACGGCGAGGTGGAGCTGGCACAAGTGACCGCCGAACGCGGCGGGCGGGCGCCCGATGCTGTCGCCGTCTCGATCGTCGAAATCGTGGCGGCTATGGCGAGCTGATCGCTACCGCGCCGTCAGCCAGCTACCAAAGCGGCCGAAGCGCAGGACGTGGGGATAGTCGTCCGTGATCGGCTGATCGGCCGGGCGAACGACCGACCATCCGTCCGCCTGCAGAGGCGCCAGCTGATCGGGCGCCATCGCGGCCACGCCGACGGCCGGTGTCGGGGCGGGTGCTACCTCGACGCCCGGCGGCCTGTTACTTGAGGTGTAGGTCGACGCCCAAGAGGACGAGCGGCCACAGCAGCACGGCGAGGACCGCCGAGAGGATCGGCATCACCTGGTTGAGATTCGTGAAGTACGCGTGACCCGACGCCACGATCAGGCCAATGACGAGGTAGATGATGCTAACGATGGACGACGAGGAGTCGGATCTCATGCCCACTGCCCTGCTTATCTGCTGGTCGGGTCCCGGCGGGCTCACGATCGTCCCTAGACACCCGGAAGATCAGCGTACAGCGACGGTCGCTCGTGTCCAGAGCCTTGGCGGATGGCTCGCGAAGGTGGCATCCGGGTACGGTCGGCCGCGAAGCGTGCGAGGCCCAGCCGCAGCCGCGCTGAGGCCCCGCCGCAGCCGCGCGAGCTGGCCGTTCTACGCGGGGATCGTCTGCGACCAGCGGAGTGTGGGCCGACAGGTGAGCGGCCCAGTTCGATGTTGGTCGTCCATTGAACACCGACGGGTCGCGTGATCAGGCCAGCATAGAATCAGCCCAAGGCGAATCTAGGACGCTCGATGCCGTGAGTGCTCCACGCGGCGCCCGTTCGTCGTAGGAGGAAGCGGTGGGTATCATCGCGTGGATCGTCTTGGGTGCGATCGCCGGCTTCATCACGAACCTGATCATGGGCGGCTCGGAAGGCGTCATCGCCACGATCATCCTGGGCATCGTCGGGGCTGTCGTCGGGGGCTACCTGGCCGGCACGGTCCTGAACGTCGCCGACGTGACCGGCATCAATGTCGAGAGCATCGTGGTCGCCGTGATCGGTGGCGTCGTCGTGGTCGCCGTGTACCGACTGCTCATGGGCCGGCGCACCACCGCCTGATCGCGACGCGGGCGTGATCTGATCGGCGGAGACGTCCCGACGGCCGGCGAGGATCGACTGCCCTGCGCCGAATGGAGTGCGCTCGCTGCGGCGCTTGACCGGTAGATCCGGCCTTTGCCACACCGCGCGGTAAACTGGCGCCAGATGGCTGAGCCCTGCTGCGGGCGCGCGGCTCGAGGCGGCGCAGCCAGGTCCAGGTGCCCGGCACCAGGAGGGCGTTCGGATGACCGCGACGTCTGAGCCCCGGCTCAAGATCACCTACGCCACGCTGCGAAACGACAACGAGCAACTCCACGCCTCCTACGACGCCGGGCTCGCCACCGCCCGAGGCGAGCTGGGCGGCACCCACGGGGTCTTCATCAACGGGGACTGGCGCCCGGCCAGGGAGACCTTCGAGAAACGCTCTCCCATCGACGGCTCGCTCGTCGGCCACTTCGCGAAGGGCACGCGCGCGGACGTGCGCGAGGCCATCGCCGCGGCCCGTGCCGCCGCGCCGGGTTGGGCCCGGACCCCGTGGCTGGAGCGGATCGCCGTCATGCGCCGCATGGCGGACCTGATCAGCGAGCGGCAGATGGAGTTCGCTGCGCTGATGGCGATCGAAGTCGGCAAGAACCGGCTCGAGGCGCTCGGCGACGTCGAGGAGACGGCCGATCTGATCCGCTACTACTGCGACCAGCTCGAGGCCAACGACGGCTTCGACCACCCCATGGGCAACCTGGGCGATCCCACCGTCCACACCCGCTCGGTCCTCAAGCCGCACGGCGTCTGGGCGGTGATCAGCCCGTTCAACTTTCCGATGGCGCTCTCCGGCGGGCCCGCGGGCGGCGCCCTGGTGGCCGGCAACGCGGTCGTCCACAAGCCCTCCAGCGATGCCCCGCTGTGCGGCGTGAAGCTGGCCGAGGTCGCGGACCTGGCCGGCCTGCCGCGCGGCGTCTTCAACATGGTCACAGGCCCGGGCGGAGTCGTCGGGGCGGAGCTCCAGGAGAACGACGCGATCGACGGCCTGCTCTTCACCGGCTCGTTCGAGATCGGCTTCGACTCCATCTTCAAGACCTTCAGCAGGCGGTTCCCCAAGCCGGTCGTGGTCGAGATGGGCGGCAAGAACCCGGCAATCGTCAGCGCCCGGGCGGACCTGGAGGAGGCGGCCGAAGGGATCGTCCGGTCGGCATTCGGCTTCGGCGGCCAGAAGTGCTCGGCCTGCAGCCGAGTCTACGTCGAGGCGCCCGTGTACTCGGACCTGCTCGCGCAGCTCGCGGCCAAGGCGAAGGCACTCGCCATCGGCGACCCCACGGATCGCAAGATCTGGCTCGGACCGCTGGTCAACGCCGCCGCCGTGGCCACGTACGAGGACGCGGTCGCCGACGCGAAGCGCGACGGCCGGATCGTCTTCGGCGGCGAGCGTCTGAAGGGCATGCCGAGCGATCTCTTCGTGGCGCCCACCATCGTTGCGGACCTGCCGTTCGAGCACCGCATCTGGCGCGATGAGCTGTTCGTGCCGCTCGTGGCGGTCGGCCCGGTCAAGTCGCTCGACGAGGCCTTCGAGCGCGCCAACGACACCATCTACGGCCTGACGGCCGGCTTCTTCAGCGAGGATCGCGAAGAGGTCGAGCGCTTCAAGGAGGCGATCGAGGCCGGCGTCATCTACATCAACCGGCGCGCCGGCGCGACCACCGGGGCCTGGCCCGGCATCCAGCCGTTCGGCGGCTGGAAGGGCTCCGGCACGACCGGCAAGGCGTCGGGCGGCCTGTACTACGTCCAGCAGTTCATGCGCGAGCAGTCGCAGACGCTGGTCGACTGAGGCAAGGGGCTGATGGCGGGCGACCCCGAGATCGGCTACCGGCGAGCGGTTGCGGACGACGCCACGGCCCTGGCCGGACTGGCCGGCGAGCTCGGCTATCCCTCTGAGCCCCGGGAGATGGGCCGGCGCCTGGAAGCCCTGCCGCCGGGCGACGACGTCTGGGTCGCCACCATCGGGGGCGAGGTCGCGGGCTGGGTCCATTGCCAGGTCCGCCGCTCGCTCCTGGTCGAGCCGACCGCCGAGATCTCGGCATCGTCGTGGGCGAGAGATGGCGCAACCGTGGGAGCGGCCGGGGGCTCATGGAGCTGGCCGAGCGATCGGCCTCCGACCAGGGCGTGTCGGCGGTGCGAGCCCGGTCGGGCATCCACCGCCTGGAGGCTCACGACTTCTACCGAGCTCTCGGCTACCGCGAGATCAAGCAGCAGCGGGTCTTCACTCGAGAGCTGGGGGAGTAGCTTCCGGCGGCCGGCCCGTCGCCTCGTCCAGGCGGCTCGGCTATACTGACGGGACTATCCAGGCTGCATAAAGGCTATCCGTTCGCGGCAGCTGCGCCCGATCCGCGGCCCGCCAAAACCTGTCGAGGTGCACCGTGACCCAGGCTCCCGGCAAGCTCGCCCAGGCTCCTGCCGTTCCCCATATCGTCACCGAGCTGCCCGGCCCGAAGGCGCGCGCCCACCTCGAGTTCGACCGCCAGTGGACTTCGCCCAGCTTGCCGCGGGCCTACCCGGTCGTGCCCGTGCGCGGCGAAGGCTGCGTCATCGAGGACATCGACGGCAACCTCTTCCTCGACTTCAACTCTGGGATCGCCGTGACATCGACCGGCCACTGCCATCCCAACGTGGTCCGCGCAATCCAGGACCAGGCTGGCAAGCTGCTCCACTACAGCGCCGACTTCTACCTGCCGATCTACGCCGAGATGTGCGCCGAGCTGGCGCGCATCGCGCCGATGAAGGAGAAGTGCCGGGTCTTCCTGAGCAACTCCGGTACGGAGGCAGTCGAAGGCTCGATCAAGCTCGCCCGCTTCGCCACGGGGCGCCAGTACATCGTCGCGTTCCTCGGCGCGTTCCACGGCCGCACTTATGGCTCCGTGTCGCTGACCGCGTCGAAGGCGAAGTACCACGCCGGCTTCGGGCCGATGCTGCCGGGCGTCTTCCACGCCCCGTTCGGACACGTCGCGGACCTCGAGTGGTTCGACAAGGTGCTCTTCGACAAGCTCGTCCCACCGGAGGAGGTCGCGGCGATCATCCTCGAGCCGATCCAGGGCGAGGGCGGCTACGTCGTGCCCGAGGACGGCTTCATCGCGGGCCTGCGCAAGATCTGCGACAAGCACGGGATCCTGCTGATCGCCGACGAGGTTCAATCGGGCGGCGGCCGGACCGGCAAGATGTGGGCCATCCAGAACTGGGATGTGGAGCCGGACATCGTCGCCACGGCCAAGGGGATCGCCAGCGGGATGCCCCTCGGCGCGTTCATCGCCCGCGACTCGCTCATGACGAAATGGGGCCCGGGCGCCCACGGCACTACGTACGGTGGCAACCCGGTGGCCTGCGCCGCCTCGCTCGAGACGATCAAGCTGCTCGAAGGCGGCCTGATGGCCAACGCGAAGGCCCGCGGCGACGAGCTCCTGGCCGGGCTGCGCGCTATCCAGGCTCGGTTCCCGTCTGTGGTCAAGGACGTGCGCGGGATCGGCCTCATGATCGGCGTAGAGTTCGACACGCACGAGCGTGCCGCGGCTGTCGAGTGGGGCTCGTTCCAGCGCGGCGTGCTCATGCTGGAAGCCGGCCACACAGTGGTCCGCATTTCGCCGCCACTCATCATCACGGCCGAGCAGGCAGCCCTCGGCCTGAAGCTCTTCGGCGAGGCCGTCGCCGAGGCCGCGACCAAGTAAGGCTCCGTGCATCCGCGGCGCAGCCGCGGTTGATCGTCAGGTGATCGCCAGGTGATCCGCAGTGAAGCCGCAGGTGAGCGCCGATGAGTAAGGTCACGTCGATGCGCGACGCCGTCGCCGTGAACGTCCATGACGGTGACGTCGTCGCCATCGAAGGCTTCACGCACCTGATCTGCTTCGCGGCCGGTCACGAGATCATCCGCCAGCGCAAGCGCGACCTGACCCTGGCGCGCCTCACGCCTGACCTGATCTATGACCAGATGGTCGCGGCCGGGACGGCGCGCAAGCTCGTTTTCAGCTGGCTCGGCAACCCGGGCGTGGGCGGGCTGCACGCGATCCGCCGCCGGGTCGAGGACGCCGATCCGGCGCCGCTCGAGCTCGAGGAGTACAGCCACTTCGGCATGGTCGGCCGGTACACGGCTGGCGCCTCGAATCTGCCGTTCTTCCCGCTGCGCTCCTACTTCGAGACGGACCTGCCGAAGGCGAACCCGCTCATCCGGCCGATCCGCTCGCCATACGGCGAGGAGACGGTGTACGCGGTTCCGCCGCTCAAGCCGGACGTGACGGTCGTGCATGCCCAGCGGTCCGACGAAGACGGCAACACCCAGATGTGGGGCCTGCTCGGCTGCCAGAAAGAGGCGGCCTTTGCGGCGGAGCGGGTCATCGTCGTGGTCGAGGAGCTGGTCTCCGAGGCCGTCATTCGCGCCGACCCCAACCGGACCGTCATCCCGGGGTTGATCGTCGGCGCGGTGGTCGTGGAGCCGTTCGGGGCGCATCCCTCGTACGTCCAGGGCGCCTACGACCGCGACAACCGCTTCTACCGCGACTGGGACGCGATCGCCCGCGACGCCGCCACGACGCAGGCCTGGCTCGACGAGTGGGTCTACGGCGTCGGCGGTCGAGCGGAGTACGTCGAGAAGCTCGGCGCCGAAAGGGTGGCCTCACTGCGACCCTCGGGTGAGGCGCCATCGGGCTCGGTCGACTACGGGATCTACAGATGAGCGAGCCGCGCGCGTCCGGGGCGGTCGAAGGCGCGGCCGCCGCAGCCTCCGCCTTCTCCCAGTCGGAGATGATGATCGTGGCCGCCGCGCGCGAGCTGGCCGGCCAGCGCGTCTGCTTCGTCGGCGTCGGGCTGCCGAACATCGCCGTCAACTTGGCCCGCCTCACCGTCGCGCCCGCGCTCGAGCTCGTCTACGAGTCGGGCGCCTTCGGCGCGAAGCCGGCGCGGCTGCCGCTCTCGATCGGCGACCCAACCATCGTCACCGGCGCGACCGCCGCCGTCTCGATGTTCGAGCTGTTCAGCTTCTACCTGCAGGGCGGGCTGGTCGACGTCGGCTTTCTCGGCGCCGCCCAGATCGACCGCTTCGGCAACATCAACAGCACCGTCATCGGCGACTACGAGCATCCGAAGACCAGGCTCCCCGGCTCGGGTGGGGCGTGCGAGATCGCCATTAACGCCCGCCAGGTTTTCGTGATCATGCGCCAGTCGAAGCGCTCGTTCGTCGGTCGGATCGACTTCCGGACGTCGCCCGGCAATCTCGGCGGGGCGGAGGCGGCGGCCCGAATCCGGCGCGAAGAGGGCTGGCTCGGGCGCGGGCCATCTGTCGTCGTCACGGACCTGGGCATCTACCACTTCGACGACTCGGGCGAGATGCGCCTCGACTCGATCCACCCCGGCGCCACGCTCGAGCAGATCCGCGACACGATCGGCTGGGACCCCAAAGTGGCGGAGCCGCTGGCCACGACGCCGGCGCCCACGCCCGAGGAGCTGCGCCTCATCCGCGAGCAGCTGGACCCCGAAGGCGCCTACACGAAGTAGTGACCCGCTACCGCCGAACCGCCTCGGGCCTGCCGCGGACGACCATCACCGGACAGTGCGCGTGGCGGACCACGAAGTCGGAGACGCTGCCGATGAAGAAGCGGCTGACGCCGCTGCGGCCGTGCGAGCCGACGACGATAAGGTCAGCGTTCTCCGAATCGGCGGCCGCGACGATCGCCTCGCCGGCTTCGCCCTCCCAGACCAGATAGGTGGCGTTGGCACCGGCTGCTCGGGCTCGCTGCACGATGCCCTGCGCCCTGGTCGCCATCGAGTCGCGAGAGTCGGAGTCGTGCGTGGCGGCGTCGGAGGTTCCCTGAGCGGTGGCCGCCTCGGACGGCTGCCGTGCCGAAGCGAGGACGCTGACGACGAGGAGTCGCGCCTCCACCTGAACGGCAAGGTCGATGGCTTGCTCGCTCGCGGGCTCCGATGCGGCCGAGCCGTCGGTGGCGAGCAGGATAGTTTCGAGTCGGGGCATCACGCTCACCGGCGCCATGCGGGGCGCGCGCCGGTCTCCGCCATCGATGGTGGGCGCGCTCCGGGGCGAGGGCCAAGGTACATGCGGCCCGTTCCCGCGGGCATTAGGTCCCCGGGGCCAACGCGCGGGCCGGCCGCCACGCGGGTCGCGAAGCCGGCGCGGGCCGGCCGCCACGCCCGTTTCGCGCTGGGCACACCAGAATGGACGATCCACGCCCCGACGAGCGGCCTGCTAGGCTGCCGATGATGACCGCATCGGACTCCACCTCGAAGGTTCGCCCGGACTCGACCGGCCTGCTCGGCTTGCGCGATGTGGCTGCTGCGCTGGAGGCCTGGCGGCGCGATCCAAACCCGGCCACGCACGGTCGGCTGTCCGAGGCATTCGGGCGGCTCGTGACCGGCTCGGGGCTCGGTGGCGGCTACCTCTACCTCCACGCGCCGCCGCTTGCCGAGGTCGAGCTGCGAGCGGGAAGCCTGCTGGACGAGAGGGCGGAGACGGCCGGCCTGCGCACCTACGAGCTTCGTTTTGGCGACCGGACCCTGGCGACGCTCCAGCTGGACGCCCCGCCGGCGGCGGTCTTCTCCGTCGACGAGTGCGCCCGCGGGCTCGAGATAGTCATCGGAGCGGCCTGGTCCGAGGCGCGCGCCGGTCAAGCCACGGACGAGCTGGCCGCCCTCGACACGGCTACTCGCGGCATCGCCGGAGTGCTGGACCTGGACCGCGTCCTGCAGCTCATCACGGACCGCGTCCGAGAGCTGGCCCACGCCCAGTACGCGGCCCTGGGCATCGTGGACCAGGAAGGTGGAATCGAGCGCTTCATCACCAGCGGCATCAGCCGGGCCGAGCGCGAGCGGATCGGCCTGCCGCCGCACGGCCAGGGCCTGCTCGGCGTGATCGTCGCTGCCAGCCGTCCGCTCCGGGTCCACGACGTCGCCACGGACCCGCGCCGGTACGGCTTTCCGCCCAACCACCCGCCGATGCACTCGCTGCTGGGCGTTCCGATCGGGGCGAAGGGTCGATCGATCGGCCGGCTATACCTGACCAACAAGCTGCCCTCGGGTGACTTCAGCGAGGACGACGAGCGTCTCGTCGAGATGTTCGCCTTACACGCCGGGATCGCCATCGAGAACGCCCGGCTCCACGAGCAGGTCCAGCGCCTGGCGATCGTCGAGGAGCGCGAGCGGATCGGCCGCGACCTCCATGACGGCATCATCCAGAGCATCTACGCTGTCGGCCTCTCGCTTGAGGACGTCCCGGACCTGATGGAGGACGAGCCGGAGGTCGCCCGCGCCCGCGTGGAGCGGGCCATCGATTCGCTCGACCAGTCGATCCGCGACATCCGCAACTTCATCTTCGGCCTGCGCCCCGAGCTGCTCGAGCAGGCGGGCCTGGTCGGGGGCCTGGCCGCGCTCGCCGACGAGTTCCGGGTCAATAGCATGGTGGACGTCGACGTCGAGACTTACGGGGTCGAGGACGTGGACCTCTCGCCCGACCAGACCGGCCAGCTGCTCTCCATCGCCCGAGAGGCCCTGAGCAACGTCGCTCGCCACTCCAAGGCGACTCGCGGCACGGTTCGCGTGGAAGCCCGCGACGGCACGATCAGGCTGACGGTGAGCGACAACGGCGTTGGCTTCGAGCCCGACAGGCAGCGCGGCCCGAGCCATCAGGGCCTCATCAACATGCGCGCCCGGGCTGCCGCGATCGGCGGAATCCTGCAACTCGAAAGCGAGCCTGGCGCCGGCGCGCGTATCATCGTCGAGGTGGCGCGGCGCGAGACCCCTGGCGCCGACGCCCAGCTAGGAGACGAATGACCGACCAGATCGATGCACGCCCGCTGCGGCTGCTCGTGGTCGACGATCACGAGGTCGTACGCCAGGGCCTCGTCTCGCTGCTCGACAGACGCGAGCACTTCCAGGTCGTGGCCGAGGCCGGAACCGCGACCGAGGCCGTGGAGATGGCGCGCAAGTTCGAGCCCGACCTCGTGGTGATGGACGTCCGCCTGCCGGATGGCTCCGGGATCGAGGCCTGCCGCGAGATTCGGGCCGAATTCCCCGCCACGCGTGTCGTGATCCTGACGAGCTATCCGGACGAGGAAGCCGTTCTCTCGGCGATCATCGCCGGCGCCTCGGGCTACCTGCTCAAGCAGATTCGCAGCCGCGACCTCGTCAGCGCCCTCGAATCGGTCGGCCGCGGCGAGTCGTTGCTCGACCCGGCCGTCACCGAGAAGGTTCTCGACCGCGTCCGCCGCATCGCCACCGGCACGTACACCGACGAGATGGCGCAGCTGACCCAGCAGGAGCAGAAGATCCTGCTGCTCGTCGCCGAAGGCAAGACCAACAAGGAGATCGCCTCCGAGGTCTTCCTCTCCGACAAGACGGTCAAGAACTACGTCAGCTCCATCCTCTCGAAGCTGAACCTGGAGCGCCGCGCCCAGGCGGCCGCCTTCGTCGCCAGACATCGGCTGAAGGGCGGCGCCTAGCGGCGCTCGGGGCGGGGCAGTCCGGCGTCCGAATTGGCAGGAGGGGAGGCCATGACGGTAGGTTCGGAGCCGTCGCGCCGGCCCGGTCGCCAATCGGCCCAAACGGCCCTCCCAAAGCACGCGCCGGCCGATACACTGCCCGTCATGCGTATCGTCAGCGCCGAAGAGGCGGTCTCAGGGATCAAGTCAGGTCAGCAGGTCTTCATGCAGGGGGCGGCAGCGACGCCCTCGGTGCTCCTGAATGCCCTGGTGGCGCGAGCGCCCGAGCTCGAGGACGTGAAGATCGTCCACATGCACGCCGAGGGGCCCGGTCCGCATCTGGCCCCCGAGATGGCCGGCCACTTCTGTCACCGCGCATTGTTCATCGGCCCCAACGCGCGAAAGGCCATCAACGACGGCCGCGCGGAGTTCATTCCGGTGTTCCTGTCGGACATACCGTCGCTGTTCGACAAAGGCGTCCTGCCGCTGGACGCGGTGCTCCTCAACGTCACCCCACCCGACGAGCATGGCTTCTGCTCGCTCGGTACCTCCGTCGACACCGCTCTGGCCGCCGTTCGCTGCGGCAAGACGATCATCGCCCAGCTGAACCGATCGATGCCCCGGACGCTGGGCGACAGCTTCGTCCACGTCAGCATGATCGGTCTCGGCGTCGAGGTCGATCAGCCGCCGTACGAGCACGCCGACCCGGTCATCAGCGATATCGAACGTCGCATCGGCGAGGCGGTCGCGGAACTCGTCCCCGACGAGGCGACGCTGCAGATGGGCATCGGCGCGATCCCGAGCGCGGTGTGCCTCTACCTCAACGACAAGAAGGATCTCGGGATCCACACTGAGATGTTCACCGACGTACTTGTCGATCTGGTCGAGCGAGGCGTGGTGACCTGCCAGAAGAAGGATCTGGACTGCGGCAAGATCGTCGTCACCTTCATGATGGGCACCAAGCGGCTGTACAAGTTCGTGGACAACAACCCGATGGTCGAGATGCGCCAGGTCGACTACACGAACGACACCTCGGTGATCCGCCGGCACCGGCGCATGACCGCCATCAACTCCGCCATCGAGGTCGACCTCACCGGGCAGGTCTGCGCCGATTCGATCGGGCACAAGATGTACAGCGGCGTCGGGGGGCAGCTGGACTTCGTTCGCGGCGCGGCTCTCGCCGAGGAGGGTCGAGCGATCATCGCCCTGCCCTCGACCGCGGCAGACGGCAAGGTCTCGCGGATCACCGTGGCCCTCAAGGAGGGTGCGGGCGTGACCACGACCCGTTCCCACCCCTGCACGATCGTGACGGAATACGGCATCGCCGAGCTGTTCGGGCAGAGCCTGCGAGAGCGGGCCAGACGCCTGATCGCGATCGCACATCCGGACTTCCGCGACGAGCTGACGTCGTACGCAAGGAAGGTCTACGGGCTCTAGGCGATCGGGGTCCGGCCTCGAGGAATGGGCTCGCGGCAGCAGTCGGACTCCGCTGCGACGCGCAGCCACCGGTCATTAAGCTCCGTGCCTGCGGGTCCGCATGCGGGGCGAACGGCGTGGCATGCCCGCGGCTCCCCGGCTCTCCCTGGCGCGAGCCGTCAGCGGCGGCCCGAACGCGCCGCCCACGCCCGGCCGCCTTTCGGGCGTGCCCAAGCTGCGCCCGGGTCCCGCTCCCTCGCCCACGCGCGCGCACGCCCGCGCGCCCACGCGCACGAAATGCTGCCGTTCGGCTCTCGCGCCTGTATGCGGGCTGCATAGATTCGACGCATGCGTATCGTCAGCGCCGATGAGGCAGTCTCACGGATCGAGTCAGGCCAGCAGATATACATCCACGGCGCGGCCGCCACGCCCTCCGTGCTCCTCGACGCCCTGTGCCGTAGGGCCCCGGAGTTGGAGGACGTCAAGGTCGTTCACCTGCACTGCGAGGGGCCGCACCCGCACCTTGCCCCGGAAATGGAGGGCCACCTTTTCCACAGGGCGCTCTTCATCGGACCGAACGCCCGGGCGGCCATCAACGACGGACGGGCGGAGTTTATCCCGGTCCAGCTGTCGGACGTCCCGTTGCTGATGGATAGCGGCCTGCTGCCGCTGGATGCCGTCTTCGCCAACATGACGCCTCCCGACGACCACGGCTTCTGCTCGCTGGGAACGTCCGTCGAATCGATGCAGACCGCGATCCGTTGCGCGAAGACGGTCATCGCCCAGCTCAACAAGGCGATGCCGCGCACTCACGGCGACAGCTACGTCCACGTCAGCCAGATCGACTTGGCGGTCGAGGTCGACCAGGCGCCCTATGTTTACACCCCGGGCGAGATCGGCGACGTGGAGCGCCGGATCGGTGAGTACGTCGCAGACCTGATCCCGGACGAGGCTACGCTCCAGATGGGAATCGGGGCCATCCCGACGGCCGTCGGCATGTGCCTCGAGGACAAGAAGCACCTCGGGGTCCACACCGAGATGTTCACGGACCCACTGGTCGAGCTGGTAGAGAAGGGGGTCGTAGACTGCAGCGCCAAGACCCTCGACCCGCACAAGGTGGTGGCCGCGTTCATGATGGGGACGCCGCGCCTCTACAAGTGGGTCGACGGCAACCCGATGCTCGAGCTGCGCGGCGTGGACTACACCAACGACACCGCCACGATCCGCAAGCTGCGGCGCATGACCGCGGTGAACTCCGCGATCGAGGTGGACCTCACCGGCCAGGTGTGCGCCGACTCCCTCGGCCACCGCATGTACAGCGGCGTCGGCGGGCAGATGGACTTCGTGCGCGGCGCGTCCCTGGCGCCGGAGGGGCGGGCGATCATCGCCCTGCCGTCCACCACGGCCGACGGAAAGGTCCCGCGCATCACCTGGGAGCTATATGACGGCGCGGGGGTCACTACGACGCGTTCGAGCGTGCGCACCATCGTGACCGAGTACGGGGTGGCCGAGCTGTTCGGCCAGGGGTTCCGTGAGCGCGCGAAGCGGCTCATCGCCATCGCCCACCCGGACTTCCGCGACGAGCTGGCTTCCTACGCCCGCAAGTACCATGAGCTGTAGGGGCCGCCCTCGGGCGGTGGGGCAGGGGGAGCCGGCACGCCCGGACTGGGCGGCCAGTCGCCGCTAGCGTCTGTCAAGGGCGTTAAAAGGACGAACGCCGGGCGTCCCCTCCGGCGTTCGTCACGCGTGCAAGTCTGCGGTTGGGGTCCACCCGTGCGCAGTGCCGAACGGCCCTCCGTTGCGGGCAACACGTCCCCCTCGCCGAGCGTGCCACGGCGTGTCCAGGGCGCGGCTGCGGGGCCCCGAATACGACCATCCAAGGCTGGCGTCGCGGCTGCCTGCCGGACCCACTCCCGCGACGCGCCCGAGCCCGGCGACCCCCTCCTTCGGGCGGGCCGCTCCTATCCCGGCCCCTCCCCGTGCGGGCCATATGGCCCCCGGCATTAGGGAGCCCTGTCGCTACGGGTAGATGGGTCCCAGGCGCACGCTATGCAGCATGCTCGCCGACCCCAACCTGCCTTTGCGTCGACTGCTCATCGTCAGTCAGCACCGCGCCGCAACCGAGGCACTCTGCGATCACCTCTCGCGTCACGGTTTCGCGATCGTCGCCCAGGCGACCTCGGCCGAATCCGCGGCGCGCGATTGCGCTGCCTCGAACCCGGACGTGGTGCTGCTCGATGCGGACGTACCAGGCGGATGGCGGCCAGTGGTAGCGGCACTGCGCGACTGCATCCCCGCGGAGAGGATCGCCGTGCTCGCCTCCTACTGGCATGCGGACGAGCAGCGCGAGGCGGTCGCCAGCGGGATTGGCGGCACCCTGCTCAAGCACTTGGACGGAAGCGCACTGGCCCGCCAGTTGCGCGCATTGGGTGAACCGACCATCGTGACGAATTCGCCGACACCCGAGTTCCCAGGCATCCCGGCCATCATCGACGGCTCGGAGGCCATCGCCCACGTCGAGTCGCGGATCAGCGACGGCGCATGCGCCTATCCGATCACGCCCTCGACGACCATGGCCGCGGTCTACCAGGTCGCCGTGGCCAATGGCACCCCGAACATCTGGGGTACGACGCTGAAGTTCATCGAGCCCGAGTCGGAGCATTCCTCCGCCTCGGCCGCCGAGGGTTTCGCCCTCGCCGGTGGCCGGGTCACGAACTTCACGGCCGGACAGGGACTCATCCTGATGAAGGAAGTCCTGTACGTCATCGCCGGCAAGCGCCTGCCCGCGGTCTTCCACGTGGGTGCCCGCGCGCTGACCAGCCAGAGCCTGAACATCCACGCCGGCCACGACGACCTGATGGGTGTCGCGGACTGCGGCTGGGGCATGTTCTTCTCGCGCAACTGCCAGGAAGCCGCAGACCTGACCGCCATCGCCAGACGCGTCGCCGAGGACGGCGAGACGCCATGGTTCGTGGCCCAGGACGGGTTCCTGACAACCCACACGATCGAGAACGTCCAGCTGCCCGAGGACGAGCTGCTGAAGCGCTTCGTCGGCGACCCCCGACTGACTGTCCGCGACCTGTTCGACCCCAAGGACGCTCTCATGTCCGGCGTCGTCCAGAACCAGGACTCCTACATGAAGGGCCGCATCGCCCAGCGAGCCTGGTATGACAAGCTCGTCGAGATCACCGAGCGCGCCATGGCCGAATGGACGGCCCTCACCGGTCGACCCTACGGCCTGATCCAGACCTACAAGACCGAAGACGCCGACTACGTCATGGTCTCGATGGGGACCATGGCCGACACGGCGCTAGCGGTCGTCGACCACCTTCGCGCCGCCGGCCGCAAGGTCGGCTGCATTACGGTCACGTGCTTCCGCCCCTTCCCAGCCAAGCAGCTGGCGAAGGCCCTGGCCAACGCCAGGGTCGTGGCGGTCGTGGAGCGCACGGACGAGCCCGCGGCCGCGGACAACCCGCTGACTCGCGAGCTCAAGTCGGCCCTCGCCGATGCGGCGATGGATGGCGCTCGCCTGCCGCGCGTCGTGTCGGCCTCGGCCGGCCTCGGCTCGCGCGACATCCAGCCCGGCGACCTCGCGGCCGTCTTCGACTGGATCGCCGACGAGAAGGCGGTCAAGGAGCGCAAGCACGTCGTGCTCGGCATCCGCCACCCGCTCGCTCTCGCCAAGAGCGAGGTCAACATCCGCCCCCGCGGCGCCTACAGCCTGCGCGGCCATTCGGTCGGCGGCTTCGGCTCGGTCACCACGAACAAGCTCGTGGCGACGACCGTGGGCGAGCTCTTCAACCTGTACGTCCAGGCCTACCCGCGCTACGGCTCGGAAAAGAAGGGCCTGCCCACCACCTACTTCCTCACCATCGCCGAGGAGCCGATCCGGCTCCACAACGAGCTGACCGAAGTCGACTTCGTGCCGCTCTTCGACACCAACTCGTTCAAGCAGGGCGATCCGCTCGCCGGGCTCGTGAACGGTGGCACGGTCTTCGTGCCAACGCCGCTCACGGATCCGGACGAGATCTGGGCCGCTCTCCCGCCCGCGACTCGGGCCGAGATGCTGGCTCGCAAGATCCGCCTTCTCGCCCTGGACACGGCGGCGCTGGCCATGAAGTACGCGCCTCGACAGGACCTCGAGATCCGGATGCAGGGCGTCGCCCTCGTGGGCGTGTTCCTCAAGGTCTCGCCGTTCGCCGAGCGGGCCGGCCTCGACCGACCCGCCCTGATGGAGGCCGTGCGCCTCAACCTCACTCGCTTCTTCGGGAAGCGCGGCACCTCCGTCGTCGACGCCAACCTGGCAGTGATCCAGGGCGCCTACGACGGCGTGATCGACGTTACCGCGGCGATCACCGCCAAGGGGTCCGCTCCGGCGGTCGCCAAGGCGACGCGATGACCGAACCTCGCAAGGTTGGGGATGTCATGACCCCCAACCCGGTCTCGATCTCGGAGGCGGCCTCCCTGGCGGAAGCCGCCAGCCTGCTCGATAGCAGGAAGATCTCCGGCCTGCCCGTCGTCGACGCGAGCGGGTCTCTGGTCGGAGTCCTGAGTCAGACCGACCTTATCAAGGCCCAAGCAAGCCCCCAACTCCACGCCAACTGGCGGGGCTTGGCCGTGGGAGAAATCATGACGAAACCGGCGCTGACGATCC
Organism: Candidatus Limnocylindrales bacterium; assembly: GCA_050008515.1. Taxonomy (GTDB): domain Bacteria; phylum Chloroflexota; class Limnocylindria; order Limnocylindrales; family CSP1-4; genus Fen-1039. The sequence goes on from JBEKMM010000011.1 coordinate 25,030, forward strand.
TCTCGACGGCGGGTCTCGACGAGGCCGCGCGGCTGATGGGAGAGCGCCGGGTCCACCGCCTCGTCGTAACGGACGCGGCGGCCACCCCGATCGGAATCATCTCGGCCAGCGACCTCGTGCGGTCGTGGTTGGGCTAGAACCCGAAGACTGAGCGAGCGATGACTGAAACAATTGCCACCGAGAAGAACGGAAAGGGCCAGCTCGTAGGCTCGCTGGCCAGCCTTGCCGCGGGTCCCGGGCGCATTGCGCCGCAGACCCTCGATGTCGCCGCCTACATCAAAGACTTCAACACGACCGTGATCGACGCCTACCGCAGCGGTGTGGCCGATGTGGAGCTGCCCGCCGACATGGGCGTGGGCCGCAGCCTGATCGCCCCGGGAACAGCCGGCACTCGGGACTTCAGCAGCCTCTCGCCGCTGATCCCGCAGTTCGTGGCGGAACAGTGCGTGGGCTGCATGGCCTGCGTCAGCGCCTGCCCCGACAGCGCCATCGTCGCCACGGCCCAGCCGAAGGCCGCGCTGGCCGCCGCGATCGACAAGTTCGCGGCCGCCCAGCCGGACCCGGCGCTGGCCGCCGGCACGGCGAAGCAGCATTTCGTCCACACCACCAAGTACGCCGACGTGCCCGCCAAGCGTGGCATCGAGCCGGCGGACTTCGGCCTCTTCATCGACCCGTACCACTGCAAGGGCTGCGCCGAGTGCGTGGACGTCTGCGTGGCTCAGGGCCACACCGCTCTGGTCATGGCGGAGAAGTGCGACTGCGAGCCGAGCGGCGAGTGCACGCTCGATCGCTACCGCCGCGACCTCGCCTTCTACAAGAGCCTGCCCACGACCCCGATCGAGTACCGCAACGAGAAGGCCCTGGCCGACATCATGCTTGGCGAGCACGCCTTCGGCTTCGTCGGCGGCGGCGGATCGTGCTCGGGCTGCGGCGAGGGCACGGTGGTCCGAATGGTGATGGCCGCCACGCTGCAGGTCCACGGCCCGCAGAGCATGGGCATCGTTGCCGAGACCGGCTGCAATACCGTCTTCGCCAGCACCTACCCATACAACCCGTTCACGGTTCCGTGGACCAACTCGCTCTTCGAGAACGGCCCGGCCGATGCGATGGGCATTCGCCTGCGCTGGGACCAGGCCGGCCACCCCGAACGGCGGCTGTGGGTCTTCGGCGGCGACGGCGCCATGTACGACATCGGCTTCCAGTCGCTGTCGCGCCTGCTCGTTTCGGGCCTGGACATCAAGGTCCTGGTCCTGGATACCGGCGTCTACTCGAACACCGGCGGTCAGACCTCCACCGCGTCCTTCACCGCCCAGGTCTCCAAGCTCTCCGCCTACGGCAAGGCCGAGCACGGCAAACGGGAGAAACGCAAGGAGTTGGGGCGGATCCTGATGGCCCACGGCGAGGCTTACGTCGCCCAGGTCGCGGCCTGCAACATCAACCACCTCTACAAGGCGATCATGGACGCCAACGCCTACCCGGGCCCGGCAGTCGTCATCGCCTACACCCCCTGCATGCCGGAGCACGGCATCGCCGACGATGCGGCCAACCGCCAGGCCAAGCTCGCCGTGGAGTCGCGGGCCTTCCCGCTCTTCACGTACGACCCGCGCCGCGGCGAGTCGCTCGCCGAGCGCCTCTCGCTCCAGGGCAACCCGGCGGTCAAGGAAGACTGGTCGAAGAACCCCGACGGGACCATCTTCGACTTCATCTCCTTCGCCCGAACCGAAGGCCGCTTCGGCCAGCATTTCGACAAGGAGGGCAATCCCTCCCACGAGCTGCAGCTCTCGCAGGAGGATCGCCTCCACGACTGGCGCATTCTCCAGGAGATGGCCGGCATCCGCTAACTCGCAACCAGCCGCCACACGAGAATCGGGGCTCCGCAACGGGCCCCGGTTCTCGATTCCAGGGCCAGGATTGGCCGGCGTACCGGGCGGGCTTCGACCGGCCGACCTCAGGCTGACGGCTTCCCTCTGCGTGCCGGTAGTGCCATGCTGATGAGCGGCCGGAAACATCGGCGGCTTCGCCCCGCCCGGCCCTAAAGGGGGATTCCGATGAGGGTTTCCTGCCGGGCGGCCGTGGTGCCGTTCGTTCTTTCGTTCGTGGCTGCCGCCTGTGGTTCGAGCGCGACACCGTCACCCGCGGTCGCGCCCGAAGCCAGCGCCACCGGCGCGGCAACCGCAGCGGCGACGCCCGCACCGACGCCCACGCTGGTGTCCACGGCCACGCTGGTTTCCACTCCCACTCCCACGCCAGCGCCCACGCCAACACCAACACCAACACCAGCGCCCACGCCAACACCAACACCAACGCCAACACCCACGCCGGCACCCACGGTCGCTCACGGCACGTATCTGCTGATCCTCAAGTCCATCGCCTTGCCCGACGACTTCTTTCGGCCGGAAGCGTGGCTGATGAAGCCCGACGGAAGCGGAGCGCGCAAGATCGCCGAGGGCGTGGCAGTCGGTCCGCTCAGCCCGCCGAGGTACAACCTCGACGCCCTCTGGTCGCACGACGGCTCCGTGGTCCACATCATGACCGGATGCACTCCGAAGCTCTCCGACGTGCCCGTCGCCGGCGGGGCCGCGGTGCCGAAGGCGGCCATGACCGACCACGATGCCGGCTTCCTCTGGTCGCCCAACGACAGCCAGATCGTGTACTGGCACTTCACCGGCGCCGACGTGATCTGCGAACAGAACGGCTTCACCATGGCAAGCAACCTGATGGTGATGAACGCCAACGGCTCGGGCAAGAAGGTCGTCCGCCCCAACATTCCATGGGGATTCAGGGTGGAATCGTGGATGGCCGGAGGGACCGCCCTCTTCGCCTGGAACAACGGGCCGTGGGTGAAGGTGGCTATGGCCAACGGGGCCGTGACGCCGATCGGCCTCAACACGAGCCTGGCCAAGCTCTCGCCGAACGGATTGCGAGTCGCGTATTGGAGCGGGGGCCACGTCTACGTCCGTCTCACGAGCGGTGGGATAGCCAAAGACCTCGGGGCCGGTAGCAGCTTCGCGTGGCGGCCCAACAGCAGCTCGGTTGCGGTCTGCGGCGGCACGCTCAGGGTCGTCAACGTCAGCACCGGAGTCGGGGCCACGGTTTACCCCTTCGCAACATTGAAGCCCACCTGGTCGCCCGACGGCCAGAGGATCGCGTTCGTGAAGTCCTCGGGCGGCATCTTCGTGGTCGGGGCCGGGGGTGGGACCGTCACGCCGGTACCCGGCGCCTCGACGGCCGGCGACGTCCAGTGGCAGCCATGAACCGGGTCAGGCCGGGGCTCCGACCCTCCCCGCCTCAAGGCCGGCGGCGAAGACGCCCAGGTCCGCCTCGATAATCTCGGGCCGCTTCTTGGCCGAGATCTCGCGGAGGGCGGCCCGAACGGAGTCGGGCGTGACCCAGCCCAGCCGCCCGACGAGGGCGCCCAGGGCAACGACGCTGACAAGCGTGTCGTCGCCGCCTTTGGCTGCCAGCTCCGTGCATGGGAGCCGCAATTCGTCAATGTCCGAGCGGGCCGAGGTCTGGGAGGTGACCAGCGACGTGTTCACGATCAGCAGCCCGCCCGGGGCCACGCACGGGCTGAACTTGCGCAACGACGGCAGGTTCATCGCGACCGCGGCGTCGAACTGGTCGACGACAGGCGAGCCGATCGGATTGTCCGCGACGATGACGGTGCAGGCGGCCGTGCCGCCTCGCATCTCCGGGCCGTAGGAGGGAATCCAGAAGACCTCCAGGCCATCCTTGATCGCGGCGCGGGCGAGAACCTGGCCGGTGAAGAGCAGACCCTGCCCGCCGAATCCGGCGAAGATCACGGAGCGCTCCATCTCAGGCCTCCGGTCCGGTCGAAGAGCCTGGCTCGGGCGCGGGCGGGGGTGCGGCGCCCACAACTCCGCGACCCGAAGCCGCAGTCGTTCCACGATCGACGATGACGCCGAGCGGGTACACCTCGACGACCGGGCCCTTCAGATGCTCGAGCGATTCCTGCGGCGTCATGCCCCAGCCGACCGGGCAGTTCGAGAGCGCCTCGACGAGCGAGAAGCCGCCGCCCTCGATCTGGACCAGGCACGCCCGCTTGATCATCGCCTTGAGCTTGCCGATGAGCGACGCGTCGGCAACGCTGCCGCGGGCCGCGTACGTGACACCGGGCAGTTGCGCCAGCATCTCCGTGATCCGGATCGGGTAGCCCATCAGGGCAGCGTCACGGCCATTCGGCGACGAAGTAGTCCGCTGGCCCAGCAGCGTGGTCGGCGCCATCTGGCCGCCGGTCATGCCGTAGATGCCGTTGTTCACGAATATCGCCGTGATCCGCTCGCCTCGAGCCGCGGCATGGACGATCTCCGCCGTGCCGATCGCGGCCAGGTCGCCGTCGCCCTGATACGTCAGCACGAACGCCTCCGGCCGAACCCGGCGGATACCCGTCGCCACGGCCGGAGCTCGCCCATGAGGCGCCTCGACGAAATCGACGTTCAGGTAGTCGTAGGCGAAGACGGCGCATCCGACCGGCGCCACGGCGATGGTGTGGGCGGGCAGATCCAGCTCGGTCATAACCTCCGCCAGGAGCCGATGGATGATGCCGTGGCCGCAGCCGGGGCAGTAGTGAGTGGAGCGGTCCGCGAGCACGTCCGGCTTGCGGTAGACCAGCCTCGGCGCCCCCGCCCCCACCGGCAGCTCGGGGTTCGGATTGAGGGTCATCGCTCGCCTCCCTCGCGCATCCCGGCGCGGGTGTCGGCCTCGGCCCGGCGGGTTCGCTCCGGCGGACCGGCGACCGCGGCGCGGTGGTTCCCGGACTGCCCTTCATGCCGCCCGGCGTGCCGCTTCTGCTGCTGGTCGCGCTCGTGCTCGCGCGTCCGCTCGACCTTGCCGTGCAGCGCCTTCAGAGCCCCGACCACTTCGTCCGGAGTCGGCACCAGGCCGCCCATTCGACCGTGGAACCCGACCGGGCATCGGCCCTCGACCGCCAGGCGGACGTCCTCGACCATCTGGCCGGAGGAAAGCTCGACCGCGAGAATGGCGTGCGCATGGCGGGCGACCCGAGCCAGCTCCCGACTCGGGAAGGGCCAAAGCGTGATCGGGCGGAAGAGGCCGGCTTTGATGCCCCTCGCGCGAGCCTTCTCGATGGCGCTCCGCGCGACTCGCGCTGCCGTGCCGTAGGCGACCAGGACGTACTCGGCGTCGTCCATGCATTCGGTCGCCCACCGAACCTCCTGGCGAGCGATCTCCGCGTACTTGCGCTGGAGCGCGATGTTGCGCTTCTCGAGGACTTCGGGCACCAGGTCGATCGACTTGATAATCCGGGCCGGCCGCCCGGCGGCTCCCGTCAGGGCCCAATCGAAGGCATGGCGCTCGGGGTTGCGGAAGCGCAGCTCTACCGGCTCCATGGCCTGCCCCAGGACCCCGTCCACGACGACCATGGCTGGCGTGCGGTACCGCTCCGCCAGCTCGAAAGCGGTCGCCATCAGCTCCATCGCCTCGCCGATCGAGGCGGGAGCGAGAACAGGCACGCGGTAGTCGCCGTGGCCGTGGCCCTTGGTCGCCTGGAAATAGTCGCTCTGCGACGGCCCGATGCCGCCCAGGCCAGGCCCGGCGCGCATGACGTTCACGAGCACCATCGGCGTCCCGGAGCCGGCCATGTAGCTCATCGCCTCGGCCATCAGGCTGATGCCCGGACTCGAGGACGAGACCATGACCCGGGCCCCGGTGGCGGCCGCGCCGAGGGCCATGTTAATTGCCCCGAGCTCGCTCTCGGCCTGGACGAAGACCCTCCCCAGCTCCGGCATGCGGCGCGCCATCCATTCGAGAAGCTCGGCCTGCGGCGTGATGGGGTAGCCGAAGTAGGCGTCGCAGCCGGCCTGGATGGCAGCCTCCGCGATCGCCTCGTTGCCCTTCATCAGGACTCGAGAGCGACGACTGGCCTCCGCCTCTGACGATCGCGTGCTGATGCCGATCTCGGCCGGGTCGGTCATCGGGCGCGCTCCCGTCGCGGCGCGGCCCAGACCGTGAACACGGCGTCCGGACAGATACGAGCGCAGAAGGCGCAGCTGGTGCAGGCCGAAGGGTCGGTCAACCGGATCGGGTGATACCCGAGGAGGTTGACGCGGCCACGGTCGAGGGCGAGCACCGCCTTGGGGCAGGCGGCCACGCACAACTCGCAGCCCTTGCACCGCTCCTCGGCGATGACAAGGGGCGCCCACGGGACCGGGGGCCGGAGTGGGCGAATGGCAACTGGACTTATCGCCATCTGTGTTCACTTTCCGGTGCGGAGCCCGCCGCCGAACAGGCCGCCGGCCACCTGGCCCGCGGCGATCCCGCTAACGGGACTTGTTGCCCGTAGCCTCCCGCGCGCGCACGCGTCGGGCAAGGGCCGAACGACCCATCGCCCTGAGCGAGAAGTACGACGTCCTAGTACTCGACCGGGCGGGTGCCGCGGTGGGAGCCGTCAACCGTTCGCGCCGCCGGGGTTGCGACGATGGCATACTGACTGGAGTAGGGCGGAGCCCATGGGCCCTGTTCTCGAGTCAGGGCGAGACCGCGCTCTGGGGGCCCGATGGCAGACGACACGCACCCACTGACCCGACGCGAAACCTTCACGAAGGCGCCGCCGGTTCCGTTCGATCCCGACGCCAGACCGCCGCTGCCGGTTCGCGCGGCCTTCCCCGGAGAGGAGCCGCCGCCAGGCCTGCGCGTGGACGATCTGGGCCCCGCCGGCGAATCCGAGCCGAACATCAGGCTGGCCTTGCTGGGCGAGCCCTTCGACGACCCGGTCGCGCCCGGCAGCGTCCGCTGCGTCGCCTGTGCGCATCGCTGCGTCGTGCGCCCGAGCCGGATCGGCATCTGCGGCGTCCGTCAGAACCGGGGCGGTCAGCTCTACACGCTCGTCTACGGACAGGCGGTCGTCTCCCAGGCCGAGCCGATCGAGAAGAAACCGCTCTTCCACTTCCTGCCCGGCAGCTACGCCTATTCGCTGGCCACCCAGGGCTGCAACTTCCACTGTTCCTACTGCCAGAACTGGCAGATCTCTCAGGCCCACCGCGAGGGGAAGGTGCCGGAGAGCCGGTCCCTGGCTCCAGAGAGGGCGGTCGAAGAGGCGGTTGCCGCGGGCGTTCGGAGCATCGCCTACACGTACGTCGAACCCACCGTCTTCCTCGAATACGCCCTGGACACGATGACCCGGGCGCGGGCCGTCGGCCTGCGCAACATCTTCGTGACCAACGGCTACGAGAGCCCCGAGGCGCTCGACCTGCTTGTGCCGTACCTGGACGCGGCCAACGTCGACCTCAAGGCCGCCAGCGATAGCTTCTACCGCCACGTCTGCGGGGCCCTGTGGGAGCCGGTCCGCGAGACGATCGTGGCGATGCACGAGCGCGGCGTCTGGCTCGAGCTGACGACGCTGGTCATCCCCGGCCTCAACGACGATCGCCGCGACCTGCGCGCCATGGCCGAGTGGATTGCCACTGCCGTCGGACCCGAGACGCCCTGGCACCTGACCCGCTTCCAGCCGGCCTATCGACTCTCGGGACTGCCGGGGACGCCGTCCGCAACGCTCGTGCAAGCGGCCCAGATCGCGCGGCAGGTCGGCCTGCGCCACGTCTATGTCGGTAACGCGCCCGAGGTCGACATTGCCTCCACCTTGTGCGCCCGGTGCGGCGAGCGGCTCATCTCTCGCGCCAACTTCGCGGTCACGGAATGGCGCTTGGTCGATGGCCGCTGCCCCCGCTGCGAGCACGCTCTTGCAGGGGTCGGTTTGGAGAACCCGCCGGTCGTCGTCTAGGGCGGCTGGTACGAGCCGGGCGTTCGCGGCCGCGTCGTGAGCGCGAGGGCGCGGCTGGAGAGGTCGCCGCCCACTCGGGCGGACGGTATCTAGTCGGGACCTTCGGCCCGAGGGGTAGGCCGCTCGGCAGGCGGAAACCGGAGCGGTTGGGTGTGAGATAGTCGCGGGCGGTTACGATTTGCGCACGCCCCGGCGCAGGTCCGGGTCCAGCGGAGGTTCGATCGGATGCACGAGGCAGGTCTGGCACGAAGCGTGTCGAAAGCCTTGAAGAGCCGCGGCCTGACGCTGGCCCAGGTGCGCCTGAACGTCCGCGGCGGCCATCGGGATCCGGCCGAGTTCGAGGCGGATCTGCGCGCGCATCTGCTCCAGGCGATGCCCGACCAGGCGAAGGCGGTTCCGGGGCTGGAGATCCGGCGTGTCCCGTTCGGTCATCTCTGCCCTGGCTGCGGTAACGAGTTCGAGTCGCCCCAGATCGCCGCGTCGTGCCCGCGCTGCCACGCCGAGTCGCTGCCCGAGCTGACCGACGAGCAGATCGACATCGAGCGCCTGGAGCACTATCCGTGACCTCGGCCAGGCCGGGGGAGCGGGTCGTCCGCGCGCTCGAGATTCGAGGCGTAGTTCAGGGCGTCGGCTTCCGGCCGTTCGTGTGGCGGCTCGCCACGGAGCTCGGTCTCGACGGCATGGTCGTCAATCGGGCCGGCCAGGTCGAGATCGAGGTCGCCGGTTCGGCTGAGGCGGTCGAAGCATTCGCGGGTCGAATTCGAACCGACGCGCCTCCGCGCGCCCGGGTGGACGAGGTCGTGGTCCGGCCGTCCGAGCGCGAGATAGGGGCCGGTTCGGGGTTCGCGATCGAGGAGAGCGAGGTCGCTGCCTCGACCGAACGGCTCTTCCCGCCCGATATCGCCACCTGCGACGACTGTCTGCGCGAGCTGTTCGACCCGACCGATCGGCGGTACCGCTACCCGTTCACCAACTGCACCAACTGCGGGCCGCGGGCCACGATCATCGACGAGCTGCCGTACGACCGCGCCCGGACCTCGATGCGCGAGTTCCGGCTGTGCGCGGGGTGCGAGGCCGAGTACCGCGACCCGGCGAATCGCCGCTTCCACGCCGAGCCGATCGCGTGCCCCGACTGCGGGCCGCAGCTCTCGTACAGGCGCCCGGGCGACGCTGCCCCGGCGGGGCATCGGGAAGCCGCGTTGCAGGCCGCCCTGGCGGATCTGCGGGCCGGCCGCATCGTCGCCGTCAAGGGGCTGGGCGGCTACCACCTCGCCTGCGACGCGACGGACTCTCTGGCCGTGGTCAGGCTGCGCGACCGCAAGCATCGCTGGGCCAAGCCGTTCGCGGTGATGGTTCGCGACGCGGAGGCGGCTCGCGGGCGGGCGTCGATCTCGCCGGAGGAGGAGGCGCTGCTGGTTTCGCCGGCGCGACCGATCGTGCTGGTGGAGCGGCGCAGGGACGGGCCACGCAACGGGGAGCCACCGCTGGCCGACGGCGTGGTGAATGCCGAGCCGGAGAGGGCCGCGGCCCTGAACCGTCGCGTCGGGCTCTTCCTGCCGTACGCGCCGCTGCATCATCTGCTACTAGAGGGGCTGGGTCGGCCGATCGTGCTGACGAGCGGCAACCTGTCGGACGAGCCGCTGGCCACGGACGACGCGGAGGCGCTCGAGCGGCTGGCGGGGATCGCCGACTCGTTCCTGCAGCACGACCGCGAGATTAGGGCCCGTTACGACGACTCCGTGACGCGCGTGGTGGACGGGCGCGAGAGCCTGATCCGCCGCGCCCGCGGCTACGCCCCGGAGCCGCTGGCGCTCCCGATCGCGACGCCGGAGGCGGTTCTGGCGGTCGGCGCGGAACTCAAGCACACCTTCGCGCTGGCGCGCGGCGGACGAGCCCACGTGGCCCCGCACACGGGCGATCTCGAGGACCTGCTGACCCATCGGGCCTTCGAGTCGAACCTGGCCCACCTGAAGCGACTGCTCGACATCGAGCCGGCCTACGTCGCCCACGACCTACACCCCGCCTATCTCTCGACCCAGTACGCGATGCGCCACTTCCCGGAGAGCCGGCGCATCGGCGTGCAGCATCACCACGCCCACGTGGCGTCGGCCGCGGCCGAGGCGGGGCTGACGGGCCAGTTCGTCGGCGTCGCGTTCGACGGGCTTGGGATGGGCGACGACGGCACGTTCTGGGGCGGCGAGGTGCTCGTCGCCACTCTCGCCACTTACCGGCGGGTGGCGCGGTTCGGGCGAGCGCCGATGCCCGGCGGCGCCCTGGCGGTCAAGAAGCCGTATCGGATGGCCCTCGGCTATCTGCTGTCCGCCGAGGCACTCGAGGCCGGCTCGTCCGCGGGCGAAACCGCTGTCGCCGGCTGGATCGATCCGGCGCTGACCCGGCCATTCCTCGACCGCCTGGACCCGCGCGAGGTGGAAGTCGTCCGAGTCCAGCTCGCCCGCGTCCTCAACGCCCCGGTCGCCTCCTCGGCCGGTCGCCTGTTCGATGCCGCGGCGAGCCTCCTGGGGATCCGCGATGTGGCCGAGTACGAGGCCCAGGCTGCCGTCGAGCTGGAGCTGCTGGCGGAGGAGGGGAGCGTCCGTCCGCTTCCGTACGAGATCGTCCGGCAGGGAGAGCTGCTCGTCTACGACCCGCGGCCAACGTTGCGCGCGCTTCTCGAGGCCCGCGCCTCGGGCGACTCGGCGGAGAATCTCGCGGCGCGCTTCCAGGAGACCGTTGCGTCCGTCACCCGCCAGCTGTGTTGCGACGTACGTTCTGCCACCGGCCTCGCCAGCGTGGTCCTTTCCGGCGGCGTCTTCCAGAATCAGTGGCTGGCCACGACCCTCGTCCGCCGCCTCGGCGCGGACGGCTTCGAGGTCCACACCAACGAGCGCGTCCCGGCGAACGACGGCGGGATCAGCTACGGTCAGGCGGCGGTTGCGGCCGCGCGCCTGGCCGGCGCGTCCTAGAGGCCGGTCGGCGCGACCGGCGACAAGGAGAACAACGACATGTGCCTCGGCATCCCCGGCAAGGTGGTGGAGATCCGCGACGACGGTCCGTTGCGGATGGCCCGCGTCGACTTCGGTGGGGTGCGCAAGGAGGCTTGCCTGGCGTACGTGCCCGAGGTCGTGCTCGGCGACTACGTCATCGTCCACGTCGGCTTCGCCATCAGCCAGCTCGACGAAGAGGAGGCGATGAAGACGCTCGAGATGCTGCGAGCGATCGACGCCGAAGGTGTGGCGATGGAGCTCGGGTCGATGGGCGACGACTCGACGGCCGGACCGCCAGCCGCGCCGCCGCCCCAGCTGCCGGGCGCCGTATGAAGTACATCGACGAGTATCGCAACGTCGAGCTGGCCCGCAAGCTCGTCGACGAGATCCATCGCGTCACGACCCGGCCCTGGGCGCTGATGGAGGTCTGCGGTGGGCAGACCCACACCCTCGTCAAGCAGGGGATCGACGAGGCGCTGCCGGCGGGCGTGCGCATGATCCACGGCCCCGGCTGCCCGGTCTGCGTGACGCCGCTCGAGCAGATCGACAAGGCCCTGGCCATCGCCGCGCGACCCGACGTCATTTTCACGAGCTATGGCGACATGCTGCGGGTCCCAGGCTCCACGACCGATCTCCTGTCGCTCAAGGCGCGTGGCGCCGACGTGCGGATCGTCTACTCGCCACTCGACGCGGTTCGGATCGCCGTCGCCAACCCGGATCGCCAGGTCGTCTTCTTCGCCATCGGCTTCGAGACGACAGCGCCGGCCAACGCGATGGCGGTCTGGCAGGCCGCCCGGCTCGGCCTCGACAACTTCTCGGTGCTGGTGTCGCACGTGCTCGTGCCGCCGGCGATGCGCGCCATCCTCGAGTCGCCGACCAACCAGGTCCAGGCATTCCTGGCCGCCGGCCATGTCTGCGCCGTGATGGGCTGGACGGAGTACGAGCCGATCGCCGCGCGCTACCACGTCCCGATCGTCGTCACCGGGTTCGAGCCTTTGGACCTGCTCGAAGGGATCCTGATGGCGATCCGCCAGCTCGAGGAGGGGCGCGCGGTGGTCGAGAACCAGTACGCTCGCGCGGTGAAGCGCGAGGGCAACCGCCAGGCGCAGGAGACGGTCTTCCGCGTCTTCGACGTCGGCGACCGCAAGTGGCGCGGCATCGGCATGATCGCCTCGTCGGGCTATCACCTCCGCCCCGAGTTCGCGCGGTTCGACGCTGAGACCCGCTTCGATGTCGGCACGATAACCACGGCCGAGCATCCGGCCTGCATCGCCGGCGAGATCCTGCAGGGCACGAAGACGCCGCTCGACTGCACGGCCTACGGCGTGCTGTGCTCCCCGCGGAAGCCGCTCGGGGCGCCGATGGTCTCGAGCGAGGGAGTCTGCTCGGCCTACCATGCCGCGGGGCGTGGACTCGCCGCTCCCACGGCTGTGCCGCTGTACGAGCTGACGCGGAGAGAGCCATGAGCGAACGCCGGCCGATGGTCGATCCGTTTGCCGTGCCGGCGGCCGGGCCCGATTCGGCCGCCCTCGACCCGGCCGCGGCCGATCCCTCGGCGCTCGCCTGCCCCGCGCCGATCCCCGAACGGGCGCGCGTCCTGCTGGGTCACGGTTCCGGCGGGCAGCTCTCGGCCGCGCTGATGCGCGAGGTCATCGGCCCCGCCCTGGCGGCCGCGGCGCCCGGCGGTCCGCTGAACGACGCCGCCGTGGTGGAGGTGGCCGGCCAGCGGCTCGCCTTCACGACCGACTCGTTCGTCGTCAGCCCGCTCGAGTTCCCCGGCGGCGACATCGGCGAGCTGGCGGTCAACGGCACCGTCAACGACCTGGCGATGATGGGCGCTCAGCCGGTCGCGCTGTCGCTGGCCTACGTCATCGAGGAAGGCCTGCCCATCGAGGACCTCCGGAAGGTGACCGAATCGGTCGCACGGGCAGCCGGCCGGGCGGGCGTTCAGATCGTCACCGGGGACACGAAGGTGGTCGGTCGGGGAGCGGCGGACGGGATCTTCGTCAACACCGCCGGCATCGGGTTGGTCGCGCCGGGCGTCTCGGTCGGGGCCGATCGAGCTGCCGTCGGAGACGCCGTGATCCTCTCCGGCGCAATCGGCCTCCACGGTATCGCCATCATGAGCGTCCGCGAGGGGCTGGACTTCGAGGTCGAGATCGCCTCCGACACGCAGCCGCTCCACGGCCTGGTCGCCGCGATCGTGGCCGCGTGCCCGGAGGTGCGTGTGCTGCGCGATCCCACGCGGGGTGGTCTTGCCTCGGCTCTGAACGAGATCGCCGCCGCCTCCGGTGTCGGCATCGAGCTGCGCGAGGAGACGATCCCGATCCCAGGCCCCGTGCACGCCGCCTGCGAGATGCTCGGCCTGGACCCGCTCCACGTCGCCAACGAGGGCAAGCTCGTGGCGATCGTGCCCGCTTCCTCGGCCGAGGCCGTTCTGGCGGCCATGCGCGCCGTCCCCGAGGGAGCGGGCGCGGTGGAGATCGGCCGCGTCGTCGCCGATCACCCGGCCATGGTCACGATGCGCACTATCGTCGGCTCGCAGCGCGTCGTCGACATGCTGGTAGGGGAGCAGCTGCCCCGCATCTGCTAGGGCCCATCTGTCGGGCCGCCGACAGTGGTTGTCGCGCCATCCGGCCCGGGCGTGCCGTCCGGCGAGACGAACCAGAAGCGGCGTCCTCGCCAGTAGGGTGGTCCGAGACACTGCTCTCACGAACTACCGAATGGGAGGACATTCCATGCGCCGACGTAGCGCGCCGGTCTCATTTCTCTTCGCGGGCGCGGTGGCCTTGTCCATGCTCGCCGCGGCCTGCAGCAGCTCGTCCGCCCCAGGCGCCGTGTCGAGCCAGCCTGGTGGCCAGGCGGCGAGCCAGCCCGTCGTCAGCCTTCCATCGATGGCTGCCGTCGGAGGCGGGTCGTGCAAGGTCACCATCTCCGGCGGCCTGACCGCCTCCTGGGAGAGCAAGCAGGACCAGGCCAGCCTGCTGGTGAGCTACTGGCTCAGCCCGGCCGCGCACGCGGCGCTCGGCGGCAGTGGCGAGAACTTCCTGATGAACTGCCAGGGCACGGCCGCCTCGATCTCGCTCTACACCAACAACGGAACCTCTGCCGCCATGTTCCCCGAGGCAGCCGGCAGCTACGTCATCCCTGCGCATGGGGACGACATCCAGCCCGGAACGGTCAGCGCGCTCTTCACTACCAAGGATGACAGCCTGTGGAACATCAGCGAGCCGGGGACTTTCGGTGTCACCGCGCTCGACTCGAAGCATTTCGCGGGCACATTCCAGTTCAACGTGGTCAAGCTCGGGGACGACCTGAAACCGACCACCACCACGGCCACTGTCTCCGGCACGTTCGACCTCGCCTGCACGACCAACTCCTGCAAGTAGCGGGTCCCGGTCCGGGTTTGGAGGCGTCAGCCGGCGCCGGACGACCGCCTGACCCTCACCCGCCGGGGCGACGAGGACCAATCGCCAGATAAGCGCGCCGCAATCCCTCGGCCGCATTCTGCTGGCATGGAGGAGCAACGCGCCGGTAAGGTGCTGCGGATCGTGCGGCGTCGGCGCGGCTTGACGCAAGCGAACCTGGCGGCTCTGGCTGCGGTTGCGCAGCAGACCGTCTCTCTCCTCGAGCGCGGCAAGGCCGACGGCTCGACCCTGCGGGCCATCAAGAAGGTCGCCGCCCCTCTTGGGATCACGGTCGACCTCGTCTTCCGATGGAAGGGGCCCGAGCTGGATCGACTGGTCGACGCGCGCCATGCCAGGCTCGATAGAGCGGTCGTGTCTCGGCTGGGACCGGATTGGCAGGTCGTCGTCGAGTACACGTTCAACCACTACGGCGATCGCGGATCGGTAGACCTCCTGGCCTGGCATGCCGGCGCCCGAATGCTGCTACTGATCGAAGTCAAGACGGAGCTGGACAGTCTCGAAGCCGTCCTGCGATCGATGGACGTGAAGACCCGGATTGTGCCAGCTCTACTGGCACGCGACCGGGGCTGGCGCTGGCAGTCGATTGGATCCGTTCTCGTGCTTCCGGACGACTCGGCATCCCGCAGAGCCGTCGCACGCTTGAGTCCAGTCTTCGACGTCACTCTCCCGACTCGGACCGTTGCGGTCCGGCAGTGGCTGCGAGAGCCGGCCGGCCCGCTCCGCGGCATCTGGTTTCTGGCAGATACGCCTGCCAGGCGTGTAGTACGCAATCCGGGGAGCGCAGGACGCGTCTGTCACCCGCGCCCGGCCCGCGTCCACGCTCAGAGTGGGGCGGTCAAAGCCCGCGTTGCGGGGCCTGCGGGTCCCGTGGCGGGCGACCCTGCAGCCAACACGCCTGCCACGCGTAGGTGACGGAAACGGGGCACGATCTGCGTCAGATACGCCCGCCTCACGTGCCGTGACGGGAACCGGACGAGCCGCTCGCCCTCAGCCCCACACCGCCTGGGGAGGAGCCGCCTCTCCACCAATGGACGAGGCCGGCGGCCCCATGTCCGGCGATACGTTAGGCGCGCGATCAGGTCCACTCGCGTATTCGCGATCGACCGTGCCGTTCGGCCCGCGGCTCTGGGACCCCTGTACCTATGCGCACCTGCGCATATGGCCAAGACTGCACCGCATGGACGAGGTCTACAAGCTCCAGGCGGAAGTCCTAAAGACGCTCTCCAACCCGAGGCGGCTGGAGATCATCCATCTCCTCGCAGACGGCCCGCGTGAGGTCTCCCGTCTCGCAGAGGAGATGCGCATCAGCCAGCCCAACGTCTCCCAGCACCTGGCCCTGATGCGCTCGGCCGGCGTGGTCGAGGCGGAGCGGGACGGCCGCGAGGTGCGGTACCGGCTGAGCGATCCCGAGATCATCGTCGCCTGCGAGACCATGCGCGGCGTCCTCGTGCGCCGGCTGTCGCGCATTTCCGCGGTCGCCACTCGCACACCCGCCGAAGTCCTGGCCGGGCGTGCCGCCGCGACCGCAGCCGAACAGACCGTCAGCTGAGGAGCCCAATGGACGAAACCATCTCGATCGTGCTGTTCTCCGGGACCGACGACAAGCTGCAGGCCGCCGCGGTGCTGGCCGCCGGCGCCGCTGCGCTGGGGCGGCCGGTCAAGATTCTGCTCCAGTACTGGGCGCTCGACGCGTTCAGGGCCGATCGAATAGCGGCCGACCACGGCCTGGCGGCGGAAGCCGGGGCGGCGGGCAAGGCCGCCTTCGACGCTGCCGCGAGGGCCGGGCATGCCCACTGGACCGACAGCCTCCGGATGGCCAAGGAACTCGGTGACGTTGACATCCAGGCCTGCTCGCAGTCGATGGACGTCCTCAAACTCCAGCAGTCGGACCTCGATCCGCTCGTCGATGGCGTCGAGGGAGTGGCTGCCTTCTACGTCAACGCCGGCGAGGGCCAGATCATCTTCATCTAGTCCCGGCCCTCGCCGGGCCGATGTGGGGAGCGACGGCCGGGCCAGGCAGACACGACACCTCAGAAAGGACGAAGTCAGGTGAGCGATCTCGACATCAAGCTCAAGGTGGATGCCAGCGGCCTCTCATGCCCCATGCCGATCCTCAAGGCGACGCAGGCCATCAAGACCGTCAACTCCGGCGAGTTGATCGAGATCCTCGCCACCGATCCGGGCTCAGTGAAGGACTTCCCGTCCTGGGCGGCCTCGACCGGCAACGCCCTGGTCGAGCAGGACTCCGCCAACGGCAAGTTCCGCTTCGTCTTTCGTCGCAAGTAGCAAAGCCATCTCGGGCGTGGGGTCCCGTCTGTTCGATCGAAAGGATCGCGAAATGTCCGCCGTCGCAACCGCACCAGCCGCCGGAGCCGCAACCGTAGGCGCCGTCAAGACCAAGAAGCTCGTGATCGTCGACTACAGCGGCGAGCTCGAGAAGACCTGGGCAACCCTGATCCTGGCCTCGACCGCGGGCGCCATGGAGATGGAGACGAACGTCTTCATCACCTTCTGGGGCCTCCAGACCTTCGTGAAGGACAGCAAGCGCATCACCGGCGAGAACTGGATGCAGAAGATGATGTCCTTCATGCAGCGGCCAGGCATCAGCCACCGCAAGCTCAGCAAGATGAACTTCATGGGCATGGGTCCGTGGATGATGTTCAAGCTGGCCAAGAAGTACAACACGGCCAAGCCCAAGGAACTGCTCGAGATGGCGCAGGCCGTCGGCGTCAAGTTCATCCCGTGCCAGATGACGATGGACTTGTTCGGCATCAAGCGCGAGGACCTGATCGACGGCCTCGAGGAGCCGGTCGGCGCAGCCACGGCCCTGCAGCTCATGACCGAAGCCGATTCCACGCTCTTCATCTAATCAGTTGAGCCGCCCGTCCCGGTTGCTCATGACGGCTCGAAGGAACCTTCGATGACAGAGGCTGTCCGACCCTCCGTGACCCGTACGCTCGACGCCCGCGGCAGGTTCTGCCCGGGCCCGCTGATGGAGTTGATCCGGGCGATCCGCGAGGGCCAGGTGGGCGACGTGATCGCCGTCTGGTCGGCCGACCACGGTTCCAGGCTCGACATCCCCCGATGGGTTGAGACCGCCGGCCATCGGCTCATCGGCGTCTTCGACCGCGAAGGCTACGACGAGATCGTCGTCGAGAAGCTCCGCTAGATACCGCCCTCGACCGCCTCGCCGGGCGCCGACTCCAACCGGAGGCTCTCTCGAATCCGGCGAGCTATGGCGTCATCGACGACTGGACAGCCGGGCTCACGAACCTGGCGAGTCATCACCGAGGCCCGCCACCTACTCAGCTACTTGCGCAAGTACGCAACTGCTGCTACGCTAGCTCTCGCGCGGCAGGGACCGCCGGAGCAGGCGAGAGGCGTTGGATGAACGATAGGCGCTATCGGGATCCACGCGGACGATCACCGCTCGGTCCATCATCTCGTCGCAACGGAGCAGCCCATGCATCTCCTCTCTCGCCCGGCCACTCCTGAGATCGGCGTCGATGAGCTCGATGAACTCATCCGCAGCGGTACCGTCCGCGTATTGGACGTGCGCGAGGAGTGGGAGTTCCGCCGGGGTCGCGTGCCCGGCGCGATGAGCGTGCCGCTGGGACGGCTGACGGCCCAGATGGCCGCCCTGCCGCGCGACAAGCCCTACGCCGTCATCTGCGAGAGCGGCAGTCGCAGCCTGGCCGCTGCCGAGTTCCTCCTGGGCCGAGGGTTCGAGGGCTCCGTCTCCGTGCGAGGCGGTACTGGCGCCTGGGCTCGCACCAACCGGCCGCTGGATAGAGGCTGAGCGTGGAGGCAGATCCGCGCCGCCTGCGCTGGGATGAGCGCCACCGCGCCGGCGATTTCGAGGGCGAGGGTCCCAACCCAACGCTCGTTGCCGGCGTGGCCGGTCTACGCCCCGGCCGGGCGCTGGAGCTCGCCGCCGGCAGCGGCACCAACGCCGTGTGGTTGGCCGAGCAGGGCTGGCCGACGACGGCGGTGGATTGGTCGCCTGTAGGGCTTGCCAACGGCAGGGCCAGGGCTGCCGCGGCTGGCGTCGAGGTCGAGTGGCTGGAGCGCGACCTGTTCGCCTGGTCGCCGCCCGCCAGGTCGTTCGATCTGGTCGTCATCGTCTACCTCCACCTGCCGCCGCAGGAGCGTGGGTCCGTCTACGCCCGGGCCGCCGCCGCCGTCGGGCCTGGCGGTCGGCTGCTCATCGTCGGCCACGACCCTCTGAACGCGACCGAGGGCGAGGGCGGACCGCCGGACCCGGCCCGCCTGTTCAGCGCCGAGGAAATTGCCGCGGAGCTGACGGCTGCCGACCCGGATCTCGTGGTCGAGCGAGCGGAGGTCGTGCGCAGGGTTCCGCCGCCTGGCCGCGCTCCCATCGATTCGCTTCTCATCATTCGACGCCCCTAACCCCAAGCCCGAAGGAGTTCCCCCGGTGACCGTCAAGACATCTACCGCCCGCTACGACGGGACCGGCCTGCGTTTCACCGCCCGAACGGGCTCGGGCCACGACATCGTCCTGGACGATTCCGGTGGCAACGCGGGTCCGCGGCCGGTCGAGATGCTCCTCGTCGGTCAGGCCGGGTGCACCGGCATGGACGTGATGTCCATACTCCAGAAGAAGCGTCAGACCGTGACGAGGTACGAGGTTTCGGTCTCAGCAGAGCAGCGTGATGGCCAGCCCGCCATCTACACGCGCGCGGACGTCGTCCATCTCATCGAGGGTCCCGCTGTCGAGGAGGCGGCGGTCCGCCGCGCCATCGAGCTATCTGCGACCAAGTACTGCTCGGTGGCGGCCATGCTCTCGGCCGGAACCGTCGAGATCCACCACCGCTACCGCATTCTGGGACCGGGGGGTGCCGATCCAGTCGAGGGCGAGGTGCTGGTCGCCGGACCGCACGCCGACCCGGATGCCATGAGCCAGCCGCAGCCGGTCGGCACCGCCGCGTAGCGTGGGGACGCGGCGGCTTCCAGACCTCGGCCGGCGTGGGGAGGGCTGGTTCCTCCTACAGCTCGTGCTCTTCGGAGCGATCGCGGTATCCGGCGCCGCCGGCCCAGCCTGGGGGGGTTGGCCCCGGGTCGTCGGCGTGGCGCTCGGAGGGATCCTTATCTGGTGCGGTGGCATCCTGTCGCTGCGCGGCGTCCTCGACCTGCGCGAGCACCTTACGCCGTTTCCCAGACCGCTCCCCGGCGCCCGTCTCGTTGACTCGGGCGCGTACCGGCTGGTCCGTCATCCCATCTACGGCGGCCTGATCATCGGCGCCCTCGGCTGGGGCCTGCTGACGGCTTCGCCGCTGGCGCTTCTCGGTGTCTTCGCGCTGACCGGCTTCTTTGACCTCAAGTCCCGACGTGAGGAGATCTGGCTCTCCGACCAGTTCGAGGACTACGACATGTACCGAAGCCGCACGCGGCGCCTGCTGCCCTGGCTCTACTGACGGTTGAGGTTAACCAGCGTTCGACCGGACGCCTGCCAGGCGTTCATGCCGCCATCGAGGTTCCAGACGTTGGTGTAGCCGAGGTCGAGGAGCGTCTGCGCGGCCTGGGCGCTCTCCACGCCGCTGCGGCAGTAGACGAGTATCTTCGCCCCCTTGTCCGCTGGCAGCTGGGAGGCGCGCGCGGAGAGCTGGTCGTACGGTATGTAGAGGTCGGTGCCCTGGATCTCGCCGATGTAGGGCGTCTTGACGTTGACCAGGGTGAAGTCCTTGTGCCCGAGCATCTGGGCCAGCTGATCCGGGTCGACGTTGGTCCAGTTGCCGCCGCGGCCCGGAACGACGACCCCGAGCTGGCTTGAACCGGCCGACGGGGTGCCTGTCTGGGCCGAGGTGCCGCCCTGGTTGCCGATCGCGCCGATCACGACGTCGGCGCCGATCACGACAACGGAGACCAGGACGATGGCGACGATGAGGAGGCCGATTCGAGCTCGCGTGTCAGCCGGCTTGCCCGCCGTCGGGCGCGGCGTCTGGCGACCCCGGTTCGAGCCGGCTCGATTGACTGCCGCGCTGTCTGACGCGCCCGTTCGCTGCCTGCGCTTCGAGCCCACGATCTCGCCTCCTTCATCCCTCGACCCGCGAAGTCTGCCGGCACCTTGATCGCCTGCCGAGGGCCTTCTGGACCATCCTCCGATTTGGACCGTTGGGCTGCCTCGCCGGAGGGCATCAGCTGCGCAAGCGAATCGCGAACAAGGCCACGGGTCGGTAGAAGACGTGGGCGAACTTGCCAAACGGAACTAACAGGACGAGCGCCATGGCGACGGCCACGTGGACCAGGAACATCGGGTAACCCCAGGCCGGGGCGGAGGGCAGGTAGAGCGCGAGTTCCAGGACGAAGCCGGTGGCGCCGGCGACCCAGAGCAGAGCCAGGAACGACCAGTCCGAAGTCGTCGAATGGGCGCTCGAGCGATCGCTCTTGCGGAGCCGCCGGACGATTAGGACCGTTGTCCCGTAGATGAGCGCCGCTCCGGCCAGAGTGCCCAGCAACCGCACCGGATACCAGATCGGGACCGCCGTCCCGGTTGCCTTCACTCCCAGCAGCTCGAGCCCGTAGTCGGCCATCGTGGCGCCCAGCAGGCCCAGGAAGCCCCACATCGTGGCGAAGTGGATGAACCAGCGCCGCAGATACCATGGCCGCGTTTCGGTGGCGTCGGCGCAGTCGCGGCGGAAGCGCGTTTGAGCCAGAGACTCGGTTGCGATTGCGTTCCAGGCCGCGCCGGCGGTCTTTCGTGCGGTCGGCCTGGCTTTGCCGTGAACGGGGCCGCGCAGAACGCGTCGGACCATCTCGAACAGGCCGATCAGCGCGGCCACTCCCATGATCGCCATCACGACGATGCCAAGGTTGTGGACGAAGTCCGACGGGATGAACTCGAAGAAGGCCAGCGTCGAGCCGTCGACCGGGCGATGGACGGAGTACATGAAGGCGGCGAGCAAGCCCACGAGGGCAACGATGAAGACGCCGGCGAAGACTCTCGACGTAGCCAGCAGGTAGGCCAGATGAGTGCGGTCATAGCTGGCCACGGCATAGCGGCGGGCGGCGGCCATGAAGGAGGCCGGATCGGCCTGGGTCGGGCACGACTCGGTACATTCCGAGCAGCCGTAGCAGGACCACAGCTCTGGACTGGCCAGGAGCTTGTCGCGCAGGCCCAGCTGGGCGTAGCGCGACATCCGCCGCGGGAAGGACGCTCCGTCCACCGACAGCGGGCAGATGGCCGAGCAGACGCCGCAGTTGAAGCAGGCCGAGATGTCGGTGGCGCCGAAGCGCTGCAACTCGGGGTAGAGGTTGCGATCGACGCGCGCGGTCATGGCCGCGTCTCCTTCTGGACGGCCTGATAGCGGAAGTAACCTTCCGGAGTGACGTCCTTGATCTCGCGGACCCAGCCGTAACGGCGCATGCTCATGACCCAGAACATGGCCTCGTCGGCCGGGCGCCCGATGGCCTCCGCAATCTCGGGCACGGTATGCGGTCCGCCGGCGAGGACACTGAGGATGCGACTTCGCATCAGCGGCTCCTCGCGGATGATCTCCCGGATCTCCCGGCTCTGAGTGCCGTTGGGAGCGTTCACGCCATCGCCTCCTCGAGCAGGCCGTCGATCATGGCCGTGATCTGGGCGTCGGTGTAGCCGCGCAGGTCGATGGCGTTCTCGGGGCAGATTGGGACGCAGCCACCGCAGCCCTTGCAGCCGGCCTCGCTGATCGTTGCGACCTCGCGGCCGTTGAGCGAGAGCTGCTCTACGGCCCCGTACGGGCACGCGTCGAGGCACTTGCCGCACCACGTGCACGCGTCCGGGTCGACCACCGCGACCAGCGGATCGAGTTCGGCCACGCCCTTCTTGAGGACGGACGCGCTCTGGGTCACTGCGGCCAGACCGGAGGCAACGCTTTCGGCCGAGCTCTTGGGTCCCTGGCAGGCGCCGGCGATCAGGACGCCGTCGACCATGGTTTCGACCGGTCGGAGCTTGGGGTGGATCTCATTGAAGAAGCCGTCCCGGCCGAGCGGAAGTTTCAGTATCCCGACCATTTCCTCGTTCTGGCGCGGCACCATGCCGGTCACCTGGACCACGAGGTCGACCGGGATCTCCAGCTCCTCATCGCCGGAGAGAAGGTCGCGGACGGTCACCGCAAGCCCGCCGCCCTTGTCGAGGCCGACGACCGGAGGTGCGTCGTCGGGGAACTTGACGTACACGGCGCCCTGTTTTCGGGCCTCGGTGTACAGCAACTCGAAGTTGCCGTAGGTTCGGATGTCGCGATAGAGGTGGTACTGGCGAACCTTCGGGTCGAGCTCTGAGACCCTGATGGAAAGATGGGCCGTCGCCGAGCAGCAGTAGCGCGAGCAGTACTCGTTGCCATCGGGCTGGCGGCTGCCGACGCAGTAGATGTAGGCGAGGCTTCGGACCGGCCGTCCGTGGTAGTGCAACGGTCCCCTCGCCCCGTCGACCAGCTCCTTGAAGTCGGGCAGCGCCATCACCCCGTCCAGGCCGGCACCGAGCTCGCCTTCGGCGGGCTCATAGGCGTCGAACCCGGTCGCGACGACGATCGAGCCGACCTCGACCGAGACGGTCTCCGGCGGATCGGCCGAGACCCGAATCCCGATCCGGTAGTTGCCGAAGCTACCGGCCTTGGAGACGACCTCCGCGCCGGTGAAGACCTTGATCGAGGGGCGCTTCCGGACTTCCGCGACCATCTGGGCAATCAGGGCGCGGCCGTCGCGCTCGTGGGGGAACATCGGGCCGAACTGGCCGACCCATCCGCCCAGCTCGGCCTCGCGCTCGACGAGGAAGACGCCGAGGCCGATGTCCGCCATTCCGATGGCGGCCCGAAGGCCGGTCACGCCGCCGCCGATGATCAACGCCTTCTGCGTCGTTTCGACGACGAGCGGCTCCAGGGCTTCGGTCAGTCTGGTTCGGGCTATGACGCCTCGAACGAGGCCGATCGCCTTGGCCGTCGCACCTTCGTGGTCGTCGGTGTGCGTCCACGAGCACTGCTCGCGGATGTTGGCCTGGTTGTACTCGTAGGGGTTCATGCCGGACCGCCTGGCCACGCCGCGGAAGGTGACGACGTGGAGCTTGGGCGAGCACGAGGCGACGACCAGACCGTCGAGGTTCTGCTCCTCGATGTCCTGCTCCATCTGCTGCTGGCCCGCGTCGGAGCAGGCGAACATGGTCGTCCTGGCGACCACGACGCCTGGTTCGTCCTTGACGGCGTTGACGACCGCCTCGACGTCGACATAGTCGGAGATGTTGCCGCCGCAGTGGCAGACGTAGACTCCTATACGACGGGCACTCGGCTGGCTCGAAGCCTCGGCGGCGGGGGTCTTGGGCGAATTGCGCTCGCTCATGCCGGCACCCTCTGGCTCTCGAGGTGGGCGGCGACCTGGGCGACGGCTGCGCCGGCGTGCAGGATGGAGTCCGTGATGTCCTTGGCCCCGGACGCGGTTCCGGCCACGAACACGCCGGGTATGTTGGTCCGCCCCGGATCCATGTCCTCGTTGGGCTCGGCCACGTAGTGGTAGTCGTTGAGCTCGAGAGCGTCGCCGGAGAAGAGGCGCTCGACCTCGCGATTGGGCTGGACGCCGATGGCCAGCACGACCATGTCGTACTCGGCCTCGACGAGCGCCCCGCCGTGCTCGATGTCCTCGTAGCGCAGGATCAGGTTGCCGTCTTCCTTTTCGGTGATCTTCGCGACACGACCCTTCACGTATGTCGCGCCCATCGCCTTGGCGCCTTCGTAGAACTCGTCGTAGCGCTTGCCGGGGGCGCGAATGTCCATGTAGTGAACGGTCACCTCGGCCAGAGGTAGAGCGCCCATCACGAGCTGGTTCTGCTTGATCGAGTACATGCAGCAGAAGCGCGAGCAGAGGGGGTTGTTGACCGTCTCATCGCGAGACCCCGTGCACAGGATGTAGGCGATCCGCTCCGGAACCTTGCCGTCGCCTGGTCGAAGGACCGTGTTGAACGGCCTCGTCGGCGCCAGCAGGCGATCCATCTGCATCCCGGTGATGACGTTCTTGTAGCGGCCGAAGCCGTACTCGGGCTTGGCGTCGGCGGTGAACAGCTTGTAGCCCGTGGCCACGACAACTGCCCTGACTCTGACCTCCTCCAGGCGCTCGCGCATTTCGAGGTGAATCGCGTCGGATGGGCAGGCCGCGACGCATTCACCGCACTCCGAGCACACGCCGCAGTCCAGGCAGTCCCCGGCGGCAGCGCGAGCCTCGGCCTCGGTCATTGGAGCTTCGATCTCGGCGAAGTCGCGCGGGCCGGCCGAGCCGTCCGTGGCTGCCGGGAGCGGATCGCTGTGGCCGACGTAGCGCTTCTGGCGCGAAAGGACGGCCGGCTTGTCGACGAGGGGCAGGAGGTCGTCCAGCTCGAAGCCGTCGAGCGGCTCGCCCCGCAGCCAGCGGTCGATCATGTGCGCGGCCCGCCGGCCCTGGCCCACCGCCTGGGTGATGTCCGAGGCACCGGTCGTGACGTCGCCGGCGGCGAAGATGTGAGCGACCGCTGTCTGGAGCGTGTGCGGGTCGGTGGCCAGTGTCCCGTTCGAGGTGGCTGCCACCTGCCCGCCGAATGCGCTGCCCTCCGGGGCCATGCCGATGGCCACGAGCACGGTGTCGCAGGCGATGGTGAATTCACTGCCGCTGATGGGCTCCGGGCGGCGGCGACCCGACGAGTCGGGCTTGCCGAGGGCCATGCGCTGGCAGCGCAATCCGGTGACCCTGCCGGAGGCGTCGCCCACGACCTCGACCGGGGCGACCTGGAAGACGAAGCGGATGCCGTCGTGCTCGGCGTCGTCCACCTCGGCTTTGTGAGCCGGCATCTCCCCGCGACCCCGGCGGTAGGCCACCGTCGTCTCGGCGGCGCCGAGACGGGCCGCAGTCCTGGCCGTGTCCATGGCGACGTTGCCGCCGCCCACGACCACGACCCTCTTGTCGGCCAGATCCGCAGCCGAGCCGAGCTTGGTTGCGCGCAGGAACTGGAGGCCGCTGAGGACGCCTTCGAGCTTCTCACCGGGAACGTTCAGTCCGGTCGAGAGCGGCGTCCCGGTGGCCACCAGGACGGCGTCGAAGCCGTCACGCCGGAGCGCGTCGAGGTCGCTGACCGGCGCATTCGTCTCGATCTCCACGCCGATAGCCGTGACGTTGGAGATGTCCTGCTCCACGACCTCCGCGGGCAGGCGGTAAGCCGGGATGGCCAGGCGCAGGAAGCCGCCTGCGACCGGGGCCGCCTCGAGGATCTTCACGCCGTAGCCCAGACGCGCCAGCTGCCAGGCGGCGGTCAGGCCGGCCGGGCCGGAGCCCACGACGGCGACGCGCTTGCCGTTGGGCGGCGCCACCGCGACGCCCGGCCCCTCCGCCGCCTCGTAGTGCCGATCCGCGGCGAACCGCTTGAGCCGCCGGATCGGCAGCGTGCCCTCGAGCGACCCACGTGTGCACTCGCTCTCACAGGGGGCATAGCAGGCGCGACCGAGCGTGCCGACCAGCGGCGTCGCCTCCAGCACCAGCTGGAATGCCTTCTCGTACTCGCCGCTGCGGATGAGCGAGACGTAGCCGTGGGCCTTGATGCCGGCCGGGCAGGCGTACGTGCACGGCGAAGTCCCGGCACGCTCCAGCACGGCCTTCTTGGGGACCGCCTGCGGGAAAGTGATGTAGGCGGCCCGGCGGGCGACCATGTCTGCGTTGAACTGGTCGGGGACCGCTACCGTGCAGACCGGCTCGCACAGCTGGCAGCCGGTGCATGCCGCCTCATCGACGAAACGCGGCTTGTGGCGAATCGTCGCCTTGAAGGTTCCGTCGCCGTCGCGGGCGATACCGTCCACTTCGGTGTAGGTGAGGGCGGTCACGTTGGGATGGTGGATGGAGGCCGCCATCTTCGGCGTCGAGATGCAGCTCGCGCAATCCAGGGTCGGGAAGACCTTGCTGAGCAGGATCATCCGACCGCCGACGCTGGCCTCCTTCTCGACGAGCAGGACCTTGTATCCCATGTCGCCGAGCTTGAGGGCCGACTCCATGCCGGCGATGCCGCTGCCGACGACGAGGGCGTCGTAATCGGTCATCACTTCGCTCCCATCGACCGGAGCGCCACGAGCGCCTCCGAGAACCCGTTCATGTGTTTGGCGAAGTTTTCGGCGCAGACGGAGCAGATGGCCGCCATCTTCAGGCGCTGCGGCGAAAGGCCCTCGGCCTTGAGCAGGGCCTGGGCTTCGGCGACGATCCGGGACGCTCTCTTCGCGCAGTCGGGGAGGTAGGCGCACTCGTCGCCGTCGGAGGCGATGAAGACGCCCTCGAATCCCTGTCTGATTGCGTGCAGGATCCACGACGGCCGTATGCCGCTGGTGCAGGGCAGGCTGATGACGCGCACGCCGGGCGAGTAGTGCAGGTGAGCGCTACCGGCCAGGTCGATGCCCGGGTCGGAGATGTTGTTGGTGGAGAACACGAGGATCCGTGGCGCGGGCGCCGGAACCTTCGCGCCCACCGGGGCGGCGGCGAGCGCGGTCATCGGTCGAAGCTCCTGCGTTGGGTCGAGCCTGGTTGGGGCGAGGGGGCCGCCCGCCGTTTGATACGCGATCTGCTACTTGCCGCGGCGGAGGAAGACACGGTCGTAGCCGTCGGCTTCGACGACGCCGAGGAACTCATGGCCGACCTTGCCCGCCCAGGCGCCCATGTCGGTCTTGGTGACCGGGTCGCTCGACCAGACTTCGATGACGTCGCCGACGGCGACCTTGCCCATGCCCTTCTTGGCTTCGAGAAGCGGGCCCGGGCATGCTGCTCCGCGCGCGTCGATGATCTCGGCGGCAGTGATGTTCTCGAGTTCGGATACGTTCAGGGCGCTCATGGCTGTCTCCGGTGCGTGGCGGGCTAGTAGGTGAGGGCGTTGGTGGCCGAGGTCAGCTCCACGACGAAGCGAGCCGCGGCCACGACCTCGGCGTTCTCGACCAGCTGCGTCGCGGGGTCGATCTGGCGGGATTTCACGCACGGGCCGCAGATCAGGATCTTGCCGCCCAGCTCGCGGTAGTCGTTCATGAGCTTGGCTAGCGGCGGAAACCCCTCGGCAGCGATCGAGTCTGCGCGACCCTTGACCGCGATCTCGACGCCGTCGGCCTGCAGCCCGATGACGGCCTCCACGTCGGATGCCATCGCCGCGACCGCCATGACGAACGGGATCGTCACGTGCTCGGGGTGATCCTGACCGTGCGTGATCATGAAGAGGAGCTTCTCGGCCATGGGTGCGTCTCCTTCGCTAGCGAATTGCCTGGACCGGATCGCCGGTCGTGATCGATTGGGAGGAGTACGAGGCGGCAATGTCGCCCAGGCGGGCGATCCGCCGGATCAGGACCTGGCGCATCAATCCGCAGGCGGCGACGATCTCTGGGTCGGCGAGCTGGTATCGCACCTCGCGACCTTCTCGCACCGCCTCGACGATTCCGACACCGCGGAGGGCGGCGAGATGCTGGGAAATCGCCGGCTGAGTCATGCCGAAGTGTTCGGCGAGCTTGCGCACCTCCACCGGGCCCGTCTCGCCCAGGTAGTGGACGAGCTCGAGGCGCCGAGGGCTGGCCAGGGTCTTCAGCAGCGAAGCCTGCAGGGCGTAGATGCCGTCAGCGGGACGCAACATGCTCAATCCTCTCTGTCGGGCGCACAGGCGAGCGTTCGCTCCGCGAGGCTCGTGTTCGACTTGGCATTCGGGCGCCTCCCACCATCTATGCGTGCTACATGAATAGACCGTTTATGTGCATAGCCCAACCTGCCATTGGTCACATCGGTGCGGCTCTTCGGCCCAAAACCGAGATAGCGGGCTCGTCACCACCGGGGCAAGCCGACACGCGTCTGAACCCACTGGCCCGATGCCGGGCGGCGCTGCCGCCGGGCGTTCCGCGCCGCCGGACCTACAATCCCGCCATGAGCGCAATCGACCGCAAGGTTGCCGGCGGCCCCTCCACCGGAAGGGTCTTTCAGCGAGTCATCGGGCGTGAGCTGCCGGTCGCCGTCCGGGCCGAAGGCTGCACCATCTGGGATGCCGCCGGGCGGGCGTACCTGGACGCCGCGGGTGGCGCCATCGTCGTCAACGTGGGGCATGGCCGGCAGTCGATCGTCGACGCCATGGAGCGCCAGGCGCGGGCCTTCACGTACGTCCACGGAACGACCTTCACCACCGAGCCGCTGGAGAAGTACGCCCGGGCGGTGGGGCACTACCTGCCGGTCGACGATCCGGCGATCTACCCGGTCAGCGGCGGCTCCGAGGCCATCGAGAGCTGCCTCAAGCTGGTGCGCTCGTATCACCTGGCCCGGCATGAGCCCGACCGGACCGTCGTCATCGCGCGCTGGGGGAGCTACCACGGCAACTCGATGGGGGCGCTCGACCTCTCGGGTCGCGAGCCGCTGCGCCGACCCTATGAACCGTGGCTGGGTCGCTTCCGCCACGTCAGCGCCGCGTATCCCTATCGCGCTGGAGAGCCCGCCGCGCACGCGCTAGGCGACACGGCCGCTCTCGTCGCGGAGCTGGAGGCGGCCATCGCCGAAGCGGGGCCCGGAAGAGTGGCCGCGTTCGTGGCCGAGCCCATCGTCGGCGCGACCCTGGCCGCGGTCGCCCCTCCAGACGACTACTGGCCGGCGATCGCGGAAGTGTGCCGGCGCCACGGCGTGCTGCTCGTCGCGGACGAAGTGATGACCGGCTTCGGTCGGACGGGGCGGTGGTTCGGGATGGACCACTGGGGCGTTCGGGCGGACGTGATGGCCGCGGCCAAGGGCGTGGCCGGGGGCTACTTCCCCCTGGGGCTGGCCGTCGCGAGCGGCGAGGTCTACGAGACGATCACGACCGGCGCGGGCTTCGTCCACGGGTTCACGTACAGCCACTCCCCGGTGGGCGCGGCGGTGGCCCTCGAAGTGCTCCGGATCCTGGAGACGGAGAAGCTCGTCGAGGCGAGCGCCGTCAAGGGAAAGCGGCTGCTGACGCTCGTCGGCGAGCGGCTCGGCAGCCACCCCAACGTGGGCGACGTACGCGGTCGCGGGCTGCTCGTCGGAGTGGAGCTCGTCGCGGACCGCGCCACCCGGCGCTCGTTCCCGCGCTCGGCCCATCTGATCGAGGGCGTGATGGAGCACGCCCGCGACGCCGGCCTGCTGCTCTACCACGGCACGGGCAACGCGGACGGCACCAACGGCGACACCGTGCTCCTGGGGCCGCCGTTCGTGGTCGCCGACGACGAGCTGGTAACGATCGCCGACCGTCTGGCGGGCGCCGTCGAGCGAGCCGCCGCCGAGGCCTCGAGGGAGTTCGGCCGGCCCGCCTAAGCCCGGGAACGAGTGGCTCCGATACCTTCGTCGAGAAGGTTCCGGCACCGCGTGCCCGTAACTACGTCACCGTTCCTACGCCGTCCAGCGCAGCCCAGAATCGCCTATGTGAGTGATGGCAAGGGACGGTGCCAACCCGTAGGGTTCAACCATGGTCGCAGCACATCCGGATTCGGCCGCGCCCGAGTCGACGCCCCACGCCCGGCCCACGCGCGCTCTCCCCATGATCCGCGGGGCGCGGCTGGCGCTGCTGCTTGCCTGGCCGCCCGTTCTGATCGTGGGGTTGCTCGCGACATTCGATGCCTTCGGGCTCGGCGACGACTTCGCCGTCGCGGCCTGGACATCGGGGTTGTGGCTGGTCGGGCTCACCCTCGTCGCCGGGCTGCGCGACCTGCGGGCTGCCGAGGCACGAGCCGGCGCCGCGCTCGAGAGAGCCGTTGCGGCCGAGACCGCCCAGCGAGCCCGCGCCGACGAGCTTGCCGAAGTCCTCCGAGCCAGCGAAGGGCTGGTGCTGACCGGAGAAGGCAAGCTCGACTTCATGAGCATTCTCGCGGCCATCACGCCTGCCGGCGCCACGTCGTACCTGGCCCAGGTCGAGAGCGAATCCGAGTCGCTCGTCGTGGCCGCTCATGGACCCCTGGTTCCCTGGGTCATCGGCCTCCGAAAGCAGCTCGACTCGGCCGGTGAGGCCCCGGATCGACGGACCGGGTCCCTGACCTCGTACAGAGTCAGCGGCCAGGTTGTCGGAACCGCCAATGGGCAGATCGATCTGCCCGGCATGGAGGCCGAGATAGAAGCTGCCCTCAGCGTCCGGCTGGTCGACCACAACGGCGGCACGCTGGGCTGGCTGAACCTGCTCGACACCCTCGACGAGCGCATTCTCGCGCCGACTTTCGTGAATCTCGCGCAGCTCGTCGCCAATCAGATCGGTGTCGCGATGGAGAACCGGGCGCTTCTGGCCCGGGTCCAGCGCCAGCTCCTCGAGGTCCAGAGGGTCCAGCAGCAGCTGGTCCGGGTCACCAAGCTCGGGGCCGTGGGAGAGCTGGCGGCCGCGGTGGCGCACGAGGTGAACAATCCGCTCACCGGCATCCTGGGCTTCTCCGAGCTGCTGTTGTCCGAGCTGCCGGCCGAGGATCCGCGCCATCAAGAGGCTGAGATCATCCAGACCGAGGCAGTCCGCGCTCGGGGGATCATTCGCTCGCTCCTGGAGTTCGCTCGCCCGAGACCGCCGCAGCGAATCCCGACCGATCTCAACGCCCTGGCCCAATCCACCCTGCAGCTCCTCCGTTTCAGGGCCCAGGAGGCCGGCATCTGGATCTCGGAGGAGTACGGCGATCTGCCGTCCCTCGAGATGGACCCCGACGCCTTCAAGCAGGTTCTCCTGAACCTTCTGAACAACGCGGTCCAGGCCATGCCACGCGGCGGTCAGCTTCGCGTTTCGACGCGCATTGTCGACGACCGCGTGGGCATCGTCGTTGCCGACAGCGGTGTCGGCATGGACACCCAGACCAGGAGTCGGATCTTCAAGCCTTTCTTCTCGACGCGGGCCGGAGCCGGCGGCGGCACCGGCCTCGGCCTGTCGGTCAGCCTCCAGATCGTCGAGGGTCACGGCGGCTCGATCGAGGTCGAGAGCGAACCCGGCCAGGGCTCCGTCTTCACCGTGTGGCTGCCTCTCTCCTGGCCCGCCTTCGACGGCGCCGTTCTGGTGCCGTGCATGGAGGAGACCGGCTCGGACCGCGCTGGCGGTGCGAGCGACGGGGAATCGACCGAGGCCGATCTCGTGCCCTCCTCCGACGCACCGGATCGCGGACCCGCCCGCCTCGCGGGTTCCGCTGCATGACCTGGGATCTGCGACCGCCTCACTCCGGCAACGCTCGCCCCCGTGTCCTGTGCGTCGACGACGAGCCGGTCATCCTGCAGATCCTCCACCGGCTGCTCGAGGTCCAGGGCTTCGAGCCCGTCACCTGCGGCGACCCTGTGGCCGCCATTGCGCTCTTCGACGACACCTCGTTCGACGTCGTCATCACCGACATCCATATGCCGGGCATGGACGGCCTGTCGCTCATGAAGGCCTTGCGGGAACGCCAGCCGGAGCTTCCGGTCATGGTCGTGACCGGCCACGGAACGGTCGACACGGCCATTCAGGCGCTCCGCGAAGGCGCCAGCGGAATGCTGGTCAAGCCGTTCACCGGCGAGGAGCTGCTCGGCGAGGTCCGGCGCGCTCTTGCGGCCTCGCAGATGCGCTACGAGGCGCTGCAGTATCGCTACCTGAGCCCGGTCCTGGATTCGATCGCCCTGACTCTCTCGACCGCGATCGAGGCTCGCAACCTGGAGACGGGCGAGCACTGCCGCCAGCTGGGCGTGCTCTCCGAGCGGATGGCAGCGGTGCTGGGCCGAGACGAGCGGCAGCGCATGACGATCCGCATCGGCGGATACCTCCACGACATCGGTAAGATCGGAATCGCCGACGCGATCCTCCTCAAGCCGGGCCGCCTCACGGACGAGGAGATGGCGGAGATGCGGCGTCACTCCGAGATCGGCGCGGTGATCCTCGAAGTCCACGAGGCGATGGCCGACATCGCCCAGATAGTGCGTCACCACCACGAGCGCTGGGATGGCCAGGGCTACCCTGGCGGCCTCGCCGGGACTGCCATCCCGCTGGGCGGTCGCATCATCGCTGTCGCCGACGCCTTCAGCGCCATGACGAGCGACCGTATCTACCGAGTTGCGCTGCCCGTGGATCGCGCCTGGGCCGAGCTGCGAGCCCACAGCGGCGCGCAGTTCGATCCGGAGATCGTCGCCGCCTTCGAGCAGGTCGTCGACGAAGAAGGCCGGATCAGGACTCTCGCCGACTCGATCGAGCAGAACCTCGACGCGGACGTCCACAACCCGCGATCCGCCTCGGACGACTGGCCGGGCAGGCTGGCGATGCTGCCGGTCCTCGAGCCCCTAGCGGTGACGGTCAAGGCCCGGGTCGAGGCCCTCGTCGAGGCATGCCCGGTGGCCCCGGCCGGCGACGAGTGCGCCGTCATCGCCTCAGGCGAAGGCTGTGAGATTGTTGCACCCGTCGCGGGCGCGGAACCCGCCCGGTCCAAGGCCTCCGGTTCAGCCGCGTGATCGCCGGCTTCGGCTGACGATCCAGATCCCGAGAAGCACGAGCAGCGCGGGCCCTACGAGGCGGTCGGCGTCGATGTTCATGTAGCTCGTCGCCACCTCGCTGCCGCCCCACAGGCAGAGCAGCCCGCCGATGACCAGCGGCCAGCCCCAGTTCCTGCCCGCTCTGGCCCTGATCGGAGCGATCGCGACAACGCCGATCCCGAGGAAGAGCGTGCCCCAGCCGTTGCCTTTGAGCACCGCGGCGCCGGTCAGCAGATCCGCGAGCGCGAGCGCGGTCACGAAGACCCCGACATAGAGTGCCGCGTCGCTGTGGTCGCGCAGCCAGACGAACAACAGGATGACGCCCAGGGCGAGGAAGAGCGCGGAGGCTCCGAGCTGGGCGACCTTGAACAACTGCCCGGCCGCCAGCAGCAACCCGAACACGATCAGGAAGGCACCGAAGAGCGGGACCTTGCTCCGCCCGCCCGGCTTGTCGGTTTCGAATCCCCAGCTGTCGATGCGTACCGCCCTGGGCGGCTGGTCGTTGTCGCTCATGGAACGAGAGTAGCAGCCGGGGACGGCGCCTGCGACCCGTTCGCGAAGGCGCCGGCGTGGCCCTACCCGAGCGCGGCGTCCACGCTCAGGACCACGTTCCCGACCAGGGCCCGCGAGATCGGGCAGGCGTCCTTGGCCTGCTCGGCGATCGTCCGGAAGCGGTCGTTGTCGAAGCCGGTCACTCGACCGCGAACCGTCAGCTTGCTCGAGATGACGCTCCACTTGCCGTCGACGCGATCGAAGGTGACCTCCGATGTGACTTCCAGGCGGTCCGCCGGCGAGCCGGCCTTGGCCAGCTCGCTCGCGAACGCCATCGAGAAGCAGCTCGCGTGGGCGGCGGCCAGCAGCTCTTCGGGGCTCGTCTTGCCGTCGGCGTGCTCGGTCCGCGACGCCCAGGTCACGGGCAGCGCCGAGAAGGCGCGGCTGGTGGTGGCGCTGACCTGGCCATCGCCCGTATCGAGATCGCCGTTCCATTTCACAGTAGCGCGTCGTACCGCGGCCATTTTCAGCTCCTCCGGCTTTGCTCTAGACAGACCATATTCCCACCTGCCCGCCAGAATGGCGACTTCCGGTTTGCCGAGTCCGAGCCGCGGGACGGCTAGTCGCTGCCCCGCGGCCTCTCCGACCAGCGCCTCTTGTCGATGAGGATCGCGGGGAGGTTCAGCCGGATGGCGCCGTCTTTGACCTCCCGAACTGCCGTGAGCGGAACGTACAGCCGGCCGCGGGCCAGGCCGCGCGAGACGGCCAGGAAGTCGCTCTCACGGGCCGCCACTGTCCCCAGATCCTTGCCGTCAACGTCCACTACCCGCCAACCGGCGGCGATCTGCGTCTGACCGAAGACGCGCTTGAACGGCCGGCTCGTGCCCACTACCGACGACCGGGCCGACAGTGTCCAGCGGTGGAGAAACCCGTATGACAACTGGAACTCCAGACTGGCCGCTCCGGCGCAGCCGACCTACTTCCGAGCGGGCACCAGCCGCTCGACCCGCGCCGCGAAGTCGTCGATCGCCTCGTCGCCGACCAGGGCGCCAATCTCCAGATCGTAAGGACGCACCTCGCCGGGCTCCATGTGCTGCAGCTCGCCGCGCTCCTTGGCATCCCATCGGCCGGCGTCGCGGTTGGTGCTGGGCTCCATGGCCATAGCGTAGGTGTCTTCGCCCATCATCCGCCAGACGGTGTGGTGCGGCAACTGGCCGATTCGGAAGACCTGGTAGACACCCAGCTCGAGCTTCCGATTGACGATCGCGACCGGCACATTGCCGTCCTTCTCGGGCGCCAGCTCGTGCTCGTAACAGGCTTCGGTGAAGTCCTTGATCGGTGCGCTCAGGGTCCGGTAGCCCGCCATCGCCTCGGTCGTGACGTCGTAGTCGGTCGTCGTCTTGAGCGACGGCACCAGCAACTCCGAGCCTTCGTCGACCACCGGGAAGCCCGCGTTGCAGTGATACAGGAGCATGTGCGAGACGCGGCTGTGGCCGACGTTCTCGACCTCATCGTGGATCGTGAACTTCGACGCTCCGACCCTGGCCTCGATGCGCCGGCGGAGCTGCAGGTGCTCGCCAAAGACCGTCGATTGGAGGACCTCGCCTTCCGCCCAGAGGACGCAGTCGTCGCCCTCCCAGCGCTCGCCGTAGCCGACGAGCCGGGCCGGCAGCCCGCCGACTCGACCGTGCAGGGCATACGGGACCGTCTTGAAGATGTGCGGCTGGTGGAAGTCGGTGGCGTCGTCCTCGCCCGGGCCAAGGGTGTGATCGAGGCCGCATGTCACCACCATCCCGCCGCCCCACGACCTGAACCAGCCCCACGGGTCGTTCTCGTAGAACCACGGCGCCACGATTCCGGCGTTCGCCTGCCAGTTGAGCGGCCGGCCGCCGATCTCGCACCGGCCCACGTCGAAGCAGCGGTCCACCACGACGTCGAAGGAGAAGCCCGAGCCCGTGCGGAACTCGATCACGCGAACGCCACGGCCGAGCCCGTCGTCGAGCGTGACCAGGCGTACGCCGGCCACCTGCTCGAGCCGACCGACCTTGCGCAGAAGGTCCGACCGAGAGTAAGAGCGCCCGAACAGCTCAGGCATGCTGCACCTCCATTGGGCCGCCCGCTTGCCACAGCGCGACGGCATTGGCCAGACCCGTTCGGGCCGGTCGGGGCGTGGATCTGAGTGCCACGAAGATCGAGCGGCGCCTCCCTTTCGGTCGGCGCCGCTCGATCGATTGCTAAGAGGAGGATGTCGCGGCGGCTACCACTCGCCGGCTGCCGCGCGAATCTCTTCCTCGGTCGCGGGCCGCTCGGAGGCAGCCTCCGCGGCCTTGGCGATCCAGTCTTCGTGGCCGATCGCGCGCATGTACAACACGACCGCGATGCTGGCCAGACACCAGACGCCGACGAAGATGACGGCGATGTTGAACGGCGCAGGCGGCAGCGACCACTTCTGAGGCTGGAACGTCAGCGGGTCGCCGCCGATGATGTTCAGCGAGAACAGCAGGACGGCCACCATGCCGAGGGTCGACAGAAGCGGGAACAAGCCGTGGCGGATCCAGCTGAACTCATTTCGGCGTTCACGCCGGTAGAGCATATACGCCGCGATGTTGCCCAACGTGTAGATGGCCAGCACGACGTACCCGATCATGTAGCCGTCGAAGTAATACTGGTACTGGTACGCCGTCTGGAGCGTCATCGGAGCGCCGGCGGTAGTCGGCGTGGTGACCCACACCAGGGCCGTCAGCCCGACACAGGTCAGGAGCGCGAGGGCCCACTGGGCGATGATCGCGTTGACCGGGGTCTTGCGGGTGGGATGGACCTTGGCGAACCACTTGGGGAACGCCCCGTCCACGCCCATCCGGTACCACATCCGGGTCCCGACGTTCGCGCAGGCGATCGACACGGCGACCACGGAGCTGACCAGCATGATCAGCAGGATGCCCCAGAAGTCACCCCAGAACTTCTGCGCGAGCTGGATGCCCGGCAGCGGGGAGGCGGTTCCGAGCGCCTTGTAGTTGTCCGTCCCCCAGCCGACCATGACGCCCCACTGGACGACGACGATGAAGATTCCGAACAGGATCACCGAGCCGATGAGGGCGCGCGGCACGTTCCGCCGCGGGTTCTCGGTCTCTTCCGCCATCGGGGCCGACCCTTCCCAGCCGGTGAACGCCTGGATGGCGAACACGGCGGCGAGGAACAGGCCGGAGGCGCTGACGGCATTGCCCGGCTTGAACGGCTCGACGTTCAAGCCGCCGGGTCCGGGGTTGGCGAGGCCCCACAGGCCGAGCAGCGAGACTACGACGAGCTCGATGCCGCCGGTGATCACCAGCGTCTTGCCCGAGATCTGGACGCCCAGGTACTGGATGGCCGCGACGACGGTCACGGCGCATAGCCCGAAGCCAAGCGGGAACCAGTCCGCGATTGACCCGGTCCATGCGAGCGAGCTCGAGATCACCCAGCCGCCGAAGACGGTCACGGCGCCCAGTACGACTGGGGCGTAGATGATGTTCAGCCACGAGACGATGAACCCGGCTCGCGGGTGGATGCCGCGGGCGACGTACGTGTAGTAGCCTCCTGCCGAGGGAACCGCCTTGGCCAGCTCGGCGAGCACGATCGCGGTGAACAGCACGATGAGGAAGGCGATGGGGTATGCCAGCGGCGCCGCGAGGCCAGCCTGCGCGACGACGACCGGTGTGTAGAAGAGTGCGGCGATGCCCGGCGCTACCATCGTCAGGCTCTGCATGAAGATGGCGGGCAGCTTTAGGGCACCCGCCTTCAGGTTGGTTTCTGCGATGGATACAGCCGGCATTGCTGATTGGGCCATTGGAACCTCTCTCCTGCCTCTACCTGAGTCGACGCTGATGTTCGTCTCCGGGTCGGCCACGGCCGAGCTCCGGACGTTCGAGCCCTGCTAGCGTTAGGCGTCCTCCTCCCTCGCTTCGAGTTGGACCCCCAACGGCTCCTCCATCAGAAGATCGCGATCGGGTTCCAGGGCGAGCCGGTCCCGCCGGGGAGGCGTAGTGGAAGACCGACGACCATGAACTCCCAGCGACCCTCCGCTTCGCAGGCGCGGGCCAGATCCTCGAACTGGAGGCTGTCCGAGGCGAGCATGCCCATCGCCACGATCTGCAGTGGATGGATTGGATAGATCATTCCCTCGACCGTGCTCGGCACTGCCTCGCCGTCGCCATCGGGCAGGAAGGCGGCGATCTTGCGCTCGTGCATCCAGGGAATCGTGTCGACGTGGAGCCCGGCCTTACCACCGCCGGCCGGCGGTGGATCGTTGCTCCACGCCCCGAGCTCGAGCCGGCGCCGGTGGTGGCCGGTTCGGAAGACGAGGATGTCGCCCTCGCCCAGCCGCAGGCCCAGGCTCTTCTCGCAGGCTTCCAGCTCCTCGCGCCTGACGGCTTCGCCGGGCTCGAGCCACTTCACGCCTCGTAGGCGCGGAATGTCGAGCAGGACGCCGCGCCCAACCAGGCCGTTGCCGTAGCTCGTGATGTCCATGGTCGTGGCGCCCTTCGAGGTGATCACCTTCCCGGCTGGCTTGCCGTTGTAGGTGAGGCCCTTGTAGGCGATGTGGCACAGGGCGTCGACATGGGTGTGGCAGTCGCCGTGGCAGGCCATGCCCAGGAAATCGAGTGCGAAGGTGAGCCCGTTCGAGCCGATGTCGATGTCGTGGCCCTGGGTGAGGAAGTGGATTGCCTGGTTGGGGTTGTCCGGCCCGGCGGCCTTGTTGATGGGGATCTCCATCGAGACCTGGCGGCCCGACCGGACCAGCCCGGCGGCCTGCCGGACCTTGTCCCCGGTGATGTAGTTCAGCGTTCCGAGCTGGTCGTCGGGGCCCCATCTGCCCCAGTTCTTGACCGATTCGAAGATGCGGTCGAACTCCGCGAGGCTGACCTTCGAGGCTGCCGAAGCGGTTGCCATTTCCTTCGCCTCCTGGGCGCGATCCGGTGGGGCTCCGCGGCGTCAGCCGGCGAGCAGCCCGTTGTGCCCGGGCCCGCGTGGGACGACGGGCCAGATGTCCACCACGACATCGTCCTTGACGACGTGATAGGCGTCGTACCAGTTGACCGTGCCCGGGGAGTAGCCCGGGACGAGCGACACGGAGTCGCCGACCTTGAGGGGCGAGTCGTCGGGGGCGTTGAAGATGCCGTGCTCCTCGTCGAAGCGGAACGACTCGTAAGGGAAGCCGACAATGGTGGCCAGGGCCCCGGCGCCCATCGACTTGTTGCCGGCGTCGACGATCACGTGCCCTCGTGGCCGGCTGATGACCGTGGTCTGGACCGTCAGCGAGTGCTCGAAGCCGGGCGACATGTGGCCGTGGAACATGTCCATGACCACGTACGTGCCGGCCTGGACTTCGGTCAGCCGAGGATTGGCGGCGGTCCATTCCCAGGTCCCGGTCCCACCCGCGGATAGAACCGGCACGGGGATACCGGCCGAGATGATCCTGTCGGCAACGCCTGTGAACAGTGCCATCGCCGTGCGCTGCTTCTCGAGCCGCAGGTCTCGCTCGGGGGTCAGCGAGCAGTGGCCCTCGTATCCGGTGAGACCGTCCAGCCGCAGGCCCGGCAGCTTCACGACGTGGCGGGCCAGAGCCAGGGCGGCGTCGGCATCGTCCACGCCGGCGCGATCCATGCCGGTATCGACCTCGATCATGATTCCCAGCGTGGAGCCGGCCGCGACGGCCGCCTTCGAGAGGACATCGGCGCTCGCGGCCTCGTCCACCGCCACGCGGATATGCGCTTCGCGGGCCAGCTCGGCCAGGGCGCGGATCTTGTCGGGTCCGGCAAGCGTGTTTACGACGAAGACGTCGGTGATCCCCGCCTCGACCATGACCATGGCTTCCCAAACGGTGGCGGTGCAAACACCCAGGGCTCCGGCCGCGATCTGACGGCGGGCGATCTCGGGGCTCTTGTAGCACTTCACGTGGGGCCTGATGCCGGCCGGAAGGCCTCGAAGCCGGCTTGCCATGAGCTCGATGTTCCGTTGGGCGGCGTCGACGTCGAGTACCAGGGCGGGCGTAATCAGCTCGTGGCGCCGCCTCCCGATCGCCTTGCTATACATGGCTCGGACACGGCCGGTCGTGGCCTCGATGATGCTGGGACGGCCAGGGCTCTGCGTCATCGCCTAGAGCTCCTCTCGCTTCCTGCGCTGGCCGCTCCAGATATGCGGCCTGAGCACGGACAGAGGGCCTAACCGGCTCGAGTGGATTCCGTCTCCGGTCCTCCGCGGGAATCCGGGCCGAGTCGGACAACGTCGAGAGCATAGGGAGTCGGCCGTGGGCGCGTCAAGATGTTGCATAGGGCCGCACGTAACTGCGCCACGCTCGCCGACCACGGCGACCGGGGCTGCGGACCGTCCGATTCAACCCTCGACGAGGGCGGCGGCGGTCGCTTCGTCCGTGATCAGGACGTCCACGCACCCGGTCTTGAGCGCGCCCCGGATCGCCTCGACCTTCGGCAGACCCTCCGCGATGGCCACGACCGTTGGGATCGCCGCCAGCTGGTCCCATTCGATGGCGATCGTCCGGCCGTCGAGATGGCCGCCAGGAGTGCCATCGCGGCAGAAGAAGCGCCCGTTCATGCTGCCGACCACACCGTCCGCACGCAGCTGATCGAGGTCTGCCCGAGTCACCTGCGAGGACCGCAGGAGCGTGGCCTCCGGGCCGATCTCGCCGATCCCAACCAGAGCCAGCTCGCTCTGGGCGGCGAGCGCCAGGGCGGCCTGAACTGAGGAATCGCTCAGCATCGCCTTCCGGATGGCCGGCGAGTCCACGATCGACGGGGCGTGCAGGTAGTGGACCAGGCTGCCCGGGTAGAGGCTGGCGAGGTGGCGGGCCAGTTCGTGGCCCTGAATGCCCGGCACGGGATCGCTCAGGCCGCCTGCCATCTGGGTGATGACCAGGTCGGAGACGGCTCCTGGCTCCATGCATTCGACGGTTGCCGAGAGCGTGGTCCCCCAGGCCAGGCCGACGCGCATGCCTTTCCGGAGCAGCGTTCCGACATAGTCCGCCGCTACGCTCGCCAGGCACGACATGTCGCCTTCTTCGTCCGTCGGCGCGACGATGGCTCGCGACAGGCCGAATCCGTCGGCGAGCTGCCGGCCCAGGTCGACGTTGCGGCGCCGCGGTGGTCTGATCTCGACGCGGACCACTCCCTCATCGCGGGCGCGCTTGAGGTATCGCGAGACGGTCGAGGGATCCAGGCCCAGATCCCGGGCGATCTCGACCTGCGTCTCGCCGCCCAGGTAGAAACGCCGGGCGACTTCGAGGAGCAGGTCTGCGACGCGGCTGCCGGTTACCGGCGTGGCGCGAGAAGCCTGCCCTGTCGCCATATCTCCCATCCAATGGGGCCCTGCCCTGGTCCGGAGCGACACCCTCTACCCGCCGCCCAGCCCCGCACGAGCCCGGCTTCAACTCACGCTTGCCAGACTACCTGATCCTCGAGGGTCACATCGTGGCCCGGGATCAGTATGGCATGACCTTGACCCGAGTGGCACAATCTTTCCGCCGATGACACGCTGCCGAGCCCGCCGAGGCGCGATCGAGTCGCGGCCATGACGCGATGCCTTTTCGCTCGAACCGATCGTGTGGAGGAGATCATGAAGGCGCCCGAACATCCGTACCGGATCAGCCAGATCGCCGTGGTCGTGAAGGACATCGACAAGGCGATGAAGACCTACCACGAGATGTTCGGGTGGGGTCCCTGGAACGTGTACGAGCACATTCCGCCGAAGCTCCACCATCAGCACCTTCACGGCAAGCCGGCGGACTACTCGATGATCGGCGCGGAATGCGAAGTCCAGCCGGGCCTCATC
Source organism: Candidatus Limnocylindrales bacterium (assembly GCA_050008515.1). Classification (GTDB taxonomy): domain Bacteria; phylum Chloroflexota; class Limnocylindria; order Limnocylindrales; family CSP1-4; genus Fen-1039. Next base: position 65,922 of record JBEKMM010000011.1, read on the forward strand.
TTCGAGCTGATCCAGCCGCTGGAAGGCGACTCGATCTACAAGGAGCACCTGGCCAGGTACGGCGAGGGCGTCCAGCACATCGCCCTGATGAGCCACAGCCAGGAAGAGTCGGACGCCTTCAAGAAGCGCTTCGGCGACGCCGGGTATGAGATGTCGATGGGCGGCCGGATCGGCGACACGATCGAGTTCTACTACCTCGACACGGCAAAAGACGCCCACTTCGTCGCGGAGTCGGGCAGCGGCCACGCCATCGAGCTGACCCCGGTGCGCCAGTACCCGCCAGCCAAGAAGTAGACCCACGCCAGCCCGGGCGCAGCAACGGCGGAGTTACTCGGTCGCCGCCTCCATCAGTCGTGGCGGTCTCCACTGCTCACGGCGGGTCCCGTGTGACGAGCAAAGCCGCCAGAGCCGGAGCCGGAGCCGGGGCACCTTCGATCCAACTGGAAGGCCGATTCGACAGGGAGGCGACAGCGATGGCCGATGAGCGTCTGGCCGGCAAGGTTGCCATCGTAACTGGCGCGTCGCGGGGCATCGGCCGCGCGGTGGCGGAGCGGTTTGCGGCCAGCGGAGCGGCCGTGGTCGTGAACTACACGCGCGGCGCGAAGGCCGCGGCTGCGGTCGTCGCCGGCATAGAGGCCGCCGGCGGCGCCGCGATCGCGGTCCAGGCCGACGTCTCGCGAAGTGAGGACGTCCGGCGCCTGGTCAAGGCGGCGCTCGACCGCTTCGGCAGGGTGGACATCCTCGTGAACAACGCGGGCGTGATGATCGCCAAGGGCGTCCTCGAGACGACCGAGGACGACTGGGACCTGACCATCGACGTCAACCTCAAGGGCGCCTACCTGTGCTCCAAGGAGGTTGCGCCGGTGATGATTCGCCAGGGCGCCGGCTCGATCATCAACATGTCCTCCAACTCGGGTCTCTACCACCCGTCGGCGATGCGGTTTACGGAGTACGTCGTCTCGAAGGCTGGCATGAACGGTCTGACGAAGGCCATGGCCCTCGCCTTTGGGCCGCAGATCAGGGTCAACGCGATCTGCCCGGGCTGGATCCGAACGGATATGGTCGAGGAGATCGACCCGGCAATCCAGCAGCGGATCCTCGACGAGACGGCGCTGAGGCGTTGGGGTACGCCCGACGACGTCGCCGCCTCGGCCGTCTTTCTCGCCTCGGACGAGGCGGGTTTCATCACCGGGGAGCTGCTCATAGTCGCGGGCGGCCGCGGTATGCACTGAATCGTCACACAGGACCTGCAGCAGCCACGCCACTCACCATTCGAGCACTTGGAGGATTCGTCATGGAAAAGCGATTCGTCGGCAAGGTCGCGCTGGTCACCGGAGCGACGAACGGAATCGGACAGGCGACGGCGGTGCGCCTTGCCGCGGAAGGTGCGCTGGTGGGCGTGAACCAGCGGCCGACCGGCGATCCTACCGAGACGCTTCGACGCATCAAGGAGGCGGGCGGCCAGGCCTTCCCCGTCGTGGCCGATATGCGCGACCCCGAGCAGGTCATCCGCATGGTCCACGAGGTGGCCGAGCACGGCGGGCGGCTCGACTACATCGTCTCCAACGCGGCTATCAACCCGTTCATGAAGTGGGACGAGACCACCCTCGAGGACTTCAACAACCTCATGGAGACCAACGTCCGCGGGACCTGGGTGGTCTGCACCGAGGGCGCCAAGCAGATGATCAAGGAGGGCCACGGCGGCGCGATCTGCTGCACGAGCTCGATCTCGGCCCACGTAGGCGCGCCGTACCAGACCGCCTACTGCGGCACGAAGGGTGCCATCTCCATGCTTGCCAAGGCGCTCGGCTGCAACCTTGGCGAGCACGGAATCCGGGTCAACGCCGTAGAGCCGGGCTGGATCAAGACCAACATGAGCGCTCCCATGTTCGATGCGGCGCCCGAGGTCTGGAAGTACTACATCGACCGGATCGCCATCCACCGCCCCGGCGAGCCCGAGGAGATGGCGGGCGTCATCTCGTACCTGCTCTCCGACGACGCGACCTACGTCACCTGCGCGACGCTTCTGGTCGACGGCGGCTTCATCGTGAACGCGGAACTCTAGCAGCGCCCGAATCGCCGAGAGCCGTCGCCACCGAAGAAAGGACGGGGCCGACTCGTCGGACCCCGTCCTTCTTTGTCCGGAGCGAGCTCGGCTTACGTCCTCGCCGTGATGCCCCGGACCTGGTCGAGCATGTAACGCGCGTTCTCGGCCGGGGCCTTGGCGTCGAAGACGGCGCTGCCGGTCACGATGAGATTCGGGCCCATGGCAGCGACCCGGGCGATGTTCTCCCTGGTCACGCCGCCATCGGCGCCGAGCATGATCGGCCGGCCCGAACGTTCGATCAATGCCTTCGCCTCGGCCAGGCGGCGCTCGGTCGACTCGATGAACTTCTGCCCGCCCCAGCCGGGGTTCACGGCCAGGATCAGCACGTACTCGAGCTCGTCGAGAAGCGGTTCGATGGCCGTCACCGGGGTCCCGGGATTGAGCGCGACGCCCCGGATGATCCCGCGTGTGGGGTCGTTGGCGTTCTCGGCCTTGCCCAGGACCTGCAGGACGCGGTGCGGATGGCGCGTCGACTCGACCTGGATGGTGATGATGTCCGGCCCGGCGGCGACGTAGTCGGCCACTTTCTCGAGCGGCTCCACGATCATCAGGTGTGCGTCCTTGAGGAGCGGCGTACGGATCGCTTTGATGAAGGGCGGACCGACCGTCGTCATCGGACAGAAGACTCCGTCCATGACGTCGATGTGGACCATCTCCGCTCCGGCATCCTCGAGGATGTGGACCTCGCCGGCCAGATTGGCCAGGTCGGCCGTATTGACGCCGATGGTCAGATGAGCCCGCCCGTCGAGGAACGGCAGGTGCGCGGTCGTCGTCATCGACGGGCCCCGACTGGTTTCTCAAGCTCGGACTTCAGCGTCTTGAAGAGCTCCAGCGCGTGCTCGGGCTTCATGGCCTCATGGACGCACCTGCGGACGGCCTGGATCATCGCCACGGGCGATTCGCTCTGGAAGATGTTGCGGCCCATGTCCACGCCGGCGGCGCCTTCCTGGACGGCGCGGTAGGCCATCGTCAGCGCGTCGAGCTCGGGCAGCTTCTTGCCGCCCGCCATGACGATGGGCACCGGACAGGCGGCTGTGACCGTCTCGAAGCCTTCGGGGATGTAGTAGGTCTTGACCATCTGAGCGCCGAGCTCGGCGCATATCCGGGTCGCCAGGCGGAAGTACTTGGCATCGCGGACCATGTCCTTGCCGACTGCGGTGACGCCCAGGACGGGCAGGCCGACCCTGTAGCCGGCGTCGACGAGACGGGTCATGTTGTGGATCGACTTCGTCTCGAACTCTCCGCCGACGAAGACCTGCACCCCCACGCCGCAGCTGTTGAGCCGGACCGCGTCCTCGAGATCCATGGCGATCTCTTCGTTGGAGAGCTCCTTGAGGATCGAGGGGCCGCCGCTGGCCCGGAGCACGTTCGGGGTCCTGGTGGCCGCCGGGACCACGCTGCGCAGGATGCCGCGGGTGCAGAAGAGCGCGTCCGTGTACGGGACCAGCGGCAGGATGTTGATGTCGACACGCTCGAGTCCGGTCGTCGGGCCCTGGAAGTAGCCATGGTCGATCGCCAGCATGACCGTCTTGCCGCTCTCGGGGTCGAAGACCCGGGCCAGACGGTTCTGCATGCCCCAGTCGTAGGCCCCGGCGCCCTTGAGGAAGAAGGCCGAGTTCCGCTGCGGGATCTCCTGGTAGAAGTTCTTCTCTTCGGTGAGATCGGCCTCTGGCATGTCGCTCCTTCTATCTGCTACCCGACCGGGAAAGCGATCGCTCGTATCAGTGGGTCGCGTGGTTGTCAGGCTCCGGCCGGCTTCCAGAGCGGCCGCAGCAGGCCCGCGTCGCTCAGCTCGAGGAACCGGCCGTAGACCGTGTGCCATTGCTCGAAGAGCGTGAGGTAGGTGGCATGGGCGGCGCGATCCGGCTGGAACGTGCGCTCGAACCGGACCACCTCGGTTGCCGTTTCGGCCAGGTCCTTGTAGATGCCGGCGCCGAGACCGGCGCACAACGCGGCGCCCAGCGCCGTCGACTCCTTGACCACGGGGACCTTGACGGCGACCCCCAGGACGTCGGCGATGACCTGCGGCCAGAGGTGCCCCTTCGAGCCACCGCCCGTGAAGACGATCTCCTGGAACGCATGGCCGGTCAGGCTCTCGATGATCCGGAGGTGGCCCAGGGCGATGTATGCCGCACTCTCCTCGATGGCCCGGATGCACTCCTTGCGGCCGGATGACCCCGGATTGTCGATGTCGAACTGGACGAACGAGGGCGAGGCCTGGACCCACCGCTTGGCGTTCATGATGTTGCCGAAGATGGGCAGGACGCCGTTCGATCCGGGCGGCACGGTGGCTGCCTCTTCTTCCATCACCACGAACGGATCCACGCCCCGCTCGGCGGCGCGGGCCTTCTCCCAATCGCAGAACGCGTCGCGGAACCAGCGCATCGTCAGGCCGCAGTAGAAGCCGATGCCCTCCACCATCCACTGCCCCGGCACGACGTGGCATAGGGAGCGGAGGCGTGCCTCGGGGTCGATCAACGGCTTGTCCACGACGACAGTGCTCTGCCAGAAGCTGCCGCCCACGAGCGTGAAGGCGTTCGGCGTCGTCCGGCCGATGCCGAGCAGGCCGAGCTGGGTGTCGGCGCCTCCGACAACGACCGGGGTTCCGGCCGTCAGTCCCGTCTCCGCAGCGGCTTTGGCCGTGACTTCGCCGAGGACGGTGCCGGGCTGGCGCACCTCGGGGAAGATGCCCGGGTCCAGGCCGATCATCCGGATCAGCTCGGGCGACCAGGTCGCCTTCGCGAGATCGAACAAGCCGGAGCTGGCGCCGATCGACGGGTCGGTCGCGTATCTGCCGGAGAGCTTCGTCAGCACCCAGTCACTGAGCATGCCCATGTGGGCGATGCGGGCGAACACGTCCGGCTGATGCCTCTTGATCCACAGGAACCGAGCCGGCGACGTTATCGAGACCCAGTCGCCCCCGGTGTCGTATATCGTCCGCGCCCGACCGGCCTTGATCAGCTCGGCTGCTTCCTCGCCGGCGCGCGAATCGACGTTCGGGCAAGCCCAGATCTCCGTCCCCTGGGAGTCGTAGAGAACCATTCCCTCGCGCATGGCGGTGCTCGAGACGCCCTTGATCGCGGCCGCCGGAAGGCCGCTCTTCGCCAGCGCCTCCTTCGTGCACTCGCAGATCAGCGGCCAGTTGCGGGCCGTCTCGAACTGCTGCGAGCCGGGCGCTCCTTCGAGGGGAGGGTGCGACCATTCGCGCTGCGCCATCGCCAGCTGATGACCGTCGCGATCGAAGATGAGGGCGCGGCAGCTGCCCGTCCCGAGATCGATCGCCATCACGCGCGCGTCAGGCATGGTTCCCCACCTTCCCAAGCACGGCCGGATTGGCCAGGTTCGCGAATGGCTCGCCGGACGCCAGCCGGCCGATCTCGGCGGCGGCCATCTCGCCGCCGTGGCCCATGGTTTCGTACGTGGCCCCGCCGATGTGAGTAGCGATGACCACGTTCGGGGCGTCGAAGAGGCGGTGCCGGCGGCCGAGCTCGGGCGGGATCGAGAGATCGGGGATCCGGACGACGTCGAACGCCCCGCCGCCCAGATGTCCCGAGCGAAGGGCATCGTAGGCGGCGTCCTCGTCGATGAGGGTGTCGCGGGCGGTGTTGATCAGACAGGCGCCCTGCTTCATCCGCTCGATCTGGGCCCGTCCGATCATGCCCTTGTTCTCGGCCGTGGCGCGGGCGTGGAGCGAGACGTAGTCGGCAGTCGCGAGGAGCGTGTCGAGGTCGACCGGCGCCGCCCCGTCGGCCTGGATCCGGGCTGCCGGCACGAACGGGTCGGAGACGACGACGCGCATCCCCATCGCCATCGCGATGCGGGCGACTCGGTGGCCGATCTGGCCGTAGCCCACCAGGCCGAGGACGTGGCCGTCCAGGTCATGACCCATCCACTTGGCCCCCTCGTAGTTGTCCCTGGCCAGCTCGCCCCCGCCCTCTAGGAAGCGGACGACCTCGGGCAGGCGCCGGGCGAGCATCACCATGAAGGCGATCGTCAGCTCGGCCACGGCCTGCGCGTTCTTGCCCGGAGTCGTGACCACGGCGATGCCTCGCTCCGTGGCGGCGGCTATGTCGACGTTGACCGGGCCGCCCCGGGCGACGCACACGAGCTTGAGGCTCGGCGAGGCGTCCATCACGGCGTCGCTCACCGGTGCGCCCTGGACTATCAAGACCTCGTGACCATCGAGTCGCTCGATGACCTGGCGCGGGCTGCCGAGGTACTCGCGGATCGTCTGCTCCGACTGGGTCGTTGGGCGCCAGGCCGGCTCGTCCACTACGTCGAAGCAGGTGACCTCGTTGCGCTCGGCAAGGCGATCGATCGACGGGCCGAGCGCTCGCCAGGGGCAGTAGGAGTCGCCCACAACCAGGATCTTCATCGTCTGGACACCTGCTCGATGCCTCTGCCCGCCGCGCGACGGAGGCGATGGGAATGCCGGCCACCGCCTCGGCGGCTGTTGCCGACCCGGTCGATCGAGCCGACGCGACGGCGGACCCTGCAACTGAGAGATCGGTCCCGGCCTCGGCCCGACCGGGCACGGAAAGATTGTGCCAGCGAAGTCAAGACCTTGCCAGGGCCGATGAGCGCCTCGTTGGGCCGTGGCCGGGCTGCCGGAGTCCGTTGGAAAGGGCCGGTGAAGGCGGGGAGGCGCGGGCGTGGGCAGTCGCCGGCCGAGGCTCAGCCGAATGCGCCGCTACGACGTGCCGTGGCCGCGCCCGATCTCCGCGACATCACGGCGATCGATGCGAGTGTGCGCAATCTCGGCGAAGCCCTCGGGCTTCAGGGCGCTGCGGCCCACGAAGAGCCCGTCCACTCCAGGGCACGCCAGAAGGAGATCGGCGCTGGCCGTGTCGACGCTGCCGCCGTATATGACGGGTGCCGAGGCGCCGTCCCCGGCGAGCTCGCGTAGCCGGCGATGCAGGGCAGCGTGCACGGCCGCGACCCACTCGGGCGGCGCGTGGTCGGCACCCACTCCGATCGCCCAGGCGGGCTCGTAGGCCACGACCAGCCTGGCGAGATCGAACCGTTCGAGGAACCGGAGCTGTCCCAGGACCAGGGCCGACGCCTCCTCGATCGTCGTCTTCGATTCCTCGCCGACGCACAGGATCGCCGTCATCCCCCAGCGCTGGATCGCCGCGACCTTGGCCGCGATCAGATCGTCGTCCTCGTGGTGATCGCGCCTTCGCTCGTGGTGCCCGACTTCGACGAACGTACAGCCGAGGTCCGCGAGCATCGAGGCGGAGACGTCCCCGGTGTGGGCGCCCTCGTCGTCGGGGTGGACGTCCTGGGCTCCCCAGGCGACGTTGCTGCCGGACAGCAGCTGGCGGGCATATGGAATCGCGGGGTAGGGCGGCAGAACAAAGAGCGTCCGGTCGAGAAGGTCGTCGACCATGTAACGGACAGCCGCGCAGTAGCCGGCGGCCTGACTGGGGGTCAGGTTCATCTTCCAGCTCGTGCCGATCAGGGGCCGCATCACGGCGCACCGCCCGCGCGCTGGGCCGTGTCGCGCGCCAGGTATGAGCCGACAGCCGCCTCGATGATCACGGCGAAGGAAGTGGCGCCCGCGTCCGCGGTGCCTCGTGACTGCTCGCCGAGCCGCGCGGCCCGGCCGATGGAGGCGATCATCCCGACCGTGCTCTCTGCTCCCGCTCGGGCGGCTTCGCTGGCCCGGACCAGCGCCACGTCCACTGAGCAGCCATCCTCCTCGGAGGCGTGCAGGCTCTCCGCCAGAGGCGCCATGGCGTCGAGGATGGTCTTGTCGCCCGGCTTTGCGTGGCCCAGGTTGGCGACGGCGCTCACCGCGGCGTCGGCACAGGCTCGCAACCCGGCGACGGTGGCGTCCTCCGAAAGCTCCGATGCACGGACGACTCCCGCCATCTTCAGCAGGGCGATGGCGTAGATCGGTCCGATCGCGCCGCCGACCGAGCCCATCGCTACCGCGACCTTGCCCAGCAGGTCGGCCGCCGGCACGCCTGGGTTCTGCTCGACGGCCCGGCGTACGGCGCGAGCTCCGTAGGCCATCGTCAGGCCGTGGTCGCCGTCGCCGGCTACCGCGTCGAGACGGCCCAGCTCGTCGCGACAGGATTCGACGGCATCCGCCGCCGCCAGGATCCAGGTCCCAAGAGTGCCGGCGCTCACTGGACGAGCCGAGGGGTTCGAGCCGGGGCATCCAGAAGCGCCTTTAACTCGTCGTCCAGGGTGGTGACCGTGACCGAAGCCCCGGCCATCTCGAGCGAGGTGATGAACTCGCCCACGTAGCTGCGAACGACCCGGACCCCGGCCGCCTCCAGCGCCCGGCGGGCGCCCCGATAGAGGATGTACTGGTCAAGGGTGGCGGTGGCCCCGAGGCCGTTGATCAGCAGCGCGACCTCGCCGCCGGCGGCGTCGCCGATATCCTCCAGGATGGTCGCGACGAGGGCCCCGGCGACTGCGTCGGCCGGCTCGAGGGGCCCGCGGCGGATCCCCGGCTCGCCGTGCACTCCCATGCCGATGCCGATCTCATCGTCGGCCAGCTCGAAGGTCAGCCGCCCTGCCCCCGGCACCTCGCACGCGGCCAGGGCGACGCCGATGCTGTGCGTCGCCAGGTTGGCCTTTGTCGCGATCCGCGCGACCTCGTCGAGGGAATCGCCGCGCTCGGCGGCGGCGCCGGCGCACTTGAAGACGATGATGTCCCCGGCGATCCCGCGCCGCTTGTCGCGCTCGGCGATGCTGGCCGAAGCCACGTCATCGGCGACGCGGACCTCGCGGACCTCGATACCATCGGCGGCGGCAAGCTCGGCGGCAAGACCGAAATTCAGCACGTCGCCCGCGTAGTTGCCGTAGCCCATCAACACGCCACGACCCTTGGAGGCGGAGTGGATCGCGGCCAGGATCACGTCGGGCGGGGGCGAGGCGAAGACGTTGCCGCAGGCGGCCGCGTCGGCCATGCCGTGACCCACGTACCCGGCGAACGCGGGCTCATGTCCCGAACCGCCGCCGACGACGAATCCCACCTTCGGCGGAGCTGGCACACGCCGGGCGATGACCCGTGGCGCGGCCAGGGTCACCAGGTCGGAATGGGCGCCGGCGAAACCTTCCAGGGCCTCGTCGACCACGTCGAACGGGTCGTTGATGAGCTTCTTGTAGAAGCCGCGATGGGCGCCGGGTCCGTGGGCCGCAGTCATCTGGCTCGCTCCTTGCGGGAGGCCGCCGGTTTGGCGTCGGAGGCCGCCGGCCCTGAGGCGCTGCGGCGGGATGCCCGGAGAAGCTGCTGCTGGCGTTGCTCGGCCGCCTGGATCTTCTGGACCTTGCGAAGAGAGCCGCCGCCGGCGAATTCCGACTTCAACCACACGTCGACGAGCGTCTTGGCCAGCTCCGTGCCGACGACGCGAGCCCCCAGTGACAGGACCTGCGCGTTGTTGGACATGCGGGCCCGCGCCGCGGAGTAGGGATCGTGGGCGTTGGCGGCGTAAACGCCCGGAACCTTGTTCGCGGCAATGGCCATGCCGATCCCCGTGCCGCATATCAGAACCGCGCGCTCGTGACGACCGGCGGCGACAGCGGAAGCCACCTCGACCGCGACGTCCGGATAGTCGACCGGGTCGGTGGAGTAGCAGCCGTAGTCGGTGACTTCGTAGCCCTCCGTCTCGAGGTACCGCTTCAGCTCTTCCTTGAGCAGGAAGCCGGCTTCGTCGCAGCCTATCGCGATGGGCATCGTCATCGAAGCGTCCTCCTGCAGGTCGTCAGGCTCGACTATATGACGTAGCCGAAAGAGGGGCTAGCTCAACCGCACCCGATCGGCGATCGCGCGGAAGAACGATCGGTGCGCCGCCTGGGCGGGCGGGTTCACGGCGTCGGCGTTGCCGAAGCGCAGGTAGGCGCCTATCGCGTCGGCGAAGGCGGCCACGAACCCGGGTGCGGCCAGGGGATCGAACCCGGCCTCCCAGCCGAGGCTCAGGATGCGGACGGCCTTGCTCGCCCTGTCGATGCGCGGCTCGATCCGCCCCACCAGCCGATCGCCAAAGAGAATCGGCAGGACGTAGTAGCCCCAGCGGCGCTTCGCTGCGGGCGTGTAGACCTCCCAGCGGTACTCGAAGGCGTACAGCGGCACGAGCGCACCGCGGTCCCACATCAGCGGGTCGAGTGGCGCCAGGAAGCTGGCGCCCGGGGCCCCGTCTCCGGGGCGGGCGACCGCACCGGCGGCCTCCGCGGCGATCTCGCGCTCGGCCTGGGCCAGCAGCGGCAGCTCATCGCCGATGACGAAGCGCTCGCCGCGCATGCCGTCGACCGCAACGGCCACGATCTCGCCGCGGTCCAGCAGCTCGCGGCGCAGCGCCGCCCGGTTCCCGGCCGGGCCCGTCCCGGGCCACAGCTCACCGCTGCCGCCGGCGCCCAGCAGCCCGTGGCCGCGATATCGCGACAGCAGCTTGTGGCGCAGCTGCTCACGCTCCGGGATACGCGTCTCGAGAAGGTCCGCCGGAAAGAGGCGCTCGGTCAGGTCGTAGTAGCGGCGGTTGCCGTCCCGCCTGGCCAGTCCCAGCCTGCCGGACAAGTTGAGCGCGTCGAGCACGGCCCGCCCGGCACTGGTCGGTCCCCACCACCAATCGATGGCGGCCTCGCGCTCGAAGTCGCTCGAGCACTTGGGCCCCTCGGCCGTGATCGTCGCCAGGAGCTTCTCGGCCAGCTCGGACTGCTCGCGGACCAGCCGCCCGGCCCGGCCATCGGCGCCGTCCTGCCAGGTGATTCGGTAGTACGGCAGCTCGCGCGTCGGCAGCAGGCTGAGGGCCTTGTTGTAGGCCTCGAACAGCAGGCGGCGGCCGTACAGCAGCTCGTCGGTGAGCTCGCGGCGGTAGCCGGCGATGCGGGCCTGGAGGACCAGGTCGTGGTTGCGCCCGGCGACTTCGAGCGGGTCGAACTGGAGCGAGCCCAGGCGATCGACTACGACCAGGACGCTCTCGGGCGAGGCGGGCAACGCGCGCGGCGGGGCGAGCAGATGGCGAATCGCCAGGAACCGGCGCGCCACGGCAAGACTGATCTGATCGGCCATGCTGCGATTGTGCGGGATGGCAGCGCCAGAGGGTGTCAGGAAGCTAAGGCTTCGCGGCCGTGACCGGAAAAACGCGCGCCGAGCGGAGCAAGACCACCGAGCGCGGTCCGACCGTGATCGTCGCGCCGGCCGCGCCGCCGATCCCGCCCGCGCTCCCAAAGAGCCCGCTGAACGTGTCCAGCTCGTACTCCCAGGTTCGCGGCGACCCGACGTCGGGCAGGGTGAAGGCCAACGGCTCCCACCAGCCGTTGATCACCAGGAGCAGGTCATCGTCGAGCATCGGCCGGCCATGGTCGTCGCGGTCCGCGTCGCGGACGCCGTCGAGGTACGCCACCACGCTGCGCGTCCAGCCGGCCCGCCAGTCCGAGTCGGTCATCGTCGATCCGGCCGGCGTGAACCACTGGATGTCGCCTTGCATCGCGCCCGTGACGAACCGGCGGCGTCTCAGGGCGTGATGGCGCCGCCGCAGACTCACGAGCTGAGACGTGAAGGCCAGCAGATCCGCGTCCGCCGTCCTCCAGTCGAACCAGGAGATTTCGTTGTCCTGGCAGTAGGCGTTGTTGTTGCCCTGCTGGGTTCGCCCGATCTCGTCGCCGCCGAGAAGCATCGGCACGCCAAGGCTCAGCAGCAGAGTGGCGAGGATCGCCCGCGACTGGCGGGCACGGAGCTCGGTGACAGCGGCGTCGTCGGCCGGACCCTCGACGCCGCAATTCCAGGAGCGGTTGTCGTCCGTCCCGTCGTTGTTCGACTCGCCGTTCGCCTCGTTGTGCTTTCGGTCGTAGCTGACCAGGTCGCGAAGCGTGAAGCCGTCGTGGCAGGTCACGAAGTTGATCGAGGCGTTGGGCCGGCGGTGCGACGGGCCGTAGAGATCGGACGAGCCTGTGAGCCGCGTCGCCAGCTCGGGGAGCGTGCCGGCCAGGCCGCGCCAGAAGTCACGGGCGCCGTCGCGATACTTGCCGTTCCACTCGCTCCACGTGTCGGGAAAGCGACCCAGGTCGTAGCTGTCCGGCTGGCCGACGTCCCAGGGCTCGGCGATCAGCTTCACGCGCGAGATCACGGGGTCCTGCGAGACGAGGTCGAAGAAGGCCGAGACGCTCTCGAACGCGCCGTGCTCGCGAGCCAGGGCGACGGCCAGGTCGAACCGGAAGCCGTCGACCCGTATCACCTCGACCCAATACCGGAGCGAGTCCATGACCAGGCGCAGGCAGACCGGGGAGTCGACTTTGAGGCTGTTGCCCGAGCCGGTCGTGTCGAAGTAGTAGCGCGGCTGGCCCGACGTCAGGCGGTAGTAGGAGGGATTGTCGAGACCGCGGAACGAGAGCGTCGGGCCCAGATGATTGCCCTCGGCGGTGTGGTTGAAGACGACGTCGAGGATGATCTCGATACCGGCGGCATGGAGGGCCTTGACCATCGCCTTGAACTCGTTGACCTGCCCGCCGGGCCGCCCGGCCCGAACCTCCGCCGAGTAGCCGGAGTGCGGAGCGAAGTAGCCGAGAGTGCTGTAGCCCCAGTAGTTCTCGAGGCCCTTGGATCGAAGGAAGCCGTCGTCGAGGTGGTGGTGGACCGGCAGCAGCTCCACGGCGGTCACCCCGAGCGACCGCAAGTGATTCAGGGCGGCCGGCGTCGCAAGCCCGGCGTAGGTGCCGCGCAGAGCCGCCGGCACGCTCGGATGTCGCTGGCTGAACCCCTTGACATGGGTCTCGTAGATGATCGTGTCGGAGTAGGGGATGGCCGGCGGTCGATCGTCGCCCCAATCGAACGCGTCTGCGAGCACCAGGCCGCGGGGCACACACGGCGCCGAATCCAGCTCGCTGTAGCCATCGGGGTTGCCCGGGATGTAGCCGAGGATCTCGTCGCCCAACGTGACGTCGCCGTCTATCGCCCGCGCGTACGGGTCGAGGAGCAGCTTGTTGGCGTTGCACCGTAGGCCGCGGGCAGGCGCGTACGGCCCCACGACCCGGTAACCGTAGCGTTGCCCCGGCCGGACCCCCGGCACGAAGCCGTGCCAGACTCCGCCGTCCTCCTCCTGGAGCTGGAGCTGTTCCTCGTGGCCGGCCGCGCCGAACAGGCACAGGACCACGCTGTCGGCGATATCCGAGGCCACGGCGAAGTTGGTGCCCGTTTCCGATGGGGTCGCGCCCAACGGAAACGGCCTCCCCGGCCACAACTCCATTCGAGAGGACCCTCGCTGGCTGAGGCTGCAACGGCCGTTGCGGCGTCAGCCTGACACACGTCGGAGCGGCGGTCCATAGGAACGGTACCCGGGCGCTGCGGCGCCTGACCGGTGGATCCGGGCTAGCGGACCGCGGCGGGCGTCCGCTCCTCTTTGACCTCGTCCGCGATGGCGTCGATCGAAATGGCCGTAACCGGGTCCGCCTCGTGCGCTTCCGCCTCGGACCATTCCGCCTCAGGCGGCGCGACAACCCTGGCGGCCGGACCCAGCACCGCATCCACCGCCGCGAGCAGAGTCTCGGGCGAGAAGGGCTTCGGCAGCAGCGGGTCCTCGTGGCGGTCGCTGTCGACGATTTCCTCCGCGTACCCCGACGCGAGGAGCACGCGCAACTCGGGCCGCGAGTTGCGCAGCCGGCGAGCCAGCTCCGGGCCTCGCATGCCGGGCATGACGACGTCCGTCAGCAGCAGATCGAACGGCTCCGGGCCCGTTTCCGCGGCGATGATCGCCTCGCCCGGGTCGGCGGCCGCGGTGACGTCGAATCCCGCCCGAACCAGGACGCGCTGGGCGATCTCGCGCAGGACCGGCTCGTCCTCGACCAGGAGAATGCGGCCCGTCCGGCGGCCGACCGGACGCGGTGCCTGCTCGCTGACGGCCACCTCGCGCTCGACGCTGGGGAAGAACAGCCTGAAGGTGGTCCCTCGGCCCGGCGTGGAGTCGACCAGGACCGAGCCCTCGGACTGCTTGATGATGCCGTAGGTCGTGGCCAGGCCGAGGCCGGTTCCACGGCCCTGGCCCTTGGTCGTGAAGAACGGCTCGAAGATGTGGTCGCGCGTCTGGGCGTCCATGCCCAGGCCGGTGTCGGTGACCGAGATGACTGCGTATTCGCCCGGGCCGATCTCCCGGGGGCGCGAGCGATTCCCGGACGAATACCTCTGGTGCCCCGTGCCGATCACGAGCTGGCCGCCCGCCGGCATCGCATCCCGGCTGTTCAGGGCCAGGTTGAGGATGACCTGCTCGAGCTGCGTCCGGTCCGCCCGCAGACATCCTGCCGCCGGGTCGGGGGCGATCATGAGCTCGATCTGCTCGCCGATGAGGCGCCGCAGCATCGACTCGAGGCCCCCTACGACCTCGTTGAGCTCCAGGACCTGCGGCTGGAGTATCTGGCGCCGGCTGAAGGCCAGAAGCTGCTGGGTCAGGCCCGCTGCGCGCTCGGCCGCGTCGCGGATGCCCACGACGTACTCGCTGATGTCGGCCCCGGCCGGCTCGTCGAGCGAGAGGTCGGCATAGCCGATCACCGCCGTCAGGATGTTGTTGAAGTCATGGGCGATGCCGCCCGCCAGGCGGCCCACCGATTCGAGCTTGCGAGCCTCGAACAGCTGGGCCTCTAGGAGCTCGACCTCGCTCGTGTCCTCCATGAGCGAGATGGCGCCGCGAACCTTGCCGGGGTCATCCCGAATCGGGGCGAAGTGGGCTCGGACCTTGATTACCTGGCCGTCCTTCGTCTGGCAGGGCAATTCCTGAACCGCCATCGATTCACCCGCCAGGACTCGTGGCACCAGCGTGCGGTCCGATTCGTGAATCTCGGTCGGGAAGATGGGCAACCGCTTGCCCGCGGTTTCGTCCGCGGTGAAGCCGAAGAGCTGCTCGGCCGCGCGGCTCCAGAACAGGACGCGACGCTGGCGGTCGACGACGATGATCGGCAGGGGCGAGGAGTCCAGGATCGCCCGCAGGGTCTCGGATGTCTCGCGCAGCGCGGCCTCCAGGGTCAGGCGCTTCTGCATCGCGGCGGTCTGCTCGCCGATCAGGTCCGCCATCGTCGCGATGACCAGCGCCACGATGGCGACGCTGCCGAGGCTTATCGCCGGGAAATCGATCCTGCCTTCGATGCCCTGGAGGGCCAGGACCGCCGGCGCGACCAGCGCCGCCATCATCAGGGCGGCCAGTCGGCGCGGCGTGATGCGGTGATCCTTGCTTTCGCTCGGGCTCGCCGACGTGGCGATCGACGGATGCAGGGCCGCGGCGGCCCACAGGGCGTACTGGCAGAAGTAGGCCGCCTCGCTCAGCTGAGTCTGGAGCCAACCCGTTCCCGACGCCGCGAGCCCGTCGGCGATGAGGAGCGCCACCACGCTGCCCGCGAACAGGCGCATGGCCGGCGTTCCGGCCTCGGAATCGAGGACCAGGCAGGCCACGACACCGACGAGCGCAATGTCGGCGACAAGGTAGACGACCGCCACCGCCCGGCCCAGGGGAGGGAGCCCCGCTTGGGAGAACAGGGGATCGGCGAAGGCCACCCAGGCCACCAGCCCGAGGCCGACCATCAGGATCCCGCCATCGAGCAGAACCCCGAAACCGGGGCCGGGGTTTCGGCGCATCACCAGCCGGGCAAAGCCGAGCGTGACTACCGGGTAGCCGACCAGGTAGAAGAGATCGGCGAGACCCGGGAAGGGCGCGACGGTCGGCGAGCGGCTGACCGATGCGGAGGCCATGTCGCCCAGGGCGAAAAGCAGTTGCCCTCCGGCCAGCAGCCACCACGGAAAGCGGGGCTGGGGGTCGTGCAGGTAGATGCCCGCTGCCACGGCGAAAACCGAGCCTGCCGAGAGGACCAGGAAGACGGGCGTCTGCCACGACGTGGCGATAGTCGCGGAGACAAGGAAGAGGGCCGCGGCGGCTGTGAGATAGGCTGCCCACAGCCAGTCTTCGACAGCCGAAGGAATATCGAGCCGTCTGATCACCCGGAAAGGATCGCCCCCGCGCACCGTTTCACGAATAACCTATTTGTCCTACGGAATTTGAGTGTGGCGAAGACTCAGTGGCCGCCGGAGGAGGTCGCCGGGGGCTGCCGTTCGCGCAGGCGGGCGCTAGTACCAGCCGTGCGCCTGCCAGAAGGCCCAGGCGGCGCAGGCCGAGCCGTAGCGGTCGTCGACATACCAGATGCCCCATTTCACCTGGGTCAGCGGGCTGGTCTGCCAGTTCGATCCGAACGTGGCCATCTTCGAGCCGGGGAAGGCCTGGGGAATCCCATACGCCCCGGTGACCTTGCCGGCTCGCGGGTTCCACTTGGATTCGTGGGTGAAGATCTCGTTGATGCAGTTGTACTGCCGGGTCCCGATACGGGCCCTGACGTACGCCCGGGCCCCCGCGACGGTGTCCGCGTAGGTTATCGGCTTCGGCTTGGGCTTCGGTTTCGCGGTTGGGGTGGCGGTCGGCGACGGCGTCGCGGAGGGGCTGGAGGTTGCGGGAGGGTCCGTCAACGCCAGCCACTGGCCCAGCCACGGGTCCTGCGGCAGCGCCCAGGTCGCCGCCGGAGAGGCCTCGCCTGAGATCGCGTCTGGGCCGGTCTGCGCGTCCGTCAGCGCGGCGGGCAGGACCGAGATGGCAGTGCCGGCGAAGACGACGAACGCCACCGTCGCTGCCACTCCTGCCGCTCGAGGGGTGAGTCTCAAGTGTCTCCTCGGGGTCCGTGTCGTGTGCCGGTGGTGACGGTGAGGTCGCGGCGGAGCGCCTGCATGGTGGCGGACTCGTTTCCGGCAGGGTGAGGGACGCGGCGCTCCAGCGGCCGGCAGGATAGCACGGTTCCACTCCGCAGACGAGTGGCGGCAGGCTCCCGCGCCCGCGCACCCTCTGGCAGTTTGACGGGGCGCGGCCTAATCCCGATAATAGGGGTCGGAATTCAGCACGGCCGCGCGGTCGGGTTTCGGCGTCTTCAATCGCTCGAACCCGCGACCGCCGAAGGAGCGCGATGGCGACCAGCCCACAGATCGTCTCCAGCGAGTACAAGTACGGCTTCCACGACGAGGTCGACTACCTCGAGCAGACCGCAGCCGGCCTGACCCGGGGGACCGTCGAGGCGATCAGCCGGTTCAAGGGCGAGCCGCAGTGGATGCTCGACTTCCGCCTGCGCGCCTACGAGCACTTCCTTTCGCGGCCGATGCCGATGTGGGGCGGCGATCTGATGCAGATCGACCTCAGCAAGATCGTCTACTACCGCAAGCCATCCCAGGGCGAGGAGAAGTCCTGGGACGACGTTCCGGACAAGATCAAGAAGACGTTCGAGCGCCTCGGCATTCCTGAGGCCGAACGCAAGTTCCTGGCCGGCGTCGGCGCGCAGTACGACTCCGAAGTCGTATACCACAGCGTCCGTGAGGAGCTTTCCAAGATCGGCGTCGTCTTCATGGGCACCGATCAGGGGCTCAAGGAGTATCCGGAGCTCTTCAGGAAGTACTTCGCGACCGTCGTGCCGCCCGAGGACAACAAGTTCGCGGCTCTCAACAGCGCGGTCTGGTCCGGCGGCTCGTTCGTGTACGTGCCCAAGGGGGTCGAGGTCCCGCTGCCGCTGCAGGCCTACTTCCGCATCAACGCCGAGAACACCGGCCAGTTCGAGCGGACGCTGATCATCGTCGACGAGGGCGCCAAGGTGCACTACATCGAGGGCTGTACGGCTCCCATCTACACGACGGACGCGCTCCATGCCGCGGTCGTCGAGGTCATCGCCCTGCCCCACTCGAAGGTTCGCTACACCACGATCCAGAACTGGTCGAACGACGTCTACAACCTCGTGACCAAGCGAGCCCACGCCCACGCCCACTCCACCGTCGAATGGATCGACGCGAATACCGGGTCGCGCCTGACGATGAAGTACCCGAGCATCTACCTGCGCGGCGAGGGCGCGACCGCGGAGGTCATCTCCGTGGCGGTCGCCGGCAAGGGCCAGCACCAGGACACCGGCGCCAAGGCGATCCACCTCGCCCCGAACACCCGCAGCCGCATCATCAGCAAGTCGATCTCCAAGGATGGCGGCCGGACCACGTACCGGGGTCAGCTCAAGGTCGTCCCCGGCGCGACGGGCGTCGTGGCCAGCGTCCGTTGCGATGCGCTGCTGCTCGACGAGGGCAGCCGCTCCGACACGTACCCGTATATCGACATCCAGGAAGACGACACGACGATGACCCACGAGGCCACCGTCGGCAAGATCAGCCAGGATCAGGTCTTCTACCTGATGACTCGCGGCCTGACGGAGAACGAGGCCACGAACCTGGTCGTCCAGGGCTTCCTCGAGGTCTTCACCAAAGAGCTGCCGATGGAGTACGCGATCGAGTTCAACCGATTGGTCAAGCTCGAAATGGAGGGTTCGCTGGGATGACCGCCGAGCCCGGACCCGCCGGTTGCGCGCCGCAGATGGCCGCGCCGCCGAGCGTAGACCAAGGCGCCGACGAGGACCGGAGCGCAGCGCACCTGAAGGTGCGTGAGCGAGGAGCGGAGGAGGTAACGCAGGTATGAGCCGGCCGAGCGAGTCAGATGCAAGCGCAGACCCGCGGGTCCGGGCTCAGGAGGGGGTAAAGGTGGCCCTCGCAGCGCAGCCCACGGCAGACCAGCCCGCCGCTCGACCGCAGGCGCCAGCCCGCCAGGCGCCGACCGATCTGACGCTCGGCTTCGTCGACGAGACGACCGTTCGCGGCGTGGCCGCAGCTGCCGCCGACCCTGACTGGCTGCTGGCCGACCGGCTCGCCGGACTGCACGGATTCGAGGCACTCCCGATCGAGTCGAACCAGCTGTATACGCCGTATGTGGACCTCCGCAACGCCCATCTCTCCGCCGTGCGGCCGTACCCGGCCGGGACGAGTGGCGTGGCCAGGGCGGGCAAGGCGAAACTCCCCGAGGGAGCGGCCGCGTACGCCGAATTCGCCGAGGATCGCCTGGCGGCGCTCGTGCTCTCGCCGGAGGCACGGGACGCGGGCGTTCTTCTCGAGACGCTGGCGTCGCTCGGCGCGCGCGACCCCGAGCTCCTGCGCAGCCTGCTCGAAGGCGGCTGCACGCTGCCCGAGAACGACAAGCTGGGGCAGATGACCCGGGCCCTCTGGACACACGGCCTGTTCCTGCACGTCCCCGACGGCGTTCGCCTGGAGCGGCCGATCGTGCTGCGCTGGGCGATGGGAGCGCCGAACGGCGCACTGCTCTCGCGGACGATCATCTCGGTCGGCTCCGACGCGGAGGTCTCCGTCGTCGAGGAGCAGGTGGCTTCGGCCGCAGGCGCGGGCGCTTCGGCCGCAGGCGCGGGCGCTTCGGCCGCAGGCGACGGTCAGGCCTTCTTCGGCGGCTCGACCGAGGTCAAGCTGGGCGCCGGCTCGACTCTCTCCTTCGCCGGCCTCCAGGATTTCCCGACCAACCAGGTCGCCTTCCAGCACCGTTCGGCCGTGGTCGGCAAAGCGTCGACTCTTCGCTGGGCGCTGGCCCAGCTCGGCTGCCGGGTCATTCGGAGCCGGATCGACAACACTCTCGAGGGCGACGGCTCGTCCGTCGAGCAGGCGGAGATCGTCTTCGGCTCGATCGACCAGCTGTTCGATCTGACTTCCTACACCCGCCACCTCGGTCGCGACGCCACCGGCAACCTGCTCTCTAAGGCGGCGCTGTCCGACCGCTCGCGGGCCTACATGAAGGGCCTGATCACGATCGACAAGCCGGCCCACGGCACCGACAGCTTCCTGGGCGAGTTCGCGATGCTGCTGTCCAAGCAAGCTCGCTCCGTCGCCATTCCCAGCCTCGAGATCGACCAGCCCGACTGCCGCCGCGTCGCCCATGCGAGCTCCGTCGGACCGATCGACGAGGCGGCGCTCTTCTACCTGGAGAGCCGCGGCCTCGATCCCGATGAGGCCCGCAAGTCCATCGTCCTTGGCTACCTGGAGCCGGTCGTGGCGAGAGTGCCGCTCGCGTCCGCCCAGGATCGCCTGCGCGATCTGCTCGAGGCCAAGTGGGCGGCCTCCGCCGGAGCACGTCCCGCGGCCGGCCGTGCGACCGCGGCCGTGGCCTGACGCCGCCGATGACCGCCTCCTCCGGCTTCCGCCGAGTGGACCTCTGCGCAGCGGACGACGTTTCGCCCGGCACCATGAAGCTGTGCGAGGTCGGCGACGACCTGGTTCTCTTGGTCAACCTCGACGGCCGGTTTCACGCAACCCAGGGCATCTGCAGCCACCAGTACTTCGAGCTCGACAAGGGCTTCCTGACCGGCGACTCGATCACCTGCGCGCTGCACCTCTCGCGCTTCTCTCTGGCCGACGGCGCGCCGCTCGATCCGCCGGCCGAGCTCCCGCTCGCGGTCTACCCCGTTGTCGTCGAAGGCGGCCGCGTGCTGATCGAAGTGCCGCCGGGGCCCCTCGAGGTGAACCGCTAGAAGGCCGCGCGAGCCGGTCGGCACGTTGTTAGCGCGGAAGCAGGATACCCAAGCCCAGCTGCTCGGCTCGCCTGAATATCGCCGACGCGAATACGACGTCCGCGAGCCCGACGCCGAGATGCGACACGAGGATTCGACCGGCGGGTCGGGCGATGCCGCCGCGAAGCGCCTCTCCGAGCGTCGCGGCGGGATCCGGGTAGCCGGCGAAGCCCCCGCTCGCGCGAGTGGCCAGGAACTGGTCGCGCTCGTCGACGACGAAGAGAGCCTCGCGGGCTAGTGCGGCAGGCGCCTGCATGTCGTAGTCGACGGCGACGAAGAGCACGTCCGAGCCGAGCCAGCGCGGATCGAGGGCCTGGTGGTTCGGCCCGAACGAGACGACCGAGACGATGACGTCCGCGCCTTCCACTGCCCGACGCACGTCTGCGGCGACCGCCACCTCGCCGACGCCTTCGATCGACTGGGCATCGGCGACGAGCGCCGCTGCTCGGGCCCCATCCACGTCGGTGATCCGAACCGACGCTCCCGGCAGCAGCCGGCCGATCACCGGCAGGTGTCCGCGCGCCTGGACGCCGGCGCCGAGGAGCGCGACCGCCGCGGCCTGCTGGCGCTCCGGTGCGAAGAGCTTGATCGCCGCTCCGCTGACGGCCGCCGTTCGCTGCGCCGTGATCGTGCCCGCATCCATGACTGCCAGAGGCAGGCCGTTGCGCGCGTCGTTGAGGATGACCAGGGCGTGGTAGGTGGGCAGCCCCGACGTCGGGTTGTCCGGGAAGCCGGCGATCCACTTGATGCCGATCAGATCGGCGGCGCCATCTTCCGCCGTGCCCCGGAGCATGGCCGGCATCGCGTGAGCGAGTGAACCCTGCTGGCGCGGATGAACCCCGATCTTGGCCGGCAGCTCGGCGCTCGCTCCCAGCGCACGGAGCGCGATCTCGGCCAGCTCGAGTCGCTCGGCCAGAGGAGGCATGGCCGCTGCGACGTCGGCGGTGGAGAGGTATCGAAGCGGCGGCGAGGCTGTCACGACCGGAGTCTACCGGCTACGATGCGCATGGCGGGGCGCGTCGAAGTGCGTGCCGCTGTCACATTCGTGGCGGAGAATACCGAGGGGCTGCCCCAGAACCGGGCCGCTTGGGAGCCATTCACAAGGAGACTGATGCGGGCACTTCAAGGCCTGGGTTCGGCGATAGTGGTTTGCAGCGTGTTCTCCGTCTTCCTCATCGGGTTGCTGGGCGCCACCTGGCCCTTCGCCATCGGCTCGAGCATCGTCCTTGGGCTCGGGATAATCGCGGTCGTCGGGACTCGAGCCAGTGAGAAGGATGTCACGGCAGATGCCGCGTGGCGAGAGGCGGCGCTGGACCTTCCGCCGGCGTCGGATCGGCGAGCCATGGAGGCGACGCAGACCGCTATGCCCGGCCCCGAGAAGGCCCGGCGAAGCGGCGTTCGAATCGCGGGCACTCGCGGTGCGGGCGCGCGCGCAGCGGGCAAGCAGGGATCCGTGCGATGAGCTCCATCGATCGAGTCAGCGTCGAGAAGAGGATGCGCGACCAGGGACTCGAGCCCGCAGCCTGGTCGAACCTGCCGGAAGAGAGGTTCGAGGCGCATACCCACGACTACGACAAGATCGTGGTCGTCGTCGAAGGCTCGATCACCTTCGGCATGCCCGGCTACGGCGTGGGTTTCATGCTCGGGCCGGGCGAGCGGCTGGATCTGCCGGCCCATGTCCGGCACGACGCGGTCGTCGGGCCCAAGGGCGTCAGCTGCCTGGAGGCGCACCTGCCGGCCGGCACAATCGGCACTCGGGCGAAGGGTCGCGGCTACCGCTGGTAGGTTGCCGGCCTCATTCGCTGTCGATTCTGCGGGGATAGGCTAGGCTGCTCTCGCATCGCGGCCCAGGCGGCGTGCCATCGTGGCGGTTTAGCGCCGCCCAGGTGGCTTCCCGCCCGGCTGGGGACGCGGCAGGTCAGGGAGCGACAGGCCAGCACGCCTGAGGGAATTGCAGCATGGGCTCACTCGAGAGGATCGACGAGACAGACGCTCGGATCCTCGAGCTACTACAGCGGGACGGGCGCGAGTCCTACGCCGAAGTCGGGCAGGCCGTGGGCATGAGCGGGCCCTCGGCGCACGAGCGGGTGAAGAAGCTCGAGGCACGAGGCGTGATCCGCGGCTACGCGGCCCTGGTCGATCCCACGCTGCTCGGTTACGGGGTACTGGCTTTCATCTTCATCAAGCAGGTTCCCGGCACGATCGCCACGGACCTCACAGGCAACTTCGGCGAGATCGACGAGATCGAGGAGTGCCACCACATCGCCGGCGAGGCGGACTACCTGCTCAAGGTGCGATCCACCGATACTCGCCACCTGGAGCGGGTCCTGCACGAGATCCAGGCGATGCCGCACGTCTTCACGACCGAAACTCAGGTCGTGTTCTCCAGCGCGTTCGAGCGCCGGCCCCTCCGCCTGGGCCGCGAGGTCGATCCGCATGGGGCTGGCAACTCCGGCAACTCGGGCTCGTGAGCGAGGCCAGGCGTCCGACCGAACCCTCGGTCGATCCCACCGAAACCGACAGCCCGCACCGGAGCCGAAGCGGCAATCCCGTGCCCGAGCCGCGCGTGGCGTCGATGTTCGATTCGATCGCGCCGGTCTACGACCGCATGAACACGATCATGACCGCCGGCCTCGACGGGCGCTGGCGCCGGGCCGCCGTTCGAGCCGCCCGGCTGGCCGCGGGAGGCTCGGCCCTCGACGTCGCCTGTGGCACCGGCAAGCTGACCGCTGCCCTGGCCGCGGCTGTAGGCCCGACCGGGCGCGTCGTTGGAGTCGACCTGTCGACGGCGATGCTCGAGGAGGCCCAGCGTGTCTTCGGCGAGCTGGGCCAGGTCGAGTTCGTCGTGGGCAACGCGCTCGCTCTCCGCTTCGAGGCGAACGTCTTCGACGCTGCCACGATCTCGTTCGGGTTGCGGAACCTGTCGAGCTTCGAGGACGGCTTTCGAGAGATGGCGCGGGTGGTCCGGCCCGGCGGCCGGGTGGTCTGCCTGGAGTTGACGACACCGCGCCCCAAGGTCGCGGGGCGCCTCTACTCGGCTGTATTCGGCCGGATGGCGCCATTCGTGGGCACGGCCTTCGGACGGCGAGAGGCCTACGCCTATCTGCCCCACTCCCTGGACGGCTTCCCCAACGCCGAGGAGCTGAGGGAAACGATGCGTCACGTCGGTCTGGCGAACGTGACCGTGCGGCGATTGGCCCTTGGCGCGGTGGCGCTGCACGCGGGCGAGGTTCACTAGACGCGGTCGGCCGGCGGCGCTCGGTCGGCCGACACTGGTCGGCGGCTAGACGGCGTCCTTGCGCGCCCTCTCCTGCACCTGGAGCTGCCGCTCGGCTTCGAGGCGGGCGGCCTCCGCTGCCGCCTGGGCCTCGCGGATCTTGCCGTCGACGTAGGCGCCGTGGAGCACGAGCAGCTTCGTGATCGTGTCCTCGTCGATTGACCGGTCGTCGTCGGCCATTTCCTTCGCCAGCAGCGAAACCTCGGCCGCATCGACCGGCCCGCCCGGCGTCTCGAGCGACTCGAACGGGTGCTCGGCCATCAGGAACCACACGATCAACCCGCCGACGACCAGCCCGAGGATGCCAAAGAAGAAGTAGAACGGCATGTCGATCATCGGGCTTCGTTCCCCAGCTATCGGGCGGCTGGCGCCGCCAGGTTGCCGCATGTGCGGCGGCGCCACCCGTTCGCGGCCGACCCGCCCACTCCTGCGTCCCGGCCAGTATACGAAGGTCGGCGGCGACGCGAGGCCGGCGCCAAAGATGGCTAAACTGACCCGACCATGATCGACTTCACGCCCAACCCGATCGCTTTGTCCATCGGCTCGCTCGAGATCCGCTGGTATGGGATCGCCTACGTGGCCGCCATCGTCGCGGGCACCTGGATGGCCATGCGCGAGGCGCGCCGGCGTGGCGAGCGGACCGACATGATCGTGGACGCCCTGATCGTGATTGCCGCGGCGGCGCTCATCGGCGGGCGCGCATACCACGTCATCGACCAGTGGGCGTACTACAAGGACCACCTCGCCCAGATCTTCCTGCCGCCATACAGCGGCCTGGGCATCTACGGCGGGCTCTTCACCGGCATGCTGGCGGTCATCTGGCTGGCGCGCCACTACAGGGTCAGCTTCTGGCGCTGGGGGGACATCATTGCGCCCTGCATCCTGATCGCGCAGGTCGTCGGTCGTTGGGGCAACTTCATGAACCAGGAGCTGTACGGGCCGCCGACCGACCTGCCCTGGGGCATCGCCATCCAGTGCCAGAACCGGGTCACCCAGTACGCCTGCCCGGGCACTCCCGCCAACGCCCACTTCATTCCGCTCTTCTTCTACGAGTCGATGCTGAGCCTGCTGGGCGTGTTCGTCATGCTCTGGCTGTGGAACCATCTCACCGCGCGCGGCCGGCTCCTGATCGCGGGCGACGTCGGGCTGCTCTACTTCGTCTGGTACGGCCTGGAGCGGAGCCTGCTCGAGCTTCTGCGAAGCGGCTGGGACTGGACTTTCTTTGGCATCCCGATGGCCCAGCTTGTGGGTCTGGGGGCCGCCGCCGCCGCGATCGTGGCGATCCTGATCAGGCACGCGTACGTCCGACGGCACCCGATCGAGGCGGCAGGAGATGAGACGCCGCCGGCTCCGACCGTGCAGTCCGAGCCGACGCCGGCGGTCTGACCGCATCCTGCAGTCGCGTTCAGTCCCGGATCCACTGCTCGTCGCCACCGGCGACGCGTTCCCCGGCCGCCGGCTCAGCTCGTTGGGCTGGGCTTGTGCAGCTGATTCAGAACGTCGATGAACTCCGCCGGCGGCTCGAAGAACGCGGTCTCGTCTTCGTACCTCGTCGGCAGCAGGATGAGGCTGTCGCCGCGCCGCCAGTAGATGGCGGGGCTGATCGGGCCCGGACCGTCGCGATACATCTGCACTGCCCGCGACATGACGGCCTGGATCCCTTCCACGATGGAGAGGTCGACAATCGGCGCGAAGATGACGACATGCCGGTTCGGGACCGCCACGAGCGCGCCGTGCGGCGTGCTCGGGGTCAGGAATTCGTCGAGCATCAGTACCCACGTGGCCGTGAAGAAGCTGTCCCCGATGAGGAGCGAGATCCTGGCGCCCCCGTCCAGCGGCTGGCGCTGAACCCCGGGGCGATCCTGCTCCCGGACATTGGCCAGCCCGATCTCGAACAGCTCGTCGATTGGGATCCCCCAGCCGGCGGCAGTGTCGGGCGGAACCGTCGCTACCGTCCGCGGGTAGTCGATCGCGAGGGCAGCCAGCAGGCCGGGAGCCAGCGGCCGCGTGACGAGCATCAATTCGCCGGTCGGCAGGCCTGCGGCGAAGTCCTCCGGGTATATCCGGACCTTGAGCACCGACTTCACCGATTCGAACGGAGGGTCGGGGTCGATGGCGTCGGTGTTGAGCAGCGAGTCGAGGTGTGCGGCGATGAGAACCGGCCAATCCTCGGCCGGCGTCAGGTTGCACTTCTGGGCGAGGTTCACGAGGCCGATCATGTGGGGCTTCTCGGCGCCTAGATCGATGTCGATCCCGCCCCCGCCGGCCTCACGGAATCCGCGTGAATGGGCCCGAAGCCACTCGTCTACGAGCTGTCGGAAACGCTTGTACTCGCTGGCCGTGAGGAAGACGGCCCAGTCTGGTACCTGCCCCGGCGCGGGGCCGCGGATTCGCCGCATGAGGCCCATCAGCGCTCTCCGATTCGGATGGGTTCCATTGTGGCCCGTCAGCCTCGGCTGCCGCTTATCTCGCGGGCAGAAGAAGGCCCCGACGATGTCGCCGGGGCCTCGGCCGAATCTTGGTGCCGGAATGGCCTCAGTACGGCCTATCGGCCGGTGCCGCTGAGCGCCTTCTGGCTCAGGATCGTCCGGGCTCGGGCCGGATCGTCGGTGGCAAAGGCCATCGTAGTGCGGTCGCCCGAGGCGCCCATCGCAAACGCAGCCTCGATGTTGATCTTCGCCTCTGCCAGCGCGCGGCAGGTCCGGGCGAACGTTCCGGGTGTGTCGGCGAGGGTGATGGGGACGAGCTCGATCTCGCGGAACTTGTAGCCGCGGCTCAGGAGCAGCCGTCGAGTGCCCGCCTCATCGTTCGTGGTGAAGGCGAGCTGGCCACTGCCGCCGCAGGCAACCCCGGCTCCCCCGGTGATGTTGATCCCACGTTCGGCGATCGCCTCAGCGACCTCCGCCACGGAGCCGACGCGGTTCTCCAGCTCGACGAGGAAAGCGATCATGGGACGCCTCCGAATTCCAGCGCCCGTCCCGCCAGGCCCCGCGCCTGCGAGCGGCGGGCCCCGAAGATCAAGAATGGTATCCCCGGCGAGTACGACCGCAATAGGCAAGGGTCTCGCGTCGGGAGGTGAGCCACGCCGCGCCGCCCCACGGCCGAGTTCGCGCGAAGCGCCGCGGGCTTCGGTACAATTCGCCCCGTTCCCCAAATCGTCGCAAGTCAAGACAGAAACCAACCGCGCCCCAACGGGGCTCTGCGAGGGGAGACGAGGAGAGATCGTGGCTACCACCGGCGCTAGGGTCGAAGGGCGACCGCAGAATCTGCCCGCGGATCATCCAGTCGTTCGCTGGGTGGACGAGGTTGCGGCCCTGACGACACCGGACGCCGTCCACTGGTGCGACGGCTCTGAGGCCGAGAACGGTCGTCTCTGCGAGCTCCTCGTCGACGCGGGCACCTTCATTCGCCTCAACGAGAAGCTCCGCCCCAACAGCTTCCTGGCCCGCTCGGATCCGTCCGACGTCGCCCGCGTCGAGGACCGGACCTTCATCTGCTCGGAGAAGGAAGAGGACGCGGGACCCACCAACAACTGGCGCGATCCCAGGGACATGCGGGCCACGCTGACCGGTCTGTTCAAGGGTTCCATGCGCGGCCGCACGATGTACGTCATCCCGTTCTCGATGGGTCCGGTCGGCTCGCCGATCGGGCGGCTCGGCATCGAGATCACCGATTCGCCCTACGTCGTCGTGAACATGCGGATCATGACTCGCATGGGCCGGGCGGCCCTCGCCGAGATCGTCAGGACCGGCGACTTCGTCCCCGCCATCCACTCGGTCGGCGCCCCTCTCGCCTCGGGCGAGAAGGACGTCGCCTGGCCCTGCGACGCCGACACGAAGTACATCGTCCACTACCCCGAGACCCGCGAGATCTGGTCGTATGGGTCGGGCTACGGCGGCAACGCGCTGCTGGGCAAGAAGTGCCTCGCGCTGCGCATCGCCTCGGTCATCGCCCGCGACGAGGGCTGGCTGGCCGAGCACATGCTGATCATCAAGGTGACCGCTCCCGACGGCCGGGTGAAGCACATGGCCGGGGCATTCCCGTCGGCGTGCGGCAAGACGAACCTGGCCATGCTCGAACCGACGATCCCTGGCTGGAAGGTCGAGACGATCGGCGACGACATCTGTTGGATGAAGTTCGGCGCCGATGGCCGGCTGTACGCGATCAACCCCGAGGCGGGCTTCTTCGGCGTCGCGCCCGGGACGAGCATGTCCACGAACGCCAACGCCATCCGCACGCTCTACGCGAACTGCATCTACACCAACTGCGCCCTCACCGACGACGGCGACGTGTGGTGGGAAGGCCTGACCCAGGAGCCGCCTGCCCATCTGGTCGATTGGACTGGCAAGGACTGGGCCCCCGGGGGAGACACGCCCGCGGCCCACGCCAATGCCCGCTTCACCGCGCCAGCGAGCCAGGACCCGGCGATCGCCCCGAACTGGGAGGATCCGGCTGGCGTCCCGATCGACGCGATCATGTTCGGCGGCCGCCGGACCTCGGTGGTCCCGCTCGTTCGTGAGGGATTCGATTGGGAGCACGGCGTCTTCCTCGGCTCGATCATGAGCTCGGAGATGACGGCCGCGGCCTTCGGCACGATCGGCAAGCTGCGCTTCGACCCGTTCGCGATGCTGCCCTTCTGCGGCTACAACATGGCGGACTACTGGGGCCACTGGCTCGAGATCGGTCGGAGGCAGGGTGCCCGGCTGCCGCGCATCTACCTGCTCAACTGGTTCCGCAAGGATGCCGGGGGCAAGTTCATGTGGCCAGGCTTCGGCGAGAACAGCCGCGTCATCGAGTGGATCTTCGGGCGCTGCTCGGGCGAAGACGATGCGGTCGAGAC
This sequence comes from Candidatus Limnocylindrales bacterium, assembly GCA_050008515.1. Taxonomy (GTDB): domain Bacteria; phylum Chloroflexota; class Limnocylindria; order Limnocylindrales; family CSP1-4; genus Fen-1039. The sequence continues at coordinate 94,545 of JBEKMM010000011.1, forward strand.
GCCGATCGGCTTCCTGCCCGCGCCCGGCGCCCTCGACACCCGCGGCCTGAACGTCGGCGAGACCGCCCTGGCCGAGCTGCTGGCGGTCGATCCGGCGGCGTGGGTCCAGGAGGCGGCCGCGATAGAGGAGCACTACGCCAGGTTCGGGTCCAAGCTGCCGCCGCGACTGGCCGGCCGGCTGGCCGAGCTCAAGCGACGGGTGGCGACCGCCTGACGCCGCGCCGATCCAGCCCGCGACGGCGATCGAGGCCCGCCTGGGCCGCCTCGCGGTCTCGCCAGCTGCCGAACGGACGCCGCCGGGGTACCATCGCGCTGCACCGGCTTGTGGCTCGACCGGTGTCAAAATCAGCAACCGCCGGCCCCCTCCGCCGGCGTCCCACACGAGGGAGGTCCGGGATGCCAGTCTGCCGTCGCAAGGTCACCGTCATCGGAGCGGGCAACGTCGGCGCCACGGCGGCGCAGCGGATCGCCGAGGCGGGCGTCGCCGATGTCTACCTGATCGACGTCGTCGAGGGGCTGCCCCAGGGCAAGGCCCTCGATCTTGCCGAGGCGGCGCCGCTCCAGCACCACGACCAGAACATCATCGGCACGAATGACTACGCCGACACGACCGAGTCGGACATCATCGTGGTCACAGCCGGCCTGGCGCGTCAGCCGGGGATGAGCCGCGACGACCTGCTGCTGAAGAACGCCGCGATCGTGCGCTCTGTCGTGCAGCAGGCGGTCCACTACTCCCCGGGTGCGATCCTGATCCTGGTCACGAACCCGCTCGATGCGATGGTCCACGTTGCTCTCGAGGCCAGCGGCTTCCCGCGCGAGCGAGTCATCGGCATGGCGGGCGTCCTGGACAGCGGCCGCTTCCGGGCCTTCATCGCCCAGGACCTGGGCGTCTCGGCCTCCGACGTCTCGGCCTTCGTGCTGGGCGGGCATGGCGACATGATGGTCCCGGTGCCGCGCTACTCGACCGTCGCCGGCATCCCGCTACCCGAGCTCATGAAGCCCGAGCGCATCGAGGAGCTGGTCCAGCGGACCCGGACCGGCGGCGCGGAGATTGTCGCCCTGCTCAAGTCCGGGAGCGCCTTCTACGCCCCGGCTTCCTCGGTGTTTCACATGGTCGACTCGATCCTCAACGACCGGAAGCGAGTCCTGGCCTGCGCTGTCCTGCTGCGGGGCGAGTATGGGATCGACGGCCTGGTCGTCGGCGTGCCGCTGGTCCTCGGAGCGTCGGGCGTAGAGAGGATCATCGAGGTCGCCCTGACCGAAGAGGAGAAGACGGCGCTCATGACCTCGGCGGGCTCGGTTCGGGGGCTGGTCGAGACGATGCACCAGGCTTCGGCCTAGCCCCCGGCGCCCGATCCGCCACTGCAGTGGAAACAGGGAAGCCCCGGCGGTCCCGTCCGACCGGGGCTCCCTGCGCTGTAACGCGATTAGAGCGCCGGTTCCGGACCCCCCGGAACGCCGGAACCGGCGCCGTCGCCCGTCCGATCCCCCTCGGAACGGCTCTCGCCGCGCATCGGGCGATTTCCCCCCGGATGCAGCGTCGACGGAGCGGGACGCGGTCCTGATACCGCCGATGCCCGTATCAAGCCATGCCGCCGTCGCGACGCGGAGCGGCTGGGCGACATGACGGCTGTCGGCTGGGCGACACAGGCGCTCTGCGACGGCTGCCCGCCGGCGATGGTCCGGGCTTGCGGGGCCTGGCCCGGCCGCAGCCCGGCCGTGGCGCGGGGCCGGTCGATCCGAGCTGAGCCGGGCGACCTCCAACTCGCGCGCCCGGTACACTGCGGGCCGTGCTAGATGCGATCCGCTTCGACTTCGATCCGACGATCGCTCCATTCGGGTTGACCGTCCGGCTGGAGACGCTCGCGGTGGCCGGTGTCGTGTTCATCGTCATCGTTCTCGCGGCGCTGGGCGCCGGCCGGATGCGCTCCCGTGTCGACGCCGATCCGGAAGGCTCCGCCCAGGGCGCGGCCCGGCTTCGCCGCGACGATCTCATCCTGATCGCCTTCGGGGCCGTGCCGGGCGCGGTGGTCGGCGGCAGGCTCGACTACGGGCTGATCCACTCCGACTACTTCAGCGCCGACTTGAGCCGCCTCACCGACCCCGCGCAGGGTGGCCTGGCGCTGTCGCTGGCGGTGGTGTTCGGGACCGTCACGGCCCTGGCGGTGGCCCGGCTGCTGGCCGCGCCGATCGCCAGCTGGCTGCACGTTGCCAGCGGCCCGCTGCTCGTCGGGCTCGGCCTGGGCAAGCTGGCGATGCTCCTGGGCGGCGACGGCCAGGGCCACTTCTCCGACGCCGGGTGGGCAACGGCCTATGTCCGATCCGGCCCGTGGCAGAGCGCAAACGCGGGCGTGGCTGCGCTGCCGTCGCAGGCCCTGGAGGGCATCCTCGTTTTGAGCGCCGCTGTCCTTGTCCTGGCGGTCCCGTTCGCCATGCGGCTCCGGCTGCGGCGCTGGCGGTGGATAGTCCGGCCGGAGCTGGCGCCGCGGCGCGACTGGTCGATGCTGACCGGCTACCGCCGCTTCCTGACGGCGCTCTGCCTGTGGTCGGTGGCGCGGTTCGCGGCCGCGTTCACGTGGCGCGACGCGCAGGTCGCCGGACCCCTCCGCGCTGAGCAGCTGGTGCTGCTGCCGGTGTTCGTCGGCTGCCTGGGAATCGTCGTCGTCGCCGGCCTGCGGGACCGGCGCCGTAAGCGGGCCGCGGCCAGGGTCGCCGTCGCTTCAGCCAACGTCCGGGAGGGCGCCGATGTGCCGGAGCCCAGGACCGGGATCGAGGCGGTTCACCGCTAGATCGAGGATCCGCGGCGTCTCTGATGCCGCCCGTTTTCGGCCCGGCGGTACCGGAGTATCCTCGGACCATTCCCCCGATGGGAGACGCTTGTGTCGCCGTCAAGTTCCGGCCCCGATAGGAAGAACCTCCTGGCGCCGCGGGCCGCCGGCCCTGGCTCGGGCGCCGGCGGCGACGGCACCGGGGGGCGCCGGGCGGTTCCATCGCGGGCGATGCTGGCGCGCCAGGGACGGCCCGCGGCGAGGCGCCCGGAGTCGATGAAACCCGCTCCGGTGCTGGTGCGCCAGGTGCGGGGCGACGTCGTCGAGAGCCGCCATCGCGGCTCGATCGTCCAGGTGGACGTGGACGGCACCGTACGCCGGGTCCTGGGCGACCCGGATGTCGTCGTCAATCTCCGGTCGGCCGTGAAGCCGTTCGGGCTGGTCGCGCTCGTGGAGGCCCGCGGCATCGAGGCCTTCGACCTCTCGACCGCCGAGCTGGCGATCATGGCCGGATCCCATTCGGGCGAGGACCTCCACGTTCGGACTTTGCAGGCCGTCTTCCGGCGTTCGGGCATCTCGCAGCAGATGCTCGGCTGCGGCTCGGAGGGGGCTCCGCTCGACGCCCTGACGGCAGCCCGTCTGGCGCGCGACGGCGAGAAGCCCGGCCAGGTCCGCCACATGTGCTCGGGCCAGCACACCTCGATGCTGCTGTTGTGCAAGATCAACGACTGGCCCGTGGAGGAGTACTGGCGCCCCGACCATCCGGTCCAGCGCCTGTACGCGGCGACGATCGCGCGAGCGTTCAGCACCAGCGCGGCGCTGCTGGTGACCTCGACCGACGCCTGCGGCGTTCCGACGTACGGCTTCCCGCTGCAGGAGGTCGCGCGCGCGTTCGCGCTCCTGGCCGATCCGAGCGCGGTGCGACCGACCGACTCCCGATCCAGCCTGGCCGAGGCCCTGACGGTCATCCGGGACGCCATGGTCGCCAATCCGGAGATGGTGGCGGGCACTCGCGACCGACTCGATACCTCGGTCATGAAGGCCGCGCCGGGCCGCACGGTCGCCAAGGGTGGCGCCGAGGGACTGCGAGGTTTCGCGGTCCTGCCCGGTTCGGGGAGCGGCCGCTCTCGGCCGTCGGGTGTCGCGATCAAGATCGAGGATGGCGGGGGATTCGACCGGGCGGCCGCGGCGGCATCGGTGGAGACGTTGCGCCAGATCGGGGTCCTTGACTCCGCGGCGCTGCGCGCCCTCTCTCGCTATCACCGGCCCGTGGGGCTCGGCCCGCACGGCGAGCCGGTCGCGGAAGCCGTCGCGGAGTTCGAGCTGGTGCCTGTGGGCGAGTTGCTGGGCTGAAGGCGCGGCCCGGGGCCCGGTCCGCGGCGGGACCGGCGCCCGGAGGTTCGGGCGGCGCCGCCCGTACACTAGGCGCATGACAGACGTACGCGTTCGAATCGCGCCCAGCCCGACGGGCCCGCTGCACCTGGGGACGGCCCGTACGGCGCTCTTCAACTACCTCTTCGCGCGCCACCTGGGCGGGACCTTCATCTGCCGCCTGGAGGATACGGACCAGGCCCGCTCCACCTTGGAGTTCGAGAACGACATCATCGATGGGTTGCATTGGCTGGGCATCCAGTGGGATGAGGGACCGGGCATCGGCGATGAGCCCGAGCGGGGGTCGTACGGCCCGTACCGCCAGATGCAGCGCATGGAGCGCTACACCGAAGCCGCCACGCGGCTGCTGGCCGAGGACAAGGCCTACTACTGCTACTGCACGCCGGAGGAGCTCGACGCCGAGCGAAAGCGCCAGGAGGCCGCCCGTCAGGCACCGCAATACAACGGCCGCTGCGCTCAGCTGACGCAGGCCGATCGGGCCGCCTTCGAGGTCGAGGGGCGCGCGCCGGTCGTGCGCTTCCGGATTCCGGCGGACCGGACGATCGCGTTCGACGACATCGTCCGCGGGCACGTGGAGATCGACACCAGCGCCCTGGGCGGCGACCTGGTCATCATCCGTGGCGACGGCACGCCGCTCTACCACTTCACCGTGGTGGTCGACGACGCGGCGATGGCGATCAGCCACGTCATCCGCGGCGAGGACCACCTCTCCAACACGCCCAAGCACATCCTGCTCTTCGAGGCGATGGGCTCCGCCGTACCCAAGTTCGCCCACCTGCCGCTCATCCTCAACCCGGATCGGACCAAGATGAGCAAGCGCAAGAGTCAGACCGCGGTGGCGGCGTATCGCGCCGACGGCTTCATCCCCGAGGCCTTCGTCAACTACCTCGCGCTCCTGGGCTGGTCTACCGGCACCGAGGAGGAGGTCCTATCGCTGGCCGATCTGGTCGAGCGGTTCGAGCTATCGGCCGTCAACAAGGCCGGCGCCGTTTTCGACCGCGAGCGGCTCGAGTGGCTCAACGGCCAGTGGATCCGGCGGCTCTCCACGGACGACCTGATCGATCGGTTGCGGCCTTTCATGGAAGCCGAGTTGGCCGCCGGCCGCGTCGATTGGCTGCCGTCCGACGGCGAGATGCGGGCCCTGCTACCGGTTGTCCAGGAGCGACTGCCGACCCTCTCCGCGGTCGGCGACCTGATCGGCTTCCTGTTCGTGAAGGACGTGGACCCCGATCCGGCGCTCATCGTCCCGAAGCGCTGGGACCTGCCTACCACCGTCGCCGGCCTCACCGCCGCCCGCAGGACGATCGCCGAGGTCGGCGAGGTCGTCTGGGAAGCGGACGAGATCGAGCCGCCGCTGCGGCGCCTTGTCGAGGATCGCGGCTGGAAGGCCGGCGATCTGTTCATGGCCATCCGCGTCGCCGTCACCGGCCGGACTGCCTCTCCACCACTCTTCGATACGATGGTGGCCCTTGGCTACGAGCGGACGCTGGCCCGGTTGGATCGGGCGATCGCGAGGCTCGCGGCACAGGCGGCTACCTCGTAGGAGGGACCCCTGGGATGGCTCGAACAATCCTGGTCGTTGACGACGAGCGCACGCTGCGCGAGACACTGGCCGAAAGCCTCGAGACGGAGGGATTCGCCGTCTTCCAGGCAGCCGACGGACGAGAGGCCGTCGATTCATTTCGGCGCCATCATCCGGACCTGATCCTGCTCGATCTGATGCTGCCCGAGCTGAGCGGCACCGAGGTTTGCCGGATCATTCGGGCCGAGTCGGGCGTGCCGATCCTGATGCTCACCGCCAAGAGCGCGGAAGTGGACAAGGTCGTCGGGCTGGAGCTGGGGGCGGACGACTACGTCACCAAGCCCTTCAGCTTCCGCGAGCTGCTGGCCCGAATCCGCGCCCTGCTTCGGCGCTCGGAGCAGCAGGCCCAGGGGCTGGAGCCGGAGACGGTGGAGCTCGGCAAGGTCAGGGTCGACCTGGCCGGGCGGCGGCTGATCCGCGACGGCGAGGTCCTGCCGGTCAAGCCCAAGGCGTTCGATCTGCTGGCCTTCCTGATCCGGAACGCCGGCCACGTCTTCACCCGCGACCAGCTCCTGGAGCACGTGTGGGGCTACGACTACGCGGGCGAGACCCGGACGGTGGACGTGCACGTCCACTGGCTGCGGGCCCAGATCGAAGCCGACCCGGCTGCTCCGGTCTACCTCGAGACGGTGCGCGGCGTGGGCTACGTGTTGAGGCAGCCGGACGCCGGCTGAGGCGCAGGCGGGGGGCTGGCAGCCGCCCGCTAGACGCCGAACAGGTGCAGCGCCCCGCCGATCGGGCCGGACAGGATCTGCAGCACGAAGAGCGCGCCCGCGGCGATGAGAGCGGTACAGGGGATCGTCAGAACCCAGGCCGTGACGATGCTGCGGGCCAGTCCCCAGTGAACCGCGTTGGGCCGGTCGCTCGCCCCGACGCCCATGATCGCGGTCGAGATGACGTGAGTGGTCGAGACCGGCATGCCGAAATGCGACGCGCCCAGGATGATCGAGGCGGCGGTGGTTTCGGCCGCGAAGCCGTGGACCGGGTCGAGCTTGACGACCTTCTGACCCATCGTCTTCATGATCCGCCAGCCACCCGCGGCGGTGCCCAGCGACATGGCCGTTGCGGCCATGAGGATCACCCAGACCGGCACGGACTTGTCCGGGATGGCGTTGGCGTTGAAGAGGGCCAGGGTCATGATGCCCATCGTCTTCTGGGCGTCGTTGGAGCCGTGGCTCAGAGCCATGTAGGTGGCCGACAGGATCTGGAGCCTGCGGAATCGCTGGCTTATGCGGCGGGGGCTGACGCCGGTCGTTTCGATCGCGTCGGAGCCCTCCTCCGCTCCACTCGACCGGAAGTGCCGCACATAGCCTCTGATCCGGCGCGGGCTGGCCCGGACGATGCCGTTGAGCAGCAGCACCATGAACGTGAACCCGATCGCCAGTCCGAGCAGCGGCGAAGTGATCAGTGGGAACAGGACCTTGCCGGCGAAGTTGGCCCACTGGACCGCGTTCGCTCCGGAGGAGGCCCAGGCCGCTCCGATCAGACCGCCGATGAGGGCATGGCTGCTGGAGCTGGGGATCGCTAGGGCCCAGGTGATCAGGTTCCAGGTGATGGCGCCGAGCAGGGCCGCCGCCAGGACCATGGCGCCGTTGCCGAGGATCATCTTGTCCTGGACGATCCCTCCGCCGATCGTGCTTGCGACCGCCGTGCCGAACACGAGCGCACCTACGAAATTGGCGGTGGCGGAGAGGAGGATCGCGTATTCGGGCTTGAGCGCGCGGGTCGATACCGAAGTGGCGATTGCGTTCGCGGTGTCGTGGAAGCCGTTGATGTAGTCGAACGAAACGGCCAACGCGAAGATCGCGACCAGACCGAGTATCGTGCTCGTGGACAAACCTGAACGCCCTCGCGATGACGGTGGATCGCGGCGGGGGCTCCGCCACGGAGAGGCTATCAGGTCGAAGGCCGACGTGCCCTATGCCGGATCGTCGGCCGCGAGGGTATCGGTTGCCCAGGCCGATTCAGGGGTTCAGATCCTCCACCTCGCCGGTCGCCAGGAAGACCACGTCCTCGGCGATGTTGGTCACCCGGTCGCCGATCCGCTCGAGGTAGTGGGCCGCGAAGAGAATCCGCGTTCCCGGGTCCACCTTGTCCGGATCGGTCCGCATCTCGGCCAGCACGTCGTCGAAGAGCTGGTGATACAACCGGTCGATCTCGTCGTCGCGCGCGGCCACCTCGCGGGCCCGTTGCTCGTCGATGTCGACCAGGGCCATGACCACGTCGCGAACCTGCCGGGCGGCCAGAGTCGCCATCGGCGTCAACTCGTCGTAGGTCACCATGCTCACGTTGCCTGCAAGCTTGCGGGCCTGCTTGGCCACCGATCCGGCGTGGTCGCCCATCCGCTCCAGCTCGTAGGTGACACGATCGAGTGCCAGCAGGAAGCGCAAGTCGCGCGCGACTGGAGCCTGCGTTGCGATCGTCATGGCGACCAGCGCCGACACGGCGCGCTGAACCTCGTTGATCCGTCCGTCCGAGGCGATCACCTTGGCAGCGAGCTCGGCGTCGCGATGCACGATCGACTCGAGCGCGGCGAGGATCTGCTCCTCGACGTAGGTGCCCATGCGCAGCACGCCGTCCTTGACGCCGCGCATCTCCGTGTCGAGGCTCTCCCGCAGGTGCTGGGCGTGGTGCAGCGCTCGTGCCTCAAGCCCAACCGCGTCGTCCAGCGAACCGCCCGCCCCGGAAGCGCCGGGATCCATCACTGGTCGGGGCCCCGTATCCTCGCGCGACTCCATGGTCGACTCCTTGTGCTCTCGGGCGCTCATCCGAACCGCCCGGAGATGTAGTCCTCTGTCAGTCGCTCACGTGGCTGAGTGAAGATGCGACCGGTAGGGCCTTCTTCGACGAGATAGCCAGCCCCGTCGTCGCCCATGGTCAGGAAGGCAGTCCGATCGCTCACTCGCGCGGCCTGCTGCATGTTGTGGGTCACGATGACGATGGTGTAGCTGGCCCGCAAGTCGGTCATGAGCTGTTCTATCTGGAGCGTGGCAACTGGGTCGAGGGCGGAGCATGGTTCGTCCATCAGGAGCACGTTTGGGGCAAGGGCGAGGGCGCGGGCGATGCACAACCGCTGTTGCTGTCCGCCGGACAGCGAGGCACCGCTATGGTGCAACTTGTCCTTGACCTCCTCCCAGAGGGCTGCGCGGCGCAGACACTGCTCGACAAGGTCGGCCGAGGCGGTCTTGCTCTTGACCAATCCGTTGAACCGCGCCGGCGCCGCGACGTTGTCGGCGATGGACATCGTCGGAAACGGGTTGGGCTGCTGGAAGACCATCCCGATGGAACGCCGTACGGCGGCCGGATCGATTCGCGCGTCGTAGAGGTCGGTGCCCATGTACTCGATCAGCCCGGTAGCTCGGGCATGCGGCACGACTTCGTGCATTCGGTCCATGCAGCGCAGGAGGGTCGACTTGCCGCTGCCCGACGGACCGATGATGGCGGTGATGGCGTTTCCCGTGATATCGAGGCTGACGTCGCGGACTACTCGATGGGCGCCGTAGAAGGCGTCAACGTTGCGCAGCCGCAGGACGACGGCGTTGTCCGTTTCCGGCGGTCGAACCGGCTCGGCTGGCTCAGCGGGCCAGGTGGGCAGAACGGCAGCCTGGCGGAAGGGGGTTTCGATGGTCATGGCGACCTCTTCGTTCATTGGCCCGTGCTCCGGCTCAGCTTGCGGCGAGCGACCAGCCACCGACCCAGAAGGTTGAAGGCAAGGACTATGAGCACGAGCACGAGCGCGGCGCCCATGGCTCGATCTCGGGCGGCCGGAAAGGCTGAGTTGAGCGCGTTCCGGTAGATGAGCAAGGGCAACCCCTGCATCGGCTCGTTCATGTCGGTCGAGAAGAAGTTGTTGCCGAGGGCTGTGAACAGCAGCGGCGCGGTCTCGCCGATGGCCCTCGAAACGGCCAGCAACAAGCCGGTGAAGATGCCCGAGACGGCGGTCGGGAGGAAGACAGAGGCGTAGGTCCTCCAGCGCGAAAGGCCCAGAGCCCGCGCGCCCTCGCTGATCGGTCTCGGGATGAGCCGAAGCATCTCCTCGGTCGAGACAACGATTACCGGCAGCATGATCGCGGCGAGGGCGACCGAGCCTGCGAACCCGGAGAAATGCCCCTGGGCGACCACAATCAGCGAGTAAACGAAAATCCCCACCACGATAGATGGCAGCGCCACCAGGACATCGATGAAGAAGCGCGTGCCGGTGGCTGCGCGGCCGCCGACCTCAGTGTCGAATATGGCGATCAGAATGCCAACCGGCGCCGCGATGAAGGTCGCCAGAGCTGTCATCTCGAGCGTCCCTGTGATCGCATTGCGGATTCCTCCCCCGGCCGCACTGAGGTCCCCCGGCGGATCCTGCAGAAGGAAATCAGGCCCAAGCACCCCCGCAGCCCGCGTGACGAGAAAGAGGAAGACCGAGGCCAGCGGAACCAGGGCGAAAGTCGTCGCGACGACTGCGAGCGCGACCACGAGGTTGGCCTTGAATCGCCGGCCCCTGCTGGTCGGACTAAGCAAGGCGCCGTAATCAGCGGCCACGGCCGGCGCTCCTCTCGAAGCGGCGACGGACCGCGACGCCCGCGCCGTTGATTATGATCGCGATGACGAGCAACACCACCCCAAGGCCGACCAGAGACTCCGCGTGAAGCGGCTCGGTCGCTTCGTTGAACTCGTTGGCGATCACGCTCGCAAGTGTGAATCCCGGCGAGAAGATGGACCCGCCGATCCGCGGAGCGTTGCCGATCACCATCGTGACCGCGATCGTCTCGCCGATCGCCCGGCCCAGACCGAGTAGGACCGCGGCCAGCAGGCCCGTTCGTCCGATGGGTAGCACGACACACCGGATCACGTCCCACCGTGTTCCGCCCAGCGCCAGTACTGCCTCTCGCTGGAGTCTGGGCGTCGTGGCGAATACCTCTCGGGTGAGGGCAGCAACGATCGGGACGATCATCACGGCAACCACGACCCCGGCCACGAAGTAGCTCGGGCCGGGTGTCGGCGGGCCAAGGAACGGTATGAGCCGACCGGGCCCGTCGGCGATCCCTTGTTCGATCGGCCTCATGAAGGGAACCAGCACCAGGAGCCCCCACAGGCCCCAGACCACGGAAGGAACCGCGGCGAGCAGGTCGACGACGATGGCCACCGGCCGACCGACCTGCGTGGGCAGGAACTCGGTCACCAGCAGGGCGATGAGGACGGCGATCGGGACCGCCAGGAGCAGGGCGATCGCGCTCGTCAGCAGCGTGCCGTAGATGAACGGCAGAGCGCCGTAGATCGTGAACGATGGAGACCATCGGATCCCCGTCACGAAGTCGAGCCCGAAACGCTGAAAGGCGGGCCATGCCGCCTGGACGCTGTCGAAGACCATCAGGCCGATCAGCCCGATGGTCAAGCCCGCAGCCGCGGCTGCCACCAGTCGAAAGACGATGTCCCCGTTGAGCAGGCGTCGGCGAGCGAAGGGACCGGCCGCTAGCCCGTCCGGGCCTGCCTTGCTACGGATGCGGCCTACCATCGTGCGCCTCAATTGTGGGATGAGCCGCCGCTCCGGCTGGGGCCGGAGCGGCGGCTCGCTAACGAGCTGGGCTTGTATCAGGGGAGCAGCGGCTGCCCCGCCCAGTTGATGGACTTCACAGCCGCCTCGTCCTGGGCGAGCAGGCCGGCCGGGATCGAGCCGTAATAGAGCGCCGCGTTGTCGTTCTGCCCCTCGTGGATGCCCCACCAGAGGAAGTCGACGAGGGCCATCGCGCGATCCTGGCTCTTCATGACCTTGGAGAGGTCCTTGTACACGATGAGCCAGGTCGAGCCGGTGATCGGGTAGCCGTTCGCAACGGGCGAGTTAGCCAGGTTGAAGCGCAGGTCGGCGGGGTAGGTCGGGAGGTTCGCGGCGGCCTTGACCGAGTCCAGCGAGGGTGTGATGAACGCCTCGGAGCTGTTCTTCACGTCCGCGAACGGGATCTTGTTGGCCAGAGCGTATGTGAGCTCGATATACCCGACCCCACCGTCCGTCTGGTTGATGCCTTGGGTGACGCCCTCGTTGCCGCTGGCGCCCAGGCCCGTCGGCCACTCGACCGTCTTGCCGGCCGACTTGGTCGGATCTCCACCGCCGATGGTGGTCACCCAGTCGGGGCTGGCTTTGGTCAGATACGTCGTGAAGATGCTCGTCGTGCCCGAGCCGTCGGACCGGTGCACGACACTGATGTCCGTGGCGGGTAGGGCGACTCCAGCGTTGGCGGCCGCGATCGCCGGGTCGTTCCACTTCGTGATCTTGCCATCGAAGATGCCGGCGATGATATCCGCGGTCATCTTGAGCGGCGCGGTGAGGCCCTTGAGGTTGTAGGCGACCACGACGGCGCCGAAGGCGACCGGGATCTCGACCGGCTCGCCGTTGGCGGCTGCGGCCTTGATCTCGCTATCCAGCAGGAACGCGTCGGACGCGCCGAAGTCGACGGTGTTCTGCTGCCAGCCCTTGACGCCGCCGCCCGAACCGATCGACTGGTAGTTCAGCTTGACGCCGCACTTCGCGTTATAGTCCGCGCCCCACTTCGAGTAGAGCGGGTAGGGGAAGGTGGCGCCAGCGCCGTTGAGCTGACCATCGCCCTTTGTGCAGCGGTACGTGAACGAGCCCGCCGGTGTAGTTGTGACTCCGGCCACGCTCTGTGCGGCTGTACCTGCCGGTGCATTCGTCGTGGCTGGCGCGGGGGTGCTCGCGGCGGATGAACATGCCCCCGCCACGATGGTGGCTGCGATGGCCAGTGCGCCGAATCTGCGAGTGCCAATCAGCAACTCAGTTCTCCTCACTTGCGGACCGATCCCGGTTCACTTCTCGGGTTACGGCCGCATCGTCGAGGAGGCTGCTTAACGGGCTGTTGGTGGCTTGTTAACGTTCAGGCGGACCGTCGGGGCGTTCCACGGGCGCGCGCGACGATTCGCGGCCTGGTGCCAGGCGCCACGTTCCAGCGTCGTGAACTATCGAGTCAGGTGGGCGGAAGAGCCCCGATCGCGGCCGGCTTGGCCGCGGTGCAGCGAGCTCAGCTCGCGCCTTAGGCGTGCTTGACGACGATCCTCTCGATCAGGTCGGCGACGTCCTCGCACTTGTCGATCGTCTCTTCGAGGAGAGCGTAGACATCCTTCCACTTGAGGACGTCGATCGTCTTGGTCCCA
>JBEKMM010000012.1:0-94872 GCA_050008515.1 Candidatus Limnocylindrales bacterium
AAGCTGCCGGTCGGCTCGACGGTCGTCATGCACGTCGCCACGACCGCCCGCGCGGTCACCGGTCAGCGCCTGGCGGGAGCCGCGACCGCCAGCTTCAAGGTCGTCAAGCCGGTGGTGCGTGGCATTTCGTGGCTGGGCGGCCTGGCCTCGAAGACCGCGCCGTACCACTCTGCGGAGCTTTACTACCTGGCTCTCATGAACTGCACCCGCACCGGCGGCTGGGTGCTCAGGAGCGGCACCTGCAGCTCCGTCGCCCATCACGTCATGCCGGCCCAGGATCCGCTGGCGTACTCCGCGCCGATCGCCAACGCGGTCGCCCGTCCGTACTCGAAGATCCAGGCCGAACGCCGCGTGCTGACCCACTACCTCGACGGAACGACTCCTCACGGGCGAATGTGCTCGGCGGGCTTCTGCAGCGGCTCGTGGGGCGAGAACCTGGCGTCGCCACCCAACGCCGGAAAGTCCGGCATGATCGACGCCGAGGTCTTCTTCCAGAACGAGTACCGGTGTAAGTCGGGCCGGTGTGAGTTCGCGCACTACTACAACATCATGAACTCGCATTTCCACAGGGCCGGCGTCGGCGTCTGGGTCTCGAGCGGTCGCGTCAGGTTGACGATCGAGTTCTACGGCTGACGGGTCACATACGGACCTCGATGGAACCGGGGACGGTACGCGCAGTTCACCGGGCGCAGTACGTCGGATCGGTGGACGGTGCGACCCGCCATAGCCGATAACTCCCGGTGAGGGCCGCTCGCCGCGCGGCGAATGGATGACGCATGCTCCGCGACGTCGTCATACACCTGCACAACGAACAGCCCATTCTTGCCGACCTGGTGGCGGAGCCGACCGCGGTCGACACGTGCCTGATCTGCACCAACCTGCGGACCATGAATGGCAAGACCCCGGTCTTCGTCGAGCGTGGCGATTCGAAATTCGTCTTTCCACTCGCCCACCTTCGATTTGTGGAAGTCCGGCCACCGGCGGTCGAGGACGACGAGGCGGCGGAGCCTCCGGAGGTCGTCGCCGGCCAACCCGGGGCGGGCGGGAACGGCAAGAGCGGCAGGAACGTCAAGCGGGCCGCGCCCGAGGACGATGGCGGCACCTACTCGGTGTCGCCCCTGCAGCGACTCGCGTGGGTCAGCGGCGACGGGGGCACGCATCCCGAGGAGCCAGCCGCGGAGTCGCCCGAGGAGCCGCCCGAAGAGCCCGAAACGTACGAAGGCGAGCTCCTGCGGCGCGTTCACGAGGTCTGAGGCGCCGGGCTCCCGTCTCGCGATTCCCGCCCGCCTGGCGCCACGTAACGGCCGGGAGAGTGCCTGATGCTAGACTCCCGCCGATGAGTGGCAACCTCGTGATCGTCGAATCGCCTGCCAAGGCGAAAACGATCGAACGTTATCTCGGCCCGGGCTACACGGTTCTGGCGTCGTACGGACATGTGCGCGACCTCCCGGAGAACCCCGGCAAGAACCAGCTCGGCGTGGACGTGGAGAACGATTTCGCGCCCGTGTACGAGGTCGTGGCGGATCGCAAGAGGCAGCTCTCCGCGATCCAGAAGGCGGCCGCGCGCGCCGACCTGATCTACCTCGCCACGGACCTCGACCGCGAGGGAGAGGCGATAGCGTGGCACGTCGCCGAGGCGGCCAATCTCGACCCGGGCAGGACCCGCCGGGTCACCTTCTCGGAGATCACCGAGGCCGCGATCAAGCTGGCGTTCGCCGAACCTCGCGCCATCGACCTCAACCTGGTGGATGCGCAGCAGGCCCGCCGGGTGGTCGACCGCCTGGTCGGCTACACCCTGAGCCCGCTGCTGTGGCGCAAGGTTCGAGCCGGGCTCTCGGCCGGCCGCGTCCAGTCGGTGGCGGTTCGGCTCGTCGTGGATCGCGAGCGCGAGATCCGGGCGTTCCTGGCGCGCGAGTACTGGACCCTGAAGGCGACTCTCCTCTCGCCCGATGGCTCGCCATTCGAGGCCGACCTGGTCAGGATCGGCGGCAAGAAGCCCGACGTGTCCGACGCCGAGACGGCCGAGCGCCATGCCGCGGCGATCCGCGCCAGTCACCCGGTCGTGACCGAGGTTTCGGTCAAGCAGACGAAGCGGAACCCGGCGCCGCCTTTCACCACGTCGAGCCTGCAGCAGGAGGCGAGCCGCAAGCTCGGCTTCTCGCCCAAGCGAACGATGAGCGCGGCCCAGCGACTGTACGAAGGCGTGGCGACCGACGAGGGTCAGGTCGGCCTCATCACCTACATGCGCACCGACTCGGTGGCGCTGTCGAGCCAGGCCATGGCCGAGGCGGCACGCGTGATCGAGGCCCGCTTTGGCGATGACTACACCACTCCCAAGGGCCGTGCCTTCAAGACCAAGACGCGCAACGCCCAGGAGGCCCACGAAGCGATCAGGCCGACTTCGTTCTGGCGCGAGCCGGACGCTGCGGCGAAGTTCCTCAAGAGCGACGAAGCGCGTCTCTACCGGCTGATCTGGCAGCGCGCCCTGGCAAGCCAGATGGCCGCCAAGGCCCAGGAGACGACCACGGCCGAACTCACTGCCGACGGCTACGACCTGAGGGCGACCGCCACCCGGACCATCTTCGACGGCTTCTCGCGCGTCTACACCGAAGGCCAGGACGATCTCGAAGAAGAGAAGGAGTGCAGTCTGCCGGAGCTGCACGAACGGGACGTGACGACCGTCCAGGGCGTCGAGACGCAGCAGCACTTCACCGAGCCTCCGCCGCGCTACACCGAGGCGAGCCTCGTCAAGGCCCTCGAGGAGCACGGCATCGGGCGGCCGTCCACGTACGCGGCAACGATCTCAACGATCGTCGATCGCGGCTACGTCAAGGTGAAGGAGCGGCGGCTCCATCCCGAGCCGGTCGGCGAGATAGTGACGGACCTGCTCGTCTGCCACTTCGGCGAGTTCGTGGACCTCGAGTTCACGGCCCGCATGGAGGACGAGCTCGACGACGTCGCCAGCGGCAAGCGAGCCTGGGTCCCGGTCGTGCGCGACTTCTACACCCCGTTCCGGACGCGCATCGACGAGAAGACCAAGGAGCTGCGCCGGGCCGACTTCACGACGCGACCTTCGGACGAGGTCTGCTCGCAGGGCCATCCCATGGTGATCCGGCTCGGACGGTACGGCGAGTTCCTGGCCTGCTCCACGTACCCGGAGCACAAGGAGACTCGCGAGCTTCCAGGCGCCGACGGCCGCACGCCCGGTGCGCCGGAGGTCGGCCCGGATGGAGCTCCGGCCGCACCCGCGGCAGTCGAAGCGTGCCCCAAGTGCGGCGAGGCGGAAGGTGGCGTGCTCGTACAGCGCCGCGGGCGCTTCGGGCCGTTCATGGGCTGTTCGCGCTACCCCGACTGCGACTACATCAAGAAGGACGGCCCGCCGCCGCCGGATCAGCTGGCCTTCGAAGTGGCCTGTCCCAAGTGCCACCAGGGGAAGCTGGCGACGAGGCGCGCCCGCCGCACGGGATCGCTGTTCTGGGGCTGCTCGCGGTACCCGAAGTGCGACTACACGACTTCGCACGAACCCGTCGGCGCGGTCCACGACACGGACGACGGGCCGGTAGCCCGGGCCGACGATGCCGCCCTCTGCTTGGTCTGCGGCGCGACCGTGGAGCTGCCGTCGGGCGAAGACACGGTCGGTAAGCGGCTGTCGGGCGGCGAGCCGAATCCCGCGGCGCTGGCCCGACCCGGCTCCGGCCGGGCCCCGCGACGAGCCCGGGGCAGGGCCACGGGGAGTGGCGGGGGGTCCCGCGTTTCTTCCACCCGCAAGAGCGCGGCGACGCGCGCTACGGGCGCCCGCGGCGACGAGTGACCTCGGGCGCGGGTCCGGGCGACAACGAGGCCGCCGCGGCGGTCGAGCGGTTCCTGCAGGCGCTCCAGGCCCGCGGCTCCTCGGTTCACACCCTTCGCTCCTACCGAACGGCGCTCGAGGGCTACACCGGTTGGCTGTCTGCCAACGGTCACGATTGGCGCTCCCCATCCCGAGCCGCGCTGCGGGCGTTCCTGGCTTCGCTGTCCGAGGGGCGCGGCCGGCGCACGGTGGCGCAACGGTTGGCCGCGTTGCGATCGTTCTACCGCTATGCCACGCGCGAGGACCTGGTGGCGGGTAACCCTCTGGCGGCCCTGCCGACGCCACGGCAACCTCGCCGTCTGCCGGCCGTCCTCTCGGTTGCCGAGACGGAGCGGCTCATCGAGGCCGCGGGCGAAGAAGGGGACTGGGCGCCTGAGGGGACAGCGCGGGCGGCGCTGGAGCGCGCGCTGGCATTGCGGGACGTGGCGATCGTGGAGACCGCCTATGCCGCCGGGCTGCGCATCGGGGAGCTGGCGGCGCTGACCATCGGTTCGGTCGACCTGCGCCGCGGCGAGGTTCGAGTGACCGGCAAGGGGCGAAAGCAGCGGATCTCGCTGCTCGGGCGGCCGGCCCGGACGGCGTTGCTGAGGTACATCGAGGAAGGGCGGCCGTCGCTGGCGCGGCGGGCGAGGGTCTCGCTGGAAGACGCGGCCGGCGACCGGGCCGGCGCGCAGACGCCGGACCCGGGCTTCCTTTTCCTCAATCACCGGGGAACGGCGTTGGGCGCTCGCGGCATTCGCTGGCGCCTCGGCCGCCTGAGAGTGGCCGCCGGCCTGCCGGAAGGCGTCTCGCCGCATACGCTCCGCCACAGCTTCGCCACGCATTTGCTCGACGGAGGCGCGGACCTGCGCGTGGTCCAGGAGCTGCTCGGCCACGAGAGCCTCGCTACCACGCAGATCTACACTCACGTTTCGCCGGCGCGGCTGCGGGCCGCGTACACTGCCTCCCATCCGCGCGCGCGGCTGCAGAGCGCGGACGGAGCAGCCGGCCCCGGCTCTTCGTCGGATAGCGCTGCGGAGGAACGGCGCGGCTAGCCCGGGCGGGCCGCCGGCTCGTCTGGGAGCGGCGAACGATCCACGACGCGGCGATGTACGGAGGGCCAGTTGGATGCCTGAGCAGGTCACTGGGGAAGCGACGCGCGCCGGAAGGGGCGCCTCGACTCGCGCTTCCGTCGTCGACCTCGCTCCGGACACGGCAACCTGGGACGCCTTCGTGTCGCGTTCGAACCCCGGCTCGTACCTGCAGACCTCCGCCTGGGCCGAGGTGAAGGCGCCGAACGGCTGGACGCCGCTGCGTTTCATGGGCTCGAGCCTGATCGGCCGTGCGGACGCCGGCGGGCCGACGGCGGACCCCGAGGCCCCTGAGCACGAGGACACGGGGGCGGATGAGCAGCCCAAGCGCGAAACGGCATTCGGCGTGCAGCTGCTGCTTCGCCAGCCGCGGCTCTTTCCGTGGGCCTTCGCGTATGCGCCTCGCGGGCCTGTCCTCGAGGCCTGGGATCCGTCGACGCTCGGCTCGTTCACGGTCGGCCTGCGCCAGGCCCTCGTCTCCGCGCCGGTGCGCGTGTCCCACGTTCGGATCGAGCCGGAGATCGAGCTCAACGGGCCGTGCGACGTGGACGGCGAGCTGCGCCACGCCCTGCGCCACTCCGGCTGGCGTCCGGGCACGCCGATCCAGCCGCCCCGGACGCGCCAGATCGACCTTCGCGAAGATGAAGCTGCTCTCTGGGGCGAGCTCCGCAAGAAGTGGCGCCAGTACGTCAACAAAGCGCGCAAGAGCGAGATCAGGGTCGTCGACGCCACGGTCGATCGCCTGCCGGAGTTCTACTCGATCTACCAGGAGACGGCCAGGCGGGCCGGTTTCATCATCCGGACCTACGACTCCTATCTCGCGGTCTGGCAGGCCTTCGCCAGGCTCGGGATGGCTCGCCTTCTGATGGCCGAAACCCAGGAGGGGAAGGCGCTGGCGACGCTTCTCGTCCTGCGCGTCGGGGATCGCGTCATCGAGCCGTACGGCGGCATGACGGCGCAGGGCGCCGAGAGTCGAGCCAATTACCTGCTCAAATGGGAGGCGATCCGGACGTCGCGCGAGCAGGGCGCAGTGAGCTACGACATGTGGGGCCTCTCGCACGAGGGGATCGAGCACTTCAAGACCGGTTTCGGGGGCCGGGAGATCCGTTACGTGGGCGCCTGGGACCTGGTGCTGGACCCGGCCGGTCGTTTGGCGTTCGACAGCGCCCAGGTCTGGCAGGACCGCATCGGGCGGCTGCGCCACGGCATCCGCCATGTTCGGGGCGGCCGCAGGGGAGCGGCCGGCGGAGAGGGCGGCGCCGGCGCTGGAGGCGTGGAGGGCGACGGCGCGGAGGGAGTGGCGTGACCTCGGGCGCCGCCGAGCGGGCCCTGGCGGAGATGATCGCGGCGGCCGAGCCCAAGACGACTCGCCGGCTGGGCGAGTTGATCGAACGCCTGGAGGCCGAAGGCCGGCTGCGAACCGTTCGCCTGCCTGAAGCGCCGGCAGGAGCCTCGGCCGGGTCCGCGGGTCTGGGTTCGCTGCCGATCCGAGGGATCGCCTTCGACTCGCGGCGCGTGCAGAGCGGCTCGGTCTTCGTCGCGGTGCCGGGTGAGCACGTCGACGGCCACGACTACGTGCCCGCGGCCGTCGCCCTGGGCGCCGCGGCCGCGATCGTGGAACGGCTCCTCCCCGGAGTGGCCGCGCCGCAGATCGTGGTCGATCGCAGCCGGGCGGCCCTGGCCGTCGCCGCTGCCTGGTGGTACGGCGACCCGAGCCGAGAGCTGGGGGTGGTCGGCATCACCGGCACGGACGGCAAGACCACAACCTCGTTTCTGGCAGCGGCGGTGCTGGAAGCGGCGGGGATCTCCACCGGCCTGTTGACCACTGCCGAGCTCAAGGTCGGCGACTTGCGGAGCGCGAACGCCGAGCACGTGACGACGCCGGAGGCGCCGCAACTCCAGCTGACCCTGCGCGCCATGGTCGAGGCCGGCAACCGGGCAGCCGTCGTCGAAACCACCTCCCACGGACTGGCCCTGGACCGGGTCGGCGGCGTCGCCTACGACGTGGCCGTCTTCACCAACCTGACCCACGAGCACCTCGAGCTGCACGGCACCTTCGAGGCGTACCGCGAAGCGAAGCTGAGCCTCTTCCGGCGACTGCGGGGCGACCCGCTGCCACGCAAGCGCCTCCCGCGCCGGTGGCCGCGGGCCGCGATCGTCAATCACGACGATCCCTCCGCGTCCCTCTTCGAGGCGGCCGCCCTCTCAGCCGGTGCAGCGCTGGTCAGGTACGGCCTGTCGCCCGAGGCGGACGTGCGCGCCGTGGCCGTCGAAGAGGACGCCCGCCAGCTGAGAGTCCACGTCCGGACGCCCCGCTGGAGTGGCGAGGTCACGCTCGCGCTCGTGGGCCGCTTCAACGTCCACAACGCCCTGGCGGCGCTTGCGCTCGGGGAGGCGCTGGAGCTGGAACCAGCCGCAATTCGAGCCGGCCTGGCCGATGTGCGGGGAGTGCCGGGTCGCATGGAGCGAGTCGACCGCGGCCAGCCGTTCGGCGTGATCGTCGACTACGCCCATTCACCCGCCTCGCTGCAGACGGTGCTGGACCAGCTCGCGCCGCTGGCAGCTGCCGGCGGCGGGCTGATCGCCGTCTTCGGTTCGGCAGGGGAGCGCGACGTTCAGAAGCGGCCGCTGATGGGCCGCATCGCCGGCGAGCGGTGTCGCCTCGTGGTCGTCACGGACGAGGATCCACGGGGCGAGGATCGCGAGGCGATTCTGGATGAGATCGCCGCCGGTGCCGAAGCCGCGGGCAAGCATCGCGGCGAGGACCTGATCTGCATCCCGGACCGCCGCGACGCCATCGCCGCAGCCTTCGAACGGGCCGGCCCCGGCGACGTCGTCCTGCTCGCCGGGAAGGGTCACGAGCAATCGATCATCATGAGCGACGGACCCCACGCCTGGGACGAGCGAACCGAGGCCATCGCGGCCCTCGGGCGGATGGGGTTCCGCCGCGACGAGCGGCCCGAGCGCTACTAGCGGGACCGAAAGGCACCCACGGAGGCCACCAGCAGATGCGATCCTGCCTGATCCAGATCCTCATCATGGTGGCGATCGTCTTCTGCCTGCTGTGGTTCGGCCTCCCATTGGGAGTCAGCGCGCTCGCGACCGCGGCGTTGAACGCGGGCGGCTTCACCGGTTCCGACACGAAAGTGGAGGTCGCGGCCAATCCGCCCTTTATGCTCCTAACCGGGCATGCCGACACGGTCCGTATCCGGTCCAGCGAGGCCGGGATGGGCGATCTCCATGCCGCCGGCGTCGACGTCACTCTCGGCGACGTGGAGCTGCTCAGCCGCAACATCGAGACCGTGACCGGCACGCTCGAAGGCGTGCGTGTCGCCGCCCCGAACGGCGACCCGGTGACGATCGACCAGGTGAGCCTGCAGGGATCCGCCACGGCGACTACTGCCACCGCCAACATGAGCGTTGCGCAGGCCGAGGCCCTGGCCGAGTCCCAGCTGAAGGTCCAGACCGGAATCGTGGCCAAGGTGGCTCTCAAGGGCCCCAACCTGGTGACCGTCACGGCCGGGGGCAAGTCGCAGGTCGGGCGCCTGGTGACCAGCAACGGATCGCTGCTGCTCGTGCCCAACGGCGACACCCTTCCGACGGTCACGCTCATCTCGCCCGGGAGCGGGAACCCGTTCCGGGTCACCTCCGTGACCATCGGTCTGGCGGGCGTGACTCTGATCGGCACGATCGACATCCAGAACCTGCTCGGCTGAGCCCGGTCAACCGCCGGGGCTAGCCGGGCCTTGCCGGGGCTAGCCGGCCGACCGGCGAGGGAGCGGGATCGCGGGAATGGACTGGTAGACTCTGGGCAAATGTCCATCGACCCGTCTGGCCCGGAAGCGGGTGCCGCCACCGCGCCGCACGCCACACCGCACCCCACGCCCCCGAAGCCGTCGGTGGCGGAGCGGCTGCGGGCCGGACTTCCCAGATCCCATTCGCCGGAATCGAGCTTCCGGCACGTTCGGGACTCGCTGGCACGCCACTACCCCCAGGCCGATCTGACAGCCCTTCGCGATGCCTTCGAGTTCTCGGCGCAGGCCCACCGCGACCAGACCCGCTTCACCGGGGAACCCTACGTCACCCACCCTCTGGCATCCGCGCAGATCCTGGCCGACATCGGCATCGACCCCGTCGCGGTCACCGCGGCCCTCCTGCACGACGTGCCCGAGGACACGGACTTCACCCTCAACGACATCGAGGAACGCTTCGGGCCGGAAGTGGCGCAGCTCGTGGACGGCGTCACCAAGCTGTCCAAGTTCAGCACCCACAGTCATGAAGAGCAGCAGGCCGAGAACATCCGGAAGATGTTCCTGGCGATGGCGGACGACATCCGCGTCGTCCTCATCAAGCTGGCCGATCGGCTCCACAACATGCGCACCCTCTACGCCCTGCCCTCGGAGAAGCAGACGCGCATCGCCCGCCAGACCCTCGAGATCTACGCCCCGCTGGCAGAGCGTCTGGGGATGTGGAGCATCAAGTGGGAACTCGAGGACCTGGCGTTCAAGACCCTCGAGCCCGAGGCTTTTCGCGAACTGGCGCGCATGCTGGATACCCGCCGCAAGAGTCGCGAGGCGTTCATCCATCGGGCCATCGAGGAGCTCCGGCCGGCGCTGACCCGGGCCGGCATCCAGGCCGAGCTGTCCGGTCGGCCCAAGCACCTCTACAGCATCCGCAAGAAGATGCAGCGCAAGGGTTCCGAGATCGGCGAGATATACGACGTCTACGCCATTCGAATCCTGGTCGACGAGGTCAAGGACTGCTACGCCGCCCTGGGCGTCGTCCACTCGATGTGGCGGCCGATCCCCGGCCAGTTCGACGACTACATCGCGGTCCCCAAGCCGAACCTCTACCAGAGCCTCCACACCGCGGTCATCTCGCTCGACGGCCAGCCGCTCGAGATCCAGATCCGAACGCAGGCCATGCACCAGGTCAGCGAGGTCGGCATCGCCGCTCACTGGCGGTACAAGGAGGGATCTCGGGCCGACCGCGAGTACGACGCCAAGCTGGCCTGGCTGCGCCAGGTCATGGACTGGCAGCGCGACGTCTCGGACGCGACCGAGTTCGTCGAGGGAGTCAAGCTCGACGTCTTCCAGGACCAGGTCTTCGTCTTCACCCCCAAGGGCGAGGTGAAGGATCTGCCTGCCGGTGCCACGCCGCTCGACTTTGCCTATCGCATCCACACCGACATCGGCCACCGCTGCATCGGCGCCAAGATCAACAACCGCCTGGTCCCGCTCGACTACAAGCTCCAGAACGGCGACATCGTCGAGATCGTCACCACCAAGGGCGAGCACGGTCCTTCTCGCGACTGGATGAACCTGGTCCGGACCAGCCACGCCCGGGAGAAGATCCGCCAGTGGTTCAAGCGCCAGGAGCGTGACGAGAACATCGCCCACGGGCGCGAGTCGCTCGAGCGAGAGCTGCGGCGCCTGGCCCGGACGAGCCTCGGCGCCGTCGGCCAGGACCGGATCCTCGAGATCGCGCGGGCCTACCGCTTCGACAACCTGGACGACTTCTACGCCGCCGTCGGATACGGGGCGATCGGGGCGCAGCAGGTCGTGTCGCGGCTGGGAGTCGTGGACGACGCGCAACTGGCCCTGCCGCCTACGGCACCGCCACCGAGCCCGTCGCGACAGGGCGGGGTCCGCGTCAAGGGCGTCGGCGACCTGCTGGTCCGCTTCGGCAAGTGCTGCCACCCGATCCCCGGCGATCCCATCGTCGGCTTCATCACCCGCGGCAAGGGCGTCACGGTGCATCTGAAGAACTGCCAGACGGTGCTCAACGAGCGCGAGATCGCGCGCATGATCGAGGTCGAGTGGGAAGGCCAGGTACAGCAGACGTACCCGATCTCGATCCGGATCGAAGCCTACGATCGAACCGGCCTGCTGTCGGATATCACCCAGGTCGTGGCCGAGAACAAGGTCAACATCATGGCGGCCAACGTCCAGGTCACGCCCGACCGCACTGCGACCGTGAAGGCCACGCTCGAGGTCGCCTCGGTAGCCCAGCTGGCGAGGGTCATGAGCCGCCTGGAGCAGCTCAAGGACGTCATCGCGGTCTCGCGGGACCTGGGGTAGGGCTTGGCCGATCGGCGACCCCCCGCGTTCGCGCGATGACGGCAAGGCCAGGACCGGGTAAACTCCGCCGTCGGCCCTGTGTGCAGGGTATGCTTCCTCTTACTCGATAGCGGACAGGACCGTCGCGCCCCGGCGCCACCTCCCGGCCAGCCAACTTGCACCGCGCCGGAGCATAAGGAGTAGTCGAACCAATGGGTGTTCCGAAGAGGAGAGTCTCCCACGCCCGCCAGGGCGACCGCCGCGCCCACCTCGCGCTAACCGTGCCGCACCTCGAGCCGTGCCCCCACTGCCATCAGTCCAAGCAGGTTCATCACGCCTGCCCCAACTGCGGCTACTACGCCGGTCGGCCCACGGTCGAGATCAAGCAGGAAAAGCCGCAGCAGCCCGCCTGAGCCGGTGGACCTGAGCACGGTTCGAACGGTTGACGGCGGCTCCGTCCGCGTGGTCGTGGACGCCATGGGCGGCGATCACGCGCCCCTGGAGATCGTCACCGGAACCGTGGCATGGGCCCGCAGGCATCCCACCGACACGATCCTGCTGGTCGGTATCCCGGAAGCGATCGACAAGGCGGCCGGAGGCCCGCTGCCGGCCAACGTCGAGGTCGTGGCGGCCAGCCAGGTCGTCGGGATGGACGAGTCGCCCGCGCTCGCCCTCAAGACCAAGCAAGACTCCTCGATCATGGTCGCCATGGACCTGATCAAGCAGGGCAGGGGCGACGCCCTGGTCACGGCCGGGCATTCGGGCGCCGGGATGGCCGCCGCGGTCCTGCGACTCGGTCGATTGCCGGGCGTGGATCGCCCCGCGCTGGCAGTTCAGATGGTCACCGAGACCGGGCCTTTCGTGCTGCTCGACATCGGTGCCAACGTCGACGCCACGGGCCACAACCTCTACCAGTACGCCCTCATGGGCTCGCTCTACGCCGAGCGCGTGCTGGGGGTCGAGAACCCACGCGTCGCCCTGCTCTCCATCGGCGAGGAGAAGGGCAAGGGCGACCTGGCGATCCAGCAGGCCACGCAGATGCTCGACGACGACGGCAGCCTCAACTTCGTGGGCAATGTCGAGGGCCGCGA
This sequence comes from Candidatus Limnocylindrales bacterium, assembly GCA_050008515.1. Taxonomy (GTDB): domain Bacteria; phylum Chloroflexota; class Limnocylindria; order Limnocylindrales; family CSP1-4; genus Fen-1039. The sequence continues at coordinate 12,071 of JBEKMM010000012.1, forward strand.
CCTGGTCAAGCACAGGGCCGACGTGGCGGTCTGCGACGCCGTCGTGGGCAACGTCACGATGAAGTTCTTCGAGGGGCTGGCGACCTTCATCTTCGATCTCTGGCGGGGCGAGTTCAAACGCGGCATCCGCGGGCCGATCGGCTACATCTTCATGCGCTCCGGCGTGAGCCGCATCCGCGCCACTTTTGACTACGAGCGCATGGGCGCCTCGCCGCTGCTGGGCGTCAAGGGCATGGTCCTGATCACGCACGGCAGCGCAAAGCGGCGCATGATCGAGTTCGCAGTCGAGGCGGGTGCGACCGCCGCGCGGGCCCGCATCCCCGAGCTGATCGCGGACGCGTTCCGCGGGCAGCCCCGAAAGCCGCAGGCTTGATCGGAGACGAGATGGAAGGCGACGCTCAGGACACGACCGGCAAGACACCCGCGTCGGCCGTTCGCAAACCGCCGGGCGACCCGCTCACTGTCAGCCACAGCGTCATCGTCGAGATGGTTCGAGTGGCGGCCCTTGAGGTACCGGGAGTGCTCAAGGTGAGCCGCGGTGGGCCCCTGGCCCGGCTTTCGGGCTCTCCCGTGCGGGCTCGCATGGGCGAAGGGCGGGTCTCGGTGCGCGTCTGGATCATGGCCCGACCAGGCCATCCGCTCGGACCTCTTGCGGCCCAGGTGCGGCAGGCCGTCGGCGCGACGATCGTCCGGCTGCTCGGCCTCGAGCTCGGCGAAGTGACGGTCGTCGTCGATGGGGTCGGGGGCTGGGGCTCGTGACCCGCTCCGCGCGCGACGCGGGGCCCCGGACCGGTGCGAGAGTGGGCAGGAGGACGCCCGACGAAGTGACGTCGGCCCGGCTCGGGCGCCGGCTGGCCCTGGCGTCCCTCTTCGAGGCCGAGTTCGGGCAGCGCACCGCGGCGGCCATCCTGGAGCGGCACCTGGCCGAGGGCGGGGCCGACGAACCGACAGCCGTTTTCGCTCGGGCGCTCGTCACGAGCGTCGTCGACAACCGCGAGCGGATCGACGCCTTGATCGAGCGGGTCGCTCCGGCGTATCCGGTCGTGCAACTCGCGCGGATGGACCGGACTCTGCTGCGTAGCGGCATCGGCGAGGTGCTACACTCCGGCACGCCGCCCCGGGTGGCGATTGCCGAATGGGTCGAGCTGGCTCGCACCTACAGTGGCGAACCGGCCCGCCGTCTTGTCAACGGCGTACTCGGGAGGATCACTCGCGACTCCGTCGCCGGTGCGCACCGCGCCCCGGAGCCGGGGCCGCAGTAACCGTCAACCGCAAGCCCAAAAGGAACCCCCGAGGAGGGCGTCAGTGGCCACAACCTACGAGCGACTCAAGAAGATCGTAGTCGAGCAGCTCGGCGTCGACGAGGATGAGGTCAAGCCGGAAGCCTCGTTCGTCGACGATCTGAACGCCGATTCGCTCGACCTCGTCGAGCTGATCATGAGCCTCGAGGAAGAGTTCGGAACCGAGATCTCCGACGAAGACGCCGAGAAGATCCGGACCGTGCAGGACGCCGTCGACTACATCGACGAGCACGCGGCCTAGCCCGCCCCCCGACAGATGCGCCCCGCAGCCGCTCTCGCCGAGCGGCTGGGGCTCGCGGTCCGCGACCTCGAACTGCTGCAGCAGGCCCTGATCCACAGCAGCTACCTGCACGAACATCGGGACCTGGCCGTCGGCCACAACGAGCGCCTCGAGTTCCTTGGCGACTCCGTCGTGAGCCTGGCGATCTCGGACGCCCTCTACCGCCGCCATCCAGATGACGACGAGGGCGTTCTCTCCGCTCGGCGTGCTTCGATCGTCAGCACGGCCGGTCTTGCTCGTCTGGCCGGCCGTCTCTCGCTCGGTGAGTACCTCTTCCTCGGGGAGGGCGAATCGCAGCGTGGCGGCCGGCGCCGGCCGGCTCTTCTGGCTTCCGCGTTCGAGGCTGTCGTGGGCGCCGTGTACCTGGATCTCGGGTACGAGGCAGCCGCCGGATTCGTGGTCGCCCTGGCTGCCCCGGAGCTAACCTCCCACAGACCGCTCGGTGCTCTCAAGAGTCCCAAGAGCCGGCTGCAGGAGTTCACCCAGCGCCTCTCCGGCGAGCGTCCGCAGTACCACATGGTCGACGCCGTCGGGCCCGACCACGACAAGGTCTTCCGCGTCGAAGTGGCAGTGGCCGGCCGCGTGATCGGAGTGGGGGAGGGGCACTCGCGCCGCCTGGCCGAGACGGCCGCCGCTGCGCGCGCGATTGAGGCCCTGCGCGAGACGCCCGGCGATCTCGCCGAACAGACCGAGGGGGCGCCCGAGCTGCTGGCCTTCGGGCCGGCTCAGGGCGGAGCCGAAGGCGAAGGCGGGGACGAATGGGAGGCATTCAGCGAGCCGGCTCGCCCCGCGCGCGAGCCCTGGATCGAATTCGATCTCGAGCCTCTCGGCGAGCCCGAGCCGCCCGGCGAGCCCGAGCCGCTCGGCGAGCCCGAATCGAGTGATGGGGCGGGCGATAGCTCCGAGGCCCGATGACGGCCCCTGCCCGCCTGCTGGCGCTGCGCCTGCAGGGCTTCAAGTCGTTCGGGGAGCGGACTCTCGTCGAGTTCGGCCCGGGCATCAGCGCCGTGGTCGGCCCCAACGGCTCGGGCAAGAGCAATCTCGCCGACGCCTTGCGCTGGGCCCTGGGCGAGCAGGGCAAGGCCCTGCGTTTGCGCAAGTCCGAGGATGTCATCTTCGCCGGGTCGGAGAAGCGCTCCGCCCTGGGCATGGCCGACGTCACGCTCGTCATCGGCAACGCCGACCGGCTGCTGCCGATCGACTATGAAACGGTCGAGCTGGGGCGACGGCTCTACCGTTCGGGCGAGAACGACTACCTGCTGAACAAGCAACGCGTCCGGCTCAAGGACCTGGTCGATCTCCTCGATGCGGCCCATCTGGCCGACAACGCCTTCCTGTTCATCGGCCAGGGCATGGTCGACCAGGCCCTGGCGCTGCGGCCCGAGGAGAGGCGGCCCCTGTTCGAGGAAGTGGCCGGGGTGCGGCGCCACGAGCGGCGCAAGGCCAGGGCCGAGGACCAGCTGACCGAGGCCGAGGCGAACCTGGCGCGCGTCGAGGACGTCCTGGCCGAGCTGCGGCCCCAGGCCCGACGCCTGGCGGCCCAGGCCGAGCAGCAGGCCTCGCGGCAGACGGCGGGGCGCGAATACGGACGGGCGATCATCTCGCTGGCTCGCGCGCGCTGGGTCGAGGCCGCCGGGCGGTCGCGGGACGCGGAGCGGCAGCTGCGCACGGGTCGGGGCGAGGCGGACGCGTTGTTGGCGGCGTTGCGCGAGGCCGAGGCGCGGGCCGCGACGATCGCACGCGACCTGGCTTTGCGATCCGAGACGGAGTCCGAACGCCGGGCCGCGCACGAAGTGGCGCGGGGGCTGCTCACGGAGCTGCAGCTGCGGGATGCGCGGGAGGCGAGCGACGCGGCCGGCGTCCTGCGCGAGCGGGGCCGGCTGGAGGCGGAGCTGGCCGCCGCCGAGGCGGATCTCGCCGGCCAGCGCCGCGAGGTGGCGGCGCCGGTGCCGGCGCGGGATCTGGCCCTGTCCGGGTCGCTCGCCGAGGCGGAGCGGGCACTCACCGAGGCGCTCGCAGAGCTGGGCGCGATGCGGGCGGCCAAGCAGGTCGAGGGCGAGGCGCTGGCGGCGCTGCGGCGGGTAGAGTCGGCGCGGGCGGCCGAGCTGGAGACGTCGCGGCGGCGGCTGGGCGAGGCCTCGCGGGCGGTGGCGGATGAGCGGGCCGCAGCCGACGAGGCGGCACGACGGCTGGCGGAGGTCGAGGGTGCGTGTGCGGGTCCGCGCGCGGCGGCGCTGGCGGCCGTGGAGGCCGAGAAGGCGGCAGTGGTCGCGCGCGAGAAGGCTCGGACCGAGCTGGACGTGTCCGAAGGCGCGAGACAGGCCGCGGCCGAACGTGCCGGCTCCACGGCGAGCAAGGCCGCAAGCTTGCGGGGACGCCACGAGGCGGTCGGGGCGCGGCTGGCGGAGGAAGAGGCCCGCGGGATCGCGAAGGCGGCCAAACGGCTCGGCGGGAAGCCGCTGGCGGAGGGCCTGGAGGTGGAGGCCGGGTTCCGGGTTGCCGTGGAAGCGGCCCTGGGCGAGGCGATGCGTGGCTACGTCATGGGCCGCGAGGGAGTGCTGGGGCTCGACGGGCAGCGCGGAACGCTGATCCTGGAAGGGGATGGGGGAGCGGCGAGTGGCGCGGGCAGGGCGGCCGACAGGGCAGCCGAGAAAGCGGCCGCGGAGGCCGGCGAGGCGGCAATCGCCGCTGCCGCGAGCCGCGGCGGCGGCAAGCTCGTCGACGCCATCCGCGTGGATCCCTACGGGGCGGCCCGGCGGGTCCTCGCCCATGCCGTCTGGCTGCCGGATCTGAACGCGGCCCTGGCTGTGCAGCCGCGCCTGGCGGCGGGCTGGATAGCGGTCACGCGCGACGGCACCGTGGCCACCGCGGTGGGCGTCGTGACGATGGGCCGCTCCGAGTCTCTGCTGGATCGGCGCGCGGAGCTGGAACGGCTCGGCGAGGAGGTCGCGCGGCTCGAGGTCGACGCCCGGGCGGCGGCGGTAGAGGCAGCCAAGGCCACGCAAAGCGCCGCCGCCGCGCGCGCCGCGCTGGATGGGGCTCGCGAGGCGGAACGCCGGGCCGGAGATGCTCGACGGGAGGCGGAGGAAGCGGAGAGGCGCGCGACGCGCGCCCTGGAGGACGTGGCCCGGGAAGCGGCCTGGCGATCGGCCCAGGCGGCGCGCGCGGCAGCGGATCGGGATCGCCTGGCGACCGCGGCGCGCCAGGCGGAGGCGGCCGGCGCGACGCCGGCCGGCGCTACTCCGCCCAGCGCCACTCCCGCCACTCCCCCCGACGCCGAGCAGGCCAGCGCCGTGCGCGAGTGGGAGTCCCGCGCGGCCGCCCTGCGCGTCCGCCGCGACGCGCTCGCCACCGAGGAAGCCACGCTGGAGGCCGCTCGCCGCGAGGCGGAGGGCCGGCGCGCCCGCGCGGCCGCGGCAGCAGAATTCGACCAGACGCGGATGGCCCAGCTGGAGCGCCAGACCGCCGAGCTCGCCGAGCGCGAGCGCGCCCTCGCGGCCGAGCGCGAGGGGCTCGGCGAGGATCTGGCCGCGGCCGGCCTGCGCGAAGCCGGCGTCCGGGCCGAGCTGGACGAGATCCGGAGCGCCGAGGCCGTGGCCCGCGCCCAGCTCGCCGAAGCAGAGACCGCCGCCGCGGAGGCGCGGGAGCGCCTCCGCGCCTGCCAGGAGCGCGTCCGCAACGCCGAAGTGGCCGAGCTGGAGGCCCGCCTGGGCCTCGATGCCATTCGGGAGCAGGTCCTCGTCGAGCTGGCCGGTTTCGGCGAACTGGGTCTGCGTCTGCTGGCCAGCGAAGGCGACCTCGACGACGAGGTCGACTACGGGCCGGACGCCCCGCTCGCATCCGACGAGACCGACGAGGATTCGGCCGCCGACTCCCTGGAGGAGGCACTGGCCGCCGCCGCTCTACAGTGGGTCGCGGGCCCGCCCGGTGAGCCGCCTGTGGCGAACCGCCTGGCGGCCCTACGCCGCCGCTTCCACGAGCTGGGCGCGCCCAATCCGTTCGCGGCCGAGGAGTACCAGACCCTCAAGGCTCGCCTCGACGGGCTCGAGACTCAGCGCGCAGATCTCACCGACGCGATCGCGAAGACGCGCGCCCTGATCGAGCAACTGAACGCGATGATCTCGACCCAGTTCCGCTCGACCTTCACGGCCCTGGAAACCGCCTTCGACGGCCGGTTCCGCCAGCTGTTCGACGGCGGCTTCGCCCGGCTCAGCCTGACCGATCCGGAGGACCTCACCTCGACCGGCATCGAGATCGTGGCCCGCCCGCCCGGCAAGAAGGCCCAGCCGTTGAGCATGCTCTCGGGCGGCGAGCGAGCCCTGACGGCCGTGGCCCTGCTGTTCGCCATGCTCGAGGTCCACCCCGTCCCGTTCTGCGTTCTCGACGAGGTCGACGCGGCCCTGGACGAGGCCAACGTCGGCAGGTTCGCGGAGGCGCTTCGGGGCCTGGCGGACCAGACGCAGTTCATCGTGATCACGCACAATCGCGGCACGATCGAGATGGCCGACGCCCTCTACGGCGTGACGGTCAGCGACGACGCGATAAGCCGGATCGTTAGCCTGCGCCTGGAGGAGGCTCGCGAACTGGCGGACAAGGTGACGCGCAAGAGCGCGGCAGCGTCCGCCGGCTGAGGAACTGACCCATGTTCCATTTCCGCAAGCCGAAGCAGCCCAAGGTTGAGCCCGAGGCCGAAGAGACTCCGGACTGGCCTCCGCGCGAACCGACGGTCGAGCCAGCTGTCGAACCTGCGGTCGACGTCCTGGCAGTCGAACCTGCGGTCGAACCGGTTGCCGAACCTTCGGCAGTCGAGCCTTCGCCCGAACCCGCGCCGTCGGCATCCCCCGAGACGGACGAGACTCCGGGCGACCTGACCGAGGGCCTGCAGAAGAGCCGGGGCGGCTTCATGTCGCGCCTGCGGGGCCTGCTCAAGAGCGGTCCCGCCGCGGCCGACTGGGATTCGGTCGAGGAGATGCTCATCGCCGGCGACGTCGGCGGCGCGCTGGCCGCCGAGGTCGTGGAGCGGGCCCGCGACCGCAAGAACGCCGCCTCCGCCGAAGCCGCCGTCCGCGATGAGCTCGCGGCCCTGCTCATCCCGAGCGACCCGCGCTGGCGGCCCGCCCGCCTCATGCCCGACCAGCCCGCCGTCCTGCTAATGGTCGGCGTCAACGGCACCGGCAAGACCACCACCATCGGCAAGCTGGCCCATCGGTACCGCGCCGAGGGCAGCTCCGTGCTTATCGCCGCCGCCGACACGTTTCGCGCCGCCGCGATCGACCAGCTCCGCATCTGGTCCGATCGCTCGGGCTGCCAGTTCGTGTCGCACGCCCCCGGCGCCGACCCCGCCGCCGTCATCTACGACGCCATCGACGCCGCCGTCGCCCGCCGCGTGGACATCGTCATCGCCGACACGGCCGGGCGCCTCCACACCAAGTCCAACCTGATGGACGAGCTGGCCAAGATGCGCCGCGTCATCGACCGGCGCCTGCCCGGCGCCACGCCCGAGGTGCTCTTCGTGCTCGACGCCACCACCGGCCAGAACGGCCTGGCCCAGGCCCGCGTCTTCCACGAGACCGTCGGCCTGACCGGCATCGTCCTGACCAAGCTCGACTCGACCGCCAAGGGCGGCATCGTCTTCGCCATCGAGGACGCCCTCCACGTCCCGGTCCGATTCGTCGGAGTTGGGGAGAAGCTCGGAGATTTGTTGCCGTTCGACCCCGCGGCCTTCGTCAGCGCGCTGTTCTCGTAGACGCCGGGCGTCAGGCCGCCGCCTGGCCCGCGGCACAATCGCCGAACGGGCGCGTTGCTAAGGACTACACTCGGTCGCGGTTCACTCGGTAGGGTCGGTTGCCCGGGCCGAGGGCTCGTCGCCTTCCAGCTCGTCGCCCGAGATCGTGGACCCGGTTCGCCTGTCAGCGAACCACAGAAGATAGGTACGGCGCTCGAAGCGCCGACACAGGGCTTGACGTCAGGGGGAACCGTGGCAGTCGACTTCGCCCGACGCGCACGCTCGCGTCTGCCTCGCCGCGGTCCGGCCGGTCGCGGCCTCCGGATCGCCGCATGCCTGGTGCTCGTCGCCACGGTCGTGGCCGGCTGCTCGCTCACGGGGCCCGCGACAGCGAAGCCGACCGCGGCGCCCTCGCTCCTGCCGACTCAGGCGAACGGGCCCACGTTCAGCCAAACGGGCTCGATGACCGCCGCTCGCGAGTCCGCCACAGCCACGCTACTCTCTGATGGCCGTGTGCTTATCGCTGGAGGCGAGAACGGCTCAACATATCTCGCCTCAGCCGAGCTGTATGACCCAAGAACCGGCACGTTTAGCCCGACCGGCTCGATGAGGAGTGCGCGTAACGGTCACACGGCGACCTTGCTCTCCGACGGCCGTGTCCTCATCGCGGGCGGGCAGAACGACCTGGACATCCTCGCCTCGGCCGAACTGTACGACCCGAAGACCGGCACCTTCGGCCCAACAGGCTCGATGGTCGACAGACGCGTCTTCCACAACGCCACGCTGCTCGCCGACGGCCGCGTCCTCATTGCGGGAGGCTCATTGGCCGCGTTGGCCGAGCTCTACGATCCTTCGACCGGGAACTTCACGCTGACCGGCCCGATGAGCCATCCTCGATTCGAGCCGACTCAAACGAGCCTCTCCGACGGCCGGGTTCTGATCGCAGGAGGCTCCGACGACTCGGGCGACCTCGCCTCAGCTGAGCTCTACGATCCTGCGACTGGCCGCTGTGGTGCGACCGGTTCGATGGCCACTCCCCGCAATGGGCACATTGCCGCCAGGCTCTCTGACGGCCGGGTCCTCATTGCAGGAGGCTACGACAACTGGATGATCACCGTCTCAGCTGAACTCGATCTGACCTCGGCCGAACTCTACGATCCCAAGACGGGCACTTTCGAACCGACCGGTTCGATGACTACACCCCGGTTCGAGCCCTCCGCCACGGTCCTATACGACGGCCGGGTCCTGATCGTCGGCGGCGTACATGGCCCGGAGAGTCTGGCCTCCGCCGAGATGTATGACCCGGCCACCGCGAAGTTCAATGCCATTGGCTCCATGGCCAGCGGCCGCATCGGCCACACCGCGACATTGCTGTCCGACGGCCGAGTCTTGATCGCGGGAGGCTTCAACGGCTTGTCGGACATCGCCTCGGCGGAGTTGTTCCTGCCGTAGGCACCCTGTCCACCCCAGCCCTGATGCGGTACACTCCGCGAGCTTTCGGTGCCGCCAGAATCCGCGGCCCAACGCCGGTCCAGATGCTCGGATCGACGGGACGGATCAGGAGTCCACGCCACCAATGTTCGACGCGCTGAGCGAGCGGCTGCGCAAGACCCTCGGTGCCCTCACGGGCCGCGGGCGCGTGAGCGAAGCCGACGTCGATGCCGCCATGCGCGAGGTGCGCCTGGCGTTGCTCGAGGCGGACGTCAACTTCAAGGTCGTCAAGGACTTCGTGGCGCGGGTGCGCGAGCGGGCGACCGGCGTCGAGATCCTCGAGAGCCTGACCGCCGGCCAGCAGGTCGTGAAGATCGTCAACGAGGAGCTTGTCGCGCTCCTCTCGGCGGGCGACCGCAACTTCCATCTGACGGGGAATCCGGCCGTGATCGTGCTCGTCGGCCTGCAGGGATCGGGCAAGACGACCAGCGCCGCCAAGCTCGCCCGCCACGTCGTCAAGCAGGGTCGCCGGCCGATCATGGTCGCCGCGGACCCGTATCGCCCCGCCGCCGCGGACCAGCTCGAGACCCTCGGCAAGGCTTTGGACGTGCCCGTCTTCCGCGCCGCGAGCGGCACCACCGTCCTGGCGATCGCCAAAGCCGGCATGGACGCCGCACGGAAGCAGGTCCGCGACACCGTCATCGTCGACACCGCCGGCCGCCTGACCATCGACGAGGCCCTCATGAAGGAGATCGCCGACGTCACGGCCGCGATCAAGCCTGCCGAGACGCTCCTCGTTGTCGACGCGATGACCGGCCAGGAAGCGGTCCACGTGGCGGAGGCGTTCGCGGCCGCCGTCCGGGTCACCGGCCTCATCCTGACCAAGATCGACGGCGACGCGCGTGGCGGCGCCGCACTCTCCATCAGCGCCGTGACCGGGGTCCCGGTCAAGTTCCTTGGCACCGGCGAGAAGACCGATGCGCTGGAGCCGTTCTACCCCGACCGTCTGGCCGGCCGAATCCTGGGCATGGGCGACGTCCTGACCTTCATCGAGCGGGCTCAGGAGACGTTCGACGAGAAGCAGGCTGCTCGGATGACCGAGAAGCTGCGCAAGAACAGCTTCACTCTCGACGACATGCTCGAGCAGATGGAGCAGGTCTCGAAGATGGGCCCGATGGGCCAGCTTATCGAGATGATCCCGGGCATGGGCGGGATGGCGAAGCAGGCCCAGGCCGCCGTAGATCGGGGCGATCTGAAGCACGTCCAGGCGATCATCCGATCGATGACGCCGGAGGAACGGCGCGACCCGAACGGCATCCTGAACGCCTCGCGCAGGCGGCGCATCGCGCAGGGGTCGGGCACGCGCCTGCAGGACGTGAACCAACTCGTCAAGCAATTCAGCGAGCTTCAGAAGATGATGAAGCAGATGTCGGGCGGGCGGTTCCCGCGGCGCATTCCGGGCATGCCCGGTAAGGTTTGAGGGAGGATTCTTGTGGATCAGCAGACTCCAACGGGCTCGGAAAGCGGACGGCTGGAGCCGATCGGCGAGAACTGGGCGTCCGGCGTCGGCCCCGTGCGGCTGAGCAGCAGATCCAGCCGGTTCCGCTGGGCCATCGCTCTCGGAATCGTCCTGGTCGTCGCGCTCGTGACCGTGGGCGGGGCCTTCGTCCTGTCGGGCGCGGGCGGGGCGGCAAAGTCGCTCACCGCCGGCAACGCGCCCAAGAGCACGGTCATGTTCGTGGATCTGCGCACGGACCTGCCGGGCGACCAGCATCAGAAGCTGGCCGACTTCATGAGCCACTTCCCGGGCTTCAAGGATCGGGCTCAGTTCGACAACGCCTTCGACGAGATGCTCAACAAGCTGACGGGCTCGATCTCACCGGACCTCACATACACCTGGGCGTTCAAGGCCTGGACCAGCGGTGAGCTCTCGTTGGCGATCACCAGTTTCGGGATTGGCGCAACCGCGAACTCCGCGGCCTCGGACGAAATCCTGGCCGCCGTCGCTTCGGCGGTGGACCAGCCCTTCGCGCCGTCGGCTTCCTCGCCGGGGAGCAAGGCAGCCGGTGTCGTCATCGTCGCCCTCAAGGACCGTGCCGCGGGTGAGACGTGGGTCGCCTCCGAGATGGCCAAGACCGGAGTCACGTTCACGTCCCAGGACTACGCGGGCACCAAGCTCTACGTGGCGCAGAAGACGGCCACGGGCGGGCTGGCCGCCGCGTACGCGTTCACCGACAAGGTCCTGCTGCTCGGGACCGTGGATGCCGTCAAGGCCGGGCTGGATGCCCCGGTCAACGGCTCCCTCGCGGACAACGCCGGCTACCAGGCCGCGATGCACTCGCTGTCGGGCGACAGCGTCGCCACGTTCTACATGGATCCCCAGGCGTTCATGCAACAGGAGATGGCCGGCTGGATGAGCGCGGGCGGGATGATCCTCGGCGGCGGCGGAATGTCGGCAATGATGGGCGTCGACTCGATGCCGGCGTGGATGGTCGGTTCGGTGCGAGCGGAGTCGGACCACATGACCGTCGAGATGATCATGCCCAAGGCCAAGGGCGCGCTCAACCCGGGCAACAAGGAGTCCGTGCTGGCTTCGGAGCTGCCCGGTTCGACCGTCGGCGTATTCGAGCTTCATTCGGTCGGCAAGCTCGTCAACGACGAGTTGAATGCGCTCTCCGGCTCGGGCGCCACGGCTTCGCTGGCTGACGGCGTGAAGCAGGTCAAGGACGCGCTGACCAGGATCGGCGGCATCGACTGGGTCGGCGACGCCGACATGGCGCTCACCAAGACCGGCTCGACGTACGGCGGCGGGCTGGTTGTGAAGACCCCGGACGGCGCCACCGCGACCGCCAAGAAGGCGATGATCACCAACCTGATCGCGCTCGGCGGCGGCAGCATGGGTATCACCTCGGTCGACGAGACGTACAAGGGCACGACGATCACGATGGTCAGCGTGTCCAGCGGCGGGTCGGTCCCGGTTCGGATCGGGATCGCCACCAAGGGAGACCTGCTCGTGGCCGGCTACGAGGACTCCTTCGTCAAGGCGGTCCTCGACACGACTTCGGCCGACTCGTTGGCGTCTCAGTCGGACTACAAGGCCGTCATGGCCGCCGCGGGCACGTCGAACTTCGAATATGGGTACTTCAACGTCTCGGCGGTTGCCGACCAGATCGGCCAGGCTTTCTCCGCGAATCCGTCGTACTACAACCTCAACTACAAGCCCTATGTCGATCATGTCGGAGGCGCCGCCTTCACCGAGATCGACGGCAATGCGGTTACCCTGCGGCTCGTCTTCACAGCCAAGTAGGCCCGGCCCGAGTCGCCAGCACTTCAGGAGGAGCACGCTCGCTCATGGCAGTTCGAATCCGCCTCACCCGCGTCGGGGCCACCAAGCAGCCCGCCTACCGCATCGTCGTAACCGACAGCCGAAACGCCCGGGACAGCCGAGCGATCGAGACGATCGGCCACTACAACCCCCGGACGGACCCGGTCGAGTTCGTGGTCGAGGTCGACAAGGTTAAGAGCTGGCTGGCGAAGGGCGCCAAGCCTTCGGACACGGTGGCCCGCCTCCTCCAGGGCGCCGGCGTCCTGCCCAAGACGGAGCGCAAGGCAGCCCCCACCGCCAAGTAGCCGAGCCCGTGGCGGCGCGTGCCGCCCAGGCGCAGCTTCACGCGGGCAGGGCAACACAACAAGAGGTAGCCAATGGCAGCCCAGGATCTCGTCGAGTACGTCGCCCGCAACCTCGTGGACGACCCCGACGCCGTTCAGGTTCAAGTCCACACCGGCCCGGACGGGACCGTCATTGAGCTTCATGTCGCCGAAGACGACATGGGCAAGGTGATCGGCCGCAACGGCAGCGTCGCGAAGGCGCTGCGGACGCTGCTCAAGGTCATGTCCGCGCGCGACGGCGAAACCGTGTCACTGGAGATCAGCTGAGCCTCCGGCCATGACCGCCGCTGAGAGGCTCGTGGTGGCCCGGGTCCGGGGCTTCCACGGGCTGCGCGGCACGTTGCGGCTGGAGTCGCTGACAGATCGGCCGGAGACGCGGTTTGCCGTCGGCAAGCCGCTCTTCGTCGAGGGCAGCGATAGCCCGCTGACGGTGGTCGAGGCTCAGCCCGACTCACTTGGGTGGCGGGTCCGCTTCGCCGAGGTGACGGACCGGACTGCGGCCGAGGGTCTGCGCGACGTATACCTCGAAGCGGTGGTGGCACCGGGCGAGGAGTTGCCGCGCGGGGAGTTCTACTGGCACCAGATCGTCGGCGCGGCCGTGGCGGACGTGGACGGCACCGCGCTCGGCGAGGTCGTGGACATCTACCGGGCTGGCGGCGCCGAGGTCCTGGTGGTTGCCGGGCCCGCCGGGGAGCTGGACGTGCCCGTCGTCCGCTCGGTCGTGCGGATCTTCGCGCCTGCCCGCGGCGAGATCGTGATCGACGGGGAAGTGTTGGGGCTGCGCGGCGAAGAGACGGACCAGCCCGCGCCGAACGAGCCGAAAGCGAGGCGCAGGCGAAAGCGGACGGCCGATGTCGAGCCGGCCGCACCGGGCGAAGCCGTGGCCGGGCCGCCTGACGGCGAGGCGGCCGAAGCCGCGCCGGAGCCCGACGCGTGACGACCGAACCTCCGGCCAGCGAAGTCACGGGCGAAGTCGAAACCGAAGTCGCGGCCAGACCGGCGCGCCCGCCGCTCGAGATCGAGCTGCTGACGCTCTTCCCGGCGATGCTCCAGGGCCCGCTGGCCGAGAGCATCCCGGGACGCGTTCAGGCTCGAGATCTGGCCCGGATCCGCATCCACGATATGCGCCACTGGGGCCTGGGCCGCCACAAGTCGGTGGACGACTACACCTACGGCGGGGGAGCGGGGATGGTCCTGCGCCCCGAGCCGGTGGCCGCCGCGCTGGACGACCTGCGCCGGCCGGACAGCACGGTCATCCTGCTGGACCCGGGCGGCGAGGTGTTCGGTCAGGCGCGTGCCCACAACCTCGCCGAGCGCACGCACCTGATCCTGCTCTGTCCGCGTTACGAAGGCGTCGACGACCGGATCCGCTCGCTCGTGGACCTGGAGTTGTCGATCGGCGACTACGTGCTCTCCGGCGGGGAGATCCCCGCGCTCGTCGTGGTGGATACGGTGCTCCGGCTGCTGCCCGGTGCGATCGAAGCCGAATCCACGGCCGAGGAGTCCTTCGCCGCCGGTCTGCTCGAATACCCGCAGTACACGCGCCCGCCGGTCTTTCGCGATCTGGCTGTGCCGGCGGTCCTGACGAGCGGACACCACGAGGCCGTCCGCAAGTGGCGCCTCAAGGAGTCGCTGCGCCGGACGTGGCGCCGCCGGCCGGAGCTTCTCGAGGACCGGCCGATGACCAAGGAGGAGGCCAAGCTGCTGGCGGAGGTCAGCCACGAGGAGAGCGTGGCCGCGGCCGAGGCGGCGCAGGCGTCCGATGGCGCGCCGGCGGAACAGGCGGGCGGCCGACGCGGCCGAGCACGCGCCGGCGGCGAACTGGACAATTGCACACCCGGGTAACAGGAGAGCGAAACCGCAGGCCGTCAGGGCCTCGACCGAGCCTCGCGAGGGGCCGGAGTTCCCTTCGCCACGCTTGAAACAGGCCTGCGGAGCCGAGTTTCGGGAGTTTGCGATCCGCAGCGCCTGGCCGCTTGCTCCGCCCATTAGCAAATGGCCGGAAATGCGCCGGCACGCCTCTGTGCGCGCCCGCTGGCCGGCAGAATGGCCGAACGATGTGTGGCCGAACGACGGCGCGCTTGTGGTATCCTTCGGCGTCGGCCGCCCAGGCGGCCTCATTTCATGTGTCTTCATCGCAGCCGGGCTGCGGGCAAGATCGGCCACTGAGCGCAGCCGCGCCGCTTGACGAAGAGTAGGGAACGCCGTGAACGTGCTCGACGAGATAGTTCAGGAACAGATCCGGACGGACCTTCCGGAACTCAGCTCCGGTGACACCGTTCGTGTCTCGGCCCGCGTCGTCGAGGGCAACCGCGAGCGCATCCAGGTGTTCGAGGGGACCGTCATGCGCCTGCGCGGCGGCGGGATCCAGCGCTCGATCACCGTCCGACGGATCGCGAGCGGCGTGGGCGTGGAGCGCACCTTCAAGGTGAACAGCCCCCGCATCGACAAGATCGAAGTCGTGCGACACGGCCAGGCTCGCCGCGCTCAGCTGTACTTCCTGCGCAAGCGCGTCGGCAAGGCGGCCACCCTGCGCGAGCGCCGCGTCAACAGCTAGACGGGCTCGGGAGCCCGATGCCCGGCGCCCGACGCTCCAGCTTCCGGATCGAGGACCCCGGCCGCTCGCCCTCGGCGACGCGACGGGGTCCCACTGTATTCGCGCCCGGAGCGCCGACCGGCAGGTACGAGGTCGCCCCCTGGCACAGCGAGCGCCTCGACCCGGACTTCGCCGAGGAGCGAATCCTGTGGGGCCGCGGGTATCGCCACGTGGCCGGCATTGACGAGGTCGGCCGGGGCTGCCTGGCGGGCCCCGTGACCGCGGCCGCGGTGATCCTCCCGCCCAACTGGAAGCCGCGCGGCCTGCGCGATTCCAAGCTGCTCAAGCCGGAGGAGCGACGGCGTCTGGACGTGGAGATCCGCGCCAGGGCAATCGCCTGGTCGATCGCATTCGTGGGCCCCGAGTTGATCGACCGCATCAACATCCTTCAGGCGACTCTGCTTGCCAGCACGCTCGCCGCAGCCCGTCTTCAGATCCGGCCCGATGCGCTGCTGCTCGACGCCGTCTCGCTGCCCGAGGTCCGGGTCCACCAGCGCGTCCTCGTCTCCGCAGATCGGCTGTGCGCCTCGGTGGCCGCGGCTTCGGTGATCGCCAAGGTGGCCCGCGACCGCCTGATGACCGAGATGGACGAGCGCTACCCCGGCTACGACCTGGCCCGCAACAAGGGCTACGCCGCGCCCGAGCATCGCGCCGGTATCGCTCTGCTGGGCCTGACGCCCATTCACCGCCTCTCGTTCGCGCCGTGCCGTGATCGCGAGCAAATGGCCCTGTGGGACGATGCGGGGGCGGACGCCGCGGACGCCGATGAACTGGGCGAGCAAGCCGACGAGGCCGGCCTGCTAGAGGAAGCCCAGCCGGTCGACTGACGGTCCGCCGGAGGAGCCATGGAGCGGACCGACCGACCGAGCGATGACGACCGGCGCCACGAGCGCACGGATCGACAGAAGGCCGGCGATGCGGCCGAAAGCCTCGTCGCCGAACGTCTGGCTGCCCGCGGATGGCGGATCCTGGCGCGCAACGTCCATGTCGGTCGCAGCGAGCTGGACATCGTCGCCGTCGACCCCGGCCCACCGGCCAGGCTCGTCGTCGTGGAGGTTCGGTGGCGTCGCTCCCGGGAGTTCGGGCTGGCGGAGGAGACCTTCGATCGTCGGAAACGAGCCCACCTCAAGGCCGGAGTCGCGCGCCTGCTCGAGGTCGGGCGCCTGGCCGGCGGTGGCGAGCTGCCACACCTGCCGCTCGCGCTGGACCTGGCGATAGTCGAGCCCGGCGCCGGCGACCGGCCGGCCATTCGCCTCTACCGCAACGCGCTGGCAGGCTGACCGCGCTTCGCGCGCCTCGCCCGCCTCGGCTACCAGTGAAGCGTCTGGTGGGAGGCGAGCCGGATTCGGTCGAGGACTCGCTTGCCGTCGCCCGCCGGATCGAGCAGGTTCACCTGGGAGTGGTCGACCATCAGCGTGGGGTGCAGGTCGACCTGGACGAGTCGCGTGCCGACGTACGTCAGGTCGGCCACGACCCCTTCCTGGGTGCTCTCGCTGTAGTTGAGGTCGAAGAGCAGATCGCCCAGCGAGTAGGCCACGAACACGGGGCCGCCCGACGGCCGGTCGATCGCCTGGATCGCGCCCGTGAAGTGGGAGTGGCTGCCGAGGATCAGATCGGCGCCGGCGGCCACGAGGGCGGCGGCGTCCCGGCGCTGCTGCGGGCTGACGTACTCGCTGTACTCGGCGCCCCAGTGGGGCATGACGATCACGAAGTCGGCGCCGGCGGCTCGAGCGGCCTTGACGTCGGCGATGACGCTGGCGAGCTTGTACGGCGCCGCTCCGGGCTTGCTGGACGTCGCGAAGTTGCCGGCCTGCAGGGCGTCGTATGCGAGGAACGCGATCAGCTCGTGCCCGGCGGCGAACCAGGCCGGCTTCGAAGCGGCGGCCGCGTTGGCGCCCGCACCGGCATGCTTGATGCCCACCTTGTCCAGGTTGACGCAGGTGTCGAGGACGCCCTGGCTGTCCGCATTGCGGATGTGGTTGTTGGCGAGCGATACGCCGTCGATCCCCGCGTCTGCCAGGCCAACCAGGAGAGCCGGGTCGAAGCTGAACGAGAGGCCGTCGTCGTGGTAGACGTAGTCATTCGGGGCCGGCCCCTCGAGGTTCGCCAGCGTGAGATCGGCGCTCCTCAGCAAGCTCGAGAAGGCCCCCGCGCCGCCCGTTCGTCGACCCACCGCCAGCAGGTTCTTCTCGAAGCCGCAGCAGACGTGGCTCTTGATCACTGCGTTGCCGCCCGCCCAGGGGTAGTCCGGGCCGCGCTTCTTCTTGACCGCGTAGTAGTAGACGTTGCGCTCCAGGTTGACGTCGCCGCCGGCGGCCAGGACCCACGCGGCTCCGGGGTCGAAGGCCGAGGCGGAGTCGGCGGGGACGTTGAGCGGCCAGGCCCGCAGATCCTCGAGGCGTTCGGAGCCGAACAGCGAGACGTCCCCGACACGGAGAGCGCGGACCTCCGGCGTGACGTCGTCCGCGCGCAGCACCCCGATGGTGGTCGCGGATCCGCGAACCGCCGCCTTGACGGCCTCCGGGCCCGCGGTCTGCACGGATCTGCCGAGCGTGACGCCGAGCGTCGAGGCGAGGGCCGCGGCATCCGGTGCCGCCACGACGACCTTCGAGTGGGCGGGCCGGACCGAGGCCCCATCGCCGCTCACCAGAAGCGCCAGGTCCGCCAAGCCGATCGAGCGCTGCGTGGACCAGAACGACACGACGGGCACGAGCGGGACGGTCTGTCGAGGGGTTGGGCTCGGCGATGGAATGTTCGATGGGGCCGGGCTTTGGGTCGGCGCCGCCGACGAAAGGCTCGACGCGGTGGGCGACTGCGGTTCGAGGCTGCCTGTGAGCACCGAGGAGGCGGCATTACCGCCACATGAGATCGTCCCAACCGCGATCAGCACGGCCGCGGCAACGGAAGCCGCGAACGCCGCCGCAAGTCTGCGAGGAGGACGGGCAATACCCCTGTGCCACATGCCCCCAGGTTATCGTGGCGGTGGTCCGCCGGTGAGAGGAATACGTTCGGAGCGACGGCCTCGCCAGTCCCGTGGGGGTCGCCGCCCCCGGCCGCTGTGCTACACTCCCCGCCGGTCGTCGCGTCGCGAGGGCCCACGCGCGCGTCCGCGTCATGGCGGAGCGTGCGGAGAACACACGCAGAGTTGCCGTGTCGGGGCGGTGCCGGAACGCGATCAGCGGACCGGTTCCCGACAGGAGCGCTGCGGAGGAAGCAACCGCAGGAGGTCAGTTCATGCCGTCCGTTTCGATGCGACAGCTCCTGGAGGCCGGGATCCATTTCGGCCACCAGACTCGTCGCTGGAATCCCAAGATGCGCCCGTTCATCTTCGCGGAGCGCAACGGGATCCACATCATCGACCTGGCCCAGACCGTCAAGCGGCTGGACCTCGCCCTCGACGCCGCCCGCGAGACCGTCGCCCGCGGTGACAGCGTCCTCTTCATCGGGACCAAGAAGCAGGCCCAGGAGCCGATCGCCCAGGAGGCGACCCGCGCCGGCCAGCCGTATGTCAACCGCCGCTGGCTCGGCGGCATGCTCACCAACTTCATCACGATCAAGAAGCGCATCGCGCTCCTCGATCAGCTCGAGGCGCGCCAGGCAAGCGGCGACTTCGAGCGCCTGACGAAGAAGGAAGTCTCCAAGCTCGTCGAGGAGATGGAGCATCTGCGCGACCATTTCGGCGGCATCCGCAAGATGAAGCGCCTGCCCGGCATGGTCTTCATCGTCGACCCGCACCGCGAGCGCATCGCGGTGACAGAGGCTCGAAAGCTCGAGCTCCCGATCATCGGCACCGGCGACACGAACGTCGACCCGGACGAGCTCGACTACATCATCCCGGCCAACGATGACGCGATCCGCGCCATCCGGCTGCTCTGCCAGCTCGTGGCCGACGCCTGCGTCGAGGGCCAGCGCGAGCGCGGTGCCCGGGCCACTGCCGAGGTCGAGGTGCCCGAGGCCCCGGCCGAGCCCGAGATCGGCGAGATCGCGTCCGAGGAGCTCGTGGCGGCCCTGGCCGGCGGCGCCGCTCTCAGCTTCGAGCCCGACGTCGACGAGGAGGAAGTCCTTCTGCCCGGCGTGCGCGCGATCCCGTCCCACCCGCGTGATGCCGAAGGCGAGGGAACGCCCCGCTCTCGCGAGGACACGTCCCGCGTTCGCGAAGAGACCCCGCGCTCTCACTGACCCACCGAACTCATCCGCCTGGCGGTCGGGGCCGGCGAGCCGCCCGGCTGTACAGACGCAGACGACAGGAGACACCAGAACACGATGGCGACTATCACTGCGGAGACTGTCAAGATCCTCCGCGAGCAGAGCGGCGCGGGCGTCATGGAGTGCAAGCGCGCTCTCGAGGAGACCGGCGGCGACATCGAGAAGGCAGCCGCGATCCTGAAGGAGCGGGGCCAGGCAGCCGCCGCCAAGCGCGCCGGCCGAGAGGCGAACGAAGGCCAGATCGCCAGTTACATCCACACCGGCGGCAAGATCGGCGTCCTGATCGAGGTCAACTGCGAGACCGACTTCGTGGCCCGCACCGACGAGTTCCAGCGCCTGGTTCGCGATCTCGCGATCCAGGTCGCCGGCCTGCGCCCGATCTACACCACCGTCGAGGCGATCCCGGCGGCCGAGCTCGAGGCCAAGCGCGCCGAGCTGCTCGGATCAGACCTGGTCGCGGCCAAGCCAGCGGCCCTGCGCGCCCAGATCGTCGAGGGCCAGCTCAAGAAGTGGTTCGCCGAGGTCGTCCTTGTCGAGCAGCCGTTCCGCGATCAGGATCGGACCGTCGGCCAGCTGATCGGCGAGGCCGTCGCCAAGACCGGCGAGAACATCAAGGTGCGCCGATTCGTGCGCTTCGAGCTGGGGGAGGAAATGTGAACGAAGCCAAAGCGGCCAAAGTCACGTCCGCCGGGGACGTCGCCGTCGAGTCTGTCGGCGCCGATGCCACGCGGCCGCGCTATCGTCGGATCCTGCTGAAGCTGTCCGGAGAGGCCCTTCTTGGGTCTCGCCAGTACGGCGTCGATCCGAACTTCTGCGCATTCATCGCGGCTCAGGTCGCCGAGGTCCACCGGCTCGGTGTCGAGATCGGCATCGTCGTCGGAGGTGGGAACATCTTTCGCGGGCTCGCCGCGGCGGCCAAGGGGATGGACCGCGCCACCGGCGACTACATCGGCATGCTGGCCACCGTCATGAACGCCCTGGCGCTCCAGGACGCCCTCGAGAAGGCCGGCGTGCCAACCCGAGTCATGAGCGCCATCGGGATGAACGAGGTGGCGGAGCCGTACATTCGCCGCCGTGCCGTGCGTCATCTCGAAAAGGGGCGGGTCATCATCCTGGCCGCCGGGACGGGCAATCCGTACTTCACGACCGACACGGCCGCCGCGCTCCGAGCGGTCGAGATCGGGGCCGAGGTCATCCTCAAGGCGACCAAGGTCGACGGGGTTTACGACTCGGACCCGGTCACCAACCCGAATGCCAAGCGCTACGAGCGACTCACGTACGCCCAGGTGCTGGCCCAACGGCTGGGCGTTCTCGATGCCACAGCCGTGTCCCTGTGCATGGAGAATGACACTCCGATCGTCGTGTTCGACCTCAACAAGCCCCAGAACATCACGCGGGTGGCCGTGGGCGAAACCGTCGGCACCCTGATCAACGGAGGCAGCCCCGCATGAGCAGCGAGACGTTGACCGCCACCGAACACAAGATGGTGCGCGCGGTGGAGGTTCTCGAGCGCGACCTGCAAGGTGTTCGCACGGGTCGCGCCTCCACGTCAATCGTCGAGCGGCTCGTGGTCGACTACTACGGCGCGCCCACGTCCCTCAACCAGCTGGCCGGCATCAACGTCCCCGAGTCGCACCAGATCGTGATCCAGCCCTGGGATCGCACCGCTCTCCAGTCGATAGAGAAGGCGATCCTCAAGAGCGACATCGGCCTGACACCCAACAGCGACGGCACCGTCATCCGGCTCAACATTCCGCCCCTTACGGAGGAGCGGCGCCGCGATCTCGTAAAACAGGTCCACAAGCGCATGGAAGAGGCCCGCGTCGAGATCCGCAACCTGCGCCGCGAGGCAGGCGATCAGCTCAAGAAGGAAGAGCACGACGGCACCATCGGGGCGGACGAGGGCCGGCGCGAGCACGAGAGCCTGCAGCGCGTCACCGACAAGCACATCGGCGACGTCGATCGCGTCGGCGCGGCCAAGGAGCAGGAGATCCTGGAGGTCTAGTGGCCCGTCCCATCGACCGCCCGACCGACTCTCCGTCGATCGTCCACCGGGAGCGCCAGGCTTCGACCGAACCGGCCGACGGTTCGCCGGTGGCAGAGGCGGCCGTGGCGGCAGGGGCGCCCGTGGCGCGGCCCCAGGAGCCTTTCGCTGTCCCGCCCGAGGAGATGCCGCGCCACGTCGCGATCATCATGGACGGGAACCGGCGGTGGGCCCGAGCCCGGGGCCTGGCCGAGATGGAGGGCCACGCCGCCGGCGTCGAGGGCATCCGCGAGATCATCCGCCACGCCGTCCGGCGCGGGATCGAGGTCCTGTCGCTGTATGCATTCAGCCGGGAGAACTGGGCGCGGTCCGATGACGAGGTGAGTGGCCTCTTCATGCTGCTCGAGAAGGTGATCCGCAACGAGACGGCCGAGCTGGTCGCCCAGGGCGCGCGCGTGCGGCTGCTCGGGAGGATGGACGAGCTTCCGCCCGAGACGCGGGCCTCGATCCAGGACGCGCTGGACGCCACCGCGGGTGGCAAGCGGCTCCAGCTCAACATCGCCTTCAACTACTCGGGCCGGACGGAGCTCGTGGACGCGGCCCGCAAGGTCGTCGCCCTGGGCCTGCGGCCGGAGGAGATAGACGAGGACGTCATGGCCGGGGCGATGTACACCGCGGGCCTGCCGGACCCGGACATGGTCATCCGGACCGGTGGCGACGAGAGGCTGTCGAACTTCCTGATCTGGCAATCTGCCTACGCCGAGATCGTGTTTACCCCGACGCTCTGGCCAGACTTCGGCCCGGCGGATCTGGACGCGGCCCTCGTCGAGTTTGCCCACCGGCAGCGCCGGTTCGGGCGGTAGAGGGGGCGAGGGGATGCGGCAGCGGGCGCTCAGCGCGCTCATCTTCGTTCCGCCGCTGCTGGTCGTGCTGGCCCTTGGCGAGCCGTGGTTTGGGGCGCTGATCGCGGTCTTCGTCGCCGTCGCCGCCTGGGAGGCGGGCCGGCTGCTGCGCGGCGCCGGGTACGCGGCGGCGCCGTGGCTGGTCGTGGCCGGGTCGCTGGCGGTGGCCGCGGACGTGGCCGCTCCCTCGTGGCTGGCCGGCTACGGCGATCTGCTCATCGCGGCGGTTG
Source organism: Candidatus Limnocylindrales bacterium (assembly GCA_050008515.1). Lineage (GTDB taxonomy): Bacteria > Chloroflexota > Limnocylindria > Limnocylindrales > CSP1-4 > Fen-1039. Next base: position 34,395 of record JBEKMM010000012.1, read on the forward strand.
TCGTGGCGGCGGGGATTGCCGCATTCGTCGAGATGGACACGAAGGTCGGTTTCGGGGCCTGGATGGCGACTGCCTTCGGCGCGGTCTACGTGGGGCTGCTCGCCTCGCTCGTCCGTCTCGGCCTCGGCGCGCCCGCCGTCGCTGCAACCGCGCCGGCCGGGCAGCTGGGCGGGGAGCGGGGCTGGATCCTGCTCGTCATCCTGCTCGTCTGGTCGTTCGACACCGGCGCGTACTTGGTGGGCATCGCGCTGGGCAAGCGGAAGTTCCTGGCCCACATCTCGCCCTCGAAGAGCTACTGGGGTCTGTTCGGCGGTCTGGTCGCCTGCACGGCAGTGGCGGCGGCCGGCTTCTGGGCCCTGGGTCAGCCGGTTGTGCTGGGGTTGGCGATGGGTCCGCTGGTCGGCCTCGCCGCGCAGGCCGGCGACCTGGCCGAGTCGATGCTCAAGCGCTCAGCGGGCGCGAAGAACTCCAGCGGGCTGATTCCGGGCCACGGCGGCATACTCGACCGTGTGGATTCCTTCATCTTCGCGGCGCCAGTCGCCGCGCTCTATGTCGCGGCTCTGGTTCGCTGAGTCCGGCCTGGCGCCGGCGGGGGAGGGGAGCGGCCGCTGTGCCGGTCGGCACGGTCGCGCCTCGGCGGTGGCACGATGACAGCTGCCCCGCCCCCGGTCCGCGTCGCCCTCCTCGGCTCGGGTGGTTCGATCGGTCGCCAGGCCGTCGAGGTGCTGTCCGAGATGCCCGACGCCTTCCGAGTCGTGGCGCTCGCAACCGGCTCGCAGGCGCAGCTCCTCGAAGAGCAGTCGCGCCGGTTCCGCCCGCAGGTTGTGGCCCTGGCGGACGAGAGCGCCGCCGCGTGCCTCGATCTGCCCCCGGGAGTCGCCCGCATTTCAGGCGGCGGTGCCCTGGAGGAGATCGTGGCCCGGGAGGACGTCGATCTGGTGGTCGTCGCGACGGGGGGCCTGGTTGCGCTGCGTTCCGTGCTCGCGGCCCTGGGAGCGGGCAAGATCGTGGCCACGGCCAACAAGGAGACCCTGGTCGCGGGCGGGCATCTCGTGATGCCGCTGGCTCGGGCCCTGGCAGAGGCGCAGGCCGCCGAGCTTGGAACTGCGGCGGCAGCCATTGAGGGCGCCCCGGCTCATCCCCTCGCCGGCCCGCTCGGCTGGCTCCGTCCGATCGATTCGGAGCATTCGGCCATCTGGCAGTGCCTGGTCGGCGAGGACCACCGCGCCATCGCCCGACTGCTGCTCACGGCGTCCGGGGGGCCGTTCCTCGATGCCGGTGTCGCGGACCTCGCGACGGTCACGCCCGATCGCGCCCTGCGACACCCCACCTGGCGGATGGGCGCGAAGATCACCATCGACTCGGCGACCCTCGCCAACAAGGGCCTGGAAATCATCGAAGCACGCTGGCTGTACGATGTGCCTCTGTCGGCGATCTCGGTGGTGATCCACCCTCAGAGCGTCGTCCACTCCGCGGTGCAGTTCGTGGACGGCTCGATCAAGGCCCAGCTGGGGACCCCGGACATGAGACTTCCCATCCAATACGCGCTCACGTACCCGCGCCGCCGCCCGTCGCCGGCGGCCGCGGCGGATCTGATCGCCGCCGGCAGGCTGGAGTTCCGTGCCCCGGACGAGGAGCGCTTCCCAGCGTTGCGGATCGCTCGCGAGGCCGGACTTGCCGGACCGCGGGCGAGCACCGCTCTCATCTCCGCCGACGAGGTCGCCGTAGCCCGCTTCCTCGATGGCCGCCTCGATTTCCAGGGGATCCCGCGAGTTTTGGGGGCGGCCGTGGAGAGGTTCGGCTCCGGCGAGCCGCGTGAGCCTGGACTCGAGGATCTGGTCGCGCTCGACGCGGAAGTTCGCGCATTCGCGGAGGTTGCCCGGTGACGATCGGCGGAATCATGTTCTGGGTCACGGGCGTCGCCGCATTCTTGGTCATTGTCGGGCTGCTCGTGCTCGTCCATGAGCTGGGCCACTTCATCACCGCCCGGCTCTCCGGCATGAGGGTTCTGGAATTCGGCATCGGCTTCCCGCCCCGGGCGAAGATCCTCCACGACGACGGCGAGACGATCTACACGATCAACTACCTGCCGATCGGCGGTTTCGTGCGCCTCGAGGGCGAGGAAACCGATTCAGACGACCCACGGGCATTCGTGAACTCCTCGCTTCGTAAGCAGCTGGTGGTTCTCGTTGCCGGCGTGGCGGTGAATCTCCTGGCCGCGGTGGTCCTGTTCTTCCTGGTCGCCTGGCTTGCCAACCCCATGATGCGGCCGACCTTCCACGAGATCACCGCGGGGTCCCCGGCCGAGGCGGCCGGGCTCCAGGTTGGCGATCAGATCCTCGCAATCGACGGCCGGACGTACAACTTGATCGATCTCGGCGAGGACCAGGTCGGGCAGTTCAGGTCGTACCTCTTCTCGCGGGCCGGGCAGCACGTCACGCTGCTGGTAGTCGACACAAAGGGCCAGAGGCGGTCGGTCGACGTCCTGCTTCGGGTGCCGGACGACGCGCATCCCGGCGTCCTCGGTGTGAGTTTCGACTACAACATCGGCTACGTGCAGGGGAGTCCGGTGGCGGCGGTGGGAACGTCGCTGACCTCGACGGGCAAGGCCCTGACCCTGATCGTTGGCGCGCTGGGCGATCTGGCAGGTCATATCGCCAGCCACCCCACGCAGGCGCCCCCGGGCGTACAGGGCCCCGTTGGCATCGCGCAGGACGTCGGCAACGTGGTCAACAACTACGGGCCGCTGCTGCTGCTTCTGCTGGCGGCCGTGCTGTCGGCCAACCTGGCGCTCGTCAACGTCCTGCCGATACCGCCTTTCGACGGCGGCAAGATGGCGATCATGGTCATCAAGCGCGTGTTCGGCGTGCGGGGCGTCAGTGCCTTCGAGGCGGCGACCTACGTCGTGGGGTTTGCGGCGCTGATGGCGTTCCTGGTGTGGATAAGCTACTTCGACCTGATTCGGGCGGGCGGCTAGCGGCCGTGAGCGATTCGGGGTTCGCGCCGCGGCGCCGTTCCGTGGCCGTGGACATCGATGGCGTGATCATCGGCGGCGGCCACCCGATCGTCGTCCAATCGATGACGAACACGGACACGGCCGACGCGGACGGCACGGCGCTGCAGGTCGCGCGGCTGGCTCACGCCGGGTCGGAGCTGGTCCGGATCACGGTCAACAACGAGGCCGCGGCGGCCGCAGTCCCGGAGATCGTGCGCAAGGTTCGGGGTCTGGGCGCCGCCGTCCCGATCGTCGGCGATTTCCACTACAACGGCCACAAGCTGCTGCGCGACTATCCTGAGGCGGCCCGGGCGCTGGCCAAGTACCGCATCAACCCTGGGAACGTCGGGCCCGGCCGCCACCACGACGACCACTTCACCGAGATCGTCCGTGTGGCGATCGAGAACGCCAAGCCGGTGCGGATCGGCGTCAACTGGGGCTCGCTGGACCAGGCCGTCCTGGCCGAGATGATGGACGCGAACGCGCGTCTGGCGGAGCCCGGGGACGCCCGCGGGGTCATGATCGAGGCGATGGTCGAAAGCGCCATCCGCTCGGCCGAGCTGGCGGAGGCGACCGGCCTGGCCCACGACCGAATCATTCTCTCGGCGAAAGTCTCCGGCGTTCGCGACCTCGTCGAGGTGTATCGACGACTGGCCGCCCGCGGCGACTACGCGCTCCACCTGGGTCTGACCGAGGCGGGGATGGGGATGAAGGGAATCGTGGCCTCTTCTGCGGGGCTCTCGCTGCTGCTGGCCCAGGGTATCGGCGACACGATCCGCGTCTCGATCACGCCCCAGCCCGGCGGCGACCGGACCGAAGAGGTGGCCGTCGCGCAGCAAGTCCTGCAGTCGCTCGGACTGCGGTCGTTCATGCCGCAGGTCGCTTCATGTCCGGGCTGCGGCCGCACGACGAGCACCTACTTCCAGGAGCTGGCCAGCGACATCCAGTCGTACCTGCGCGACCAGATGCCGCTGTGGCGCGAGCGGCACCCCGGCGTGGAGGAGCTGCGAGTGGCGGTCATGGGCTGCGTCGTGAACGGCCCCGGCGAATCCAAGCACGCCGACATCGGCATCAGCCTGCCCGGTACTTTCGAGGACCCGGTCGCGCCGGTCTTCATCGACGGCGCCCTGGACCGCACTCTTCGCGGCGACCACATCGCCGCCGAGTTCAAGGCGATCCTGGAGGGCTACGTGGACCGGCGGTTCCCGGCAGCGGTTCGCTAGTGGCTCGACCGTAGGCAGCCGATACGACCGGGATTCCGTCGGAGGCGTTCGGTGGAGCGCTCAGGCGTTACGATTGCGCGAAGTCGCCCAGCTCGGATCGCCCGGAGGAGGAACAGCGTGCCCACGGCGGGTTTCGTCACCAGCATCACGCGCCAGTCCGAGAACTTCCCGGAGTGGTACAACGACGTCGTCCTCAAGGCGGAGCTGGCCGACTACTCCCCGGTTCGCGGCTGCATGATCATCCGGCCCTACGGCTACGCCATCTGGGAGTCGATGCAGGCAGAGCTGGACGGCCACATCAAGCGAACCGGCCACAGCAACGTCTACTTCCCGCTCTTCGTGCCGCGCTCGCTCCTCGAGAAGGAAGCCGAGCACGTCGAGGGCTTCAACCCCCAGGTTGCCTGGGTGACCCACGCCGGCGGCAAGGCCCTCGACGAGTGGCTGGCCATCCGTCCCACCAGCGAGGCGATCATCGCCGACAGCGTGAAGGACTGGATCCAGTCCTACCGCGACCTGCCGCTGCTGATGAACATCTGGAACAACGTCGTTCGCTGGGAGCTGCGGACGCGGCTCTTCCTGCGCACGGCGGAGTTCCTGTGGCAGGAAGCCCACACCTTCCACGCCACTGAGGAGGAGGCGGTCGAGGAGGTCCGGACCGGCCTGGACTGCTACGACAAGGTGTCGGAGGAATGGCTGGCGATACCGGTCATCAAGGGTCGAAAGACCGACAGCGAGAAGTTCCCCGGCGCCGAGTTCACGTGGTGCGTCGAAGCCATGATGCGCGACAAGAAGGCGCTCCAGGCCGGCACGAGCCACATGCTCGGCCAGAACTTCGCGCGGGCGGCAGGGATCGAGTTCCTCGACCGGGACAACGTCCGAAAGAACCCATACGGAACGTCGTGGGGGTTCTCGACGCGCATGGTTGGGGCGACGGTGATGGCCCACGGCGACGACTCCGGGCTGGTCCTGCCGCCCAACGTCGCGCCGGTCCAGGTTGTCATCGTGCCGATCTTCCGCAATGACGAGGAGAAGGCGGCCGTCGCCGCGACGATCGATCGCTTTCAGGCGGCGCTGGCTGAGACGCCCGAAGGCAAGGCGGTCCGGGTCAAGGTCGACTGGCGCGACGACTCGCCAGGCTTCAAGTACAACCACTGGGAGCTGCGCGGCGTGCCGTTCCGGCTCGAGATCGGGCCTCGCGACGTCGCGGCGGGGCAGGCCATGGTGGTCAAGCGCGTCGACCGCTCGAAGGAGGCCGTCCCGCTCGATCGACTGGCGGCCGAGCTGGCGTCTCGTCTGCGCGCCTACCAGGCCGAGCTGCTGGCGCGCGCCCGCGACTTCCGCGACTCGAACACGCATCACGTCGACACGTACCAGCAGCTCAAGGACGGGCTCGACGGCGAAGGCGGGTTCTTCCTGGCGCCGTGGTGCGGCAACGCGAAATGCGAGAAGCAGGTCAACGAGGAGACCGGCGCCACGATCCGCTGCATCCCGTTCGACTCGCCGGATGAGGCCGGCAAGTGCGTCGTCTGCGGGGCGGGTTCGGAGCGACGGGCGCTCTTCGCGCGGGCCTACTGATCGCGGCCCCTTCGGCCGCAGCGCCCTGGGAGGAGCGATGTCGCAAGCCAAGCCCCGGAACGGCGCCGTCGACGTTGTCGTCATCGGCGGGGGAATGGCCGGCCTGGCAGCCGCCGACGCGCTCGCAAGCCGCGGCTTCACGGTCCAGCTGATCGAGGCGGCGCCGGTCGTCGGCGGGCTCGTTCGATCCATCTCCGTCGGAGGCGAGGAGGTCGAGGCCTACTACCACCACGTCTTTCCGCAGGACCGCCAGTTGCGAGACCTGATCGACCGGCTGGGGCTGTCCGACAGGCTCGAATGGCGGCGGGCGTCCACGGCCGTGCTGGATGACGGCCGCGTCTTCCCGTTCGACTCGATCCTCGACCTGCTGCGTTTCGGGCCGCTGCCGTTTCGCGCCCGCATCAGGCTTGGGTTGGGGTCGGCGGTGGCTCTGGTTCGGGGTCGCGGGACGCGGCTCGACCAGATGCGCGTCGGCGATGCCGGGCCGCGCTGGTTCGGCGCCAGGGGTTACGCCGTGCTGTGGCAGCCGCTTCTCGAGGGCAAGTTCGGTCCCTTCGCGAGTGACGTGGCGCTGGCCTGGCTGGTTGGGCGGATGAGGCAGCGCGCCAACGCGCGCAAGCGGGGCACCGGCGACCGGCTCGGCTACCTGCGCGGAGGACTCGGCGCGCTGGCCGGGAGGTACGAGGAGGAGATCCGCGCGCGGGGCGTTCGAGTGTGGTGCGGGACGCCGGCCGACTCGCTGGTTCGAGAAGGCGATCGTTGGCGCGTGCGGTTCGGTGGGCGGGAGGTCTCGGCTCGGGCCGTCGTGGCCTGTCTCGGCGGCGAGGCCCTGGCCGGCCTGACGGCCATTCCCGAGGCCTACCGGCGAAGGATCGAGGCGATCCCGTACCGGGCTGTCGCGTGCGCCCTGCTTGAGCTCGATCGACCGCTGGGGCGGTATTACTGGGTCAACCTCATCGAGCGCACCGAGCTCGCCTGCCTGGCAGTGATCGAGCACACCAACTTCATTCCGGCGGATCGCTACGGCGGACGGCACCTGGTCTATCTCACGCACTACGTCGAGGTGGGCGGGCGCGCCTGGAGCGCCTCCGCGGAGGAGATCGTGGGCGCGGCCGAGGGCGTGCTGCGGGCCATCAACCCGGCGTTCGACCGGGGCTGGATCCAGACCGCGCATGTCTCGCGCGACCGCTGGGCTCAGCCGGTTCCGCTGGCTGGCGGCCCGATGCCGGGTCTGCCGCTGGCTACGGGCATGCCGGGGCTCTTCCACGCCAGCCTGGCGCACATCTATCCGGACGACCGCGGCGTCTCGCTTGCGCTCGAGCTGGGCCTCCGGGTGGCCGCGGCCGCCGGGGAGTGGCTGGCTGAATCGGGCTCGGAACCGGCGTCGCGCGGCTCATGAAGGCGGCGAGACTGCTTCGGCCGGGCTCACTGATAGCCGCGAACGCCCTGTTGCTCTCGCCCGGCCTGGTCCTGGGCGCGCCGCTCGACTCGGCCGTCTTCGTATTCGCCGGCGTACGCATCCGCGAGGGTGCGATGCCGTACAAGGACCTGTGGGATCACAAGCCGCCAGGGGCGTACTTGCTGAACGCGCTCGGCCAGACGGCGTTGCCCTGGCTCGACCCGTGGCTGGTCAGCTGGATCCTGACCGTTGTCTTCACCTCGGCGGCCATCTTGCTGATCGACGGCCTGCTGCGCCGCCGTCTCTCGTCGGGGCCGGCGTGGTTCTGGAGCGTCGTGTGCGTAGTTGGAGTGGCCTGCCATCCGCTGGCCCTGGGGGGCGGCGCCACGGAGTCGTTCGCGCTGCTCCCGCTGGTCGCGGCGCTGTGGGCGATCGCGACCATGCCGCGCGACTGGCGCTCGGCGGCGGGAATCGGCTGTCTGCTGAGCGTTGCCTGCCTGATATCCATGCAATCGCTGCCCGGGGCGGCCGTGCTGGCGGTGGCCGCCGTCGCAGGAGAAGGGGGGCCGGCCGGGGTGGGCCGGCGGGCCGCCGCTGTGGTGGCGGGAGGCCTGGTCCTGCCTCTCCTCGTGCTCGGCTGGCTGGTTGTCGGAGGCGCAGCGGGCGATGCCTTCGACCAGATCGTCACGTACAACGCGGCCTATCGCGATTCGAGCTCCGGAATGGCCGAGATCCTGCCCGTCACGTTGCTGTACCTGGCCTGCCTGGCGGTCCCGGCCGGCGTCACCGTGGCGCGAATGGCCCTGCGGCCCCGCTCGGCCGGCGGCGTCGAGTGGTCGAGCCTGGCCTGGGCAATCGCGTACGCGGCATACGTGGCGTACCAGGACCGCATCTACCTTCACTACCTGATCGTCGTCGTCCCGCCGCTGGTCCTGCTGGCGGCCCCGGGCATGCAGTGGATGTGGGCGCGACTCTGGTCGCGGAATCCGCGTCTTCGGAGCCTCGCCTTCGCCCTCGTGACGGCCACCGCTTTCGCCTTTCTCGTCTCGGCCACGGTCGCGTCACAGCTCACCGCCGTCACTCTGGGCACCTCGGACCAAGCCGGGGCGTCGTCGGGCGCGACCGCGGCGTGGATACGAGCCAACACTTCCGTCTCGGCAACGCTGTTCGTTTGGGGCGACGACCCGGACCTGTATCTGACCGCCGGCCGCCCTTCCTATGACCGCTTCGTCTACCAGTTCCCGATGGTGACCGCGGGCTACTGGTCCGCGGACCGGACCGAGACTCTGGCGGAAGCGTGGCGCGCCTCACCGCCCTCCGTGATCGTTGAGGTCCCTGCGGCCGTGCCGTTGTTCCGGCCCAAACCCGCGTCCGGCGACGGGCGGGACCTCGACACCCTGGCACCGCTCCGCGACTTCGTGCGCGCCAACTACCGTCTCGCGGCCACGTTCGGCGATCACGATGTCTATGTCCAGGTCGCGCCGAGCTGAGTCGCCCGTGCCCTAGTGCCGCCGTCGGTCTTGACGTGGCGTGCCGGCGGGATGGAGACTCGCGCTGCGTCCGTCGCCAGACCGTCAACGTCGTCCGCCGCCAGCCGTACCGTCGCCGGAGGGGCACATGACGTCGCCACAGGATCCAAACCAGCCCGGTTGGAGCCAGCAGCCTGGGGCGCCGCAGCCGTGGGGAGCGCCACCGGCCGGTAGTCCACCACCCGGCACGCCACCGCCCGGTTGGGGCCAACCGCAGCCAGGTTGGGATCAGCCCGGCTGGGGCCAACCGCAGCCGGGTTGGGGACCGCCGCCGGCTCAGCCGCGGTCCTTCGCCCGCCGCCACGGCTGTCTGCTGGCCTTCCTGGTGGCCCTGGGCGTGATCCTCGTCCTGGTCGTCGGCTGCGTCGTCACGATGGGCCCGACGATCGGCATGGACTTGAAGCTCCTGGCGGATCTGCAGCCGAGGGCGAACCAGGTCGAATTCCAGTGGGCGAACGGCGGAACCACGTGGGTCATCCACGTCGCTCCGGGGCACGAGAGCGAGGCCGTCGATATGGCGTGCCACGTCGTCAAGCCCGATCTGGCGGGCACGCAGTTCGCCAACTCGCCTTTCAAACTGGTCGTCAGCCAGGGCTACATACTCGCCGACGAGACCACTCCCTGCAGCTGATCCCGACGGCTGAGCCATCGCGGCGCCCCTTGGATGCTCCGGGGGCGCCGTGTATACTCTGCGCAATCTACCGGCCGCTCGTGACGTGGGTGACCCCCACGTCTTTTGTTGAGTGGCTGGCGGGTCGGGCGACCGGCCGGCGGCTGAAATGATGAACGGGAGGCGCGAAGTGAGTCGAGATTTCGTCGGCGCCCTCCTGCAGCTCAACGCGGAGAAGGGGGTCTCGCGAGAGCAGCTGATTCGGACCGTCGAGGAGGCGATCCAGTCGGCGTATCGGCGGACGCCGGGCGACGAGGACATCCATGTCCGGATCGACGCCGAGTCGGGCAAGGTTCGCGTCTTCCGGGCTCGCCTCGTGGCCGAGGAGATCGAGGATCCCGCGACTCAGATGAGCGTGGCGGACGCCCAGGCTCTCCAGCCGGGCGCCGAGCCGGGCGATCTCGTCGAGACCGAGCAGCTCGACCAGGAGGCCTTCGGCCGAATTCACGCCCAGACCGCCAAGCAGGTCGTTCTGCAGCGACTGCACGAGGCCGAGCGCAACGTCGTCTTCGACAAGTACGCCAGCAGCGAAGGCGAGCTCATCACCGGGACGGTCTCGCGCATCGAGCCGCGCGCAATCATCCTCGACATGGGCAAGGCCGAGGCGATCCTTGCCACCACGGAGCAGTCGCCGCTGGAGCACTACCGGATCGGCCAGAACGTGAAGGCCTTCGTGCTGGAGGTTCGCCGCAGCGCGAAGGGACCGCAGATCTACGTCAGCCGGACGCACAAAGGCTTCTTGCGCCGCCTCTTCGAGCTGGAGGTACCCGAGATCCACGGCGGCACCGTGGAGATCAAGGCCATCGCCCGTGAGGCCGGCAGCCGCTCGAAGGTCGCCGTGGCGTCGCGCCAGCAGGGACTCGATGCGGTCGGTGCGACCGTTGGCCAGCGCGGCGCGCGCGTCCAGGCGGTGGTCGCCGAACTGGGCGGAGAGAAGATCGACGTCATCGAGTGGTCCGAGGACGCCTCGACATTCGTGGCGAAGGCGCTGAGCCCGGCCCAGGTGATAGAGGTCCGGATCGACGAGGAGCACCGCATCGCCAACGTCGTGGTGCCCGAGCGGATGCTCTCCCTGGCTATCGGCCGCGAGGGTCAGAACGCGCGACTGGCGGCCAAGCTAACCGGCTGGCGGATCGACATTCGGAGCGACGTCTCGGTCGCCGAGGCGGCCAGGGCCGAGGCCGCGCACACCGCCGAGGCCGCTGCCGAGGAACCGGCCCCGGCAATCGAACCGGTGGCAGCGGCTGCGCCCGACGCGGCGGTAGAGCCGGCCGTGGTCGTGCCTGCAGCCGAGGACGAACCGGTCGCGGCGAAGCCCAAGCGCCGAAAGGCGGCCGCCAAGACACAGCCACCAGAGGTTGCCGTCGAACCGGCGATCACCGAGGAGGTGCCATCGTAGCCCGGGGCGCGCCACCACGGCGCTATCCGACCCGGTCGTGCGTCGTCTGCCGGCAGCCCCGGCAGAAGCGTGAGCTGACGCGCGTCGTCCGGACGCCCGATGGCCGCGTCGTCCTGGACCCGACGGGTAAGATGCCCGGTCGCGGGGCATACGTGTGTGAAACAGCCGAGTGTCGCAAGGCGGCGCTCGACAAAGGATCGCTCCAGCGTGCGCTGGAAGTGCCCATCCCGGTAGAGCTCCGGGCCGAGCTGACAGGGGAGGCGAACAGGATCGAAACAGGAGGTAGTCGTGGCAAAGAGTAGGAGCGGCACGCGGGGCCGTCGTGGTCCGCGCAAGCCGATGCGCCGCGACGCCGTAGCGGGGGGTGCGGCGGCAGTCCTCGATCCGCGAGAGCGCGGCGCTATCGAGCTGCCGTCCAGCATCACCGTCAAGGACCTCGCCGACCTGTTGGGTGTCAACCCGGCGGACGTGATCCGCGAGCTGATCAAGAGCGGCATCTTCGCCAACATCAACCAGGGCATCGACCGTGAGACGGCGTCTCTGGTGGCCGAGGAGCTTGGCTACGAAGTCGCCGAGACGGCCGCTCCAGGGGCCACGGCCAACGCCGACGGATCCCAGGCGGAGGCGGCGCCGGTAAGCGCCGCCACCAAGGAGCAGCTGTACGAGGAGGACGAAGAGTCGCTCCTGCAGCCGCGCGCCCCGATCGTGACCGTCATGGGCCACGTCGACCACGGCAAGACGTCGCTCCTCGACGCCATCCGCACCACCAAGGTCGCGGCCGGCGAGCGCGGCGGCATCACCCAGCACATCGGCGCCAGCGAGGTCGTCAAGGACGGCCGCCACATCGTCTTCCTCGACACCCCGGGCCACGAGGCCTTCACGGCGATGCGCGCTCGCGGCGCCAAGGTCACGGACATCGCCATCGTGGTCGTGGCGGCGGACGACGGCGTCATGCCCCAGACCCTCGAGGCGATCGACCACGCCCGCGCGGCGAAGGTCCCGATCATCATCGCCCTCAACAAGATCGACAAGCCGGATGCCAACCCCGACCGCGTCAAGAACGGGCTCGCGGAAGCGGGCGTCGTCGTCGAGGAGTACGGCGGTGACGTGCCGATGGTGCCCGTCTCCGCGAAGGCTCGCCTCGGCCTGGACGAGCTGCTCGAGATGATCAACCTCGTGGCCGACCTGCAGGACCTCAAGGCCAACCCCAAGCGTCCCGCCATCGGCACGATCGTCGAGGCGGAGCTGGACAAGGGCCGCGGCCCTGTCGCGACCGCGCTGGTCCAGACCGGCACGCTGCGAGTCGGCGACGTCATCGTCGTCGGCGAGACCTACGGCAAGGTCCGCGCACTCGAGAACGCCCTTGGGAAGCGCATCACGAAGGCCGGTCCTTCGAGCCCGGCAGTGGTGCTGGGCCTGGCGGACGTTCCGCAGGCCGGCGACATCCTGCGGGTCGTGGCGGACGAGAAGATCGCCCGGTCCATGGTCGAGGAGCGCAAGGCCGCCTCTGCGGCCCGGACCGAAGGGAGCGGCCGCGCCACTCTCGAGGATCTGTACGCCCAGATCCAGGCCGGCCAGACCAAGGAGCTGCGGATCATCCTCAAGACCGACGTCTCGGGCTCGCTGGGCGCGATCACCCATGCCCTGCAGCAGCTCTCGACCGACGAGGTCCGGATCAACGTCCTGCACGAGGCGGCCGGCGACGTCACCGACAACGACATCATGCTCGCCGCCGCATCCGACGCGATCGTCGTGGCCTTCAGCACGAAGGTTACCGACACCGCCCGGCGCGCGGCCGAGTCCGAGAAGGTCGACGTGCGGCAGTACGACATCATCTACAAGCTCACCGACGACATCTCGGCGGCGCTTCGCGGCATGCTCGAGCCGGTCGAAGTGGAGACCGTCGAGGGTCGAGCAGAGGTCCGCCAGATCTTCAAGGTGGGCAAGGTCGCGGTCATCGCCGGCTGCTACGTCACGGACGGTCGCATCGTTCGAGCCGGCGGAGTGCGCGTCTGGCGAGGGGGCAAGGTCATCGCCACCGACAGGATCGAGTCGCTGCGTCGCTTCCGAGACGACGTTCGCGAGGTCGCGACCAACTTCGAGTGCGGGATCGGTCTGGTCGGATCGAACGATCTCATCGAAGGTGACGTCATCGAGTGCTTCACCCAGCAGATGGTGAGTCGGGCGGCCGGTTGATCCGCCGTTGCGACTCCTGCCGGAGCCGGAGTAGCCAGCCCCGATGAGCCAGCGAACCGAACGTGTCGACGAACTTCTCCGCCAGGAGATCGGCCAGGCGCTCGAGCGCGATCTGGCGGACCCGGGCATCGGTTTCGTGACCGTCACGAAGGTCGAGACGAGCCCGGATCTGGCCCATGCCCGCGTCTGGTTCAGCGTCATCGGGCCCGAGGCCCAGCGCAAGGAGACGCTGGCCGCGCTGCGGCGGGCCATGCCGTACGTGCGCCACGGCCTGGGCTCGAAGATACGGATGCGCCGCATCCCCGAGCTCGAGGCCCGGCTCGACGACTCTCTCGAGCGGGGCACGCGCGTCCTGCAGATCCTCAACGATCTTGAGGCCGGGAAGCTGCCCGACGAGGTGGCCACGCCAGGCGAATCGCTGCCCACGCCCGTCCGGCGGCTGCCGCACGAGGGCGATCTCCCGGAGCCCGAGTCGGCCGTGTTGCCGCTGCCGGAGCCAAAGAAGAGGCGCAGGCCGGTGACCGAGCGAACTTCGAAGCCGCGGTCGAAGCCGGGGCCGAAGCCGGGCGGCGGGGACGGCCGGCGAGGAACCCGATGAGCTTCACCGAGCCGCGAGTCGATCTGTCCGAATACGCGGCCGCTGTGCCGCAGGCGGTAGTGGATCGGCTGCGCACCGCGCGGCGCGTCCTGACCATATGCCACGAGAACCCGGAGGCGGACGCGCTCGGCTCGGCGCTGGCGATCGCGCTGCTCGTTGAGGCGAGTGGGGGAGTGGCGACGCCCGCGTGCGCGGATCCGATGCCGGCGATGTACGAGTTCCTGTCCGGGATGGACCGCTTCCTCCGGGAACCGGCGGCGGACGTGGACTACGACCTGCTTGTCGTGGTCGACTGCGGTGAGCTGGAGCGGATCGGCCCCGTGCTGGAGTCGCACCGAGCCCTGTTCGGGCGCGTGCCGATACTCGACATCGACCACCACCTCTCGAACCGGCATTTCGGCGCGTTGGATTGGGTCGACGCCCGCAGCTCGGCGACATGCGAGATGGTCACGCTGCTCGCGTGGCGCATGGGCGTTCCCCTCAGCGGCGGCGACGGAATGCTGGCCGCGGCGCTGACGGCAGGCATCGTGATGGATACCGCCAACTTCCAGCACCCCAACACGACGCCGCGGACGCTGGTCGTGGCCGCGGCGCTGCGCGAGGCGGGCGCGCCGCTCAGCGAGATCGCCCGCCGGCTCTACCGCACCAAGGCCAACAGCCAGCTCATCCTCTTCGGCCGCGTGCTGTCGCGTCTCGAGTCTGCGTGCGATGGCCGGCTCGTCTGGTCCACGCTGGAGCTGGCCGACCTGGCGGCTGCCGGAGCCGGCCCCGAGGAGTCCGAGGGCCTCATCGACATGCTCGCCCAGGCCAAAGACGCCGACGTGGTCGTGCTGTTCAAGGAGGCCGACGGAGCGACGCGTGTCAGCGTCCGAACGCGCGACGGCGTGGATGCGACCGTGCTGGCCGGCACGTTCGGTGGGGGCGGACACGCTCGGGCCGCCGGGGCGACCTTGTACCTGCCGCCGCCGGAGGCACGCCGCGCATTTCTCGCCCGAGCCGCGGAGCTCGTCGAGGCGGGTGGGGCGACTGCCGGATGAGCGGCTCCAGCCGCTCGCGGGAAGGCGGCATCGACGGCATCCTCGTCCTGGCCAAGCCGGCCGGTCCGACGTCCCACGACATGGTGGGCCTGGTCCGGCGCCTGAGCGGCACTCGCCGAGTGGGGCACGGCGGGACGCTCGATCCCTTCGCTTCGGGCGTGCTGCCCATCTTCCTGGGGCTCGGGACCCGCGTCGTCGAGTACCACATGGGCGACGACAAGGCCTACCGGGCGACGATCTGCTTCGGCTCGACCTCTGCCACCGACGATCGAGACGGGGAGCTCGTCCCCGGGAAGGGGCCGGCGCCCACGCGCGCGGCCGTCCAGGAGGCACTCGGTGCATTCCGCGGTTCGATCGAGCAGCGTCCGCCGGCGTTCAGCGCGATGAAGGTTGGAGGGCGCCGGGCCTACCAGCTCGCACGGCAGGGCCAGGCGGTCGAGCTTCCCCCGAGGTCGGTGACGATCCATCGCCTGGAGCTGGTCGAATGGGATGGCTCGGACCCCGATCGCCCGACGGCCGGGGTGGAGGTAGAGTGCGGCGCCGGGACCTACATTCGGTCGCTCGCCCGCGACCTCGGCGAGCGGCTCGGTTGCGGCGCCTACCTCGGCGCCCTGACGCGAACTCGCAGCGGGCCGTTCCGTCTCGAGGCGGCCCACGGTCTCGATGCGTTGAGAAGCGCGGCGGCCGAGGGACCCGCGGCGCTGGCCGGGCTGACGCTTCCGATCGACGTGGGCCTCGAGGCGATTCCGGTTGCAGTCCTATCGGACGAGGAGGTGGCGGCGACGGCTCGCGGCCGGCAAGTGAAGCCGGCGCAGCGACCCCAAGTCGCGCAAGGGGCCACGGTCAGGCTGGTCGATCCCAACCAGGCCCTGGTGGGGATCGGTTCCTGGCGATCGGGGCGCATCGTGCCCGAGAAGATGTTCGTCGTGCCGGCCTCCGGCCCTCTCAATGCCGGGACGGCCGTCGCCACAGCCCGGAGCCGGCCGGGGGAGCCGCGTCTGCAGTACGCCCGTGCCGGGATCCCGCATGAGGTCGTTCCGGGCGTGGACCAGCTTCGGACGGAGATGGGCCGGCTGTACGTCGCAGTCGGCGTCTTCGACGGCCTCCATCGAGGCCACATGTACTTGCTGCGGGAGCTTCGTCACGCGGCCGCCCGAGCCGATGCCCGGCCGTCCGTCATCACCTTCGATGCCCACCCGGAGGAGGTCGTACTGGGCCTGGCTCCGGCGCTCCTGTGCGACCCGGACGAGCGGCTCGTTCGTCTGGCTGCCGCAGGTGCGGAGGTCACCGTAGTCCAGCATTTCGACCATTCGCTTCGGACCACCACCTACCAGGAGTTCGTGGCCCGCATCCGCAGCCGCGTGGAGCTGGCCGGCTTCGTGATGACGCCCGATGCCGCGTTCGGTTATGAACGCCAGGGCACGGCGGAAGCGCTCACGGCGCTGGGCAAGGAAGACGGCTTCGAAGTCACGGTCGTTCACCCGCTGCTGCTCGATGGCGAGCCGGTCCGGAGCTCGGAGATTCGAAGGCGGGTGGTGGCCGGCGATCTGTCTGCCGCCCAGCGGCTGCTCGGCCGGCCGCTCTCCGTGACCGGCCGAATGGAGGAGGCCGCCGGTCTCCAGGAGACGGCTCGAATCCTCTTCGACCTCCCGGTCGTCCTGCCCCCCGCGGGCCGATATCCGGTCCTGGTCGGGGCGCCGTGGCAGGCGGACGCGCCGCCGCTGCGCGCGGACAGGGCCGCGACGGCCATGGTGGAGGGCGACAGCCTGAAGCTGGAGAACGGCTCCTGGGCAGAGTCGGGGGGAGGCGTCAGGGTCGTTTTCGCCACGTGACAGCACCGCCCAGCCGGGCGTCCGGCTGGCGGAGGCGGGCGAAGCCTGCTACCATCCGCCAGGCATTTAGAGAGACAAAGTAACCCACGTTCTAGAGAGCTAGTCGGAGGATCGTGTGCCGCTCGCGCGGGAAGCGAAGGAACAGGTGATCTCGGATTACGCCGTACATGACGGCGACACTGGCTCCGCAGAGGTGCAGATCGCGCTCCTGACCGAAAGGATCAAGGAGCTCACGGAGCACCTGCGAGGCTTTCCGAAGGACAACCAATCCCGCCGCGGCCTCCTCAAGCTCGTCGGACAGCGAAGGCGCCTTCTTGCTTACCTGGTCAAGAAGGACAACGCCCGCTATCGCGCCGTCATCGCACGGCTCGGACTCCGCCGCTAGCGCTGCAGCCCGGGACGCGGGGCAGAGACCCGCGCAGGTTGGTCTGTCGCGCTCGGCTCGTCCAGGCGAGTTTCGGAACACCATCCGTCCTCCTGGCTCAGGAGGAATACAAACCCGTGTCTCAGACTTTCGAGACGCAGTTCGCCGGCCGCACCCTCAGCATCGAGACCGGCAAGCTGGCTATGCTCGCGGGCGGCGCCGTTACGGTCCGCTTCGGCGACACCATGGTGCTTGGCACCGCCAACCGGTCCGATCCGCGGCCCGGCCTGGACTTCTTCCCGCTCACGGTCGAATTCGAGGAGCGCATGTACGCCGCCGGGAAGATCCCGGGCGGCTTCATCAAGCGCGAATCCCGACCCTCCGAGCAGGCGATCCTGGCCTGCCGGCTGACCGACCGGCCGATCCGCCCGCTCTTTCCCGAGGGCTACAAGGACGACATCCAGATCGTGATCACGGTCCTGTCCACGGACCAGGAGAACCAGTCGGACGTCGTGGGCACGTTTGCCGCTTCGTGCGCTCTGACGATCAGTGCGATCCCGTTCCTCGGGCCCATCGGCGCCGTGCGCATCGGCCGCATCGACGGCGAATTCGTGGTCAACCCCACAGTTGGCGACCTCGAGCGCTCCGACATCGACCTCATCGTGTCGGGCACGCGTGACGCCATCATGATGGTCGAGGCCGGCGCCTCGATCGTTCCCGAAGATGTCATGGCCGACGCCATCCTCTTCGGTCATCGCGCCCTGCAGCCGCTCATCGACATCCAGGATGAGATGCGGGCCGCCGTCGGCAAGCCCAAGTCGGTCGGCTACCTCGAGCCCGGCACCGGCTCCGTCCTGGAGTTCGTGAAGAAGGTTCGCCAGCCCGGCGCCGAGTTCGTCGTCGTGGACGTCGAGACCACCGGCCGCGACCCCAAGGTCGCCGATCTTCTCGAGATCGGTGCCGTCAAGGTCCGCGACGGCCAGGTGGTCGACACCTTCTCGACGCTGGTCAATCCCGCTCGCACCATCTTCGGCGTCCAGATGCACGGCATCACGGACTCCGACGTCGCAGGCGCGCCCATTGCCAGCGAGGCTGTCGCGAAGTTCGCGCAGTTCGCCGGCGATGCACCGCTCGTCGGTCACAACGTGGGCTTCGACCTGAGCTTCCTCGACCAGGCCGCCGGCGAGCCGGGCAAGTTCACCGGAGCTGCCAGCTTCGACACGCTGGCGATCGTCCGCGAGGGCTATCCGGATCTCGAGTCGTACAAGCTCGGTGATGTAGCCCGCTTCTTCGGCGTTTCAGTCGAGAGTGCCCACCGCGGCCTTGCCGATGCCGAGACGACGACGGCCGTCCTGCTCAAGGTCGCCGACGACCTGCCCAATCGCATCGAGACGCTGCAGGACGCCATCGCCATCTCGATCCGCGCCACTCGCAACGAGGGCCAGGACGCGGCCGCTCTCCTCGAGGAGGCGCGCCGCCAGGCTCGCGTCAGCAAGAACCTCTTCTCCCTGGCACAGAAGAAGACCGTCCGCCAGGTGATCCTCGACGAGGGGATCCGCATGGATGGCCGCGGCGTCGACGAGATCCGCCCGATCTCCGTCGAGGTCGGGGTGCTGCCCCGGGCTCACGGCTCCGGCCTCTTCACCCGCGGCCAGACCCAGGCCCTCACGGTGGCGACGCTCGGTCCCTCCTCCGACGTCCAGCGGATCGACACGATCAGCCCCGAGACGGAGAAGCGGTATCTCCACCACTACAACATGCCGCCCTACAGCACTGGCGAGAACAAGCCGATGCGCGGCCCCGGCCGGCGCGAGATCGGCCACGGCCACCTCGCCGAACGAGCCCTGCTGCCGGTCCTCCCGTCGGAGGACGAGTTCCCGTACGTGATCCGCCTCGTCAGCGAGTGCGTGACCTCGAACGGCTCGACTTCGATGGCCTCGACCTGCGGCTCCAGCCTCGCCCTCATGGACGCCGGCGTGCCGATCAAGGCCGCCGTCGGCGGAGCAGCGATGGGCCTGATCAGCGAGCCCGACGGCCGCTTCGTGGTCCTGACCGACATCCTCGGCAAGGAAGACGCGTTCGGCGACATGGACTTCAAGGTCACCGGCACCCGCGAGGGCGTGACCGCGCTTCAGATGGACATCAAGGTCAAGGGCATCAGCGAGGCGATCATTCGCCAGGGTCTGCAGAAGGCTCACGCTGCCCGAATGGCGATCCTCGACAAGATGGATGCGGTCATTCCGGCCAGCCGCACGGAGATGAGCAGCTTCGCGCCGCGCATCATCACCATCAAGATCAACCCCGAGAAGATTCGCGACATCATCGGCAAGGGCGGCTCCGTGATCCGCAAGATCCAGGAGGAGACCGGAACCGAGATCAACGTCGAGGACGACGGCACCGTCCAGATCGCGGCCGTGTCGGGCGACAGCTCGCGCAAGGCGGTCCAGTGGATCGAGTCGCTCACCCGCGACGTCGAGATCGGCGGCCTGTACCTGGGCAAGGTGACCCGGATCATGGGCTTCGGTTGCTTCGTCGAGATCCTGCCGGGCAAGGAAGGCCTGATCCGGATCGGAGAGCTGGCCGACTACCACGTGCCCACGGTCGAGGACGTGGTCTCCGTCGGTGACGAGGTCATGGTCGTCGTGACCGAGATCGACCGCCAGGGCCGTGTCAATCTCTCGCGCAAGGCGGCGATGCAGCGCCATCTCGCCCGCACCGAGAGCTAGTTCGGAGCCTGATCGGGAGCGGCCGGCGAGTTCGTCCTCGGGCGAGTTCGCCGGCCAAGCCCGCATCCAGCGATCGCTGCCTGACCGGTGGATCCGGGCCCACTATCCAGCGGGTGCATATCCATACGCGTCTCCGTCTGAGTATGCACGCGGGGACCGACGTGGGCGTCTCCGCTGGTATACTCGGACCTGTGCCCGCAAGACCAGAAGAGTAGTGGAGCCATGTCCCGAGAAGCCCAACCGCTGACCGTCGCGGTCGTCGGCGCTACAGGCGTCGTCGGACGGACGATGATCCAGGTTCTCTCCGAGCGACGGTTCCCGGTCGGCGAGCTTCGCCTGCTCGCGTCCGGCCGATCGGCCGGAACGACCGTCAGCGCGGAGGGGCGGACTCTCACGGTCGAGGAGGCGACGCCGGAGGCGTTCGAAGGCGTCGACATCGCGCTCTTCTCCGCCGGGACTGACGTATCTCGCCAGCTCGCCCCGGAGGCTGCCGCCCGAGGCGCGACGGTCATCGACAACTCCAACGCGTGGCGCATGGATCCCGCGGTGCCCCTCATCGTCAGCCAGGTGAATCCCGGGGACGGGGAGTGGCACGAGGGGATCATCGCCAACCCGAACTGCTCGACGATGCAGCTCGTGCCGGTCCTGATGGCTCTGCGCGACGCCGTC
The DNA here is from genome assembly GCA_050008515.1 of Candidatus Limnocylindrales bacterium. Classification (GTDB taxonomy): domain Bacteria; phylum Chloroflexota; class Limnocylindria; order Limnocylindrales; family CSP1-4; genus Fen-1039. The sequence continues at coordinate 54,607 of JBEKMM010000012.1, forward strand.
GGCCTGGAGCGTGTGGTCGTCGACACGTATCAGTCCGTGTCGGGGACCGGCGCGGAGGCGCTCGCCGAGCTGGAGAATCAGATCCGCGCTCACGTCGCGGGTGAGCCGAAGGTCGCCTCGGTCTACCCGCACCCGATCGCCTTCAACGCGCTGCCCGAGATCGACATCTTCCTCGAGAACGGCTATACCCGCGAGGAGTGGAAGGTCGTCACCGAGAGCCGCAAGATCCTGCACCTGCCGGAATTGCGGCTATCGTGCACGGCCGTGCGCGTGCCCGTGTTCGTCAGCCACTCGGAAGCCGTGCACGTGGAGACGACCCACCCGATCACACCGGACGAGGCCCGCCGCGCCTTCGCGGCGGTCCCCGGCGTCGTCGTGATCGACGATCCGCAGAGCCACGCCTATCCGATCGCTACTCAGGCCGCCGGCTCGGACGAGGTGTACGTCGGCCGCGTGCGAACCGACCCTTCGGTCGAGCACGGTCTTGCCTTCTGGGTTGTCAGCGACAATTTGCGCAAGGGCGCCGCCACGAACGCCGTGGAGATCGCCGAGTCCCTCCTCGATCGCGGCTGGGTGAAGGCCCGCTCGCGACGGGCGGTCCAAGGCGGGGCCGGGGAAGTCCCATGACGGACGCCGAGCGTCAAGCGGCGCTCGATGCCATAGGCGTGGAGGTCGCGGCATGCACGCACTGCCGCCTGCACGAGGGCCGGACGCGCGCCGTGCCGGGGGAGGGGACCGCCGCGACGGAGGTCATCTTCGTGGGCGAGGGCCCAGGGTTCAATGAGGACCGGCAGGGCCGGCCATTCGTGGGCCAGGCCGGGTCGCTCCTCGACGAGCTGCTCGCCTCGGTCCTCTGGTCTCGGAAAGAGGTGTTCATCACCAACGTGGTCAAGTGCCGCCCACCGGGCAACCGCGATCCCGAGCCGGACGAGATCGCCGCCTGCGCGCCGTTCCTGAGGCGGCAGCTCGAGGCGCTGGATCCGGCGCTCGTCGTCACCCTGGGCCGCTTCTCCATGGCTCGTTTCAGCCCCGGTGCGCGGATCGGGCAGATTCATGGAACGTTCCGGGCCGCGGCCGCCGAGTCGGGAGCGCCGCGGGCGTTGACGTTCGCGATGTACCACCCCGCAGCCGCGCTACGCCAGGGGTCGCTCAGGCAGACGCTCTTCACCGACATGCAGGGCGTGCCCATGGCCCTGACCGAGGCCCGTGCCCTCCGGGCATCGCAGCCTGCGACCGGCAGCATGCCATCGCCGGTGCTGCCAGGGGTGGCAGCGGAGCCCGTGTCGCCCCCGCCGAACCCCGAAATCGCCCCCGACTCAGCCGCCGAAGCCGGCACCGAATCCAACCCAACGGCCCAGCTCGGGCTCTTCTAGGATGAACGAAATCGATACCGCCCGTCACTCGAGCTCAGATGCCTGATTCGCAGATACCGCTCCGCATCATCCCCCTCGGAGGCGTAGGGGAAATCGGCAAGAACATGTACGTCTTCGAGTACGGCGACGACATCGTCGTGGTCGACTGCGGACTCATGTTCCCCGATGAGGAGATGTTCGGGATCGACCTGGTCATCCCCGACGTCACCTACCTGCGCGAGAACCGCGAGAAGGTCCGGGCTTTCCTGATCACCCACGCCCACGAGGATCACGTCGGCGGCCTGCCGTACGTGCTCCCGTACTTCCCTGGCGTGCCCGTCTACGCCTCCACGCTGGCGCGCGGCCTGCTGGGCATCAAGATCAAGGAGCACAAGCTCCACAACAATCCGCTCCTGCCGCTCGATCCGGGCGACAATCTCCAGATCGGGCCATTTCGAGTGGAGCCGTTCCGGATCAGCCACTCGATCCCGGACGCGATGGGGATCGCGCTCCACACGCCGATCGGCACGGTCGTGACCACGGGCGACTTCAAGTTCGACCACACCCCGGTCGATGGGCGGCGGTCGGACTTCGCTATGCTCTCCCGCCTGGGCGAGGAGGGCGTCGTCTGCCTCCTGTCCGACTCGACTCGCGCCGAGAGCCCCGGCTACACGCTGTCCGAGCGGACCGTCGGCGAGACGTTCCGCGAGATCATGGAGCCGCTGGATGGCCGGGTCATCGTGGCCACCTTCGCCAGCAACATCGCCCGCATCCAGCAGGTCATCGACGCCGCCGCGACCTTCGATCGCCGTGTCGCTGTCGTCGGCCGCTCGATGGAGCAGAACTTCCGCATCGCGACCGATCTCGGGTACCTCACCCACGCGCCGGGTCAGATCGTTGGCAAGGATCAGATCGGGTCGATGCCGGCCGACCAGATAGTCATCGCCACGACCGGCGCCCAGGGCGAACCGATGGCGGGCCTGGCACGCATGGCCAACCGGGACCACCGCTTCGTGGAGATCCAGCCCGGCGACACGGTCATCGTCAGCGCCAGCCCCATCCCCGGCAACGAGGAGTACGTGGCGCGGACCATCGACAATCTCTTCAAGGCCGGTGCCAACGTCTACTACCACACCGTCAAGCACGCCCACGTCTCGGGCCACGCCAGCCAGGAAGAGCTCAAGCTGATGCTGGGCCTGACCCGGCCCAAGTACTTCATCCCGATCCACGGCGAGTTCCGCATGCTGGTCCAGCATGGTCGTTTGGCGGTCGAGACGGGTGTCGCGGCGGAGAACGTCTTCATCATCGAGAACGGCCAGGCCATCGAGTTCTACGCCGACGGGAGTGCCAGGCGTGGCGGGCCGGTCACCTCCGGGTACGTGCTGGTCGACGGTCTCTCGGTCGGCGAGGTCGGAGAAGTGGTCCTGCGCGACCGGCGCGCTCTCGCGAGCGACGGCATGTTCATCATCGTCGTGACCGTGGACAAGCAGACCGGCAAGCTGGTCGCACGGCCGGAGATCGTCACCCGCGGCTTCGTCCACGGGAACGAGCGCGACCCCCTCATCGAGGGAGCGGTCGAGCACGTCATGGCCGCGGTCGAGAGCCCGGGCGACCGGACCAGCGAGGTGGGCCTTCTCAAGAGCCAGATCAAAGACGAGGTGTCGCGTTATCTCTACGAGCAGACGCGGCGGCGGCCGCTCGTCTTCCCGGTCGTGGTGGAGGTCTGAATGTCAACTCGCAGCGGCTCGGCCGCGAGTCGCAACAGCCGCCCCGCCGCCGTTCGACGGCGCGGTGGCCGCAGTGGCATGGGGCCACGGATCGCGCCCGACGTCGCGAGGTCGATCATCGGGCTAACGCTGATGCTCGTGGGCGTGGCGACCCTGATCGCCCTTCTACTGCCGGGCGAAGGCAAGCTGACCGACTGGTGGCGCGACTCGATCGCCCCGTGGGTCGGCTTCGGCCGTCGCGTGCTGCCTTTCTTGATGCTGGCCGTCGGCTGGTGGATGGTCGAGCGGGCCAAGGGCGTTCGAGGCGACTGGGAGCTGGCGGCCTTCGGAACGGCGGTCAGCTTCTGCGCGAGCCTCGGCCTGATCGAGCTCATCAAGCCGCCGCACGGGGGGATCATCGGCAGGGCCCTGGCCCACAATCTGCCCGGCCTCATCACGACGCCGGGCACGGCGATACTTCTGACCGTCATCATGATCGCCGGCCTGCTGCTGGCGATCGACATGTCACTCCCGGCGGCGATGGCGCCAATCGCGCGGCTTGCCTCCGACGCGGCACACGCGCTCTTCCGTCCCGCTCCCGCCAAGTTGGAGGGCGGAGCAGCCGGCCTGGAGAGGACCGAGAGGCCCGAGCTGCTGGGACGCGAGGCGATAGCCGTCGAGCCAAGGGGCAAGCTCGCCGGGCAACGAGCGCTGTCCATTCCGCCGGCCATCCCGAACCAGGGGCCCACCTCGTCGACCTTCGCCCCGCCGGTTGCGCCCGGCGCCACCACGCGTGACGGCGGACCCCTGCGGGAGACCGCCGGTCTCCCCGAGGTGGCGCGCCCAGGTGGCTCCATTCGCGACGGAGTGCCGATCCGCGCCCGGCACGGGACCGCATCGGCGGACGGGGCGACAGGAGCGGCCGGGTTCATCGAGACCAGGCCGCACCCCGAGTACCACCTCCCACCCCTGGGGTTGCTCGAGGAGATCGCGCCTCGCAGCGGCGACAGCATGATGGATCACCGGCGCAACGCCGCGATCATCGAAGCCAAGCTGGCCAGCTTCAACATTCCGGCACGGGTCGCGGTCTGGAACGCCGGTCCGGTGGTCACCCAGTACGAGGTGGAGCCGTCGCCGGAGATCAAGGTCTCCCGCATCGAGGCTCTCTCCGACGATCTGGCCATGGCCCTGGCGGCCCCCACGATTCGCATCGAGGCACCCATCCCGGGCAAGAGCGTCGTCGGGATCGAGATCCCTAACAAGGACCCCAACATAGTCAAGCTGCGGAGGATTCTCGAGGAGGTGGATTTCCGGGCCACCTCGAAGCTCACCTTCGCCCTCGGTCGGGACGTGGCCGACCGCGCTCAGGCGGCCGACCTCGCCAGGATGCCCCATCTGCTCATCGCCGGCGCCACCGGTTCGGGCAAGAGCGTCATGGTCAACGCTCTCATCACGAGCCTGCTGTGCAACGCCACGCCGGATGACGTGCGGATGATCCTGGTCGACCTCAAGCGGGTCGAGCTCGCCGGCTACAACGGTCTGCCGCACCTGATGGTGCCGGTCATCATCGAGCCTGAGCGAGCAAAGGCGGCCCTCAAGTGGGCCGTTGCGGAGATGGAGAGCCGCTACCGGCGCTTCGCCGGCGCGACCGCCCGTAACATCGCCGGTTTCAACGAGACGCGCGCCGATCCAGCCGACAAGATGCCGTACCTGGTGATCATCGTCGACGAGCTCGCCGACCTGATGATGCGCGAGGGCCGGAACGTCGAAGATCCCGTGGTCCGGCTGGCCCAGAAGGCCCGTGCCACGGGCATCCACCTCGTCCTCGCGACCCAACGGCCCTCGGTGAACGTGGTCACGGGCCTGATCAAAGCCAACTTCCCGAGCCGCATAGCGTTCGCCATGGCCTCTCAAATCGACTCGCGCACGATCCTCGACATGCCCGGGGCGGAGGATCTGATCGGCCGTGGCGACATGCTCTTCCAGCCCGCCGACCTGCCGCGACCCATTCGCCTGCAAGGTGTCTTCGTCTCCGACAAGGAGATCGGGAACATCACCGAACACTGGCGCACCGAGGCGGAGCCGCACTACGACATGGGCATCGTCGAGACGGACGAGGAAACCGAAGGCGTCCCGGAACCTCCGGACGAAGACGCCGATCGGCTCCTGCTGGACGCCGTAGGTGTCATCCAGGAGTACGATCGTGCCTCGGCGTCGCTTCTCCAGCGACGCCTCAAGATCGGCTATGCCCGCGCCGCCAGGATCATCGATCAGCTGGAGGAGCGCGGTTACATCGGTCCGTTCGACGGATCCAATGCGCGGCAGGTGCTGCGCAGAGACGGAGCCGGGCCCGCGCATCCGTTCACCGGGCACGGCGAGGATGAGGTATGACGACGAACCATCAACCGCGCCGGCTGCGGCGCCAGGCGGGGGAGGGGAGCGGGTACGAAGGGGGAGCCGCAGCCAGACTACCGATCTCGGAGCGCCTGCGGGCCGCTCGCGAGGCGAGGGGCTTGGATCTCTTCCGCGTGGAACGCGATACCAAGATTCGCGTCAAGTATCTCGCGGCGATGGAGCAGGGCGAGTTCTCGGAGCTCCCGGCGGACGTCTATGCCCGCGGCTTCCTGCGCAATTACGCCAGCTACCTTGGCCTCGATCCGGACGAGGCGGAGAGCGAGTGGCGGCGCGGCAACGTCGTCCCCACGGTCAGGGCGCCCGCGGTCAGTACGCCCGCGGTCAGGACGCCGGCGATCAAGGCGCCCACGGTCAAGACCGCTGCGTCGCCGGCCGAGGGCGCTCCAGCGCCCGGCTTCAAGATGCCCAGTTTCAAGCTGCCCGGCTTGGGGTGGCCCACGGTCAAGACTGTGGACGTGGGTCCCGCGACCCCAGAGCAATCGCCGGCTGCGCCGAAGCAGGCGCTGGTGACCCAAAAGCCCGCGTCGGCCGAGCCGTCCATTCTCGAATCGCCGCCGTGGAATCCGCCGGCCTTCTCGCTCGGCATCCCTGCGTTCCTTCGGAGGCGCGGCAAGAAGGAGGCGGTGGAGCCGCTGCTGGGCGGGCCGCAACCGGTCGCCGCGCCCGGGCGATCGCTCCTGCTTCAGCCGATCCACATCGTGCTGCTTCTGCTTGTGGTCGTGATCGCGGGCGTCGGCCTCTTCTTCGGCGTTCAGGCGACGCGCGTCCTGCAGGACCCGACTTTGACGGTCACCGCGCCCGGCCAGGCCGTGTACGACGCTCCCGTCGGCGCCACCACCTTCAAGCTCCAAGGAAAGGCGACCCCCAAAGCCGAGATCAGCATCTCGTGGGACAAGCGCGACCCGATGCTCACCCAGGCCGACGATAAGGGCAACTGGAGCTTCGACGTCACGCTGCACAGCGGCAACAACGAGTTCGACATTCACTCGACGGACCTCGAGACGACTCACCACTCTGCCGAAGTGACACGGGTCATCAACGTGCCGACACCGACCTCCTCGCCGGTTCCGCAGTTCCTGGCGGTCGACTCGCCGACGGATGGCCAGGGATTCCGCGACGGCAACATCACCGTCAGCGGCACCACCGTCGCGATCACATCGGTGACGGTCACGCCTACGTACCTGGGCACGGCGCCATCGGCGCTGCCCACGCCGAAGCCTACCAAGACGGCCGGGCCCATCCCGACGCAGCAGCCGACGCTCATGCCGACGGCCACCGCGACTCCCGTGACCTCGCCGACGCCGACGCCGCGACCGACCATTACCCCTGCTCCATCGAACAACCCGTTGGTCGTGGCCGTGATCCCGACGATCGACGGCAAGTTCAAGGCGCAGCTCCACCTGTGGTCGGGTCGCTGGAAGCTGTCGGTGGTCGGAACGAACGCCCAGGAAGTAAGCACCAAGCCGGTCGAGCTCACCGTCATCGTGACGGCCGGGTCGTTGGTCGTCACGTTCGACATCAAAGGTGGGGCGGCGGACCTGAAGGTATGGAAGGACGGAAAGGTCCTCGCGGGGTACTCGCCGTACAAGCACGTTGCGTCTGGCACGCAGGTCAAGATAGTCGCCGACCAGTCGGTCTGGATCCACACGGGCGCGCCGAGCAGGACCTACGTGACGGTGAACGGAGTGTCGTTCGGTCGGCTGGGCGGCGTCGGCAGCCGGCCCGGCAGCTGGCGCATCACCGCCTTCGGACCGCCGACGGCCTCCAACGACACCTGAGCCGACGATGGCGGAAGAGCCGCTCAGGGTTCTCGTCGAGCGATTGCAGGAGTTGTGTCTGCGGCTCGAGCTGACGGTGGCAACCGCCGAGTCTTGCACCGGCGGCCTCGTCGCCAGCGCCATCACCGACGTGAGCGGCTCGAGCGGTTACTTCCGCGGCGGGGTGGTCGCCTACTCGAACGAGGCGAAGATCGGGCTGCTGGGAGTCCCTGCGGAGCTCCTGGAGGCTCATGGCGCCGTCAGCGCCCAGGTGGCCAGGGCGATGGCCCTCGGAGTGCGGGGGCGGCTGTCGGCCGATCTCGCCGTCGCCGTGACCGGCGTGGCCGGGCCGGGCGGCGACAGCGCGTCGAAGCCGGTCGGCCTGACGTACGTGGCCGTGGCCGACGCGGCCGGCGCGGAAGTGCGGCGCTTCGCGTGGACGGGGGACCGCCTTGCGAACAAGGAGTCGAGCGCCCGGGCGGCACTGGAGCTGTTGCTCCTGCGGGCCAGCGCAGGCGCTGGGTCGGCTGCGGGAGGAGTGGCCGAGTGAGCGTCGTAAGGGGCGCGGCTTCGATCGGGTCCGGGCTGGCGGCGGCTCGCGAGGCCCGGCCGATCCGTGCCGGCGAGCGCATCCACGTCGTGGGCGCGGCGGGCGCGGGGGCGAGCGCCGCGGTGATCCTGGCCCGTCACGCCGGGGCGGTTGTCAGCGGCTGCGACCCGGGCGGGCACTCGCCGTACACGCCGGCGATCGAGGCCCTTGGGATCTCTCTGGCGGGCGGCCACGACCCGTGCCACGTCACGGACGCGCCCCGGCCCGAGCGGCTGGCGGTGACCAAGGCCCTGACGGCAATCGACCCGAACAACGCGGAGCTGGAGGCGGCCCGCGCTGCCGGCATCCCCATCGAGCCCTGGCAGCAGGTCATCGCCGACGCTGCCGTGGGGCGGCTCCTGGTCGGCGTGGCGGGCACTCATGGGAAGAGCACAACGTCGGGCTGGCTGGTGCACGTGCTGGCGCAGGCGGGTCTGGACCCGTCGGCGTTCGTCGGCGCTCTGCTACCGGGCTCGATCACCGGCGGTTTGCCGTCGACCGCTCGCTGCGGCGCCGGCATGCCCTTCGTCGTCGAGGCGGACGAGTACGCCGGCAACTTCGACGCCTACCGGCCGAGGGTGGCGATCCTCACCTCCGCCGAGTGGGATCATCCGGACGTCTTCGCCGACGACCAGGCCGTGATCGACTGCTTCGTGGCCTGGCTCCGGCGCACCGCCCAGGCGGACGATGCGGCCAGGCCGATGCTCGTGGCGAACGTGGCCGACCCGGGCGTGGCGGCCGTGGTCGAACGACTGCACGACTGGCCCGGATACGTGTGCGCGACGGCGCTGCGCGCCGACGATGGCGCGTTCCTCGACCGCGGCGCAATCGCCGAGTACCGGGCCCGATTCGCAACGGCTGCGGGGCCGGCCGGCGTGCTGCTCGGCAAGATCGTCGATCTGACCCCGGACGGCACGCTGCTTGAATTCGCATACGCGGATGCGAACGATGCAGCGGTGACGGCCGGGCTTCGGCTCGCCGGACGCCACAACGCGGTGAACGCCCTCTGCGTCGCCGGCGCCGCCCGGCTGCTGGGCGTCGCCCCTGCTGCGGTCGCGGCTGGGCTCGCGAGCTTCGAGGGTGTCGGGCGCCGCCTGGAGCGAAAGGGGGAGGGGAGGGGCGTCGTCGTGTACGACGACTACGGCCATCACCCGACGGCCATCCGGGAGACGCTCGCGGCCGTCCGTCAGAGGGAGCCGGGGAAGCGCATCTGGGCGGTGTACGAGCCGCTCACCTACCACCGCACGGCGGCCATGCTCGAGCAGTTTGCGGAGGTGCTTGCCGGGGCGGATGCAGTCGCCATCGCGGACATCTGGGCCAGTCGAGACCCCGATACTGCCATCACTTCTGCGGCGGCGCTGGCTGAGGCGGTCGCTCGCCGCAACCCGCGGATACCGGCGGCGGCTCCAGGTTCGGTGGAGGCGACGGCTGCCTGGCTGGCCGGCGAGGTTCGATCGGGCGACGCCGTTCTCGTAATGGGCGGCGGCAAGAGCTATCGCATTGCTGAGCTGCTCGTGGAGGCATTGCGACGGTGAGGCTCCGGACGCGACCGGTGGGCCCCCTCTGGCCGGCTGCGCGCCATCGGCGCAGGCCGGAGTCCCCAATTCGCCAGTTCTGCTGCACAATCTGCGTGCCCCGGCGCTGCCATCCCGGGTGAGATCAGTCAGGAGGCCCGATGGCCGGTGAGTCATCGTTCGACGTGGTCAGCGACTTCGACGACCAGGAAATGCGCAACGCCCTCGACCAGGTGAGGCGCGAGGTTCAGCAGCGCTACGACTTCAAGGGCATCACCTTCGAGCTGACCCAGGCCAAGATCGAGCTCGTTCTCCTGACGGATGACGAGTTTCGGGCGGCGGCGATCAAGGATCTGATCGAGACCAAGGCCGTTCGGCGAGGGCTGTCGCTCAAGATCTTCGACTGGGGCAAGATCGAGCCTGCGGGCGGCGACAAGGTCCGTCAGCACATCACTCTGCGCCGAGGTCTCGATGAGGATCTCGCCAGGAAGCTGAGCAAGCTGATCCGCGACGAATTCCCGAAGGTGAAACCGCAGATCCAGGGCGACGCGCTGCGTGTCTTCGGCAAGAACAAGGACGACCTTCAGCGGGTCATCGCCCGGCTGAGGGAGCTCGATGAACCGGTGGCACTGCAATTCACGAACTACCGATGAGACCCGCCCGCCTGGTTTGAAGCCAGTCCGGCGCGGCGATCTGAAGGAGAGCGGCAATGTCGATGAGCGAAGGCCAGAACGCCACCGTAACGGTCGGCGCGGCCCTGGCCGAAGCGTTGGCCCGCGCCGGCGTGAAGATCGCCTTCACCGTCCCGGGCGAGAGTCTTCTCGGACTTCTGGACGGTCTGGCCGCCCACAAGGTCCGGGTCGTCACCACCCGTCATGAGGGCGCGGCGTCGTTCATGGCCGGAGCGGTCGCTCAGCTGACCGGCCGGCCCACCCTGGTTCTGGCCGGGCGAGCCCCCGGCGCGGCGAACCTGACAATCGGCCTGCATGCTGCCTACGCCGATTCGGCGCCCGTGATCGCCATCGTCGGTCAGGTGAGGCGAGAGGTCCGAGGGCGCGAGGCGTTCCAGGAGATGGAGCTGGTGCGAGCCTTCGAGCCGATCGTGAAGTGGGCGGCCGAGGCGAAGGAGCCCGGCGAAGTGGCCGCTCTGGGCGAGAGAGCCGTCGCGACGGCGATGAAGGGCCGGCCCGGACCCGTGCTCCTCTCCATACCGGAGGACTTGCTGGACCTCGTCGCGCCGAGCGCGAGTCCCCATCCTGCCAATCGTGTCGAGCACCAGGCCGAGCCGGACCCTGCCCTCGTCCGGAAGGTGCTGCATCTGCTGCTGGACGCGCGGCGGCCGCTCATCGTCGCCGGCGCCGGGATTCTGCGGGCCCGCAGCACGGACGCGCTGGTTCGTTTCGCCGAGACCGTGCAAATCCCCGTGGTGGCGTCATGGCGACGCGGGGACGTCTTCCCGAACGACAACCCCCTGTATCTGGGCATGACCGGCCTCGGCTCTCCGGCGAGCGTCAGATCCAGGCTGGCGGAAGCGGACGCCCTGCTCGTACTCGGTTGCCGGATGGGCGAGATGACCACCTACCGGTACACGATTCCCGGCGCCGAGACGCGCTGGGCCCAGGTGGACATTGAGCCGCGGGGCGCGGCGATGACGCCTCGCGCCGAGATCGTCATGGCCGCCGACGTCTCCGTGTTCCTGCGCATGGCGCACCGCGTGCTGGCCAACGCTGCGCTGGACGCCGCCTCCTTCGATGCGCGGCGCCTCCAGAACGGAAGCGACCGGCAAGCCTTCGAGGCCGCGTCGACCGTCGGCGAGGAGCCCTGGGACGGGCCGGGCGTGCACCCGGGCCGTGTCGTGGCCACCCTCGGCCGCGTCCTGCCGCCCGAGGCGGTCGTCACCACCGACGCCGGGGATTTCGGCACCTGGGCGGCCCGCGGATACCGCTTCCGCCGACCCGGGACGTTTCTCGGTTCTACATCGGGCGCCATGGGGTACGGCCTGCCGGCGGCGATCGGTGCGACCCTGGCTCGTCCGGGCCGGCTGGGCGTGGCCCTGGCCGGGGATGGCGGTTTCGCGATGACGATGGCCGAACTGGAAACTGCGGTGCGCGAGCGAGCGCACGTGATCGCGATCGTCTTCGACAACGGCCGCTACGGCATGATCTGGCGGCACCAGGTGCAGCGCGGCGGGCCGGGCGGGCTGGCCACCGGGCTCGGGACCGTGGACTTCGCGGCGATCGCCGAGGCCTGCGGCGCTATGGGGATCTCGGTCAATTCGGACGAGGCGTTCGAGCCGGCGTTGCGGCAGGCCATGGAGGCCGGACGACCGGCCCTCCTGCACCTTGCCCTGGATCCGCGTTGGACGACGCCGGACGCCATGCCTTCGTTCGACGAGGCCGCGCCGGTCTACGAGCCGCAGCCGGAGGCGGCGGTCGATCTCGTTGCGGTCGATCTCGCTCGCGAAGACATGGCCGAATTGCCGGTTGAAGCCTCGGCCGAGATGGCGGCTGAGATCGGGACCGACGTGGCGTCCGAGCCGACGCCCGGGAGCCGGCCCGAGGAGGCCGCCGAGGATGCGGGCGAGGAGCTTGCCATGGCGCTCGCCGCCGAAGATTTGCCGGAGGTTCCCTCGGCGGACTAGAGGGCTCAGGCGCGCCCGCTCAGCGCACCGGTCGCGGAAGCCTCAGCTCGAGGACCAGCTGGGTGCGTCGCTCGTGGAGGCGGCGCTCCAGGCCGACCGGGTACACGTGTGGGTTGAGCAGGCGACGGATGGCGGGATGCAGCGCGCCGATCTGGCCACGGGCTCGATCGCGGATCTCGTCGAGGGTCGGGGAGGGCGCCACGCGGCGACCCGCGCGCAGCGCCGGCAGGACCAGCTCGTGGGCCGCCCATGCCGGGTCGATGGAGCGCATGTGGAGCACGTCCGCCGGGTCGACGATCACCCCTCCGGGCCCCTCCGGCTGCATGCCCTCGTCGTAGATCATGTCGGCTCGGAAGCGGCCGGTCTCGTCGGTGAACCGGCGGACGCCGAGGATGCCGGGCGTCGAGATCTTGGCCGTCTGCTCCGACAGCTTGACCGGATATCGCCACGAGCCATCGGGCTCGCGAACGGCGGTCAGCTTGTAGACCGCGCCGAGAGCGGGCTGGTCGAAGGCGGTGTCGAGCTTGGTCCCGACGCCCCAGACATCGATTCGGGCGCCCTGCTCTCGGAGCGACTCGATGGTGTGCTCGTCGAGGTCGTTGGAGGCGACGATCTTCGTCTCGGTGAAGCCGGCCTCGTCCAGCATGCGGCGAGCCTCGATCGAGAGGTAGGCCAGGTCCCCGGAATCGAGCCGGATGGCGTCCAGGGTTCGGCCTCGTGCGCGCAGCCTGTTGCCCGTCGCGATGGCCCGCGCGACGCCGGTGAGCGAGTCGTACGTGTCCACGAGCAGCGTGATGTTGTCCGGCTGGGCGTCGGCGTAGGCGTCGAAGGCGGCCTGTTCGTCGCCGAAGACCTGGACCCAGGAGTGGGCGTGGGTGCCCCGAACCGGTATGCCGTGGAGCCGCCCCGCCAGGACGTTGGACGTGGCAGATACGCCGCCGACGTAGGCAGCGCGCGCGGCCGAGAGGGCGCCGTCGGGTCCCTGAGCGCGCCTCAGCCCGAACTCCAGGATGGAACCCCCTCCGGCCGCCTCCACCACCCGGGCGGCCTTGGTGGCGACGAGCGTCTGGAACCCGATGACGGTGAGCAGCATGCTCTCGACCAGCTGAGCCTGAAGAAGCGGGCCGCTGACCCGCACCAGGGGCTCGTTGCCGAAGACGACCGTCCCCTCTGGGATGGCGTCGACATCGCAGGTGAAGCGCAGTGAGGCCAGGAGGGCGAGGAATTCGGGTGGAAATAGCGCCTTGCCGGTGACGCCGCTCAGGCTCTGCAGGTGCTCGATGTCATCGGCCTCGAAGCGCAGATGCTCGAGGATCTCCAGGGCGTCGTCGAGACCCGCGGCCACGGCGTAGCCGCCGCCGAAGGGCAGGCTTCGGAAGCTCAGCGTGAAGACCGCCTGCCGCTCGGCCAGGCCGGTCGCGAGATACCCGGACCCCATGGTCAGCTCGTACAGGTCGGTCAGGGTCGCCAGGCTTGGTCGGTACAGCTCTCGGACGGCGGACATCTTCGCTCGCTTCCCGGCCCTGATCAGGGACGAACGGTGGGGCCGGTCCGGCGGGCCGGAGGTGGGCCGGTCTTGGGCGCGGCGCCCCAGGCGGGCATGACGGGCGGGCGGGGCGCGAGGCGATCGGCGATGGCCTCCAGCGCGCCGATGATCGTGGCCAGGAGCAGGCCGACGGATGGGCGGGAGACGGTGATCGGGTCGAGCGCACCGGGTCGATAGCTCTCCAGCATCCGCACCTCGCCCGGATACACCGCGTCCGTGGAGCCGAGCTCGAGCAGCGCCATGGCCGCGTCCACCGCGCGACCCGCAACGGCGCGGAGGTCGGTGTCGGCGTCGGTGATGATGGGCTTCGGCTCGCCCCCGGGCACGAGAGGCAGGGGAGTGGGGAGGGCAACCAGAAGGTCGGCGATCGACGCCTCCGCGTCCTTGTCCATGCCCTTGCGGCGACGGAGCAAGCTGCCCGACTCCGGCCAGTTGGCCTCGACTCGGGTGCGCAACGCGACCAGTCGGAGCCTGTAGCCGTCGACGCCGTCCATGCCGCGCAACTCGCCGATCCTGGCGGCGATGTCGCGTCGCTCCGAGGGCTGGTCCATGGCGGGGCTGTCTCCTGATGTTGCAGCGGGCGTCAACGCGCAGCATAGCGCCCGATCGACGGCTGCTCGCAGGCGCGCGGTTCGGTTTCCAGGGGGCGCACCGGTTGTGGCGCGTACAATCTTGGGGGTTGCTCGCCCGGCGTCGATGCCGGCTGCGCGATCGGCGGCGGCACGCGCCGGCGGGCGGGAGCGTTCCAGGGTGCGGATGGATACCAACCACGACCCAAAGCCCATCTCCGACACAGCGAGTGCGTCGCCAGACGAACCTCGTGGCGAGGAGTACGTTGCGGCCCTGGCCGCGCGGGAGCGGGCCGAGTACGCCCTGCGGGGCTCCGAGGCACGATATCGGCAGGCGCTGCTGGCGACTCAGGCTGCGCTCACCAAGGCCGAGGCCCTGTATCGCGTCGCGGGTTCGCTTGTCGCGGCGGAGCCGGTCGAGGCAATCCTCCAGCGGCTCGTCGAAGCGGTGGCGGATGTCCTCGACGCGGACGGCGTGAACTTGTTCGGCCTGGACATGGATCGCCGGCTCGTCACCGGAAACTATCGAGCGGGGCCGGGAGCGGCGACACACTTTCAGGTTGGATTCGACGAGCTCATGGACGGGCTGGCCGGGTGGGTAATGCGCGAGCGCGTCGTGGCTCTCTCGCCCGGCGGCGTTCGAGATCCTCGCGAGGCGCAGCACGTCCACGACCGGCGTTGGAAGGCCGGCCACGGGCCGATGATGGTCGCCCCGATCTTCTACCGCGATTCGGCATTGGGCGTGATCGTCGTCACCAACAAGCCGGACGGCCGCGAGTTCGAGCAGGCCGACGTCGATCTTCTCTCGGCGATGGCGAGCCAGTCGGCCGTTTCGATCGAGACCGCGGTTCTGGGCGAGATGTTGGAAGCTGCGCGCTCAGATCTGGAGGCACGCGTCATCCAGCGCACCGCGGCCCTGGCCGAGAGCGAGGACCGCTACCGGCGGATCACCGAAACGATCACCGACTATGTCTTCCACGTGGACCTGGCGGATGGAAATGTCGTCGCCACGAAGCACGGCCCCGGGTGCGTCGCGGTCACCGGCTACAGCCCGGAGGAGTTCGACGCGGACACAGGCCTGTGGCTCGACATGGTTCTGCTCGAGGATCGAGAGCTGGTGCTCGAGCAGGCCCGCGAGGTCGAATCCAACCGGCGAATGCGGGCCATCGAACATCGGATCGTTCGCAAGGACGGCGCCGTCCGCTGGGTGCGCCCGACGCCGGTGCCCCAGTACGCGCCAGACGGATCGCTCATCGGCTACGACGGCTTGATCCAGGATGTGACCGAGCGACGCGCCCTGCAGGAGCAGCTCTCGCAGGCCCAGAAGCTGCAGAGCATCGGCCGGCTCGCCGGCGGTGTCGCGCACGACTTCAACAACCTGCTGACGGCGATCCTGGGCAACGCCGAGCTGGCGATGATGGACCTGGAGACGAATCACCCGGCGCGCGCGAGCATCGAGGAGATCACGAAGGCGGCCGAGGGGGCGGCCCGTTTGACTCGCCAGTTGCTCTCGTTCGCCCGCCGCCAGATGATCGAGCCGGTGGCGCTCGATCTCGGGGCCGTCGTCGAAGGATCCGTCGAGATGCTGCGGCGCCTGCTGGGCGAGGACATCGAGATCACGGCGGTGCTCGACGGCCACCTTGGGATCGTCCAGGCGGACCCGGGCCAGATCCAGCAGGTGCTGGTGAACCTCACCGTCAACGCCCGCGACGCGATGCCGGAGGGAGGGCGACTGGTCATCGAGACGGCCAATCAGGTGATCGCCGACGAGTACGTGAGCACGCGCCCCGAGATCTCGGCCGGGCGGTACGTGACCCTCTCGGTCACGGACACGGGCACGGGGATGAGCGACGAGGTGCTGTCGCACCTGTTCGAGCCGTTCTTCACGACCAAGCCCCAGGGCAGCGGGACGGGCCTGGGGCTGGCCACATGCCACGGCATCGTCAAGCAGAGCGGCGGGCACATCTGGGTTCACAGCGAGC
Organism: Candidatus Limnocylindrales bacterium; assembly: GCA_050008515.1. Taxonomy (GTDB): domain Bacteria; phylum Chloroflexota; class Limnocylindria; order Limnocylindrales; family CSP1-4; genus Fen-1039. The sequence goes on from JBEKMM010000012.1 coordinate 70,678, forward strand.
TCGGTCAGGGGACGACGGTCACGATCCTGCTGCCCCAGGCTGCGCCCAGGTCCGGCGGGGCAGGGGAGCCCTCGGCTCCTCAGCCGCCGGCGCGAGGGACGGAGACGATCCTCGTGGTGGAGGACGAGCCGAGCGTGCGCCGTCTCGCCGTCCTGGGCCTGCGATCCAACGGCTACATGGTCCTGGAGGCCGCCAACGCGGCCGAGGCGTTGCGCATCGCCGCCACGGAGCATGACATCGCCCTTGTCGTGAGCGACGTCATCATGCCCGGTATGCATGGACCCGAGCTGGCGGCGCGATTGAGCAAGGTCAGGCCAAAGATGAAGGTGCTGCTGACATCGGGGCACGCCGACGCGCCCGAGGCCTTCCGGGACGCCGAAGGTCGGGCGATCCCATTCCTGGCCAAGCCATTCACGCCCGACCGCCTGGCCCACCGGGTCCGGGCCGTCCTGGATGGCGCCTCGTGAAGCCCTTCGATCCCGCGACCGATCCAGCGGATGAGGCCGATCGGGCGCCAGACGGCGCGGCCGTCCACCCGGCCGGCTTCTGCCACGGCCCGGGGCTGATCGTCGTGCACGGGAATCCCGCCTTCAGGCGGGTTTTCGGCGATGGGTCGGTTGGCCTGCCGGCTCGGGAAGGGATGCTGGGGCTGTCAAGGACGGGCTTCACCCTGATGGACGCCGTCCTGCGGCAGGGCCGCCCGCTCGCCCGATGGGTCCGCCTGGCGGGGGAGACGTGGCGCATGACCGCATCGCCGCGCATCGATCCCGGAAGCGGCGAGATCTACGGCGTCGCCTTTCACCTGCGACCCCGCGACCCCCAGCCGCCCGAAGCCACGGGCTGATCCGGCGGCTCCGATCCGCGCAGCTCAGCGAGGGCGTGGCGGAACGACGCTCTCGCGTTCGATGAGACGGGGTGTGACCACGGCCCTGACCGGTTCCGTCGCCTGGACCTCCAGACGGTGGGCCAGGAGGGCGAAGCCGGCGCGGCCCATGAGGGTCTTGTCGATCGCCAGCGTCGTCAACGCCGGCATCACCAGGCTCGCCAGGTCGATGTCGTCGAAGCCGACCAATGAGATGTCTGCCGGCAGATGGTAACCGGCATCGCGGGCCACCTGCATGAACCCGACCGTGACGAAGTCGTTGGCGCCGAAGAGCGCGGTGACGTCGGGGTGCCGCTCGATGTAGTCGACGCCGAGCACCGCGGCCGTGTCGGCGAGGACGTAGCCGGTGTCGATGAAGTGGGTGCGCAGGCCCCGAGCCTCGAGCGCCTGGGCGTACCCGGTCCGGCGATCCTGCATGCTCGGATAGCAGACCGGCTCCGTGCCGAACAGCGCGATCTCGCGATGGCCGGCCGCGATCAGATGCTCGACCGCCATCTTTGCGCCCGCGACATTGTCGGTCACGACCGAATCGAGGGCGTCGCCCGCCGAGTACCCGTCGACGAGGACCAGCGGGCACATCGTGGCGCGGAGCAGCTCGACCGCCTCGGCGTCAAGTTGCGTGCCGACCAGGAACGCGGCGTCACAGCTGCGGTCCGTCAGCGCCGACGGGATCTCCAGGAACTTGTAGTGCTCGTCGACGGTCATCTGGCCCTGGACGATCTCGGCCCCTCGCTTCACGCAGGCGACGGCAATCGCCGATGCGATCGGGGCGTAGAAGCGGTTCGCCCACGGATCGTCGCCGCGGTGGGTCTTGAGGACGATGGCCAGCCGCAGCGGCCTGCCGAGCTGGGCCTGGATGGCCTCGAACGGGCGATAGCCGGTGGCGTCGATGGCCTCGAGGATCTGCCGGCGAAGTTGGGGTTCAACGCGCTGATCGGCGGCCAGGACGAGCGCGACGTCGCTAGACGAGGCACCGACCGAAGCGGCCACGTCGGTCATGGTGGCGATTTGCCCTTGACCCAACAGACTCCTTTCCCCGCCATCTCCTGGTGGTGACGTCGCCGAAGGTCGGGATCGGCGGGCGCCAGGCCGGGATCGCCTTCGATCCCGGGCAGGGGAGGACTCGGGCCCATTGCGCGCAAAGGCAGAGGACGTAAGTAGGGGCCGCTGCTGGTCCTTCTGGCGTCGGCCGACATCTCGGAGCCCACGAGAACGGCACATCCAGAGTATCCAGCATACTTACGATTGCGGTCCCAGCACAGTGGAGTTGAAACCATGACCCGTGCGACGCGCATCGGCATCTTGACCGCCGGTGGGGACAGCCCCGGCCTGAACGCCGCGATTCGAGGGCTGGGCAAGGCGGCCATAGGCCACCACGGCATGGCGGTCGTCGGCTTCCGCGACGGGTTTCGAGGGCTGGCTGAAGACCGATCCGTGCGCCTCGACAGGCGGCTCTCGGGAATCCTCACAGTGGGCGGAACCATCCTCGGTACGAGCCGCGACAAGCCCCACCGGATGCTCGTGGACGGCGAGGTCATGGACATGACCGGCGCCGTCATCAGCACCTACGAGAAGCACCGCCTGGATGCCCTCGTCTGCCTCGGTGGAGGCGGCACGGCGAAGAACGCCCTGCGGCTCGTCCGCGCCGGCCTCAACGTCATCACCCTGCCCAAGACCATCGACAACGACGTCGTGATGACCGACGCGACCTTTGGGTTCGCCACGGCTCTCGACATCGCCACCGACGCCATCGACCGACTGCACAGCACCGCGCACAGCCACCACCGCATCATCGTCGTGGAGATCATGGGCCATCGGGCCGGCTGGCTGACCCTGGGCGCCGGGCTCGCCGGTGGCGCGGACGTGATCCTGATCCCGGAGATTCCCTACAACGTGGAGTCCATCGCCGAAGCGATCCGGCGCCGTGTCCGGGGCGGGTCCAACTTCAGCATCGTCGCCGTGGCCGAGGGTGCCAGGACCCCCGAAGACTCGGCCGCGTTCGCGGAGGCGGAGGCGCGAAAGCGGGCAGCCTCGACTCCGGAGGAGATACAGGAGGCGGTGGCGGGGCTGGCAGCGGTCGAGGCGGCCCACGCGGGCAACACGCTACGTCTGGCCGCCCAGCTCGAGGCCCTCACCGGGCTCGAATCCAGGGTCACCATCCTCGGCTACGTGCAGCGTGGCGGTACGCCGTCCGCGGCCGACCGGCTGCTGGCGACGCGCCTGGGCAGTGCCGGGGCGGACCTCATCGCCGAGGGGGTGTTCGGGGTGATGGTGGCCGCGCGGGGCGAGGGAACTGAGCCGGTGCCGCTCGACCAGGTGGCCGGCAGACGCAAGCTGGTCCCGCCCGATCACTCGTGGCTCCAGGCCGCGCGGCACGTGGGGACCGCCCTGGGCGATTGAACGGTCTGTCGGCCGGACCGACCCGCTAAGCTTCGAGCGGGAGGTCGATCGCATGTTCGAGCGGGATCTGCTCCGGCGCTTGGAGGCGGCGGGCATCGAGTACTTCGTGACGGGCTCGGTGGCTCTCGGAGCGTGGGCGACCTTCCGCCAGACCAACGACGTGGATCTTGTCGTTCGGCTGACGCCGGCCGAGTACGAGTCCAGGCTGCGGCCAGCCTTCGAACCTGACTACATCGTCAACCCGCTCTCCGCGCATGAGCGAAAGGCGCTGGGAGCGGTCATCTCGGTCGCCGAGGGGATGAAGGCCGACATGATCGTTCGCCAGCCGGATAGCTGGGGTGAGTCGGCTTTCGCGCGTCGAGTTCAGATCGACGATCCGGCCTTCGGACCCGTGTGGGTCTCCTCGCCCGAAGACCTGGTCATCGCCAAGCTCGAGTTCTCCCAAGGCGGACGAAGCACGAAGCAGATGGGCGACTGCCGGGTCCTCATTCGCACCCGGCCGGACCTTGATTGGGAGTACCTTGAGCGGCATGCACAGGCTCTCGGACTCAGCAGCCTACTCGCAGCCGTCCGCTGAGCCGGGCCAGTCCGAGCTGGACGCAGCGCTCGCGGCCATGTCGCCGGCAGGCCGGCTGGCACGGTTCTGGCGCCTGCAGGAGATCGCGGTCGCGCGCTCCTGGGCCCTCGTGGATCGCTCCGGGTTGGGTGATCCGACGGCTCGGGTCGAGCTGGTAATTCGGTCGCGGTATCCGGAGTGGTCCGACGCGGAGGTTCAACGCCTGCTCGCCGCCATCCGCGTTCGCGAAGACCCATCCGTCTGGCTCGAACGCCTACGGGCCCGGGCGGCCGAGATCACGGCGCGGCTCGAAGAGTAGGGGGTCGGCGATAGCCTACCGAACGCCCGGGTCGACGATCGCCACGAAAACCGCCGAGCGACCGGGGTACCTGGCAGCCAGACGTCCGTCGCCGTAGGCGAACCGAATGATCCCGTCGGCGCCGAGATCGGCTCGCTCTCGCAGGCCCGGCCCGTTCGAATCGGTGGCAAGATCGTTCGGGTTCCAGCGCCTCGCCGATATCCGAGCCGGGGCCGTGAACGAGCCCCCGCTGTCGTACGAGACCGCATAGTAGGTGCCGACGGTTGCCGGGTCTTTGATGCCCGCCGGGATGTCCGTGAGCCCGTGGAAGCCCACGAAGACGACGCCGTCCCGCGCGGCCAGAGTCGGCTTGAAGCTCGATTGCGGCCGGCCTTCGATCGGGGGCAAAGCCGCCAGCGTCTCCCAGTACCAATCTCCGCCGTCGCTGTGGCCGACTCGGATGACGCCGTGCGCGTGACCGGCCGAGACCGAGCTGGCGTAGTCGGAGACCGCAAGCAAGACCCGTCCGGTCGATCGGTCGATGTCGAAGCCTATCTGCCACTTGGGTTCGGGGCTCAGGACCCCGTTCGTTCCCGGTGCCGCGGCGCCGATCACGGTGTAGGCGTTGCGGGCCAGGGTGATAGCCCAGACCGCGGGGTCGGCGGCGAGTCTGCGCGCGACGCGGTCGTATTGGAGTTGGGTGACGGCGAATCCGATTCGCCCGACGTTGTTGAGTCCGCCCGAGGCGAAGGGCTGACGGCTGTTCCATCGACGCATGTCGGCCTCGTAGAACGCCACGTACGCCGAGCCGTCTGGCGCCGTCCGGACGCGGTAGCCGATGCGCCAGCTGGCGGGATAGCCGCGCAAGCCGACTGCTGCCACCTCCGCCATTTGCCAGCTCTTGCCACCGTTGCCCGACGCCAGGACGGCCAGGCCCGGCCCGGTCTGGGCACTCGCAAGCCAGTTGTAGGCCACGTAGACGACCCCGAAGTTGGGACTGGCCGGGTTCGTGTCCACGGTGATGTCGGGGTAACCCCCGATCCAGGGAGGCGTCCGCCGCTCGACGTACAGCGGCGCCCAGGTCTTCCCGAAGTCGTCGCTGTAGGACACGCTCACCGAGTGGGCTGTGTAGTTGCAGCTGGGAACGGTCGTGTCCGCCCACCACAGGCGCGACGATCCTTTCGACGGCCCAGGACCCCAAGCGATCACCCCGTGGTAGTTCGGTCCGCGTCGCGTCCCGGCCCAGGGGCGTCCGGAAGCGGCCTTCCAGGTGCGTCCTCCGTCGCGCGAGATACTGATCCCGGTGTCCAGCCCACAGCTGGAGCTCGACGTGAGGCGCTGATAGACGAGGGCTACCAGGCTCGGGTCGAACGGGCTCGCGGCGACCGTCGGCTCGGTCACCGAATCCGACGGGAAGCGGGTGCCCACGGACGGCACGGCGTTGATATCGGCGAGGACGCGCGGGCTCGGGGCCGGCGTCGGGGTCGCCGCGGTCGGCGTCGGGGTCGCCGCGGCCGAGGGCAGGGGAGAGGGCGGACTCTGCTGGAGGGAGACGGCCATCTGCGCCGGCGCCGGCGACGGCGCCCAGGGTGTGGCATCCGGCGCGAGCGTGGCCTCCTCGACCGGCGTCGATTCGGTCGGGTCGTTCGCCTCGACGAGGGATCCGGGGTCCAGGAACAGAACGCTCACGGCCCAGCCGACAACGGCCACGAACGTGGCGACCCGTTTCGCCGGACGCCTCGACATCTCGCCAGCCCTCATCCCGGCTTTGCCAGACGGCCACGGGCCCGGGCAAGTCGCCCTCCCGCGTCGCCTCGTCTGCGTCGACAATCGCCGACGCAGCGGGCGCCATCTATGGGTTAGACGTACGGGCCCGGGCGCAGGTGCCGTCCGCGAGCCCGGGGTCGGGGAGCCCCTCAGCCCCGTTGTCGGCGGCCAGGTGACGGCGTACGATCGCCGAGAGGGCAGGCGAGTCACGCCGGGCTCGGGCTACGCCGCCGAGGCGCGGGCAATGATCGTGGACGCAATGGCCAGGGTTCCGTCGGCCCGGATGGTCTCCCGGTCGTTGCCGCTGCGGACCGCGGCAATCGGCCTCGCCGTCGTCTTCGTGGCGGCGACGCTGTCGGGATGCGGCAGTTTGGCGGCCCCGCAGCCGACCCAAGGCTCGGCCACGAGCAACTCGACGCCGACGCACACACCGACGCCGACTGCCGTCCAAACGTACTCGACCCCGACCCCCGGCCACACGGGCAGCTTCGGCGAGGGTTGTCCGGACGGTGCGAGCATGCTGCCCGGCGCCACGTGCCCGCCCTCGCAGCCTCCGCAGATCGTGCCCCAACCCACGTCCGCGCACTACGGCGAGACCGTGGACGTTGACGAGCTCGTGTGCGTCTCGTGCCCGACGGGGAACCTCCGGGACCGGGTGAGCGAAGTCGCCGCGGACGCGGGCCTGGCGCTGGCCGATTCAGCGGAAGCCGACCGGCCGCAGGCCCGGCTCACCCTGAAGATCGGTGTGGCCGGCTTGCCGGCGCAGGGCTACAGGCTCGCGATCACCAGGTCGAAGGGAGTCGGCGCCGACGTGACGATCCAGGCGAGGGACGAGGCCGGCGGCTACTACGGACTGCTCTCGATCGCCCAGCTCATCGTCGCGGCCGGCGGCACGGCCCGTATCCGGACCGCTACGGTCGAGGACCATCCCTCATTCCTGCGCCGCGGCCTCATCCTCACCGCCGACCCGCTCGAGCGGGTGCGCTTTGGCGTGGAGTACAAGCTCAACTTCCTGTACAAGCGAATCCAGCCGAATGAGCCCGGCATGACCGAGCTCGTCGCCTACTGCCGCAGCCACTACGTCACGTTCATGTCGCTCGTCGGCTACCGCGACTACCTGACAGCCACGCCGCGGGCGGACGTCGAAGCCGTGCTCGCCGACCAGTACGACCTCGGGATCCGCAGCTTCTCCCTGAACTTCGACGACATCTGGTCGGGCGATCCCGCCGCGCTGGCCGCGAGCCAGGCCGGGGCGTTCAACGACTTCTATGCCTACCTGCGGTCGCTCGATCCCACCGTCGAGGTCGCGATCACCACTGGGGCGTATACAGGCCTTCCGGACAAGCTCAGTCCCGCCGCCCGGACCTACCTGACGCTGATGAAGTCGAAGCTGCCGGCCGACGTGCTGGTCTTCTGGACCGGCGATGGGGGAGCCTTCGGGATCACGGCTGCCGGTGCCCAGGCGTACTCAACGTTCGTCGGTCACAAGATCGGGCTGTGGGACAACGACGGCATCCGATTCATCGATGGGCGGCTGCCGCTGTCCGGCCGCGAGGCCGATCTGGCGACGGTGATCTCGACCTACATGGCGAACATGGCCGACGACAAAGCCTGGACGGGCTCGAACGGCCAGTTCGCCCTGCTCACCGAGCTGATGTACGGCTGGCGGCCCGAGACGTACGACCCGTTCGCGGCGCGCGACCTCGCCGAAGAGCTGCTGCGCTCAGGTGGGTGGGTCGGACCAGGCCCGACGCGCCCGACGCTACCTCCGGCCTCCCCGTTGCCTTTACCAAGCCCGAGTTAGTGCCGCAGCGGGTCCCAAGCGAACGCTCGCCGATGTGACACGCCTGCTTCAGGCGGGAGAGGCATGTTCCTTCGCGGTGGGGGCAGCGTGCCGCTCCTCAAGACGAGCTGACGCTGAGGGCCCGGAGTAGGGAGCGTGGGGTACACAGCGCGTGCTGTTACGTGTATGATCGCGCCATGAGCAACACATCTAGCCGCGTGAACGTGATCCTCGACGCGGAACACGCCATCAAGCTCCGCCGCCTGGCCGAGCGAACGCACACGAACCCGGGCACGATCGCGCGATCCCTGCTATCCACGGCTCTCGAGGAGGCCGATCCCGACCCTCGCGACGTAGCTGCGCTTCTCGACCGAACTCCAGGCGCGTTCGAGAGCGCCCAACACGGACTCGCGGAAGCCCGATCCGGCCTCGGAACGCCGCTCGAGGATCTCTGATCCGTGGCCACCGTCCTGGTCACTCCGAACGCGGTCAACGACCTCGACACGCTGGTCCGGACGCTCAGCTTGCCCCGGAACACTCGCGAGCGGGTGAAGTCGTCACTGCGGCCACTGTTCCGCTTTCCGCGCCTCGGCGCGCCGCTCGAAGGCCGGTGGGCCGACTTCCGCTTCATCCTCGGTCCGTGGCGCTGGATGCTGGTGGTCTACGTCTACGACGAGGCTACCGATCGGGTCGCGGTGGTGACGATCCAGGATGCGCGCTCGACAAAGGCGGCGACAGGGGAGTAGGGAAGGACGGAGGGCAGCATGACGACACCACGCACGGTAGCGGGACAAGCAGTTCTCTCGGGCATGCGCCCGTACGTGAAGCGTGCGCTCGCACAGACGATCCTCGCCATCGAAGACGAAGCCATCGCTCCCTACGTGGAGGCGCTGCGGGAAGCCGACCGCGTGCTCGAGTCCCTCGCCGCCAGAGACGCAGTCTCAACGTGGGACACCCCCTCGAGGGTCGACTTCGTCAAGCGGGCTGAGGCCGCACATCGGCTGGTGAGGCCCCTTCTCGCGCCGCACGGCCAGGAGGAGCAGGGCTGACCGCATCTGGTGTCGTCGCGCCTGGCGTTTGACGAGTTCACGCTCCGCTACGGGCGCTGACATCCGGAGTAGGCGGGCCTAGGATCGGGCAACGGCGTCTCGTCTGCCGGACGATCGAGAGGTGCAGCCATGCGATCCCGTCTGATGCTCGCGGCGGTCGCCGCGCTCGTAATCGGATGCAGCAGTGCGGCGGGCACAGCGCTTACCGACGGGGCGACGGCCACCCCGCAGGGTGGCGGTGGCTCCCTCCAGCCCTTGCCCGGCGGCGGTCCCACCGGCGCTCCAGCGGTCGACCCCTCCGGCCTGGGCAACCTCCTCGGTCCCGGCGACTTCGCAGCCGTGGGTGTGCCGGGTGCCGGCACGCCGACGGTCAACCCGAATCCCGGCGGGGCCGGAGCCGCATATGTCGTGTTCGCCAGCCATCCTCTCGCGGACGGCACCAAGGACATCGAGATCGAGTTCGACGTCTTCACCTTCAACAGCGCGGACGAGGCGTCGACCGACTTCGGCAGCCAGACCAACGACCCGGCTGACCCCGCCGACCTTCAGGCGCTCGGCGCGGTCAGGGGACAGATGTTCCTCGACCAGCCCGGCAACGATCCCTCGACCGCCCTGGCCGAGCTCCGCGTCCTCAAGGGCCGTGTCTGGACCTCGCTCGTCATCCCGGCCGGGCCCAACGCCCAAGCCCAGCTGGTGGCTCTGACCAAGCTCGCCCTCGATCGCGCCGCCGCTCTGATCTAGGCCGGCGAGCCGGATCCGCGGCCCACGTCCCGTTCGGCTGCCCGAAAGTGCGACTGTCCTTGCGGCACACGTGTCGGTAGAGTAGGGGAGTACGGGCACGTCAACTGGGGGTCTCCTCTTGGCCGAGGGCAGCGCCGCGATCGACAACCACGCCGGCCTCATCTGGGCCATCACCAACCTTCTGCGCGGCGACTACAAGCAGTCCTAGTACGCGCGTGCCAATCCCATCGAGAACTTCCGCCTCGTCTTCGCCGACGCCTTCATCAAGAGCATCGTCGGCCGCATGGACGACAACCAAGACGTATTCAAGAAGATCCTCGACGACCCAGCCTTCCAGAGCGTAGTGATGGACCACTACCTGCACCGTGTCTTCATCCAAGCGCGACTAGAGCGCTGAGAGCATCCGGCGAGAGGCGAATCCCTACTTGAGGTGGAACTGGTGGACACTGAAGAGCGAACAGCCCTCCTTAGCGTCGTGGATTTCGGACGCGTTGACGCCGAATCCGAGTCTGACCTGGATCGTCGCTTCGTCCGAACGGTAGATTTCGAGCGATTCGTTCAGCCCGACACGCAGCTCGTGCTTGGAGCCAAGGATATGGCAAGAGCGCCATCTTCGGCCGAGGAGAGGCCAACGCCCGTTGTCCGTGTCGGCGCGCCCCGTGTCCCGGCCTCCCGAGGCGGCGAAGGCACCCGCCCGAGACGTCGCGCGACGGAGCGGCCGAGAGAGGACGCCGCCCTTCCACGACCCGCTTGTCGGTGATGAGCAAGTCGAGCGGGGGCTTGAGATTGGTAGTGTCAACGCCGACCTCGGCCGCGATGTCGCCACGCTTGCGGAAACCCTCGCCGATTACCGAGAGGATCGTGCGGGCTTGCGCCCTCGATCCGAACTCCGAGTCGAGGATCAGCCGGCCCGTGGTCACGAGAGGCGTGCCGTCATCGGCGATCTGATCGGCGAGAAAGTCCTTGAGGCTGCGGTTCATCTTTGTGCGCACGACCTTTGGGGAGCCGCCTGTGACCAGGTAGGAGTCGAGGGCGTCCGCGCCGGTGAGGCCGAGAGGGCCGCGGCCTCTTGATGACCGATCAGTCTTCGGGAAGAGCAGCAAAGGCCTTCTTTATTTTCATATACCACCGCATTCCTGATACGGGGTTTTTCCACCTACCCTGCATGCTCTTCAGTGCGCTTTTGTGCGTTTCATCACCCCTTGCGACCAGTTCTTTCAAATGGTTATCTTCCGCTTTTATAACCTCATCAGCCGTATTTCCATGGAATGGGGCATCACATGGTCCACCCATTTCTTTACATGTCATTGTTTTCATATTTATCACCTCCTTTTAGTGCGGGGTTCAGTGGCGGCACGAGCATCTCGCGCTCGGCGCGCTGGTGGAGTGGCTGCTTGGGCGCCGTGATCATCTCCATCATCGCCTGGTCCGAGCCGACGAGGGTGAGCAGCACCGGGATCTTCGAGAGCGTCCGATCCCACGCGGTCTGGACGGTGCCGAGCACCGCCTTGCGTGCCTGCTCTGTCGACCCGAGCAGGTAGGGGAACTCGTCGAGAACGATCACGCTCGGCCGGGCCGGATCAGACCCCGCTGCGGCCGTGACGAGTGCCGCCTGCCAGGTGGTGAAGGCAACACCCTCGGCCTGCTCGCGCGACGGCAGGCCCGAAAGGGCCAGTGCCCGAAGAGGTCGAGTTCGCGCTCCTCTGTGTGACCACTGGCGGCGAAGAAAAGGTTGGGTGCCTTGGTCCGTTCGATGAACTCCTCGACGAGCGATGTCTTCCCGACTCGACGACGGCCGCGAATGGTGACCATCCGACCCTCGCCCAAGTCGCGTGCAGCAGCCCACTCGTCCTCGATCTTGGCCAGCTGCTCCACGCGCCCGACGAAGTGCCGCATCTACTCCGACAGAGATAGTATAGCGAGGTAATACTACAATGCCGTTATCCTATGGCAGGCATGACATAGCCCTGCCCGACGATGGATTGACCGACCGGCTGTGGCGCACAAGCACGACTTGCACCGCCGCACTTCGGGCACCACGAAGGACTGAACCGGCGAACACTGTGGCGCGCCGTCCGCCGCCGGTCCGAGGTGGGGTGTGGGCGGCTACCTGTGCTTCAGCGATTGCCGGCGACAGCGACACATTCGATTCCACTGCCATTTCAGCTGCGTTCCACACGTGCCCACCCGCCGTGGACTTGACGTAACGGACATAACCTCTCTTATCGGAAGTGCCAATGTGCGTGTCCCCCTTGGTTGGGGCGGCCTAGAAACGCGGGGCGGACGGTCGGAATCTGGCCGGTTCGTCCGCTACGCTCGGCGGTCGGTAGCCTGGCGCTGGATCTGGCTGATGCGCTGGTTACTCACGCCGAGCAGCATCCCGGCGTCGCGGGAGGTGTAGCCCGAGCTGCGGATCTCGCCGACGGCGTGGCGCATCGCAGTAGATGCCCGGTCGTGCGCCTGTTCAGCGGTCTGCCTGGCCTCGAGCGCTTCCTGAATCGACACCTGGAGGGCGCCCAGCGAGGCGAGATCCGGTTCGATGGTCACGTCGAACGAGTCCTCGGGGACATCCAGCATGAGCGCGATCGCCTCCCGCGCCATGGAGTCGACCTGATCCAGCCGGCGCGCTTGAGAATGGACGCCGCGCAGCTGCGGAGCTTCGATCGCCCACCATCGACCGCTTCGGACCGCCGTGACCCTGTACGTTGGCTTCATCATCGCCACCAGCCTTCACCCAATGCTTCCTCGAGGCTCCTACAGATGCCGACCGCGGTCATTTCGTTGATCTCGCGGTGCCTCGGCACGGTCACCTCTACGGCCCGGCAGCGCCAGACCTCGTGGTTCGCGCTTTGGCGAACGAGTGTCCACGCGACTCCCTGCCTCCTCGCGGTCCTGGCGATCCGGCGGAGCAGCTCGACGCGCTTCATCGCCGCTAGTCTATCATGATGGGCAGCATAAGACTAGGGGGCTAGGCTGGATGCGGCCGCGCTCCCGCCCCGGCCCCCAGACAACCGAAGGGCCCGCCGACGAACAGTGCATCGGCGGGCCGCGGGTGACGGATCGTGACGGCAAAACGAACGCCCGAAGGAACCGCGACCCCGCATCGTTCGGCCGATCCGAGAATCGGTCGAGTCGTTCGGTGTTTCGTGGCCCCTCCGGGCAAGAACCAATCTAGCCCGTGTCGACTCCGATGCCAACCGGCTTATCCACGTTCTCGCAAGATCGCGACAGTCATGTTCGTGGCTGTCCACGGGTCGCGCACACCGATGGCTGCGACCGGCTCGCCCGCCGTAGGCGGTTGGAACGGGCGTTCTGGCGTCGGTCAGGTGGACAGGGTGCGGCGCCGGCGGCGCAGGGTCGTGATGCGCAACGCCAGCACCAGGCGGAGGGCCTCCATGAAGATGGCCATGCTCATCTTGGACTGACCGGCGCGCCGCTCTTCGAAGGTGATCGGGATCTCCAGGATTCGAGCGCCCGCCAGCCTGGCCTTGAAGGTCGTCTCGATCTGGAAGGCGTAGCCGCCGGCATGTAATCGGTCGAGGTCGATGGCGCGGAGCACGGGGGCCGCGAAGGCTTTGAAGCCGCCCGTGAGATCGCGGTAGGGCATCAGGAGCACGACGCCGGCGAAGATGCTGCCGCCGCGGCTGACCAGGCGCCGCAGGATGTTCCAGCGCGGAATCTGCCCGCCCTTGACGTAGCGCGAACCTAGGACCAGGTCGGCTCGGTCGGCGGCCAGCGGCTCGAGGAGTGCGGGCAGGAACCTGACCGGATGGCTGAAGTCGGCGTCTATCTGGACGACGACGTCGGCGCCGCGGGCGAGCACGTCGTGGAAGGCGGCCACGTAGGCTCGTCCCAATCCCTGCTTGGCCGGGCGGTGCAGCACGGCGATGTTCGGGCGCTGCCCGGCCAGCTCGTCGGCCAGCTCCCCGGTCCCGTCCGGAGAGCCGTCGTCGACGATCAGGATGCTCGCCTGCGGTACGGTCGAGATGATCGCGTCGGCGATCGGGCCCACGTTCTCGCGCTCGTTGTACGTGGGGACGATGATCCAGATTCGAGCCCCGGCGGGCGCGGCTGCGATCGGACTCGGCGACGGGGCGACGGGCGGCATCGGCTTCCTGGCTGCGAAAACGGGGTCGCGGCCGAGGATACCCTCTCTCTCCCCTACCCTGCTGGCCGGGCGGCCCGCCGGCCGGCCCCCCGGGGCGCCGGACACAAAGAAGCGCCCAGAGGAACCGTCTCGATCGGACTGCGGTTTCGCGTGTTCCGGCCGCTTCGACCACCGCGCTCAAGAAATCCGAAGACTTCTCGCTCGACTGGCGGCCTGCGCACCGGCCACTGCCGGAACTGCCACCGGCCCCTCTACATCTCGACTTCCGCGGCTGCGGTCTGCGATTCGGGCCAAGAACCGTTGCGGGCTCATGGCCTTTCACGTAGATCGGTCACCGTTTCCGTCGAAACCGCTGAGTCGGTGTCGATCTCGCTGGCCCCTCCGGGCAAGACAGACAATAGGTCGGGACCCGCTCCGCGGATAGTGGCTTATCCACTGTTTTAGGTCCCGCGGCCTGCTGTTTTGTGAGTTGTCCACTTCCCGCCAACAAGGGTGGGTCGGCGCGATCCCCTAATGCGAACGCATGTGAACGGGTGTTCTACTACTCCCCTACTCCGCCGCGTCGTGTGCGGGGGTGCGGCGCGCTGCCCGAGCGACCTCAGGCGTCGGTGGCGTCGCCGTTGCCGCTTCGGAGCGACTCGCGGTAGCGCGCAGCGACGGCCTCGAGCTCACCGGCCAGCGGAGGGCTGACGCGGCCCCGGACGTGCACGTCGTAGGAGCGATACTCCAGCTCCACCGTGCCCCGTTCACGGACACGGGCGATCAGCTCCCCGGCGCGATACGGGATGGCAACGTCCACGTCCACCCAGAGCGACGCGAGCAGCGCGGAGAGCTCGGCCTTGAGCGTCTCGAGGCCGTAACAGGTCACGGCGGAGATCAGGACGGTGCCCGAGATCGCCGGTGCGGGCGTCTCGCCATCGCGGGCCGCGGCCTCGATCAGATCCGCCTTGTTGAACGCGACCAGGCGCGGCTTGTCTCCGGCGCCCAGCTCCTCGAGCACGGTCTGGACGGTGGCCCGATGCTCGGCGAAGTGGCGGTCCGAGGCATCGACGATCTCGAGCAGGACGTCGGCCCGCGTGACCTCCTCGAGGGTGGCGCGGAACGCGTCGACGAGCTGGTGGGGCAGCTTGTGGATGAAGCCGACGGTGTCGGTGACGATCGCCGTCTGGCCCTCGCCCAGCTTGACCTGGCGCGACGTCGGATCGACGGTTGCGAAGAGCCGGTCTTCGGCTTTGACGACCTCGGAGCCGACGAGCGAATTCAGCAGCGTCGACTTGCCGGCGTTGGTGTAGCCGACGATGGCGACGGTCGGGATGAGCCGCCGGTCGCGGGCCCGAGTGGCCGTGCGGCGCTGTTCGGCAACCTGCTCGACTCGCTCCTTGAGCCTCTTGATCCGCTCGCGGACCAGGCGCCTGTCGGTCTCGAGCTGCGACTCGCCGGGGCCTCGCGTGCCGATGCCGCCGCCGGTTCGTGAAAGGTGCGTCCACAAGCGGGTCAGGCGGGGGAGCTGGTATTCGAGCTGGGCCAGCTCCACCTGGAGGCGGCCCTCGTGCGTCTGGGCATGGAGGGCGAAGATGTCGAGGATGAGGCGCGACCGGTCGATCACCTTCGCCTTGACGGCCTCTTCGAGGGCGCGCTGCTGAGCCGGCGAGAGCTCATCGTCGGTGACGAGGAGCGTGTAGCCGGTCTCCGATTTGGCGGCGACCAGCTCGTCGACCTTGCCCTTGCCCACGTAGAAGTTGGGATCGACGTGGCGGCGGTTCTGCCATTCCGCGCCGACGACTTCCGCGCCGGCGGTGTCGGCCAGGCTGGCGAGCTCGACAATCGATTCTTCGGCCGTCCAGCCCGGGTCGTCCCCGATGTCGACGGCCACGAGAAAGGCGCGCTCGACCGGGGCGGTCAGATCGATCATGTCCTTGGTCATCACCGGGCAGGATAGCGGAACGGCCGATTGTCACGGCCGGGGCTCGCAACGACGCCGCCGCCTCTCCGTCGAGCGCCGTCGTCGGCCGCCATCAGCTGGTCAAGAATCCGACACTATGAAATCGTCGTGTGGGCGAAGTCGTCGACTGTAGCGAACTTGGCGCGAACGCCCGGACGTCACCGGGCCGGCTGGGCAACCGAGGCAATCGCAGTTAGGCCGCCCCGAGAGCGTCGAGGTTGCGAACGTGCAGCGTCTCCACGACCCTCAACACAACTTCGTGGCAGACGGAGCACCGCAGGACGTCGCCGTCCTCGGCAGTCAGGCGGAGATCGTTGTCGAAGGTCAACTCTGCATGTCATGCCGCCTCTCGCAGGGCGACGTGGAGCTTGACCTCGCCATAGGCGGTGGTCAGAGGCACGACGAGACGCTGGATTTCCATGGTGGACAGTCGAACACCGCGGCCCACCAGCACCAGCGGTGGGTTGATGACGGTCTTGACACCCTCTTCGGCGAGGCCTATACCGGCGGAGCCGGCGATGACGTTTGCCATCTCGGCTATTCCGCTCTGGCCCAACTCGTCGATCTCCACGGCGTCCTGGCCCAGGATTGCGCTGATCAGCTTCAGGGCTACGGTCTCGGCCATCGACAGGTAGAGCGAGCCGCACAGCTTTCCGCCGACGCCGATGACCGCCGTGACATCGTCCGTCGCGTACGGATTGTCCTCGAGCAGCAGCCCGCCGCGCTCCACCGGTAGTCCGGTCTCCTTGCCGATCACCGTCAAGGCCGATTGGACATATCGGTTGACTATCTGGACTCTCATGGCTACGCAGCTCCAGCCAGGGCGGTCTGGTCCTCCAGGCCGAGCAGGCCGTCGAGCTCGAGGAGCAGGACGAGCCGGTCGCCGAGCTTCGCGATGCCTCGCAGATACTCGGCATCGGCGCCGGCGGCGACGCCCGGCGTGGGTTCGACTGACTCGGACGGCAAGAGGAGGACTTCGGACACGCTGTCGACGATCAGCCCCACGCGTGTTAACGAGCTTTCGGCGACGACGATGCGCGTTTCCTTGGTCGGTTCCGCCTCGGCCATCCCGAAGCGGCCGCGCACGTCTACGACCGGGATGATCCGGCCGCGCAGGTTGATCACACCGTTGACGAAGCTCGGCGATGCCGGCACCGCAGTGCACTCCTGGAAGCGGATGATCTCGTAGACCGAGCCGATGTCGAGGCCGTAGCTCTCATCACCGAGCTGGCAGACGACTACCTGGAACTCACTCATCGGACTTGCTCCTGCTCGCTCGGCGAGCTGGTCCTCAGCGGAGGGGCTCGCCGAGGGGAAGCGAGCCCCGCCCCGAGGTGTGGCGGCGGCGAGGTTGGGGGCGTCCTCGCCGCGGCGGGTTATGCGCGCTCCGGGCGGCGGTTCGTCTTGGTCGAGACCACGCTGCCTCGAGCTCTCCGGCGATCTCGGCCAGACTCACCGCTGAGGTCGTCCGAAGGAGGCGGCGACCACCCACGCGCCCAGCCGGCTCAACAGGCCTGGTCGAAGCCGCGCTGCACCTACCAAGCGACCAGGTAGGTGCAGGAGTCGCCGCCCTTGGCGCGGCAGGGCGCCGACTCGTCGTGCGTCACGTTGACGGCGACCACGTCGGCGGGCTTGAAGCGCTTGGCCGCGCTCATGATGATTCCCTGGTCGAACTGGCAGGGATAGGGGTTGCGGCAGACCATCTTCGCGCCGCGATCGCCGGTCTTCTGGTAGCCGTACGTGCCGATATCGCCGCCGCGGTGGTTCATGTGGTAGGCCATGTTGATGCTCGGCAGGGCCGTGTCGATGCTGTTGACCGTCGGCGGCCACTGGGCATTCTCCGGGATGGCCTTGCCGATGTTCAGGAGCGTGCGGGGGCCGACTTCGTCGGCAAGCGTCTTGAAGGCGTCCAGCCATGCCTGCTGGGGGTACCACTTGCCGGGCTGCGGGTCGGCGATGCCGCAGCTGGCCAGGATCTGCTTGGCCATCGTCTCGGAGCCGGGAACGCCGGCGACGACCGACAGGACCGACTCGCCGTTTACCTCTACGCCGGGAGCGAAAGCCTTGAATTGAGCCATGGGAGACCTCTCTTTGGGTGTGGGCTATCCTCTGTCCTGATTACCTTTGAGCCTTGGTTCCGTTGTGGCCTTGGAGCTTGCCTTCCCCGGCGGGACTCGCCGGACGATGAGCGGGCCTTGCAGGGAGGCTGTGCTGCGTACGGGCATGTGCCACTCGCGCCGCGTGATGGTCGATGATCAGGCGGCCCTTGGGCGCCGGCTTCCGTACGTGAACTCCTCGTCGCTCGGGCCGCGCCGCTCGACCAGATTCGTCGGCTGAGCGTCCGCCACTTCGGAGCGCGCCGTGGGTACCGACGAGGACCCGGACGCGAGCTTGAATCTCGCCACCAGGGCGTCGAGTTCTCTGGCCATGTCGGCCAGGCTGGCCGCGCTGGCCACGACTTCTTCGGCCTGGGCGGACATCTCCTCGGTGGCCGCGGAGACTTCCTCGGCGGCGGCTGAGTTCTCTTCGCTGACCGCGGCAATCGACTCGATCGAACTCGACACGGTCGCGGCGGCGGAGGTCATGCGGTCTGCGGCGGCGTTGGTCTGGGTCGCTATGGCGGTTATGGCGTCCGAGGCGCTCACGACCTGGCTCGTGGCCCCGCCGACCTCGGCCAGTGCCGCGAACACCTGCTGCAACGCCTTGTCGCGCTCGGCAGCGGCAATCTTGATCTCGGTAAGCGCGGTCGCGGACTTCTCCGCGAGGGCCGACCCGGACTTGACCTCGGCGGCGCCTTCGTCCATGGCCTTCACCGCTCGCTCGGTCTCGCTCTGGACCTCGGCGATCAGGGCCGCGATCTCCTTGGTCGCGCGGCTCGACCGTTCGGCGAGCTTGCGGACCTCGTCGGCGACGACGGCGAAGCCCTTGCCCTGTTCGCCGGCTCTTGCCGCCTCGATGGCCGCGTTCAGCGCCAGCAGGTTGGTCTGCTCGGCGATGTCGTCGATCGTCTCCACGATCGCGCCGATCTGGTCAGACTTGGCGCCCAATTCGGTGACCCGGGCCGTCGTCGTCTCGACGGTGTCACGGATGCGACGCATCCCGCTCGAGGTCTGGTCGACGGCCTCGATGCCGTTCTCAAGGGCCGTCCTGGATTGCTCCTCGTGGGTTCTCATCTCCGAACCGGACCGGTCCGCACGGCGCATTGCCGCGGCGACAACTTCGATGGCCGATGCCGCTTGCTCGGCCCTGTCCTGAGTTTCGTTGGCTGCCGCTCCGACCTGGGCGATCATGGCCGTCAGCTCCTGGGTGGACGCCGACGTGTCGGACGCGGCGCGGGCCTGATCTGCGGCACCGATCGCGACCTGGTTGATGGTGTTGGCGATCTGCTGCGTGGCGGTGCCGGTTTGGTTCGACGCGCTGTCGAGTTCTTGGCTGGTGCGCGTCACCGAGTCGGCCGCCGCCTTGACCTCGCCGATCACGTTGGTCAGGTTGGCCCGCGAGACCTCGTAGGCGGCGACCATCTTCTTGAGCTGGTCGAGCAGCTCGTTGAGGCTCTCGGCCGTTCGCCCGATCTCGTCGTGGCCGACGTTCTCCATGTAGGGGACACGTGGCTTGTAGACCCGGGTCAGGTCGTTCTCGGCCAGGCCCTCGAGGTCGTAGGTGAACTCGACCATGGCTTCTTCGATGGCCTTCATCTGGCGGGAGACGGCCCCGGCCCCACGGGCGATGCCGCGCGAGATGAACAGACTCGCGACCACGCCGATCAGGCAGGACAGGGCGATCAGAACGATGGTCGCGACCAGACCGAGTTGATAAGTCGAGCCGATCTGGTTGTTCAGACTCTCGGCTCCGGCCTGGACCGAGATCACGAGCTTCGAGACGTCGGCCATGACCTTGCCGCGTTGAGTGGCCGCGACCTGGATCTGCGCCGCCGCCGCTGACGCGTCGCCGGCCCGCGAGAGCGTTCGTATGGGATCGACGAGCGCCTGGTAGTCGGTCATCTGGGTTCGCAGGTCGGCCAGGGTGGAGGCCTGAGCCGGCGTCAGCGACAGGGCCGCAAAGTCGGCCAGACTGGCAGCGATCGTGGCGTCGTCGGCGGCGATCTGGGAGTCGACGGTGGCCTGGGCATCGGCCTGGCCCGCTACCACCACGCCGTATGTCACGGCCCGGGCCTTGTCGAGCAGGGCCGTGTCCAGGGCGGAGAGCTTCTCCATGGGAGTGAGCCCGTCGCTGTATGCGGCCTGCGCCCGGTCGTGAACCGAGGCCAGGTTCGAGATGGCGAGCAGACCGACCGCACCGGTCAGGACCAGCAGGATTGCGGACCCGCCGAGGATCTTGGCGCGGATCGACAACGTCGCCCCGAGTCGCGCTTTGAGGGCTTTCATGTGACACCCCTCCGGGGAGGTAGCTACATACGATTTGCCGGACCAACGACCAGACCGGTTACGGTGTGGATGTCGGAGCGTCAGGTCACGACCCGTGTACTGCGTTTCACGCAGGGCGCGGCGGGCATGCTAGCCGCGGCAGCATCGGTCGGCGTCTGCCCGCGCCGGCCATCGACGCTCGTCATCGCACGTTCGCGCGACCGACACCGTTGCACAGGTCCCAGGTCCCCTCGTGTCTCCGACGTAGCCGGGCCGGGTGCACGTCCGCACCAGGTAGGACCATCGTCATGGCTACGGCAACCTCAGGCTCAGATCGGTGATGAACACCGCGTGGGCTCCGCCTGCCTCGAGCTGCAGGTTCGTCACCTGCACCAGGATCGGAAAGTGCGTGCCGTCCGCGCGCACGCCGACCGCTTCGTATCGTTCCGGGGCGGGCCTGCCGGCCGAACGCCGCCGATACAGCGCGACCATCTCCTTCCACAGATCGGGCGGGAAGAATCGTCCGAGCTCGCGGCGCTGGAGGCGTCTCGACCCCTCGATTCCGAACATCCTCGCGAAGGTCGCGTTGGTCTCGATTGTTCCCGGCGAAACCAGCAGGATGGCGTGTGGGGCGACATCGAAGAAGGCGTGCAGACGGGCGGCGGCGTGATCGAGCGCTTCGCGCGTTGCCAGGCCGATGGCCCAACGACCCAACCAGTCGAGCTTAACGGCGATGTCGCCGGCGAGGTGCTCGAGCTGGCGGAGCCGAAGGGCGTCGAAGTACTCGGTGTCGTCTGCTGCGACCACCAGGACGCCGTGCACCATGCGATCAGAGGCGATCGGCAGATACGCCACCGCACAGCCGTTCGATCGACCGGCGAGGCCGGCCCAGGGATTGTCCGGATGAATGGCCTCCCTTCCGGCTGGAACGGTGATCACCCATGGTTCCCGATACCTTATCCGGCGCGTCAGCCCCCAGCGTCCCTCTTCCGACCGTGCAAGCTCGCGGACGTAGTCCCCGGTCGCCGCATCACGAGCCTCGACCGCTGCCTCGCTGAGGCGGTCGCCAGCCGGCTCCGTCAGCCCCACCCAGGCGAGCCGAAAACCGCCAACTTCGATGAGCAGGCGGCAGACAGGCTCGAACAGGGCCTGCTCGTCGGTGGCCCGAAGAATCGCGCTTCCCGCCTCCAGGCGCAGCCGGGTTAGGGCCGTCTCAGCTACTGGCAGCTTGTCGCGCCAGTCATTGATATCGTCGACTCGCGACATCAGCGCAACCCATCAAGGGCCGCTCGCACGGCGCGGGCGATGGCATCGGCGGTATAGGGCTTCGGCAGGAATGCGACGCGGGTCTGAGTCAGCTCCGAGTCGTCGAGATGGTTCTCCGGGAAGCCGGAGACGTACAGCACCGGAACGCTATGCCCGGCATGACCAGATCGGTCACCAGGAGATCGACCTCGTCTGCGTGTCCGTCGGCGAGGGCAAGCGCGTCGGCCCCGCTGGAGGCCTCAAGTACCACGTATCCCTGGGCGGTCATGGTGCGCCGGGCGAACCCGCGCACCCCCGGGTCATCCTCGACGAGCAGGACCGTCTCGCTGCCCGACGGGCTGGGGGAAGGCGGGTCGGAGCCCGCGTTGCGCGAGGCCGGCTCGTCGACCCGAGGGAAGTAGAGCCGGAATGTCGTGCCTTTGCCCGGCTCGCTGCACAGGGAGATGGAGCCTCCTGACTGCTTGACGATGCCGCACACCGTTGCGAGCCCCATGCCCGTGCCCTTTCCGGGCTCCTTGGTCGTGAAGAAAGGCTCGAACGCCCGAGCCCGAGTGTCGGCGTCCATCCCGCTGCCGGTGTCGGAGACCGTGAGCATCACGTATGGCCCAGGTGGGACGCCGGGGTGAGTGGACGCGTAGGTGGTGTCCAGCTCGACATCGGCGGTCTCGATTGTTAGCCGGCCGCCACCGCCCATGGCGTCGCGCGCGTTCACCGCAAGGTTGACAACGACCTGCTCGAGCTGGCCCGGGTCGACCTTCACTCTCCCGTGGCTGCAGGTCGCGCCGGTGTTGAGCTCGATGTGCTCGCCGAGGAGGCGTCGCAACATAGGCGCGAGACGAACGGTCGCCGCTGCGGCGTCGAGAACCTGCGGTTGGAGCACCTGACGGCGGCTGAACGCGAGGAGCTGGCTGGTGAGTTCGGAGGCGCGGTCGGCGGCGACGATTACCTCCTCGATATCTGCTCGCGCTGGATCGTCCGCGCGGAGCGCCGCGCGTGCGAGCTCCGCGTATCCACGCACCGCAGTTAGCAGGTTGTTGAAGTCGTGAGCAACGCCCCCTGCGAGCCGACCCACCGCCTCCATCTTCTGGGCCTGACGGAGTTGTTCCTGGAGGGCTCGGCGCTCGGTGATGTCGCTGATGAGGCCGTCATAGATCACGGAGTCTCTGTCCACCATCGCACCGGTCACGACCGTGCTGCGGACCTAGCGCAGCGCCCCGTCTTTGCGCAGGAGACGATGCTCGATCGGGGCGGGGCGCTCACCGGCGAGGGCACGCCGCGCTTGCTCGAGCACGGCGTCACGATCCTCGGGCACGACCATCGAGAGCCACTTGTACGGGTCTGCCGAGAGCTCGTCAGCCGTGAGGCCAGCAACAGCCTCGCAGCCCGGACCGGGTTCGGTGACGATGGTCCCCCCGACTACCCTGCGGACCGTGTAGACGTAGTCCGTGGTTGATTCGGTCATACCCCGGAAGCGTTCCTCGCTCGCAAGGAGCAGTGCCCTGTCCCGGGCGACACGGACCTGGAAGAGCAGCAGCAGCACGGCCACGCCCGCGACCATGGCGAGTTCCACGATCACCTGGGGAAGGTAGGCGGCCTGGCCCCGCAACTCGTCGAGGACGAAGTGGTCCACGAGCACCCAGCCGCCACCCAGGAGCAGAAACGCCCCGGGCAGAATGCCGATGGGCAATCCCCAGAGCCAGGTCTCCTTCCGGCTTCCCGCTGACTGCCGCCCGTGGGGCACACTCCGCCCGGACAGTCCGACTTGTTTTCCCATGCCCTACGACCTACTCTCGCGTTGGCTCGTCGAATGCCGGACGTCAGGCTCCTTCGACGCTTTGGTGCGCGAGATTGGCCGATCTACCTTCAAAGGGCTCCGACAGATTGGATCGAAGATAGCCTCGCCTGCCCCCAGCGGATATGTCAAAGTTCACTAGTGCGCAATTTCTCGAGGTCGAAACGATCGGGACGAGAGGAGTTCCTCCGTGGAGCCCGGTGGATCGCTAGCTTCCCATCTCAGAAGGCTGTTGCCGAACGCGAGCGCCGCCACGCGGCAGCGCCTAGAGACTTCGGCCCGACACCGGGCCTTCCACCGCCGCGAATCTCTGCACACGGGGAGCGTTATCCCCCCGTTCGTTCTCTTGGACGGACACGTGATAGCGCGCCGTCTTGCCGAGACCGGGCAGGTGTCTGCCGCCTTGATCGCCGGGCCAGGCTTCCTCGACGGGCTCCGGTCCATCAGTGACCCGGGCCGGGAAGCGCTCTTCGAGCTCGTCGCCCTGACGGATGGGGCATGGGCGACCTGGGATCCGCGATCCGTTCGCGCGCTGGCTCTCGAGGACGCAGGGTTGGCCGTCGGTCTCCTGGACCATTCGTCGGATCTCACACTCACCCTGAATATGCGCCTTGATGAGCGGACTCTCGAGAGTGCATGCCAGCGGCTGGCCGCGATTCTCACCGAGTACGGGGAGGCGATCTTCGGCACGCCCCATCCAGTTGCAATGCGGGCCGACCTGGCGGCGATGATGGGGACGAGCCAGGTGATGATGCACCGGGCGCTTCGCGAACTGGAAGCCAACGGGCTCGTACAACGGGACCGCGCCGGCGGAATCCGGATCCTTGACAAACGACGACTGACGACGCTGATCGCGGTAGC
This sequence comes from Candidatus Limnocylindrales bacterium, assembly GCA_050008515.1. Taxonomy (GTDB): domain Bacteria; phylum Chloroflexota; class Limnocylindria; order Limnocylindrales; family CSP1-4; genus Fen-1039. Next base: position 94,488 of record JBEKMM010000012.1, read on the forward strand.
GCCTCCGGACGGCGCTCCGGCACTCTGAGCATTTGGCTTTCGCAACGTCCGCTCCGGGCCCGCACGATCGCAGGATCGTGTGTTATGGGGCGCCGTGGCTGGCTCTCGGCCACGTCGAGCACGGAGTACCGTCTATCGCGTTGGACGACCTCGACACGCTCCTACGCGAAGCGGCTGCCGCTGACGCCACGATCCGGATCGAGTTCCGTGACCGGATCGCGGCCTTCGGGTCGGCGGCCATCGTGCGGCTGGAACCGTGGCTTTCGGACCCCCGCCTCGGCGCGTTCGCAGTACGGACGATCGAGCACGCGGCGGCCATGCCCGGCGCCGCCCTCGTGGCTAAGGCAGTGCTGCAGCGGGCGAACGCCAGCCGGCCAATCCACGA
>JBEKMM010000013.1:0-91094 GCA_050008515.1 Candidatus Limnocylindrales bacterium
GCCGCGGTCTCGAGCAGCCGCTGGGCGCCCTCGATGCTCCGCAGCCCGGAGAAGTCGTAGATGGTCGCGACGCTCTTTGCCTTGCGCCGATGGAGCCCACCGATCCGCCTGGCCTCGGCCGCCGCCTCTGCCTTGTCGGGGTCGTGCCAGTAGCAGAGCGCCTTGCCCCGCAGGGCCGGGGCACGGCACCGGAGCCCATCGGGCATCTCGAAGGTGCAGCCGCGGTTTACCATCGCTTACCTCTGGTATACCGCGGGTTGGCCACCATCTCGCCATAGTGTCGGCTAGGGGAGAGGAGGCGAAGGGCGCTACTCATCGAGCCGCTCCGCGATCTCGCCACTGAACCGCTCCCAGCGCCGCAGGGCGACCTCGGCGTAGATCGGGTCGATCTCGATCCCGGCACACACTCTTCCGGTCCGCTCGCAGGCGATCAGGGTGCTGCCCGAACCTAGGAAGGGATCCAAAACCAGCTCTCCCTCTTTGCTGCTGTTGGAGATCGCGCGCTCCATTAATGGAAGCGGCTTCATCGTCGGGTGGAGCGGTGCATCCGCAGGTCGAGCGATCTCCCAGACGTCGCCCTGATCCCGGTCGCCGCACCAGTGGTGGCTTGCCCCTTCGCGCCAGCCATACCAGATCGGCTCGTAGGCTCGTTGATAGTCGGCGCGTCCCAGAACGAAGCGGTCCTTGGCCCAGATGAGGGTGTCGCTCCAGTGGCCGCCTTCTTCGGCCAGGACTCGCGAGACGAGTCCCAGCTCCTTGCTGCTCATGCAGACGTAGAGCGCGCCGTCGACCGATGCGAGAAGTGTTCGCGCCCAGGCTCGGACGAAGCTCTCCCAGGCGGTCGGGTCCAGGGAGTCGTTGGCGATCCGCCGTCGACGGGCTCCTTGCTGCTGGCCGCCGTGGTCGCCGAGGCTGACGTTGTAGGGCGGGTCGGTGAAGACCATGTCCGCGCGCCGGCCGGCGAGTGCGCGCTCCACGTCCTCGGGCTTGGTCGCGTCGCCGACCAGGAGCCGATGCTCGCCGAGGCCCCAGAGCTCACCTGGTCGTTTCCTCTAGAGCTTCATCGAGATCGAAGCTCTCGGGACGTTCTTGCATCTCTCGGGTCTCCAGGCTCCGCAGCAGGTCGCGGACCTCGTCCTCACCGAAACCCGAGAGGGAGAGATCGACCTCGGGGCTCGACTGCAAGTCCGCCAGAAGACGAGCCAGGAGCTGCTCGTCCCATGTGCCTGAGATCTTGTTGAGCGCGAGGTTCAGAAGCCGGCTTTGATCGACGGTCAGATCGAGCCAGGTCACAGGAACGGTGATGAGTCCAAGGCGCCGGGCGGCCACGAGGCGCTGGTGGCCACCAATGACGGTCCGGTCTTCCCGTCGGGCGAGGACCGGCTGGACGAAGCCAAACTGGCGAAGACTCCGCTCCAGCGCTTCGAGTTCCTCGTCGCTAATGCGCCGTGGGTTGGCCGGGTCCGGGCGGAGCTGGTCGATGGCGACCTGCTCGACGGTGAGGGGGCGGAGGGACGTGCCGGTCATGCTGATCTGACCCGCGCGGCCGCGACCCACTCGTCTCGACCTTCGATCGGAATGCTGTAGGTTGTTAACGCGTGTCTAACACCTGTCGGGCGCGCCACCTCTTCGGTCATCGTGAGGTCCACGGTAGATGCCACAGAAGCCGTTCCCGGATAGCTCGCCCTTTGCGGCCTCGCCCGATCGATACGAGGCCATGAGCTACCGCCGCTCGGGCCGCAGCGGGCTCATGCTGCCGGTGCTCTCGCTCGGCTTCTGGCACAACTTCGGCGGCGCGTCGCCGAGCGGCATGCAGCGGGCGATCGCCCGTCGTGCGTTCGACCTCGGCATCACCCACTTCGACCTGGCCAACAACTACGGCCCGCCCAACGGCGCGGCCGAGGAGAACGCCGGCCGCATCCTGCGCGACGACTTCGGGTCCTACCGGGACGAGCTCGTCATCTCGACCAAGGCCGGCTGGGGCATGTGGCCGGGACCGTACGGAGACCTGGGCTCGCGCAAGTACCTGCTGGCCAGCCTGGACCAGAGCCTCAAGCGGCTCGGGCTCGATTACGTCGACATCTTCTACTCGCACCGCCTCGACCCCGACACCCCGCTCGAGGAAACGCTGGGCGCGCTGGACACGGCCGTCCGCCAGGGCAAGGCACTGTACGCCGGCATCTCGTCGTACCCACCCGCGGAGACGCGCCGGGCCGCGGCGATCCTGCGCGGCCTGGGCACGCCGCTGCTCATCCACCAGCCTTCCTACTCGCTTCTGGATCGCTGGATCGAGGACGGCCTCCTCGACGTGCTCGGCGAGGAGCAGGTCGGCTGCATCGTGTTCTCGCCCCTATCGCAGGGCCAGCTCACGAACCGCTACCTCAACGGCGTGCCGGCCGGGTCGAGGGCGACCCACTCCCCGAGCCTCTCCGTCGATGAAATCGAGGCGAACCTGCCGCGAATTCGGGCGCTCGACGCGATCGCCACTCGTCGAGGCCAGAGCCTGGCCCAGATGGCCCTCGCCTGGGTGCTGCGCGACCCGCGCGTGACCTCCGCGATCGTCGGCGCTAGCTCGGTGGAGCAGCTCGAGGACAACGTCCGGGCGCTGCAGAGAATCGACTTCGAGCCGGGCGAGCTGGCGGAGATCGACCGCTGCGTGGCCCCGGACCGGGCAGGCGAGGGAGCGGCAGGCGGCTGATCCGAGCCGGACCCGCGCGTCCCCTCTACGGTCGCTTCGCCTCGCGCAACGCCAGCAGGATCGCCTCGACCGAGCGCAGCGCGTCCGCCTCGCCGGTCGACCAGCACGAGACCGAGATCCTCATCGCGCCGAGGCCGTGCCAGACCGTCCCGCCGGCCCAGATCGTCCCGTCGGCCTGGACCCGGCGCACGATCTCGTCCGTCAGGGCGTCGTCGCCGCCGAAGCGGACGAGAACCTGGTTGAGCACGACGTCGTTCAGGATGTGAACGGCCGGATCGGTCGCCAGCCGCTCGGCCATCAGCGCCGCCACCGCGCAGCCCCGCTCGATCATGTCCCCCAGGCCGCGCCGGCCCAGCGACCGAAGCGCCGCGTAGACCGGGAAGCCGCGCGCACGCCGCGACATCTCGGGCACGTACTCGAAGGGGTCGCGGTCGGCGGGAGACGCCGGCAGGTAGGCAGCCGCGATGCTCATCGCCGCCCGAATGGCCGCATCGTTGCGGATGAACGCGAGACCGGTGTCGTAGGGCGTGTTGAGCCACTTGTGTGCGTCGGTGGCGGCCGAATCGACCTCGGACAGGCCGGCGGCCAGCGGCCGCAGGCGCGGCGAGGCCCCCGCCCACAGCCCGAACGCCCCGTCGACGTGGAGCCAGGCGTTGGGCAGCTCGCGGACGAGTGGCACGATCCCCTCGAGCGGGTCGAAGGCGCCGCTGTTCACGTTGCCGAGCTGGGCAAGGACGATGACCGGCCCTTCTGCGGCGCTCAGCGCCCGGCGGAGCGCGTCGAGACGCATCCGGCCCTGGTCGTCCACCGCGACGCGCCGCCCGGTCCGCTGCCCCAGGCCGACCAGCCGCAGCGCCTTGAGCATGCTCGGGTGGACTTCCTCGCCCGCGATCACGGTGACCCGAGGCGCTCCCTGGAGGCCGTCGGCCTCCACGTCCCAACCGGCCCGTCGCAACACCTCGTGGCGGGCGGCGGCCATGCAGGTCAGGTTGGCGGTCGTGGCCCCGGTCGTGAAGCCGACGCTCGTCCCCGGAGCGAGACCCAGCAGATCCACGAGCCACGCGCCGGCGGTCACCTCGGCCGCAGCGGCCGCGGGCGTCGGGATGTGCATGCCGGCGTTCTGGTCCCAGGCGCTCGCCAGCCAGTCGGCGGCGAGAGCGGCCGGCAGCGTGCCTCCGATCACGAAGCCGAAGTAGCGCGGCCCGTTCATCGCCGTGAGCCCGGGATCGGCCGCGGTGGACAGCTCGTCGATCACCTTCTCGGGATCCTCGCCCTCCTCCGGCAGCGGCCGCCCGAACGACGCGCGGACCTGTTCGACGAGCGCGGGCTCGGCGCCGACACGCCGCTCCGGGAGACCCTCGAGATAGCGGAGTGCCAGCTCGGCCGCGCGCTCAAGGGGCTTGCGGTATGTGGCGAACGGTTCTGCCGGGAGGCCCGCGTTCGTGGAGCCGGCGGTGGGCGCCGGCACGGAGACATTCTCGGTGCGCGGATCGGTGGTGGCATCCATGAGCCCGTTCTCGACAGCAGGTTGAAGGCGAAGCCTACCGCCGCCCGGTCTTCCGGGCCATCGCCGTCCCGTATGTCGACCGTTCGGGCGCGGGCGGCAGGTCGAACGAAGGGCCTACCTCGCTCAAACGTGTATGCTTAGCATCTTCGTGAACGAATGGGCGCTCCGGTCGGCGTCCCGGTAACGCACCGTCCGATCTCGATCCACTCACTTGCCCTGACCGGTCCCGCTGGAGAAACGCGGGTGGGCCGCCAGGAGCATTGTTCTCATGTCTTCGTATCAGCTCGGCCTCGTGCCCGAACGCCCCCGGCCGGGCCTGCCCGCGCCGACGCCCACTGGGCCGCAGTCGTCCCAGGCGCCTTCCGCGTTCGACCGGCTCGGGCTGACGCCGGACCTTCTGAGCACGGTGGCCTCCCAGGGCTACACCGAGCCGACGCCGGTCCAGGCTCAATCGATCCCGATCGTGCTCGCCGGCCGCGACCTGCTCGCCAGCGCCCAGACGGGCACGGGCAAGACGGCCGCCTTCGTCCTCCCGATCCTCCAGCTCCTCAATGCCAGCCGGCCCGCACCGCGCCCCATGTCGCCCGGCCAGCTTCGGCCGCGTGGCTCCACGGGCTTGCCAATCCGCTGCCTGGTGCTCACGCCCACGCGCGAGCTGGCGCTCCAGATCGAGGAGAGCGTCCGGACCTACGGCGCCGGGCGGCCGATCCGCTCGACGACCATCTACGGCGGCGTGGGCTTCCAGCCCCAGGTCAACGCGCTGCGCGGCGGCCCGGAGATCGTCGTCGCCACACCCGGCCGCCTGCTCGACCACTCGGGCCAGGGCACGATCGACCTCGGTTCGGTCGAGATCCTCGTACTCGACGAGGCCGACCGGATGCTCGACATGGGCTTCATCCGCGACATCCGCCGGATCCTCGCCCTGCTGCCGGCACGCCGCCAGAACCTGCTCTTCTCGGCCACCTTCTCGGACGAGATCCGCGAGCTTGCGGGCGGCCTGCTCCACCAGCCGGCCCAGGTCCAGATCGCGCGCCGCAACGCAGCCATCGAGCTGGTTCGCCAGGTCGTCTACCCCGTCGATCGCGAACGCAAGCGCGAACTGCTGAGCCACCTGATCAGCAGCGGCCGGATCGACCGCGCGCTCGTCTTCGCCCGTACCAAGCACGGCGCCAACCGCCTGGCGGAGCAGCTCGGCCACGACGGCATCCTCGCCGCCGCGATCCACGGCAACAAGAGCCAGAGCCAGCGAGTCCGCGCACTCGAGGACTTCAAGGCGGGACGGGTCGCCATCCTGGTGGCCACCGAGGTCGCGTCACGCGGCCTCGACATCGACGGCCTGCCCCACGTCGTCAACTTCGAGCTGCCGACGGTCGCCCAGGACTACGTCCATCGCATCGGCCGCACGGGTCGCGCCGGCATGGAGGGGGACGCCGTGTCGCTCGTGTGCATCGACGAGAACCTCCTCCTGGCCGACATCGAGACTTTGCTTCGCCAGCCGATCCGGCGCGAGGTCGTTCCCGGCTTCGAGGTCGACCGTTCGATCCGGCGGGAACCGATCCGCCAGCGCTCCGGTGGCGTTCGGTCGACCGGGGGCCGGCGCGCGCCAGCTCGTCCGGCCGCGCCCGGCGGTTATCGTCCGGCGGCACCCGGCGGGTTCCGCCGAGCCGCGGCACCGAGCGCTCCATCTATCGGGCACGTGCCGGCTCGTCGGCCGAACGGCGGCACCGGGTTCTCGACCCGGCACGGCTCTCCGTCCTGGCCGTCGCAGGGGCCGGCCTCCACGACCAGGCCGACCAACGGCGGCTATCGACCAACCGAGCGCGGAACGCCTCACGTCTCGCTGCCGGGCGAGCGCATCGCCCGGAACAGCGACCGTCCCGCCTGAGCATCCACAACCGAGAGGAATCCGCGCCCGTATTTCAGCGGCCGGAGGTCGGAGGTCCAAATCCTCTTGGGAGGAAGACGTGACCGGGACACTGGCGGTCGGCTCCCACACGATCAGCAGATCGCGACGATCCTAGTTCCAGCCGTGCGGCCAGGGACTAACATGACAGCCGGCTCGGGAGGCCCCGCCGTCACCCCGGCCCAGAGCGCCTCCCCGACGGGCCACAGAGCTGAGCATGGGAGCCTCCTTCCCCGAACCAGGCCTCGAAACGACGAGCGGTCCGTCGAGCGCGCCGGCCGGGCCCGAGGCGATCGCGGAGACATCCTCGCCGAGCCTGCCAGAGCTCTTCCGCGTCTTCTTCGAGATCGGGTTGACCTCGTTTGGGATGGCCATTCTGCAGAGTGTCCGATCGATCCCGGTCAAGCGGAGATGGCTGTCGCGGGCCGAGATCGACGAAGGACTCGGGCTCGTGCAGCTCTACCCCGGGGCGATGATGGTCGACCTAGTCGCCTACATCGGGTACCGGACCCGCCGCGTACGTGGGGCCCTTGTGGCGGCGGCCGGGTTCGTGGCCCCGTCCCTCGTCTTGATGCTGGGGCTCTCGTGGCTCTACACGGCCTATGGCGCGACGCCCGGGATGTCCAGCATGGTCGTCGGCCTCGATGCCATCGTGGTCGGCGTCGTTGCCAGCATCGCGCTCGACTTCGCCACGCAGCACTCCCGAGGTCCAATAGCGGCGCTCCTCGGGCTCACGGCCTTCGCCGTGGGCGCGGCTGGGGCGAACCTGCTGTGGGCCGTCGCCATCGGGCTCCTCGTGGGAGCCGTCGCACTGCGGCCGGGCGTCGCACCAAGCGCCCTCGCCGGGTCGCCCGATGCGACTTACTTCTCGCGATCGCGACTTGCGATGGCCTTCATTCCCGCCGCTCTTGTGCTCGCCGGGGTCGGCGTCGCGGTCTTCGCTGGCGGCACGGTGCGCGACCTCGTGTCGACCATGGCGACGATCGGCAGCCTGGCCTTCGGCAACGGGAACACGATCCTCCCCGTCCTCCAGCAGGACGTGGTGACCACCAACCACTGGCTCAGCCCCCAGGAGTTCGGGGTCGGCGTCGCGTTCGGGCAGGTGACGCCCGGTCCGATCCTCATCACCGCGGCCTTCGTCGGGTTCCGGGTGGGAGGCTTGCTCGGTGGAGTGCTTGCCGTCCTCGCCATCTTCTCGCCAAGCGTGGCGATGACCACCGTGGCAGCCGAGTTCTATCCATACCTGCGTCGCCACAGCTGGGTGAAGGGTGCGATCGCCGGGATCATGGCGGTGTTCGTCGGCCTGCTCGCAACGGTCGTGCTCTCGCTGGGGCGGCAGGTTCTTACGGTTCCGGCGGCGCTTGTGCTCGCCGGGGGCGCGTTCGTTGCGATCCGGGCCTTGAAGCTGAACTCCCTTGCCGTGTTCGGCGCCGGCCTCGTCGTGTGGGCGGCCTACCTCGCGCTGGGAGGACCGGCGTGAACACCAGCCCAATTCATCGCCGCGGCCCGAGATGACACAGGGTCGCTGCGATGGCGCCGTCTATCTGCGGGCTCGCCCGGTCAACGCGCCAACGTGCAGGCTCGCTCGTTATCTCGGCCTCAAGTCCTCTCGCCCCGACCATTCGTGACGGCTGAGTACTCAGCCGCCAGCGGCCATCCCCTCCGATAGCTCGGGGCCACCCGGGGACGCTCAGCCCTCGATTACGAGATCCCCGAGCAGCGAGCTCGCCTTCCGAGCGTCGCTCACAGCCAGCACTACGCCACCCTTTCCGTGGGTGATACCTGTGGAGAGGATCAGCTCGACATTGACGCCGGCAGTGGCGAGCTTGCGGGCGGCTTTACCAGCGCACCAGGCTCGTCCGCCAGGGCGACCCTGATCACCTCGACTTCCTTCGCCTCGATCCCTGCCGTACGCAGCGCGCCTCGAGCGCCTGCCTCGTCGCTGGTCAGAAAGCCAACCAGGCCGGCTCCCTCGCGCGTCAAGCCCGCGATCGCGGTGATGTTGACGCCGGCCGTGCCCATCGCCTCACCGAGCCGTGCGAGCTCGCCGGGCCGGTCCTCGGTTGCTACCACGAACGCCTTCATCAGGACATCCTTCCTCCGCCCGGGACACCGGACGAAGGATTGACCCGGCGACCGCGGGTAGGAGCCTCATCCTACGCCCGTGCCGGGCGCAGCGGAACCGGCAACGCCTTCCGGATCGTCAGCCGCAGGGTCTTGGGCTCGCTCCACAGCTCTAGCCAGGACCTCTGCGATCCAGCTGGGCACGACTATCCGAGCAGTGGGGCATGCCTGGGTCAAATCCTCTCGCCCCGACCACTTACGGTGAATCGAACTCAGCCGGCAGCACCGCCGCCAGCCCATGGCAGACCGCGTGCGCGCTGAGATAGACCGTCGCCTCCACATTCCCGGGACGTGGGCGCGGCGCAACAGCGCCGTCGCCAAAGCGGCCGCCGAAACCGGGTCAGCGGCCGAGGGATGGAGGCGGGGTCAGGGCTGGCAACCCGAGCTACGGCGTGGACCCGGGTGGGAGAATCTGGCTCGGCCACGGGGAGCTTTGACGCGCGGCTCAGACCTCTGCCGCCGACCCGAGGCTGTTCCGGAGGGTCCGCCGATGTCTCGCCCGACCGTCCTCGGATACGCGGCGAAAGCGGCTGGAAAGCCGCTCGAACCATTTACCTACGAGCCGCCTCCGCTTGGCGACCACGATGTCCGGGTGTCCGTCACCCACTGCGGCCTGTGCTACACGGACATCCACGGTATCGACGACTACTACGACATCTCCACCTTCCCATTCGTGCCGGGCCACGAGATTGTTGGCTTCGTGTCAGAGGCGGGGCCGGCGGCTGTCGAGGTCAAGGAAGGCGCCCGGGTCGGCATAGGCTGGCAGGGCCGGGCGTGCTGGCAGTGCGAGTACTGCCGGCAAGGAGACGAGCACCTCTGCGTCGCCCTCGACAAAGCGGCGACGTGGGATCCCTACGGCGGCTTCGCCTCGTCGGTGGCGGTGGACAGTCGGTTCGCGTACCCGTTGGCCGATGACATGCCGGCCGAGGTCGCAGCCGTGCTGATGTGCGCCGGCATTGCCGTCTACTCGCCGCTTCGACGGTTCGCGACCGACTCGTGCCGGGTCGGCATCGTCGGCGTGGGTGGCCTGGGCCATCTCGCGATCCAGTTCGCTCACGCCCTCGGCTGCGAGGTGACCGCCATCTCCTCGAGCCCGGACAAGGAGGGCGACGCGCTCGGCTTCGGCGCCGACCACTTCATCGTGGGGGATCGAGCGGGCCTGCGTAGCATCGAAGACCGACTCGACCTGCTGCTTTGCACAGTGCACGGCGAGACGACCAACTGGGAGAGGCTGATGCTTCCCCTCAGGCGGAATCGGGGGCGGCTGGTGCTGGTCGGCTTTCCGCAGATTTCGCTGGACCCGCAGGAGCTGGTGGTCCGTCAGATCTCTATCACGGGGTCGCTGCTCGGGAGTCGCACCACGATGCGAGAGATGCTGCAGTTCGCCCAGGCGCACGGCATCAAGCCCGCGATCGAGCTGCAGCCGATGTCGACGGTCAACGAGGCCATCCAGCGTCTGAAGGATAACCGGGTCCGCTATCGCGTCGTCCTCGTCAATGACGAACGCCGATCCGCGGTCTGAACCAGGCAACGCACTGGGCGATGGGCAGCGGCTTATCCCTCCGCACCCAGACGTCTCCTCTCGCCCCGACCACTTACGAGTATTCTGCTCAGCCGGCAGCACCTTCGCCAACCCGCTGCTCCACCGCGCGCTCGAGCGTATAGCTCGGAGACCCTCGCCGTCATCGAGGGGCCGGTAGGCCGGCGACCCGGCGACGCCGGCTACGGCTCGTATAGCTCGGCTGAGGTCAGCCCGTCAACGGAGCTGTTGACCCCGCCGGCGATGAGAACGCGGCCGTCTGCCAGAAGCGTCGCCGAGTGGCCCAGGCGCGCGGTGCTCATAGACCCTGTCGGGCTCAGCTTGCCGGTCGCCGGGTCGTACAGCTCGCATGAGGCGAGATAGGCGCCAATCTTCAGGTTGGTAGCGCCGGCTTCGACGCCTCCGGAGATGAGGACGCGGCCGTCTGCCAGCAAGGTCGCCGTGTAGAAACCGCGGTCCGCGCCAGTCGAGCCGGCCGCGCTGAACTTGCCGGTCTTCGGGTCGTACAGCTCGAGTGAGTAGACAGGCCCGTTGCCGTCGTTGCCCGCCGAGATGAGAACCCGTCCGTCGGTGAGCAGCGTGGCGTTGAAGGCGTAGTTGGCTACAAGCATCGAACCGGTCGGGCTGAACTTGCCGATCTTGGGGTCGTATGTCTCCGCTGAAGCGTCGGCTGCGTTACCTTCGTTGCCGCCGCCCGCCATCAGCACCCGGCCGTTGGCGAGCAGGGTGGCGGTGTGGTATTCGCGACCCACGGTCATCGAACCGGTCGGGCTGAACTTGCCCGTCTTGGGGTCGTACAGCTCGGCCGAAGCAAGCATCGCCGGCCCGGTCATGGTCTTGGGAATGGCCCCTCTCGCGGTGCCGGGATGGTAGGCCATCGCCATGACCGTCGACGACGAGCTCAGGGGAGCGCCAGAATCTCCGCCGGCGACCAGGACGCGGCCGTCGGAAAGTGTGGTCGCGGTCGGATCGTCGCGAGTGGTGCTCATGGAACCGGTGGGGCTGAACTTGCCGGTCTTCGGGTCGAATATCTCGGCCGAGGAGAGCAGATTCGTGCCGTCGTAGCCTCCGACGAGGAGGACGCGGCCGTCTTTGAGGAGGGCCACTCCTTCGCCGCCGCGCGATATGGTCATGGAGCCCGTCTGGCTGAACTTGCCGGTCTTTGGGTCATACAGCTCGGGTGACGTCGCTGCGAATCCGAGGATGAGCACCCGCCCATCGAGGAGCAGAGTGGCCGTGCCGCCGTCCGGCGCAATCATCGAGCCGGTCGCGGTGAACTTGCCTCCAGACGTGGAAGCGGCGGCAGTCGGCGTCGAGGTCTGACCCGGCGAGGCCGTGGCGGGCGCCGGCGAGCCGGTGTCCAGGCTGGTCGGGGCAGGTGTCGTCGTTGCGACAGGGGTCGCCCCGGCGCTGTCTCCCGGACCGGCGCCACCCGGGGCGCCTGGGCCGGACCTGGACAGCATCAGCGGCAGGCCGATGGCAGCGGTCGCGATGACCGCCACCAGGGCGAGCACGGCAACCAGCGCGAGCCGCGGGAACGCGTGCAGCGAACGGGTCGTGCCGGTTCGGTCTGGAAGGCCGGCCATCACCCGGCCGTGGAATTGCAGGCTGGGCTCGGGCCGCCGGTCCCCTCGAACCGCGTCACGGATTCTGTCTTCGATGTCCATTGCCGCTCTCCATTTCCGCTCGAAGCCGAGCGAGGGTTCGGTGCAAACGCGACTTGGCCGTCCCTACCGGGATGCCGAGCGCCTCCGCGACCTGGGGTAGTTCGAGGTCGTAGCCGAAGCGCAGAACCAGCAGGGCCTGGTCCTTCGCCTCGAGGCCGGCGATCAATCGCCGCGTCTCGTCGCGAGCCGCCAGCGAGTGTTGCGCGTCGGGTAGCGGCGGCGGCTCCTGCCCGTCGAGCGGCACGAGGTTGCCGTTGCGCCGGCGACGGTGATAGTCGATTGCCGACGTGACCGTCAGCCGCCTGAACCACCCGCCCCATAGGTCGGGGTCGCGGAGGGAAGGCAGCCGGCGCCAGGCCGTGACGAACGCCTCCTGCGCGGCGTCCTCGGCGTCTGGATGGCATCGCAGGATGGCCAGGCAGAGGCCGATGGCTTCGCGCGATTCGAGCTCGACCAGTTCGGCGAAGGCCTGGCGATCGCCGTCTCGGGCCGCGGTGACCAGGTCCGTGCGCTGGGTCATGGCATCTACTGTGACGCAACCTCGACCGCGAAACGTTCCACGGGTGTCAGCGGCCGGCCTTCAGGGCCGAGTCCGCCGCAGCTGCGCCAGGATGTCGGAGACGATCTCCGGCACGGGCCGGCCCACGGGGATGGCGGCACCGGGCTCGTCGGGCGCAAGTGGCTCGAGCGTCTCGAGCTGGCTGGAAAGCAGCGCGGGAGGCATGTAGTGGCCCCGCCGCCGCGCCACGCGATCCTCTATGGCAGCCGGCGGCGCGACGAGCTGGGCGAACCAGACGGACGGATGGCCGGCCCGCAACAGGTCGCGGTAGGTCCGCCGCAGAGCCGAGCAGGTGACGATCGCGCTCTCACCGGCCTGCTCGCGCTGGCCTATCCATGCGGCGATCGCCTCGAGCCAGGGCCATCGGTCCGCGTCGGTCAATGGGTGGCCCGAGCGCATCTTCTCGACGTTCGCCGGCGAGTGGAAGTCGTCCGCCTCCGCAGTGGTCCAGCGGAGCCGGTCCGCGAGGGCCGCCATGACCGTGGACTTCCCGGCGCCGGTCACGCCTATGACGACGATGGTCCCCGTCCGAGACGCCTTCGCCTGCGTGTCTTCTGCCATGCAGCGGAGTCTAGGGTAGGGTTGCGGTCATCGGTAGCGGCGGCGCAGCGGCGGCGCGTCCGATCGGATGGGTGGGCGGCAAGGCGGTCGATGGAACGCAAGTGGCTGATCCTGACGAGCGTGTCGCTCGGCTCGCTGATGGCGACGCTCGACGGCAGCATCGTCAACATCGCCCTGCCGGCCATGCAGGCCGACCTCCGCGTAGACCTGACGACGATCGAATGGGTCGTGGTGGCCTATTTGCTGGTGGTCGGCAGCCTGCTGTTGCCGGTCGGCCGGCTCGGCGAGGTCTTGACCTTCAAACGCGTCTACCTGGTCGGCTTCGCGGTCTTCACGCTGGCAAGCGTCTGCTGCGGCGCCTCTCCGAACGTGGCGGCGCTGGTCGTCTTCCGCGTCGCCCAAGCCGTGGGCGCGGCGATGATCATGGCCATGGGTCCCGCGATCGTGGCCCGGACCTTCTCGGCCAAGGAGCGTGGACGAGCGCTCGGCCTTAATGGGGTCAGCGTTTCGATCGGCCTGAGCCTGGGACCGATTCTCGGCGGGGTTCTCACCCAGGTCGCCACGTGGCGGGCCATCTTCCTCATAAACGCCCCGATCGGGCTGCTGGCGATCGCCTGGGCCGCCCGAGTTCTCCCTGTCGAGACGCCGGGCAAGGGCCAATCGTTCGACGCCCGGGGGGCCGCCCTGTCGGGAAGCGCGCTGTTCGCTCTTCTGCTGGCCCTCAGCGAAGGCCAGCAGTGGGGTTGGACCAGCCCGGCCGTCGTCGGCCTGCTGGCCGCATTCGTCGTCCTCGGCGCCGCCTTCGTACTGGCAGAGCGGCGCTCGATCCAGCCGATGATCGATCTGGCGCTGTTCAGGATCCGACCGTTCACGGCGGGCCTGGCGAGCGTGGTCGCGGCCTTCTCCGGCCTCTTCGCCGCGACCTTCCTGCTGCCGTTCCTGCTGCAGCAGGGGCGAGGCTTCTCGCCGATCGAGGCCGGCCTGCTGCTCACTCCGGTGCCGCTCACGATGGCCCTCGTGGCGCCGTTCAGCGGGGCGGCCTCCGATCGCTTCGGCCCACGGATTCTGGCAAGCGTCGGCATGGCGGTCATGGTCCTCGGCCTGCTGAGCCTCGCCCAGCTCCCGCTGGACTTCGCCCTGCCCGACCTCGTCTGGAGGCTGGCCCTGTTGGGCCTGGGTCAGGGTCTGTTCATGAGCCCGAACAGCAGCGCCGTTCTCGGGTCGGTGCCGCGAGGGCGAGTGGGCACAGCCTCGGGGACGCTGGCCCAGATGCGGGTCAACGGCCAGGCCCTGGGGATCGCCCTCAGCGCTGCGATCTATGCCGTGCGGCTGCCGGTGCACCTGACGGCCCTGGGAGAGAGCGTGCCGGCCGCATCGCGCTTTGGTGAGGCGCAGACCGGGGCGATCCACGACGCGTTCATGGTGGCGGCGCTGATCTGCTGCATCGGCATCGTCGCCAGCCTGGTCCGCGGGTCTCGCCAGCCGGCACCGGCGGCGCCGGCGGCGCCCACTCGGCCCTAGACTGAGGGCGACCATGAGCCTCTCGAGACTTCACGGCATCGATCCCGGCCGCATCGGCGTGTTCGCCGGTCCGCTCAACAGCCAACCGGCGTCGGTCCTGCGTGAGTTCGCGCGCGAGATGGAGCGGCTCGGCTACGGCACGCTCTGGTACGGCGAATCGCTCGCGCGAGAGGCGTTCGCTCAGGGCGGGATCTACCTGGCAGCGACCGATTGGCTGGTCATCGCCAGCGGCATTGCCAACATCTGGGCCCGTGACGCGGCGGCGATGGCCAACGGCGGCCGGACCCTCGCCGAAGCTTGGCCGGGCCGATTCATCCTGGGCGTCGGGGTCAGCCACGCGCCAACGGTGAAGATGCGCGGCCACGACTACGAGCGGCCCTTTTCGGTGATGCGCGAGTACCTCGAGGCGATGGGTGCGGCGCCCTGGCGGGGGCCTGCGGTCGACATGCCGCCGATCGTGCTGGCCGCCCTGGGCCCGAAGATGGTCGGCCTGGCCGGCGAGCGCACGGCCGGGGCATACCCGTACTTCAGCACGACGGCCCACGTTCGCGAGGTCAGGAGCATCCTCGGCCCCGAACCGTTCCTGGCGGCGGATCTACCCGTCGTCCTGGCCGGCGATCTGGTTTCCGCCCGGGCCATCGGCGATCGCCATCTCGCGTACTACATGGGGTCGGCGAACTACCGCAACAACTTGCTGCGGACCGGCTGGTCCGAAGCCGATCTCGAGAAGCCGGGCTCGGACGCGTTGTTCGAGGCCATCGTCGCCTGGGGCGACCTAGATCGCATCGCCGAGGGGGTGCGCGAGCGCTTCGAGGCAGGGGCGGACCAGGTCGTCCTGAACCTCGTCGCCGCCGATCCGGCCACTCCCCCGCTGGCCGAACTGCGCCGTCTCGCCCCGCTTGCGCAGGGCGCGTAGCGGAGCCGCCGCCTACCCGGTGTGCGCCGCGAGGAACCCCCAGCTGACCCGAGTGGCGTCGAACGTGCGGCTCGTCCGACCGAACAGGAAGGCGGGCAGCGCAATTCGGCTGCCGGGCCAGGTGTGGCCTGCGCCGGCGACGCGATAGAACACGACATCGGAGGACGGCGTGGGGCCGTGCCAGGTTCGGAGCGTCGTGTCGGGCGGGAGTGCCCTCACTTCCGGGCCGGCGAGCGCGCCGTTGGCGGCGACCCAGAACCTGGCCCACTCGTCTACGCCGACCGAGGGGCCTGCGGCGCGTCGAATCATCACCCGGCTCCGGAAGCCGCGACGGACCCCGCCCTCGTATGGAGCCACATCATCGGCGGTGCCGTGAACGCTCAGGATCGGGACCGGGCGGGCCGGGCGGCAGCCCGCGACGATCCCC
Organism: Candidatus Limnocylindrales bacterium; assembly: GCA_050008515.1. GTDB lineage: Bacteria > Chloroflexota > Limnocylindria > Limnocylindrales > CSP1-4 > Fen-1039. The sequence goes on from JBEKMM010000013.1 coordinate 15,424, forward strand.
GCTCCGGCGGTGCCGGCCACCTGCGCGATGCCGGCGATTCGATCTGCCAGTTCGCATGCCAGCCGGCCGGCCATTGCGGCGCCGTTCGACATGCCGACGACGTAGACTCGCCGGCGATCGATAGGCGCGCGGGCCGTCGCATCGTCGATGACGACAGCCAGGTAACCGACGTCGTCCGGCCGCCGTCCTTCGGGTGCCGCGTCACGGCCGTCGTTCCAGATCTCGCCGATGGCGCTCGGCAGCGCAAGCGCGAAGCCGGCCTCGTCGGCAAGCGCGCCGAACCCGGTCAGCTGATCGAAGCGTTCCGGATCGACGCCCCGACCATGGAGCTCCAGCAGGAGCGGCATCGACTCTGCGGCGACCGTCGGCACCTGGAGCAGGTATGGCCGGTCGATCCCGTCGTGGTTCAGCGCGATCGCGGCGCGACCGGCCGGTCGGTTCGTCGAGCTCATCCTTCGTCCGCCGCCATCGCGCTACCGAACTCACCCGCGGCCGGATCGAATCGGATCAGCATCTTCTTCGCCGCAGCCGAGCGGATCTCGTCGGGTGTGGGGTCGCGGTCCGAGGGCAGGCCAACCTGGAGACGGCCGGCGACCCTGGGGCCGTAGCGGCGGGCGAACTCGGCGAGGATCTCGGCCCGAGCGTCGAGCGACTCGATGACCGCCGGGACGGCCGCGTGGCGCGCGCCCCGGATGAGCAACGACACCTGCTGCCCCTGGCGCAGGTTCTTCCACCACCGCGAGCCGCTGAACGACAGGACGCTGCCGCCATCCCAGGCGAAGTAGCCGATCGGTATCGCGTACGTCCTCCCGCTCACCCGGCCGGTGTACTCCAGGAGCATCACCTGGCCGCTCAGCAGTCGGTGCATCGGCGACCGCAGGAGCCGGCGGATCACCGGGTTCATGAACCGGAAGAGGGCCGGAGCCGGGCGGCCAATGTCGCCCACCGGCGGCTGTCCGCCTGTGGTTTCGGTCCCGTGGGTCATCTCCGCACCAGCCGCTACTTGACCGTGACGGCGCCGTGGGCGATCAAGTCGGAGGCCTTCTCGGCAATCATGACCGTCGGGAAGAACGTGTTGGACGTCGTGAGGATGGGCATCACCGACGAGTCGATGACGCGGAGCCCCTGGATCTCGCGCACGCGCAGCTCCGTGTCGACGACGGACTGCGCGTCCGCGCCCATCCGGCACGTGCCCACCGGGTGGTACGAAGTCCGGCCGTAGTGCCGGGCGTAGGCCTCGCACTCGGCCTGGCTCTGGACCCTGGGGCCGGGCAGGTGCTCCGCCCGGATGAACGGCTTGAACGACGGCTGGGCCATGATCTCGCGGGATACCCGCAGGCCCTCCACCGAGGCCTTGATGTCGTCGGGCTCGGCCAGGTAGTTGGTGTCGATGACCGGTTTGGCCAGCGGGTCGGCGCTGCGGAGCGTCACCGAGCCGCGGCTCTTGGGCCGCAGGTAGTAGGAGTTCATCGTGCAGCCGTTGCCCGACGGGACCGGCGCGATGCCGGCCTCGACGCCGGCGCCGTTGAGGAAGTGGAACTGGAGATCGGGCGCGATGCCGGGGCGGCTGTGCCAGAACGCGCCGCCCTCCACGACGTTGGAGGTCACCGGGCCCTTGTGGAACAGCAGGTACTCGAAGCCGGCCCACAGCATCCAGTGCGGCTTGTTGTAGTGATCGAGGCTGAACGGGCCGCTCAGGTCGTAGATGACGTCGACGTCGTAATGGTCCTGGAGATTGCGCCCGACCCCGGCCCGGTCGGCCACGACGGAGATGCCGTTCTTGCGTAGCTCGTCGCCGGGCCCGATCCCCGACAGCATCAGCAGCTTGGGCGAGCCGATCGCGCCGGCGGAAACGATCACCTCGCGGTCGGCCGCGGCGTACTCGATCTTGCGCGACTCGCCCTTGACGTACTCGGCGCCGACGGCCCGGCCGTTCTCGACCCGGATCCTCGTCGCCAGGCAGCCGGTGCGGACCTCGAGGTTCGTGCGCTTGCGCGCCAGCTTCAGGTATTCGACCGTGCTCGATCGGCGGCCGCGGCGGGTGTTGGTCTGGTAGAACCCGCAGCCCTCCTGCACCGGGCCGTTGAAGTCGGGGTTGTACGGCATCCCGAGCTCCTGGCAGGCGCGGACGAAAGCCTTCGACAGGACGGTCGGGGTGATCAGGTCCGACACGCCGATCGGACCGCCGACGCCGTGGTACGGGCCCGAGAGGCGATCGTTGTCCTCGGCGCGCCGGAAGTACGGCAACACGTCCTTCCACGACCAGCCGGGGCAGTTGCCCACCGACGCCCAGTCGTCGTAGCTCGCCGGCTGGCCGCGCGTCAGGACCATCGCGTTGACCGAGCTGCCGCCACCCAGCACGTGCCCCTGAGCGTATGGAATCTCGCGGCCGTCGGCGTGCGGCTGCGGAGCGGTGTTGTAGGGCCAGACGAGCGGCCCGCCGGTCATCTTGTAGAACCCGACCGGCATGTGGATGTACGGGTTCGTGTCGCGCGGTCCGGCCTCGAGCAGCAGGACGCGGACGGCGGCGTCTTCCGACAACCGTGAGGCCAGCACGCAGCCCGCCGCTCCACCGCCGACCACCACGTAGTCGAACATCTGCCGTTCCTCCTGGTGCTCAGCTGGGGCTCTGCCGGGTCGCGTAGTCGGCGACCGGCAGGTATTGGCTCTGGTCGGCGAGCCGGCCGAGGTAAACGGCCAGCTCTCTCAGGTGGTAGTCGCCCCACATCACGGCCTCGCCGCTGGGGACGGACCGGCCCGCCGGCGTGGCGTCCCACCCGCGCGGGCGGCTGTAGAGGGAGTGGAGCAGCAGGCCCTCGTGGTCCTCGCGCTCGCTCAGGTAGGGCTCGTCGAGCAGCCGGGCGGCGATCGTCAGGCCGGCCGATCGGTAGCGTCCCGCCGAGGCGAGATCGCCGCGGGATTCGCAGAACCGGCCCAGCCGCAGCAGGCCCTGCGCGGCGATCGCGGCGGCCGAGCTGTCGACGGGCTCATGCGGGTTGAACGGATCTGCCGGCCGGTCCAGATACCCGGGCAGGTCGGCCAGGCCTGGCGCGCCCGTATCCCAGTACGGGATGCCGTCGGTCGGCGTCGTCTCGAGGTAGTAGTCGGCGACGGCGCGGGCCGCGTCCTCGAGCTCCGCCGTCAGCGCCTCGCGGCCGCCCTCGGCCGAGAGCGTCGCGTCGTCGATCAGCGGCAGGATCTCGAGGATCTCCGGGAACCCCAGGCAGGCCCAGGCGAGGCCGCGAGTCCAGGTGGTGAAGGGCGAGTAGCCCTGCTGGGTGCTGGCGCAGCGGTAGGTCCCGCTGGCGACGTTGAAGAGTGATTCGTGGGCCACGCGCCCGCGAACGTCGTAGATGTCGCGACCTCGACCGTACGACACGCTGTAGGCGGCGGTCGTCCGCGCGTGCGCGATGGCGCGCGAGGCGAGCGAAACGTGCCGGCCCTGCTCGGCCTGGAGCTCATGTCCCAGGAGGTGGGCGATGAAGAGCACGCGCACGGTTCGGATCGCGTCGACGAACAGCGAGTGCGCGCCGTTGAACGAGTAGATGTAGCCGGCGCCGCCGCCGAGGTCCGTCCAGCGCGCCGCCTGGACCGCGCCGCTGACCTTGAGGCACACCCGATACAGCTCCTGCTCGGCCGGCTCGACCGCCGTCCGGCCTTCGACTGCCAGGCGCAGCAGGTTGCCGAAGGTCGAGACGGTGTTGAAGGCGTGATCGTGGACGCCGGTGTCGGTCAGCCGGGCCACGATGTCGTCGAGCGAGCGGCGCCGCCCGAACTCCAGGAACCGCCGATCGCCCGTGGCGTCGAACTGGAGGATCGCGGAGCCGTACCAGAAACCGCGAGTCCAGTCGGTCCACTCCTGGCCCACGTATCGGCCGTCGCGAGTTAGGACCGGGGCTGCGGGGTCGTCGCCCCAGCGGTCCCCCAGGCGCGTCAGCTTGGCCGCGGAGGCGGCCCACAACCGGTCCAGCCGGGGACGCAGAGCGGCGGCGTCGATAGCCGGGTCAATCTTGATCATGCCGTCCTCCGTGGCGCCGCGATGCCCCGTGCCGCCGTCAATCCCGCCGTGCCTGGCCGGCCGTCAGGACCGAGCGCAGGGTCAGTGTCTTGGTCTGCATGAACTCCGCGAGGCTCGTCCCGAGGCCCTCGCGCACGTTTCCGCTGAGCTTGTAGCCGCCCCAGGCGACGGCGTCGGCCCGGTACAGGCCGGTGCCGTTGATGGAGATGTGACCCGTCTCCATCTGGAGCGCCACGCGCATGGCACGGCCGAGGTCGGCGCTGAAGACCGCCCCGCTGAGGCCGTATACCGACGCGTTCGCGATCTCCACGGCCTGGCTCTCGGATTCGAACGGGATGACGTCCAGGACCGGGCCGAAGATCTCGAGATCGTGCGACACGTCCGCCGCGGCTCCGGCATCGACGAGCACCGTCGGCCCGAAGAACGCCCCGTCGGGGCGCCCGCCGCCGCAGACCAGACGCGCGCCCTGGTCCACGGAGTGGGCAACCTGATCGGCCACGGTCGCGGCCGCGCTGCGGCTGATGAGCGGACCGAGGCCCGTCTCGGCGGCAAGCGGGTTGCCCAGGCGCAGCCCGCCGAACGAGCTCTTGAATCGCTCCACGAGCTCCTCGGCGGCGGCCGCCTCGACGATGATTCGCTTGTTGGCACAGCACACCTGGCCGTTGGACAGCGACCGGCCCCAGACCGCCTCCGCAACGACGCGATCCATGTCCGAGTCGGCGAAGACGATCATGGCGTCGTTGCCGCCGAGCTCCAGGGCCACCCGCTTGAGGGTCTTGGCCCCCGCCGTGGCGACGCTGATGCCCGCCTCGGTCGAGCCCGTCAGGCTGATCGCGGCCGGGATCGGGTGGGACGCCAGGGCATGCCCGAGCTCCTGGTCGCCGTTGAGGATCTGGACCACGTCACGCGGCACGCCCGCCTCCCAGAGCAGCTCCATCTCGCGGATGACCGTCAGGGGGGCCTGGCGGGACGGCTTGACGACCACGGTGTTGCCGGTCGCGATCGCGGGGGCCACCTTCCAGGCGTTGAGCTCCGAGGGGAAGTTGAAGGGCACGATGGCGGCGATCACTCCCAGCGGGTCGTGGTGGGTGATCTGGATGTCGCCCTCGCGGCCGGCCTCCGAGTCGAGGAAGCGGGCTCCCTCCTCCCAGGCGAGGATCCGCTCGCCGCAGCCCTGGAAGATGCGAATCGTGGTCTCGATCTCGCCCCGGGCCTGGTCGATCGGCTTGCCGTTCTCGCGGGTGAGCAGCGTTGCCAGCTCCTCGCGGTGGGCGCGCAGCAGGTCCGCGTACTTGCGCAGGTACGCCGACCGCTCGTGACGCGGCACCCTGGCCCAGGTCTTCTGGGCCGCCGCGGCCCGGTGCAGCATCTTCTCGAGGTCCGCGACCGTGTCCAGCGGGATCTGGGCGATCACCTCGTCGGTCGCGGGGTTCGTCACCTGGTATTCCCGCCGGGAGGCAGGGACGCTCGTGGTCATGTCATCACCTCGTTCGTTCGCTGGCGGTCGTGAGCTGGGCACCCAGACCGCGGGGCTCGGCCGGGCGGGTCATCGGGCAATCCAGGCCTGGAGCAGGTGCGTGGCGACCGCCACGAGCTGGCCATCCTGGTTCGTGATCCGGATGCTGGCGGTGGTCCGGCGCTTCGCCGGGTCGAAGCCCGTTACCTCATAGCGCACGACGATCGTGTCGCCGATGAACACCGGCTTGATGAACCGGATGCGGTCGTAGCCGGCGGAGACCACCTGCTGCGGCGTCCTCTCGGCGATCGCGGTCGATGCCGCCGAGGCATAGCCCACGAGCAGCGCTCCATGGGCGATCCGCCGGCCAAGCGAGTTGGCCCGCGCGAACGCCTCGTCGACGTGCTGCGGTGCGAAGTCGCCGCTGAGCTCGGCGAAAGCGAGGACGTCGCGCTCGGTGACATGCCGCTCGATTTCGACGGCCTGCCCGACGAGGGCCGCCAGCGGGTCGCCGGTGTCGAGGGCCGGTCCGCGCGCCTCTGCTGCTGACATCAGCCCTGCCTTTCTGCCGGGGCCTGGAAGAGCGATGGATCCATCGTCCGAAGCGGGTCCGCGACGGCCGGCCGGAAGTCCATGTGGGCGAGCACGTCGCGCTCGAGATCCAGGCCGGGGGCGATCTCGGTCAGGACCAGGCCGTTCTCGGCGAGCTCGAATACGGCCCGTTCGGTCACGTACATCACGCGCTGGCCGCGGGCTCGGGCCTGGGCCGCGCTGAAGGTCATGTGCTGGACGCGCGTCACGAGCTTGCGGTGCCGGCCCTCGCGCTCGATCACGATCCGGCCCCGGCCGACGCGGGTCGCCAGGCCGCCGGCGGTGAGGGTCCCGCAGAACACGACCCGGTGAGCGGACTGCGAGATGTTGATGAACCCGCCGGCGCCGAAGACCGTGTCGCCGACGCGCGAGGCATTGACGCTGCCGTCGCGGCCTATCTCGGCGAAGCCCAGGCAGGCGACGTCCAGGCCGCCGCCGTCGAAGAAGTCGAACTGCGACGGGGCGTCGATCACCGAGTCGGGATTCCAGACGGACCCGAAGATCACGCCCTGGGCCGGGACCCCGCCGCTCAGGCCTTGCTCCACGGTCAGGACGACGTCCTCCAAGCGGCCCTCCTCGAGAAGGACCGCGGGCACGCCGTCGGCCATGCCGACGCCGACGTTGACCACCGCTCCAGGAGCCACCTCCGCGGCGGCCCTCCGGGCGATCACCGTCCGCTCGTTCCCGGGCAGCGCGGGGATGGCCTCGACCGGCGCTCGGAGCTCGCCCGAGAGGCCGGGCTCGTACCGGCCGGCGATCGTCTGGCGCTGGCCCGCCGCGACGACCACGACGTCCACGAGATGCCCCGGCACCACGACGTCGCGGGCCTTGAGCGCGTGGCTCGCGGCGACGCGCTCGACCTGAGCGATGACGGTCCCGCCCGAGTTGTGGCAGGCCATCGCCAGGGCCAGGACGCTGAGCGAGGCGACCTCGTGCTCCATCGTCAGGTTGCCCCGCTGATCGCTCGTCGTCGCGCGAATGAAGGCGCAGTCGATGGGCACGGCCCGGTAGAGCAGCCACTCGCGGCCGTCGAGCTCGAGGACGCTCACGAGGTTCTCGGTCGGCCCGGCGCTGAGGCGGCCGCCCTGGAGCCGCGGGTCGCAGAACGTCCCGAGACCGACCCGCGTCAGGACGCCCGGCCGGCCCGCGGCGACCTCGCGGTACATCTGGGCGAGGACGCCCTGCGGGAAGTTGAAGGCCTCGATCTGTCCGCCCGCGACCAGCGCGGTGAGCCCCGGGTTCATCCCGAAGTGTCCGCCGATGGCTCGCCGCACCAGACCCGGCCGGGCCAGGTGGTCCAGGCCGCTGCCCTTCTTGTCGCCGATCCCGGCGCAGAAGAAGAGCGTCAGGTCGCGCGGCTCGCCGCCGGCGCTCCGGGCGCCCATCGCCTCCAGGAGAGCCGTCGGCTCGACGACTCCCCCGCCGGATCCCTCCACGGCCAGAGTCGAGCCGGACCGAACCAGGCGAACGGCCTCGTCGGCGGTCAGCATCAAGGGGCGGATGTCGCGGCGCGACCGGCGTGAGCCGGCGGCGTGGGCGGCACTCACGTCTCCGCACCTCCATACCTGGCGGCACGGCTCGAGATCTCGGTGGCGGCCGCCTTCGCGACCGGGGTGAGTCGCTCGATCATGCGGTCCATCCGCCAGCGGGTTGCGGGAGCGCCCACGCAGACCGCGCCGAAAGCGCAGCCCGCGGCGTCGAGAATCGGGACGGCGATCGACCTCACGCCAACCTCGCGCTCCTGGTCGTTGACCGCGTAGCCCAGCTCGCGGACGCGGCCGAGCTCGCGCTGCAGGTCGTCTCTGCGATCGATCGTGTTCCGCGTGAGCTTCGGCAGCGGCAGGCGGTCGAGGATCCGGCCAGCGTCATCGGGCCGCAGGAACGCCAGGATCGCCTTGCCCTGGGACGAGGCGTGGATCGGCAACCGGACGCCCGGCCGTCCGCCGAGACGAAGCGTGGCGTCGGCGACGATGCAGTCCACGATCACGACCTCGTCCGCGTCCAGGGCAGCCAGAAAGACCGTCTCGCCCGTCTGCTGCTGGAGCCGCTCGAGGACCGGCCGGGCCACGACCTTCAGCCTCTGTCCGCCGGCCATCTGGTTGGCGAGGGCGCTTATCCGCGGTCCCAGCGAGTACAGCTTCGTGACCGGGTCCTGGAGCGTGAAGCCGGTGTCCACGAGCGCCCGCAGCAGGCGGTGGGTCGTCGGGGCCGGCAGGCCGGCCTCCGAAGCCAGGTCGGACAGCCTCGCGCCGTCCGGATGGGTACCCACGGCGATGACCAGCTCGAGCGCCCTGACTACCGCCTGCGAACCGTCTGCCACTGGAGAATTCCACTATATGAAAACTGCTTCCATTACCGGGAGGACGGCGGTATCCTAGTCGCCGGTCCGGCCTCCGTCAAGGCTTCCGGCCCGAGAACGCCCCCGGTCGGGCAGGACGGCCGGCCGACCCGGCGAGACTCGACCTTGCCGCCGGACGAGCGAACGGACGCGAGCGACATACATGAGCGAGATGCCCGAGACGACGCCACGGGAGCGACTCCGGAGGATCGGCGTGATACCCGTCGTCACGATCCCGTCGGCGGACGTGGCGCTGCCGCTCGCCGACACGCTCGCCACGGCCGGTCTCGATTGCCTCGAGATCACGCTCCGGACCGCTGCCGGCATGGCCGCCATCCGCCGGGTCCGGCAGAGCCGGCCGGATCTCCTGGTCGGTGCGGGCACGGTCCTGACGGCCGATCAGGCGCACGAGGCGATAGCCGCCGGCGCGCAGTTCGTCGTGACTCCGGGCTTCATGCCGCGGGTCGCGGCCGTGTGCCTGGAGGAGAAGGTGCCCATATTCCCGGGCGTCGTGACGCCCACCGAAATCGGAAAGGCGCTCGACGCCGGCCTGACCGACCTGAAGTTCTTCCCGGCCGAGGCGGCCGGCGGCCTGGCCACCCTGCGAGCTCTGGCCGGGCCGTTCCCGATGGTCCGCTTCATCCCGACCGGCGGAATCGGCCCCGGGAACGTGGCTTCATACCTCAGGGAAGCGGCCGTCCTGGCCGTGGGCGGGACCTGGATGGTCCGGGCCGAGCTCCTCGAGTCCGGCGACTGGGCGGCGGTGCGAGCGGCCGCCGAGCAGGCGGTCGCGATCGTCCGTGAGGTGCGTGGCAGCCCGAGTGGCAGCCCGGCCGGCGCGCCATCGCTCGGCGCAAGGCCATGACGCTGGGGCTGGCGCTGGCGACGACGCCCGGGGACACTTCGATGGCCACGCTCGAAGAGGTCGAGCGCCTGACGCGGGGCGGCGGCGCCCGGGTGACTCGATGAGCCGGGCGATGGTCGTGGCGGACCGCGACCGGTTCGGATGGGTGGACTTGCCGGATCCGGTGCCGGCGGCCGGCGAGGTCGTCGTGCGGGCGCTCTACACGGGCCTGTGCGGGACGGACCTCCACATCGTCGAGGGCAGCCATCCGCGGGCCCGCTTCCCGCTCGCTATCGGCCACGAGATCGCTGCGCGTCCCGAGTCCGGTCCACTCGCCGGCCGGACGGTGCTCGTCGATCCGCTCCTGCCGTGCGGCGCCTGCCCGGCCTGTGCCGGCGGCGCCCCGAACGCGTGCGCCAGGCTGCGGCTCATCGGCATCGATCGGCACGGCGCCCTGGCCGGCTGGGTCGCCGTGGCGGAGACCCGGCTGCACCTGGTCCCCGAGGAGATCCCGCTCGAAGCGGTGCCGCTCGCGGAGCCGCTCGCCGTGGCGGTGCACGCGGTCGGCCGCGTGCCCAACCTCGACGGCCGGCTGGCGGTCGTGATCGGGGCCGGTCCGGTGGGCCTGCTCGTCGCCCACGTGGCCCGCCGCGCCGGGGCCCGGGTCCTCATCGGCGAGCCGGCCCCGGCGCGGCGCGCGGTCGCGATCGCGCTCGGGTTCGAGCTCCTCGAGCCCGAGGCGCCGGCCGAGAACCTCGAGGCGCTCACCGACGGCGCACTGGCCGACGTGGTGTTCGACGCCGCGGCCGCCCCGGCCGTGGCCGCCAACCTGCACCGGTTCGTGCATTCGACCGGCGTCGTGGCGATCGTGGGCTCATACGGCGGGCTCGTCCCGCTGGACCTCCAGGCCGTTATGTTCAAGGAGCTGACGATCCGCGGCCACCGCACGTACCTGCCCGCCGACATCGACGCGGCAATCGAGCTGTTGCGCGTCGACGCCCCGGCCCTCGAGCCGCTTCGGAGCGGCGTCGTCGCGGCCGACGAAATCGAGACCGCGATCTCGGCCATGCGCAGAGGCGAGGGGATGAAGTTCGTAGTGGAGTGCCCGGCATGATCGGCCTCGTGAAACTGGCCCACGGCAATACCGAGCTGGAGCTTCGGGAGGTCGCCCTCCGCGAGCCGGGCGAGGACGAGGTGGTGGTCCGCGTCCGGTACGCCGGCATCTGCGGCACGGACATCCACATCGCCCGGGACGAGTTCCCGTCCTGGCCGCCGGTGGTCCTGGGCCACGAGTTCACCGGCACCGTCGAGCGGGTCGGGGCCGGCGTCGACCCGGCGCTCGCCGGGCGGCGCATCGTCTGCGAGCCACACGCCAGCGCCTGCCACGTCTGCTACCTCTGCCGCCGCGGCCACCCGGAGCTGTGCGCGTCGAAGCGCTCGCCGGGCTGGGGCGTCAACGGCGCCTTTGCCAGCCACATCGTCGTCCCCGCATGGCTGCTCCACACGCTCCCCGACGAAGTGCCCGACGAGGTCGCCGTCCTGGCCGAGCCGATGGCCGTGGTCATGACCGCGCTCCGGCGGGCCTCGCTCGCCGCCGGCGACTTCGTCCTCGTGATCGGGCCCGGACCGGTGGGCGCGCTCGCCGCCCTCGCCTGCCGGGCCGCGGGCGCGGCGAACGTGGTCGTTGCCGGACGGGCCAGCTCGACCGCCCGCCTGGGGCTGCTCTCGGATATGGGGTTCACCACTCTCTCGAGCGGCGTGGCGCAAGCGGCCCGCGACATGACCTCGGGTCGCGGCGCCGACCTGGTCGTGGAGTGCAGCGGGTCCGCCGCCGGCATCTCGATCGGCATCGACGCGGCTCGCCGGCGTGGCCGGCTGGCCTCGATCGGGCTCAGCAGCCAGCCCACGGTCGAGGTGCCGTGGGACCTGGCGACGTCGCGGGCGCTCGACGTCGCCTTCTCGATGAGCTCCAACTACGAGGCCTGGGAGCCGGGCCTCACGATCCTTGCCCGCGTCGCTGCCGACGTGGCTCGCCTGCCGACCGTGTACCCGCTTTCGGCCTGGCGCGACGCTTTCGTCGGCTTGGAGTCGCGGACCGTGGTCAAGGCCGTGCTCGACCCGACCGGCGCCTCTGGAGAGCGGGCCTGATGGGCCTGATCGTCGTCACCGACTGCGATCACCCGACGATCGACGTCGAACGGGCCATCTTCCAGGCGGCCGGCCACGAGGTGCGCCTGGCGCAGTGCCGGACCGCAGCCGAGATCGTCGCCGCCGGCCGCGGCAGCGTCGGCCTCCTGGCCCAGTACGCCCCGATCGACGACACGGTCATGGCGGCTCTTCTGGACCTGCGCGTTATCGGCCGCTACGGCGTCGGCCTGGACAACATCGACCTGCCGGCCGCCGCCCGGCGCGGCATCCGCGTCCTCAACGTCCCCGACTACTGCACCGGGGAGGTGGCGGACCACGCCCTCGGCCTGATCCTGGCGCTCACCCGCGGCATCGTCTTCCTGGATCGCAGCGTCCAGGCCGGCCGCTGGGACTTCAGAATCGGCGGCGAGCTCCGGCGGGCGGCCACGATCCAGCTCGGCATCGTGGGGTTCGGGCGAATCGGCCAGGCGCTCGCCCGGCGCGCCCTAGCGCTCGGATATCGCGTCGTCGCCACCGACCCGCGCCGGCCGCCGAGGGACGGCGTGCCGATGGTGGAGCTCGTCGAGCTGCTGTCAACGAGCGACGTCGTCAGCCTCCACCCCTGCCTCGACGAGACCACCAGGCATCTGCTCGACGCTCGGGCGTTCGCCCTCATGAAGCCGGGCGCGTTCCTTGTCAACACCGCGCGGGGCGGGCTCGTCGACCAGGCGGCCCTCGTCGAGGCGCTCCGTTCGGGTCGCCTCGGGGGCGCCGCGCTGGACGTTCTGGAGCAGGAACCCATCCCCGCCGGCGACCCGCTGCTGGCGCTCCCCAACGTCATCCTCACGCCCCACACCGCGTTCTACAGTCGCGAGTCGCTCGTGGAGATGAAGCGCAAAGTGGCGGAGGGCATGGTGGCCGTCCTGGAGGAGACCCCTTAGCGCTGGCGCTCCTCGAGCTCCATCTGTTCGAGCGCGACGACGATCGCCAGCCCGAGCGCCACGTCGAAGCCTGGGGCGATCTGGACGCCGTAGCTGTCGCGAATGGCGAGCAGCCTGCGCGAGGCGAAGATCACCTCGGTTCCAGCCTGGGTCACGTGGAACTCGCGGTTGATGAAGTCGCCGGTCACGGCCAGCGCAGTGCCGTTGGCGAGCGTGATCGTGAAGTGGTCGCCCAAGAGGTTGATCAGGGCCTGCTGGACGGTGGCGACCACCTCTTCGCCCCGTTTGATCTCGAAGGTCCGATGCACGTGCGCCAGAGACTGGCCGACCTGGTAGAGCGGGCTGCCGTTGGGATCCAGGAGCGTGTGGATGCGGCGGAGGCTCATGACCTTGCCCTGGACGGCGAACGCCCGGTTGCCCGCCTCGTCCTCGATCCAGAGGTCGCCGCCGAGCGAGAGGAGCTTCTGGTTGAGCAGGTAGGTGCGAGCAGGGAACGACATCGTCGAGTCTCCGATGGGCGGCTGTTATCGCGGCCAGTGTATGCCGCCCGAACTCGCCCGCCCCGGCCTACCGGCGGCGCGGCCTCCGTCGCGGCCGCACGCGCGCGAGCGCCTCACGGGACTTGCGCCACTCTTCTATCGTTGGACAAGTCCGCGACATGGCGGTCAGCCCGGGATCCGGGCCAACGGGGTCATGGCCGGTCCATGGCCAAAAGGTTGGATAGCCGACCACGTTCGCGGTGGACTAGGGTGCGCTCCATGGACGAAACCAGACCTATCTGCCCGTGGTGTTCCACGTCGATACCCGCCGGGGCGGCTGCCTGCCCAAAGTGCCACGCCACGGTCGAGGGCGCGATCGCGCCCGAGATCCCCGGCGTGACGATCGTCGACCCCAAAGCCACACTCGGCTACGACGAGGGCAGGGTCCCCGACGTCATCGACCCGAAGGCCTGGCTCCGCGCCAGCTTCGAGCCGGCAGTCAACGAAGAGGCCATCCTGCCGCCGAGCGAGGCCGTTCGCCTCGAGATGCGCAAGATGGAGCTCGAGGCTCAGATCGAGAACGCCGGCGGATCGGTCATGAGCGCAACCGGGGACGTCTCCCGCGACGTCGGCAGGCCTTCGCACGAGGCGCTCGAGGCATACGACGCGGGCCTGCTCGACACCACGGGTCCCGCCGGAGAGACGGACATCGCCGAGCGGGTCAAGGCCTGGGAAGAGGAAGAGAACCGCTGACCGGGGCCCGGCGAAGCCGGGCCGACTTGACTCGCCGCAGTACACCGGCTTAGCCTGCCGGTGATGCGACTTCTTCTGGCACTGGCCCTGGCGCTCACCGCCTTGATGGGGCTGCCCACCGTCACCCCGCCACCGGTCGCCCAGGCCGCTTCGGTTTGCACCGGCTGGCCGAGTACGCGCGTGCCGCCGACTACGATCCGCGTGCTTCGGACAACGAGCGGTCAGGTGCAGGTCGTCGACTTCAAGACGTACGTCCAGGTCGTGATGAGAGCTGAGTGGCCCACGGGCTGGACGGCCGCGGCCCTCCAGACTGGCGCGATGGCCGTCAAGCAGTACGGCTGGTACTACACGATGCACTGGCGGGGAGGCACGGCCACCGGCGGCTGCTACGACGTGCGGGACGATACCAACGACCAGATCTACGATCCGGCGCGGGCCGTCAAGGGCGATCAGGTCACGGCAATCAATGAAACCTGGACCAAGTCGGCCACCAAGAACGGCTCGTTCGCGTTGATGGGCTACCGCCCCGGCGCGTCCGTCGCCTGCGGCGCCGACGCCGACGGATTCCACCTGTACCAGCACAGCTCGCTCGCCTGTGCCAACGATGGGCTGACGGTCGACCAGATCCTGCACGTCTACTTCGACCCCGGGCTGGTGATCAGGACGCCGCCGGCCACGCCCTCGGCCATCTTCTTCTCGCCGGCGGAACAGGCCCAGGTGACGGTCGGGGCCTCGGCCACGCTCAGCTGGACTGAGCAGCTCACGGCCGGCACCACGATCACCAATCGACTCGTCTCGCTGCTGATGGCCCTGCCGCGCAACGGCAGCTGCGCCGTCGATCGCTGGGTGCCGATCACCGCCTCGGGCTGGCGGTCCACCGCCGCGTCGCCCCAGACCCTCACCGGCCTGCGACCCGGCCGCTGCTACCGCGCGGTCGTCGTGCTGACGGACTCGGTCCCCGTCACGACGCAGTGGCGATCGGGCACGATGCTGGTCGATTCGGCGGCCCCCCAGGCGACCTTCAGCAGCCCGCCCCCCAGCGTCGTGACGGCGATCACCGGCACGGCCGCCACGGTCCGCTGGACCGAGACGGTTGCGCCCGGGACGCACATCGTCAGCCGCAGCCTCGCCACCGAGCGTGCGGCGCAGACCGGTGCCGGCATCTGCGCGGGCGCGCAGTGGGGCACCATCACCTCCACCACCTCCGCCTCGCCGGTTTCGTCCACGGGCCTTGGCAGGCTATTCTGCTACCGCTACCGGCTGGTCCTGACCGACAGCGCCGGCCACACGGGCACGACCGTTTCCGGCATCCTGATGGGGCCGGCCAACTGAGCGCCGAAGCGGCCTGACGTCGCGGGTGTCGCGACAGTCCATCAGCCAGGCCTCCCATTCGACCCTTGTTCGTTCCGGGCGTACGATTGACCGTGCCTGGCGTCGAGGGGCAAGGAATTCCTCGCCGGAGATCGGGGTGACGACATGGGACCGAACGAACAGGGTGACGAGACGGGCGGAGCCGGCGACCAGGGCGGCGGTCAGCGCCGCGAACAGGCCCGAGCGGCGGCCGAGAAAATGATCGGGCAGCTTCAGGTGATGATCGACCAGGCCGGCAAGACGGCCGGTCCGGTCCTTCGGGACGTGGCCGCGAAGGCCGCCGAGCTGGCCGCGGTGGCCGCCGAGAATGCAGGCCCGGTCGCTCACAAGGCTGCCGACGTCACCGAGCATGTCGGTGATCGCCTGGCAATCCGGAGCAAGGACCTGGCCGCGGATCTCCGCAAGGCCGCCGAGGCAGCTCGCGCCCACAACGCCGAGCCCACCGACGACAGCTCGAAGCCGGACGACGCGCCGAAGGTGTGAACCAGGCGGCGGACGGACGCTGGCGGCCGCTCGCGAAGCGCTCTAGCCGCTTGCGGCTTTGCGCGTAGCGACGGCTGGCAGCGGCCGGGCCGACGCCGGCTAACCGAGCCGGTCGAGTCGGGCTCTGAAGATCTCGGCGCCGTCGTCGCCGGAGAGCCGGTAGGCCCAGCCGCCTTCGTGCGGCCACGTCCGCCCGACGAGCCGCTCGTCGCGTTCGGCGGAGCTGGCGAAGTCCAGGACGTAGCGGCGCGGCGTCGCCCGCAGGAGCTCGCCCTGCCCCGCCGCCTCGAGCGCCTCCTCGAAGTAGTCCAGGTAGACGCTGTTGTTGACGTGGTCCAGCGGGTCCAGGTCACGGCGGTGGACTTGGAAGCGCCGCTCGACCGCGTCCGGCGGCGCCTCCGGCAGGGCCACCTTGTGCATCTCGAAGCTGACCGCCCGGTCGACCACGAACTTGTGGAAGTCGTCGGGGACCCGCGTCGGCACGCCCCGCTCGTTGGTCATGACCCAGTCGATCTCGAGGCGCGCCAGCAGCTCGCCCGACGGATCGCGGACCTCGCTCTCGCGCCGTGCGCTGATGCGCCGATAGCCCACCACCTGGGTGCTCACGAGCACCCCGGCGTAGGTCTGGATCGGCGCGAAGACGTCGAGCCGGATCGCCCGCACCAGCCAGAAGAGGCCGCGCTCGCTGTACCAGTCGCGCCCGAACCCGAGCACCGTCGAGTGCTGCCAGGCGATGTCCGCAACCCAGGCCAGGTAGACGGCCGTCCGCATCGTCTCGCTGGCGGTCGATTCCTCGAACCGGACCCGAAACGGCCGGACGATCCGGTAGGGCAGCTGGTCCTGCAGAATCGCCGGTCCATCGTGTGCGCCGGCATGCGTCCGAGTCTCCTCGTGCGCCCATTCGCTCACGGGTGACCCTCCCCCAGCTCGTCGATCGTCTCCAGGGCAACCAGCCTCGTCCGATCCCGCCGCGCGGTCGATCGATCGAGCCGGATCTCGGCCGACCTGCGGGCGTCGAAGACGACGAGGGCGACGGCGAGCTCGATCTCCTCGTCGGCGGCGTGCGCGCGCGCGTCGTCCAGCTGGTTCAGGACGTCGGCGTTGATGCCGCGCGCTCCCCACTTGCAGTCGTACACCTCGGGCCCAGCCGGCGATTCGACCGTGACGTCGTAAGGGTGGATCTCGGCCGGGACGCCGTCGAACAGAACGCGCCGCTCTCGGCGGACGGGCCCGCCGCGACGGGCGAGAAGCTGAGCTGTCAGCTCCTCCACGACGGCGCCGCGGTACTGGCTGCGGGCCTGCTCGCCGCGATTGGCGACGTCGAGGGAGGCCGCAAGCAGCCTCTCGGCGCGACCCCGGGTCTCCCCCGCCGGCCCCTCGCCGACGAGCCCCTCGCCAAAGAGCGACGGGAAGATGCGCCGCCAGACCTCGGGGTCGGTGCGTTCGCCGTTCATGACGGCGCGGGCCATCCAGCGCTCCGCCGGAGTGGCGTCGGCCAGCAGCGTCGCCACGCGCGCGACGAGCGGGTCGGCCTGGATCCCGGCGTAGACGACGGCTCGGGCGTCGCGGGCGGCATCCTGGAATCTCATCGGTCGGGCCGCCGCAGCACCCGGAAGGGCGAGCCCTCGTCCGGCGCGGGCAACTCGGGCCCGGCATCGTCCGCGCCTTCGGCCGGCTCCGTCTCCTCGTCGACGTCTCCGCCAAGCGCAAGTGCGACAACGTGAGGGAAGGTCGAGAGCCAGTCGATCGCTTTGTGCGGGTCCGTGATCAGCCCGATCTCGGCGATCGCCTCGTCCACGGCCGCGACCGCCCCGGCGGGGAGTGGCGCCGTTCCGCCGGCAAGCGCCTCGATGCTCGGCAGATACGCGTCGCCGAGGTCGGTGACGTACTGCCACTCGTCCTCGACCGTCTCGGCCAGGTCGGCGAGAGCGCGGTAAGCCGCGGAGGCGCGTTCGATGAGATCTGCGCTGTCGGTCACCCGCCAAGCGTACCGGATGCGCCGCGGCCCCGACCTATTGAACGGGCTGCCAGGTCACGCCGCCGTCATGGGTCTGCGCCAGCCGACCGAGCCAGCAATCGGAGCTCGCCCTGCAGTCGGTCCCGAGGATCGCCCAGCCGTCGGTCGCGCTAACGAACGAGGCGGCCGTGACGCGCCAGGAGAACGGGAAGGTCAACTCTGTCCAGCTGCGGCCCGCGTCGGAAGTGGCTCCCACCTGAATTGACCCCGAACCAGCCGCGGTGAAGTCCAGCCATGTTTGCCCGTCCACGATGGCCCAGATGTCCGACGTCGACTGCGACCACGCGGTGGAGGCCTGTCGCCAAGTACGACCCGCATCGTCGCTCAAGTACGCGGTAGCCCCGGGGCCGCCCATCCAGGCGAGCAATACCACGTACGGCCCAAAGGCGCGCAGCTGGTCCAAGCCGACGTATGTGGCGGTCTTCGATCCCACTGGGGCGGGCAGGTCTACGGGCGACCAGTGCGCACCGCCGTCGTGCGTTTGGAGAGCCACGTTCCAGCCAGCGACCACCCCGTCCAGCCGATCCGAGAAGGCGATAGCCGGGTCAGGACTGCTCGACGCCGTCTCGCCGGGCAGCACCACCTCGCTGACCGCCTGCAGGCTTGCGCCCCCGTCGTCAGTCCGGTACACGACCCACGTATCCGAGTTCGTAGCACTATCGGCTGGAGCCAGCAGGTAGCCAGTCGACGCCGAGACGAAGCTCATGGCCGCTGTATCGACAACGAATGGCGTCGGCAGACTGGTTTCCTGCCAGCTGCGGGCGCCGTCGGTCGTCCGCCAGAGCATGGGGCCACTGAGATACCAGCCATGGTCGGCGTCGACGAACTCGATGACCGGCCCGAATCCCGTTCTCCGCGGGGTGGCGTCCCGCCAGGTCGCTCCCCCGTCTTCCGTCACCAGGAGCATCGGCCTCTTCTTCTCAACATTCGTGGGGTCGATGCTCCACAGGAACGCCCAGCCGCTCCTCTCGTCGGTCCGCCCCATGGCGAAAACCCGGTCTCCCGGCGAGGTGATCAAGGGCTGCGGCGACGCGGACGGCCTGGGCGATGCCGACGGATTGGCCGACACAGACGCGCTGGCCACGGCACTCGCTGAGGCCGATGGCGCGACGACCGACCGCTGGCGCGACACGGCGAAGCCCACTCCGGCGACGACCAGCACGACGAGCATGACCATCGCCAGGCCAGGCACGGAGCGCCGCGATCCGCGTCGCTCCATCACCCCAGCCTCGACGCTCGCTCTCAGCACCTCAGGTCGAGCCGCAAGCGGATGCGATGTGGCCGAGAGATCAGCCCACTCCCCGATCCGGCGATCGGCGTTGTTGCCGCGATCTTCTGTCGATTGGCCGTTCATCACGCTTCCTCCAGCTTCCGGCGGGCCCGGAAGACCGCGGACCGGACTGCCGCGGAAGTTGTTCCGAGGGTTGTGGCCGCCTCTTCGGAGTCGAGACCGGAGATGGCAGTCAAGGCCAGGGCAGCTCGCTCGAGCGGACTGAGCCGTGAGAAAGCTGCTCGGATATCGAGCCAGCGGGCATGCTGTTCGAGGTCGAGCGTCGTCTCGATCGCGCGCGACTGGCTGACCAGCCGGCGCAAGCGGCGGAAACGATCGGTCGCCAGGTGGCGGGCGGTCGTGAGAAGCCAGGGCAGCAGCGGCTCACTCCAGTCGACCGAGTTGCGCCGCATCCAGAGTCGCGCGAACGACTCCTGGGCGATCTCCTCAGCGGCCGGCCAGTCGTTGGTCCACGCCAGGGCGAGCCGGAAGACCGGCGTCCAACAGTCCGCATAGGCGCCCTCGAAGGCGCGCTCCAGCGTCTCCGGGCTGGCAGCCTGCGCGCGAACCGCCGGGACGATAATCGGCATCATCACCTCGTACACGCCGAAGTTGGCAGTTTCGTTCTACGGTAGCGGCGGACGGCGATCGAATCGGGCCACTGCTGACAGCGGCCGCGATCTGGCGGGGGCCTCCCGGCGTGCTGTTCAACGGTCGAGCCACCGAACGGAGGAGCGAGCCATGGATCTGGGTCTCAACGGGAAGGCTGCCCTCGTCGGCGGCGCATCGGCCGGGCTCGGGCGGGCGTGCGCGGAACGCCTTGCATCCGAGGGTTGCCGGCTGGCGCTGTGGTCCCGTGGGGGTGAGGCCCTGGAGCGTGCGGCCGACGAGATCCGGCGCGCTCACTCGGTCGAAGTAACGACGATAGCCGCCGATGCCACCGATCCTTCGAGCGCGGCGCTGGTTGCGACGGCGGCGCGAAGAGCTCTCGGCCGGGTCGAGATCGTCGTCCTCAATGCCGGCGGGCCGCCCGTTTCCGAGGCGACGAAGACGGATGCGGCGGTCTGGCGGCGCTCGTTCCAGCTCCTCGCCATCACGCCGATCGAGTTGACCACCCTGCTGTTGCCGGCGATGCGTGGGCACGGCTGGGGGCGCGTCGTCTCGATCCTGTCGTCCGGGATACGCCAGCCCATCCCGGAACTCTCGTACTCGAATGCCTGCCGCAGTGCGCTGGCCGCCTGGCTGAAGACGATCTCGCTCGAAGTCATGGCCGACGGGGTGACGGTCAACGGCGTCCTGCCGGGGCGGCTCGACACGGCACGCGTCGCCTCGCTCGACCAGATCCTCGCCGAACGGTCGGGCTTGTCGCCCGAGGAGATCCGGGCCCAGTCCTCGCTCGCGATCCCCGCGGGCCGATACGGCGACCCGGACGAACTGGGCGCATACGTGGCATGGCTCTGCTCGGACCGGGCCCGCTACCAGACCGGCACCTTCGTCCCGATCGACGGCGGCTCGTTACGGGCGTTGCCGTAAGCGCGTGGTCTGGGCCGCCTCAGTCGCCGCGGTGGCCGCGGGATTCGATGCTGAAGGTGCCCCAGTGGCCCGTGTACGGCAACCAGTCCTCGTCGACGCGCTCGACGATCGATGAGGCCGGCCCCTCGTGGAGGGCCTCCAGCAGGTCCTCGAGATCCGCGCTCGGGCCTTCGACTACGACGCGGACGCTGCCGTCCTGGTCGTTGGCGACGAACCCGGTCAGACCTACGCGCATCGCCCGCGCGGCCACGAAATAGCGGAAGCCGACGCCCTGGACGCGACCACGAACGTTCACCTCCAGGCGCGCCAGCTCGCCCGAACGCCTGGTCACGATGCTGCCACGCGGCGGGTCGCGCCGGGGGTGAGGTTGCCGCCGGGCCGGGGCCAGGCCAGGGCCAGCACGTCGAGTGCCAGCTCCGGGTTGACGTTCTCGTCGATCTGGGCCTCGACGGCGGCCAGCTGGGTGAGGAAGGCGGGCATGGCGCCCCGCGGGAGCGTGGGGGCGACGGCGGCGAGCTCGTCGAGCAGCTCCGGGTCGTGGACGTGGCGACGGCCGCCCAGGGCCGCGACGGCGAGGTCGCGCGCGACCGAGGCCCAGATCGCCAGCAGCGCCGAGGCGGCCGCTCGACGCTCGGTGGCCGAGGCCTTCGGCGCGGCCGATTCGACGGGCCCGTCCAGTTCGCCTTCGCCGCTTTCGTTGCTCGGCGCTGCCGGCGCTGCGGCCGCAGCTGCGGCCTTCTTCCGCCGCCGCCCCGTGGCGGGACTGCCCGCATTGCCCGCGCCCTCGCCCGCCCCGTCGCCGGCGCCCGCCCCGTCCTTGCGCCCTTCGTCCAGCGCGGCCTCGAGCGCCGCCGCCGAGGTCATCAGCGCCCGCACCGAGGTCAGTCGCTCGTGCCGGCCGGCCGTCAGCAGGTCGAGCAGCCCGCGGGCCATCTCGCCCCGCAGCCGGGCCGCTTCGGGAGCGCGGGCGTAGGCCAGCGCCAGGCCCGGGCATCCGGAGGCGAGTCGGGCGTACCGCGCGGCCGAGGGCGCGTCGGCGGCGCCGAGCTCTCCCAGCCAGCGTTCGATCTCACGTCCCGCGACCGGCCCCAGGCGAACGCGCACGCAACGCGATCGCACCGTTGGCAGCAAGCATTCCTCCTCGTCGGCGCAGAGGACGATCGTGACGCCGGCAGGCGGCTCCTCGAGCATCTTGAGGAGCGCGTTCTGGGCGTCGTCGTTGATTCGGTGGGCCTGCTCCACGATCGCCACGCGAGCGCCGCCCTCCACCGGGAGGAGGGCCAGCTCGCCGATGAGGTGGCGGATGGTGCCAGGCTCGGGGTCGCCGGCCTTGCCGATCCTGACCTCGCGGCCCGGACCCTCCGGCGCGAGCCGGTGCAGGTCCGGGTGATTGCCAGAGGCGACGAGCCGGCAGCCCCGGCATGCGCGGCACGGACGCGCCGCCCTGTCCGGGTGAAGGCACAGCAGCGCCGCCGCCAGGTCAAGGGCGAGCGTGGTCTTGCCGCTCGAGGCCGGCCCGACGAGCAGTACGGCATGCGGAACGTAGCCACTCACCATGGCCGCGATCGCGGCCAGCGCTCCGGGCTGGCCGCGCGTGGTTGCGCTCTCCATCGGCAGCGGGCCCGACGGCACGGCTGGACGGTGGACGCGCGTCCGGTGGCTACTCGCCGGCTGCTTCCGCGGGTGCCTCGCCCGGGGCCGCCTTCTTGCGGGCCGGAGCGCGGCGCTTGGGCGCGGCCTCGGCAGGAGCTTCGGCTCCCTCGGCGGCCGCACCACCGGACTGGGTCGCTGCTGGCTTGCGCCGGCTGCGGCTGGCCGGTTTGGCCGTCGCTTCGGCGGCCCCAGCGGGAGACTGGACGGCCGCGTCCGCACTTTGGGCCGGAGCAGCTTCGGGCTTGCGACGACCGCCGCGTCGGGCGCCGGCCTTGGGCGTTTCGCCGCCCTCAGGAGCGCCGGCCCCGGTCGGAGCCTCCGCGCGCGTCTCGGCGGGCGCCTCCGCCTGGCGGCTCAGCTTCGTGGAGAGCTGCGCCCGCAGGATCTCCTCGAGCTCCGGCGGAACCTCGCTCCACGGCTCGGCCGAGTCGCGGCCGCTGCTGCGCGGGGCTCCACTACCGCCACGGTGTTGCTGCGGCTGGGGCTGACGCTGCGGCCGCTCGTCGCGCCGGCGCTGCGGCTGCGCCTGGCGAGCCGGTTCCGGATATCGCGACGAGGATCGCCCGTAGCGTTCCCGGTCGACGGCAGAAGCATAGGCGCTGCGGACGCCCCGGCCACCGACACCGCGGCTCTGGCCCTGGCCCTGGCCCCGTCCGCCACGCCGGCGCTCGGCCAGCAGGTATTCGGGGATCTCGGGCTCGGCGAAGTCGTCCTCATCCGACGGTGAGAGCGGCGCGAGGCGCTCCGGCCGTCCGGCCATGCCGATCTGGGAGTCCCAGACCGATCCGAACTGGTTGGGTCGGGTCGCCGGAGCGGCCGCCAGACTATCCTGCTCGCCGGCCTCCGCTTCCTCGCCCGCGTCCTCGCTCGGCGTAAGCCCTTCTCGGCCTCGGCCGCCATGGCCGCGACCGCGACCGCCGCGGCGCCGGCGACGCCGGCCCGCTTCCGTCGGCTGAGCGCCTTCGCCGCCCTCGGCCTCCTGGATCTCTACCCCCTGGGCCTCGCCGCTCGCCTCGCCGTGCTCCTCGATCGCCTCGGAGTCGGCGGCGGCGGTCTGCGCCCGCGAGAGCTTCTCGCCGGGCAACGCCACCAACCGCCCGGACGCGCCGCGACCGGTGCCGCGAGCGGTGCCGCGCGCAGCCCGCTCGCCCGCCGGGGCGGCTGCCCCGGCTGCAGCCACGGCCTCTTCGCCATCGCGAGGCCCGGTCCGTCGCCCGCCGCGACCGCGGCGCCCGCCGCGACCCTCGGTCTGCTTGTCGGGGACCTCGGTCATCGAGAGGTCCTCCTCGTCGCCAGCCACTCGCCGTCCCGATCGGGACGACTCGCGATCGACTCGGGCGAGCTGGGTGATGTCGTAGAAGGCGTCGGCGACTTCGATCAGGTCGGAGCTGGTGTTGCCCCGGAAGCTGATGACCTCGACGCGCACGCCCATTTCCTGCACTGCCCGTATTGCAGGCGCGAAGTCCCCGTCCCCGCTGACGACGATCGCGACGTCCAGATTCCGAGCGGTCTTCATCATGTCGACGACCAGCTCGATGTCGAGATTCGCCTTGACCTTGCCATCCCCATATTTGCGGATGTCCTTGCTCACGACCTTGTAGCCGTGACGCGCAAGGAAGCTGTGGAAGTTCCGCTGATTCTCGTTCTCGGGATCGAGCCCCGTATATGCATACGCTCGGACGAAATCGCGTCCGGCGACTGCGGCCTTGAGCAGCGTGACGTAGTCGATATCTGCGCCCGCCGCCTTCGCCGCGTAAAAGATGTTCGCCACGTCCACGAAGACGGCGACGTTCTTGCTCACGAATGACTCCTTGATGTGACGGCCTGACGGCCCTCGCCGTCGGCCTTGACCCGTGGCGCCGGCGCTCCCTGGCAGCTCGGCCGCGACGGTATTGCTAGCGGGAAGCCGGCACCCTGACCGGGACTTCCGCTCGATAGATGTTGGCCGCGTCCGGAGCGAAGCCATGCCGGATCCAGCACGCGCGCAATGCGGCGCCTTCCGGCAGCATGACCTCTACTGCGGTACAGCCCTTTCTTCGTGCCGAGGTCATGATCTCAACGATCAACTCATCGGCAACTTTCTCGACGTTGTGGCCTGGGGCGACGACAAGCACGTCTACCGTGCCTACGAACCCACCGACCCGGACCGATGGTCTCAGGCCGAGCACCGCACCGCCGGCTATTTGACGACCCGCCTCGGCGACCATGACGCTCGCATTCGGAATGTAGACGAGCTGGCGCAACAGGCCCACCGCGTCCAGCGGAGTGCCAGCGCCAGGCGCGGCCCCCATCTCAACGCACAGCGCATACAACCGATCCACATCGGTGATGCGGGCCTGCCTGACCAGGTACTCCACTCGAATGCACGAACCTCGTGGCGAAATGGCGATCGCACTACCGCTGCAGCCACGACGTCCAAATTGGCGCGATGGCCGCGCGCATTCGTGTCGAACTCTTGGGTGGCGAGCTTCTTTGGGCTCGACAGCCACGCCAGGTTGGGGTCGGCGGCCGCGCTCATGCGTCCGGCTCGCCGTTTCCTACTATACGCCATCGCTGAAAGGCACTGTGGAGACCCCCGACGCGTTTCGCCTGGCATCGTGGCTCGGGCTAGAAGCGGCGGCGGGCCTCCCAGAACTCGAACACACCGCGGGCGAAGATGATCAAACCCACGGCTGCGAGCCAGAAACCGGGACCCCGGAGCGGCTGGATCGGTGGCGTCTGGCCGGTGTATAGCAGCAACCCTGCCTGGAGCATCGAGATCGCGCGCAGGCAATAGGCGACGAAGGCCACTCCGAGCAGCACCACAAATGAGATCGGCCGATCGATGGCGACGGGCCCCTCGGCGGCATACGGCAGCGTGATCAGCAGAAGCGTCGCCACGGCCGCCAGGAACAGAAGGAGGCCCCGGCCGTCCGAGATGCCGATATCGCTCTGGGCGGGCAGCTCGCCCGGCCCACCGCCGAGCAGCCACCACTGCAGCAGGCACGACGCGACGATCACCATGGCGCCGACGGTGACGATCCAGCGACCTCGTTGAATGGGACTGCGATCCATCGACGACCCCCTAGGACTCGTATGCCTCGGGGCGCAAGACGCCCACGAAACGCAGGTTCCGATAAACCTCACCGAAGTCGAGACCGTAGCCGACCACGAAGGCGTCGGGAATCTCGAACCCAACGTAGTCGATCGGGATCTCGACCAAGCGTCTGGCCGGCTTGTCCAGGAGGGCGCACACCTTGATCGACCGTGGGTTCTTGCCTCGAAGGTATCGAAGCAGGTAGTTGAGCGTCAGGCCCGTGTCGATGATGTCTTCGACGAGCAGGACGTCCCGACCGTCGATCGGCGCGCTCAGGTCCTTGAGGATACGCACCAGACCGGATGACTCGGTGGCCGTCCCGCCGTAGCTCGAAACCTCCATCAGATCGATGCGTAGCGGAAGATCGATCTGACGCATCAGATCGGCCATGAACGGAAGGGACCCCTTCAGGACGCTGACCAGCGTCAGCTCACGGCCGGCATAGTCGGCGCTGATCCGCTTGCCCAGCTCGGCCACCTTGGCTCGAATGAGATCCTCGGACAGCAGGATCTCCGCGACATCCTCGCTCAAGTCCTGAGTGTGCTTCATCGCTGCCCCTTACGTCATGTGGCGGTCGAGTTGGGAGCGTACGCCGCCGCGGCCCGGCGCACAGCGCGGCGGCGCGCCCCGCGCGACCGGCGATCGTGAGACGCGCGGGCATCGACCGTCGCCCCGACGGGCGCGGTCGACAGATCGAGGGGCCGCCCGACCAAGGAGCGTCCGGCGGCGGCGCTCTCCTCCGGCCCCGATTCCGAGCTCTGGCGCGGGCCGACCTGGCCGAGGGTCCCGCTCAGCTCCGAGACGAGTGCCGAGCGGCCGTACTTGAGCATCAGGGCCCGGAAGTCGCGGGCGTAGAACAGCTTGATCCGAATGTTCGGATACAGCTCGCGGAGGCGGCGGACCTTGCGGTTCTTCTTGCGGACCAGGCGCTGCTGAAGCGTCGTCAGTTCGATGAAGAGTTCCAGATCGGGCAGGAAGAAGTCCGGGGCGAAGCTCTCCAGGACGTTGCCGTCGAGGTCCCACAGGATCGGGAAGACCTGCGGCTCGTACTCCCAGGCGACCTGATAGAAGTCGAGGATGTGGGCGAACTCCGCCTCGCTGGCGTGGGCGAAGGTGTTTCCGGCCACTGGGTCGCGTGGCGTGCCGGCTTCGTTCATCCTGACGCGCCCGTCTCGTCGTCGGCAGCGCCGCCACCGGGCTCGCCTTCATCCGGCGGGCCGTCGAAGAGGCCGCTCACGTCGCCCTCGTACTCGGCCAGGTAGGCCCGCATCTGCAGGACGTCGGCCTCGGTGATCGGTGGACCATGCCGGCGTGGAGCCCCAGGATCGCCGTCGCGGTCGGCCGCCGGCACGTCCCAGAGGTCCCCATCGCCGCTCCCGCCCGCATCATCCTCGGCGGCCGGCGCGCCCGTGACCAGCGCCAGCGTCTGTGTCTGGCAGGCGAAGCAGACAAGCTGGACGAAGGCGATCTCCTCGCGCTGCGCGAGCACTCGAATGCCGTGGGCGGCATACGGCTGACCGCACCGCGTGCAGCCGGAACCGAGCAGGGCCATTCGCAGACGCTCTCGCGGATCCACCCTGCAAGTCTACCGGAGCGACGCCCACGAGGCCGCCCGCAGAGTCGCTCGCGGTTCCTCGAGGAACCGCCGGCGCTTTGCTCGAGATACTCCCCGGGGGTATGATGCGGGCCAGGAGGTCCAGGTGGCGACAGACGAAGTCGAGAAATCGGTCAGCGCACGCCCGATGCAGCGATCCGAGCGGGTCGGGCCGGCGGCCGGTGACCCGGGCGGCGCCGTGGGCGTCCTGCGGGTCGCCCCCGAGATGACGATCGAGCCTGCGGACGAAGGCGAGCTCGAGGGGACCTTCCGCCACGCTTACTCGCGCGACCAGGCGACGCTGATCCGGCGTCTGCGCCGCATCGAGGGCCAGGTGCGCGGCATCGAGCGGATGATCGAGCGGCGCGAGTACTGCGTCGACATCCTCCAGCAGACGGCCGCCCTGCGGGCCGCGGTGGACTCGGTGGCCCTGCTGATCCTCGAGGACCACGTCCAGGGCTGCGTCAAGAGCGCCGCCGAGCAAGGTGACGCCGATCGCTACATCGAGGAGGTGCTCGATGTCGTCCGCCGAACGCTCGGCAAGCCGGTTCGACCCCGCGTCTGAAGGCTCGCCCGAGGGCACATCTGGGAGCGTTCGGGGGAGGCGGCCCGCCTCGTCCACCGCGCCGCGCCCGGTGAACCACTTATCCACGAAAGTGGAAGACTGCCCCGTTTTGGTGGACAACCGCGTTGACTCCCTGCAGCGCCGGGCCTACCTTCCGACATCCGCACCGCTGCTGCGGCCCGTTGATGGGTAACCGCGTTCGCGAGGGGTCCGGGGAAACCCGACCGAGAACCGAACTGGCGTGGGAAGACCTAGGGACGCCGGGTGCGAGAAGAGCCGTCGTCGGGAGCGGCGCGGCCCAGAGCGCCGGGGATCTTGAGACGGCCCCGCCTCCGGTCCGCGATCCGCTCCCGACGCGCGTTTCGGGCCTTCCGCCACTCCCCGCGGGATACGAAGAGGTGCTGGGTGCCGGCCTGCCTGCCATCGAGGGTGAGGGCATCTCGGCGGATGCGCGGGCCGCGATCGACGGCCACGTCCGGCTGCTGCTGGCCTGGAACGAGGCGGTCAACCTCAGCGGCATCCGCGCCCCGGAGGCGATCGCCCGGGAGCACGTCCTGGACAGCCTGACCGCCCTGCCGCTTCTTCGGCGAGCGGGGATCGCGGAGTTCGTGGACCTGGGGAGCGGCGGCGGCTACCCCGGCCTCCCGCTCGCGGTCGCGCTGCCGGCGCGACGGGCGCTGCTGGTCGAATCGATCGGCAAGAAGGCCCGCTTCCTGGCTGCGGCGGTCGCGGCCCTCGGGCTTGCGGACCGAGTCGCCGTGGCGGGGACCCGGGCCGAGAGCATCGCCGCCGACCCGCGCCACCGGGGTCACTGGCAGGCGGTCGTCTCCCGCGCCGTGGCGGACCTGACGGAACTCTCGGAGCTTGCCCTGCCGCTCCTGCGCGGCGGCGGCGTGCTGGTGGCCTGGAAGCGCCGCCCTCTGGACGAGGAGCTGTCGCGGGCAGCGAGAGCCGTGCGGCAGCTGGGCGGCCGCGTGGTCGCCTGCGAGGCGGTGGCGTTGCCGGGGCTCGAAGACCACGTTCTGGCGGTCGTCGAGAAGGTCGCCGCCACGCCGCCGGAGTTCCCGCGCGACCCCGCCGCCCGCCGGCGCCGGCCGCTGTAGAGGAGAAGCCCCCATGCGCATCGCCGTCATCTCGGACATCCACTCGAACCTGCGAGCGCTCGAGGCGGTGCTGGCTTCGATCGGGACGGTGGATGCCCTCTGGCAGCTCGGCGATGTCGTCGGCTACGGGCCGGATCCGGACGCCGTCGTGGCGCGCCTTCGGCAGGTCGGCGCGATCGGGGTCAGGGGCAACCACGACGCGGCCGCCGCCGGCTACGTTTCGACCGACGATTTCAACGTCGACGGCCGCCTCGCGCTGGAGTGGACCCGCGCCCAAATTAGTCCCGAGACATCCGCGTATGTCGCCGCCCTGCCGGAACGTCGCGTCCCAGAGGGCTCCGACTTCACGCTCGTCCACGGCAGCCCGCGCGATCCGATCTGGGAGTACCTCGTCGACACGTGGGCCGCGCGGGAGAACCTGTCGGCGTTCGCCACGGCCTTCTGCCTCAACGGCCACACCCATGTCCCGCTGGTCCTGGGCGAGAGGCGAGGCCACGTCGAAGCCATTGCGGTGGCTTCGAAGAGCCGCATCGATCTCGATAGCGGGCGGGCTTTCCTGAACCCCGGCAGCGTGGGCCAGCCGCGCGACGGGGACCCGCGAGCCAGCTACATGGTCATCGACACCGATGCCCGGGTGGTCACCTGGCAACGTGTGAGCTACGACATCGAGGCCACGCAGGCGGCGATGCTCGAGGCCGGGCTGCCGCACAGGCTGGCGCGAAGGCTGAGCCACGGGATGTGAGAGTGGGCCGGCTGGACCACCCCGGGTACGGCAGGTGGAGGGCCCGCGAGGCAGGGCGTCGTGCTAGCCTTGCGCGGGTTCGACGAGGCGATCTGATCTCGCCCGTCGATCCGGGCGCATGCGGGGCTAGTCGAGGCCGAGCTGGCGGGAAGCCGGCTCGCGGCCAGCTCGAAAGCCGGTCCGCAGCCGGTTGGCTCGGAGCCCGCGGGCCCGTCGCGCATCAGAGCCCACATCAGAGAGGAACCGCCGGTCGATGACCGCTCCCAACTCACCGCTCCGGGGCCGCAAGCTCGGCGACCGGCGCGTGGTGGTCGATCGGCCGCATTCCGCCTATTTCCGCTACGCCGGACCGGGCGTGATGATCGCCAAAGCCGCGGCGAGCGCGCCTACGACGGCCTTCGGTCGGCGCCTGGCTCGCGTTCGGGCCCTCGTCTTCGGCAAACCACTCTCGAGCGCCCAGGAGATCGAGGAGCGGCTGTCCAAGAAGCTGGCCCTGCCGATCTTCAGCTCGGACGCGATCTCGTCCTCCGCGTACGCGACCGACGAAATCCTGCGTGTCCTGGTCCTGGCCGGGCTGGCCTGGATGACCTGGTCGATCTGGGTGGCCGCGGCCATCGCCCTGATGTTGACGATAGTTGCCTTCAGCTACCGCCAGGTATGCCGCGGATACCCCTCGGGCGGAGGCGCCTACGTCGTCGCCCGGGAGAACCTCGGGCCCAACTTCGGTCTGATCGCCGCCGCCGCGCTGATGGTCGACTACGTCATGACGGTCGCCGTTTCGAGCGCCTCGGCCCTGGCCAACCTGGCGACCGCCTTCACCGCCATACAGCCGTACAAGGTCGAGCTGGGCGCCCTCGTCATCATCCTGGTGACGGCAGCCAACCTCCGTGGCGTGCGCGAGTCGGGCAACATCTTTGCCATTCCCACGTACCTCTTCGTCGGAACGGCACTGCTGGCCATCGGCGTCGGCCTGATGAACACGGCTACCGGCGCGGCGCACCACCTCAGCCCCCCTCCGTTCGCGGAGGTGGCGGGCACCCAGGCGTTCACAGTCCTCCTGCTGCTCAAGGCTTTCGCCGGCGGTTCGGTCGCCCTCACGGGCGTCGAAGCCATCGCCAACGGCGTCCCCGCATTCAAGCCGCCGGAGGCGAAGAACGCCGCCAACACGCTGATCCTCATGGCCTTGCTCCTGGGCACGATCTTCATCGGCCTGACGTTCGTGGGCCTCCAGTACGGCGTCATGGCCACGACCCCTCAGGGTCCGACCGTCCTCGGCCAGGTAGGCAGCGCCGTCTTCGGCGACGGCAACTTCATGTTCCTCCTGTTGCAGATCAGCGCGGCCCTGATCCTCTTCCTGGCCTGCAACACGAGCTTCAACGCCTTCCCACGCCTCGCGGCCATCCTGGCCCAGGACGATTGCATGCCGCGCCAGTTCGCCTTCCGTGGAGACCGGCTGGCCTTCTCCTGGGGGATCGTCGTCCTGGCCGCCGTCGCCATCGCCATGCTCTACGCATTCAACGCGTCGGTCGACGCGCTGATCCCGCTGTATTCGGTCGGCGTGTTCATCTGCTTCACGCTGTCGCAGGCCGGCATGGTCCTGCACTGGCGCAAGGAGCGCAGCTCGGGGTGGGCCTGGCGGAGCATCGTCAACGGCTTCGGCGCCATCCTGACGGGCGTCGTGTTCGTCGTCGTTGCCTACGAGAAGTTCTTCAACGGGGCCTGGATGGTCCTGATCTTCATCCCGTCTCTGATCGCCATGATGATGTTCATCAGGCACCAGTACGCTGCCTCTGCCCGCCAGCTCACGATGCGCCCGGGCGCGGCAGTCCCACAGCCGCACCGCCACAACCGCGTCGTGATCCCGGTCTCGGGGGTGAACCGGGCGGTGGTCCAAGCCCTGAACGTGGCCCGCTCCATCACCACGGACATCCGCGCGGTCTACGTCTCGGACGATCCCTCGCGCAGCGACTCGGTCCGCGAGCTGTGGGCGCAGGCCGTGCCTGACGTGCCGCTGGTCCTCGTCGAGTCGCCCTACCGCGCCCTGATCGCCCCGGTGGTGGCCTACCTCGACGTGCTCGACCGATCCTGGCCCAACGAGAAAGAGGAACCGATCACCTTCGTCCTGATCCCCGAGTACGTGGCCCGGAGCTGGTGGGAGCGGATCCTCTACAACCAGGCGGCCAAGCAGCTGCGGGCGGCGCTGCTGGGCCGGCCCCACACGGTGGTCATCAACGTGCCCTACCGGCGCGACGACACGCGGCCAGCGGCCGCGGCGGAAGAGCAGCCGGCCGGGACGCTCGTGGCGGCGGACAACGGTCAGCCCCACTGACGCCGCCGGCCGCGACCGAATGAGCGGAACCGTGCGCTGCCCATGCGGCGCGATCGTGCCGGACGTTCCCGAGCGTCGAACCGATCATCTCTATGTCGGCGCGGCCCCCGGGTGTTGGGCGGCCTACATGGACCTCCTCGGACGCCAGCAGGCCGACTCCGGGCTCGCCGAGGCGCGCATGCTGGCCGTCGACGTCTACATGGCCCAGCATCCCGGCTTCCCCGGGCGCCAGGCGAGCCAGTCGGTCTGGGTCCACCTGATCGGCTTGTGCCTGGCTCTGGAGCACGACTACGACGGCGTCTCCTCGGCCAGGGCGAAGGGCCGGGCCGCGGCGCCCGATGCCTCGTTCGAGTGGCTGGAACCCCCGGCTTCGCCGGGCGCGATGACGGTGCTGGATGTGCTGACCACGGCGTCAGCCGACGAGCACCGCGCCGCCGTCAAGCGGTGGGCGACCTCTGTATGGGCCGCCTGGGCGCCACACCAGGACGCGGTCCGGGCACGAGTGAACGGCATGCCAGGGCCCACTCCGGACCGCTGAGCCCGCCTCCCGGCCGGCCGGTCCGATGGACCCGAACGCGGGCCGAACGGGCCGCGAAACCAGAATCGGAGATCCCACGGACCTGCTTACCTTCGGCCAATGCACCTGCGCCCGCCAGTGGTATCGTTCCCGGGCGGATGCGGCCCCAACCGCCACCGCATGTCGAGATGGGAGGTCAGGTGCCCGAGGCGAATACGCCCGTGTTCCGGCGCGCGGTCATTGCCCTGAGCGGCAGCTCCGTGGACGCCGGGATCGTGCGTCTGGCTCTCGAGCTGACCCGCCACAGCCATGTCGAGCTGATCGCCGTGCACGTGGTCGAGCTCGACTGGACGCAGCCGCTCGACGCCGACGTGGCGGAGCGGTCCGAAGAAGCCCAGCGCGTCCTCGACGCGGCGGAGGGAATCGCCGAGTCGATGCACGGCAAGCTGGAATCCGTGCTGGTCCAGGCGCGGGACGTCGGCGCGGCGATCGTCGACGAGGCGGCCGCGCGCGACGCCGACCTGTTGATAGTCGGCCTGCCCTACCGAACCCGTTTCGGCGGCGATTTCGCCATCGGGCGGGCCGTCCCCTACGCATTGAAGAACGCCCCCTGCGCAGTGTGGGTGGTGCGTGAGCCGATGGGCGAGGAGTCTCGATGAAGATCGTGATCGTGGGCTGCGGTCGCGTCGGGTCGACGCTGGCCGAGAACCTCGACGCGGACGGCCACGAGGTGATCATCTTCGACATTCGGACGGCCGCCTTCGACCGGCTGCCGGCAACCTTCAAGGGCGCCGCCATTCGCGGCGACGGAACCGACGAGGAGGTCCTCCGCAGGGGTGGAGCGGACGGGGCCGACGTCTTCCTGTCGCTGACCGAGGGCGACAATCGCAACGTGATGGCCGCCCAGGTGGCCACCGAGTCGTTCGGCATTCCGCAGGTGATCGCCAAGATCAACGACCCGGTCCGGGCCGCGGCATACGCGGAGCTGGGCGTTGTGACGCTGTGCCGGACGAACCTCATAGTCGACACGGTCGCGCATCACCTGAACCTGTCGATGTCCACCGGCCCCGGCATCGACACTCCCGAGACCCCCGGCCACGAGCATCCGCATCCAACTTCGCGCGGCCTGCCCGTTGCGTCCGATGCGGCCGCGACGGACACATCGCCAGCTGCGCCGCCCGCCAGGGCACGGGCTGCGGCCGATCGCTCGGCCGGCCACCAGGGTGCCGCAACCGAGACCGATGCCGTCAGGGCGCAGCGCCCCGGCTTCCGCCGGTGGCGCGGCTGAGCGCGGGTAGGAGGCAGACGTGTTCGTCATCGTCGTCGGCGGCGGCAAGGTCGGGTACTTCCTGGCCCGCGAGCTCATTCAGTCGGGCCACGAGGTCGCCCTCATGGAGCGCGACCGCGCCCGCGCCGTGCAGATCACCGAGGAGATCGGGTCGATCGTCATCCCGCACGACGGCTGCGAGGGCAAGTACCTCGGCGAGGCCGGGGCCAATCGCGCCGACATCGTGGCCGCGGTCACGGGCGACGACGAGGACAACCTCGTCATCTGCCAGATGGCCAAGCACCACTTCGACGTGCCCCGAACGATCGCCCGGGTCAACAACCCCAAGAACGAGAGCCTGTTCAAGCACCTCGGCGTGGACGAGATCGTCTCGCCGACGCGCATGATCCTGGGCTCGATCGAGGCCGACATCCCCGTCCACGAGCTGCTCCACCTGGCCGTTCTCGGCGGCGGCGAGCTCGAGCTGGTCGAGGCTCAGCTGCGCGAGGGCTCGCCGGCGGTGGGCCGCACGGCGGGCAGCCTGGCGTTGCCGGACGGCTGCTCGATCTTCGCCGTCATCCGCGACGAGCGGGCCCTGTCGGTGCGTCCCGACACGGAGTTGCGCGAGGGCGACAAGCTCATCGGCATCGGCCGCACCGAGTGCGAGGGCGAACTGCACCGGCTCCTTCTCGGCGAGGAGTGACCCGGGGGAACCGGGACGCGAGGTCTAGCCGACGACGTTGACCAGGACCAGGCCGGCGATGGCGATGACGGCGCCCAGGTAGTACAACCTCGGCGGGCGATGGCCTTCGAGCCAGCGCGCGAACGGCACGCTGATCAGCGGGGCCATCGCGGCGATCGCCTGGACGACCCCCGGCTGGAGCGACTGCTGGGCCCAGACGGTGCAGGTCACGCCTAGGATCGGGCCGAAGAGGGAGTTGAGCCCGGCCCAGAAGAGAGGCCTGGCGGTGATCGAACCATCGGACGCCAGGATCGATCGAATCCGCCCGTCTCCCCCGGTGAAGCCCCAGCGTCGCCGCCAGATCCAGCGGGCGACGAGGAAGACGACGACAGCGACGACGAAGCCGCCCACCAGCCGCTGGAAGGCGACGGTGATCGTGTCGGGCGGCGTGTGGGCCGCCTTCATGAGGAGCAGACCGCGGCGCGTCATGGCGAAGCTGACGCCCTGCGCGAGAGCGGCCAGGAGGGCCAGGGCGATCCCGAGCCGCGCGCCCTTCGAGGCGGCGCCGCGGAGGTAGGGCAGGAGGCCCACGACCACGCCGACGAGGATGATCGCGGAGAATCCGATCTGGCCCGGAGTCAGCCTGTCCGCGTACCAGACCCAGGCGACGACCGCGGCGACCGGAGCGGCGGCACTCTCCTCGATCAGGGAGGCGAGCGGGGCGCCGAGCCGGGGCAGGGCTGCCAGCAGCGACAGGCCGCCGACGCCGAAGCCGATGACGCCGGCCCCAGCGAAGAGCAGGCTCTCCCCGCCCAGCCCCTGGCCG
Organism: Candidatus Limnocylindrales bacterium; assembly: GCA_050008515.1. Lineage (GTDB taxonomy): Bacteria > Chloroflexota > Limnocylindria > Limnocylindrales > CSP1-4 > Fen-1039. Next base: position 49,999 of record JBEKMM010000013.1, read on the forward strand.
AAGGAGAAGGCCCAGATCGCCATGACGACGACGGCGAACGAGAGCCGCAGCACGTTCGCGCGGACGAATCCGATCAGCTTGATTGCTCGGTTCGCGCAGACGGGCGTGACGCCGAAGAACAAAGCGGTCAGGACGGCGCCGATCATCGAGCGTCTCCCGCCGACGCGACGCGGGAGTCGCGGCCAACGATGTGGGCCTGCCCGGGCGCGTCGTTGGGCACGCTGTCGGGCGCGTCGTCGTGAGTGGCCAAGGTTCGGTGTCTCCGTCTCTCGGGTGTGGGCGACGTAATGTACACGGACTTGGCCGCTGTTCGTAGCCCAGTGGTCCCGCGCCTTGGGGGCCGTCGGTCACGCGAAGCGCCCGTCCCTGCGACGCAGCGGTGAGCCTGCGCAAAGGCCCGACCGCGGCCGCGCTCGACCGCCGCCCTTCCGGTCGATCAGCCCCGACCGCGGCCGAAGAGGCCCCGTTTCTCCTTCGCAACCGGCGGCGCAGGCTCGGTCTTCTTCGCCGCCGCGGCAGCGGTGGTCCATTCGATCGAGATCTCGCGGTAGAACTGGGCGATGGCCTGCTCCGGTCCCAGCTCGAACCGCTTCGACACCTGGTTCAGGGGGAAGGCGATCTGGCCCTTGAACTCGACGCCGTAGCCCTCCTTGGCGTCGCGGATCCAGTGCGCCCCGGTCTGCATGACCAGCACCTCGCCGACGTACGCACCCATCGCCGGGACCATCGACTCGTAGGTGTCCTTCGGCGGACTGGCCGGCCACCATTCGTCGATCAGCCCATCCAGGCGCAGCGCGCTCTCGGGCGAGTAGTCGAGCCAGGTCACGCCGTTCGCGCCGGCCGATTTCACGAACGCGTCGGCGGCCAGTCGCATCATCGCCGCCGGTCCATCCATGTTCGCGATATTCGCCGGCGAGCCGACGACTCCGTTCTCGACCGACCAGGCTCGGCTCTGCTCGAACACCTGATGCTGGAGGGCATCGCCCGCGGTCAGGCGCTTCTCGACCATCTGGGTCGGCTGCGCCGGCTCCGGCTTCGCCTTGGCCTTCGCTCTCTTGGCCGTGGTCTCGGGCGGCAGCACCTCGCCGAAATGCTCGCCGGTCGCCCACCGACCGCCGAACTGGCGGACGAGCACCTCGCCGACGTAGGCGGCCAGCTCCATTCGCGTCTTGAGGCCGATCGGGCCCTCGGCGGCGGCGAGCACGTCGACGAGGAGGTCGACCTCGCTCAGGCTGCGCCAGGTGAAGTCCAGCTTGGAGGCCCGCGCCGGTGGAGCCCCGGCCACGAAGCGCTCGGCGGCCACGACCCAGCTGGCCGTCTCGTCGGCCTGGGTGGAGCCCGCACTCGGGTTCTCGGTCTTTGTCGACATCCGATCCCCCAGCCCGGTCGCCGCGCCCGCATCGGGCACCCCCAACGACCACGTGTCAAGTCTGCGATCCGCGCGAGGCAACTGCAAGGGCCGATTCGACCACGCGCCCCCGTCGGCTCACCGCGGCCGGCTCACTGTACGGAACCGTTGCCAGGTATAGGGGTTCTCACCTAGGCAATAGACTTGACAACACCATTGTCAGGATTCTATCTTCCGGGTGCGTCGTTCGGTCGGTCGGTCAGGCCTGCCGTGGGCCGCCAGATTATCAGGACCCGGCCGGTTGGAGGTGCAAGATGACGCTCATTCGCCGCACTACGGCCCCCTTCGGCGACCTGCTCTCGCTCCGCCAGGCGATGGATCGCCTCTTCGAGGAGAGCTTCGTCAACCCGCGCACGTGGAGCTGGGGCGAGCATCAGTTCGTCGCGCTCGACGTCTACGCCACGGAGGACGACCTCGTCGTGGAGGCCAACCTGCCCGGCGTGAAGCCGGAGGAGGTCGACATCACCGTCGAGGGCAACACCCTGACGATCGCCGGGGAGACCCGCTCCGCCCGCAAGGACGATGAGGGTTCCACGCTGATATCGGAGATCCGCCGCGGGGCGTTCACCCGAGCGCTGACCCTGCCCGCCGGCCTCGAGCCGGACAAGGCCACGGCCACGTTCGAGGACGGTGTGCTCACCCTTCGCATCCCGAAGGCGGAGCAGGTCAAGCCGCGACAGATCAAGATCACGTCGGGCGAGAGCCAGCATGCGCAACCGGCCACGGTCGGGACGAAGTAGACAAACGGTGTCGGATCGACGTTTCCAGCGTGATCCGGAGCGCCCCTGCTTCGTGATCAGCGTGGCGGCCGGCCTGGTCCAGGCCCACCCGCGAACCCTGCGGATCTACGAAGACGAGGGCCTGCTCTCGCCCGCCCGCACGCCGACGAACATCCGCCTCTACTCCGAGAACGACATCCGGCGCATCCTCTGGATCCGGCGCCTCACGCAAGAGAGAGGCGTCAACCTCGCCGGCGTGAAGCTGCTCTTCGAGCTCGAGGAGAGACTCGAGACACGAATCCTGGAGGCTCTCTTCGACGACAACCAGGCCCGGGAGGCCGGCGCGGCCGCTGCCGCTCGTCAGCCTCAATCCGGTGAATCCACCGACACACCGAACCACGGCGCCGCCGAAACCCCTCCCGAAGGAGACGGTTTCGACGGCTCGGAGAACGGCCGGACCGCCGCCCAGGCCCAGTGGCCGGCACAGCCGACCGCTCGGCCCATCACACGTATAGTGGCCACCCGCGTGACCACGACTCGATCAGGAGAATCCAATGACTGACCGGCCGGCCGACCAGGGCGACGAGCTCGTCCAGGACGGCGAGGACCCCAAGAACGAACAGCAGCAGGTCCATGTGCCGGGCATCCGGGAACTCCCCCTCGTCGCCTTGCGCGAGACGGTCATCTTCCCCGAGATGATCGTGCCGCTCCAGGTGGGGCGGGACAAGAGCGTGGCCGCGCTCAACGCCGCCGTGGCCGCAAGCGGCCCGATCGCGCTGGTGACCCAGCGCGAGGCCGAGCGCGAGGAGATCGAGGATCCGGCGGAGCTCTACGCCGTCGGAACGCTGGCCAAGATCGCCCAGGTCGTGCAACTCCAGGACGGAACCGTCCGAGCCATCGTCCAGGGCCAGGGCCGGCTGCGAGTCCTGGAGTTCGTCCAGACGAGCCCGTACATCATCGTGCGCGTCGAAGAGCTGCCGGACATCACGCCCGAAGGCATCGAGATCCAGGCCCTGATGCGGACCGTCCAGGCCCAGATCGAGCAGTACGTCGCCAACGGCGCGCCGGTGCCGCCGGAGGCGGCCGTGGCTGCCCGCAACATCAGCGAGCCCGGCCTCCTGGCCGACATGGTCGCCTACAGCCCGGACCTTTCGACGGAGCAGCGGATGCAGCTGCTCGAGACCACCGACGTGCTGGAGCGCCTCAAGATCGTCTCCAACTTCCTGGCGCGCCAGATCGAGATCCTCGAGCTGAAGGGCAGGATCCAGTCCGAGGTCAAGTCCGAGATGGACAAGACCCAGCGCGAGTACATCCTGCGGGAGCAGCTAAAGGCGATTCAGCGCGAGCTCGGCGAGGACGACCCGCAGCAGGCCGAGATCAACGAGCTGCGCGACAAGGTCGAGGCCGCCGGCATGCCGGAGGAGGTTAAGGCTCGGGCGCTCAAGGAGATCGACCGCATGAGCCGGATCCCGTCGGCCTCACCCGAGGTCGGCGTCATTCGGACCTATGTCGACTGGCTCATCGCCCTGCCGTGGAATGTCTCCACGACTGACAACCTGGACATCAAGTCGGCGGCCAAGATCCTCGACGAGGACCACTACGGCCTGGAGAAGATCAAGGAGCGCATCCTCGAGTACCTGGCCGTTCGAAGCCTGGCCGAGACGCTGCGCAGTCCGATCCTCGCCTTCGTGGGGCCTCCCGGCGTAGGCAAGACCTCGCTCGGCAAGAGCATCGCCCGAGCCATGGGCCGCAAGTTCGTGCGGATGAGCCTGGGCGGCATTCACGACGAGGCCGAGATCCGCGGTCACCGGCGCACCTACATCGGCGCGCTGCCCGGCCGGATCATCCAGAACGTCAAGACGGGCGGCTCGAACAACCCGGTCTTCATGCTCGACGAGGTCGACAAGATCGGCATGGACTTCCGGGGCGACCCGAGCTCGGCGCTCCTGGAGGTCCTCGACCCGGAGCAGAACAACACCTTCCAGGACAACTACCTGGAGGTGCCCTTCGACCTCACGAAGGTGCTCTTCATCACGACCGCCAACCTGCTCGACCCGATCCCGGCGCCGCTGCGCGACCGCATGGAGGTCATCCCGCTGCCGGGCTACACCGAGACCGAGAAGATCGAGATCGGCAAGCGGTTCCTCATCCCCAAGCAGATGAAGAACCACGGTCTCTCGGAGAAGACGATCGCCATCACGGACGAGGCGATGGTCGAGCTGGTCCGCTCCTATACCCACGAAGCCGGCGTCCGCAATCTCGAGCGCGAGATCGCCAACGTCATGCGCAAGGTCGCTCGCGCCGTGGCCGAGGGCCGCAAGCGCAAGACCGTCGTCGACGTCAAGAAGCTTGTCGAGTACCTCGGGCCGCAGCGCTTCGAGTACGGCGAGCTGGAGTCCGAGGACCAGACCGGCGCGGCGACGGGCCTGGTCGTGACCGAGGTCGGCGGCGACGTGATCGCCATCGAAGTCACGCTCATGGAAGGCAAGGAGGACTTCATCCTGACCGGCCAGCTCGGCGAGGTCATGCGCGAGTCCGCCCGGGCGGGTCTGTCTTGGATCCGCGCCCATGCCGCCCAGCTCGGCATCAAGCGCGAGGTCTTCGAGAAGAACACCCTCCACATCCACGTTCCGGCCGGCGGCATCCCCAAGGACGGCCCGTCGGCGGGGATCACCATGACCCTGGCCATGGTCAGCGCCTTCACGGGCATCCCGGTCCGCAAGGACGTGGCCATGACTGGCGAGATCACGCTCCGCGGCAGGGTTCTGCCGATCGGCGGCCTGAAGAGCAAGATCCTGGCCGCCCACCTATCCGGCGCCAAGATGATCATCCTGCCGAAGAAGAACGAGAAGGACCTGCGGGACATCCCCGAGGAGATCCGCAAGCAGATCAAGCTCGTTCTCGTCGAGAGCATGGAACAGGTCCTCGACGCGGCCCTCCGGCGCAAGCCGACGCCGCTCGGCGCCGAACCGGGCAAGGCCGCCGAGAGCGGCAAGGAGCCCGAGACGGAGACCGGCCCCGAAGGCCGGGTCCGGCCCGGGTTCCCGCCACCTCCGGTCGATCAACCGCCCGCGATGGCATAGGCGGCCAGTAGGCTTCTTCGAGTAACCGACAGGTACGTGGTGGCCGGCGGAAACGCCGGCCTCCGCGCATCGGAAACGCGAGCGACTCAACAGCCAGCGCCGGCATGAACCGGCCGAGCGGCGACGAACAACTGAATACGGCGTGTCGCCGCACCGGCGGGGCCAGGGCGAGGCGGGACCGAGTACGCGAGCGAGCGCACTTGAAGGTGCGTGAGCGAGTGGCGGAGGGCCCAACGAAGCAGTGGCCCCGCCCGGGCGGCGACCATCCAGGACCGAGAGGGTCCCGATGGAATACAAGGACTACTACAAGACGCTGGGAGTGGACCGAAAGGCCACGCCCGCGGACATCAAGAAGGCGTACCGGCGGCTGGCGCGCGAGCTTCACCCTGACCGGAATCCCGGAGATAAGACCGCCGAGCGAAGGTTCAAGGACGTCAACGAGGCGCACGAGGTCCTGGCCGACACTCGGAAGCGCCAGCAGTACGACATGCTCGGCTCGAACTGGGATCAGTACGCCAGGGCCGGCGGCGCCGGGGCCGGGGCGGCCGGCAGCCCGTTCGGGGCCGGCGGAACGGGCGATCCCTTTGGTCCGGGCGGTCCCTTCGCCGGCTATGCGCGACAGGGCGGCGGGGGCAACGTCCGCTACGAATTCAGCGGGGGCGGCGCGGAGGACTTCTCGGACTTCTTCCGGATGTTCTTCGGGGGCGCGGCCGCGGGCAATCCCGGAGCGGCTCCATCGAACGCTACGAGAGCGTCGGCTTCGGGGCGCGCGGCAGCGGGCGCGACCGCGGGCGCGGGAGCCGGCGCCGAATCCGCACGGACGGCGCGCGGCAGGCCGACCGGCGGGACACACCGGGGCAACCCGCTCGAGGACCTGCTCGGGCGTCTCCACGGCGACGCGGCCGGGGCCACGATCGGCGGATCGGAGACGGGCCGCGACGGCAGGGCGGCCGGGCGGAGCGTGCACCACGGCGACGATGTCGAGGTCGAGATCGACCTAAGCCTGGAGGAGGCCTTTCACGGTTCCGCGCGGCTCGTGCAGGTCGGCGATCGGCGCCTCGAAGTGAAGGTGCCACGCGGCGTCGAGACGGGCAGCAAGATTCGCCTCCGCGGCAAGGCGGGCTCCGGCGAGGGCGCCGGCGACCTGTACCTGGTGACAAAGATTCAACCCCACCCGGTCTTCACCCGCACCGGCGCGGACCTGACCCGTGAGCTGCCCATCACGCTCGCCGAAGCGCTGCTCGGCGGCGAGGTGGAAGTCGAGACACTCGGCGGTCGCGTCGTCCTGACGATCCCACCGGGCACGCAGCAGGGCCAGACCTTCCGCCTGGCTGGCAAGGGAATGCCGCGCCTCAAGGCCGAAGGCTCGGGCGACCTCTACGCCAAGGTCAAAGTCGTGCTGCCGGGCAAGCTGGATGGCACGCAGCGTCAGGCCGCCGAGGAGTTCCTTCGGCAGGTCGTTCAACCCAACCCAAGAAGCAGGACATGACCTACCGCGTGTCGCCGTTCCGCCGTGTCGAGGCCAAGGCGGCGACAGAGCCGAATGGGACGTGTCGCCGGTCCGGCGAGATCAGTGCGAGGCGGGACCGAGCACGTGAGCGAGCGCACCTGAAGGTGGGTGAGCGAGCGGCGCAGGACCTAACGAAGCAATGGGCCGCCTGAGCGGCGACACAAGCGAGGACCGCAGGAGCCAACGCCAGCATCGGCCGGCCGAGCGGCGACCGAACTAAGGGACACGCAATGAATCTCGATCGCTTCACCCAGAAAGCCCAGGAATCCATCGTCGCGGCCCAGCGCCTGGCCGAGGAGCTCCAGAGCCCCGTTCTCGATTCCGAGCATCTCCTCGCCGCGCTCGTGGAGGCCGACGACGGCATCCCGGCCGAGACGCTGCGGCGTCTGGGCGTGGACGTGCCCGCCTTCCGCGGGGAGCTGGCGGCTGCCCTGAACAAGCGGGCGAAGATCCAGGGCGGTTCGCTCAGCGCGGATCCGCGGGTCCGCCACGCCATCGAGAGGGCGTCGGACGAGGCCCGCCGGCTCAAGGACGACTACGTCTCCACGGAGCACCTGCTCCTGGCCATCGCCGAGGGTGGCGGCGAGGCCCAGGCGCTGCTCGACCGCAACGGGGCCAACCGTGAAGCGATCCTGCGGGCCCTGGCCGGAGTTCGGGGCAGCCAGCGCGTGACCAGCCAGAACCCCGAGGCTACCTACCAGTCGCTGGAGAAGTACGGCCGCGACCTCACGGCCGAGGCCCGGGCCGGCAAGCTGGACCCGGTCATCGGCCGCGACGAGGAGATCCGCCGCGTCATCCAGGTCCTGTCCCGACGCACCAAGAACAACCCGGTCCTGATCGGCGAGCCGGGCGTCGGCAAGACCGCCGTCGTGGAGGGATTGGCCCAGCGCATCGTCCGCGGCGACGTGCCCGAGACCCTCAAGGACAAGAAGGTCATCTCGCTGGACCTCGGCGCGCTGATCGCAGGGGCCAAGTTCCGCGGCGAATTCGAGGAGCGGCTCAAGGCGGTCCTGAAGGAGATCAAGGAGTCCGAGGGCCGGATCATCCTGTTCATCGACGAGCTGCACACCGTGGTTGGAGCCGGCGCGGCCGAAGGCGCCATGGACGCCTCGAACCTGCTCAAGCCGATGCTGGCCCGCGGCGAGCTGCACACCATCGGCGCCACGACGCTGGACGAATACCGCAAGCACATCGAGAAGGACGCCGCCCTCGAGCGGCGCTTCCAGCCGGTGGTCGTCGACGAGCCGACGGTCGAGGAGACGATCTCGATCCTGCGCGGCCTGCGCGAGAAGTACGAGGTCCACCACGGCGTCCGCATCACCGACGCCGCGCTGGTGGCCGCGGCCACGCTCTCGAACCGCTACATCACCGAGCGCTTCCTGCCCGACAAGGCGATCGACCTGGTCGACGAGGCAGCCAGCCGGCTGCGGATGGAGATCGATTCGATGCCGATCGAGCTCGACGAGCTCGAACGCCGGCGCGTCCAGCTCGAGATCGAACGCGAGGCGCTCCGAAAAGAGACCGACGAAGGCTCGAAGGCTCGACTCGAGGTGCTCGAACGCGAGCTGGCGGAGATCGGCGAGCAGGCCGCGGCCATGAAGCAGCGCTGGCAGACCGAGAAGGACGCCATCTCGGCCATCCGGGCCACCAAGTCTGAGATCGAGGCCCTCCAGGTTCGAATCGACCAGGCCGAGCGCGAGGCCGACTTCGGCACCGCCGCTCAGCTCAAGTACGGCAAGCTGCCCGAGCTGCAGCAGGCGATGAAGGAGCGGGAGGCGGCGATCGCCGCGCTCTCGGGCCCCGACCGGCTGCTCAAGGAAGAGGTCGATGCGGACGACATCGCCGAGATCGTCGCCGCCTGGACCGGCGTGCCGGTGACCAAGCTGCTCGAAGGCGAGACGGCCAAGCTCGTCCAGATGGAAGAGCGGCTGCACCAGCGCGTCGTGGGCCAGGAGGAGGCCATCCAGGCCGTCTCCGACGCCGTTCGTCGCGCCCGCGCCGGGCTCAAGGATCCCCGCCGCCCCATCGGCTCGTTCCTGTTCCTGGGACCGACCGGCGTCGGCAAGACCGAGCTGGCGCGCGCTCTCGCGGAGTTCCTCTTCGACGACGACTCGGCCATGGTCCGGATCGACATGAGCGAGTACATGGAGAAGTTCTCAGTCTCACGGATGGTCGGCGCGCCTCCCGGCTACGTCGGCTATGACGAGGGCGGCCAGCTGACCGAAGCCGTTCGCCGCCGGCCGTACCAGGTCGTCCTGCTCGACGAGATCGAGAAGGCTCATCCGGACGTCTTCAACATCCTCCTCCAGGTGCTCGACGACGGACGGCTGACCGACGGCCAGGGCCGCACGGTCGACTTCCGCAACACCGTCCTGATCATGACCAGCAACGTCGGGAGCCAGTTCATCTCGGCGTTCACGGAGCGCGGCGACGCCGGCGACGCGACGGCCTACGACCAGATGAAGCACCAGATCACCGAGGCGCTGCGGGTCCAGTTCCGCCCCGAGTTCCTGAACCGGATCGACGAGGTGATCGTCTTCCACGCCCTCAACGACGCGGACCTGGCGGCCATCGTCGATCTGCTCGTGGCCGATCTGCAGCGGCGCCTCGCCGAGCAGGAGATCGTCCTGGAGCTGACGCCGGCCGCGCGCTCGCTAATCGTTCGGGAAGGGACCGACCCGGCCTACGGGGCCCGGCCGCTCAAGCGCACCATCCAGCGGCTCGTGGAGAACCCGCTGGCTCGGGCGCTGCTGCGCGGCGAGTTCAAGCCCGGCACGAAGGTCGTGGCCGACGCGGACGCGATCGGTGGCGTGCTGGTCTTCCGTTCGGGCGACGCCACCGTCGTGGCCGACGCCACTCAGCGGCGCGACGCCCGCAAACGCTCCGTGGCGCCGGAACCCGCCGGAGCGTCCGCCGCGGCGGACCGCATCTGGACGCCGGGCCGCCCCGAGGACGAGGGCCCGAAGCGGGTCAACTAGGACGGTACCGACGTAGTCGCGCCCTCGCCGCCGAAGTTGCAGAGATGACCGCGCCTGCCGCGATTCGCTTCGGCGGGGACCTACAGTGCTCTGGCGCGGCCGGTCCGAGCGTGGCAAGCTCTGCCTGTGCCGAGCCACCGGGAGGCGGTCGGGACGCCGGTGGGATGCTTCGCCGTCTCACCGCGGAGGACGGCCGTGAGCGACGAAGGTCACTCCCTGCTCCATAGCCTGATATCGCGCCAGTCGCAACCGGTTCGGGATCTCTATTCCGGGGGGTCCCCGCTGTGGGCAACCGTCGCCGCGCGCAGGCCGTCCCACGAGTTGACCATCCGGGAGCGCCTCGAACAGTCCCGCGTCGTACCGCTGGACCTGTTTCGCGTCTACTCGGCCGGGAGCCACGTTGTCGTCGTCGCTGAGCTGCCCGGAGTGAAGGCGTCTGAGGTCTTCTTCGCCCTGGACCCGGGACTGCTCACGATCTGCACCGAGGCAAAGCCGGGTCAGGACGACAAAGACGGCGACGCCCTCTGGCAGCTTTGTCGGGAGCTGAACCGGGGAAGGTTCTGTCAGACGCTGGGCTTGCCCGGCGGCCTGTCGGTCGACCGCTGGACGGCAACCTTCGAGGACGGCGTGCTCCGTCTGCGGATCCCCAGGTCGGTCCCGGTCGGACTGCCAGCCCAAACACCTTTGCCGCACTGATCTTCCGCGGATCGGGCTAGCATCAGCGTGTGGCCGCTCGCAGACCTGGCGGCGGGCGTCGGAGGTCCCGGTGAGGTTCGAGCTGGTTCGGGAGAGACTGCGAGCGTTGCCGCGGGAGCTGCCGGCGGCGCCGGCGATCCTGACGCCGATCCGCATCGACTCGCCCGAGAGCCTGTTCCCGCCGCGACCGCTGGCGCCGGTCAAGCAGGCGGCCGTGCTGGTGCTGCTCTTCCCCGACGACGAGGGGGAGGGGCGCGTCCTGTTGACGACCCGCGTCCCGGACCTGAGCTCGCACGCCGGCGAGGTCAGCTTCCCCGGCGGTTCGGCCGAGCTGGACGATGCCGACCCCGTAGGCACGGCGCTGCGCGAGGCGGCCGAGGAGATCGGCCTTGACCCGAAGGCCTGCGGGCTGCAGGTGGCGGGTCCGCTCGAGCGGTTCCTCATCCCGGTGTCGGGGTTCCGCGTGACGCCCGTGGTCGCCCTGGCCGACCGGCGCCCGGATTGCCAGCCCGCCCCCGACGAGGTAGCTCGGATCATCGAGCCGCCGGTCGAGGCCTTCCTGCCCGAGGCCCCCGTCGAGCTCGAAGAGCGGGTCATCCGCGAGCGCCTGATCCGATACGGCGTCTACCCCGTCGAAGGCGAGCGAGTCTGGGGCGCCACGGCTCGAATTCTCGGCCAGCTCGGAGCTCTCCTGGCGTCCGAGCCGGAGGCCGGGCAGGGCGCCGGGCCGAGCGCCGGGCCGGTCTCATCCGGCGAGAAGCCGCGAGTTCGCTACGCCATCCACGCGGACCAACCCGCGATCGACGCCTTCCTGGCCGCCATGGCCCCCGAGCTCGCCCGCTCACTGCCGCCCGCCTCCGAGCTGCTGCTGGCCGAGGTCTCCGGTGAAGTCGTCGGGCTGGCCAGCTGGGCGCCGTGGAATCGACCGCACCCGGAAGAGGAGCCGCGCGGCTTCGACGGGCTCACCTTCGACGACGGCAGCCCGGCGGCGGAGCTCACGCTGCTCGCGGTGGCCCCGCAGCTGCGCGGGCAAGGGATCGGCCGGAGCCTGACCGACGCCATCGCCGCCGCCGCCAGCTCGGCCGGAGGTCGCCGACTGCTGGCCTGGACACTCGCCGACACGGCGATCCATCCCTCTTCAGTGGCGGCGCGCGCCTTCTTCCGGGCTAATGGGTTCCGGGACCTGGCGGTGGACCGCCGTTACCTGGCCCATGGCGAGGATCGCCTGCTGCTGAGCCGCTCCCTCTGAGATAGGCTTACCCGGCCGAACGGGTGGCCCGACCGGCTCCCGGCGGATCGATCGACTCGCGGATTCGATCGCCCGGACAATCGGTTGCCGCGACTGGAGGGACCCGATGAGAATGCTGCCCGTCGCGAAGCTCGAGCCGACTTCGACTCAACCCGGACCGCGTCGGCGCCTCATCGCACCGCCGCTCGTGGCGGCCCTCGCGCTGGGCGTGTTCGGCTTCATGGCCGCCGGCCTCGCCTCCGCGGGGCCCGTCACGGCTACCAAACCCACCGCGACTGCCAAACCCACCGCGACTGCCGAACCCACCGCGACTGCCGAACCGACCACCGCGGTCGAACCAACTCCGGTGCCGGAGCCCACGATGTCGCCCTTCGTCCCCGGCCGCCACGTCTACGACAACGGGGACGTGCTCTCCGCGCGTTCGGCGGCCACGGCCGACGCCCTGGCGGCGCACATCGAGGCGATGGGGGGCGGGCGGGTCGTGATCTACACCGCGGCGAGCCCCGCGGATCTGCCGATCACTCGCACCCTGGCCGAGGACTGGCAGGTCGACGGCATGCTGCTGGACGGCTCGGGCAGCAACGACGGGTATCTCCTCCTCGGCGACGCTCTCAAGGGCAAGCTCGGCGCCAAGCAGGCCGACGCCCTCGACTCGTCGCCGGGAATGGAGACGCTCGAGAGCTGGATGTTGAGCGAGCTGGCCCGCGCGGACGGGTGGTTGAGCGGGACGCACGTCTTCGACGGAGCGGCAGCCCTTGACGCGACCGGCAAGCAGAAGGCCGAGGCCGCGGTCAACTATCTCTCCACCAAGCTCGGCGCGTCGGTCTACGTCGACATCTCGCTCGGCGGGGACGACCCGTCGACCGTTGCCTTCTTCAACGGCGCCCACCTGAGCAGCAGTCTCGGCACTTCTCTCGTGATCGCGCTGGCTGTCTCCGACAAGCAGATAGGCGGATACACATCCTCGAGCGGCAGCCTGTTCGGCAACTACAAGGCGGGGTCGCCTTGGACTGGCAACGACCTCGCGAACGAGCCCGCCGCCAATGGCGATGTCCAGGCCGCGCTGCTGGCGGCGATCGACGCCGTCCACAGCGGCTCGCCCTACGAGAGCAACTCCCTTCCCGGCGATCTCATTCCGTGGCTGATCTTCGCCGGCGTGATCGTCGTCATCTCGGTCGCCTCGCCGTTCCTGATCGGTCCGTGGCTGATCCGCAAGCTGAGCGGCACGACGGGTCCGATCAATGGCGGCCTGCCCGGTGACGCGATCATCGAGAGCATCGCCGACACCGGCGTGACGGTGACGATGTCCTCGGTCGGGCCCAACGCGCCGGACTACAAGCTCGGCCTGCAGGTCACTCCGGCCGGCGGCGGCGCGCCGTATCACGTCGATGCGAAGGCGCTGATCCCGCGGATCTTCGTGCCGATGATCGTGCCCGGGGCGCACGTCGGCGTCCTGATCGACCCGAACGATCCGACGAAGATCTCCCTCGACTACAGCCGCATGGGCGGCGGGGACACCGCGGCCGCAGGTGCCGGTGCCGGTGGCGTGGACTTCAGCTTCGATGCCAGCGGCCAGCCGACCGCCGGCGAGGTCTCGGCCCTCGTGGGAGCGGTGCGCGGCGGAGAGCTGCCAACGCACAGCGGCAGCGCCGATCATCTTCTGGCCACCGGTACGCATGGCACCGCGGTCATCACCACGGCCCAGCCGCTGGGCAAGACCGTCGGCCAGGTCAGCCCGGGGGCCGATCCGTCGCGCCGCGACGACCCGGTCTGGGTCTTCACCGTCGATGTGACCGTGGCCGGCGAGAAGCCGTTCCCGGCGGTTTTCGGTCATCGGGTGCCCATCGCCAAGGTGACATCGGTCGCCCCCGGCGTGAAGCTCGCCGTCGCCGTCGACATGGCCGACAGGAACCAGGAAGTCGCGATCGACTGGGACAAGTCGCCGATCGGCGCTTAGCCGGCAAGCATCCCCGTCCGGCCGAGGGGCGCGCCTGCCCCGGGGCGGCGCGCCTGCTGCGCTGACGCTGTTCGAAGGCTGCGGTGCCGGATATCGTGACACCGACAGATCCGCGCCCCGTCAAGGAGGGGCGAACAACGCAGGAGGGACATATGTCGTCCGACGACATGCTCGGCTGGGGAATATTCCTCGTCTCGTTCGGCATTCCCGTGATCGTCGTGATCTGGTTTCTCCTCAGGTTCAGGGGCACGACGGGGTCGATCAAGAACGGCATCCCGACCGATGCCCTGATCCAGAGCATCGCCGAGACTGGCATGACCATCACTTCGCCCGGCGCCGGACCTGAAGCGCCGGTCTACAAGCTCGGCTTGCTGGTCACGCCCCCGGGTGGCGGCACGCCATACGCGGTCGAGGACACGCACGCCATTCCGCGCATCTTCGTGCCGATGGTCATGCCCGGCGCCCGCATCGGCGTCCTAGTCGACCCGAAGAATCCCGCGAAGGTCGTCCCGGACTGGCAGCGGCTCAACGCTCCCGGCACGGCCGCCGCCACTCCCTACGCAGGCAGCTCTTATGCGAGCGAAGCGGCCGCCATCCTGGGGGGGCCGGAGCCGTAGCCGGAACCGTCATGGAGAACCCGGGCGGAGTCACGGTCACCTTCGACGCCCAGGGCAATCCCGTGAGCGGTGTCAACGACATGGTCGGGGCCGTTCGCAGCGGAAACATGCCCACCATCAAGGGCAAGGCGGCGACGATCCTCGCCACCGGCACGCACGGCACCGCTGTCGTGACCACGGCTCAGCCGCTCGGCAAGCTCGTTCGCGACATCGACCCCAGCGCCGACCCTGCCCGCCTAGACGACCCGGTCTGGCTATTCACCCTCGAGGTCAGCCTGGCCGGCCGAACGCCGTTCCCGGCCATGTTCGGCCACCGCGTTCCGATCGCCAAGGTGGCCCAGATCGCGCCCGGAGTGAAGCTGTCCGTGGCAGTCGACGAGTCGAACCCCTCCCAGGACGTCGCGATCGACTGGGACAAGTCCCCCGTTGGCGCCGCCTGACGAGCCGGCCGCGGCCGCCAGCCGGGTGCTCGGTCAGGTTGCGCGGAGTGCTACCACGGCTCCCTCTCGGGCGATTCGCGGTCGCCGGGTCGGCCGCCCGGTTCGTGGACGAGCCCGCCGTCGGCAGGCTTCCGCTCGGCGTTCGACCGCTCGGCGTTCGACCGCTCGGCCGGCTCGACAGGAAGCTCGACCGCCCCGCCCTCGAGCATGAGCAAGCCCGGATCCTCGACCGTGAACTCCACGACCAGCGCCCGCATCGGGGTTTGCTCCGTCCATGCGGCGTGGACGACGTTGGGCGGCCAGACGACAGCCTCCCCGGCGGCGACGCGGGCACGCTCGTCGCCGACCTGGACGAAGCCGCCGCCCTCGATGACCACGAAGTAGGTCAGGTTCGGGTTGGAGTGCGCCGCCATCGCCGCGTTCGGCCGAAAGGCAAGCTCGGCGATCGCTCCCCGATGGTCGCCGTGGATCGATTGCCCGTCCACTCCGTGCGTGCCCGAGGGGCCGTCGGGGCGCCGGTGCCCGATACCGAACCGGCGGATCTCCATGGCCTGTCAGGGCCGGCGGGTTGCGAGAGCCGCGGTGGGACGCACGCGGTCTACTCGGACGCTACCGGCGGCGGCGCTTGGTGTTGGCGGCGGGGCGCTTGCGGATCGTGGCCTCGGGATGTGCCGTCTTGGAGCGCTGGAAGTAGCGCTGCCGGGCAAGTCGCTCCTCATAGGCCTGGATGAGCGGCGGGAAGTGGACGAAGCGGATCCAGACGAAGAGGATCGCGCCGCCGACCATCGTGGGCAGGACGAAGAGGAAGTCGAAATTGAAGATGACGTACATGATCAAGAGGCTGAAGGTTCCGATCGAGGTCCACAGCAGCCACTCGTTCAGGTCGAGGAAGACGGCGTAGTTGCGCAGCCTCCGGCCCTGGAAGTTGTAGAAGAAGATCGTCAGCAAGAGTATGGCGGCCGAGAACATCCACGTGATCGTGAAGATCGGCGCGAAGTTGTCGGTGTTGAAGCCGATGAAGAGGTATTCCCACGGCGCGCGGTTCACGCGGACCTCCGTGCCTGATAAGTCGATGTGGTCGTGCGACCTGGATGTGCGCCGATCTGCCAGGGCCGGCGTCGAGCGGCGGCATCGAGGGCGGGCCCGGCTGCCGACGCCGGCGACCGGGCGCCTGCGATCTTTGCCTCCGCTGAGTATGCCATGACACGGCCCGCCTGACCCGGCGCTACGCCGGGGACGCCGTCCGTGGCCCGGTCGCACGGCGGAATTGCTGAAAGCTGGGGCCGGCCGAGACGGGGCCGGCGCTATACTCGGCCCAATCCGGCAACTCCGGGCCACCACGCTGCCTGGCGCGCGGCTCGCCTATTGCTCGAGCACCTCCGGAAGCGCGGCGCCGCCTGGTCGTGGATCTCCGGATCGCCTGCAGTTGGGAGGTAGGCCTGGTGCGAGCCCTGCTCTCGGTGGCCAACCGCGAGGGCATCGGCCCGTTCGCTCGAGACCTCCTCTCGGTGGGCGTCGAGGTTTTCGCCACCGAGGGCACGCGCGAGTTCCTCGCCAATGAGGGCGTCGAGGTCCAATCCGTCTCCGAGCTGACCGGCGCGGAGCCGATCGCCGGTGGCCAGGTCAAGACGCTCCACCCTGCTATCTATGCGGGCATCCTGGCTCGCCGCGACCGGCCCGAGCAGCTTGCCGAGCTGGCGGCGCAGGGGATCGGCCTGATCGACCTGGTGGCCGTCAACGTCAGCCGTTTCGCTCCGCAGGTCGGCGCCCGGCTCGTGCCGATAGACGAAGCCATCGAGATGATCGACGTCGGCGGCGCCGCGCTCCTCGCAGCGGCGGCGCGCAACTACGCCGGCGTGGCCGCAGTCGCGAACCCGACCCGCTACCCGACGGTCATCGGCGAGATCCGCCAGCGTGGGGCCGTCTCCGCCGAGCTCCGCCAGGACCTTGCCGCCGAGGCGTACGGCCTCGTCGCCGCGTACCACGCCGAGGTCGCGGCATACCTCTCCAACGTCTGCGGCCAGACCTTCCCCAGCCGCCTGGCGATGGTCCTCGAGAAGGTGGACGACCTGCGCTACGGCGAGAACCCCACCCAGCCGGCCGCCTTCTACCGCGAGACGACCCATCGCTCCGGCACGCTCGCCGACGCCAACCAGATCCAGGGGTCGCGGCCCTCCTTCAACGATCTGCTGGACCTGGACGCGGCTTACGCGTTCGCGATGGACTTCACCTCGCCGACGGCGGTCATTGTCAAGCACACCGATCCGGTGGGGCTCGCTTCCGCGGACGAGCTCGTCGAGGCGTACCGCAAGGCCCTGGAGACCGATTCGGTCTCGTGCTTCGGCGGCATCGTCGGCGTCAACCGCGACCTGGACGGCGCCACGGCGCGTGAGATCGCGGCCAACTCGTACGAGGCGGTCGTGGCTCCGTCGTTCAGCCAGGCCGCCATAGGGATCCTGGCCCAGAAGCCGCAGCTCCGACTCCTCGCCGTGCCCGAGAGCCCCAGCGATGGTCCGCGCGACTACGGCATCGCCAACCTGGACTTCAAGCGCATCGCCGGCGGGCTCCTGGTCGAGGCGAAGGACGAGCTGGGCCTCGACAAGACGCAGCTCCACGTGGTCACGAAGCGACGGCCCACGCTCGAGGAGCTGACCGACCTGCTGTTCGCCTGGCGGACGGTCCGCCACGTCCGATCGAACGCGATCGTGCTGGCGCGAAATGCCTCGACGGTGGGGATCGGGGCGGCCCAGGCGAGCCGCCAGACGGCCGTCGAGATCGCCCTGCGGCGAGCCGGCGACCGGGCCCGGATGGCGGTCATGGCCAGCGACGCCTACTTCCCGTTTCCCGACGGGATCCAGTTCGCGGCCCAGGCCGGGGTCACGGCGATCATCCAGCCCGGCGGCTCGATCCGCGACGACATGGCCATCGAGGTCGCCGATCGCCACCACATGGCGATGGTCTTCACCGGGCGGCGCCACTTCCGCCACTGAGCCCGAGGCCGGTGCGCGGATTCCCGAAGATCGAGTGATCCGGCGGGCCCGCTCATCCGAATCAGAGGGTGACAGCCGATCGGAACCTGACGGGCCGGTTGGTTGGTCGGAGGAAGGGAAGCCCGGTCTTCCGGGTGGAGGGGACGAAGCGGGCGACAGGTCGGTGCCCAGACAGCCGGCGAGGGGCCCTGTCGCCCGTTTCGCATGCCTGGGGCACCCCCATCGGCGCTCGGCGACGCGTATCCTCTGCGCGGCAACCCGGCCGCGGCGCCGGCAGGGCCCTGGTTCGGGCGGCGCAGCGAGAGGTGGGAGATGAGACGTTTCGGCGCCGGGCTCGCAGCCCTCGTGCTCCTGATGGGCCTCCTGCCGTTCACCCTCAGCAGTTGCTACATAGCCTGCGGCTGCGCGACGCCGCCCGACCAGAACCAGACGCCGCCGCCCATCCAAGCCGAGGACGCCGCCACCTCCGCGGCGAAACTCGCCGGCGTGCCTGCGATGACGGCGGATCTGACCGGCGGTGCCGGCGGAAGGCTCTTCTACAGGGCGACCGCGGCGAACACGGTTGCCTTCGTCGACGCGATCTCCGGCATCGTCGTCGAGGTGGTCCTGGAAGATCGGCTGCCGGACAACGCGACCGTCTCGGCCACTACCGCCGGCGCCAGCACGGCTGCGGAGACATTCATGCAGCGGACCGGCCTGGACACCGCCAGCCTCACCGAGTCGGCCCGGCTGACCCGACAGGCCGGCGTGGCCGCCTATGACGTCGAATGGAAGGAATCGGGCGGTGGCGGAGCCACCAGGTTCGCCGTCAGCGTGAACGCGTCCACCGGGTCCGTGTTCGCATACGTCGACCTTCGGATGCAGCTCAGTGTGACTGCGCCGATCGTCGGCCAGGCGAGGGCAACCGAGCTTGCGATTGCCGCGCTGAGCGTGCCCGGCGAGCAGGTGACCTCGGCCGAGCTGGCGATCGACTTCGCGACCGGAGCTCAGGCGTCCGCCTGGGAGGTAGGTCTTGGCGTGCCAAGCCCGACCCAGGCGGATGTCTTCGAGCACGGCGCCCTGGTCCGCGTTGACGCGGTCACCGGTGAGGCGACCATCGTCAAGTCGTAGCCCGAGGGCCGACGGTGTCCGGTCCTCCGCCGTTGACCCACGCCCCTGCGCGCGCGTCCCAGCCGGCGACGGCCCGGACGGCTGAGGCGCCCTCGATCGATTCCTGGCGGGCGCGCGCCTGCTCGACCGATTCTTGCCAGCCGGGCGGAACCAGATCCGGGGCGAGGTCCGACATGGGTGCCAGGACGAAGAGGCGGCAGCCCGCTTCCGGATGCGGGATCTCCAGCAACCGCGTCGCCTTGGCCGGGGCGAGCGAGCGGCCCTCCTCCGGCCGCTCCACCGACACTCGCTCCTCGCCAAAGAGCAGCAGATCGAGGTCCAGCTCGCGCGGGCCGTAGCGGAAGCGCTCCTGCCGCCCGAATGCCCGCTCGATCGACTTGAGGGCGAGCAGGAGTGCGATCGGGCCGGTGGCGTCGGGGCCGCCAGGACCGGCCGGCACGTCCAGGGCGACGACCGCGTTGTGGAAGTCGGGCTGGTCCGTGACTTCGACCGGCGTCGTGACATACAGGCGCGACACGCCGGCGAGGCGGGCCCCGGGCAGGGCCGCCAGGGCGTGGACGGCGGCCGTCAAGGTCTTCCGGGCATCGCCCAGGTTCGCCCCGAGACCGACATACGCCCGAACCGTTGGCATCGACCGACTCCCGATGTAGCGGCGGCGGCTCGACTCACGGCCGCAACCCGGAACGCCGCGGCTAGACTCCGCTGGTGCGCCCCGTTGTCGTGCTCATTTTCCACGCCGAGGCCCCGATTGATGCGGGTCCGCTGGTGCGTGCGCTGGCCGAGGCGCGCCGCTCCCTGGCGGAGCGGCAGCGGGTCGCCTTTGTGGCGGCCGGCGCCGACGAGGCGGTCATCGTGGCTGGGCCGCCCGACGGGGTGAGCTTTGGGGAGCGCCTCGGGGCGGCGATGCGGGCCCGGACGGGAAGCGCCGGCGGCGCCATCGTCCTCGGTTCGGGGAGCATCCCCCTGGCGCGGACGGCGGATCTGCGACGCTTCGTGGAGCTGGCCGCGGGGCCCGGCGGGCACGCCCTCGCGAACAACCGCTATTCGGCCGACGTGGTGGCGGTCTCGCGGGCGGCCGACCTGGTCGAGCTGCCGCCACTCCCCGCCGACAACGCCCTTCCCCGATGGCTGGAGGAACGAGCCGGGGTGGCCGTCGCGGACCTCCGGTCGCGCTGGCGGCTGGGCGTCGACATCGACACGCCGCTCGACCTGATCGTGCTCGGCTCGGGGCGGCGTGGGGGCGCCGCGACGAGCGGCCTCCACGGAACGGCGCCGCTCATCGGCGAACGGCTGGCGGCACTCGCCGATGTTCTGACGAATCGCCGAGCCGAGCTGCTGGTTGCGGGGCGCATCTCCGCAACGACGCTGCGCTGGCTGGAGAGCGGCGCAGCCTGCCGCGTTCGGGCCCTCGTCGAAGAGCGGGGGCTCCGCGCCGCGACGCTCCTGGCCCAATCCGGCGCCACCACCGGCTCCCGGCCCCCTCACTCCGTCCTCGGGGAGTTGCTCGACCGCGACGGCCCCGAATCCCTGGCCCGCACCGTGGCCGCGCTGGCCGACGCCGCGCTGATCGACACGCGCGTCCTGTTCGCCCATCGCCACGGCGCCGACGAGGCAGCATGGCCGCGGCCGGAGGATCGATTCGCCTCGGACCTGCTGCTGTCCGCGTCCATCGCCGACCCGTGGCTTCGCGCCCTCACCGCGTCGGCCGCCACCGCACCCTCCGACCACCCGATCCTGCTCGGCGGCCACACGCTGGTGAACGGCGGGCTGCGCCTGCTCGCGCAGCGAGCTCGTGCGGCGGCCCGATGACGCCCGAACCGCGGCCCCCGTCGTCCGGTCGCCCGTCGCCGGCCGACCCCCGGTCTCCGTCCGAACCTTCAGCCGACCGTTCGTCCGACCGTTCGTCCGACCGTTCGTCCGAGCTTGCCGCCCTCCTCCGCGCCGAGATCGATTCGGCCCCAGACCGCCGAATCACGTTCGCGCGCTTCATGGAGCGCGCCCTCTACGAGCCCGAGCTGGGCTACTACAGCCAGCCCGAGGATCGTCCCACCGAGGCCGGCGATTTCCTGACCGCGCCCGAGACGCACCCGATCTTTGGCTGGACGATCGCCCGCCGGATCGAGGCTCTGTGGGCCGACCTGGGCGAGCCGGCGCCGTTCGGCCTGATCGAGTACGGCGCGGGCTCGGGCACGCTCGCGCTCTCGATCCTCGACGGGCTGCGCCGTCACGGCTCGACCGGTCTTCTCGCGGCCATCCGCTACGAACCGGTCGAGTCGAACCCGAACCGCCTGGTCGACCTTCGCGAGAGGTTCAAAAAGGCCGGCCTTGCCGAGCGCCTGGTGCCGGCCGGCTCTCCATCGGACGAGGCCGTGCCCGTCACCGGCGTCATCCTTGCCAACGAGTTCCTCGACGCCCTGCCGGTCCACCGCGTGGTCGTCCGGGGCGGGCAACTGCTCGAGCTGTTCGTCACGTGGCGAGAGGGCTTCGCCGAGGTCCCGGGCCAGCCATCGACGCCCGAGCTCGCCCGCCGTCTCGCCGACGACGGGATCGTGCCCGACCAGCTCGCCGAGGGCCAGGTCGCCGAGATCTGCCTCGGCCTCGCCCCGTGGCTCGACGACGTGGCCCGCCGCCTGGCTCGCGGTTACGTGGTCGCCATCGACTACGGCTACGAGGCCGCCGAACTCTACGGCCCTCGCCGCCTCGCCGGGACGCTGCTCGGCTACCGCGGCCATCGCGTGAGGGAGGATCCGTTCGCCGAGGTCGGCCTGACCGACGTGACCGCCCACGTCGACTTCACCGCGCTCCGGCTCCTCGGGGAGCGGCGCGGCCTCCGTTCCGTGGCCCTGACGACGCAGTCGGAGTTCCTCGTCGCCGCCGGCCTGGAGTCGGAGCTGCAGGCGCTCCAGGCCTCGCCCGAGACCACGCCCCAGGACTACATGCGCGCCCGCTCGGGCATCGTGCGCATGCTCGACCCCCGCCACATGGGCCGTTTCCGGGTGCTGACCCTGGCTCGATAGGGCACTTCCCGTATTGCCGGGGCGTGTGGAAACCGGGCAACCTACCCCTCGGAGCGGGGGAGCGCGACGGGGCCGTCGAATCGTGGGATCGATCCGGCCCTCGGCGCGCCGCTCCACCAATAGCGAACGTTCGTGTGCAGCCGCCAGTCGCTACCCCGCTGGCGGACTAGCCGGAGACGCGGGCGGCACGACTAGCCCCGAGCCGCCCGCGCCGGCTTTTCTGGGCCCCGCGCAGGCCAGCACCACCGAGCGCCAGCGCGCCCGCGATTCCCGGCCCCCCCGGCCCTGCTGGTAGACTTCCCGATGGACCGCGAGGGATCGGGCATCGAACCCGGCCCCGCGTCCCGAGATCAAACGCGTATGCCCGACGCCCCGCGGAACGCCCACCGCGGACGGCAGGTACGGCTGGAGAAAGATGACCGGCATCTGGTACGTCCTTGGCTTGGCCGCCGCGGGAGTCGGTTTCGTATTCCTCGTCATCGGCCTGGCCTGGGTCCTCTCGCACCGCAACCGCGGCGATCGCCACAAGGGCATGCCGTACGAGAGCGGCATCGACACCTTCGGCGACACCTGGGGCCGGTTCAGTGTCTCCTTCTACATCTACGCCCTTCTCTTTGTCGCCTTCGACGTCGAGGTCGTGTTCCTCTTCCTGTGGGCGATCGTTCTGCGAAGTCTGCTGCTGGGCGGCCTGGTGAGCATGGGCACCTTCGTGCTCGTCCTCCTGCTCGGGCTGGCCTACGCCTGGCGGAAGGGAGTCCTGACGTGGCGGTAGGCGATCGAGGGTCGAGCGGAGCCAAGGCGGCGCCGGGCCAGCTCGCACCCCTCGCCCCCGGCGAGCTGACCGCGCCGATCATCGTGCCCAACACTCTCTGGCGGGCGGCCAACCCGCTCGCGTACGACGGCGGACGTCCGGCCGAGGTAACCCACCTGCGCGAGTTCGGCCTGACCGATGCCGGGCGTCGCGACGACGCGCGCTGGGGCGCGCTCCAGATCGTGCCGACCAAGGCGGATTACATCCTCGACCTCATCCGGGCGAACAGCCTCTGGCCGCTCCTTTCGGGCCTGGCGTGCTGCGCCTTCGAGATGATGTCCGGCGCCACCAGCAGGAACGACATGGACCGCTGGGGCATGTTCCCGTTCCGGGCATCGCCGCGCCAGTCGGACGTGCTCATCGTCGCCGGAACGCTCACCACCAAGATGTCCGGGCCGTTGATCCGGCTGTGGGAGCAGATGCCCGAACCCAAGTGGTGCGTGGCTCTCGGCGACTGCACCGTGTCGGGCGGCCGCTACAAGAGGAGCTACTCCACGGTCCAGGGGATCGACCGGGTCATGCCGGTTGACGTCTACATTCCCGGCTGCCCGCCCCGCCCCGAAGGCCTCATCTACGGGATGATGCAACTCGGACAGCTCGTCAAGGATCGGCGCGGGCAGTGGCCCGAGCGCGAGATCGGCCCCACCGTACCGGACAAGATCTGACCGATGGATCGCACCCTCAAGCGCCGCCTGGAAGCGCGCGTCGGCTCGCAGCTGCGCGGGCCGATTCGGCAGCGCAAGGACCAGACCGAGATTCGAATCCAGGCGGGCGACGTTCCGGACGTGCTCCGCACCGTGCACGACGCCGTCGATCTCCGCTTCGAGATCCTGGCCGACCTGGCCGGGGTCGACACGGGCGAGCACATGCAGGTCGTGTATCACCTGTGGAGCGAGACCAGCCCGGACTGGCTGCGCATCATCGTCGACGGCCTGTCCCGCGAGGACCCGCGGTGCCCCTCCGCCACGTTCCTTTGGACCGGCGCGGAGTGGCTCGAGCGCGAGGCCTACGACATGTTCGGCATCGTCTTCGAGGGCAACCGCGACCTGCGCCGCATCTTCATGCCGCCCGACTACACGAGCTTCCCGCTCCGCAAGGATTTCCTCCTGCCCGACGACGCGGCCCGATCCCCGGGCGAGGGCGTCCGGCACGTGGAGCGTCCCTACGCCCCGGCCATAGTGGCCGACGATCCCGCGGCCGGCATCCGCCGGGCTCCGGCGAGCTGAGGACAGAGATGCCCACCCGCCCGACCCGAACGAAGCCGCAAGCCGAGGAGCAGCGCCCGTCCGAGCAGCGTCCGCCCGAGCAGCATCGCTCCGAGGACGACCCGCGCATCATGCTCGACCGCGAGATCACCGCGGACCTGTACGCGCCGATCCCGCCCTACCCCACTCAGACCGAGCGCGAGGCCGAGTTCTACACCCGCGGGGACGGGGAGATGTTCATCAACATCGGCCCGCACCACCCGGCCACGCACGGCGTCCTGCGCCTCGTCCTGAAGCTCTCGGGCGAGCAGATAGTCGACGTGGACCCGGTCCTCGGGTACCTCCACCGCGGCGTCGAGAAGATCTGCGAGAACTCGGACTACTACCACGTCATCGACCAGGTGGACCCGCTCGAGTACGTCAGCTCCCTGTTCCAGGAGTGGGCCGCGGTCCTCTCGTTCGAGCAGCTCATGGACGTGGAGGTGCCGCGACGGGCGGAGTACATCCGTGTCCTCTCCGGCGAGCTGCTGCGCGTCGCCAGCCACACCCTCTACATGGGCTTCCTGGCCCTGGACCTGGGCGGCCTGACCCCGATCCTGTACAGCTTCATCGAGCGCGACGAGATCATGGAGATGCTGGCGGCCCTGACCGGCGCGCGGATGCTCTTCAACTACTTCCGCATCGGCGGCGTGAACGGCGACCTGAACCACGAGTTCATGAGCCGCCTGGGCGACTGGATGAGCCGGGCCGCGAAGCAGACCGAGGCCAATGCCGGGCTGCTCAACGAGAACGAGATCTTCGTCCGACGGACCCGGGGCGTCGGCGTCATGGATCGCCAGATGGCCCTCCGCTTCGGCGTCACGGGCGGGAACCTGCGCGCTGCCGGCGTGCCGTTCGACATCCGACGAGCCCACCCCTACAGCGTCTACCCCGAGCTCGACTTCAACATCCCGACCCGCGATGAGGGCGACTCGCTGGCCCGCTACCTGATCCGCCTGGATGAGGTCCGCGAGTCGATCAAGATCATCGACCAGTGCCTCCACAACATGCCCGACGGCCCGGTCATGGCCAGGCTGCCGCGCCTGCTCCGGCCGCGGCCCGGGCGCGCCTGGGGCGCGTGCGAGGGCCCGCGAGGAATGCTCGGCGTGTACACGATCAGCGACGGCTCGGACCAGCCGTTCCGCTTCCGAATCCACGATCCGAGCTTCATGAACCTGGAGACGGTGCCGTCTCTTTTGCCCGGCAACCTGCTGGCGGACACGATGGCCATCGTCGCCTCGCTCGACCCGGTCCTGGGCGGGATCGACAAGTGAGAGCCGCCCGAATGACCTTCGCCGCCCGGACCTGGGGCCGGATGTCGTTGACCGCCCGGTTCACCGCGATCCTCCTGCCGCTGGCCGTGCTGCTCGCCGTCGGCACGGTCGTGGGCATCGTCTTCATCCTGCCGCCCACGATGGACTTCCTGGGGGCGAACCTGCCGCTGGTGCGGTTCGCCGTCGCGGTCGTGGGGATCCTCGTCCTGACCATCCCGACGGCCTTCGTGCTGATCTACATGGAGCTCAAGGTCATCGCCCGCATGAACCTGCGGGTCGGGCCGAACCGGATCGGCCCCTGGGGCGCGGCGATGAGCCTAGTCCACGGCTTCAAGGTTCTGACCAAGGAGGACTTCGCGCCTACCGGCGCCGACCTGACGGTCTTCACGCTGGCCCCGGTCGTCACCTTCCTGGCCAGCGTCATGACCCTGCTGGTCATCCCGTTCGCCCCCGGACTCTTCGGCCAGGATCTCAACATCGGCGTGCTGTACTTCTTCGCCATGGGCGGGCTTTCCGTCCTGGGCCTGCTGATGGCTGGCTGGGCGAGCTTCAACAAGTACTCGCTCCTGGGCGGGCTCCGCTCGGCGGCCCAGATCGTCAGCTACGAGATCCCGCTCACGATCTCCGTCGTGGGCGTGATCATCCTGGCCGGCACGATGAGCATGAACGCGCTGGTCCTGAAGCAGTCGGGCTCGGCGCTCGACTGGTTCGCCTTCAAGCAGCCCCTGGCGGTGCTCATCTTCTTCATCGCGGCCACGGCCGAGGCCAACCGCACCCCGTTCGACATGACCGAGGCTGACTCGGAGATCGTCGCCGGCTTCGCCACCGAGTACTCGGGGATGCGCTTCGGCTTCTTCTTCTTCGCCGAGTACGTGAACGTCTTCATCGTCTCGGCGCTGCTGGTCACGCTCTTCTTCGGCGGCTGGACGGCCCCGTTCGACTGGCCCTGGCCGTACAACCTGAACTGGCTGGACGCGTCGGGCATCGGCATCCTCTGGCTCCCGATCGCGCTGGCCGTCCTGGTGATCGCCACGGACATCCTGGGCGCGGCGATCTGGCTGCTCGGCGGCAGGTCGTGGAGCGCCCCGGCGGCCTTCGGCCTCGGCCTCCTGATCGCCGGCGCCGGCGTCACGGCCGCGGCCGGCCTGGCCTGCTTCATCGCCTTCGACTGGGTCCAGGGCATCTTCTGGTTCATGGCCAAGACCTACGTCTTCGTCTTCACCTTCGTCTGGATGCGGGGAACCCTGCCACGCGTTCGCGTGGATCAGCTGATGGGCTTCGCCTGGAAGTGGCTGCTGCCCGCCTCGCTCCTTAACCTGTTCGTGACGGCCGCCGCCGTCATCATCCTCAACCAGCCGGCGACCCCGCGATGACCTTCATCCCCGGCCTCGGCATCGCGAAGGGGATGGCGCTGACGCTGCGCCGCTTCTTCGCGCCCAAGGCCACCATCCAGTACCCCGAGACCAGGCCGGACATCGCGGTCCGCTTCCGCGGGCGGCTGCAGCTGCTCTACGACGAGTTGGGCAACATCAAGTGCGAGACCTGCTTCCAGTGCGCCCAGGCCTGCCCGGTCGAATGCATCGACATGGGCGGCCACGATACGAAGAGCCGCTTCTACACCCACTGGGGCCCGGCCGAGACGTACGCCGAACGGCGCGAGGAGTCCGCCCTGCGGCGCTCCGGCCGGCCGGTGCCGGACCGGGCCTTCACTCACTTCGAGCCGGTTGATCTGGTGGCCGTCGAGGAGATCCTCGAGAGGCGCGACTACGACCCGGGCAAGATGCTGCCGATCCTCGAAGAGGTCCAGGCCGCGTACGGATACCTGCCGATCGCGGCGATCAAGCACATCAGCCACGTGACCGGCGCCTCGTACGCGCTGGTGTACGGGACGGCGACCTACTACAGCCACCTGAGCTTCGAGCGAAAGGCCCGAACGGTCGCGGTCTGCCGCTGCACCAGCTGCCTCCTCGCCGGGTCCGGCCGAATCGCGAACGCGATCGGCGAGGGCCTCGGGACGAAGCTCGGCGGCGGGCCGGCTGACGGCGTGGCGCTCGAGCAGCTCCCCGCCCACGTCCCCGGCGCGGCTTCGCCGCTCGTCACGCTGGACGGCCAGCCCCAGCCCGACGTGACCGAGACGAGCGCCGCCGCGTGGAGCCGCTCCCTGACCAGGAAGACCGTGGCATGACCAGCGCGAACGTCCTCCCGACGCCGGACAAGTGGCCGCACCTGCTCCTGCCGCCCGCATCGGGAAGTGGCGCGGCCGGCGCGGGTGGCGCGGCCCCGACGGATCTCGACGCGGCCGTGGCAGCCGGCGCCTTCAAGGGCCTCACCGAAGCGATCCGGGCTATGACCGCCGGCGAGATCGTGGCCGCCCTGGCCGCCTCCGGGTTGCGCGGCCGCGGCGGGGCGGGCTTCCCAACCAGCGAGAAGTGGCGCGCCTGCGCCCTGGCCCAGGCCGATCGCCGCTACGTCGTCGTCCACGCCTACCAGGCCGATCCCGCCGTCTTCACCGATCGCGTCCTCCTCGAGCGCAATCCCTACGCCGTCCTCGAGGGAGCGGCCATCGCCGCCATCGCGGTGGGAGCCTCGGACGTCATCGTCGCGCTGCGCGCCGAGTGGACCGAGGCCGTGACCACGCTCGAGACCTCCATCCGCGAAGCACAGGACGCCGGCTACCTGGGCGACGACGTCCTGAGCAGCGGCCGCGACATCCACGTCGAGGTCAGGCCGCTCCAGGGCGCGTACATGCTGGGCGAGGAGACGGTCCTTCTCAAGGCCATCGAGGGCCGGCGCGGCCAGCCCGAACAGCAGCCGCCTTACCCGACGACCAGAGGCCTGTACGGCAAGCCGACCCTCGTCCACAACGCCCAGACCTTCGCCGTCATCCCCGGGATCGTCACCGGCGGCCCGGGCAGCTACCTCGAGGCCGAGGCCAAGGGCAGCGCCGGCACGGTGCTGGTCCAGATCTCCGGCTCGGTCGCGAATCCGGGCCTGGCGGAGATCCCGCTCGGCACGACGATCGGCGAGATCGTGGCCCTGGCCGGCGGCGTTCCCGCGCCGCACAGCGTCAAGGCGCTGCTCGTCGGCGGCCCGTCCGGCGGCATCCTCCCGCCCGATGCTCTCAAGACCCCCTACGAGTTCGAATCCCTCGAGGCGGCCGGCGCCCACATGGGCTCCGGGTCGATCGTCGTGGTCGACGAGCGCAGCTGCCTGGTCGACCTCGCCTCCGTGCTGGCCCGCTTCTGCGCCGATCAGGCCTGCGGCAAGACGATCCCCTGCCGGATCGGGCTGCGCCGCCTGGCCGAGATCGGGGCACGCGTCTGCGAGGGTCAGCCCCGCGGCGACGAGATCGGGCGCCTGACCGACCTATCCGCCGACATCGTGGCCAGCCGCCTGTGCGACCACGAACGCCGCTCCACGCTGCCCCTCCTGAGCCTCGTCCGGTACTTCCGCGACGAGCTCGACGCCCACATCGTCCGTAGCGCGTGCCCCGCCGGGATCTGCCAGCCGATGGCAGCCTCTCGGACGGGGGCCGTCTCCTGAGGCGTCCCATGCGAGAACCGAACCTTCGCCCCAGCCCGAGCGCCCCGCCCGCGACACCGCCGGCCGGCAAGCCCGCCCTGGCCGCCACGCCCGCCAGCAGGCTCCCGGCGGCTCCGCCGGTCGTCGCTCCCGGGCCTTTCCCGGCCCTGCCCGCGGCCCCGTCCGTGAAGGGCCTGCGGCCCGCCGCCAACGAGAGACCGGTCTGGAACCGCAGGGCCGGAAGAGTCGACAGCCGCCCGGACGCGAAGGCGCCGCGCGACACGGTCACGCCGCTCGACGCCTCGCCGGCGGAGCGCCTGATCACCTCACAGGCCCCCCAGCGCCCGCTTTCGACGCCCACCATCAAGCTCGACATCGACGGACGCGAGGTCATCGGCACCGAGGGCCAGACGATCCTCGAAGTCTGCCGCGCCAACGGCATCGAGGTCCCCACGCTCTGCTACGAGCCCAAGCTGCCGGGCTTCGGGGCGTGCCGGATGTGCGTCGTGGAGGTCGAGGGCGACGACCACCCCGCGATCTCGTGCGCCCGCGAGGCGGTGACGGGCATGGTCGTGCGGACCCAGACCGACGAGGTCCGCCGGCTGCGCCGGACAAACCTCGAGCTGATCTTCAGCGACCACAACGCCTACTGCCTGCCGCCCTGCCAGAACAAGTGCCCGAGCCACATCGACATCCCGGGCTTCCTCAAGGCCAACGCCGAGGGCCAGTTCCGCGAGTCGGCGCGCATCTTCAAGCGGACCATCCCGTTCCCCTCGATCCTGGGCCGCGTCTGCCCGGCGCCGTGCGAGGAGCACTGCCGCCGCGACGAGGTGGACGAGGCGATCGCCATCCGCGACAGCCACCGCTACGCCGGCGACGTCGTCCTGGCGGCGCAGAAGGACGGCATCGAGCCGCCGCTGCCGTTCGAGACGCAGCCCAGGACCGGCAAACGCGTCGCCATCGTGGGCTCCGGGCCGGCCGGCATGGCCGCGGCCTACTACCTGCAACTCTCCGGCCACGACACCACGGTCTTCGAGCGCGACCCCGAACCGGGCGGCATGCTCCGCTACGGCATCCCCGAGTACCGCCTGCCCAAGAAGGACGTGCTCGAGCCCGAGTACGAGGCCGTCTGGCGCCTCGGCGCGAAGATCGAGTGCAACCAGGCCCTGGGCCGCGACTTCTCGCTCGACGACCTGCGCGAGCGGGGCTTCGACGCCACGATCGTCGCCACCGGCTGCTACGACACCAACAAGCTCGGCATCCCCAACGAGGACGCCGAAGGCGTCATCGACGGCCTCGAGTACCTCAGGACCGCCACGCTCGGCCTGCCCTACCCGGGCCACGCCGGCAGCCGTGTCCTCGTCATCGGCGGCGGCTTCACGGCCATGGACTGCACCCGGACCTCCGTCCGCCAGGGCGCGAAGGAGATCACCCTCGTCTATCGCCGCGACATGAAGGACATGCCGGCCGCGAGCGAGGTCCACGAAGCCCTCGAAGAGGGCGCCAAGATGATCTTCCAGGCCGGCCCGACCCGCGTGATCGTGGATGCGAAGAACCGCGTCACCGGCGTCGAGTTCATCCGCATGCGCCCCGGCGCCCCGGACGCCTCCGGCCGCCGCCGCCCCGAGCCGGCGCCCGGGACGGAGTTCGTCATCAAGTGCGACCGCGTCTTGCTCGCCATCGGCCAGGGCCCAGACCTGGCGTGGATCGGGCCCGGCAACGAGGGCCTCGAAGCGGTCAAGTGGAGGCTCAAGGCCGACGCCGTCACCTTCGAGACCGGCCGACCCGGCGTCTTCGGCACCGGCGACGTGCGCATCGGCGCCGCGACCGTGGTCCAGGCGATCGCCGAAGGGCGTCGCTGCGCCTACGCCGTGGACGCGTTCCTGCGCGGCACGGACCTCTCCGAGCTGCGCTCGCGCGAGACTCTCGCCGAGCCCGAGCTCAAGTTCCTCTCGATCACGCCCTACACCGACGAGCCCAAGGAGCCCCGCCACCGCCTCAAGGCGATGCCGGCGCAGGACCGCACCAAGAACTACGTCGAGTACGAGATCCCGTACAGCCAGACCGAGGTCATGGCCGAGTCGAGCCGCTGCCTGCAGTGCACCTGCGAGGCGATCGGCTACTGCGACCTGCGCAACCTCGGCCTCGAGTACGGGACGACGCTCGAGACGCTCGAGCCGCGCCACAACGAAGGCGCCGGCTACCGCAGCGTGACCGAGAACCGCTTCACCGGCGCCAACCACGACTACATCCGCGACGACAGCCACGCCTTCATCCTGCGCGAGCCGTCGCGCTGCATCGACTGCGGCCGCTGCGCCGCCGTCTGCGCCGACGTCGTGGGCGCCGCCTGCTACGACTTCATGCGCATCGGCTTCGACACGCTGGTGACGACGCCGCTCGACATGAGCCTCAACGACACGCCGTGCGTCTCCTGCGGCCGCTGCGCGGAGACGTGCCCCACGGGCGCGCTCATGCTCAAGCCGCGCGTCCTGGAGAAGTACGACGTGGACGAGAGCCGCTGCATCCTGTGCGGCATCTGCGTGGACGCGTGCCCTTACGACGCGCTGCGCGGCGGCGCCGACAACGAGCTGGCCCACACCGACCGTTCCCAGCCGATGATCGACCTCATCGGCCTGGCGGCCCTGGCCGGCGAGACCGAAGTGACCTACATCCAGCGCGAGCGCGACTGGCTCGCCCACGCCGTGGCCGACGGTCGACTCGCGAACCCCGGGGAGGGGCTGCCAGCGCTCCCGCCGGCGCTCGCCGCCCCCGGTCAGGGAAAGGGAGCCGCGCAGCAGTGATCCACGACGAGGAGGGCAGAGAGGCATGCCGATAGGCGACACTCTCCCGTTCACCGCGATCCGCTGGGACGACGTCCTGTTCGTCGTGCTCGCGGCGATGCTCCTGGGTTCCGCGCTGCTGGTTGTGACCATGCGCGACATCATTCGCTGCGGCCTGGCGATGATCGCCTCGTTCGCCTCGCTGGCCGGCATCTACGTCCTCCTCGGCAACCCGCTCATCGCGGCCACGCAGGTCCTGGTCTACATCGGCGCCATCAGCATCCTGGTCCTGTTCGCGATCATGCTGACCCAGACCAAGAACGCCCCAACGCGGCTGGTCTTCCAGACCCAGGCCTGGGCCGGGGCCGTCGCCGCGATCGCGATCGCGGTGATCGTCACCGCCACGGTCCTGACCACCACCTGGCCGTCCACCGGTGCGGTCGCCTGGACCGTCACGTCCGACATCGCCACCAAGCTCTTCAGCGAGTACGTCCTGCCGTTCGAGGTCGTGAGCGTGCTGCTCACCGCGGCCGTGGTCGGCGGAGTTCTGCTGGCCAGGCGCGAGCCGCCCGCCGGCGAGGAGGGTCGAAAGTGAGCGGCTCGCTCGACTCCTACCTGGTCCTCTCGGGCCTGCTCTTCGCCATCGGCACGTTCGGCTTCCTGGCCCGCCGCAACGCGATCAGCATGCTGATGTCCATCGAGCTGATGCTGAACGCGGTCAACCTGACGATCATCGCGTTCGGGGCGTTCGTGAAGCCGCTCAACGTCCACGCCTCGGTCATCGCCCTGATCGTGATCGCCGTGGCCGCGGCGGAGGCGACGGTCGGCCTGGCCATCGTCATCGCTATCTACCGCAACAAGAAGACGCCGCTTGTCGACGAATACGACTCGATGAGCCAATGAGCGCCCTAAGAACGCCGCTCAGTCGAGCGGCTCTGCCCATGGCAGTTCGGCTGCCCGCCTGGCGCCGAGGACTCGCGTCATGACCGCGCTCCTGCCGCTCATCCCGATCCTGCCGCTGGGCGGCTTCGTCCTGACCGGCCTGCTCGGCCGCCGCTACCCCGGCAGCGCCCATCTCATCGCCGTCTGGGCCGTGGTGGCATCGTGGGTCGTGGCCTCGCTCGTGGCCTTCATGACCCTGGCCCGGATCTCCCCATTCGGCGGTGAGGGTGCCGGCTTCACCCTCTGGACGTGGATCCCGGCCAACGGCTTTGCCGGCGGTTTCAATGCCGCCATGGGCCTCTTCGCCGACCCGCTGACCGCCTGCCTGCTCATCGTCGTCACGACGATCGGCATGCTCGTCCACGTCTACTCGATCGGCTACATGGCCCACGACCCGGGGCGGTGGCGCTTCTTCGCCTACCTCAACCTGTTCATGTTCTCGATGCTGCTCCTGGTCCTGGCCGACAACTTCCTGCTTGTCTTCGCCGGCTGGGAGCTGGTGGGCCTGTGCAGCTACCTGCTGATCGGCTTCTGGTACCCGCGCCGGTCCGCGGCGGTGGCGGCCAAGAAGGCCTTCCTGGTCAACCGCGTCGGCGACATGGGCTTCGCCCTCGCGATCATGGCCATCTGGACCCAGCTGGGCACGCTCAACATGCAGGACGTCTTCCACAAGTTCGGCAGCGTTCCTCACGAGTGGCAGATCGCCATCGCCCTGCTCATCTTCTGCGGCGCCGTCGGCAAGAGCGCCCAGTTCCCGCTCCACGTCTGGCTCCCGGACGCGATGGAGGGCCCCACGCCGGTGTCCGCCCTCATCCACGCCGCGACCATGGTCAACGCCGGCGTGTACCTCGTGGCCCGCTGTAACCCGATCTTCGGGGCGACTTCCGAGGTGATGGTCGTGGTCGCCGCGATCGGCATCTTCACCGCGATCCTGGCCGCCTCGATCGCCTTCACCCAGACCGACATCAAGCGCGTCCTGGCCTACTCGACCCTCTCCCAGCTCGGCTACATGTTCGCCTCGCTGGGCGTCGGCGCCTGGACGGCGGCGATCTTCCACCTCATGAGCCACGGCTTCTTCAAGGGCCTGCTCTTCCTGGACTCGGGCTCCGTCATCCACGCGATCGGCGACGAGCAGGACATGCGCAGGATGGGCGGCCTGTGGCGCAAGATCCCGATCACGTACGCGACCATGCTCGTCGGCTCGATCGCCATCGCCGGGGTTCCGCCGCTCGCCGGGTTCTTCTCCAAGGACGAGATCCTGGGCGGCGCCTTCAAGGCCGGCTTCCTGTGGGTCTGGGCGATCGGCTTCGCGGTCGCGGGCATGACCGCCTTCTACATGTTCCGGCTCATGGGCATGACCTTCTGGGGCCCGAGCCACGTCGATCCCGAGGTCGAGCACCACATCCACGAGTCGCCGCGGTCGATGACCGGGCCGCTGATCCTGTTCGCCATCCCGTCGGCGTTGCTGGGCCTGGCGATCGGCTTCCCGCCCGAGACCGGGCTGCTCCACCAGTGGCTGGCGCCGGTCTTCGAAGGCACGATCGCCGCGAGCGGCCACACCGAGGCCACCTACAGCTTCTTCGGCATCGACGGCGCCCTGGCCATCGGCACGACCGCCCTGGTGGCGATCGCGATCGTCCTTGCCTGGCGGCTCTTCGGCGTCGAGATCCCGGCCCTGGGCCTGCGGGCGCAGCCTCGACCAGACCGCGTCCGCGAGCTCAGCGCTCGGCGGGGCCTGGCAGCGCTCTACAACGGCTCGTTCAACAAGTGGTGGTTCGACGACATCAACCACAAGCTCTTCGTCGACTGGGGCGGCAGGCTCGCCGCCGCCGTCTTCTGGTTCGATCGGACGGTCGTCGACGGCACCGTCAACGGCATCGGCACCGTGACAGCCGCGGCCGGCATGCGGCTTCGCCGCGTTCAGACGGGCCGGGTCCAGAACTACGCGCTCGGCATCGCCCTAGGCCTGATCGTCATGGCCGCCGGCTACCTGTACGTCCTTCTCGTGGCCAGGTAGGAGGTAGCACGATGTCCGGCCTGCCTATCCTGAGCCTGATCACCTTCCTGCCGCTCCTGGGCGCGCTGCTGATCGCGGTCCTGCCCTCGAGCGACCCCAACCTCGTCCGCCGCACGGCCCTCGGCACCGCGCTCGCTACATGGGCCCTGTCGCTGGTCCTGCTCGTGGCTTTCGCCCTGGGCCAGGCCGGCTTCCAGTTCAAGGAAACGGCCGACTGGATCCCCTCGTTCGGCATCCAGTACAAGCTCGGCGCGGACGGCCTGAGCCTGCTCATGGTCGTCCTGACGACGACGCTCACCTGGATCAGCATCCTGGCCAGCTTCGGGCCGATCAAGGACCGCGTGAAGGGGTACATGGTCTCCTTCCTGGTCCTCGAGGTCGGCATGATCGGCGTCTTCCTGGCCCTCGACCTCTTCCTCTTCTACATCTTCTGGGAGATCGTCCTGGTCCCGATGTACCTGATCATCGGCATCTGGGGCGGCGCGAACCGCATCTACGCGACGATGAAGTTCGTGCTGTACACGCTGGTCGGGTCGCTCCTGATGCTGGTCGCGATCCTGGCCACGGCCTTCACGTACCAGGCCGCGCACGCCGGCTCGTGGGCCGGCGCCTTCGACTACGAGAAGCTGCAGGCGTTCGCCGCCGCTGGCTCCTTCGGCCACGACTTCCAGCTGCTGGCCTTCCTGGCGCTCTTCCTGGCCTTCGCCATCAAGGTCCCGATGTTCCCGTTCCATACCTGGCTGCCGGACGCCCACACCGAGGCGCCGACGGCGGGTTCGGTCATCCTCGCCGGCGTCCTCCTCAAGCTCGGCGCCTACGGCTTGATCCGCTTCGCCGTCCCGCTGTATCCCTTCGCAGCCCACACGTTCGCCTGGCCGATCATCGTCCTGAGCGTGATAGCGATCGTCTACGGCGCGATCGTCTCGATCGTCCAGCCGGACCTCAAGCGCCTGGTCGCCTACAGCTCCGTCAGCCACATGGGCTTCGTGACCCTGGGCATCTTCGTCTTCACCGCCACCGCCCTCCAGGGCGCGATCCTGCAGATGATCAGCCACGGCCTGATCACGGGCGGGCTCTTCCTTCTGGTCGGCGTGGTCTACGAGCGCACCCACGACCGATCGATCGCAAAGATGGGCGGCCTGGCGGCGACGATGCCGCTCTGGTCGACCGTCTTCGGCTTCTTCATCCTGGCCTCAGCCGGGCTGCCGGGGCTCTCCGGCTTCGTCGGCGAGTTCCTGGTCTTCGTCGGGTCCTTCACGTACGCGCCCGGGATCGCCCTGGCCTCGATCGTCGTCATGGTCCTGGCGGCCACGTACCTGCTGTGGATGTTCCAGCGCGTCGCCTTCGGCACCGTCTCCGACTTCCTGCGGGGGCTCGGCGACCATGTGACCGACATGAGCCGGGCCGAGTTCGCCACCCTCGCCCCGCTGGCCGCCCTGATCGTCCTGTTCGGGCTCTTCCCGAGCCTGATCCTCGACTTCCTGCACGGCCCGGTCCAGACCTTCCTAGCGGCCGCCGGCGCGGCGGTCGGCGGCTGATGGAGACGCACCGATGAACTGGTCCGACGTGGGCACCCTGGCGCCGATCGTCATCGCCGTCCTGACCGCCGCCGCGGTCCTGGTCGTGGATTTCGCCGCGCCCGGGCGGCGCGCCCCGGCCATCGCCGCCGCGCTCGTGGGGCTGACCGTGGTGGCGCTCGTCGTCCTGTCGCTCGCCGGGCACACCGAGACCGCCTTTGGGGGCGCGTACGTCGTAGACGGCCTGACCGCCTTCCTGGACCTGCTGTTCGTGGCCATCGCGGCCCTGACGATCCTCTTCGCCAACGACTACCTGGAGCCGCGGGGCCTGCCGATCGCCGAGTTCGCCGCGGTCCTGATCTTCGCCATCACCGGGGCGATGCTGATCGCCGGCTCGGCCGACCTGCTGCTCCTCTTCGTGGCCCTGGAGCTAATGGTCCTGCCCGGCTACCTGCTGGCCGGCTTCGCGCGGAACGACCCCTACTCGACTGAAGGCGCGATCAAGTACTTCCTCCTGGGCTCGTTCTCGAGCGCCATCCTGCTCTTCGGCCTGGCGTACGTCTGGGGCCTGACCGGCAGCACGCGCGTGACCGACGTTGCCGCTGCCCTGGCCAGGGTCGCCACCACCGGCTCGATCGCTCCCGGCCTGGCGATGGGCCTGGCGTTCATGACCGCGGGCGTGGCCTTCAAGATGGCCGCGGTGCCGTTCCACTACTGGACCCCCGACGCGTACCAGGGCTCGCCCACGCCCGTCACGGCGTACCTCTCCGTCGGGCCCAAGATCGGCGCCTTCGCCATCGCCCTGCGGCTCTTCGTGGCCGCCCTGGGCCCGCTCAAGGCCGACTGGCTGCCGATCGTGATCGTCCTGGCCGCCCTGACGATGACCCTGGGCAACCTGGTGGCGATCACGCAGGACAACGTCAAGCGGATGCTGGCTTACTCCTCGATCGCCCACACCGGCTACATCCTGGTCGGGCTGGCGGCCTACGCCGGCGGCCAGCACAGCGGCATCTCGGCGATCCTGTTCTACGGCGCCGCCTACACGTTCATGAACATGGGCGCATTCGCGGTGGTCACGGCCCTGCAGCGCCGGCCCGGGGTCTCGAGCCAGATCTCCACGTTCGCGGGCCTGGGGCGGCGCGATCCGTGGTTGGCGGCGCTGATGACGCTCTTCCTGCTGTCGCTGACGGGGATCCCGCCGCTCGCCGGCTTCTGGGCCAAAGCGTACGTGATCGTGGCGGCGATCCAGGCCGGCGGCTGGCTGACGGCCCTGGCGGTCCTGGCGATGCTCAACGCGGCCGCGGCGGCGTTCTACTACCTGCGGGTGGTCGTGTACATGTACATGCGCGAACCTGCCGAGGCGGCGGCGCCCCTCTCGCCCGGCCTGCTCTTCCGCGTCGGCCTGGCCGTAACCGGCGTCGTGACGCTGGTCTTCGGGCTCTTCCCGGCGATCCTGAACGTGGTCAGCAACGCCGCGGACGTGCTGAAGGGCTAGCGGCTGCCGCTATCCCCTGACGGCCGCCCTCCGCCCCACGGAGGCTACGTCTCTACCCGTCGCCGAAGGGTGCGATCGTCGCCTCGGGGTTGTCGCCAGCCGGGCCGGGCGTGGGCGTAGGCGTCACGATCGGCAGAGGCGTCGCCGTGGGAGTCGGCAGGACCACGAAAGTGGGCTTTGGCGGCAGCGCCGTCTGCTGAGCCGGCGTCGCCACCACCACGCCCACGAGGAGGACGAAGGCGGTGACGACCCCGAGCAGGGCCGCGAGGACGAAGTTCAAACGTCGTGCCATGAGCGGGAGGGTACCAGGAATCGGCTCCGATGGCGACCGACGAGCGCCGGGGTATTGATCTCGGTCGCTCCGTCCATGGGCTCCTCCGGCTCCGGTATCCTGTCCGGGTCGCCCGAGGAGAGGGACCGCAGGGGCATGGCCAGACGCCAAACGTCGACCTACAAGCCGGCGAGCGCACGGGCAGGCGATCGCGCCGACGGCGGCTCGAAAGGCCGCTTCCGCATCGGCATGCCTCGCCTGCGGCGCGAAGCCGTCCTGACCCGTCAAGACCGACGAGATGGGGTTGCCGGTCCTGCCTCAGGCCTACGCCGCTCCCGTTCGGCCGACCCGATCGCGGGCTGGCCAGCGAGAGGCCGCCGCAACTCGCTACCTGCTTCTCACGGAGCCTTCGAGCTGGCGGCTGCGGCGGCGTCCTCTTCGATCGCACGGATGCGATCGAGGGTGATCGTTCTGAGCCGGGCCGAGGGGATCTTCCCGGCCCAGGACCGAGCCTCCCGGGCGTTGTAGCCGTGGGCGAGATCGAGTTCGGGCAGCCGCCGATAACGACGCCCATGGGCGGCCGAGAGGTAGGCGAGGTCGAAGACGGCTTTGGTCGGGGTAGCCAGGGCGACGCCGTCCTTTCGCGTCTGGTATCCGCCGAAGACTTCGGGCGCCATGCGATGCACGACGAGGGTCCCGAGCGGCGTGACTATCCGGTCAGGCCGGCCAAGGGAGACGAGGTGGGTTTCGCGCGGGATCTGCGCCAACATCCCATGCGCGTGGAGCGCCGTCCACAGAGACACGTAGCTCGGGTAGGGCGCCGTCAACCAGACGGCAATCTGGATCGGATCGACGTCGCTCTCGATTGCCCACAGGCCGCGCCGAATCGGGCGGACCAGGCCCGCCGTCGCGAGCCGTCGAAGTAGATGGCTTGCCGCGCTTTCGGTCAAGCCGAGACGGACCGCGGCATCGCGGGTCCGCACGAGCGGCTGGCCCATCGCGCGAAGACTGGCAAGGTCCGCGGTCGCGCTCATCCCAGAATCTCATGCAGGCGCGAGGCCACGCGATTCTGCATGGCCGACCAGGTTTCGGGAGCCTCGTAGAAGGGCCGCACGGCGTCGTCGACGAAAGGCAGCACCGCGTCACGGAAGGCCGCGAAGCCAAGCTGATCTGCGCGCTCGATCGCGAGCTCGATCTGCTCGGCGCCCACCGTGGCTCTATCGGGAACCGATTCGGGGTAGCGGGTCAGGAGCAGGTCCAGATCGAAGATGTCGCGGGGCTGGTTGACGGCTCGCGAGGCAAGCGCTCCGATCTTCTGGGCGATGGCGGCCGACGGCAGATAGTGCGGAAGCACGATCGGTGGGGCGCGGTAACGTCCCAGGGTTCCGGGATCGATCGAATCGGCGCGTGAGGCGGCCCGTGCTTGCTCGTCCTCTCCTGCGCCACTCACTCGATGACTGAACTCGCCGGTGGTCGAGATCGTCAGGCGGTGGCCGGGCGCTTCGACCTCGACCGCCCAGCGTTGCGTGGTAGAGGTCCGCTTCTGGCTGCCGGCCCGAGTGAGGGTAAGGCGGTGCGTACGCAGGATCAGCCCGACCACCGGCGCGTGCAGGGCTTCGCCGACCTTTTCGGCGAGCTTCCAGTCAGGGATGCCGATCGCGTCGAAATCCATGTCCTCGGACGAGCGGGGGCTGCCGAAGAACATCCGGAGGTTTGATCCACCCTTCAGGATGTAGTGGCGCGCAGGCAGGCGCTGGGTCAGTCCTGCAAGGAAGGCTAGCTGGACGACCTCATGCACCTGAGGCACCGTGAGCCTCTCGTTCATGCGATGAAGAGTGCGCGTTGTTGCCGGAATTGTCAATAACACGATATCTTGCCGGTAGGGTCTTTAGGGCCTGGCCGCCCCTGGCCACGATGGCTCCGTCGGGGACGACCGCGGTGAGCGAGAGGGCGGCGCTCATGTAGTCGCCCTCGTAGGCGTACAGACGGGCGTCGGCGACGGCGGCGGCACTGCCCACCACCGGCACGAAGGTGGCCGCGCCCAGAGCCAGGTGGGCCGCGGTCGAGGGATCGATGTGGCTCGCGACGTTGACCGCGGCGGCGGCGGTGCCCGCGGTGGTGACCGCGCTGCTGGTCACGCTGGCGGCCGCGGTGCCCGCGGTGGTGGCGTTGTCGATTGGGTTGAGGTTGATGGGCAGGCCGCAGAAGCCCCAGCAGTGACCGTCGGGATCTATCAGGGTCGTCGGATCGGCAGCTCTCACATCCCCGCCGGCAGCCCGTCTCAGGGTCCGACCCGAGGCGAATCGGCGGTTCGCCTGCTAGGATGCCGGCCAATGCTTCGACTTCGCTCGCTCGGTCGCACGGTCCAAGGCACGGTTCGCGGCTTGCTCGCACGGCCGTTCCGCGCGGTCGGGTCGATCCTCCGCCCGGTCGGGGCTGCCCTGGGTGCGCTCGCCCGCACGGTCGCGCGAATCACGCGCCCGATCGTCCGCCCGTTCCGCCGGATCGCCCGACCGCTCAAGGGGTTCCTCGGCGATCTGGTGGGTCTGGTGCCCGCGCTTCTCGCCGGGGCCGGCGTCTTCCTGGTCGTGGCCGGGCTCTTCAACTACTTCTCGCCCGCGGCCCTGCCCAGCCCGTCACCGAGCGACGTGGTCGCGTCCGCCTCGCCGGCGCCGTACAGCCTTCCGCCGCGGGTGACGGCCGAGCCCTCCGGATCGGGCAACCCGTCGCCGGGCCCGTCCGGGACGGCCGCCCTCGCGATCGCGACGCGGGTCGTCATACCGGCCCTCAACATCGACGATCCGATCGTCGCCTCCCCGCACAACGAGCAATACCCGCTGTGCAACGTGGCCGAGTACCTGAGTCTGGACAAGGTCTACGCGTATCCGGGCGCTCCGCAGGCGGTCTACCTGTACGCCCACGCCCGGGTCCACATGTTCTGGAACCTGCTCGTCAGCTCGAAGGTCAACGACGGCGCCGCCATGATCGGGATGTGGGTGGAGGTCTACACCGACGACGACCAGCGCCACATCTACGAGATCTCGAGGGTGATCCGCCATGTCCCGGCGACTACGACATTCGCGGATCAGGCGCTGGCCGCCACGACGGATCAGCTCTGGCTGCAGACGTCGGAGGGTCATGCCAACTCCTCGACCAAGCTGCAGATCGTCGCCATGCCAATCGGCGTGCTGGCCGCCTCTCATGCCGACGCCCACCCGGCGGGACGCGGCAGTGTCTGCCCGGATGCGCCGCTGTGCACCGCGCCGAACCAGGGCGGCTGCCGCCGCTAGGCGACCGATTCCCCGGACTGCCGCCGCCGGGCGCCCGAGCCGCTAGTGTCCCGATTCGCCAATCGTTGACGGCTTGCGCACTGCTTTGGCCAGGATCTGGTCGGCGGTCTTGACCCAGTGGAAGGGCGTTGAGCCCTCGTTCCACTGAGCCGTGAAGGC
>JBEKMM010000014.1:0-85886 GCA_050008515.1 Candidatus Limnocylindrales bacterium
CGCAGCGACGCTCGCTCAGACTCGCTGATCGTCAATGGGGGCGCTGGATGGTTCGGCATGCACCGAATCGTAGCTGCGAACGGCAGAACTGCCTAGCCTGCTGCGCTTCGGGACACTAGGGGGCAAGGGGCCAGACCAGGGTATCGACGGTCGCATTGCATTCACGGTACCCAGCGGACGGGTCGAGACGATCCTCGTGAGCGTAAAGAGCGGGCATGTCGGCTCGCCCGCAGTGCGAGACCTGGCGGGGACCATGCAGCGAGAGCGGGCTGTGATGGGCGTCCTGTTCACTCTGCAAGAACCGACTGAGCCCATGAGGAAGGAGGCGGCGTCCTCAGGCTTCTACCACTGCCCTATCGATGGTCGTAGATATCCACGAGTGGTGATACATACAGTCGAGAACTTGCTAGGCGAACACCTGATGCCGGACTTGCCATCACGACACGGCTCCCAATCCGAGATCTGGCAACTCCCGACAGCCTCCCGCCCCGTTCGACTGCGAGCCGCGAAGTCCAAGCCCCGATCGCCACAGCCGCAACTGCCATGGGCAGACGAGGAAACGGGCGAAACAGCCGCCGCTGTGCGCCGGGGCTATGTCAGGCGGGTGGCAGAGGCCGAGGTCGGTTCGCCTAGTCCAGCAGCCCCGCGATCTCCTCGCACGTCCACACGTGGTCACTGATGCCAGCCGCCATCGCCGGGGTCCGCGGGTAGGGGTTCGCAAGGCTCTTGTGGGGCCGGCCGAAATTCACGTAGAAGAAGTGCAGCGCGACCGCTGCGGCGTGGTTCGCGGCCTTCTTCGAGAAGGCGTTGGTTAATCGGGTGAACCGTCGCATGCCCATCCGCATCGTCAGGTTCTGGCGCTCGACGTAGCTCGTGGAGATGCGGTCGGGGTCCGGGTCGCCCTGGACGATGCGCACTTCCTGGGAGATCACCACGGGCGGGCTGAACTTGCGATCATCGTTCAGGTCCGTGCCGTAAGTCTTGATGAGCATCGCGTAGTCGATGGCCGATCCAAAAGCCTGCTCGACGGCCTCCAGATATGAGCGGTGCCCGTCCGTCGTGAGCTGGACCCGGTAGCGAAGCCGAGACGCCAGATCGAGCAGGAAGGCTCGGCAGTTCTCGGGGTTGCGTTCGCCCACGAGCCACGACGAGACGAGTTTGGTATCGGGGTCCAGCGCTACCCAGGTCCAGATGTCCCCGAACCCTTCCTCGCCCCGGTGCTCTTCGGGAACGTTGCGAGCCTTGGCATAGCAGAACGTCCA
Organism: Candidatus Limnocylindrales bacterium; assembly: GCA_050008515.1. Taxonomy (GTDB): domain Bacteria; phylum Chloroflexota; class Limnocylindria; order Limnocylindrales; family CSP1-4; genus Fen-1039. Next base: position 1,263 of record JBEKMM010000014.1, read on the forward strand.
GATCTCGTCGCATTCGATCCGCGAGGAGGTCAGGTCGCGCAGATGCTCGTCCTGATAGTTGGCGCAAGCGGTGCCAAGCTCGACCAGGAGCTTCGAGACGGTGTTGATGGAATGCTCGGAGATCCGGGTCACTGACCGGAGCGAATTGCCCTCGACCAGCAGCCGGATGATCGCCGCTCGTTCTGCTCGACTTAGCCTGTTCATACTGCACATTATGCTTGAGCGCGTTAGGAATGTCAAGAGCTTGACGGATTGAATCTGATGATTCATGCTTGAGCGCGGAACGAGCCCCCTTGCGGGGGCCCGATCCAACAAGAGCAGTGGCGCAACGATCGGCCAGGTTCTACCGGGCTCTTCGTCCGCCGACCACGATGTTGAAGCCATCGTGTAACAGCTCCGTTTCTGGCGCCGGGCTGGCCCTAGCAGACCATGAGGCTCGGCGCCTTTTCATTGCGGCAGTCCGAGTAGCTTCTCGATGCGCTCCATCAGGGCGCCATCGACCTCGCCGCTGCTGCCCTTTTCCCTCAGTACGCCGATGAGCGTGCTGATGTACTCGTTCTTGAGGTCTTCAGGCGTCTTCGGCGGTGGGGGTGGGTTGCGTGAACCACCACCGCCACCGGAAGTCTGCTCATCCTGAGGCTCTTCGCTGCCCTCCTCTTGCGGCGTGATCTTCCGCGGGAAACCGTCGGGCAGTTTCGGAATGATGAGTTGAGTCCGAGTCCCGCGAACCTCGAAGAAGCCGGCCTGCTCGGCTGATTCCATGAGAGCTCGGAGGCCGGCTTCCACGCGACTGGGCGCGACGCCGAAGTGCGTTCGAAACGCGTTAGTCATCCCGAATGGGGTGGGCAGCTCCTTGCCAAAGTACTCGTCGTATACCGCCTTGTAGAGCGGCACGTCGAGAAACGCCTTCACAAGTGCCTGTCGGGCATCATGCGTATAGACGGGCATGAGAATGGACTGAGCCCGGGGAGTAATCGTGAGACGGTCGCCCTGACCTGTGATGAAGTCGAAGATCCGGGCAGTTGCGACTCGGCTCAGATACGAACCGTTCTTGGCGGACTTGTAGCCCAGGAACGCGGCCAGTTGGTCGTTGCTAGCGCTTCCGCCGCCCTTCTTGTGGATCGCCTCGGCGACCGCCAGCGAATCGAGGAGCGAGTATACCGGCACCCGGACATCGGAGACGATGCGGGTGCGCTTCTTTGGAGTTGGGGCGATTGATTGAGGGGCGGTTACTTCGGTCATACCTGGGGCCTCTACCTATTCGGAGCAACGCTCGTTACTGCGAAAGAGTAGGGCAAATCGGTAGACCTGTCAAATGTCCGGAGTACGGTCGGAGCCCCATCGCGCGGCAGCCGCCCGCTTGGCGATCTGCGACCGCTCCTCAGGGCTGAGCTTCTCCGCTCGCGCCTTGCCCCCCTTCGCCCCGCCGAGCTTTCCGAGCGCAACCGCAGCCGGGTTCTTCTCCGGTCCTTTCGGCGCAGGCTCGGGCGCAGCCTCGCCCGTCGCCATGTCGACGATCAGCTTGGCGAGCTGGTTCGGGTCCCGTGGCATGCTTGAACGCTTTTGCATGCTCGGATTGTGCGCCGGAGGCCCGGAGGCCGTCAACGGCGGGGCGATTCAAACTGAGACACTACCTGCAGGCGGGAGTCCTTGTTGCCCTTCAGCCCGGGCGATAGGATGGGTCGGGTCGCCGCGGCGTCGAGGTGCGCCTGTGGCGCTCGACGGGAGGTAGTCACCATGAGGTGTCGGCTGCTCTCAGTGCTGGGGGTGATCCTGCTGCTGAGCGTGACGCCTGGATCTGCCCTTGGCGCCGCCACGCTCGACCAGTCGAACACGGCGGGTCCGGTGCTCTTCGCCGGGGGCGGGACATACGCCCAGACGATCACCGTCGGCGTGACCGGGACGCTCACCCGGATCGACCTCTACGTGAGTGACTCTGAGCCCGGCGGCGGCAAGATCGTGGTCCAGATCGAGGGCGTGCGGCGGGTCGCGGGCTTCCCGCCAAACAGCACCCCGGTCGCGACCGGGTTGGCTGACGTGTCGACGGACGGCTGGTACACGTTCAACCTGAGCCCGGCCATCAGCCTCCTGGCGGGCGGCCGCTTCGCCGTCGTGGCCTCGTTCACAGGCACACAGGGCTTCCACGTCTCGGGCGATGCCTACCCGGGCGGCCAGTTCTGGGGGCTTTCGGGGTCCACCTGGTCGTCGGTCGGGCCATACGACGTCCGCTTCAAGACCTACATGAACGTGCCTTCGACGCCCATCCCGACCTCGACGCCTACGCCCGCGCCGACTCCTAAGGCGACACCAACCCACGGCGCCACTCCGAGTCCCGGCACTGCTGCGACGCCGACAGCCGCGTCGAGCGCAACGGCGGCGCCCTCTGGTTCGACGGCGTCAGCGGCCGTTGAGATCACTTCATCGCCTTCTCCGGCTGAGGGTACTTCGGCTCCGCCCACCGCCTCTGCCGCTCCTGGTGGCGGCCCGGCCTTGGGCGGCGGGACTGACTGGACACTCCCGGTCGCGCTGGTGGCATTCGCACTCCTGGCGCTCGCCGCCGGCGTTGGCGGCTTCCTGCTCGCAAGACGACGTCGTCGCAAAGCTGACGCGACACGGTGACCATGCCGCAACTGGCGTCCCTGCGACAGCGGTCCCTCGGTGCAGCCGGTCCGCCAGCGGGATCGCCGGCCTCCCGAAGTGCCGGCTTCGTCACGACACGATAACTGGACGCCCTACGCTCGCCCCTCCAAGCGTGATGCTACTGCGCTCACGCTCCCCGGCCTTGCAAGCTGAATGTCGCGGGTTCGAGACCCGTCTCCCGCTCCAGTTCCAATTTGGTGCGCGGCACGATAGCCGACCACAGCCCGTTCCTTCTCTGGGTGCTCGACGACGACGGCAATGCGCTGCTTCGGGGCGAAGCTGAAGTGCGCTACGGCGTCGTTGAGCAAGCCGGCTGCGACGAAGACCGCCGCGATCTCGCTGCTCGGCGTCCGGGCGAAGCGTCAGCACATGTCGGGAGTCTCGCGCGCCCCCAGTCTCGGCGGACGGAGGCACGTCTCCCTGTTGATCGTGCCGGTGATCCGTGACCTTGCGCTATGCGCGCGCCACCAGCCCCCGCCGTCTGAGGGCTAGGGCAAGTATCCCCGCGACGCTGACGACCGCGAGCACCGGGACCGCGGCCTTCGCCGCACGGGGTGGCAGCACGAGCTCGAAGAACGGGACGGGATCGCCCCACTCGGCCTGCATCGGCCCGACGGGGCAGTCTCCGTGGCCGACGATGAGCGCCGCTCCCTCGACCGACAAGAAGGCGACACCCGCCCAGAGACGTCGACTGCGCCGTCGCGTCAGTACGGAGGCCCAGATGTCGCCGAGGCACCAGAGCTGTGCCACGGACCAGGACGCATGCAGAACACGCCATGCCCTAGCTCGACCGCTGAGTGTCGCCCAGCTCACCACCCGATGCGATGAGGGCGCTCCGTCCGCTCCGCTCATGCCGCGAGCACCCGGAACACCGGGAATGATGCTGCGATCTTCTCGAACTCCGAGAGTGGGGCGTCCTTGTCAACAGGGATGTGTGGCCGCCCTCCGGGTGCTCGGTTGACGTAGTCCTTCAGAACGGGCGCGCGCTGGGCGGGCGGCACTTCTTCAAGTCGAATCCGTTGGCGTCCCGCGTGGCGCAGAACGGCGATTCCACCGGCCGCTCGCACATTGCGCACCCAGTCGACGTCTTCCCCGAGCATCGACACAAGGTACCGCTGCCCATTCACTTTGGCCGGGACAAGAGGGAGCGAGATGATCCGGCCAGACTTCCGCCCGGCGATTTCCAGAACGACCATCCGGTTGGAGCCGACGCCTGAGGAGCCAAGCACGGCGGCCACCCGGTTCAAGAACCTGGCCAGCAGGTTCGGTCGCCGGCCGCGGTACATCCACCGCGTAAAGTCGCCGCGAGCCGCTCCACTTCCCCTTCCCGAGCGTGAGTAGACACTCAGCCGTTCGGAGCGAGGGGCGCGGAGGCTGTCCTCTCCCGAACGACGATGCGTTCGTAGATCGAGTCGAGCGGCTCCGCCTGGCCTTCCGGCGTGGCCTCCGCACCGCCGAAGCGCGTCCCGTGTGGGGGCCCGTACACGGGACGCGCGCCAAGAGCGTCCGTGGCCGAGGGATCGCCTTTGAACTCGGCAAGTTCACCCAACGGCATCCAGGTCTTCTCGGGTAGGATGCCTTTACAGTGGTAGGGACCGCTGCGAGAGGGAATCCGAAATGACGGAGCAGAGTAAAGCGCCGGCATCCGCCCATGGCCTGCTTTCCCGGCGCGAGATCTTGCGACGGGGCTTTCTCGGCGCCGCAGCATTGGCCGCTGGTCCGGCAGCGCTGGCCGCTCTGCCGGCGGTTCTCGCAGCCTGCAACGGGACCACGGTGACGCCCCCGACGCCTCGGAGCTCAACCCCCGGCCTCACAGGCCGGCTGCGCGTTGGCACCAATCTCTATGTCGGCGACCCCAAGCTTCATGACATATACATGGCCGGTTTGCCTGACGTCGACGCTGCCTTCGCCGCCAAGACGGGGCTGGCCCCTACACATAGCGACTTCAGGTCGGACGGTACGCACCAGTACCTGACGTTCGAGCCGGACGACGTCTGCCTCTCCATCTTGTACATCCCGGGCTACCGACTGCAGTTCTTGGGTCCGGCAGGATTGCTCGTCCCGCTCGACGACGTCTGGGGCGCAGTGAAGGACAACTTCAGCGCGGCCGTGGCTAACGCGGTCACCGCCAACGACGGCCACGTCTACGGCATCCCGTTCGACTTCTCTCCGTGGGTCTTCTTCTATCGAAAGAGCATCTGGGCGTCGAAAGGCTACGAGGTTCCGACCACCTGGACCGAGCTGCTCGCCCTGTGCAAGAGGATGACGTCCGGTAACGGGATACCGATCGCCGTGGGCGTCCAGGACCCCTGGCTGGCCATGGGCGCGTTTGACATGTTGAACATGCGGCTGAATGGCTACGACTTCCGCATCGGACTGTTGACAGGCAAGGAGAAGTGGACCGACCAGAGGGTGATCGCCGTCTTCGAGGCCTGGCGCGAGCTGATCCCCTACTACAGCTTGTACAACAACGGTCAGGCCTGGGGGTTGCCCAAGCAGAGTTGGCTGGACGCGGTTGGCGCCCTGGAACATGGTGAGGCCGGCATGCTCTATGTCGGCCTTTTCTTGACCGGGGGATTTGGTGGCCTCGACGCAAGCGTACTCGACGACCTCGACTTCTTCGAGTTTCCCTACCTCGGCAACCAATGGGACGCCGAGAGGGTGTTAGAGGCCCCCATCGACATCTGGGTCATGCCCTCAAAGTCGCCGACGCTGCTGGCGGACCTGACCAATGCGAAGGCCTACCTGGACTTCTGGGCGAAGGGTTCGACTCAGCTTCTGATGCACGGGCACAAGCCAGGCTACATCCCGACGGCTCGCGACACCGACACCTCCCAACTCGATCGGCTGAGCAAGAAGGCCTTCGAACTCGTGGGCGGTGCTCACCACCTCACCCAATCCTTCGAAGAAGACACATACCCCGGCTTCGGCGGCAGCGGCGGCATGGGATCGTTCATCCACGCCTTCGTCAGCGACCCGACCCTGGACGTGGCCGCCTTCACACAACAAATCCAGCAATACTGGGATGGGCTGCCGCCGGTCAGCGCTGACGTGCTGGAGTGAGGGCGCTCGGGAGACACTGGCTGCATTGGTGTCGGTCTGATCGTCGCGGGCTCGACAACGCCTGAATCCTGTCGGGCGCGCCATTCCACGCCGGAACGAGGGCACGGTCACGACACGATAACTGGACACGAGATGCTCGCTCCTCCACGAGGGGTGCTACAGCGCATAGCCACCTAGGCCTTCCAAGCTGAATGTCGCGGGTTCGAGACCCGTCTCCCGCTCCAGTCGCCCTAGCGGATGTGAAGGCTGAGAAACCGGGCCTGGCTGGCAGATGATGGCGATCGCCGGCGCTGAGCGGGCCGGCCTGAGCGATTGTTGCCGCTCTGCCTGCGCGATAGGATGGGGCGCGGTTTCGCGGCGGCGAGACGCGCTGGGGATCCGGTCGGCGGCCTGGCGTGGCAGCCACCGCAGGACCCTGTGGCCATCCGCACGGATGCGGTCCGGGTTCTGGCCACAGCATCGACTGTGGAGGGCCGTCCCATGAAGCACCTGGTGTTCGCCCTGGTCGCGGTGATTCTGCTGCTGAGCCTGGCGCCTGGGTCCGCTATGGCCCTCACGCTGGCCGAGCTGGACCAGGAGAACCTGAACGACGGCAGCTCCTTCAGCGGCAGCTTCGACTTGGCGCAGTCCGTGACGGCCGGCATGGCCGGAACACTGGTCCAGGTCGATCTCTTCATGGCGGACTCCGCGCCCGCCGGCAGCCAGGTCTCGGTGTGGATCCACGGCGTCCAGCGCGTCTCGGGCTATCCGCCGGACAACAACACGCTGTCGGGCGGAGAGACCCACGTGTCGAGCGCCGGCTGGTACTCGTTCCAGCTCGCCCCTGCGGTGAATCTGCTGGCGGGCGGCCACTTCACCATCGTCCTCTTCACGAGCGCCACTCAGAAGATCTTCCACTCCGGCAACTCGTATCCGGGCGGCGAGACATGGGAGCTGCTGGGCGGCCCGGGCGGCCAGTGGATCAGCGCCGGAGGAGACCTGGAGTTCCGCACCTGGATGGGGCCGCCGGCTCCGACGCCGACGCCCACGCCCACCCCCACGCACGCGCCCACGCCCACGCACGCGCCCACGCCCACGCACGCGCCCACGCTCGCCCCTACGGCTCCGCCGTCACCCACCGCCTCTCCGACGCCGACCGCATCTCCCAGCGGCACGGCTGAGGCCACGGCTTCTGCAGGCGAGGCAACCCTCGCCGCGACGGCCGCTACAGGTTCAGAGACGGGCTCGGGCGGCGGGACCGACTGGATGCTCCCCGCGGCCTTGGGGGCCGTCGCCGTCCTGGCAATTGCCCTCGGCGGCGGGTACCTGCTCGGAAAACGACGCCGTAGCAGGAGCCGTAGCACGAGCTAACGCGACAGTGTGACCATGCCGGGACGGGCCTCCGTGCGACAGCTGTGCCTCGGTGTAACTGGTGCGCCGGGGGGATCCCGGCCTCCCAAGAAGATGTGGTTCAGCTTCGTCAAGACACGATAACTGGACGCCCTGCGCTCGCCCCTCTGAGCGTGGTGCTGCTGCGCTCAGGCTCCCCGGCCTTCCAAGCTGAATGTCGCGGGTTCGAGACCCGTCTCCCGCTCCACTTCCTGTTTCACGCTTGGGACGACACTCAGCCTGTTACGGACGAGGGGATCTGAGGCTGCGCTGAGGTGCTACGACGCTCAGCGAAGAGCTTCGGTTCATCAGGCTCCGGCGAGGGCTCAAGCCGCGATGGGCGCTCGATCGGCCGCGCTCGAAGACCTCACTCCCTTCACGAGCAGATACAGGACCATCCAGACCTCCCCGACGGTAGGCTCGATGACCAAGATCGGGTTGATCTGCTTGCCGAAATCGGGGACCAGGAAGAGCACGAGCAAATCCACCAGGTAGCAGACTGCCGCCACGTTGAGCACCACGCCCAGCGCCTTGGGGAACATCCCTGACTTGTAGGCGAGGTACCCCAGCGGCGCCAGCCACAGGCCAAAGAAGACCTGGGCGATGAGGATCCCGTAGTGCTGGGTGTCGAGCAACAGCAGCACTAGGGCATTCGAACCCGCGGTGCCGAATGCGGCCGAATAGGAGCTGTCGGTTGCGACCTGCAAGCCCTCAAACTGGAAGACCGCATTGAGACAAATGATGCCGGTCGCGAGTGCGACGAGGACCAGCATTGCCCTCGCCACGCTCTTGTCCACGTGCTGGAGCAGGATGTAGAGGGTCATGGCCAGGAATACAAAGAACGTTCCATCCAACAGGTGGGCGACGACGCCCATGCGGACAAGTCCGGAGTTCGCGACAACGTTCCCAGCCGTGGCCGCCGCGTTGCCGGCGACGTACATCTTGGGATCCACGTAGCCTTCGGCAAAGCCGCCAAAGATGCCGACGAGCAGGTAGAACACGCCCGCAATTCTCGCGAGCTGCTTCGAGGACATGCTCTGTCCTGCGGCAGCGGTCGTTCTCGCAGATGTCATGGTCAGCCCTTTCTGCCGGAGGGGTCGTTCCGCTTGCGACGGACGAGCGCCAAGCCCCGGCCCGGCTCGGTTCGAAGGGCGTATCTGGCCCCAGCCTACCCGTGTCGGGAATACCGTCGCTTACCCAGCGTCTTGCACGAAGCTTCGCATAACCTAGTCGCGGGTCGGCCTGCTGGGCGGCGCTCTAGTTGAAGGTACCGATGGGCGCGACAATCTGGCGATCGCGATGGTGGCCACTCCGCGGCCGTCGGCTGCGTATCGCAAGGCCAACCCCGCGGCGGACGGTCACATTTCACGACACGATAACTGGACACGTTACGCTCGGGCCTCTGAGCACGGTGCTACAGCGCTCAGGCTCCCCGGCCTTCCAAGCTGAATGTCGCGGGTTCGAGACCCGTCTCCCGCTCCCGTCCTCTTCTCGAACTCGAGAAGACACGTTCGGCTGCCGCCCAGAGGAACCCGACACCGGTACAGGGATGGGCCAGGCGTTAGCCGCGGACCCCGGAAGAGGGCGGCCAGGCCGATCTCTCTCTTGCGCCTCGCGGTCCATGGCCCGGGACTCGCGGCGCTTCACATCGGTCAGACGGCCTGCGCGGTTCGTCTCGAGAAGGTCCGGGAAGAACGCCCCCGACAACAGAGGCGCTGCCGGTTCCGGGTGACGTCGTCGAGGCCGTCATGGCTGCCCCAGCGCCTCCGGCGATCCAGCCGCCGATGGATCCCACGCCAGGGGTGTCCGTCACTCCTCGAAGGTCATGTGGCCTGTGCCACGGTAAAGGCGTAGGCGCCGGTGGCCGTGCCGTCGGACGAGACCCTGATCGTCCAGGTGCCAGCGTCCGCGAGCACCTGGCGGCCGATATCGTTACAACTCCCGTTGTAGGTCTGGACGCCCCCGTCCGGCCTCAGTAGAGCCCAGTTGAGCCCGGCCACGCAGGCTCCGTGCGCCTTTAGGTTCACGATCTGGCCGGCACTCACGCTGAACGTGTAATCGTGCCATTGACCGATGCTGTCGATCGAGCCGCTGACCGCTTGGCCGAGACTCATCGAGCTGGTCGTCGTCGCCGGGACCGCCCAAACCGTGAACGAGTAGGCGCCAGTGGCCCCGCTCGCACCCGCACCCGAGGCCGAGACACGGACGGTCCAGGTCCCCGCGCTGCCCAGCACCTGGCGGGCGATGTCATGGCAGGTCGCGTTGTAGGTGTCGACGCTGCCGTCGGGCCTCAGCAGGGCCCAGTCGAGCCCGGTGACGCAGGGCCCGAGCGCCTGGAGGTACACGATCTGGCCGGCGCTCACGGCAAAGGTGTAGTCATCGCGCTGGCCGGCCGAGGCGATCTTGCCCGTCATGGCATGGCCGAGCACGAGCGGGCCCCGGGTGCCCGGCGCAGTCGGCGGCCCAGCGGTTGTGGAACTGGAAGGGCCCTGGGCGGCGACCGCGGCCGACGATGCGGCAAACGCGGGGTCGCCGGTCATCCCCACGTCGAGGATGCAATCGTCGAGCGCCGGCTCGGCCTGGACGCCGACGGCGCGGCAGACCGCTTCGGCGTTCGCACGGACCGACGATGAGAGCGAGCCGACCGTCGCCGCGGCCGACGGGATGTCGAGGCGCGTGAACGTGGCCGTGCTCTCGCCAGGCTGGTACTGGAAAAGCGACTCCGCCTGACTGATGCGCCAGCTGTTGCCGAACTGCTGGTAGAGCTTGGTGGCAAAGGCCGGGTCGGAGCGATCGAGGACGCGCCCGTCGCGGCCGGTGAGGTCATTCGCGGGGCTCCCGTCGGCGCTCCCGAGCAGACCGCGCAGCGTAGCTCCCACGCCCGAGCCCGGGCCGAAGCCGTAGTCCAGCGTGTCCACGACGCGGGTGATCGTCAGGCGGCTGCCGTCGGTCCAGCCGATGGACACCATGCCGCCGTGGCGCTCTAGCGTGCCGCCGTGCGGCAGCTGCTCCGCGAGGTCGGGAGCGTTCACGGCCAGACCATTCACCACGAGGAACGACGGCTCCTTTGCGTAGACCCCGACTCGGTCCCCATCGACATTGGCCGCGACCGCCGTGTTGAACGTGATCGCCGTCCCCCCGAGCACGGGCTCCTGCCTGGCCTGGATCGCGAGCTTGCCATCCGGCGACGCGAGGGCCAGGAACTCGCCGGCGGCCTGGAAGTCGACGTGCGTCGCGTCCCCGGTTCGCAGATGAGTGTCGCCAACGGAACAGAAGTAACACTCCCCGCCATGGGGTCCCTTGCAGTAGACGCCCATGCACGAGAAGCCAGTCGGTCCGTTCGAGCAGTTCCCGAGTACGCACCCGCTGGAGCCATTCGGAGCTCGGCACATGAATCCCCTACATGAGTAGTAGTAGGGCCCGCCCGACTGGGGCGCAGGAGGCCCCGAACCGCCGTCCTGGGGTGCCGGGGTCTGTGGCGGCGTCGAGGGCTTGTTCGCTCCGCTCTGGGCTGCACCCCGCGCTTCGCCCGTGTTGTAGACCATACCGACGCCGACGCCAGCGACGACCGGCGCAATGAGCCAGAGGAAGCCCGGGACGAACAGCCCGGTCGGATCTGCGAGGTTTACCGGGTCGCCGCCCGCATAGCGGTAGAGGTTCGGGTCGCCGCCGGCGAACTGCAGGGGATCCGGGCCAGTCCAGCGGCCGGCGGTCGTGTCGTAGTCGCGGGCGCCCAAGTGGACGAGCCCGGTATCCGGATCCAGCAGCCCGCCGCCGAACCCGAAGGGGATGAAGCCCGGTGCCGTGTCGTGGGTGATGCTGCCCCAGGCGTCGTAGGCAATCGCGTCGACGACGGCGCCGGTCTGCGAGTCGATCACGAGACGCGGGCTGCCCACCGGGTCGGTGACGACGCGATAGGAGGCCCCGTCGCGCAGTACGAGAGCGAGATGGCCGAGATCGTCATAGCCGAACTGGGCCACGACCTTGCCGGTGCCGTCTGTCTCAGCCACGACCCGGCCGGCGGGGTCGTAGAGGTACCCCGCGACGAGTTGGCTGTTGACCTCCCGGCCGACGCGACGCCCGTCGCCGTCCACGAGGTACGTGATCGCCTTACCGTTCGGGAGGGTGACGGCGCGGAGACGACCGAAGTCGTCGAACTCGAACGACGTCTGACTTCCTCCGCCGGTTCGTCGTGTCAGGTTGCCGTCGGGGGCCCATGAATAGGTAGCCGTGCCCCAGCCGACGAGCCGGTCGCGGGCGTCATAGGTCGCGGTCGTCGTGCCGGCTGGGCTGACGACCGAGATCCGGTCGCCCGCCGCGTTGTAGGCGTTGGTCTGGACCGCGCCGCCGTCTTCCTTGACCTGTGCCAGGCGGTCGGCGGCGTCGTACGTGTACGTCGTCGTGGTCGTCGAACCGTCCGCGCCGGTCTCAACGACCGTCTCGATCCGCCCGAGCACGTCGCGGGCGTAGCGGAGGTCCTGCACGACCTTCCCCTGCACGGTGATCGTCGAGCGGACCAGCTGATCGTTTGCGTCGTATCGCTGATCTGTCTGGACGGCCCCGACGGCCGAGTGCGTCACGAGCCCGCTCGTGGGATCGCGGATGAACGACAGACCGCCGACGCCGGTCAGGTCGCCGGACGCGTCGTACGCCAGGCTCACGGCCGCCGAGCCGTCAACCGCCTCGGCGACCGCCCGCCCGTTCGCGTCGAGGGTGATCGAGACCGACCCGCTCATGGGCCCAGACCAGCTGAGCTTGTCCGGCGCGCCACCGGCGTAGCCATACTCGGTCGTCACGCCGCTGGGGTCCGCGGACTGCGTGATGAGGCCCGACGTCGGGTCGTAGGAGGCCGTCGCCTCACCTTGGTCGAACGTCCAGCCGACGCTCCGGCCTGAAGCGTCGTAGACGACGCTTACGTCGCCTGGGCCGAGCCCCGAGACGGTCATCAGGTTCCCGTCGCTGTCGTAACGGGCCGTCTCGACCGAGGCGTCAGTCCCGACCGCCGGGGGAAGGAACGCGGTCGGTCGACCCGCCGGGCTGCTCCCGAGCGTGAAGCTCACCCCACCGGGCGGCTGCACCTGCGTCAGGTTCCCGTTGGCATCGTAGGCCGCGACGACCGTCGAGCCGTCCGGAGCTGTCGCGGTCGTGGCTCGTCCGGCCGCGTCCACCGCAACCGTCTCGGTGCGACCGTCCGGCCGCGTCACCGTGATCGTGCCGGTTTGGGCGTTGTAGGCGTAACTCGTGGTCTGGGCGAGACTGCCGGTCCCCGCCGTTTCGCTCGTCTCGCGGCCCTGAGCGTCGTACTCGTACGTGACGGGGGCGCTTCCCGGCGCCGAGCGGGCGATCAGGCGGCCGCTCGCGTCATACGTCGCGATCGTCCTGCGGCCGATCGGGTCGACGAGTGTCGAGGTGCGGGCCCCGGGGTCGAAGCTCTCGACCCAGGCCTGGCTGTTGACCGTGGTCGTGATCGAACCCGAGAGCGCGTACGGCAGCCCGCCCGAAGCCTTGAGGTTCTGTTTGACCTCGGTCTTCGAGGCGACCCCGTCCGGGCGTGTCTCGACCCGAGGCGTCAGGATCGGCGCCGCCATGCCCCAGATGGCGCTGGGGACGGCGCCGATCGTTCGCGACGTCCCGTCGGGGAGAGTGAGCGAGCGTGACCCGTCCGAGGCCGTGATCTCGGCGGTGGTCGCTCCGTCCGGACCGCTGAATGTGCGACGAACGCCGCCCCTGCCCACCGATTCCGACCGGTAGGTCGAGGCGCGCCCCTGGGCGCTTGAGACCCGGACCTCGATACCCGTGGCAGTGGTGGTCCGGCTGAGCTGCTGGATGATGCCATCGGCATCGGTAGCGGAGACGAGGAGACCGGCGCTGTCGTAGGCGAAGCGGGTCACGCCGCCGAGCGGGTCAGTCTCCGACGTGGCGAGGCCGCCTGCGGCCCATGTGAATTGCGTGGTGCTGCCGGCCGGGTCCCGGACACCGACGAGCTGGCCGCTGCCGTCGACTTCGAGCGAGGTCGATGCGCCGTCGGAGCCAACGAGGGTCTGCGGCGTTCCGTCGGCCGCTCGCTGCACCAGGAGATGCGCCGCCAGGCCGTTCGACGTTCCGTCGATCCGGGCCAGGCGGCCCGCCGCATCGTAGGAGATCGCAAGCAGCACGGTGCCCAGATGCCCGTCGACGGTACGCACGTGACGGCCGGCGGCATCGAAGACATACGCGAGCGAGCCATCGTAACTGGGGACGGCGTGCTCGCCCGAGGGGAGCGCCACGCCATCTGCGAAGTGCCACGAGCCGTCCCCGCCGATGAGGATCCGGCTGGCCTGGTTGTAGCGCTGGACGACGTCGATCGACCAGCCACCCAGGCCGAGAGTGCCGGCATCCCAGCTCGGGCGGTCCTTCCTCGCGGGTGCCCATTGGCTCGAGTAGGTAAGGGCGAGGCCGGTGTCGGCGACCGGGATGTACAGGAGGCTTGCCTGCTGATCGCAGGGCACGTACCCAGCCGGATCGCACGCCTCGAGCGCCATCGGCGTGACCTCGCTGTTTCCGGGGCTGGCGCTGGTGGTTGGCGGCGGGATCGGGGGACTCTGGCACGCGGCGGCCAACAGCGCGAGGCACAACCAGCCAGCGAGGCCGCGTTGGGCGGCGTGCCCATGGAAACGCGGACCCGAGATCAACGGGCGAAACAAAGGCCGTCGGTGTCCGAAACCGGGGACGCGCATAGGGACACCTGTTGGGGCTCGTCGCAACGCGAGGCGATGGGGGCATCAAGCCACACAAGTGAGCCACCGTCAAATGAGGTGCCGCGTGTACCGCAGACAGCAACTCAGCGTGCTTCACGACACGATAGCTGGGCACGCTACGCTCGCCCCTCCAAGCACGGTGCCACAGCGGTAACGCGTCCCGGCCTTCCAAGCTGAATGTCGCGGGTTCGAGACCCGTCTCCCGCTCGATTGCCCTCGCATGCCTCAGGCATTGAGAGGCAGGCCAAATCGAGATCGCGGGCCACCTACGATGGGTCTCGGCCGGAGCCTGCCGGTCGGACGCTCTGTCGTCGCGTCCGCAGCTGACAGGTTGCCTCCGGCCGGTGGTCACCTGCCCCGGTAATAGCGCCGCCAGATCAGGCGGTATACGGGGATCCAGCGCGGGATGTCGCGCAGGATCGGAATGAACGGCACGAGCGCCAGAAGCGCTGTCAACCCGATCATCAGGATGATGACGAGGAGGTCCGTGTTCGCGGCCGTATTGAAGGGCGGGATCTGGTACCAGAACGAGAAGAGCCAGAGCCAGGTCTGGCCCGGGTAGCTGCCGGTCTCGTTCATCATTCCCCACTGGTCGCCCGTGAGGTGCTGATCGGCGGCGAGGCCGGATAGGTACTCGCCGTCGCCCATGAAGAGCAGAGGCCGCGTGAAGTCGGTCTGGAAGAGGTTGCCGCTGCTGAGAAGCAGGCCGTCGAGTGCGCCGGTGCGGGCGAGCCCGAGCAGGCCGGCCATCAGATCGGGCACCGGTCCGTAGTCGCCAGATGCGACGCTGACCTGGTCGTTCGCCACGGTCGCGTTGGCGAGGGCGGTCGAGTAGTTGGTGAGCCACGTCTGCTGCTGGTCGGAACTGGCAGCTGCGTACGCCTGGAGCGCATTCGTGAGCGCCGGATTGCCGACGGCCGCGAACCCGAGCGGCCGAAGCACGAAGTCCTGAGCCGTGTCGATCGGTGTGCCCACTCCGGCCCACGCCTGCGGGGCGATCGGTCCTATCGCCTGAGCGGCGTCCGCGGTGTTCGTGTACGGCGGACCGTACTGTGCGGTGCCGCTTGTGTAGGCCAATTCAGAGGCTGCTGTGGTCACGAAGTCGACCGGGTCCTTTGTGGCCCAGGTTTGGATCGTGACGGCCGGGTCGTCGGGCGACGAGAGGACCCCCGCCAGCCCGATGACGACGACTGAAACCGCGACGAGCGCAAGCACCAGCTCTTTGACGAGGTCGAAGCGGACCATCTTCACGCCGGCGTAGTAGTTGGCCTGGCGATCGGCAGCGTTCATGACGCCCGCTCCTCATTCGCCGGCCGCGCCGTCTGCTTGCGCTCGATCGGTCGTACGACTCCATGCATTCGTACCAACACGATGTGGACGACGACGAGCGTCGCCACCAGCATCGGCAACAGCACGATGTGGAGGCCGTACATCTGGCCGAAGTTGAGCACGTTGAAGAACGACCCGATCCCGGCCGCGTTCGTCGCATCCTTGGCATTGACCGCGATCCACTGGCCGTCGAAGTTCTGCTGCGAGATGAAGCCGGTGAACGCGGTCACGATGCTGAAGGCGAAGATCACGACCCCGACCATCCAGGTCGGTGCCCGTCCGTCGCGCCAGCCCGCCATGAAGTACTGGCCCCACAGGTGCAGCACCATGAACACGAAGAACACCTGAACCGACCAGAGGTGGAGGCTGTTCACGAAGCGTCCGACCCCGGACTGATGCCACCACTGTGGCCCGAAGAAAGCCAGGACGACTCCGCTCCCGACCACCCAAATGAGGCCGGCGATCGAGACCACGCCGAAGATGTAGACCCACGAGCCCACGTAGTAGGGTTGGCGATCCGGCAACAGGTTCGTCAGCGGCAGTCGGCGTTCGAGAAAGTGCCGGATCGCAAGTGTCCAGCTCGAGGGCTCGGCCTTGGGCGGAGACTGGGTGTCATGCATCGTGGCCGTCCTCCGGCTCGTCGGCTTCGCTGTGGCCCGGGAACGGCACGATCAGAGCGACGACGAAGATCGCGATCATCCCGGCGATCATCACAAGGTTCGGGACCGAGATCAGAACGAAGTTCCAGCTCAGGTAGGTGGCTGGGGCATCCAACGCAAAGTACCTCAGTGTTGGTTTGACATGACAACTCTCGGGAACGCGGAGGTTCCGTGCCAGTGGCCGATGTCACTGTCTGGCCTACCCACACCGGTAGGTCGTTGGGTCTGGACGGGTGGTGTCGCTGAGGAGCCGCCGACACGATAACTGTGCGTCCGTACATCCGAATCGAGCGGCGGATGTGATCGAATCGGCTGCTACAAGGCTCGGCGAAGTCCTTTCTGTTGCTCGGCTGGGCAACGGACCGCGTTCCTGCAGGCGCCGACCTGCGCACAACCCGCCGAGGGGCAGGGGAGTGGCCTCGCAAGCTGGGACCGATCCGATCTCTTCGGCCCTGCTACTCGCCTCGATCCGCCTGGAGCCATGGCGTGCCCTCGAGCCGGCGGGCGGGGCGAAAGCCCGCATCGGTCAGCATGGCTGCGTACTCCTCAAACGTGTAGAAGCGACCCCGACGGGCCACGTTGAACAGCCAGACGGCCATGAGGTACGGGTTCGGGTCGTCGAACACGCCGGGTGTTGGCAGGACCTCCCGGATGACGATCCGCCCGGACGGGGCAAGCAGGCGACGGACCTGACGCAGCGTCGAGCCGATCTCGATCGGGTCGAGGAAGTGAAGGACGTAGCCCAGGAAGACGACGTCGAAGGGGCCGGCGAGATCCTGGAGCGCGGTGACGTCGCCGGCCACGAACGATGCCCGCGACGCGACGCCCATCGCCTCGGCGACGCGGCCGGCCACCTCAAGGACCGGTCCCCGGTCGATACCGGTCACCGTTGCCGTCGGGTCGTCGAGCGCCAGGACGAGGCTCACGATCGCCGAGCCGCAGCCGACATCGAGGACGCGTGCGCCGGGCACCGACTCGGCCGTGACCCCGATGGCCGACCAGCGCCCCCTGTAAGCGGTGAGATCGTCCGGCCACGTGAGCAGCTGAGAGGCGGCGTAGGCCACCCAGAGACCGGCGGCGTCGGTCGACGCGAAGTCGGTCCGGACCTCGCCGGTTCGGATGTTCTCCGTGAATTGATCTCCGGCTCGGAGACTGTCGAGGAACATCCGGGCGCAGTACGTGGGCTTCCCGGGAACGAGATACGCCTCCGCTGTCGGGGTGAGCGAGCAGGCTCCATCGGACCAGCGCAGCAGCCCGAGGGCGCACAGGCCGTCGAGCAGGATACGCATCCCGTGGAGAGAGCAGCCGGTGGCTCGGGCGATGCTCTCCACATCGCGATGACCGGCGGCGACCGCCGGGATGACCTCGAGCTCGAGCGCCGCCCGGACGATCTGCACCTTGAGGGCGAGAACGTTGTCGACCTCCTCGAGGATGCCCAGCGATGGGACGGTTCCGGAGACCACGGACTGAGTCATAGGTAGTACCTCCAATCGGGCCGAGTCGCCCCGCGGGTCGGTTTCGCCAGTGGCTCGACGCGGTCCGGCAGCCAAGGGTGTGAGTCGGGTGTCTTGCCTCCCGGCTACTGGTCGTGCCGGGCGAGGAACTCGCCGAGGATCTGCACATAGCGTTCTGGTTCCTCGGCTTGGGCGTTGTGTGCACTCTCCTCGAACATCACCCACTCCGATCCGGGGATCCCATCGTGGACGGTGCCCGCGATGACCTCGGTCACCACGTCGTAGCGGCCGGAGGTGACGAGCGTAGGGGCATCGATCGCGCCGAGGCGGCTTCTGACGTCCCAGTCCTTCAGCGTGCCGATGACTTCGAAGTCCCCCGCGTTCATTGTGGCGTTGACTTCTGGGTTCGCGAGGAACTTGTCCTGGGAGCGCTGGACGAACTCGGGGTACGCATCGGCCCGCCAGAAGTGGCGGTGGGAGAAGACCTTCATCGCGGCAACGTACTCGGGGTCTTCGAAGGTCCCGTCGGCCTCGTGCTTTCGGAGCGCCGACTGGACGTCGGGCGGGAGCTTCTCGCGCAGCCTGTTCAACTCGGCTACCAACTGGGGCATGCTCGCAGGCGAGCTGGCGAGCGTCAGGCTCGCGATGCCCGACGGCCGGGTGAGCATGTAGCTCATGGCGAGCATCCCGCCCCATGAGTGGCCGAGCAGGTGGATTCGGTCGAGGCCGAGGGCCCGCCGGACGTTGCCCACCTCCTCGACGAAGAGCTCGACGGTCCACATCTCGGGGTGGGGCTCGGGCAGGGACGAGAGGCCACAGCCGAGCTGGTCGTAGAAGATGACGCGGCGTCCCGTCTCCACCATCGCCTTGAGCGATTCGAGGGTGTCGTAGCAGGTGCCGGGGCCGCCGTGCAGGCAGAGCAGCGGCAGCCGACCTGGTCGCTCCGCTTCACCGTAGATCCGGTACCACGTCGAGTAGCCCTTGAATGGGATCCGGCCGTCCGTGTATGGGATGCCCGACGTGTCGACCGTCGGCTCCATTGCCGGTCGAACCGGACTGATCATGGAGTGGCCTCCCTGGTGTGCCCGAGGACGCGGCGGTCGGTCTCGCCAGTGGCTCGACGCGGGTCCCGGCGGCCGCAAGCATGCGCTGCGCGTCAGGGCCTCCCGCGTCCACGGAGATTGTCTCACCGGAATACAGGCGTTCAAGCTGGCCGAGGCGGCCTCGCCCTGCGGGGTCACGGGTCGGGGGACCCGCGCTCGGGGTGGCCCACCGCGAAAACGGCTCGGCGACCCTCGTCACGACACGATAGCTGGACACGTTGTGTTCGCCCCTCTGAGCACGGTGCTACAACGCTTACACGCTTGGGCCATCCAAGCTGAATGTCGCGGGTTCGAGACCCGTCTCCCGCTCCAAATAGCCCTTCGTGCTTAGCACGGCAAGTTAACTGGACGCCGGTACATCCGAACCGACCGGCGGATGTGACCGAATCGACTGACACAACGCTCGGTTCGCGCCGCCGACCAGGGTGTTCACGGTCAGTACGACTTCCGCTCGACTATGTCGACAACGCGGACTCGGGGGATGCCGGCGAAGGCTGCCGCGGCCTTCGGTGACCGCCACAGCTCCTGCAGGGCAAGCTTGAACGCCTCTGCCTTCCCCAGGCTGTCGAACTCGAGGTCTACCGCGATGTAGTTGGGGTCGTCGGTCGGCCGATAGATCTGATAAGTCCGCACCCCTGACGCCTCTCGATCGACCGGATCTCGATCGAACGCGGCCTTCCAGGTCCCGAAATCGTGGACGGGATGTTCTAGCTGCACGACTGGCAAGAGTGACTCCATTCGGCCGGACGGATTGCCCGGTCACTACTGTTGAACTGTATTCACTAAGGTCTTACAGTATCCGCATGTCACAGCCTGTCAAGCGTCGGCGCGTTTATGACTCGCCGCGTCGTCGCGATCAGGCGCGGGCGACTCGGCGGGCGGTCCTCAATGCTGCAGAGGCGCTCTTTGTCGAACGGGGCTACGTCGCGACCACGATCGATGCGATAGCCGCGAGGGCGACCGTCTCGCCCGAGACGGTGTTCTCCATCTTCGGAGCTAAACGAACCCTTCTGTCCGAGCTCGTGGATGTCTCGATCTCTGGCGGTAACGAGGCACCGCCGATACTCGAGCAGGCATGGGTGCGGGAGATGGGGGCGGAACCAGATCCCCGGCGCCGGATCGAGATCCTGGCAGCCAACGGAAGGTCGATCCTGGAGCGACGGTCGGCCCTCGATGAGGTCGTGCGTGGAGCTGCGGCCGCCGAACCAGAGATGGCGACCCTGTGGGAGCGTGGCAAGGCTCAGCGCTTCAGCGGCCAGGCCGCTCTGCTACAGATGGCGATCGACGCGGCGGACCTCCGTGAGGGCTTGGACCTTGAAACCGCCGCCGAGATCCTGTTCGCCATCGGCAGCCCCGAGGTCTATCGGCTGCTCGTCGTAGATCGAGGGTGGAGCGGCTCTCGGTTCGAGCAGTGGTATGCCGAGACGCTTGCGCGGCTGTTACTCGAGCCTCCGCCCTTCGGCCTCCCACACGGTCACGCCGATGCTCCACCAGCGATCCCGGATCGATGACGATTGGGATCGCTGGCGATGAAACCGAGCCGGGTATCTGATCCGGGATGGCCTGTCGGCCATCCCGATCGGCGGCGTCAGTTCGGGCAGATCACCGCGGCGCGCCGGCGGGCGCAATGAGGCCATACCGGGCGACGAGGTCCGGCACCTCCGCGAGATCGAACGACAGGCCGAAGCGTCCGGCGATTTCGCCCATGACCGACGGGTCGGGAACTCTACCCGCGGCCGCGACTGCCTCGGCCAGCTCGACGAAGTAGTTCTCGAAGCCCGCGGGGCTGATGATCTCGATCATGCGTGCGGGAGTGCTGCCAGCGTTCCACATCGAGTGGAGCTCGCCGCGGGGCTTCACGATGTAGCCGCCGGCCGCGAGCGTGACCTCCTTGCCGTTCGAGCGAAACCCGATGTCGCCCATGACCACGTACGAGATCTCGTCCTCGAGAGTGTGCCGGTGCGGCGGCACGAGTGCCCCCGGCGAGAAGACGTGCTCGACGATCGAGATCGAACCCGTGTCAGCGGAGGTGAGCCGCCCCGATGCAGTCAAGCCGGGGATGAGCGGGGCGTCGGGGCCGTGAGGTTCGACTACGGAGAGGTGCGCTTTGGTCAATGTGAGCACCGGGGACCTCCTGGAAGTTCGTGAGTCAGTGGTGTATCGTGATCACGATGATCCTCACGCGGAATTGGGTATCTGTCAATGGCTGAACATAACCGTCTCACGAAAGCGGGCCGGCCCTACCGTTTGCGGGCCCGCGCAGCCGCGATGGACCAGACCCGCGCGCGGATCACGCGAGCGGCGGTGGAGCTCCACGGGATCATCGGGCCGGCCGCCACGACTATGAGCGCGGTCGCCGAACGCGCCGGGGTCACTAGAGCAACGCTGTATCGCCACTTTCCGAACGAGGAGGCGCTATTCACGGCGTGCAGCGCGGACTGGCTCGCCGCAAGCCCTCGTCCGGACCCTTCGGGTTGGGCCGCCGTCGCCGATCCCGCTCGCCGACTCGGCGTCGCACTTGCCGAGCTATATGCCTACTACCGCGCGACCGAGCGGATGAGGACGAACCTTCTAAGGGACATAGCCGCGATCCCGGAGCGTTTCCGCCCGGGGATCGCCGCGTTTCCGCCAACCACGGTCCAGGTCCTCGAGGCTGGCTGGCCGGGACCTTCGGGGGTGCGCCTGCGGCGCGCGGCCATCGGGCACGCGGTCGGGTTCGAGACGTGGCGATCGCTGGCCAAGGAGGGGCTGACGGATGAGGAGGCCGCAGGTCTGATGAGCAGGTTTGTCACGTGTGTAGGGCCGCGGTAGGCGACGAGCCACCGTGTCGCTGTGAGCATTTGGTATCCGAGGCGCCACATTGCCCCGGGGCGTGGCCAGTTCTCCTGGTTTCTGAGACAGAATCTGGATGGCCGTACGTTCGCCGGCAGAGCGCGCACACTCCGAAGATCGGGGAGAGGCACGGGAGCCCTCGGGTTCCTACCTGCGCGGCGTCCCCATACGGTCGCCTAGACCGTCGCGCAGGGCCAATGGCGAGTCCCACTCCCCGTTTGTCGGGCATGTACGTGCCCACGGAGGTTCCCATGGCCTTGAATGCAGTCGTATTCCCGGTCCTGCCCGGGAAGACGGACGAGTGGCGCGACTTCATCGCCCAACTCAACGGCGCACGGCGTTCGGAGTTCGCCGCCTCGCGAGCGCGAGCCGGCGTCCACGAGCGCACGTTCCTCCAGCCGACCCCGATGGGCGACCTGGTCATCGTGACGCTCGAAGGCGAGGATCCGGAGCGATCGTTCGGGCAGATGGTGAGCGCCACCGACGCGTTCACCCTCTGGTTCCTCGAGCGCGTCAAGGCCATCCACGGCGTCGACCTGGCCGCGCCGATGTCGGGCGGCTCGCCGTCGAAGCAGGTTCTCGACACGGCCCTCGTGCCGGTCCTCGCGAAGTAACCGGAACCGCGTATCCCGTTCAGTCCCGTGTTGCAACGGAGGCCGCTCGCCTCGGCGGGCGGCCTCCGTGCACAGCCGATTCGTAGGCCAGGGCGAGCATTGGCCTCAGGCCCTCAGGGTCTGCGATCGGGCGGAACTCAGTGCAGGTGCTGCTCCCAGTCGCGCGGCACGCGCCCTGCCGGTCCCGGCACGGGCTGATCGAGCGGATGGTGAGTGGGCGGAGCCAGCGTCGGGCCTTCAACGACGTCCCCGGCGCGGAAGTCCCAGAACCAGTCTTCGCCCGGCTCGTAGCTGCAGGCTACCCAGTGCTCCGTTGTGGCGGCGTGTCTGCTTGCGTGCTGCGACGGCGATGAATCGCAACAGCCCACGTGGCCGCATGTGGCGCAACGGCGCAGATGGAACCACCAGCCACCCGTGGCCAGGCACTCGACGCAGCCCGGCCCGCTCGGGGGTATCGAAGTGTCGATCTCGCTCTCGCGGGGCATCCGCTCAATCCTCACTGGCCACACCGTGATCACGACGTGCTCTTGCAGCAGATTGGACCGCCGGCCGGGCGGCGGCCAGCCAGTGCGGTGTCGGGCCGAGATTCGCCTGCCTGGTGAGACGCTCGTCCCCCCTCGCGACACACCCGAGAGTTCCGCTCCGCATTGCGACGCGTCCACGATCGGCCCGCCGTGCCGGCGACCGCGATCGGCCAGTCCTCCGGCCTATGTACTTCGTCAGGAAGTGGCGCAGTCGGGGCAGAGGTCGTCACAGGGCGCCTGGTAGCCCGAGAGACCACGCCGGACGGCGGCGAACGGCCGTCCGAGCCCTGCGCGAATGCTCTTGAGCAGCCGAGCCGATGGGTGGTCGGCGGGCTTTCCCGGGTGGGCCGTTGCGAGGCGGTACTGCTCGGCCTCCCTCGCGAGACGGTACTGCTCGGCCTCGTGGATCAACTCTGCGTGTCGCTGCTTCGCGAGCCAGAGGGGCCAGGGGTCAGACATTCCTGGAAACATGTGCTTGTCCTTCCTTCGACGCTTATGGTTGCGATCGATGAGAGGCGGCGAGAGGGGTCGGCTCGGGCCGGTAGCGGAGCGTTGGTCGACTCAGATCGATCACGCCACCTCCACTTGGAGCTCGTAGATCTCGCTCGTGGGATGGCCCGCGCGTTCGTGGATTCGCAGCACCGCCTCGCGGCTGGGTCCGCTGGCAAGACAGAAGACCTTGCCTTTCTCGGGATCTAGCCAGGCGCGCTCGAAATGCACGCCCTCGTCCGCCTCTATGGCGAGGTCGCGTTCGTGGGCCTCCTTCAGCTGCTGTGCTGTTACGCCCACGAACCCCGAATGAACATCCATGAACCTGGTCATCAGCCTCTCCTGTATGTGTCGCGTCGGATCAAAGGTTGGCGGTGCGGCAGCCGGCCGCCATCGTGCTTCCGGCCGATGCGCCCGTGCATTCCCGACCGATACGGCAGGGCAGTTTGCGAAGTACCACGCGGGACATCGGTCGTTCGACCGATGACCACCTGGATCTACGGCCTAGACTCGGCCTCATGACACGCTTGGGGCCACGCCTCTCGCCCATCCTGATCGGACGGGATGACCTACTCGATCTCGCCGAACGCCGCCTGGCGGAGGCGGCAGCGGGTCGAGGCCAGTTCCTCTTGCTAGCCGGCGAAGCCGGCGTCGGCAAGTCTCGATTCATGGCAGCCGTCGAGACAAAGGCGCGCGCTGCGGACTTCCGAACGGCGGCCGGGTTCCTAGCTCCGCAAGACAGCGACGTGCCGGCGGCGTCGCTGCTCGACATGGCACGCTCGATGACGCGTATGGAGCAGTGGGCGGACCTTGGACGGAAGCTCCTCGAGCTCGCCGATGCGACCGTGGCCTCCCCGGAGCCGAGGCGCCGGGCCGTCGTCCTCAAGGCCGTCGATCTGATTGTCAGCGCGCTTGATGGCCCGACGGTGCTTTCCTTCGACGACCTGCAGTGGGCGGACAACCTCAGCCTCGAGATCCTCACCGAGCTCGCTCGGGCGACCCGAGATCGACCGCTGCTGATCGTCGGCGCCTATCGGACCGACGAGCTCGCGCCGGGCGCCCTCCTGCGGGATTGGCGGGCGAGGCTCCTGACACAGCGCATCGCCGAGGAGGCGCGACTCGCACCACTGACCCTCGACCAGACTGCTCTCATGACGACACTCATCCTGGGCACCGGTCTGCCGGCGCCGCGCGACGTCGTCGCCGCGGTCTACGCGCGGACCGACGGCGTACCGCTCCACATCGAGGAGCTGCTCGGGGCGATCGCCGAGGATGACCGGACGGACAGCCGCGCGATCCTCGACGCGGCCGTGCCGGACACCCTGGAAGACGCGATCCTCCAGCGCATCGGCCGGCTCTCTTCGGAAGCGCAAGCCGTCGCTCGCTCCGGCGCGGTGATCGGGCGGTGCTTCGTGCCCGAGGTTCTCGCCGTCATCATGGAAGTGCCCGCCGACTCCTTGGACCGACCGCTGCGCGAGCTCGTCGACCAGCACGTGCTCGAGCCACCCGGGCTGCGCGGGCTGTTCGACTTTCGCCATCAGCTACTGCGCGACGCCCTCTACCGTAGCCTGCCCGAGGGCCAGCGTCGCCGACTGCACGCTCGCGCGGGCGAGTTCGTCAAGGATCTCGAGGGAGCGTCGGAGATCCACGCCTCGCTCCATTTCGAGCGGGCAAAGATGACGGCCCAGGCATTCCGTTCGGCCCTTCAAGGAGCCCGGGTCTCGGCCCGGCTGTCATCGCATCGCGAGGCGTTCGAGTTGTACCGCCGCGCGGTCGACAACATGCCCGCCGACCTCCCCTTGGCCGAGCAGGCGGAGATCCTCGAAGCCTTCTCCATTGAGGCGGCCGCCATCGAGGAGATCGACACCTGCGAATGGGCGGCCGGGGAAGCGCGTGAGCGCTACTCTCGGGACGGCGACCCGATCGGCGCGGCAGATCAGCTCGTGTTCGTCGCCCAGATGGCACGCCGCCGCGCACGGCCACTCGCAGCTCGGCTCGTCGTGATCCGGTCGGCCCTTGCCGAGGTGGACGACCTCCCGTCCGGCCCGCGGACGAGCCAGGTTCGCTCCGGGCTGTCCATGGAACTTGCCTACGCGTCGATGGAAGCGCTTGATGTCGAAGGGGCTCGCGCTGCGGTCGAATCCGGTCGCCACGCGGCGCAGGAGGCAGAAGACGAGGACGTGCTCCTTCACGCGTCCTCGCTCGAAGGGATGCTCGACGTGATCGGGGGACACGTGCCCCAGGGGCTCGATCGGATGGCCGCGGTGGCACACGAGGCGCGAGATAGGGGCTTCGAGGATACCGGCGTCACCGCCTACCGAGACGCCGCTGTCATGGCGACGCGGGTCATGGAGTACCGCCGCGCCTCAGACTGGATCGACGAGGGGCTTCGCTACGCCGACGCGATCGAACAGTCCCATTGCGCTCACGTCATGGCCGCGACCGGAGCGCTGGTGGCATGGGCGGATGGGCGATGGAATGAGGCGGTCGCTCTCGGGGAGCACGCCCTCGCCGACCGGGGGTGCGATCGAGCCGCCGGCATGGCTCGCTGGCCCCTGGGCTATACCGCGCTCGGTCGGGGAGAGGTCGAGCTGGCGACCACGCACCTGCGGGCCGCCGAGGCGTTCGGCGAGGCGTCCGGCGCTCCCGATTTCATGCTGGCTGCCACCTGGGGTCTGGCCGAGCTGTCGATTCTCGCGGGCGACTACGAGGACGCGATCGCGCGCAGCGAGCGGGCGCTGGAGCTCGCCCGACGCACCGGTGAGCGGGGGCGGTTCGCGCCGTTCGCGGTCACCGGAACCCGGGCCCGAATTGCCGCCGGCCGTCGAGGCGAAGCCGAACGCTGGCTGGCCGGCGCGACCGAGTTCCTCGGCCAGGTCGAGTGGTATGCCTCGCCGGCCCTCGACCACGCCGCGGGCCTGCTGAGCCTTTCGGGTGGTTCGACGATCGCCGCTCGAGAGTCGCTGGAGCGGGCAGTTCGAGGTTGGGATGCACGAGGCAGGACCTGGGAGCTGCTGTGGGCGCGGCTCGATCTCGCGGGGTGTCTGATGCACTCCGGTCGATTCGTCGATGCGGCGAGTCTGATCTCGGGCGTGCGTGATACAGCGAAACGGTTGCGGAGTCGGCCCCTCCTCGAGCGCGTCGAGGAGCTCGGCCGCCTGAACCGCCGGCATGACGCGGAGGAGTCCGCCTGGCACCCGCTCACCGCTCGCGAGTTCGAGGTCGCACAGCTGATCGCCACTGGTCTCACCAACTCGGAGATCGCGGCCGAGCTGTCGGTCGCGCCGAGAACCGTGAGCGCCCACGTGGAGCACATCCTCGCCAGGCTGGGTGCGGGGCGCCGGACCGAGATCGCGAGCTGGGTAGCGATGGCGGCTCGCGCTACGGCGAGCGCCGGACGTTCAGAGGACCCAAAGCCTATGCCCACGAGCAGACCACCCCTGAGCAGTGTCGTGTCGATCCGTCGCTGACACCCCGATCCCGAACTCTGCGAGTGACCACGGCGCGGGAGCTGCGGCCAGTCAAGCTTGGTGCGGCCTCTACGGCAGCCAGGCTTCCGAACTCACCACCGTCGCCGATCCGGAGGCGTCACACGGGGGCACTGGCGCGTGAAACCATCGACTCACAGGCTGAACCGCTGCTGTCAGCCTCCGAGCTGGTGCCGACCTGGCGCGCCAGGTCGCAATGGTTCAACCCCTCCACGTAACCCATTTCCTTTCGCATGGAAATGAGACGACGCCCAACTGGCCGCGACCCCCTGTTATGGTGGGGACCAAGGAGTAGGTACCCGCCCGACCCCGAAGGAGAGTCCGGATTCTCAAGCTTTCCGATGACAAAGGTCTTGCAGCGTGAGCGGCCGGCTGGGCGGAGCCTTCGTCCGGTTCGGCCGGCCTAAGGGCAGGCCGGATGACGCGCGCGGGTCGCTAAACGCGGCAACACGCCTGGGAACGAGACCTTGGACCGCCGTGGCGATCGTCGCTCTCCTGGTCTCGGCGTGCAGCCCGAATCCCACTCCCAGCCCGACCACAGCGCGGACCACGCCTGCTCCCTCGGCGCCGGCCGCCGACCTGCTTGCGCTCGAAGCCTGCGATCTCACCGGCTATGTCCCGTGCGAGCACCAGGCCGTCCTGTTGACGGAGCCTGTCGCCGGCACCGGCGTGGCCCTGACTTACTCCAGCGAGTGGGCACCCGGCCGGAAGGATCGATCAG
The DNA here is from genome assembly GCA_050008515.1 of Candidatus Limnocylindrales bacterium. Lineage (GTDB taxonomy): Bacteria > Chloroflexota > Limnocylindria > Limnocylindrales > CSP1-4 > Fen-1039. Next base: position 28,284 of record JBEKMM010000014.1, read on the forward strand.
GTTGGGACGCCTCCGCGGAAGGGCTCGGGGGTTGGTCCCTCGACATTCTGCAGCGCTATGACCCCACCAACGGCGTGCTGCTCTCCGGTGACGGCTCGTGGCGGTTCGCGAAGGGAATCACTCTCGCCTCGGGCGAGCGCGTAGTTCCGACCTACGACGGACTCCGGGCGTACGTCTTCGACGTGAAGGGCCGCCACGTCCGCACCGTGGATGCGCTCCTGGGCACGACCCTCGTCACTTTCTCGTACGACGCCGCTGGCCGCCTCTCGGGCGCAGACGGGTCGCTCGACGGCACGCCGATTCACCTCGTCGTAGAGCGCGAGACCGACGGAACGCTCTCGGGCGTCGCCGGTTTCGACGGAGTGCGGACTACCCTGCTCCTCGATAGCAACGGCCATCTCGGTGGGATCCGGGATCCGGCAGGTCAGGCCAGCGTCTTCACGGCGACCGCCGATGGGCTGGTGACCACCTACTACGACCCCACCGGCGGCGTGACGACCTACGCGTATGACGACGCCGGTCGGCTCAACTCGGCGAAGGACCCCGACGGCGTGGCTGTCACATACACGCGCACCGCGGCCGCCGGGTCGATCGACGTCCGGTCCACGACGACGCTGGGCCGCGTCACCACGAACCGCTCGGAAGTGTCGGGCACCGGACGGGTCCAGACGTACACCGCGCCCGACGGCACCCGGACGACCGTGTCCACCGATCCGACCGGGCAGCACGCGGTCACGTTGCCCGACGGGACGAAGATCGCGCTCGGTGAGCAGCCCGATCCGCGCTGGGGCACAGACGCCCCGATCCCGACCCCTGTCGACGAGACTCGGCCAGACGGCGCCACTCGCCACACTACCAGCACGGTCGCCGTTACGACCCCGGCCGGCGACCCGCTCGGGGTCACCGCCTGGTCCCGCACAGATGAAGTGGCCGGCGGAACCTGGACCGAGAAGGCGGATCCGGGCTCGCGCACGATCACGTGGTCCGATCCGGCCGGCCGGAAGTCCACACAGGCGTTCGACAAGGCCGGGCGCATGGTGTCACAGACCGCGCCGGGCCAGCCGGACCTGGCCTTCACCTACGACGACCACGGGCGTGTCGCCACGCGAACGTCAGGGAGCGGCGCGGCCGCGGCGAAGACCACCTACGCGTACGGCACCGACGGCGTTGCGGACATCACCGGGCCCGACGGCGTCGTCGAGCACGTCACGGCGGACTCCCTGGGACGGATCGTCAGCTGGACGGCCGCCGACGGCGCGACGGTCCTCTCCGCATACGACGCGCTCGGGCGGCTGGTCAGGGTCGCGCCGGCCGGACAGCCGTCGACGACGATCGGGTTCAGCGCCGCCGGCCGCCAGACCGGGTTCCTGCCCCCGACCGTTGGCGCCGACGGCTCGTATGAGACGCGGACGTACAACAAGGACGGCAACCTCGCCGCGATCGTCGGACCGGGCGACCGATCGATCGCCTACACGTACGACGCGATGGGCCGGATCACCGGCTGGACGTTCGACCAGGGTACTGCAACGGCCGCCTACGACCCGACGACCGGTCTCCTCGTCAAGAGTACGGCACCCGGCGGGATCGACACTGGGTTCACGTACGCAGGCGGGATTCCCGTCGGGCGCAGCGTTTCCGGCCCGATCACCGGCGCCGTGGCCGTGACCCTGGACTCTGAGGGCCGGGTCGCCGGCGAGTCGGTCGATAAGGCGGCGCCGATCAGCTACGCGTATGACACCGCCGGGTTCCTCACCACCGTGGGGGATGTTTCGCTGCGGCGCGACCCGGCGAGCGGCGCCGTCTCGCAGGCATCACTCGGCGTGGTGCAGACCACCCGTGAGTACGACGCCCAGGGGCGGCCGGCCCGGATCGCCGTGTCGGCGAACGGGTCAGCCGCGCTCGAGGTGCGCTACGCCTACGACCTGCGCGGGCGGGTCACGAGCGTGATCGAGACTCGCGCCGGCGGCACTCCCACACATACGACCTATGCGTACGACACCTCCGGGCGGCTCGCCGGGGTCACGGTGGACGGGACCCAGGTCGAGAGCGACTCCTACGACGCAGCCGGGAATCGCGTGACGGTCAAGACCCCGGCCGGCACGCTCGCGGCCGCATATGACGATCGCGATCGATTGATCTCATGGGGCTCGGCGCAGTACTTCGTCAGGCCCGACGGGCAGCTCACCAGCGTCAGCGCCGCGGGCGCCACTACGGGTTACACGTTCAACGCCTTTGGCGACCTGCAAGCGGTCACCCTCCCGGGCGGGCGCCGGATCGAGTACCCCGTCGACGCGGGCGGTGTTCGGATCGGCAAGAAGGTCGACGGCGTGCTCGCGGCGGGCTATCTCTACGGACCCGACGGCCGCCTCGCGGCGCAGACCGACGGCAGCGGCGCGTTGGTGGCTCGCTTCGGCTACGACGACGCCGGGCGGCTCACGCTTGTCCAGCGCGGCGGCTCGAGCTACCAGGTCGTCACCGATCACCTCGGCAGCCCGCTGCTCGTGATCGACGCGGCGAGTGGCACGGTGGCCGAGGCGATCACCTACGACGCGTGGGGCAACGTCACCTCCGATACCAAGCCCGGCTTCATCCCGACCGGCTTTGCGGGCGGGTTGCGCGACACTGACACGGGTCTTGTGAAGTTCGGCGCGCGCGAGTACGACCCGCAAACCGGTCGTTGGACCGGCCCCGATCCCGCCCGCTACGCCGGCGGTGACGCGGTCCTCTATCGATACGTCGCCGGCGACCCGGTCAATGGGACCGATCCGACGGGCCTCACTGGATCGCTCACGTCGCCCGATCCCGGCCATTTCCGCGTGCCGACGCCAGCATGGCATCCCGGTCCATCCGGATTGCCGCCGGAGACCGGGGGGACCTCGCCGACCCCTGAGCCTGGGGACAACGGCTTGCGCGGGCTTGGGCCGGGAGGCTGGGCGGGCATCAAACGGCCAAACGGGATCCCGCCCAAGGACATCCTTCCTCCGTGGACGAAGGGCTGCTTGAGTCCAAAGGGCTGCGCTGACTTCGCGGCGGGCAAGTGCCTCCTCCTCTGTGGAAACTCGGATCCGCACGACCGCACCGCGGACGGCTTGCGGTTCGACTTCCAGGCCGCAGGCGAGTTCCTGATCGCGGGCTCGCCGGACAAGAGCGTGGTAGTCCAAGCTCGACAGGAGCCGTTCGGCTCGTCCACGCTCGTGACGATCGGTACGGCAGTGGCGGCATGGGTGGCCGGAGACCGCGTAGCTGTCTATGCGAGCGACAACCCGCCGCTCACGATCAACGGCAAGGCCGATGGCCGGCTCGACATGTCGCTGCGCCTCCCGCACGGCGGGATCGTGGAGCGCCACGGTTCGGTCGTGACGATCACCTGGCCCGGTGGAAGCCGGCTCGACGTCACGCGCGTCGGGAGCCACCTCGACTTCGCCTTCACCCCCGATGCCACCACCGGGCCGACGCTTCGCGGTCTGCTCGGCAGCGCCGACGGCAACCCAGCCAACGACTTCACCGCTCGTAACGGCACTGTGCTCGACCAGAATGACCCCGCGTTCGCCACGAAGCTCTACGACCCGTTCGGGGCAAGCTGGCGGATCACGCAGTCGGAGTCGCTATTCGACTACGGGCCGGGAGAGAGCACGGCCACGTTCACCAAGCCGGACATCCCACACGGGCCGGCGACCATCGACTCACTCGACGCGGCGGGGCGGACGAAGGCGGAGGCCCTCTGTCGTTCCCTGGGCGTGTCTGGCGAGCCGACGCTGACCAACTGCATACTGGACGTGGGCATCACCGGCGACTCGTCCTACGCTGCGTCGGCGGCAGCAATGCAGGTGTCCACCGCGGCGGCCGCCGCCCAGCTTCCTGGCCAGGGCGCCACGCCATCTTCGGCACTCGACCAGAAGGTCAGCGGCACGATCGCGACGCCCTCGCAGGTCGACCGGACCACCTTCAGCGCGAAGGCCGGCGACGTCGTCTACCTCGATGCCCAGGGCGCTTGCGTGGGCGGGCTGACGTGGGCGCTCGTCGGTCCGTCCGGCGGCGGCGACATCGGCCTCTCGTATTCGTGCACCGACCTGGGACGGTTCGTGCTCAAAGACGCCGGCACGTACACGGTCGTGGTCAACGCCGACGGCACCACCGCGGGGGCATATGCCTTCGAGATCATCGGCGCGCCGGCCGAGCGCACCTCGGCGATCACGCTCGGCCAGACCGTCAGCGACAAGATCACCCGGATTGGCGAATGGCACGCGTACACCTTCGCTGCTTCGGCCGGCCAGGTCGTCTTCCTGGACGCCCAGGGGGCGTGCGTGAACGGGCTAACGTGGCGGCTCGTCGACCCGTCCGGTAAGGCGAACCTCGGGAACGCGTGCGACGACCTCGGACGGTTCGTGCTCCCCAACGCGGGCACCTACGTGGTCGAGATCTATTCGGACGGCACCGCCACGGGGGCCTACACCTTCCAGCTCCGCTCGAGCCCCTGAATCGGGCGCAGCCACTTCCCCAGAGGCAGTTGCCTGCGCCTGATCGCCGCGCGATGTGCCCGGCGGCCCTACTCGTGCCGCGGGCATCCGTCTAGGATCCGCGGGAATCGAGGGTCGCGATGACTGCAGCGACGGACCGAGCGACAGCGAGCAAGCCGCGAGCACACATCCGCCAGCACGTCCTGATACGGCGCGTGTTCAATCCGCTGGTTGTCAGGCTGAGGTTGAGCCCGACGCTCATCGTGCGCGGGCGGCGCAGCGGCAAGCAGCGCAGCGTGCCCTTCGATGGGCCGTTCGAGTACGAGGGCAGGCGCTATCTGGTGTCGCCCATGGGTGATTCCTACTGGGCGCGCAACCTGCGGGCAGCGGGCGAGGCCGAGTTACGCATCCGCCGGCAGCGCGAGCAGATCCGGGTGGTCGAGATGCAGGACCCCGAACGCAGCGCGATCGTGAAGGCCTACGCCGCGAGCCTGACGTGCAACTGCCGGACCTACATGGCGAGGCTTCCCAACCCGGCCGACCATCCGGTCTTCCGGATCGATCCACCCGACGAGGTTGTTGACCATGGGGCCCAGCTCGGTCCCTAGTTCAGCGGACGCCAACCGGCTGGGGCCTTGGGGCCAGGCCGAGCTGGACCAGCATGCCGAGCTGATCGGGCACGGCCCAATGCTCGACGATCTTGCCGTTCACGAAGCGGGCGATGTCGATGACGTCGATCTCGAACGTCTGGCCGGTGGGCGGGTTACCGAAGATGGAGCCGGTGTTGACGCCGCGAGCGCGGTTTAGCGCCCACACAGTGTCCCCGTCGGCGCTGAGCTTGACGACCGAGAGCTCGAAATCCGAGAACCAGCTGTGAAGGATGGAGATCGTGGCCTTCGTGCCATCGATGCCGGATTTGCTACCTCGCTGGTGTTCGATTGCGTCGGGGGAGACCAGCTGGTCGACAACGCCGAGGTCTCCCTGGGCGAAGCCGACTTCGATGAGTCTGCGAAACGCGGCGATGTTGTCTTCGGTTGACACGGCACTCTCCATCGGTGATTAGAGTTGTACTCTATGCAAGTAGAGTGATACTCTATTGACATGGACGACGTCAAAGAGAGGCCCACCCTGCGGGACGAGCGGGCTCAGGTGACTCGCCGCCGCATCGCCGAAGCCGCCCGGAGCCTCTTCCGGAGTCGCGGCTACGGCGCGACTACGCTCCAGGCGATCGCGGACGAAGCCGGCGTCGCGGTTCAGACGGTCTACGCGGTCTACGGCTCCAAAGCCGGGATCCTGCGTGCCCTTCGGGACACGGTCTTGCGCCAGCCGGAGGCCGAGGCGCTGTTCGAAGCCGCGATGCTGGAGACCAACCCCGAGCGCAAGCTCGTGCTGTTCGCGCACTCGATCCGCCGGCGCTGGGAGTTCGGGCACGATGTCGTCGCAATCCACCGTGATGCGGGCGCGACGGATTCGTCCGTGCGGGCCGAAGTCGAGCAGGTGCTTGGCCTGCGGCGCGCCGGCATCGAACGCCTCGCTCGATCGCTCGAAGGGCAGCTGACGCCTGGGATCGATGTGGCCCATGCGACTGCCATTCTCGATGCCCTAACCCCGCCGGAGGTGTATGCCGAGCTGACGGAGGTCGGTGGTTGGAGCGCCGACGAGTTCGAGGGCTGGCTGGCGCGAAGCTTCAAGAATCAGCTCCTCGAAACCCCGACTCGTCCACGCCGCCGCTAATGCGGCAACCCATAGACGCGACCCTTCTTGAGCTGTAGGTCCTCGAGCTCGGTCGTCGTGCGGACTTCGTATGAGGCGAGCTCGACCAGCTCGTCGGTGGGCAAGTAGCGGCGGCCGGGGTCGCCGACCAGGACATCGATCCCGCGGTCCCGAGCCCTTTGCAGCCACGGCAGGACGCGTGCGGCCAGGCGGGCGTCGTACCAACAGTCGCCGGCCAGGATGACGTCCGCGTCGGGCGGCTCCTCGTCCAGGACATCGCGACGCACGACGGTCACCCGGCGGCCGTTGGCGCGGGCGTTGAGCTCGATCGCTGCCGCGGCGAAGGCATCGATGTCGGCGCCGGTCGCCTCGGCCGCGCCGGCATGCATCGACGCGATCGCGCACAGCCCGGAGCCGGATGCGAAGTCGAACACCCGCCGACCGGCCACCGCTTCCGGGCGCTCGCGCAGATACCGGCCGATCGCGAGCCCGCCCGCCCACGCGAACGCCCAGTGGGGGAGGGCCGGGTCGGGATCGTTCGTCTCGACCTCGACGGCGCGCCAGAGTGGCAGCACCTCATCGGCCAGGTGGAGGTGGATCTCTTCGAGACCCGGCACGGGACGGAGGTGCGTGTGGCGCAGGACGAAGGCACGGGGCGAAGCCGCCATCACCGTACTCTACCGGCCGTCAAGCCGTCGTCGCGCCTCAAGAGGGTCGCCTGGGTCCCGCGATGACCAGATAACGGGACCGGCTTCGCTGGGGCCCCGCGGTGCCCACCAGGCGGCGAAGCGGCAGCGCCGTCGACCGAGGCTACTTCCCGAACAACGCGTCGAAGAATCGAACCCGCGCCCCGAGCCGCAACACCGAGTTGGCGTAGATCCGTCCGGCCAGCCACGTCAGCGCAACCGCGGTCGCGAGCGTGAGCGCCACGGCCAGGGCCACCTGCCAGGCAGCTGCGTCGCCGGTCGCCATTCGGACCGGCATGAGCACGGGAGCAAACGGCGGCAGCAGCGACAGAACCGTGCTCGGCACGCCGCTCGGGTTGGACACGACGACGAAGACCAGCAGATAGCCCAGGACGAGGAAGATCGAGATCGGGGCGGTCACGCCACCGACCTCCTCCTGGCGCGAGACGAGAGATGACGCTGCGGCGAAGGCCATGGCGTAAAGGTAGAAGCCGAGGACGAACCAGAGCAGGTCGCCGGCGATAGCACTCGCGCCCAGGGCCGGGATGGTCAGGACGTGCGTACGAGCCACCATGACGAAGCCGGCTGCCCCGACGATGGCGAGCTGGAGCAGGCCGACCAGGCCGATGCCGACGATCTTGCCCGCCAGCAACCGGGTCGGGCGAACGGTCGCCAGCACGATCTCGACCATCCGGGTGGTCTTCTCCTCGACCACACCCTGGGCCACGAAGCTCCCGTAGAGCCCCAGGGATATATACAGGGTGAGCCCAACCGCGATCCCGACGAGAGCCTTCTGGGCTAGGTCGGGATCGACCGGCTTCATGCTCTGCACGGTCACATGGGCACCGGCCACACCGGCCGCGACCGTGCTGGGATCGATGCCGGCAGCCGTCAGGCTGTCGTCCAGCGCCTGCTGCCTGGCCGCAGCGTCGAGCGCGACCTGGATGGCCGGGTCGAGCTGAGCCTCGACCAACGCCACGGGGGCGGTCGGCGTTCCGGTCACCAGCACGTCGAGCGAGCCATTGTTGATCTGTTCCTCGCCCGTGGCGGCGTCGGCGATGGCGCTGACCGTGACGTCCGCGCCGAGCGCGGTCGCCGAGGTCGCGAACGGCACGGCGAGCGCCTGGGCCGGACCGACGAAGCCCACCCGCGTGGCGGCGCTCTTGCCGCCCAGAAGCGTCGCCATCAGGACTCCGGCGGCGACCAGCACGACCATGACGATCGTCCCAATCCTGAAGATCGGAGACCGCAAGCGCATCAGGATCTCGCGCCGGGCGACCAGGAAGACAGCCGGCCGGCCGCCGGATGAAGCGTGGCCTCCGGCAGGGGCGCTCATGGCTCGGCCTCCTCGATGGCGGAGCGGAAGAGCTCACCGAGGCTCGGCTGGGCCCGGCTGAACTCGAGGACCGGCCCGCTGCCGAGCGCCGTCCGCAGCAGTGCCTGGTCGTCGGCCCCGGCGTCCAGCTCGAAGAGCAGGCGAGAGCCGTCGCTGCGAACGAGCCGCGCGCCCGGAACCTGGTCCTCCCACCCCGCCGGTGCCGCGGGTGCGTCGATCCAGAGCCGTTCGGCTGCGCCGCTACGCAGCTCCGCCACCGTGCCGCAGGCGATCATATGGCCCCGCTCGACGATCCCAACTCGATCGCATATTCGCTCGACGAGATCGAGCTCGTGGCTGGAGAAGACGACCGGCAGGCCGGCGTCGGCCTGCTCGCGCAGCACGGCGCTCATGAGGTCGACGGCGACCGGATCCAGACCGGCGAACGGCTCGTCGAGGACGAGCAGGTCCGGTTCGAAGACCAGGGCGGCCGCGAGCTGGACGCGCTGCTGGTTGCCCAGACTCAGCTTCTGGAGCTCGTCGCCGGCACGTTCGGCGAGGCCGAACCGCTCGAGCCAGGTCCTGGCCGCGGGCTGGGCCGCCGGCGCCGCCATACCGTGCAGCTCCGCGAGGTAGGCGAGCTGCTCGCCGACGCGCATCTTCGGGTAGAGGCCACGCTCTTCGGGCATGTAACCGATGCGACGGCGCGCCGCGAACGTGAGGGGAGTGCCACCCCACCGGACCTCCCCCGCGTCGGGCGCGAGCACGCCGAGCACGATGCGCATCGTTGTCGTCTTGCCGGCGCCGTTGCGCCCGACGAAGCCGAACACCTCTCCCGAGCGGACGTCGAAGCTCAGGTCCCGGAGCGCCACAACGTCGCCGTAGCGCTTCGTGAGCCCATCGATCTCGAGCACCCGATCAGCCACGTTGCGCCTCTGAGCGAGTCCGCCCGCGCGGTCGGGCGCGGGTCAGCCGGCCGCTGGCTTGCCGGCCGCTGGCTTGCCGGCTGCGGCCTTACCGGCTGCAGCCTTGCTGGCTGCTGGCTTGCTGGCCGCCGCCTTGCTGGCAAGCAGCTTCCTCAGGGCCCTGCGGTCCCGGTCGTACTCCTTGTCGAGACGATCCCACGAGGCCACGGCCTCTTTCGTCAGCTTGAGGGAGCCGTCAGTCTGCTTGATCCGGTCCAGGAGGCCTGCGAGGGCCTCGCGGTTCCTTTTCAGCTCGCCGGTTAGCCGCTTGTACTCGGCCAGGATCTCGGTGTCCACGCTCTCCTCGCCTTTCTTCGCCGCCTGCGCTGCGATGCCCGCGCTGTCACGCTCACTCTAGCGGGACTCGGCGCCCGCCGCAGCCGCTCGAGCTGGCAGGTGTGCGCCGGGCCGGCGTTCCGTACAGGAGGTCGCGTAGTTGGCAGCGGCCGGCCGGCGGCATAGTCTGAACGGCACAAAACCGCACCAGGGGGTTCCCCATGCCTTACGGTCTAGGCCGCGTTCCTTCTCCGGTCGACCAGCGTGACCGCAGCCTGGCGATGGCCGCGCCGGCGGTGGCGGCGGCGCCTCCGCCACCTTCGTACGCGCCGCGCTACCTCTGGACGGTCCTGGACCAGGACGGGCTGCCGGCGTGCGTCGGCTACTCCGGGGCCCTCGGACGCCAGATCGAGAGCATGCTCGAGGCATCGGAGGCGCTCAGCTTCGACCCCGACGATCTGTACAAGCTGTGCAAGCAGCAGGACGGCTCTCCGAACAGCGACGGCACCTTCATCCGCATAGCCTGCAAGGTGCTGCAGTCGCAGGGAGGCCTGGTCAAGGCCATCCTGTCGGGGCTGACTCCGGAGCAGGCTCGGGCCGTCGCTCAGGCCCAGGCGCTGGCGCAGCCGGCCGCCGGGCCGCATGGCTTGAGCCTGCCGACTCCGGGCGAGATCCTCAACGCGATCATGTCGCTGATCGCCTGGATCGAGGGCCCGCACCAGCGTCCGGCTCCAGTCAACCCGCAGGTCCCGACGCTGCCCGTCCACGTTGGCGACCGCATCAAGATCGCCTCGTACGCCCGCCTGCGGACTATGACCGAGGTCAAGCAGGCCATCGCCGCGTACGGCGATGCCTGGATCGGCAGCCCCTGGTGCGACGCCTGGTTCACGCCCGGTGCCGATGGCGTGATGCCGGTGCCGGGCCACATGTCCGGCGGCCACGCCTACAAGTTCGTCGGCTACGACGACTCCAAGGGCGCCTTCCTGATGCAGAACTCCTGGGGCTCGGGCTGGGGAATGCTCGGCCACGCCTGGATGCCGTACCGGTACGTTTCGCTCGGCGACCTGCTCGAATGGGAGGCCTGGCAGACGTTCTCCTGATACGCCGGCAGAAGGCGGGCGCACTACACGATGAATGGGCGCGATGCGCTCGGGTCCCCATGCACGGATGTACCGTTGCAGTCTTCGTGGCGACGCACGATGATGCCCGGGCCGAGGCCAGTTTCCGTCTGGGCTGATCGACTGGCGCGGCCTCTGCGGATGGTCAACGCGGGGTGACTCGCGATGAGCAACCCACGATGGCGATCTCCTTCGCCGGACGGCGGCGCGCACGGGGCTGTGCCCGACGGTCTGGGACCGTGGGCAAGAACGAGCCGCGCATCCCGCGCCGGCGGTCCCCGCAAAGGCGGGCGGGCGGTCGACGCCGCCGTTGACGATGGCGAGATCCAGCGCCTCCTCTTTGAGCACATCTCCGACGCAGTCTTCGTGACCGATGCTGCCAATCGGATCACTCACTGGACCGTGTCCGCCGAGCGCCTGTTCGGCTACTCGGCCACCGAGGCGGTCGGCCGCCTCTTCGGCGAGCTGCTGCCCTTCCGGATGGCGCAACCCGACGACGAGCGCGAGTTCTCCGCCGCGCTGGAGGCCGGACGAACGTGGCGCGGAACGGGCACCGTTCGGCTTCGCGACGGCCGCGAGATCAGGCTCGGCTCGACGGTTGAGCCGATCATCACTGACGGCCGGCTCACCGGCAGCGTCTCGGTGGGCCGCGACATCACTGCCGCCATGGAGGCGCGGCGGAGGCTGGTCGGCGAGGAACGGTTCGTCGAAGCGATTCTGGGGGCCGCCGAAGTTCTCGTGCTTGTCGTCGACGCGCTAGGTCAGGTGGTGCGCTTCAACGCTGCCTGCGAGCGCTTGAGCGGGTACCGCGCCGCGGAGGTCGTCGGGCGCCTGGTCTGGGACGTGCTGATGCCGTCGGTCGAGGTCGAGACCGTGCGAGCCGGATTTGCCGATCTCCAGGCGGGGGCATTCCCCAACTCGTTCGAGAACCACTGGCTAACGAGCACGGGTGCATTGCGCCTCATTCGCTGGGAGAATGCGTGTCTCACCGACGACCAGGGCGCCGTCACCCACGTGATCGCGACCGGGATCGACATCACCAAGGCCCGCCGGGGGGACGAAGCCCTGTACGGGATCGAGGCCGTAGGGCACCTCCTCACGCAGCAGGGGCCGACACCCTCGGCGCTCGACGCGGTGCTGAGCGAGCTGGAGACGCGGATGGGCTACCGCTTCCTGTCGCTGTACCTGGCCGACGGATCCGGCCTGCGCCTGGGAGCACAGCGCGGGTACCGGGCCGTGCCGGAGCGCCTGGACGCCAGCAGGGGCGTCATCGGCCGCGTGTACCGAACCGGCCTTGCGGAACTCGTGCGCGACGTCCGCAGCGACCCCGACTACGTGTCCGGGGAGGATGGAATCGTGACCGAGATCGCCGCCCCGCTGCTCGGCGACGGCGCGACGCTCGGCGTCCTCAACATCGAGGCTCTGCAGCCCGAGGCCATGACGCCGGACGACCTGCGCCTTGCGCGGGCCATCGCGGACCGCCTCTCCAGTGCCCTGCGAGCCAACCAGGCTCAGGACGCCTTGCGCGATCGGATGCGATTGTTCGCTGCTCTCGCCGAATTCGCGGCCGCCGTGAACGCCATCGGAGAACCCAAGCGCCTGGCGGCGGCGCTGGTCGACGCCGTGGGCGCTGTCGTCCCCTCGGACTCGGTGCTGATCACCATGCTGGATCGCAGCGATGGGCAGTACCGCGTCAGCGCGGTTCGCGGGTTCGACCCGGGCGCCGTCGGCGCGATCATCCAACCGGGCGAGGGGACTGCGGGTCGCACCATCAGCATGCGCGCCATGGTCCTCACGGAGCCCCATCGGCGCAGCCAGTCCAACGCGGCGTTGCGGGACTACATGCACTACGAATCGGTCCGGACGGTGGGGGTGCCACTCATCCACGAGGACTCGGTGCTGGGTGTGATCTCCGTGGCCCGGGCCCACACTGACGCGACGTTCACGCAGGCCGAGCTCGAGGTGTTCGCCCTGCTTGGCTCGCACGCGGCGCTCGCGCTCGCCAACGCCTACCTCATGGAACAGGTGTCGGCACTCGCGATCCACGATGCGCTTACCGGCCTCTACAACCGCCGCCACTTCGACGCCGCGCTCGACCTCGCCATCGCCCGCTTCAAGCGCCACGCACCGGCCGGGAACCTGGCCGCGATCATGTTCGATCTCGACCACTTCGGCGACTTCAATAACCGCCACGGGCACCTGGCCGGCGATGCCTTGCTGCGCGTGTTCGGTGAGATCCTGCGGGCGCGCCTGCGCTCTTCTGACCTCGTCGCCCGATACGGTGGCGAGGAGTTCGTCGCGATTCTCGAGGACTGCGGCCTCGCCGAGGCCACGCGCCGGGCCGACGAAGTCCGCCGGGATCTCGAGGCTCGCTCGGTGCCCGGGGCTGACGGACGACCCCTGCGCGCCACCGTGAGCGCCGGGTGTGCCATTGTCTATGCCGCGGAGCCCACGAAGGAGGCGCTGCTCGGACGAGCCGACGCCGCGCTGTACATGGCCAAGCAGTCCGGTCGCAACCGGGTGGTCGCGGTGTAAGGCGCCTCGAAGACGCACGCGCTGGCGGCGATGGCCTGATCGCCGGCGAGTTGTCAGCCCCTGACGGCAGTCAGCATCGCGACGCTCAGGCAGATGACGACGACGCCCGCGCGCTGGCCCATCGAGAGCCGCTCGCGGAAGAGCAGGAAGGCGGCCACCGCCGAGACGGCCGCGAACTGGCTGGCGAGGACGGCCGAGATGGCGATGCTCTCGCCCGACCCGACGACATAGGAGGCGTTGCCGAAGACCTCCGCGGCGCCGATGAGCACGACCATCGGTACCGCCGGGCGGGTGAGCTGGAGACGGCCGGTCAGGGCCATGGGGATGAATACGCCCACGACGCCGACGACACGGGCCGGCAGGACGGCCATCAGGGGCGGCATGCTCTTGCCGAGCTGCGCGGTGCTGTAGATGGTCACGCCGAAGACGAGCGCGGCCAGGATCCCGTAGACGATCGCCCGCCGCTCGTCGCCGGGCACGACCGGTTCGGTCGCGTCGCCGGTCGCCAGGGCCACCGTCGCGATGCCGACGACGATGACGCACAGCGTCGCCGCGACCGGGATCGTGAGACTCTCGCCGGCGACGACGGCCACCATCGCCGCGATCGCCCCTTCCGTCGACGCGAGCGCCGTCACCACGCCGACCTTGCCGATCCGCAGGCCCCGATACACGAGCAACAGGCCGATCACGCTGCCCACGCCGGAGCCGGTCAGCCAGACGGCCAGCGTCGGCGTGATCGGCGGCACCGGCCCGGAGACGACCGAGAGAGGCCAGGCGATGATCAGCCCGACGAGCATCATCCAGGCCACGGTCGAGGTGGCGCCGATGAGGCGGCCGCAGCGGGACGAAGTCAGGCTGGCGGTCGCCCACATGACAGCGGCTCCAAGTCCGCCGAGGATCGCGATCATGCCTCAAGTCTGAGGCACATCGTCCTGCGGCGCCGGATGCGGACGGTCGGCCCGCCCTCCGGGAGCCGTCCGGTCAGGATCGGGGCCGGCGAGTCTGCAGCGCTGCCGACGCCAGATGGCGGACGCTCCGGTGCAGGGCGATCGTCTCCGTGTCGCGCGCAGCTGCGGGCAGCTCGGTCCCGCCCGCGGTTCCCCATCGAGCCGCCACGTCCGCGGGGGCTTCGTGGCGCAGCACCGCCGCGGCCTGAACGGCGGCGCCCAGGCTCACGACCTCCCGGACGTGGGGGACGGTGATCGGCCGCCCGGAGAGTCGCTGGGCGACGCTCTGCCAGGTGGCGCCGTTCGCGCCGCCGCCGACCAGCATGAGCGGCGCGTCCGGGTCTACGCCCGACGAGCAGGCGTCGATGGCCTCGAGCGCATCGAGCAGCCCGACGATCGCGCCTTCGTAGGCGGCCATCAGGATGGCTCGTGGATCCGTCGTGTGGCGAAGGCCGAAAACCGCGGCCGCGGCGTCGGGCAGGTTCGGGGTGCGCTCACCGTCGAAGTAGGGGAGCATCACCACCCCGGCGCTGGGCACGACGCCCTCGCGGTCGAGGTTCAGCCAGGCCGCGACGCGGTCGACGGCGAGGGTGCAGTTCAACGTGCAGGCAAGCGGCAGGAAGCGGCCGGTGGCGTCGGCGAAGCCGGCAACATCGCCCGTGGGATCCGCGGCGCGAGTCGTCGAGACCATGAAGACGGTCCCGGACGTACCGAGGCTCAGCACCGGAACGCCGGGCCGGAGTCCGAGCCCGAGAGCCGCGCCCATGTTGTCGCCGGTGCCCGGGCCCACCGCGGCCCCCGCCGGCAGGCCCGATTCGGCGGCGGCAGCGGCCGTCACGACTCCGGCTTGCTCGGTTGGGCCGAGGACCCGCGGCAGGCGATCCGCCGCCAGCCCGAGCGCCGGCAGGGCGAGGACTTCGGGGCTGTACCCCTCGGTCTCGCTCGACCACCACGCCGTCCCGGAGGCGTCGCCGCGATCGGTGACGCCCTCGCCGCAGAGTCGCTCGGTCAGGAAGTCATGGGGCAGGCGAATCGCCGCCGTCCGCGCGGCGACCTCGGGCTCCCGCCGGCGGAGCCAGGCCCACTTCGAGGCGGTGAACGAAGCCACCGGAACGACGCCGATCCTGGCTGCCCAACGCGTGGCGCCGCCGAAGTCGTCCACCAGCTCGGCCGCATCCGGGGCGGCGCGCGTGTCGTTCCACAGCATCGCCGGGCGGAGCGGCTTGCCGGACTCATCGAGGCAGACCAGGCCGTGCTGCTGACCGGCCACCGAGATGGCCGCCACCTGGCCTGCCAGGTTCGTCTGGCGCAGGGCGGAGAGCAGGGCCTGCCACCATACTTCGGGGTCCGTCTCGCGCACGCCCTCGCTGCCCTCGATCGAATGCTCGGCCCGCCCGAACCCGACCGTCTCGCCCGTTTCGGCGTCGACCACAGCGACCTTCGTTGCCTGCGTGGAGCAGTCGACGCCCGCCACCAGAGTCCTCATTGGCGTCTCCTCGTAACCTCCGACATGTGGGTGGACTGGGTGGACCTTGACACCGATCCGGGTTTGTAGGAGCCTATCACAAGCAATTTGTACGGAGGAAGCACAAATCACGCTGCCGCCGTTTCGGCCGCCGTCTTTGCCGCCTTCTCCGTTGACATCTTCGCAATCCCGGGCAGGGCAGCGCAGCGAGACGATCCACCGATCCAACCTCGCTGCCATTGCGTGTGAGATCCACCGCAACGGGGCTCTCTCACGCTCCGAGCTGGTCGCGCGCACGGGCCTGACGCGAGGAGCGATCCGGGTGCTCATCGGCGAGCTAACCGAGCTGGGCCTGGTGTCGGAGGAGTCGGCTGCCGCTCTGGGCACACCGGGCCGACCCTCCTCGCTGGTCGAGCCGCGGAAGTCGGGCGCCGTCGTGCTCGCGATCGACATCGCCGTCGATTCGATGGCCGGGGCGATCGTCGGCTTTGGCGGCGAGATCCTCGACACGGTCCGAGTGGATCGGCCGCGCGGACGAATCTCGGCCGACCAGACGGTCGCCGATTCGGTCGAGATCGCCCAGATGCTTCTGGATCGGACCGGCTTGCGGCAGGCGCTCGTCGGCATCGGCGTCGGCGTCGCTGGGATCGTCCGGCGCAGCGACGGCCTTGTCCATATCGCTCCGAACCTCCAGTGGCGCGATGTGCCGCTGGGCGGGCGGCTCGCCAGGGCGCTCAACGCGGCGGTGCCGTTGGTCGTTGCCAACGATGCGGACCTCGGGGCCCTGGCCGAGCATCAGAGAGGCGCGGCAGTACATGCGGACAACGTCATCTATCTCTCGGGCGAGGTTGGCGTCGGCGGCGGCGTGATCGTCGACGGCCGGCGGCTCGCCGGGGCTGCGGGCTATGCCGGCGAAGTGGGCCACATACCGGTCAACCCGGATGGCGTGGCCTGCCGCTGCGGCTCGTACGGTTGCCTGGAGACGGAGATCGGCGAGGGCGCACTGCTCAGGCGAGCCGGCCACGCGGCGGGCGGCGGCCGGTCCGCGGTCGACCGGGTGATGGCGGAGGCGGCCGAGGGAGCACCGGCAGCCCTGAACGCCCTCGAGATCACCGGCCGCTGGTTGGGCGTCGGCCTCGTCGCTCTCACCAATATCTTCGACCCCGAGGTGATCGTCCTCGGCGGTCTGTTCGGGCGACTTCATCCGTTCGTGGCGGCGTCGGTCGAGGCCGAGCTCGACAGGCGTGCGCTGCGGGCTTCTCGCGAGCTCGTCCGGGTCGTTCCGTCGAAGCTAGGCGTCGGTGCGACTCTGGTTGGGGCCGCTGAGCTGGCATTCGAGCCCTTGCTCTGCGACCCCATCTCGTGGACTCAGACCCGCGCTGCCCCACCGATCCCCCAGGCGATGTAAACCAATCCAGGAGACGCTACCCATGACCGCCAGCGAGAAGCCTTCGACCAGCCACGACAGCGCCTTCGTGCCCAAGGCGCGAGATAAGTTCACGTTCGGCCTGTGGACGGTCGGAAACCGTGGGCGCGACCCCTTCGGCGACGCGACCCGACCGGCTCTCGATCCCGTGGAGTCGGTTCGACACCTGGGCGAGCTCGGCGCCTACGGCGTGAGCCTGCACGACGACGATCTGGTTCCGCCGGGCTCGTCCGCTCATGTTCGCGACGAGATCGTCCGCAAGTTCCGCGGCGCGCTGGAAACGAGCGGCCTCGTGGTCGGCATGGCCACGACCAACCTGTTCGGGCACCCGGTCTTCAAGGACGGCGCTTTCACCTCCAACGATCCGGCCGTTCGCCGTTACGCGATCGCCAAGGCGATGCGAGGCATCGACCTCGGGGCCGAGCTCGGGGCTCGCACCTACGTTTTCTGGGGCGGGCGCGAGGGCGCCGAGGCATTCGCGGCCAAGCCGGCCGTCGATGCCCTCGAGCGCTACCGTGAGGCCATCAACTTCCTGTGCGGCTACGTCCGCGATCAGGGCTACGACATGCGGTTCGCGATGGAGCCCAAGCCCAACGAGCCCCGCGGGGACGCGTTCCTGCCGACGGTCGGGCACGCCCTCGGGTTCATCGCAACGCTCGACCATCCCGAGATGGTGGGCCTGAATCCCGAGGTCGCCCACGAGACGATGGCCGGCCTCTCCTTCTACCACGGCGTGGCCCAGGCGATCTGGTCCGGCAAGCTCTTCCACATCGACCTGAACGGTCAGAAGATCGGCCGCTTCGACCAGGATCTCCGCTTCGGATCCGAGGGCATCAAGGAAGCCTTCTTCCTCGTCCAGCTGCTCGAGAAGTCGGGCTATGACGGCCCCCGCCATTTCGACGCCCACGCGTATCGCGTCGAGGATGCGGCCGGGGTCTGGGACTTCGCCGCCGGCTGCATGCGGACCTACCTCATTCTCGCCGACAAGGCCCGCCGGTTCGATCGGGACCCCGAGATCCAGGCGGCCCTGGCCGAAGCCGGCGCGCCGGACCTGGCTCGCCCCACGGTTGCCTCGTACACGCGAGCAAAGGCCGATGCGCTCAAGGCGGAGCCCTTCGACCTGGACGCTCTGGCCGCGCGCGGGTACAAGAACGAGCGCCTGGACCAGCTCGTCATCGAGCTCATCCTCGGCGCCCGCTGAGCGGCCCCGTCTCGGCGAAGCCCGGGTTAGGACTCGGGCAGCGCCCTGGCCACGAGGAGGTCAGCTCCTCGCGGCCGAACGGCTCGAATTCAGGCCGCGCGCGCCTTTCCGGTGCCGCCGATCACGCGGCCGATTCGGTGGCGGTCACGGGTCCTTCGTCGCCTCCGATGCCGCCTTGAGGACGCGGCAGGCTCGGAGGGTCACCCATTTGCTCGGCCGACCGGGGCGGTCGATGTCGATCGCCATCTTGCCCGCGTATGAATAGCGGTTCGGCCAGCGGCCACCGGCGTCCTGCCGATCGACGATCCAGTCGATGGCCCGATCGAGGCGCGGATCCGCGGCCATGCCCGCCTCGCACAGGGCCTCGAGCGTCTGCAGGACGTCGGCGACGTAGCCCGACGGGAAGCCGATCTTGAACCACGAGCTGCTGGGTTTGGTGTTGGGGCCCATCGGGTAGTCCGCGACCGAGGGGTCGCGGCTGAGCAGGAAGGCGGCACCCTCCTCGATCGCGCGCGCGACCGCCGGCGTCCGTCGCTCGGCCGGAACGCGGGCGAGGGCCAGGACGGCCTTGGTGGCACCCCAGGCGCAGGGATCGCCGTAGTTGGCGCCGCAACGAAACCCGGGTCCCGGCGTCAGCGAGTACCAGCGCTCCATTCCTTCGCCGGTGATCGAGGCGGCCTGGTAGGCCAGCGAGCGCCCGACGCGCGGGTCCTCGAGCATGCCAAAGCCGATCAGAGCGCGGAGAAGGTTCCCGTTCAAGCAGTGCACGACGCCCGACGGCGCCGGCCGGGCCAGCCCGGAGCCGAGCGCACCGAAGCCGCCGCCGCTCGACTGGGCATGCTCCAGCACGTACTCGCAGGCTGCCCGAACGCGCGGGTCGTCGCCGTCCGCGCCGAGCTGGTCGAGGAAGATGACCTGCCACACGGTCCCGGTGTACTTGGGCGAGTAGCCGTGACCCGGCTTGACCCACCAACCCTCGGGGTTCTGGGCGGCCAGGATCGAGGCGATCGGATCGGCGCGCATTGCCTTCGCGCGCGCCGCGACCACCTCCGGGTCGTCGCTCGGCCGATCCAGCAGCCCGCGCAGGGCCAGGTGCCGAACCGCCGGCGTCTCCTCGTCGAGCAGCCATGGCAGCGGGTCAGCCTTGACGCGATCGATCCATCCGCCCACGGGCCAAGTCTGACGGGGCCGCCCGCCGGCGAGCGGCGCGGGCGACCGCCGCAGCCGCCACAGCCGCCACGCGGCCACGACCACCGGCGGGCCCATGACGAGCGGGCCGATGATGGCGACGCCGGCCGGCGCCACCCCGGAGAGCAGGTTCGACGCGAGCATCAGACCGTAGGCCGCGACCGGCAGGGCGGCGACGCCGGCTCCCACCGGCCCGGCGCCCACCGACCCGAGCGCCGCCGGCGCCACTCGCTGTTCGAGGGCGCGGTAGGCGAGGTAGACCGCGAAGGTCGTGAGCAACCAGCCGACGTAGTTCTGGATCGGGATGCCGAAGTAGGGGCCGCCGGTCTCCCAGATCCACGCCCGTGCGGACGGCCCGGACAGGATCGGGTCCACGACGAGGTCCCAGGCGGTCATGACGGCGGCGCTCACGGCGGCGAGCCGCACCAGCCGCGAGACCCCCGCGGGCGTCCCGGTCGCGCGCTGCTCCAGGGCCAGGTTCGCGATCACGTAGCTCGGGTAGATCATCATGAACCAGGCCAGCGGGATCAGGTACGGGACCTGCCCGAGCTTGGGGCCGAGGTAGTCGGTGTAGTGGTAGGCGCCGTAGACCAGGCCGGTCGCCACGCCCACCTGTTCGAAGGCCCACGAGATGACCGCGTTCAGCCCAAAGAAGGCGAGCGTCAGCCGCCCCCCGATCGAATACCAGGCATGTGTCAGGCTGAAGAGCGCCAGGATCGAAGTCAGCACGGTCAGCTCGGCAGGTAGCTTGGGTAGCCGAACGAGGCCGATCAGGAGCAGTCGGACGACCCCGTCGTAGGCGAAGATCGCCAGCAGGATGCAGGCGACGAGCAGCAGGATCCGGGCGCGCATCGACTCCTCCGGGCTCGACTTTCGGTCCGACTCGAACGCACGATAACGCGCCCCGGCTCGACCGGCGGCTCGAGGCCGGGTGTAGGGTGACCGGCGCAAGCGGTTCGGTTAGGTTTGGGTAGTTGGTGGGACCCCCCATGACCACGGTCCTATTGATTGGGGCGCTTCTCGGGCCAACCTTGACAGGCCATGATCTGCCCACCTTCAGTCGTGTCGCGATCTCCGTTTGTCCCCGGGGGAGGACGTAAATGAGCACCCAGGAGGCACCGGCCCTAATCCAGTACGCCTGCGAGCGCTGCAAGACGAGGTTCGTCCTGCCGCCGTCGCGGCGCCGGCTGGGGTTCGGCGGCCGCCTCAGGGCCTCCGGCATGGCGCTGAGCCACACCCTCCGCTTCCACGAGGGTCTGGGCACCACGTACGACGGCGCGCGCCGGCAGCTGCTGGCCAAGATGGACGACGACGCCTACCAGTCGTTCGTCCAGAGCTTCAAGTTCTGCCACGAATGCCGGCAGTTCGTCTGCTCCGAGTGCTGGAGCACGTCGCGCAAGACCTGTCTGGGCTGCTTCGCCAAGGCCGCCGGCACGACGGTCCGGCAGCGACCGCCGTTCGCGCCCGAAGGTCCGTCGATCCCGAGACCCGTCGCCGCGGTGCTTCCCGCCGGCCGACGCCGCCGCCTGCGCACCGACGCCAGCCTGCTGGTCATGGGCGCGGCCGTCCTGCTGCTCGTGGTGGAGCTGGTATTCATCCTGCCTGGCCTCGGCCGCAACAACGGCACCGGGTCCAACCCGACCGACATCGCCGTCGTCCCGACGGACGCCCCGACCAACGCCCCAACGGCGGCCCCCACCGACACTCCGACGCCGGCCCCCACCGACTCGCCGAGCCCCACGCCGACGGCCAGCCCCTCGCCGAGCCCGAGCCCTTCGCCGACCGTCGCGCCGACGCCCAGGCCCGCGACGCCCAGGCCCGCGACGCCCAGGCCCGCGACCCCCAAGCCGACCCCGAAACCGCCCGGCATCACCTGCACTACCCCCGATGGCAGCGGGAACTTCACGTGCACGTGGCAGACAAACAGGTACACGGCGACGGGTACTTGGTACGTCAACAGTGCCGGAGCCGGCAACTCGCTCTGGACAGAGTATTTCACCGAGAACTCGGGCAGCTGGGAGGTTAAACTGACCGTGGTGACGGGCGCGTATACCAAGACCTCCAACAAAGTAACGGTCGTCGTCCCCTAGACGCAGCCGGTCCCGGTTGCCTGGCCGCCGGCGGCGCTCCGGCCTCGCCCGCCCCGCCTGCTCGGGGCCCGCAACTGACCAACCGCCCGTAAGTGGGTGCGGATTCCTCGTGACAGGCGCCGCCCGGCGCTGTACAAAGCACAGATGGGCACGCCCTACGTCGCCAATCGGGTTCCCGTGTTCGTCCGCCCGCCCTCGAGGCTCGGCCCGACAGCCGCCTTCGGCTGCGCCGACTCCGTCTCCTCGTCCCGTGAGGCAGGTGGCTTGACGCGGTCGCGCGCCTCTCTTCCCCGGTCCCTCGTCGGCCGACCCAGGCCGGCGTCCCACGACCGGCCGACCACACGGAGCGCCCGGGCCTGAACTGACGGCGGTTTCTCGGGGGGAGCGGCTCTTGGAGGCACCTTCGGATAGAGGAGAGAGCGCATGTCCGTCGCAGCTGTCGATCAGGGGGGCGCACCGGCCGAGGGAGTTGGCCTGAAACGGGTCCTCGGAACTCGCGACCTGGTTGTTTTCGGCGTCATGATGATGTTCCCGCTCGCGCCCATCGCGGTCTACGCGGCGGTGAGCGGGTCAACCGCGGGCCACATGGCGGCGGCCTACATCGTGGCCATGGTCGCCATGCTCTTCACCGCCCTCAGCTATGGGGCAATGGCCGGCGCGTTCCCCAAGGCCGGCTCCACCTACACCTTCACTCGAAACGGCCTCAACCAGTACCTCGGGCTGCTCTCCGGCTGGGCGATCATGCTCGACTACCTGCTCTTCCCAACCCTCAACTTCATCATCATTGCGGCCTTCGCGCAGCAGCTGGCCGGGACGGTGGGGCTGTTCGGGGGTTGGGATTACTGGTTCTGGGTCATCGCCGCGATCGTCGTCGTCACGATCTTCAACCTCGTCGAGGTCAAGTGGCTGGCGCGCGTCTCGGCCTTCCTGATCATCATCTGCCTGATAGTGATCGCCTGGTTCGTGGTCGCCTCTATCGGCGCCCTGAACAGCGGAACCGGCGAGGCCACGATCATCTCCACCAAGCCGTTCTTCGGCGACGGCCTGACCTTCGACGCGCTCCTGGCAGGCACGGCCATAGCCTGCTTCTCCTACCTGGGCTTTGATGCGATCAGCACCCTGGCCGAGGAGACCCACAATCCCGGGCGCAGCGTCTCGCTGGCGATGGTCACCGCCCTGGTCATAGTCACCGTGCTGTTCATCGTCCAGGCCTACTTCGCGCAGCTGATCTACCCGGACTGGGCTGGCCTGCCGCAGGACGGTTCGGCCTTCTCGGTCATCTTCGCCGTCGCCGGCGGAAACGTCCTCTCGACGGTGCTGTCGTATGCGGTCATCGCCGCCGCGCTGGCCAACGCGATCGACGCGACCGGCGGCGCCTCGCGCCTGCTCTTCGGCATGGGCCGGGACGGCGTCATCCCGAAGCGGATCTTCGGCTATCTGCACCCGAAGACCGCGGCGCCCGTGATCAACGTCGGGATCATCGGCGTCCTGGCCATCTTCGCGTGCACGCGCGACCTCAACACCATCCTGGCCATGATCAACTTCGGGGCCCTGTTCGCATTCACGCTGGTGAACCTGGCGGTCATCGGTCACTTCGTCATCCGCGGCGGTCGCCGCTCGCCGAAGGACCTGCTGCGCTACCTGGTCGCGCCCGGCATCGGCGCCTTCGTCATCCTGTGGCTGTGGACCCAGCTCTCGAGCATCAACTGGCTCTTCGCCCTTCAGTGGCCCAGCGATCCGGCTCAGCTGATTCCGTTCGCGTGGCTGCTCATCGGCATCGCCTATGTCGTGTGGACGAGCCGGTTCTTCCGCCTGCCGCTCCCCGAGCTCAAGGAGACTCACCTCTAACATGTCCGGCACCGAGCAGGGCGGGCGGGCCTCCGGGTCCGCCCGCAAGCCGGTCGCTCCATATATGGCCGTCGGCCTGTCGACGATCGTCTACGGTGTGGCCGAGCGCAAGCACATCAAGGTCAATCTCGATATCATCGAGGACAACATCCACGCCGCCATGTCGATGGTCAACATCAACATGCCGGTCAAGCTGATTGCCCTGGCGGAAGGAGCTCTCACCGGATTCACCGACGAAGCCTTCGATCTGCCGCACACGCTCGCCGCGCGCGAGCTGTTCATCGACATTCCCGGCCCGGAGACCGAGCGTCTCGCGGGGCTGGCGAAGATGTATGGGACCTACATCATCGTCCAGTGCAAAGCGCGCTGGCCCGAAGTGATGGACAACCGATTCTTCAACACGCTGTTCATCATCTCGCCGGCCGGCGAAGTGGTCCATCGGGCGGCCAAGAACCACATCTGGTGCCGCGAGCGCTCGTGCGTCCCCCACGACATCTACGACCGCTGGGTCGAGCTGTTCGGCGACGGCATCGAGGCCTTCTATCCGGTCCTGCGGACGGACGACATCGGCAACGTCGGGACGATCTGCTGCAGCGACGGCGAGTATCCCGAGGCCGTCCGCGCTCTCGCGTTCAACGGCGCGGAGGTCGTATATCGCCCCAGCGAGGCGATGCCGATGACCGGCAACTCATACCCGGGCGGCGGCGGCTGGATGGTCCAGAACCGCGGCCATGCCCAGTTCAACAGCCTGTACATGGTCTGCCCCAACGTGGGCCCGGTGTACCTGCATCCCAAGATGCGCCATCCCGTCGATATTGCCGGCGGCAATTCACACATCGTCGACTACTACGGCAACATCATGTCGTACTCGGCTTCCGGGGCGAACACGATGGTCGCGGCCGTGCTCGACATCGAGGCTCTGCGCCAGTTCCGGGCGATGAACCTCAACAGCAACTGGATGAAGGATCTGCGCACGGAAGTCTTCCGGCGCATGTACGAGCAGCCGATCCACCCCAAGAACCTGTGGATGAACCAAGATCCCTTGCCGCACGAACCAGTGGACGAGATATACCGGGACAACATTCGCCGGCTGGTTAAGCGTGGATCGTTCACACCTCCGGCGATCGACTTCCAGGGCGCCTTCTATCAGGGTGAGGCCACGTCGGAAGAAGCCTGGCGGGAGATCAAGCACTTCTGGGACGGGTGGGGCGAAGAATCGGAGTGATCGGCGGCGGGGCCGACCGCGCGGTCCGGCGCTCCGCCTGATAGCTGCCCGCCGGGCCCGCCCGCGCCGGGCCGCTCGCGCGCGCCGCTCGCCGGCCCCCTTGCGGCCCGGGTCACCGCTGCCGATACCTTCCGCAGCCGACTCTCCATGGCTCACGCAGCGGAGGGCGTACCGAGATGCCGATCAAGTGGGAGCCGTCGACTATGGCGACGAACGTCCCGACCGCGGACCAGCAGCACCGCCAGCTCATCGACTGGCTCAACGAGCTGCTCGCCGCGATGGCCCTGGGCGAGGGCGGGGCCGAGGTCGCGGCCGTCCTGGACAAGCTGGACATTTACGTGAACATGCATTTCGGCTTCGAAGAGCAGTGCATGGTCAGGTACAGGTGCCCGTTCGCCGAGACGAACATGGCCGCTCACGCCTACTTCATGATGACCTTCGACGATCTGCGGGCCGAATACGAGGCCAACGGTGCCAGCCCGCATCTGGTCGTGCGAGTGGAGCAGGAGCTGGCCCAGTGGCTCGCCAGTCACATCAAGGGGATCGACGTAAAGCTCGTCCCTTGCGTCAAGCGCGCCGCCTGAAGCCCGGGCTCGTCAAACCGGAGCTCTCCTCACGCCGCGTTCGCGCGCCCGCAGGCCCGTTTCTCTCGCTCACCCGCCTCGGGAGTGATATCAAGCCACGGCGCCGCGCGCGGGCCCGCCCGGCCGAATCGCCCGCGTGAGGCAAGCGTGGCGTGAGGTTCGATGGGGCATTCTCGGCGTGACGGATGGCCGACGACTTCGATATCACCCCTCCGGCGAGTGAGCGAGAGGAACCACGGCCGATCGCCACCCCGCCGAACCGGTCTCAGCCGTTCGGGGCGTAGGTCGTCAGGCACGCTCCGACCGCGCAGCGCTGCTCGGCCTGGCGGTAGCCGGGCGGGAGCGATGGGGGAGCGGAGCCCGGGTCGGCGACGTAGTAGATCCGGCCCCCGCTCGCGGCCACATCGGCGGGCACGGAGCTGAGGACGGCGTCGGGCGGATAGGCGGCGGTGCCGAAGTACCAGGGCGGGTCGGAGGCGGCTAGGACGTGGAGGCGGGCGCGAACGGCGGGGCTGCCCTGCGCCAGCAGCGCCAGGTAGTGGTTCGGGTCGGCGGCGACGAGATCGTGCGGGCCGGCGCGCGACTCGATCTCCGGCAGCAGCGAGGCGGTCTCGGGGTGGGTGATGACGCCGCCCAGGGCGAGGGTCGGGACGGCCACGGCGACGAGCAGCGCGGCGGCGAGACGGCGCGGGACGACGGCCAGGCCCACTCCCGCCAGGGCGAAGAGCGGCAGCCACATGACTCCGGCGTAGCGCGCCTCGAGGATCGGGCGCCAGGGGCTGACCGCGGCGAGGGCGAGGACGCCGCTGCAGGCGATCAGCATGAAGACGGCGGCGCGGCGGGCCCCAGGTTCGAACCGGCGCCAGCCGGCAGGGTCGAACGCGACGGCGGCTAGGGCGATCGAACCGGCGGCGACGGCGACAATCTGCAGCGCCAGCAGGATGTCGCGGCCGGGCACGCCCGAATCGACCGGGGGACCGGCGAAGAGCTGGCCGAACGTGCCGGCGAGCGAGCCGACGCTCAGCGGCGGGATCCAGAAGCCCTGCCCGGCATGCTCGAGCTGGGCCTGGGCGAAGACCAGCCAGGGGCTGATGCCGGCGAAGGCGATCGCGGTGGCGGAGCCCGCGGCGACCAGCGTCCGACGGCCGGGCCGAAGCCAGACGATTGCGACCAGCACGCCCGCGAGAGCGACAGCGGCGAAGTAGTCGGTCCAGACGGCGGCAGCGGCGACGACGGCATAGGCGACCCAGAGGCCGGCGCTCCGGCCTTCGACCGCCGGCCGTTCGACGTCCGGTCGCCCGGCGTCCGGCCGTTCGACCGCCCGCCAGAGGAGCAGCGTCGCGGCCACGACCAGCGTTCCGGCGAGGGAGTACATGCGCGCGTTCTCCGAGGCCAGCAACGTCGTCGGCAGAAGCGCCGCGAAGGCCGCGGCCCACAGCCCGGCGGCATCGCCACGCACGCGCCGGGCCAGCGCGGCGAGCAGCGGGACCAGGGCGATCCCCGCCAGGGCGGGCACGAGTCGCAGCGCGGCCGGGCCGCCAGCAATCTGCGCGACTAGCCACTCCAGCACGTAGAAGAGGGGCGGCGCGCTGTCGCGACCCACGACCCCGAGCATCTCGCCCAGCGGCCGGCCGACGACGACCGCGGTGAAGTCCTCGTCGACGCCGAGCGGCTGTCTGGCCAGCAGCGCCAGGCGCAGCGCCGCGCCGAACGCCGTGATCAGGGCGAGCTTTCGACCGTAGCCGGGTCGCCGAAGCCAGCCGTAGCTCACGGCGTCACCGCCCAGACGGCCGGCTTGCCGGCGGGATCCCAGGCTACCGGCTGCGCCCGGGCGGCGGTCTGCGGTCCCAGGGTCGATCTGATGTCGTCTCGGCTGAGCGCCAGGTAGATCGGGTGGGCGGCAGGGTCGGCCAACTTCGACCCGGGCGAGTAGATCGCCGGCGGCTCGGAGGCGTCCAGGAATTCGACGTCCATCGCCGAGTAGTCGTCCAGGATGACCGCCGAGCCCGGATGTTCGGCGGCGTAGGAGGCGAGCGAGACGATCGGATAGCTAAAGGCCGAATAGCGGTTGGCTACCGGCCTGGTGAAGTACGCCCACCCGCTCCAGACGGCGACCGCGGTCAGGGTCCCCGCCACGGCGGCCATCGCCAGCCAGCTCGCCCCGCGGTTCCAGCGTCGACGCACCTGCTCCGCTATCTCGGCGGCTCCGAGCCCGATCGCGACACCGAGGGGCGCGGCCAGGCCGAGCGCCCGCAGGAAATGGGGAGAGCCGCCTTCGGTCGCCACGAGCGGCGCGGCGAGGAAGACGGGCAGGGCCAGCAGGATCAAGGAGTGGCTCGGGTCGCGGCGCATCCGCCACAGCCGCACCAGGCCAGCGACCGCCACAACGGAGAGTGGCGCCGGCAGCAGCGGCAACCCCGCCACGTCGTGGCGCGCGTTGGGGTCGCCCGTCAGCCCGAACATCGCCACCGTCCGCAGCACGTGGGCGATCGGGTTCGAATCCGCTTCCACGCCCGGGTTCAGCGCGCT
Source organism: Candidatus Limnocylindrales bacterium (assembly GCA_050008515.1). Lineage (GTDB taxonomy): Bacteria > Chloroflexota > Limnocylindria > Limnocylindrales > CSP1-4 > Fen-1039. The sequence goes on from JBEKMM010000014.1 coordinate 55,852, forward strand.
CGCCGCCGCCCGCCCGAAGTAGTTCGTCGGGTTCGTGACCGCCACGGCGATCATCGGCGCCGCCACGATCAGGAAGGCCGCCGCGAACGGAACCCAGTCGGCGCGCAGGCGCTCGTACGTGGGGCGATCGACGCGCCGCAGCCACACCAGCCACACCACCACGAGCACCGGGAGCAGCTTGAGCGGCTGGTACGTGTACAGCGCCGCGAGCGACGTCACCGCCCCGGCCAGGATCGCCGTTCCGCGGCCCGGCCTGGCGGCCCAGTGCAGGAGGGCCATCAGCGCCACCGCCCCGAAGAGCGGCACGATCGCGTTCCGCATCCCGTCGCGGCTCACGCACACGAGCCACAGCGAGCCCGCCGCCCAGGCCGCCGCCACGATCCCCGTCCACGTCCCGAAGCGCCGGCCCAGGTGGCCGATCGCCAGAACGCCCGCCACCCCGAACGCCGCCGCGGTCGCCCGCAGTGCCTGGGCGCTCGCGCCGGCGAAGTTGAAGACGCCGGCCACGACGTAGGCGAAGAGCGCCTCGCGGCCGCCGTCGCTGGTGAACCAGACGCCGAAGTCGGCGTGGAATCCGGGCTGGTGGAGCAGCCGCCAGGCGTCCAGGCCCTCGCCCGCCTCGTCGCCGTACAGCCCGCCGGGGTTGGCGGCCAGGTCGTAGAAGCGCAGGACGATCGCCGCGGCAACGACAACCGCCAGGGCCGCGACGGCGACCAGCGCCGCCGCGAGCGTCGCCCGCGAAGGCATCAGCCCCGCGCGGCTTCGGCCAGACGCCGCAACTTCCGCTCGGCGTGGAGCGTCTCGCCGCCCTCGTGGCCGTTGAACGGGTAGACCTCGATCGCCTTCGGCCCGGCGTAGTGGTTGTAGGCCGCGAAGACCGTGGATGGCGGGCAGACGGTGTCCATCAGGGCCACGGAGAAGAGGGCCGGGGCCCTGGCTCGAACGGCGAAGTGGACTCCGTCGAAGTAGGAGAGCGTGTGGAAGACGCGCTCGGCCTCGTCGCGGTGGACCTTGCAGTAGCGAACGATCTCGTGATAGGGGTCGCCGTCCGTGATCTCGGTGGCGCGGCGCCAGTGGCACATGAACGGCACGTCGGCCAGGGCGATGAGGAGGTCGGGCACGAGGCCGGCCGCGGCCAGCGCCAGCCCGCCGCCCTGGCTCCCGCCGTTGACCGCGACGCGCGCCGGGTCGACGAGCGGATGGGCCCGGGCCGCCTCGACGGCGCGGACCGCGTCGGTCATGAGGCGCCGGTAGTAGTACGTGGCGGGGTCGAGGATGCCGCGCGTGACGAAACCCGGGTGCTGGCCGCCTGCGGCCGCGGATTCGGGGTCGGGCGTGTCGCCGGCTCGCCAGGTGCTGCCCTGGCCGCGCACGTCCATGACGAGATGGGCGTAGCCCGCGCTCGGCGGCAGGAGCCAGTCGATCGGCCGGCCCCGGCCGCCGCCGTAGCCGATGTACTCGACCACGCACGGCAGCCGGCGGTTCCTCGCGAACGGGGAGGCGGCAGGGTCGTGTGGGGCCAGGAACCAGCCCTTGATGGGCTGTCCGCCGAAGCCGGCGAAGGTGACGTCCCAGGCGTCGATCGTCGAGAGTCCGGCGTCGATCGGCTCGAAGACAGGCGCCAGCTCGTGCTTTCGAGCGTCGGCCAGGGTGCCGGCCCAGAAGGCGTCGAAGTCGGCAGGTTCCTCGCGGGCCGGCTTGTAGACCCGCAGCTCGGATAGCGGTAGATCGAACAGCATGGCTATTGGACGCGGGCTTCGTGGCCCTTCCAGTAGGGCTCGCGCAGCTCGGCCTTGAGGATCTTGCCCGTGCCGCCCTTGGGCAGCGCGTCGCGGAAGTGGATGTCGCGCGGGACCTTGAACCTGGCGAGCCGCTGCTTGCAGTGGTCGCGCAGCTCCTTCACCGTCGCGGACGCGCCCGGCTTGAGCACGACCAGCGCGACGGGGGCCTCTCCGAGAGCCTTGTCGGGCGCGGAGACGACCGCGCATTCGAGGACGGCCGGGTGGGCCAGGATGGCGTTCTCGACTTCGACCGAGGAGATGTTCTCGCCGCCCCGGATGATGATGTCCTTGGAGCGGTCCTTGATCAGGACGTAGCCCTGTTCATCGATCACGGCCATGTCGCCGGTGTGGAGCCAGCCGTCGCGGATCGTGGCCGCCGTGGCCTCGGGATCCTTGTAGTAGCCCTCCATGACCACGTTCGATCGGACGACGATCTCGCCGATCTGCTCGCCGTCGGGGCGGACGTCGCGCCCGTCGGAGTGCACGACCCGAAGCTGGATCCCGGGGATCGGCCAGCCGGTCATCGACTGGCGCTCCTGGCGCTTCTCGGGCGGCTCGGATTCCGACAGGAAGGTTCGGGGCGTGGCCAGGGTCAGGATCGGCGAGGTCTCGGACAGGCCGTAGCCGACGATCGTCTGGACGCCGAACGCCTCCTCCAGGTTGCGGATCAGCGTGGGCGACGAAGGCGCGCCCCCGGCGATCAGCTGGCGCAGGCTCGACAGGTCGTGCTTGGCGCGGTCAGGGTGGTTGAGGACGGCGTTGAAGATGGCGGGCACGGCCAGGATGCGCGTGATCTTGTAGCGCTCCACGGCCTGCATGAGCGCGACCGGCTCGAACTTGCGCAGCATGACGTGCTGCCCGCCGACCATCGTCAGGAAGTGCGGCGTGCCCCAGCCGTTGACGTGGAAGAGCGGGACCACGTGGAGCACGACGTCATCCTGCGTGAACCCGAGGCCGATCTCGGCGTACATGCCGTGTAGATACAGCTCCCGGTGGGTCATCGAGACGCCCTTGGGGAAGCCGGTCGTGCCGCTCGTGTAGAAGAGCTCGGCAATGCCGTTCTCGTCGATCGCGGGCGAGAGGGGATCGCGCGAGCCGCCTGACAGGACGGCCTCGTATTCGTCCGCGGCGACGCCGTCCGGGGCGCCCTCCATGATCACGAAGCGGGGCTTCGTCGGCAGCTCGGCTGCCAGTGCCTCGACCAGCGGCTTGAAGTCCTTGTGGAAGAAGACGACCTTCGAGCCGGCGTGGCCGACGATGTAGGCGATCTCCTTGGGCGTCAGGCGGATGTTGATCGGGTTCAGCACCGCGCCGGCCTCGAGCACGCCGTAGTAGGCCTCGAGCAGCTGGTGAGTGTTGTAGGTCAGGAACGAGACCCGATCGCCGGGCTCGACCCCGAGCTCCACCAGGGCATTGGCGAGCCGATGCGTCCGCTCGCCGAACTGCCGGTAGGTGAAGCGCTTTTCCCCGTCGACGACCCCGACCTTCTCGCCGAAGTAGGTTTCCGCGCGATCGCGGAACTCCAGCACCGAAAGGGGAACGAACACCGAAGACCTCCTCGCCAATCAGGCCGCGGCGGCGCCTCGTGCGACGCCGGGAACGCCCCCGTGACGCGGGACACGATACCTGTCCGGAGCGGTCGCTGAGAAGGCTCCGTGCGGGTTCGTGGGCGAGCGGCGGGCGAGTGGCCGCCCGGCGGGTCAGCGGCCGGAAGGGGCTCGTTCGGCGCGAGCGGCGCGGGCAGCCTGGATGAAACCCTCCCAGAGCCCCTCGAACTCGTCCGGCGTAGATTCGGTCCTCTCCGGATGGCACTGCACGGCCACTATCCAGCGGCCATCGGGGCTCTCCAGGCCTTCGACCAGCCGGCCGGCTTCGCTGTAGGCCCATGCGCTCGACCGCAGACCCGGCGCCAGCCCTTCCAGGCTGACGGCCTGGTGGTGGAAAGAGTTGACCTGCAACTGCAGCGCCGCATCGTCGGAATCGCCGCCCGCCACACCGTCGGGGGCGGCGCCCGCCACCGCGCGACCGAGGCGGGTCGCCGGGTCGATCTCCAGGTCGTGAGTGTGGGCCGGCCCCTGCCCGTACGGCGTTCCGGCGTGGCTGGGCACGTCCGCCAGCAACTTGCCGCCGGAGAAAACGTTGACCGCCTGGAGGCCGCGGCAGATCCCCAACACCGGCAGCGAGCGACGCTCCGCCGCGCGCCACGCCGACAGCTCCAGCTCGTCGCGCACCCTGTCGATCTCCACGGCGCCGTTCGCCGTCTCGCCGTACTTCGCGGGGTCGATGTCGGCGCCGCCGGCCAGCAGCAGTCCGTCCATCGGGGCGAGGAGGCGGTCCCGCTCCTGCGGCGGAGTGCCGCCGTGGAGCAGCGCCGGAGTGCCGCCGTGGCGGGCTATCGCTGCCGCGTACAGCTCGTTCTTGCGGGCGGCCAGGGCGGGGTCGTCCGAGCGGGCGGGATCGGCCACGGTGATGGCGATGAGGGGCGAGTATGCGGCGGCACGGTCTGACATGCCACCGAGGATACAGCCACCGCGCGATGGACCGGCCCGATCGAGGCCGCGTCCCGCCAGGCTCGATGGCGGGAGGGGACGGCAGGGCCGCTTGGGGGGAAAGCGGCCCTGCCATGGGCGGAAGCGTCAGGCGGACTCGATCCGCCGGACCTCCGTTGGTACCTGCCAGTCGCTGGCCCGGCGCCGCTGGATCAAGTTGGCCGGGCTGATGGCTTCGGCCGACTTGAGTCGGAATCGTGCCACCAATTCGTCAAGCTCCTGCGCCATCTCGGCGAGTGTCGCCGCGGACGCGACGACTTCCTCCGCCTGGGCGGACATCTCCTCGGTCGCCGCGGAGACCCCCTCGGCCGAGCCCGAGTTCTCCTGGCTGATCGCGGCAATCGACTCCACCGATTTGGTAGTCGGCTCGTCGCGGCCGGGCTGAGTACGGAAAGGTCACTAACTCAGGGGCGGACGTAGACCGCCGTCGCGCGCCCGCAGTCGCGCCCGGGTCAGTGGACGGCGGTCCCCAGCAGCGATCCGACCCCGAACGTGACCGCCGCGGCCAGGCCACCCAGGGCGGCCTGCCGTATGCCGGTCCAGATCGCGTGGCGGTGAGTCAGGCGGCTGACCGCCAGGCCGATCGCGAAGAGAGCGATACCGGACCCGGCGATGCTCAGACCGAAGGCCGCCTGCCCGCCGCCGAGGATAAGGAACGGCAGCAGGGGCACGAAGGCGCCAGCGGCGAAGGCCGACAGCGAGCCCAGCCCGGCGGCCACCGGCGAGCCCATCGTTTCGGCCGAAAGCCCGATCTCCTCCCGAACAAAGGTGTCGATGGCCCGCTCGGGGTCCTTCATGATCCGATCGACGATCAGATCCGCCTCTTCGTCTGAGAGGCCCTTGGCCTCGTAGATCTCGAGCAGGATGTCGCGCTCCTGCTCCGGCGTGTGGTGGAGCTGGTGGCGCTGCAGGTCGATCTGGTAGCCCAGCAGCTCGCGCTGCGACTGCACGGAGATGTATTCGCCAACGGCCATCGAGAAACCGCCGGCCAGCAACCCGGCCACTCCGGCGATGACGACGGAATGGGGGTCCTCGCGGGCCGCCCCCGCCACGCCCATGATCAGCGACAGGTTGCAGACCAGGCCGTCGGTCGCCCCGAAGACGACCGGCCGAACGACGCTCGCGCCGCGAGTCTCGTGCGGACTGGCCGGCGGCTCGAGAAGGGCGCGAACGCGCCCGGCAATCGCGGTGCGTGTGGCCGTGACGCGAGACATCGATCCCTCGCTAGATGGGCCGGGCTGGCGGACCGGATTGTCGCGCATCTGGCGGCGGCGGATGCCGCGAGAAGCGCAGGGCAGCGGGTCGGGGCCACGGCCCGTCCGTGCCGGCCATCGGGTGGAGCGCGTCGGGCAGGCGGCGCGCGGCGACGACGGAGACCCAGCCGGAGTAGCAGAGCAGCCACATGTTCGGGCCGATGGCTCCCGCGCCCAGCACGACCCAAACGGCGGCGCCGCTCTCGAGCATCAGGACCGCCGGCAGCGCGAAGGCGAAGCCGTGCGGCCAGAGCGACGGCGAGGCGGCGATCGAGGCCAGGCCGAGCGCCGCGAGGCCGCGCCGGCCGGAGAAGAGCAGCGCGAACGCCACGGCGCCGGTCGACAGCGCGACGAACGCCGCGCTGGACAGATACCGGGCATAGGAGAAGCCGAACAGCGAGGGCACCGCCGGCTGCGATTCGGCCCGATAGCCGAGTCCGGCGAACCACGCCCGCCACGAGTCCAGGCCGACGATGGGCAGGGTGACCAGCGCGATGGCGGCGAGGGCGGCCAGCCCGAAGAGGAGCCCGCGCCAGCGCCTGGTCCGCAGCAGCCACAGCGCCGGGATCCCGCTTTGGATCTTGAAGAGTGCGTCGAGGACCAGGCTGCCGCTCGCTCGATACGCCAGCGCGAGCAGCAGGAATGTCAGGCTGGCGACATTGCCGGATTCGAAGCCGATCGTCACCGGCGGGAAGGCCAGCAGCAGGAGGCTCCAGATCGGCCGCAGGCCCAGCGCCCGAAATGCGGCGTAGGCGCAGGCGACCAGGAAGCCGACCCACGCCACGGCCACCGGTGGGTTCGGCAGCTTCGACAGCAGCCCGAAGAACGGGAGCAGCGGCGGGGGGTAGAGGAAGAAGTCCTGGTCGGGGCTCGGTGGCCAGGCCGAGACCGGGCCCGTCATGTACGGCTGCCCGCCTGCCATCCAGCGCCCCGCCGAACCCAGGTACACGTTGAAGTCGTACAGGTGGTTGGTCTGCTGCCAGAGCAGCAGGTCGAAGAGCAGCCAGCCGGCGACGACCCACACCACCAGTGCCAGGCCCGCCCAGGATCGGCCGACGGGCGACACCGCCGACCGCATGCGCAGGACGGCGAGGGCCGCCGCGGTCGCGACGACCCAGACGAGGCCGAATGGAAGCCCGCCGATCGGACGCCCGAGCTGGTCCACGAACCCGACCGCGACGATGGCGACGCCCACCGGGATCGTCAGGTCGAACGGGCCGATGCGCGCCCAGCGCACGCCTACGATCTCGGCGACCCAGCCGCGCACCCTGTCTGCTGTCGGACGAATGCCCTCACTCACCGGGCAATTCTAGGCAGCCCGGCTGTGCCGTCGGGCTGCCAGGCAGGCGGCCTCAGGCGGGCCCGACCGTCCCGCCGCCAGGCGGCGTCTCGGAGGGCGGCGAGTCGTTCGGCGGTGAGTCACCTGTCGGTCTGGCCGAGACCTCGATCCGACTGCGCAGGCGCCAGAGCATCCCCGTCAGGGCCGCCGCCAGGCCGACGGCGATACCGACGGCCAGAGCCAGGGCTACCAGGAGCGCGGTGTCGTTGCCGCCGCCGGAGCCCGTCGAGCCGCCGGCGACGGCGGTTGGCGCTCCGGTTGGGGCCACCGTTGGCGCCACGGTTGGGGCCACCGTCGGCTGTTGTGTCGGAGTCGGCGGGGCAGGGGTTGGCGTTGCCGATGCGTTCGGCGTCACCGGGGCTGACGCCGCCGAGGCCGGGCCCGTCCCAATGGCGTTTCTGGCCCTGACCGTGAACGTGTAGGCGGTGCCGTTTGTCAGACCGCCGACGTTGCACGAGAGCGCTCCGGTTGTCGAACACGTCTTTCCGCCAGGCGACGATGTCACGGTGTAGCCGATGATCGGGCTCTTGCCGTCGCTGGCCGGTGCATTCCAGGAGACGCCCGCCGCGCCGTCTGCTGGCGTCGCGACCACCACGGTTGGGGCACCGGGGATGGACTGCGCGACGAGAGCCAGGCTGAAGTTGCCGCCAGCGGAGATCGCGGACGTCCCCGCCGCGGTGGCCGGAACGGTCGTCTGGCCGTCGTTGTCGCTGCCCCAGGCGACGATCGTGCCGTCCGACTTCAGGGCAAGGCTGTGGCCATAGCCGGAGCCGGCGGAGATCGCCACCACCTTCGACAGGCCCGTTGGGACGATCGCCTCGCCGAAGTGGTTTTCGAGCCCCAGGCGGACGACTGTGCCGTCCGACTTGAGGGCGAGGCCGTACCATGGCCCGGCCGAGATTGCCGTCACGTTCGACAGGCCCGCCGGCACGTGCGTCTGTCCGGCCGTGCCGTCTCCCCACGCGATGACGGTGCCGTCCGACTTGATGGCCAGGCTGAACTGTCTTCCGGCCGAGATCGCCTTGACCCCAGTGAGTGGAACGGGGATGTTGCCTCGGTGGCCGACCGGGACGGTCGTCTCGCCGGCCGCGTTGTAGCCCCAGGCAGCGATCTCGGTTCCGAAGAGCCCCGACGTCAGGGCGAGGCTGTGCTTGTACCCGGCGGCGACGGCCGTGTAGTGGTAGCCGGCGGGAAGGGCCGGGACGTCCGTCTGGCCGGAGCTGTTGTCGCCCCAGGCGACGATCGTGCCGTCGGACTTCAAAGCAAGGCTGAAGTCGGAGCCGGCGGAGATCGCGACCACTCCCGACTGGGCAGCGGCGGGGACGGTCGCCTGGGCGTGGTCGTTACCGCCCCAGGCGACGACGGTGCCGCCACTCTTGAGGGCGAGGGCGAAGTTGCCCCCGGCGGAGATCGCCACCACGCCCGACTGGGCAGCGGCGGGCACATCTGTCTGGTGATACGTGTTGTCGCCCCAGGCGATCACCTTGCCCGTGGGCGTGGCGGCCGCCGCGGGTCGTGCGAGGGGCCCTGACCATGCGGCCGCCAGGAGGCCGGTTGCGAGCAGCACCGCGGGAGCGAGAGAGAAGAGCCTACGCTGGGCCCGGCCTCCCGCTCTCGCGCAAACGTAGAGGCGCTCCGGGCGAGAAGCCCAGGTTGAGGTCACCATGAGTCAGCTCCTTCCCCCGGCTCGGGCCTTCCTCGATCCCCGTTCCCGAGCCGCGCCATGAGCCTCGCTACGCTGCGGAAGCGTCGCCACAGGGCATGGAGCTGGCCGCGTCGCTTGACCGTACGCCACGTATGGCGCGGTCTGCCCCGACCGCCTCGCCAACGATACACCGAGGGCAATGAGCGGCCCCCATCTCCGCGCGGGCCGCCGTCGGCCTACCATGAGCGCGTGCTGAGCCGGGTGCACCTCTCGATCTCGCGACCGCATCGCCCGCCCCTGGGAGGGATGGCGCTGACGGTGGCCGGCCTGGCCCTGACGACGGTGCTCGCCTTCGTTCTCGTTCGCGGGCTGAACGTACCCGATGCCGCGATCGTGTACCTGCTGCCGGTCGTCGCCGTCGGCATGTTGTACGGCAGCTGGCTGGCCGTCGGCACGTCGGTGGCCGCATTCCTGATCTACGACTTCTTCTTCGTCCAGCCGCTCTACACCTTCTCGATCGCCTCGGCCGAGGAGTGGCTGGACCTGCTGCTGTTCCTGGTCGTTGCCCTCGCGATCGGCCGCCTCAGCGCCCTGCAGCTCCAGCGCCGCCGCGAGGCGGAGCTGCGCAGCTCGGAGGCGCGGGCCATGTTCGCGATGAGCCGCGACACCGCGAACGCGGCCACGGCCCTCGAGGCGGCCCCCCTGCTTGCCAACCGGCTGGCGCGCGAGGCCGAGATGGATCGCGTCTGGGTCGGGCTGGGGGCGTCCTCGGCAGAGGAGCGTGTCGTGGCCGACAGCCGCCCCGGGGAGCCCCGGCCGCCGCTGGTTTCGCGCTGGGTCCTCCACTCGAGCTCGGCCGAGGCGCAGCCGAGCTGGACGCGGGTGCGAGACACGCCCGGGGGTCGGCTCCATGAGCAATCCCACGACCGGGCGCTGGCGCTGGAGCGCGCCCGCGACCAGGCCCGCGACCACCCGCCGGACCAGGTTCACGAGCGCGACGAGCCCGTGACCGTCTTCCGCGTCCCGATCCAGACCGGCGGCGAGACCATCGGGTCCGTGTGGGCGACGCGGGTCCACGGCGACCCGCTCCCGGGCCGCTCCCACAGCCGGCTGCTCGCCGCCGCCGCCGACCAGCTGGGCCAGTCGGTGGTCCGCGACCGCCTCGCCGCCGACGCCACCGCCGCCGAGGTCGCCCGCCAGGGAGACGCCCTGAAGTCGGCCCTGCTCGATTCGGTCTCGCACGATCTCCGAACCCCGCTGTCGGCGATCCGGGCCGCCGCGGGGAACCTCATGGACCCGGAGGTCCAGTGGACGCGCGAGAAGGAGCGCGCCGCCGCCCGTTCGATCGACCTGGAGGCGCAGCGCCTGAGCCGTCTCGTCCGCAACATGCTCGATCTCAGCCGGATCGAGGGCGGAGCCCTGCACCCCTCGCTGGAGCTGTACGACCTGGCCGACCTGGTCGATCCGGTGGTCGAACGCCTTGCGCCCGTGCTCGCGCCTGCGCAGGTGGAGGTGTCGATCCCGGCGGATCTTCGGCCCGTGTGCGTCGATGCGATCTTCGTCGACCAGATCCTGACGAACCTCCTGGAGAACGGCGCCCGATACGCCGCCGGGAAACGGATCCGAGTGACGGCGAGCGAGACGGTCGACGAAGGCGTCGAGCTGGTGGTCGAGGATGCCGGCCCGGGCGTGCCGGGCCCGGAGCTGGTCCGCCTGTTCGAGCGGTTCTATCGAGGACCGCGACGGCCGGGCTCGCGCAGCGAGGGTGGATCCGGGATCGGTCTGACGGTGGCTCGCGGCCTGGCCGAGGCGATGGGCGGGTCGGTGGAGGCCCGGCGAAGCCAGCTCGGGGGCCTGGCGGTGGCGGTCCGGCTGCCGGTCGAAGGCGAGCCAGAGGCGGCCGAAGAGACGGCCGAAGAGACGGCCGAAGAGACGGCCGATGAGACGGCCGATGAGGCAGCCGAAGCTGCCGGCCCGACCGAACCTGCCGGCCCGACTGAACCTGCTGGAGACACCGAGCCTGCCGGCCCGACCGAAGGCTCGAGCGTCGCGGCCCGCATTCTCGTCGGCCCCGAATGAGCGACGGCGGCGCGGTCGTCCTGATCGTCGAGGACGACGAGACGGCGCGGGTCGCGATCGCCGGCAACCTGCGGGCGCGAGGCCACGAGGTCGACGAGGCGGGCGACGTGCGCGAGGCCCTGCGGCTGTGGGATTGCCGCCGCCCGGACCTCATCCTGCTCGACCTGGGATTGCCCGACCTGGACGGCCAGGCGGTCATACGCCGTGTCCGGCGCGAGGCCACGACGCCGATCATCGTGGTCTCGGCGCGAGGCCGCGAAGAGGATCGCGTCGCCGCTCTCGATGCGGGCGCGGACGACTACCTGACCAAGCCCTTCGGCCTGTCCGAGCTGCACGCCCGAATGCGGGCGGTCCTCCGGCGGGCGGCCGGGCCGGAGGCCGACACGGAGGGCCGGCTGCGTCTCGGGCCGGTCGTGATGGACGTGCCGCGCCACGAAGTCACCGTCGGCGAGGCGCCGGTGGAGCTGACCCCGCGCGAGTTCGAGCTGCTCAAGGTGCTGCTGTCGCAGTCGGGGCGAGTCGTTACGGCGGGCCGGCTGCTCCGCGCCGTCTGGGGCACCGCGTACTCGGACGAGGGCCACTACCTCCACGTCTACGTCTCGCGCCTGCGCCGCAAGCTCGCCGCCGCCGACCCGTCGGGCGCCGCTGCGAAGCTCATCGTCGCCGAGCCCGGAGTCGGCTACCGCATCGTCGCGGAGTAGGGGAGACAGCCGGCCCGGAACCGCGGCCGCGGGGAACGAATCGCTCTGGCTGTGCGCCATAGTAGGTGAGAGACAGGCCGGAGACGCCGACCGGCTCGGCCGCGCAACGACGGGTTCGCCGCAGCCGCGGGGCAACGCCAGGGACGAGATGGTCGCCATCGCAGGGAATGTGGTTCTCGCCGCCAGATCGGGTGACGCCACCGCATTCGCTACGCTCGTCCACGTCGAGACTCCGGCCGCCTACCGCCTGGCCCTTTCCATCGTGCGCTCGCCCGTCGAGGCCGAAGACGCCGTGCAGGAAGCCTTCCTTCGGGCGTGGCGAGACATCCGCAGCTTGCGCGAGGCGGAACTCTGGCCGGCCTGGTTTCGAAGGCTCATCGTGCGATCGGCTCTCGATCAGACCCGGCGCCGACCGCGCGTTCGTGAGGTCGGCCTGGAGCTCGCGGCCGAGATGCCCGGGCTCGAACCCGCCGTCCAGCCGGCCGATCGGCTCGAGCTGATTGCCGCCTTCGACCGCCTCGCTCCCGACGATCGGGCCATCCTCGCCCTCCGCTTCTTCGCCGACCTCGAGCTCCCCGACGCGGCGGCTGCGCTCGGCATCCCGCTCGGCACAGCCAAGTCACGATTGCACCGCGCCCTCGAGCGCCTTCGCGCACAAATGAGGCAAGAACCATGAAACCCGAAGAGCGTTTGGCCGACGCGTTGCACGCCACCCTCGATCCCGCCCGGCCCTTGCCGGACCTGGAGGATCGGATCGTGGAGCGCGTTTCGATCCGCGGGCGGCGAACCGTGCGATTCAACCCCCGTTTCGGCGTCGCGGGCGCGGCGGCTCTGTTGCTCGTTGTTGTCCTGGTCCCGCTCGCCCTCAGCCTTCGATCAAACGGCGGACCCGCCACCGGGGAGACGGCGTCCGACTTCACCTCGATGCCAACCAGCGTTCCGACAACGAGCACCGAAGCCACGGCAACCTCCGCCCCGACCGAAGGACTCGCGCAGTTCCATCGCGACGGCCTTGCCTTCGACTACCCGGTCTCATGGAAGCTCAACGTTGTCGAGGTGAACGAGCATTACATCCTCGTCCTCGACTTCCTCGGGACAGGGTTGGGTCAGGTGATCTGCACCGCTGTCACGCCTGGGCCGAGCGACCATTTCGTCAGCGGCGTCGAGTGCCCGATGGACTTCAAGGTCGATCCGGGCCAGGTCGAAATCCGACTGGAGCAGCTTGTAGGTCTGGCGGATCGCGGCCCGATCGATCCGAAGGATGCGAAGGCTCTCGCCTCGGGCGACGAGTACGTCACGGTCGGGGGCCAACCGGCGATCTTCCGGGCAGACGGCCGGGCCGATTCCGCCTCGGGACTGACGCTCAGCTGGACGCTCTGGGCGCCTGAGAACTCGCGCTTCGGCGGCACCTCTTACCTTCTCACGGCCATCATCAAGGCCCCGGGCGACGCGCAGATGCGCGCCCAGGTCGAAGCACTCACGGCGAGCATCCAGTACGACCACTACCAATCGCCGGCGCCGACGGCCAGCCCGTCCTAGCAGGGGCTACGTCGGCAGCTTCCGGCGGACTTGCCAGCGCCGCAGCGCGACGCCCGACCAGACCAGCTCCACGCCGCCGAACGGCCAGGCGCCCTGCGCGAAGCCGCAGGCTGAGGATGCCAGGCGTGCCCCCGCGAACGCCATCACGAACACGGCCCATCGCGCCTCCAGCGCGGAGAAGGCCAGCATCGCGGTGACCGCCAACGCCCCAAAGAGCGTCAGCGGATCCATGCCGCGATTCCGAGCCTGGACTTCACGGCTGGTGTTGTGCCGTCGGGGCCGGCTCGCCGACGAGGTGGACTTCCAGGCCCGGGACGGCGTCGAGGAGTCGGTCGGCGAGCGAGGCTCGGCCGAGATGCAGGCCACGGTGCGGCCGATGGACCAACACCAGGTGCGTGACGCGGCGGTCGCGGACCACCTCCTCCAGCCCGCGAGCAAGGTCCGAGGCCTCTCCTCTGATGATCTCGGCGCCCAGGTCGGTGGCGTAGTCCACGTGTGCCTGCAGGTTCTGCTGACGGTCGCGCGAGAGCTGCACCCCCGGCGTCTCGACGGCAATCGCCAGGAAAGGGGCATGCAACGCGCTTGCGATCGAGGCCGCCCGGCGCAGTGCCCGCCGGCATTCGGCCGACTCGTCGACCAGCGCCATCACCCGCTCCGTCACCGATCCGACATACAGGCCCCGTTCGCTGACGATCTCCTCGAGCTGCTCGTCCACTTTGCCGGCCACGAATCGCAGCGAAAGGTCCCGCAGGGCGGTCAGGTTCGGCTCGGTGAAGAACCGTTCCAGGGCGAGGGTGGCGCGTTCGGCCGGATAGACGTTGCCGTGGCGCATGCGCTGGCGCAGCGCATGCGGGCTCATGTCGACCAGCTCGATCTCGTCGGCGGCGCGGACCACTTCGTCGGGGATGCGCTCGCGGACCGGCACGCCCAGGATCGTCTCGACCGCGTCCGCAATGGATTCGACGTGCTGGACGTTGCAGGTGCTGATGACCTCGATGCCGGCGTCGCGGATCCGATCGACGTCCTGCCAGCGCTTCTCCAGCGCGGAGCCCGGAACGTTGGTGTGGGCCAGCTCGTCGACGAGGGCAACGGTGGGATGGCGGGCAATCACCGCGTCGGCGTCCATCTCCTCCACGGCCACGCCGCGGTACTCCACGCGGCGCCGGGGCACGATCTCCAGGCCGTCGAGCTGGGCGGCCGTATTGCGCCGGCCGTAGGTCTCGACGAAGCCCACCACCACGTCCGTCCCGCGATCGTGGCGGCGGTGCGCCTCCTCGAGCATCTTGTAGGTCTTGCCCACGCCCGGGGCCATGCCCATGTAGATGCGAAGCCGACCGCGGGTCGGCTTCTGTTCGGCGTTCAGCCGGGCGAGCATCTGGTCGCCGGTGGGGCGGATGGGTTCCGCGGGTTCGGTGGTCAATTCAACAGTCCGTCGAGGTCGAGGTTGAGTTCGAGCACGTGGACGCCGGCCGAGCCGATGAAGCCGAGGAACGGCTGCGAGGTGTGGCGCTTCACCACTTCTCGGACCTGATCCTGAGTCATTCCGCGCGCCGCTGCAACGCGGGGAACCTGGTATTCCGCGGCAGCCGGGCTGATGTCCGGGTCCAGGCCGGAGGCGGAGGCCGTGACCAGGTCCACGGGGATCGGGGCGTCGCCGTTCTCCTTGCGCAGCGCGTCCACCTGGGCGGTGATCCGGTCGATGAGGGCCTGCGAGGTCGGGGCCAGGTTCGAACCGCCGGAGAGGGTCGAGTCGTAGCCGGCCCCGGCCGCGGACGGTCGACCGGAGAAGTACTTCGGGTCGTCGAAGGACTGGCCGATCAGGCTCGATCCGACGGTCTTGCCGTCGACGACGATCATCGAGCCGTTGGCCTGGCCGGGGAATGCCACCTGGGCGATGGCCGTGACCGCGGCCGGATAGGCGAGACCGGTGATCACAGTGAACGCCAGCAGGATCGCGACCGCAGGCCAGAGCTGGGTTCGAAGGAAGCTTCGCATCGTGTTCTCCTACGCCAGGTGAACGGCGGTGATGAGGAGGTCGATCGCCTTGATGCCGAGGAATGGGGCGATGATTCCGCCGACTCCGTAGATCAGCAGGTTCCGCCGCAGGAGCTCGGCCGCCGGGGCAGCGCGGTAGGCGACGCCCCGGAGGGACAGCGGCACGAGGGCGATGATGATCAGCGCGTTGAAGATGACCGCCGAAAGGATCGCGCTCTCCGGCCGAGCCAGACCCATCACGTTGAGGGCGTTCAGCTCTGGGTAGGCCACCACGAACATTGCCGGCAGGATGGCGAAGTACTTGGCCACATCGTTCGCGATCGAGAAAGTCGTGATCGCACCGCGGGTGATCAGCAGCTGCTTGCCGATGGCGATGACTTCGATCAGCTTGGTGGGGTCCGAGTCGAGGTCGACCATGTTGGCCGCTTCCTTGCAGGCGGAAGTGCCGCTGTTCATGGCCAGTCCCACGTCGGCCTGAGCCACGGCCGGGGCGTCGTTTGTGCCATCGCCGGTCATGGCCACGAGGTGGCCGTCGGCCTGCTCGGCCCGGATGCGGGCGATCTTTTCCTCGGGCTTGGCCTGGGCCATGAACTCGTCGACGCCCGCTTCGGCGGCGATCGTCTTTGCAGTCAGCGGGTTGTCGCCGGTGACCATGACCGTCCGGATGCCCATGCGGCGCAGCTCGTCGAAACGCGCCTTCAGGCCCGGCTTGACGGTGTCCTTGAGCTCGATGACCCCGAGGGGCTTGCCGTTCCGGCGGATCGCCAGGGGGGTTGCGCCGAGCGAAGCGATCTCGTCGGACAAGGTCCGCATCTCGGGGGGAGCTTCGCCATCCAACGCCGCGACGATTGCGTCCACCGCGCCCTTGAGCACGACGGTGCCATCGGCGAGGATCACGCCGCTGGTCCGGGACTCTGCGCTGAACGGGACCACCGTGGCGACGTCATCCGCGGCCGACTTCGCCGCCGCCGCTCCAGGGCGGACAGGCGCGATCTCCGCCAGGCGCTTCTGCGCCAGCTCGACGATGGATCGGCCCTCCGGAGTTTCGTCTTCACGGGAGGTCAGAAGCGCCGCCTCGACGGCCGCCCGCTCGGTCACTCCCGGCAATGCCACGATCCGCGATGCCAGGCGGTTACCGAAGGTGATCGTGCCGGTCTTGTCGAGCAAGATCACGTCCACGTCACCGGCCGCCTCGACGGCCCGACCGCTCATGGCCAGCACGTTGAAGCGGGCGACACGGTCCATGCCGGCGATGCCGATGGCGGACAGGAGGCCGCCGATCGTGGTCGGGATCAGGCAGACCAGGAGGGCCACCAGGACCACGATTCCGAGCGGTGCGCCCGCGTACAAACCGAATGGCCGCAGGGTTGCCGTCGCCAGCAGGAAGACGATGGTCAGGCCGGAGAGCAGGATCGAAAGCGCGATCTCGTTGGGCGTTCGCTGTCGCTTCGCACCCTCGACCAGGGCGATCATTCGATCGAGGAAGGTCTCACCGGGGTTGGCGGTGATGCAGATCGTGAGCGTGTCGCTGGTGAGCGTGGTGCCGCCGGTGACGCTGCTCCGGATGTCCGTGCCGGGCTCCTTGAGAACGGGCGCGGACTCGCCGGTGATGACCGCTTCGTTGACGTAGGCCACGCCTTCGATGACGTCGCCGTCGCCGGGTATCGTCTCGCCCTCGCGCACGACGATCACGTCGCCGGCGCGGAGCGCCGAGGATCCGACCTCTTCGAACGTGCCGTCGTCGGAGCGACGGTGGGCTGGCGTCTCCGAGCGGGTCTTGCGCAAGGTTGCCGCCTGGGCCTTGCCGCGTGCCTCGGCAAGTGCCTCGGCGTACGTGGCGAAGTAGACGGTGAACCACAGCCAGATCGCGATCTGGAGCTCGAAGGCCGTAGCTCGGCCGATTTCGCCAACGGCGGCCTTGCTCAGGCCGACGAAGTCGGAGATGAGGATCACGGTCACCAGGGCGGCCGTGACCTCGACCACGAACATAACGGGGTTCCTGGCGAGCTGGCGCGGGTCCATCTTGCGCACGGCCGGTCCAAGTGCTCCGCGCAGGAGCTTGGGGTCGAAGATGCCCCGGTTGCTCGGGCCGCCGCCCGCCCGCGCCTGGCGGTCTTCGCGAGCCACGCGACGGGTGCCGCGGGCCGTGTCGACCACGGAGAAAGGAAGGGGCTTGCGGCGGAAGCCGCCCGCGACTTCGAAGGCCATCAGAAGAGCCTCCCGGCGTTGTTGATGAGCTGGTCGACGATCGGACCGAGTGCCAGCGCGGGGAAGAAGGTCAGCGCGCCGACGATGACGATCACGCCGATCAGCAGCCCGACCCAGATCGGTCCGGTCGTGGGGAATGTGCCCAGGGACGGGGCGACGCGGCGCTTACCGGCCATGGAGCCGGCGATGGCCAGGATCGGCACGATCATTGCGTAGCGGCCCAGCATCATCGCGAAGGCACCGGTCACGTTGTAGAAGAGGGTGTTGCCACTCAGCCCGGCGAAGGCAGAGCCGTTGTTGCCGGTCTGGCTCGAGAAGGCGTAGAGGATCTCGCTGAAGCCGTGTGGGCCGCTGTTCAGCGGCCCGGCTTTGCCCGCTGGCGTGGCTGTCGCTAAGGCTGTGAAGAAGAGAATGCTGAAAGCCAGGGAGAGGACGACGAGCATCGCCATCTTCATCTCGTAGGCCTCGATCTTCTTGCCCAGGAACTCGGGCGTGCGGCCCACCATGAGCCCCGCTATGAAGACCGCGATGATGGCGAAGACGAGGATGCCGTACAGGCCTGCGCCGACGCCGCCCGGAGTGATCTCGCCGAGCTCCATGTTGAAGAGCGGCACCAGGCCGCCGACCGGCAGGAAGCTGTCGTGCATCGAGTCCACGGCCCCGGTGCTGGTGCCGGTCGTGACCGTCGCGAACAGGCCGCTCGTGTCAGCCCCGAAACGAACCTCCTTGCCCTCCATGTTGCCGGCCGATTGGTCGACGCTCTGCGCGACCGCCGCCGGGATGGAGGGGTTGGACCGCTCCTCGCTCGACATCGCCACCAGTGAGCCCGTGCCGACGACGATGACCATGACCGCGAGGAGAGCCCAGCCCTGTCGCGTGTTGCCGGCCATCCGTCCAAAGGTGTTCGTCAGGGCGAAGGGAATGACCAGGATGAGCAGCATCTCAACCCAGTTCGAGAGCGTGGTGGGGTTCTCGAACGGGTGGGCCGAGTTGGCGTTGAAGAAGCCGCCGCCGTTGGTGCCCAGCTCCTTGATGGCCTCCTGGGAGGCGACCGGGCCGAGCGGGATGATCTGCGGGGCGCCCTGGAGGGTATGAACGGTGATCGAGCTCGCGAAGGTCTGGATCACGCCCTGGGAGACGAGGACCAGCGCGCCGACGAAGGCGATCGGCAGCAGGATGTAGAGGGTGCCGCGGGTCAGGTCGACCCAGAAGTTGCCGATGGTCGCCGACGACCTGCGGACCAGGCCGCGGGTCAGGGCGAGGGCAACGGCGATGCCGGTCGCGGCCGAGACGAAGTTGCGGACGCCGAGCCCGGCCATCTGGGTCAGGTAGGTCATCGTCGACTCGCCGGAGTAGTTCTGCCAGTTCGTGTTCGTATCGAAGCTGACGGAAGTGTTGTAGGCGAGATCCGGCGCGACGGGCCCGACGCTTATGCCGCTCTGGTTCAGCGGCAGGGATGCCTGCAGGCGCTGCTGCAGGTAGAGGGCCAGGATGCACACGAACGAGAAGACGATCACGGAGACCGCGTAGGCGGTCCAGCGCTGCTCGACGGTCTCGTCGATGCGGAGGACCTTGTAGATGCCGCGCTCGACCGGCCGGAGGATCGGCGACAGGAAGACTCGCTCGCCTTCCATCACATTGCGCATGTAGCCGCCGAGCGGCCGCGCCAGGAGGATGGCGACGGCGAAGAGGCTGACGGCCTGGAGCAGACCAAGAGGCGAGGGGATCATCTAGAACTTCTCCGCTCGCAGGAGGGTGAACAGCAGGTAGATACCGAGGAATAGGACGATCACGCCGCCCAGCAGGTCTTGGGCGTTCATCGGGCCAACCGGTCGCAGAGCCAGATCAGGCCCAAGAAACCCAACAGCCAGGCTGCCATCAGGGCGATCATTGCCAAGTCAAAAGGCATCGAATCCTCCCTGGGGGGCCGGGGTTTCGGCGCCGCCCGCCTCACTGTGGTGGCGTTCGACGATCTCGACGAGCGTCGAAACGGCGAAGGGTTTGGGCAGGTAGCCGGCGCAGTCGAACTCGCGCAGTCGAGAGGGCGGAATGTTCGTGGCGCTGACCACGAAGACGGGCGGCTTGCCGGCCGCATCCAGCCCGCCGGAGCGGAGGAAGCCCCAGCCGGAGTCGCCCGGCAGGTTGATGTCGAGGAGCACGATCGTCGGTCGGTAGCCCGCGCGGATCATCTCCGTGGCTTCTTCCGCCGAGGTCGCGACACGTGCATCGTGGCCGCGAGCCTTCAGGTGCTTCGAGACGATCGTCGCCAGCGGCAGGTCGTCCTCGATCAGCAAGACTCGGGCCGGGGTGACTGCGCTACTCATCGATCTTCCGCACGACCAGGTCGCAGCCCGCGTCGTCGGGCCAGGGGAGCGGCTCGAGGCGGAGACCCTTCGACTCGGCGTTCGCCTGGAACTGCCGCGCGATCTGCTCGCCGAATCTCAGTCCGCTGAGCGTGATCCGCGAGGCCGCGCCCGACGCAACGAGCGCGATGGCGCTCTCGACTTCGGCGACCTCTGAGGTCAGCCGGCGCCGGGTCTCCTCCGGATCGGGAGTCGCGTCCAAACGTGCTGCGTCGCGTTCCATGTCACCAGGATCGCCGCACCCCCAAGAGGCGGCTGTGGTCCGAGGGTGGCGGATCGCTAAACGCGGTCTAAACGAGTTGGCCGGCTACGGCGGCCGGTCGGTGCCAGACCGCGCATAGGCGCCGACCGCCGCGCGGGGGTAGGATCGGCGCATGACCGCGACCTTGTATCGCGACGGGGCGCTGGCGGATGGTCGTTCGGACCGACTCCGCCTGGGCGTCAGTGTCCTGGTCGTCGGCGGCGTCGTCGCCTGGATCCGCCCGAGCGACGACGAAGGCCCGGTGCCCGCGGCCGTCGAGATCGTGGATGCGAGCGGCTCCACGATCGTCCCCGGCATGATCGACTGCCACAGCCACCTGACGCTCCCGGGCGGAGCCCACTGGATCGCCCGTATCGACGATCCGCCGGAGCGCCTGCTGGAAGTGGCCGAGGCCAACGGCCGGCTCATGACCGGGGCCGGAGTTCGCTGGGCTCGCGACGTCGGCGCGCCGAGGGTCGCCGACCCGGTCGATGGGCGGCTCCGCGCCCTGAGCCTGGGCGTCCGCGACCGGTGGCGCGGCCGCGCCGGCTTCCCGCACGTCCGGGCGGCGGGAACCTGGCTGGACCGGGCCGGCGGCACCATGCCCGGCCAGCGTGCTGTGGAGGCGGAGACCGCGGACGAGCTGCTGGCGCTGGCGATCGGCCAGCTCGACGACGGGGCCGACCTGCTCAAGCTCTACCTGGACGGCCCCGAGCCGGGCGTCGCGCCCTGGACGCGCGACGAGCTGGCGCCGGTCGTGGCGACGGCGCATGCGCGGGGCGTGAAGGTGACGGCCCACTCGGGCAACCTCGCCGGGGCGCGCGAGGGAGTAGCCGCGGGCGTGGATTCGCTCGAGCACGGGATGGAGCTAGACGCCGAGCTTGCCGCCGAGATGGCCGTCCGGGGTACGGCGCTCGTCTCGACGCTGGCGATCTTCCGGTCCTGGCGCAGCTTTGGGACTACCACCTCGATCCCTCGCTTCTCTTCGCCGGACGGCCGGACGAGGATCCTCGCCCGTCAGGCTCGGGCGCAGGAGAGCGTCCGCCTGGCGCACGCCGCAGGAGTCGCGATCGCCACAGGGACCGATTTCGGGGGCGGATCCACCCGAGCCAACCAGCTCGCGTGGGAGGTCGAGTGCCTGGTCGAGGCCGGGCTGCAGCCCTGGGAGGCCCTAGGCGCCGCGACCTGGCGGGGCGGGGAGCTGCTGGGCGAGCCCGACGCCGGAGTCATCCGCGAAGGCGGCCCTGCCGACTTCTGCCTGGTGCACGGCGACCCGCTCTCGGATCCCACCGCGCTCTGGCGGGTCTGGCACGTCGCCTGGGTCCGCTGAGGGCGCCGGCGCGGCGATTGGCGGTGCGACCGCTCGCGGCCTGGTGCCCCAAGGGGGTTTGAGGGCGCACCCACCAACGGAATCGAGAGCTCTCGCGTTCTACGCGTAAGGCAGCTGCGGACGCCACCAGGGCGACCCCGACGGCCACGGTCGCCTCTGTGACGTCTGACCCGTCTCGGCTACAGCTTCGTCGTCATCACTGCTACGACGCGAGCCGCGGGGACGCCGAGATCCTCGTCGCCCGCGATGGCGACGGAAGCCTGCGCGTCATCGACTGTGGCAAGGCGCGTCCAGAGCCGCCAGACGTCGGCCCGTCAGGCCAGGGGACGTTCGGCGGGGGCCGTCGCCTGGGTTGTGCCCGCCAACTGACCCGACCAAGGGGCGAAGTGTCAAACTGGACTGACAGTGGACGCCTCTCGCACTGACACGACTGCAGAACGAACGGAGAGCGCGAGTTGGCTCGCGGCCCTGGTCGCCTACTGGTTCGGGCTCAACTTCCTGTGGGGCGGCTTCACCACGGTGATCCTGCCGCGCATGATCGAGCTCGCCGTTAGCCCTGCGGTCAAGGGCACGGCCCTGGCCCTCGTGACCGGCCTGCAGGCCGTGGTCGCCGTCGTGGTTCAACCCATCTCCGGTGCCGCCAGCGACCGCATCATGTCGCCCTGGGGCAGGCGCCGCCCGCTGATGGTCGCCGGCGTGGCGGTCCAGGTCGCGTTGCTCGGAGTGCTGATGTTCGCCCACAGCTACCTGGCCATCCTGGTCGTGGTGCTGCTCATCGAGACGGCCTCGAACACGGCACAGGGACCCTATCAGGGGCTGCTGCCGGACCTCGTCCCAGCCGGCAAGCGCGGGCTCACCTCCGGCCTCATGGGCGCGTCGCAGCTGGGCGGTTCGGTGATCGGCGTGGCGCTGGCGGGGCTGGCCGTGGCAGCCGGCGACCTGCCGCTGGCAGTCGCGATCGTTGCGATCGCCATCGCGCTCGGGATGGCCTCGACGGTATTCGGCGTCACCGAGACGAGGGGCGTCGCTGAAACACGCGAATCCCCTCGCCCCAGCCTGAGCGAGATGATGGGCTGGCTGGGCCGCCTGCCCGACTGGGCTCGAGCTATGCGGGCGATCGTCCTGGAAGTCTGGGGCCGGGATGTCCTGGAGCAGCGCGACTACCTGTGGCTGCTGGTATCGCGGCTGGCGATCCTGATGGCGACCGGCACGCTGCAGCCCTTCGTCCTGTACCTGCTCGAGGATTCGCTGGGCATGGGCCCGACGCAGGCGGCCATTGCCGTCGCGCCGCTGGCCGGCCTGGTCGCCTTCGTGGCGCTGGCGTCTGCCGTTCCCGGAGGAGTGATGACCGCCCGCTGGGGGCGGGTCAACACGATCGCCATGAGCGCCGTCTTCGGGGGCATCGGCTCGGTCCTATTCGCCGTCGCGCCGAACTACGCCTCCCTGTTCATCATCGCCATCCCGTTCGGGCTGGCCCTCGGCATCTTCCTCTCGGCCGACTGGGCACTGCTGGCCGACATAGTCCCACCCGAGCACGCGGGCCGGTACATGGGCCTGTCCAACGTCGTCACCGCCGGTTCACTGCTTCTGGCTGTGGCGCTGGGCGGGCCGCTGGCCGACATCGTCAACCACTGGCAATTCGGGCTCGGCTACCGGGCCATCTTCCTGCTCGCGGCGGTCGAGTTCGTCATCGGGGCCGCCTGCATCCGCCGCGTGCACGAGCCCGGCCTGGAAGCCTGATGAGCGGCCGCGGTGGGCCTGAGGTTGTGCGGAGTGACGGGCCGGCCGGCTCACCAGGCCGCCACCGGCAGGCCGGGAGTTCGGTCGCCCCGCGATGGCTCGATCCGATCCTCTCGCTCGCCGAGGCTGTCGACAGGCGCCGGCGCCGCATCCGGCCGATCCGTCGCGAGGGCCTGCTGGGCCTGGAGGTCGGGCGGCACAGGGGACAGCTCATCCGTCTGTCCGACGGCTCGACCGTCCCGTCTGGCGCTCGGGTCGGCCACCTGCACCTGCGCAACGACCGGGTCGGGGCCCTGGCCATGAATGGATGGCAGCTAAGGGGCTACCGCGAGGCCCGCGCCGACCTCGCCGCCCTCGCGTGCTGGTGGAAGCGCCAGCCCGTCGTCGAGCGTCCCGTGGCGTTCGCCGGGACGACTATCCTGGGCCCCCTGATTCGACGCGATGGCTGGGAGGTCAGATCCCGGCGCCGCACCTGGCGGGCACGACTCGACGAGTGGTGGATGAGCTGGCTGATGATTCATTTCGGCCTGGCCGGCCGCGAACGGCTAACCCGGCGCCACCATCGACTGGACCTTGCCGAGGTCTGGCTCAGCGCCGCGGAGTTGGTGGCCCGGTACGGCCAGGGGCCGTTCTCGGATTCTCACGACCCTTCGTATCCCGTTGCCGAGTCGGAGTAGCTGCCGCCGCAGCGTGGCCGCGCAGAAGGCTGAGCAATCTCGGAGCAGGGCTCCTGCGGGAAGCCGCAAGATTGCCGGCTTTCGAAGGTCTCGCACCTCCAGGGCGGCCGACCGGCCAGATCCTCGCCTTGACGTCCGATGAACCGCGACTGGTGGTCAGCTGCGGCGACGACGGGCCCTCATCTCCTCATCCAGCACCCAGGTGCGGCCTCCGTCGCGAGACAACTCGCCGATCCAGCGAAAGGTCCCAGCAGTAATGTCCCGGAAGCTCCAGCGCTGGCGCGGGTCGTCCAGGCCTTCGAGAACAATCCCGCCGTCGCCCGGCCGGCCGATGAACCGGCGCACGCAACCGTTGAGCGGGTCGAGCCACGTGGACCGCCAGGCGTCGATCTCGGGGTCGTAGAAGCGGATGGTTGTGCCGTGGAAGCCACGCATGCCGGGTGCATCAGCCGGGTCGACGGGAACCCGCCAGACGTCCTGGACGGCACGGCCGCCGAGCACCCAGCCGAAGTGAAGCTCGCCGCGAACCACGATGTCGTGCCCGTCGTGGTTCTTGCCGTACCACTGGAGATCCCACGCGCCGACGAACTGCCCGAACAAGTCCAGCTTCTCCGACAGCGGCCCGGATGGTCCCGCAGCGTGCAGAGCGCCGACGAGTGGGTCGATGTGCGCGGTCATGAGGTCCTCCCCAAGGGTTGGAGTGGCATGGCTAGATCCTGCAGAAGGTGCGGAAGCGTGACCCTTGAACGCCGCGATGAATGGGTCGCGCCGAGATCATGTGTCCCATCGGGCTGGAGGGCGCACCCACCAACGGATTCGTGCGGGCTGGCCTTCTACGGCTAAGCGACGGTTGCTCAGATCAGCCATCGCGCCGGGCATGCCTTCCGGACCCAGCAGGCTTGCGGATCCACGGCATCGGACCTGTGTTATGCGGGAACGCGGATCTCCATCTCCTCCGTGACCGTGATCTCCTCCATGACCGTAGCCGTAGGTTGGGCCGAGCCGGAGGGTTGGGCGGCAGACACGAGGGCGACCTGCGTCACCGGCGCTCGCTGTAGCTCGGGGTCCTTTCGGACGCGGAACCAGTACCGCTCCATCTCCACGGCTTCGCGCCTGAAGGCATGACCGAAGGCGAACGTCGCTAGCGCAACTAGTCCAAACACAACAAGCAGCACAACTTGAATCGGCCCCAGGTACCGGTAGAGCGCAAGATCGGCCACGATGCCCAGGACGATCGCCGCGCAAGACGCGAGTGCGTCGCTGAACCTCGTGTACCGCCGCCGGATCCATTCCCGCAGTTCAGTCGGAGCTTCGGAGTAGAGCAGGAAGGCGGTGGCGACGACGGCTTGATCACCCTCCGGCCAGTCATGCGCGGCGGCGAGTCCCTCAGCGCAGATCCAATGCTGGCCCAACCCCCGAGCAATCTCCGCTCGGAACTTGGCCGGAGACCGTTGCTGGAGTTGCCGTTTCAGACTGCCCAATCCCGGCCATTCGGGTATGAAGCTCACGAGGTGCAACCACCCGCCAGTCGGGCTGATGGGCCACAGGAAGTTCCACACGGCGGAGCCCGCCAGGCTCAGGAGCGCCCCAACTCCGGCCGCACCACCTACCCCAAAGACGAGGAGCACCGGGCTCTCGCTGCCCTTGCCTACCACGTCCACGCCGGCACCGTAGGCCGGTAGCAAGAGCGTTAGCAGAAAGAGAGCTCCAAGGTTCACGACAGGCATGGTCATCTCCTCCCCTGACCAAATCCCGTGCGACGGCAGGCCGTCGCCTTACCCCATGGCGATCGGCGTTACACGACGGGAATCGATCGCCCTGAGAGCATGGCCGGACATGTTCTAGACCGGATCATGCTCGAGATCAAGCCCTATTTGTCCAGCTGCGTCTCCGACCCCAGGGTTCGTCGGGCGCGCCCCGTACTGGAGCAAGCGCCAGAGGGACCCTGGCGGGCCCTCGAAGGCCGATCGCCGGTGATGGCACGCTCTTTCCGGACAATCGACCGAACCGACAACCTGGAGGAGGGGCAGAGGCTACCGGGCTCCTGCGGGCAAATAGGGCGTGTGGTGCCGAAGTGGGCGGCGTTCATCTCGCCGGACGACAATCGCACGCCTGGTGCCCCCAAGGGGGCTTGAGGGCGCACCCACCAACGTGTAGCGCCGCACTCATGTACTACGCCGAGGCGGGCGAGCCCGGAGCCTGAGAACCGCCCTCGTTGGCTCGTTGGCTAGCATGCGCCAATGTCACCAGAGGCGCCGTGATAGGGACGGGATCGCGGCCCCCCTGCGCTATGGGTGGCTCGCTGGCATCGGCGATTAGGACCCGATCGGACCGCCCGCGATGATGAAGTCCCCGGTGTAGTAGTCGAGGATGACCATCACCGCCCTCGGGCCCAGCAGCGCGCAGGTTTGGCTAGGCCCGCTCGGCTGCGGCGGCGCGCATACCTGCCCGCCGCCTACCTCGAAGCGGATCGCCCAGACGAGCCGGTCGGGATCCCAACCAGACCCGACGCTGGTAATGGCGTTCACTTCGGCAAACGGACCTGCGGCAGCGGAGAGGAAAACCGGGTTGGACTCGTGCTCCTCCGCAAGTTGCACGGCTCGCTCCTGGGAGATGCCGCCGGGCGGCAACGGAGAGCCACTCGCCTCGCTGGCGGCCGCCGGGGCGACGACCGGAAGGTTGTCGCGGTAGCCGGCCATGATGAGATCCGATTGGCCGTCGACCACGGCGATAACTGCCCGATCGAACGACGGCGGTATGGTCCCAGAGATCGGCGGCGGCGGTCCCTTCGGGATTTGACCGTCGATGTAGCACAGCACTGCTGGGTGGCTGTCCGGGATACCCGGCCATCGTTGCGGTTCGATGTGCAGCTGGTCGAGCGCGCGGATTGACCCTACCGTGGTGACGAACGAGCCGGCCACGACGCCGTTGTAGGCGGCCGCCGAGGCAGCGCACGGATCCACTGTTGGTGCCGCCGACTGGACGGTGGTAGGTACTGGTCGGCGGGTGCCTGAGCTCGCGGCGACGCAGCCGGTGACGGCCAGCGCTGCCGCGACCACGATGAGTCCTCGAAGCCTATTCACGGGACCGGTCCCTGTGATAGTGGGCCAGGACCCAATGACGCGACTGCTGCTCGTGAAGTTCCGTCCGCTGCCGGTCTGGAGCAGGGATCACGAGAGGACTCTACTCTTCGACGACGTTCCGTCGCGTCCCGAAATCAGGAACGCCATCGGGTTTGAGGGCGCACCCACCAACGGATTCACGAGGGCTGGCGTTCTACGCGGCGGCCGCAGACACTTGACGCGGCCCGACAACCGCGGCGGCGGCGTTCACGGGCCGGGGCGGCCTACCCGAAGATGGTCAGTTGGGTGCCGATGGCCCTGGCGCTTGCGCCAACGACCGGCGAACACTTGCTCGGTGTCCTCGGAAGGCGTCGATGCGCAGCCTATGAAGCGGGCCGCCGGGCTACGCCGAGCCACTGGGGAGACCGGTCCGGGCGGCAGAGTATTCGCGTCTGGAGGTCATCATGCGAACCATCGCCGAGGCTACCGATCTCGTCGTCGTGACCCGGTATACGCGTGGCGTGGTCGGGCCGAGCATCGGGACTGCTGGGACGGTCAGAGACGGCGGGCGGATCCGCACCGTAACACCGCCCGGCTGCTGGGGCCCGATGATCACGCCCATCTTCGCCGGAGGTCACGAGGTCTCCTGGCCGGTGGCCGTCGACGGCGCCAGGGTGGGCGACGCCATCGCCATCAGCATCGACAAGGTCGAGGTCCGTTCCCGGGCGACCAGCTCGGGAACCATGACCACCAACGCGGACGCGTTCGGGAGCGACCCATTCGTTGACCACAAGTGCCCCGGCTGCGGCACGCTCTGGCCGGAGACCCGGCTCGAGGGCACGGGTCCCGACGCCGTGCGGTGCGCGAAATGCGGCGCCGAGTGCAGCCCGTTCAAGTTCGACGAGGGGTACACGATCACGTTCGACGACGACCGGGTTATGGGCCTGACGGTCGACGAACGGGTCGCCCACGCGTTCGCCCTCGACGCTCGCGAGGTCGCGGCCCTGCCCGAGGGCAGCGAACAGCACCCGATCCTCGTCTATGAACCCCACACCATCCCCGGCACCCTCTCGCGGCTGCGCTCGTTCATCGGCAACATCGGGACGATACCGTCGAAAGACATGCCCGACTCCCACAACGCCGGCGACTTTGGCTCGTTCCTCGTAGGGGCCTCTCACAAGTTCGCCATGACCGAGCAGGAGCTCAAGGAGCATCGCACCGACGGCCACCTCGATTGCGACTCGGTGCGCGCCGGGGCCGTCCTCGTGGTCCCGGTCAAGGTAGACGGTGGCGGGATCTACATGGGCGACTCGCACGCCAACGAGGGCGACGGGGAGCTCGCGCTGCACACGACCGACATAACGGCGGAGGTCGAGGTGACGGTCAACGTGCTGAAGGGCGTGCACCTCGAGGGGCCGGTCCTGCTGCCTGTCGCCGAGGACCTGCCCTGGATCGCCCGGCCATTCACGACCGCGGAGATCGAGCGTGGGCGCAAGCTCGGCGAGCGCCAC
Source organism: Candidatus Limnocylindrales bacterium (assembly GCA_050008515.1). Lineage (GTDB taxonomy): Bacteria > Chloroflexota > Limnocylindria > Limnocylindrales > CSP1-4 > Fen-1039. Next base: position 83,865 of record JBEKMM010000014.1, read on the forward strand.
GGCGTGCAGATCCATGAGGACGTCGCCCCGGTCCAGTTCATCGGCACCGGTGCCACCATCAACGATGCCGCCGACAACGCCATCGCGAGGGCGGCGACTCTGCTTGGCATCAGCCAGGCAGAGGTTCGCAACCGCTGCACGATCAGCGGTAACGTCGAGATTGCCCGGCTGCCGGGTGTGGTCCAGCTCTCCATGCTGACCCCCCTCGACCTGCTCGACCGCGCTGGCCTCGGTACCCTGGCGCGAAGGCAGTACGGTCTTTAGGCCAGTGCCGAGGAGGTAAGGGCGTGTGAACAAGGCGAGCGGGCCTACCCTCCCCAGGGGCAGCTACCGATCGTCATGGGAGGATGCCAGCCCGACCTGCTGGAGCTAGCCACCACCGTTCCTGAACCATCGGCAGATGGTGTTGTACAGCCAACCGGTGGCCAACGGTCCAGGTCCGTCCGGATCGGGACATTAGGTGAAGGGCGCGGGCCCAGATACGGTCCGGTGCGAATAGGTGCGGACCGGTCGGCGACGCGACACGAGTTGCCCCCAGGCCGTCCAGACCGCGGGAGCAACTCGTGTTGTTGATGGAGCGGCGGCACGGGGCGGGCGTCGCCGGCCACGACCGACCGTGGCTGGTTAGTCGTGGGTGAAGCGTTTGAGCATGTGGCTGAAGGCCCATGTCTTCTGAGCGATGCCGGAGCAGTCGTCCGCGCCGTTCGTTCCTGGGCACGCGCCGTTGTCACGCTGGATAGCCCAGAACGACAGCGTCGAGATCCCGTGTGACCTCGCGAAGTCGAGCAGCCTGTCGGCGTCCGAAAGCTTGGTGACCTCGGTCAGGCCGGGGTAGTCGTCGATGCCGATCATGATCGTGTTGCCTTCCATGGCCCACAGCTGACCGGACGACTTCGCCGGATAGAGGCTTGCCAGCTGCTGATGGACGGCCTTGGCCGCGCCGATCGCCGCCCCGCCCATGTCCGTCGTGATGCCGTCCCAGTAGTCGAAGGTCATGATGTTCACGACATCCACCCGGGTGTGGTTGGCGATGGCGTTCTGCAGAACCGCGATCGCGTTCGACTCGAGGCCGTCGGGTCCGGTCGGCAGCGTGTACGAGATCTGCAGGTGTCGACAGTGGCTCTTCGCCCAGTCCTCGATCATCTTGATGGCCTTGCTGCGGCGATCGATGCCGGCGGCGTTGCTGAGCGAGTTGTCCTCGATGTCCATGTCGAGCCGGGTGACGTTGTACCGCTCGACGACGGATTCGTATGCGGCCGCGATCTCCGCCACGCTAGTGCATGAGTCGGCGATCTCGGTCGCCGTGTCGTCAGCTGTGTAGCCGCCGAACGACGGGATCATGTCGCCGCCGATCTTGCGGAGATTCGCGAGGTCGCCCACGAAGAGACCGGCCGACATGGTCGCGCTCGGGTCTCCATTCCAGGTGATGGTGCAGGAGCCGGTGGTCGCGGTCTGCAGGAAGGCCATAGTGAGGTAGCGGGCCCCGGAGGCCTCGGCGACCGTCGCCATCTGGTCACTTGTCCAGGCTTCGAAATACGGTGCGAACACGTGCTCGGGAATGGGCTTGCCGCCAGCGGTCGACGACGCCGCCCCTCCCAGCGGGGAGCTCAGGCTAGCGGTCATGAGCAAGAGCGTCGCCATCACAGCGATGGGGACGCGTAGCCGCGGGCCGTGCATAACTGCCACTCCTTCGAAGGGCCGATCCAGGTGCGGCGAGGCGCAGATCCGAATCGTCTGCCCAATGATTATAACGTTATCAGCAAAGCCACTTATGGCGGCGGGGCACGGCCGAGGGTGACGAGAGTCAGCCCGAGACCGGAGCCGCAACATTGCCACTGCGCCATTTGGCTGCTGCCCCCCGCCCGATCGCGGCCGCGGCTTGAACGGTCCTGCCAACCGGTGACTATCGAATGGTCATGAAAGGGAGCCCCACCGGTGACAACGTTGGGTTGTCAAGCAACCAGCACCGGGAGGCTCCAGACATGTTGTACGTCGGATTGGACCTGTCGCGCCAGAGGCTCG
>JBEKMM010000015.1:0-83838 GCA_050008515.1 Candidatus Limnocylindrales bacterium
AGCTGGAGGTCGGGGGCCGGCATCTAGCGGCACCGGTCATCTGCCGGATAGACTCGCACCGGTCTCCCCGTCGGGGGTCGACGCCATCGTCCACCCCCGAGAAGGCGTTATGTCAGACTCACCGCCTGCGGAAAGCGTCTGTCCCGGTGGGGCTTGGCTCCGGCCGACCGACGCGACGGAGGCGGCCACGATGCGGGGTAGCGGCGGATCGACGAGGTTCCTGTTCGCGCTGGTCGGAGCGGCGGCGATAGCGGTCGGAGGATGCGGCACGTCAAGCCCCACTCCGGCTCCTGCGGCCTCATCGATCGAGTCGCCGGCTGCGACGGCGGCGGCCACTGCGGTTCCGACCCCGACGCCGGCACCCACGGCCGTGCCCACTCCAACGCCCACTCCGATCGCCGGCGCCTGGAAGGCTGCGCCCGGCTCGGCCACGCTCAAGAAGATCCAGTTCTACTCGGTGGCCTGGACCGGCACGCGATTCGCCGCAGGCGGCACCCTCATGGATGGCTCCGCGGTCTTCCTCGATTCGCCGGACGGCCTCGCCTGGAACCTCCAGCCGACCGCCTGGAAGGGCGCCACCATCCGAGGGATGGCCTCCGGTCCGGCCGGGCTGGTGGCAGTCGGCGACCTCTCGGATCGAATGGTCAGCTGGACCTCGACCGACGGGCTCTCCTGGACCCTCGCTCCAGATTCGGCTCCGCTGCATCCGGCCAAGGGCAACACTTTCACACTGCACGACGTGGCCCTGGTAGGTGGCGGGTGGATGGCCGTGGGCGAGGAGGATCCGCCCTGCATGACCGGCCCCTGCGCGCCGGTTCGGGCGGTCGTGTGGGCGTCCCCCGACGGTGCCGCCTGGTCGCAGGCGCCCGCGGCCGCGCCCCTCGCAAATGCCGCCATGACGGACGTCGTCCAGTGGAAGGGGAACTTCGTGGCAGTGGGCAGGGCCGGCAAGTACGCCGCGGTCTGGACCTCCGCCGACGGCAGCTCCTGGGCCCGCGTTCCGGACACTGCCGCCTTCCACGCCCCGAAGGGCACGGACCAGGACATCGGAGCCTCAATGATCGCCATCGCGGCCGGAAGCGATCGGCTGGTCGCGGTCGGCCAGGTCTTCACCCAGGGTGACGTCAATTCGGCCCTGGGATGGTGGTCTCCCGACGCCGCCAAATGGACCGCCGCCAAGGGCGAGAAGTTCCTGTACGGACAGGTCTTCGGGATGGCGGTCGTGCCGACCGGATACCTGGCCGTCGGGCCCTCAGGGGCGCCGAGCTGCCTGGGCGGGATCTGGTCTTCGACCGACGGCGCGACCTGGAAATGCGAGGCTTCGGCAGCCGGCTTCAAGGGTTTCCTGCCGTACGCCACGACCTCGTCACCCACGCTCGAGATAGCCGTCGGGTTCGGCTGGCCGAGTGGCGCGATGACCGGAGCGGTCTGGACGCGAACGTTGACCGCGCCCTAGTCCCGGCGAGCACGACGTCGGATCGCCGACGACTGCCCAGTCCCGCCAGGTGAGCTTCGGGCCCGCCAGATCGCCGGTTCGTCTCACAGCGCAGCCCGATTCACCTACCCGATGGCAGGCCGCGTCCCGCTCGACCGAGAATCCCCGAGCGCCGATCCCAACGCGTCCCACCGGAAGCCCGGAGAGCGGTGATCGGCAGCGGGGAGAGAAGCTGATGTACTCGCTGTCACGGTTGCCGCGCCCGTCCGGCCGTGGCGTGTCCCGTCCGCTCATGGCCGCCTGCATTGCCCTGTTGATGGCCGGCTGTGCGACCGCCTCCGCGACGCCCGCGCCCGCCGCCACGGACACGGTAGCGGCGGCAACGGCTACGCCGACGGCCACGCCGACGGCGACTGCGACGGCGACCCCGGCGCCCACCGACACGCCGGCGGCGACCCCGACCGCGACGGCCACGCCGACGGCTAAGGCCACCGCCGCCACGACGCCCCTGCCTCCGCTGGCAGTGGGCTTGTGCAAGGCTTCACAGCTCAAGCTCGTGATCACCGCGTGGCAATTCGACGGGACCTATTCCTACGCGCACGTCACGGCCACGAACAAGTCGTCTTCGAGCTGCAACATGCGCGGCTCCTCCGAAGCTCGGATCGCGGACGTGCACGGCAACATCATCGGCGATGCCGGGGCCTCCGCAGCCAAGGTCAAGTCGACCGACCCGATCTACGCGCTCGCCCCGGGCGGCGGGATCAACACGATCATCACGTGGGGCAACTGGTGCCACGCGGCTCCGGCCCAGAAGGTCTTCGTCGCCATGGTCCAGCCCTTCGGGCTCGGTGGCTTCGTCTCGAAGGCTCTGGGCAATGCGCCGATCCCGACCTGCTACTCCTCGAGCATGAAGACCCAGGTGAGCTCGGAGAACTGGCTGCCGTAGCGGGTTCCGCGAGCCAGCGTCTCTCGCGCTCCCCGGGGATCGACGGGGCGACGCGCTCGGCCTCAGGAGTTCGCTCGGGGGTTCCGATTGGTACCCTGAGCGAGCAATCATGAGAATCACCCTGCGCGCGCTGCCTCTTCTGGTTGCCGCGCTCGCTGCCGCGCCGCTGGCGCTGGCGAGCTGCGGTTCCAGCGCTCCCACGTGCGGACCGTCCGACGCCGGCTCGTGCCTGCGGATCCTGTTCATCGGGAACAGCTACACGTATGTGAACGACCTGCCGGGCACTCTCGCCAGGCTGGCCCAGGCCGGCGGTCACACGATCGAGACCGACTCGCTAGCGAGTGGCGGCGCAACACTGGCCGATCACGTCGGGGATCCGCAGACCGCCGCCCGGCTCGACTCGCGCAGGTGGGACTTCGTGGTTCTTCAGGAGCAGAGCCAGATCCCGTCGGTCGCGGACTCCCGCGACGACTCGATGTTTCCCGCCGCGCGTTCCCTCGTGGGGCAGATCGAGCGGCGCGGCGAGAAGCCGATCTTCTTCATGACCTGGGCCCATCGCAACGGTGCGCCCGACTACGGAATACCCGACTACGAGACGATGCAGCACTCCGTGGACAGGGCCTACTACTCGATAGCGCGCGAGCTGGACGTGCCCGTGGCGCCGGTCGGGGAGACGTGGCTCGTCGTGCGGCGCCAGGACCCGGACATCACGCTGTGGCAGGACGACGGTAGCCATCCGACGACCGCCGGAACGTATCTGGCGGCGTGCGTCTTCTACGCCGCCATCTTCCGCCAGAGTCCTGACGGTCTGGACTTCGACGCCGGGCTGTCCGGCCATACGGCTCGGATTCTGCAGACGGCCGCCGCCCAGGACGTCCTTGCGAGTCCGAGCCCGTAGGGGTTGCGCCTGAACCGCCAGCTCGCCAACGGCGAGACCGCGCTCGGAATCCGGGGCCGCCCGCCAGCCGGATTTGTCGGAAGGTCCGATCGGGCGTAGGCTGGCTGGGCTGCCGACCTGGCAGCCGCGCTCCGCGTGGTCGATCCCGTTCTGGAACTGCCGTGTGCCGGCTGAGCCTCGACGGGAGGTGGGTCATACCCAGGACGGCACTTGTCTCGACGTATCCACCGCGCCGGTCCGGAACCGCCTCGGCCCCAACCTTCGCCCGAGGGTCTCGGGGGACGGGGGTCGCTCCGTGGTTGAGCGCCCGCTCCATCCGGTCTGCCGGGTTCACCTCGACGAACTCGGCGACGGGATCGGCGTCTGGCAGCACGCGATCGGAGCTCGGCCCAACAGGGCCTTCGGCTACTGCACCGACGACGTCGCGCGCGCGCTCCAGGTCGACCTCCTGCACTCGCGTAGCCTGGGATGGCCGGCGATCGAGGCCAGCGCGTGGCGATCGATGGCGTTCCTCCGGGATGCGTTCAACGCGCCTCAGGGCCGTTTCCGCAACTTCCGCTCGGCGGACGGCGAGTGGCTCGATGACGTTGGCTCCGAGGACACCCACGCACGTGCTCTGGTCGCGCTGGGAACGGCTATTGCGGACGCTCCGGATCGCCGGCTCGCCGGCGAAGCCGCCCGGCTCTTCGAGGCGGCCCTGCCCGCCGCCCGGGCTCTGACCGGCCCACGTCCCGTCGCCGCGGCCGTTCTTGGGTGTGACGCGGCTCTCAGGGGAGGCGCGCAGGGCGAGGCGCCCGAGGTCTTTCGCGCACTCGCCACTCGGCTGGCGGGTGCCTTCGCCGATTTGCCCTCCGATTGGCCGTGGCCAGACCAGGTCGTGACCTACGAGAACGCTCTCCTGCCGCGGGCATTGATAGTGGCGGGCGGCGGCCTTGCGGACGAGACCATGCTGCGCCTGGGGTGCCAGGCGCTCGACTGGCTAGCCGTGGCCCAGACGACCGACTCGGGCCGGCTCTCCCTTGTGGGCAACAAGCGCTGGTGGCCGCGAGGCGAATCGCCCGAGCGGTTCGACCAGCAGCCGATCGATGCCGCGTCTCTGCTGCTGGCGGCCGAGGCGGCCTTCGTCGCGACGGGAGCGGAGAGATACCGGCAGCTGGCCGAGATGGCGTACGGCTGGTTTCTCGGCGACAATGACCTGAGCATGCCGGTCGCCATTCCCGCGACCGGCGGCTGTCACGATGGGTTGACCCCTGACGGCGTGAACCTGAACCAGGGCGCCGAGTCGACGCTCATGTGGCTGACCGCGCTCGAGCACATCCGCCGACTGAGGGCTGCCAGCCGGCCACGGGAGGCTGCCGTCTCAGACCCCACTTCTTCGGTGCCGCAGGTGAGCAAATGACCGATCCGGGCTGGGAACCGCTGTTCGTCCGCGTTCCGGCCAATCCCATCATCGTCCCGGGCGACCTGCCCTATCGCGCCAACGCGGTCTTCAATCCCGGCGCAGCCATCGTCGACGGGGAGACGGTCCTGCTCATGCGGGTCGAGGATCTTCGGGGCATCTCGGCGCTCTACGTGGCCCGAAGTGAAGACGGAGTGTCGGGCTGGCGCTTCGACGAGAAGCCGCTGCTGGCACCCGATGCGGCTCATCCCGAGGAAGTGTGGGGCTGCGAGGACCCGCGCCTGACATGGCTGCCCGAGCGCGAGGAGTGGGCGATCACGTACACCGCGTACAGCCCCCGCGGCCCCCTCGTGTCGCTGGCGATGACCCGCGACTTCCGTGAAGTGCGGCGCCTGGGGCCGGTGATGCCGCCCGACGACAAGGACGCGGCCTTGCTGCCGACCCGCTTCGACGGCCGCTGGGTGATGATCCACCGGCCCGCTCCGCTCCGTGGCGGGGCCCATATGTGGGCCTCGTTCTCGCCCGATCTGCGCCACTGGGGCGACCACACGCTGCTGATCGAGGCTCGCGACGGGGCCTGGTGGGATGCGGGCAAGATCGGCCTGGGGCCACCGCCGGTGCTCGTCTCGGGCGGCTGGTTGGTCATGTACCACGGCGCCCACATGACTGCCTCTGGGCCCATCTACCGCGTCGGTCTGGCCCTGCTCGACGGCGATGACCCAACCGTCGTGCTGCGCCGCTCCGAGGAGTGGGTCCTCGGACCGGCGGCCTCGTACGAGCGCGTCGGCGACGTGAGCAAGGTCGTCTTCCCGAATGGCTGGATCGTCGACGCGGAACGCGATCGCCTGATGCTCTACTACGGGGCCGCCGATTCGGTCGTCGCCCTCGCCACCGCCCGACTCTCCGACGTGCTGGCGTATGTGGCCGCGATGCCCGCACCGCGGCACCGCCGCGCCTCTGATGACGACTGCGAGGCCTGGCGCTGACGTCTCGAGGCGCCACGAAGCCGACGGGCGGCCGGAGCAGCCCGTCGGCCAGGTGGGTTCGGGCTACGACTTCGGCGTGAGCTGACCCCCGCCGGCAAGGCTGTAGGTCCTGGCGCCGAGGGCGGAGTTGGCCGAGAGACTGGCGTCGTACGTGACCGTGTGGCCGTTGCCGTTGATGTTCGCGATCGTCGTCCCGGAGATGCCGCTGGCGTCCGACAGACTCGTCAGCTGCGAATCGCCGGTGACGTTCCAGACGCTCGTCGCGTCAAGCGTCAGGGCCGCCGAGTTGATAGAGCCCGTCATCGTGGTCCCGTTCCGCAGGGTCGCCGAGATCGAGCTCGAGCTGTCGCTGACCAGGTCGCCCGCCAGGGTTTCGCCGTCGGCCGTGAGGACGACCGTGCCCCCGTTCGAGCCACTGTTGCCCCAGCTGCCCGTGGCCGCCTTGACAAGCACGCCGCCCGCGGCTGTGACATCGACGTCCTTGAGCGTGATCACGCCGGTGGAGTTGGTGACGTAGAAGAGGGGACCGGTAGCGGCGGTGTTGGCAAGGGAGCCGCCGGTCATAGTGAACGTGCCCTTCGTGCCGGAGGCGTCCCCGGACATGCTCTGGTAGATGAGGACGCCCCACTTGTCGGCCTTGCTGGAGGTCAGAGTCGCGTCGGTGAGGGTTATCGAGTTGGCGCCCTCGATGACGGCCGACTCCGACCCTGTCGCGCTGTAGGTGCCGCCGGTGGCGGTGATCGCACCGGTCGAGTAGATGGCCGGTGAACCCTGCCCGGAGGTCGTGACCGAGCCGCCGCTCACCGTGATGGTCCCGCCGCCGCGGTCCGTGGCGATGGCGCCGGAGTTGGCCCCGGCCGTGGAGATGACCGTGTCGGTGACGCTGACGGCGCCACCGCCACTGGCCATCGCCCCGTGAGCGTACTGGCCGGTCGCCTTGATGGTGGCGTTGGCCACGGTCACCGATGCGCCCGAACCGTAGGCGAAGACGCCGTTGGCGCCGTTGCCTTTGGTCGTCACGGTGCCGCCGGTGAGCGTCACTTTGCCGCCGGACTGGGCGAGCACGCCGGCGTCGAGGCCGTAGAAGCTGCTCTCATCGCTCGACTGGCTGGCACCCGAGGTCGTGATCGTGGCGTCGGTCAGGGTCACCGACCCGGTGCCGCTCACGAGGACGGCGGACTGGTCCGCCTCGGCGGCCGTGTAGGCGACGCCGGCCTTGCTCTCCGAGCCGGTGCTGAGGGTGTAGACGCCAGTCGGGGTGTACTGCGCGGTCGACGCACCGCCGGGTGCGTTCCCGGGAGCGCCGGGCGCACCGGAGGCGTTGGGGTCGCCCGGCGCGGCTCCGCCCGGCGCCGAGCTGGAGACCGCCACGGCCGGCGAGGACGCGGGGGTCGTCGCGTTCGCGGTCGTGCCGGTGCTGGAGGCGCTGCACGCTGCCATGGCGATCGAGGCGACACAGAGCAGCGCGAGGAGGCGACTGGCTACGCGCCCCCGCGCTGGACGCGTACGCGAGGCCGTGGCGGGTCTACTGACGTTGGCGATCATCTCTAACGTGGTCCTTTCGCGAGCGCCGGTGAGCTTGCCCCGGCGGGCCTGGCAGCGGGCGATGGACCTGGGCAGGTGCCAGACCCGGGGCCGCCTACGACGAGCAGATCGTCGAAGTGGCGGCCTTTCGGAACGGTTACGGCGGCTGCGGTAGCATTGAACACGATGAGAACCGACCGACCGGTCGGTCGGTTCGTGAGAAAGGTCTTGCGATCCCCACCTGGGCAGGAGACGGTCGATGCGCCGCCAACGCTCACAACCCGCCGACCATGGTCGCGCCAGCCGCGAGACGATCCTCGACGGAGCCTTCCAGGCCTTCACCAAGGGTGGCTACCGGGACACCGCCATCGACGACATCGCGGCCGCGGCCGAGATCTCGAAGGGCGGCATCTACTTCCATTTCCCGACCAAAGAGGCCATCTTCCGCGAGCTCATGCGGACGACCGCGGACAAGCTGGTCGGGAAGGTCGAGGCGGCGGTTGCGGCCGAATCGGATCCGATCCGCAAGGCGGAGGTGGCACTCGCGACCGTGCTCGAGGTGTTCGCCGGTCATCGGACGATGGCCCGCCTCTTCTTCGAGGCGGGCGGCGGGGGGCGGGGCTTCCAGGCCGAAACCAACGCCCTGCACGATCGGTTCGCCCGGCTGATCCAGTCGTACCTGGACGAGGCCATCGCCCAGGGGACGATCGCCGCGATCGACACACGAGTCACCAGCGTCGTCTGGTTCGGCGCCCTCGACGAGGTGGTGGCGCGATGGCTGCTGGCGGAGCGGCCGGACCGCCTCGAGGATGCGTATCCGACGCTGCGGGCTCTCCTCCTGCGCAGCGTGGGAGTGGCCGAGGAGACGATAGCGGCGGTTCCGGCCACAGCGGCTCTCGCGACCTTCCCGGAGCAGCCACGGTGACGGTGTTGGGCAGCCCGCGCCTGCGCGCGGCGCGCGCGCAGGCGCCCGGCGTGCGGACGGGCGCCGGGCTGGCGTCCTCGATTCACCATGTCGTCGGGGAGGCGGCCGGGGCCGGCGCCGCCGCGGGTCTGGTCGCGGGCAGCGTGGCGATCGAATCGTTCGATGCCGTCGCTCTCTACTCCGCTGCCGTCGAAGCCGGCCTGGAGGCGGCCCTGTGGCTGCGGCCGAGCGAGCACTTCGCGCTCGTCGGAATCGGTCGGGCATGGTCTGTCGAAGCGGCCGGTCCGGAGCGCTTCCGCGATGCCGACGCCGCGTGGCGATCGCTCGTTGGCAATGCCAGGCTCTCCCGGCCGGTCGAGGTCCGCGGTCTGGGGCCCGTTCTCCTGGGCGGTTTGGGCTTCACCGGGCGCGCACCCGGATCGCAGGGTGAGTGGGCGCCATTTGGAGCCGCCTCGCTCGTCGTCCCGTCGCTGGTGGCGCTCCGATCCGATCGCCTGTCGTGGTTGACGGGATCGGTCGTCGCCGATGGCGGGTCGGCGAGCGCCGACGTCGACGAGCTCGAACGCATCTGGGCGCAGCTTGCCGATCGCGCCTCCGAGCTTGCGCCCCGGGCCGGCGAGCCCGTCCCGAAGCCGCCCGACGCCCCTCTCGCGATCGACGGGGAGTGGCCGGCCGCGGAGCACTGGCGCCACGTCGTGGGCCTCATGGCGGGCGCCGTCGGTCGTGGCCGGCTCGACAAGGTCGTGTTCGCCCGCCGCGTCGACATGTCGTCGCCCGCGCCGCTCGACGTGCCGAGCGCCCTTCGCCGCCTCGCCGCCAGCGCCCCCGAGAGCACCGTCTTCGCCTTCCGCCGCGGAACGAGCACCTTCATGGGGGCCACTCCGGAGCGGCTCGTCCGCGCCGCCGGGCGGACCTACCGAACCGCGGCCATCGCCGGCTCGATCCGCCGCGGCTCCGATCCGGCGGAAGATTCAGCCCTCGCTGCCGAGCTGCTGGCCTCCGAGAAGGAGCGCGAAGAGCATGCTGTCGTGGTCCGGGCGATCCGGCGCCAGCTCGCGCCCATCTCCGAGCGGATCGAGATCGCGCCCAAGCCGGGCATCCTGGTCCTTCGTCACGTTCAGCACCTCGTGACCGAAGTGGCGGGGACGCTGCGGGTCCAGGAAGGGTTGCTGGCCCTCGCCGGCCTGCTGCATCCGACCCCGGCCGTCGGCGGCGAGCCGCGCGACCTGGCCCTGGCCATGATCGACGAGCACGAAGGATTCGATCGGGGCTGGTATGCCGGCCCGGTCGGGTGGCTGAGCGCGGACGGCGATGGCGAGCTGATGGTCGCTCTCCGCTGCGGCCTGGTCGATGGCAGCCGGGTGACGCTTTTCGCCGGGTGCGGGATCGTCGCCGACTCGGATCCCGACCGCGAATGGGAGGAGTCGAGGATCAAGATGCGGGCAATCGCCGCGGCCCTGGGCCGGGCCGGAGACGAGCCGTGAGCGCGCGTGGCCGCCGGCCGAGCCAGCTGCGCGCGTTCGTCGAGGAGCTGTCCCGAGCCGGCGTCCGCGACGCCGTCGTCTGCCCCGGCTCACGGTCCACGCCGCTCGCGCTGGCGCTTCGGGCCCACGACCGAATCCGGGTCCGCGTCCTGATCGACGAGCGCTCCGCCGGGTTCTTCGCGCTGGGCGTCGCCCGCACGACACGGCGGGCGGTCGTCCTGCTCGGAACGTCCGGCACGGCCGCGGTCAACTTCGCCCCGGCCGTCGTGGAGGCGTCGCTCGGGCGGGTGCCTCTCGTGGTGCTGACAGCCGACCGGCCGTCGGAGCTGCAGGATCGCGGCGCGCCGCAGACGATCGACCAGGATCATCTGTACGGCCGCCACGCGAAGTGGTTCGCCGAGCTGGCCTTGATGGACGAGGCGCCGGACACGATGGCCCACGTGCGATCGGTCGCCGGGCGAGCTGTTGCCACGGCCGTGGAGGGACCGGCTGGGCCGGTTCATCTGAACCTGCCTCTGCCCGAGCCGCTCATCCCGAGCGAGGATCTGGGGCCGATCCCCGGTTCGATCGACACGCGGGACCGCGCTGGGGAGGTGCCGTTCGTGGCGACGGTCGCCGGGCGGCGACAGCTGGATCGGGACCAGGTCGGCGCCGTCGCCGGGCGGCTGACCGCCAGGGAGCGTGGGCTGATCGTGGCGGGCCCGCTCGACGACCCTGCCGCCCACGAGCCGATCGCCCGCCTCGCCGCCGCCACCGGCTATCCGATCCTGGCCGACCCGCTCTCGGGCCTGCGCTGCGGCCCGCACGATCGGGCGCTCGTCCTCGCCCACGCCGACCACATCGTTCGGCCCGGGCCGTGGATCGAGGCGCACGGGCCGGAGGTTGTCATTCGATTCGGGGCGATGCCCACGTCCAAGCCGATCACCCAGTTGATCGGAACGGCTCGTCCGGAGCTCTTCGTCGTCGACGGCGACGGTGGCTGGCGGGAGGCGGCGCTGGTCCCGGCCACCTTCGTTCACGCGGATGCGGCGTGCGCCGCAGCGGCGCTGGCCGACGCGGTCGCGCCCGCCGCGCGTGCGCGCGGCGGCTGGGCGAAGGCCTGGCTCGACGCCGAAGCTGCCGCCGACCGCGCCCTCGGCTTCTGGCTCGCCGGGTTGGATGAGCCGTTCGAGGGCGCACCGTTCAAGGCATTGGGCGAGCTCCTGCCGGCCGGAGCGGTGCTGTGGGCCGGCAATTCGATGCCCGTCCGCGACATGGATGCGTGGTTGCCCATGGGCGAGCTGGCGATCCGGGTGCTCGGCAATCGCGGGGCGAACGGGATCGACGGCGTGACCTCGACCGCGCTCGGCTCGGCTGCCGTGGCCGATGGCCCGGTCGTCCTCGTCGTCGGCGACCTGTCGTTCCTGCACGACCTGGGCGCCCTGGTTTCGGCCCGGCTCCACGACGTGAATCTCCTTGTCGTACTCGTGAACAACGACGGGGGCGGCATCTTTTCGCTGCTTCCGCAGGCTCGGGCGGCGGCTCCGGGCGCCGGCCTCCCGGCCCATTACGAGGAGCTGTTCGGGACGCCGCACGGAATCGAGCTGGGGCCGATCGTCGAGGGGTTCGGGTTCCGGTACCGCTCTGCGGGGGCGGCCCGGTACGCGGACCTGCGGGCCGCCATCGAGGCGGAGATGGGCCAGTCGGGACTGCGGGTGGTCGAGCTGCGGACGGATCGGGCCCGCAACGCCGAGCTGCACGGGGCCGCGGCGTCGGTCGTGGCGATGGTCCTGGCCGCGCTCGTCGGGGAGCGGACGGCATGACCCGCATCCACGTCGACAGCGTGTTCTACGAGGTCCGGATCGGCGGCGACGGCCCGCCGCTCCTGCTGATCCACGGCTTCACCGGCCGCGGCTCCGACTGGGCGCCGTACCTGCCGGCCCTGCGCCGCGTGGCCACGACCATCGCCGTCGATCTCCTCGGGCACGGCGGCTCGGACTCGCCCGCCGACCCGGCCCGTCACGCCATCGAACGCCAGGCTGCCGACGTGGCGTCGATCCTCCGCCGTCTCGGGGTGGCGCCGGCAGACGTCGTCGGCTACTCGCTGGGCGCGAGGGTCGCGCTCCGCATGGCGCTCGCCGAGCCGGACGTGGTCGCCCGCCTGGTCCTCGAAAGCCCTTCGGCCGGGCTCGCCGATCCAGCCGCGCGCGCTGCTCGCCGCTCGGCCGACGAGCAGCTGGCCCAGATCCTCGATCGCGATGGGCTCGGGGAGTTCGTGGACCACTGGGAGAACCTCCCGCTCTTCGCACCCGAACGAGCGCTGCCTGCCGCCAACCGTGCCCGCCTCCACGCCGCGCGGCTGCGCAACCGCCCCGAAGGGCTTGCCGCGTCTCTGCGAGGAGCCGGTCAGGGCGCTTTGGAACCGGTGCACGAGCGCCTGCCTTCCGTCACTGCACCGACGCTGGTGGTGGCCGGGGCGCTCGACGAGGCCGGCGCGGACCGAGCCCGGGCGATCGCGGCCGGGATTCCAGGCGCGCGTCTCGCCATCATCGAAGGCATCGGCCACGCTCCGCACCGCGAGGCACCCGGCACGTGGCGGCCCCTGCTCCTGAGCTTCATCGCCCGACCGCCGGCAGCGGCCTCGCGCGAGCCGGGCCTGGCCCTCCCGACCCCGCTCCACGTCACCGAAAGGAACCCGACATGAGGAACGGCACGAAGATCACGTGGTCGCCGGTGGTGGAGTACCGCGACATCCGCTACGAGCATTCGGGCACCGGAATCGCTCTCGTAACGATTGATCGGCCGGAGGTTCGCAACGCCTTCCGGCCCGAGACCGTGGCCGAGCTGATCGACGCCTTCCGCCGCATTCGAGACGACGCGTCGGTCGGCTGCGTCCTGCTCACCGGCGCCGGGGACAAGGCCTTCTGCTCGGGCGGGGACCTGAACGTCAAGGGTCGCGGAGGCTACGTCGGCGAGGACGGGCTGGCCCGCCTCAACGTCCTGGATCTGCAGCGCCAGATCCGCTCGCTGCCCGTGCCGGTCATCGCCCTGGTCAACGGCTTCGCTATCGGCGGCGGTCACGTCCTGCACATCGTCTGCGACCTGTCGATCGCCTCGGACAACGCCATCTTCGGCCAGGTCGGCCCCCAGGTGGGTAGCTTCGACGCCGGCTTCGGGATAGGGCTCCTGGCCCGGCTGGTCGGCGACAAGAAGGCCAAGGAGATCTGGTTCCTGTGCCGCCGTTACGACGCGAAGCAGGCGCTCGAGATGGGCCTGGTCAACGCCGTGGTGTCGCCGGATCGGCTTCTCGACGAGGGCGTGGCGTGGGCGGACGAGATCCTGGCGATGAGCCCGACGGCGATCCGCTTCCTGAAGTCGGCGTTCCTGGTCGCCACCGACGGCCTGGCCGGTCTGCAGGAATTCGCCGGCAACGCGACCGGCCTCTACTACACGACCGACGAGGCCCACGAGGGCTCGAAGGCCTTCCTCGAGAAGCGCAAGCCCGACTTCGGGCGCTTCCCCCGACGACCCTGAGGCCGGCCAATGAGCGACGCCGCCTCTCCTTCCGCCGCCGCGGCCGACCGCGCGCCTTCGGGCGTTCGCGTCTGGCTGCTGGCGATCCGACCGGCAACGCTGCCCGCCGCTGTCGGGCCGGTGTTCGTCGGACTGGGCGCGGCGATCGGCTCCGGCGCGGCGTTTCGGCTCGACACCGCGCTGGGTTGTCTGGCGGTTGCGCTGCTGCTGCAGATCGCCGCCAACCTGGCCAACGACCTGGCCGACTTCCGGCGCGGCGCCGACACGCCGGACCGAATGGGGCCGACTCGAGTGGCTGCGGCAGGCCTGTTGACCGAGCGCCGGCTCGAGGCCGGGATCGGCGCCGTCATCGCCGGCTCAGCCGTCTTCGGGCTGTATCTCGCGATCGTCGGCGGAATCAGCATGCTGGTCCTCGGGGCGCTCGCGGTCGTCTCCGCCCTGGCCTACACGGGCGGACCCTGGCCGTACGGCTACCGCGGCCTGGGCGAGGTCTTCGTGTTCGCCTTCTTCGGCCTGATGGCGGTCGGCGTCACGGCGTATCTGCAGGCCGGTCGCGTCGAATGGATGTACCTGCTCGCGGCCGTCCCGATGGGGGCGCTCATCACCGGAATCCTGATCGTCAACAACCTGCGCGACATCCCGACCGATCGCGCGGCGGGCAAACGGACGCTGGCGGTCATATTCGGCGAGGGATTCGCGAAAGCCGAGTACTACGTGACGCTGGCGGTCGCGGCGGCGATCCCGGTGGTGCTGCTGGTCGCGCGCCTGGCCGGACCGGCGGTCCTTCTGCCGCTCCTCTCGGGGCTCACGGTTCCGCCGCTGGTGCGCGAGGTGCGGGCCGTCGGGCCCGGGTCCGATCGACGGCGGCTGAACCTCGTGCTGAAGGGCACTGCCCGGCTGTCGCTCGGCTATGGCGTGCTGTTCGCGATCGGGCTCGCGGTTCGGGTCGGCGCGTGAGCGGCGACGTGGTCGCGGCGGAGGCGATCCGGGTTCGCGTGCCGTTCCGCCACCCGATCGTGACATCGGTCGGGCGCTGGAGCCACCGCGAGTCGTGGATCGTGCGGCTCTTCCAGGCCGGGCGCGCGGTCGGGCTGGGCGAGGCGGCGCTGGACTTCGACGCGGGGGAAAGGGTGGCGGACGAGCTGGCCCGGCTCGTTGCCCAGGCGGTCGAGGATGCGCGCGGCGGCGGTCGACTCCCGTCCGCCGTCGAGCTCGAGACCGCGGGCGTCGCCGGCCGCGCTCTTCGCTGCGGGCTCGAGTCGGCGCTGCTGGACTTGAGGCTGCAGGCTGCGCCCCGGGCCCGCGGCAGGCAGTCCGTGCCGGTCAACGCCACGATCGGGTTCTTGGGTGCGAGCGGGACCGCGGCGGCGCGGGCTGCCGTCGCTGCGGGCTTCGGGACGCTGAAGCTCAAAACCGGCCCGGAGCGTGACAGCGCCGAGCTGGTCGAGCGCGTGGCTGCCGTGAGGGAGGCGGTCGGGCCGGATGTGCGCCTCCGCCTGGACGTCAACGGGGCGTGGGACGTGGCAACTGCGCGGGAGCGGATCGCGGCTGTGGCGGCGCACGAGCTCGAGTACGTAGAGCAGCCGGTGGCCGCGGGCGACCCGCGCGATCTGGCAGCCGTCCGCGAAGGGTCGCCCGTGCCGATCGCCGCCGACGAATCCGTCTCGTCGGTCGCAGCGGCGCGAGAGCTGCTCGCGGCTGGGGCCGCCGACGTACTGGTCGTCAAGCCGGCACGTGTCGGCGGCCCGGTGGCTGCCTGGGAGATCGCTGAGCTGGCCGCCGCCGAGGGAGTGCCCGTCGTCATCTCTACGCTCTTCGAGACGGGAGTGGGTCTCGCGGCCGCGCTGGCCACTGCTGCCGGCCTGCCGGCCGTCGACGGCGCCACGGGCGACTACGCTCATGGCCTTGCGACGGCGGATCTGCTCGAATCCGATCTCTTGACCCGTTCCCTGCGGATCGTGGACGGCCGGATGGTCGTGCCCGAAGGACCGGGGCTCGGGATCGCCCTGGACGAGGAGGCGCTTCGACGCTACGCCGTCGAGTGGCTGGGGAGTCGTCCGTGACCGCCGCGGCGCTATTCGTGGAGGCCGCGCGCGCCCACGCCCGCCTTCGACCCGATGGCCCCGCCATTCTCGACGGCGAGCTCCGCTGGTCCTGGGCCGAGCTGGATCGCCGGGCCAACGCCGTTGCCGCCGGGTTGGAGGCCGCGGGCATCGTGCCGGGCGACCGCGTCGGGCTGGTCGCCGTCTCCTCGGCCGGAGTCGTGGCCGCCCTCCACGGCATGGCCAGGGCCGGCGTCGTCGCGGTGCCGATCGGGCCGCGGCTGACAGGACCCGAGGTCGCCGCCGTTGCCACCACCGCACGCCTCCATGCGATCGTCGCCCCGAGCGCCACTCCACCCGCGGTCGAGGGGGTCGCCGCCCTGGCTCTCGAGGACCTGCTCGAGGCCGGCTTGCCGCCTCGCCAATCGCGCCGCGCGGTGCCTCCGGGCACGCCCGCGGTCATCGTTCCCACCTCGGGAAGCACCGGCCGGCCGAAGCTCGTCCGGCTCGGGGCATCCCAGCTCGATGCCAGCGCCGCGGCGTGGTCCGCCGTGCTGCCGCCCGCGACCGGCTGGCTGCTCTCGCTGACCGTCGCCCACGTCTCAGGCATCGGGATCCTGGTGCGGGCGGCGAGGGCCGGCGTGACGGCGGTCGTGCCCATCTCGGCCGACGACGAGCCGATCGCCCCAAGCCTTCGAGCTGCTCGTTCGGCAGGCATCCGGGTCAGCCACGTCTCGCTCGTGGTGCCGCAGCTCGTCCGGCTTCTCGATGCCGCCGAGGCCGGGCCTCCCGCCGAGCTCCGCGCCGCTGTCCTCGGCGGCGGCCCGATCCCCGAGGCGCTGGTGTCGCGGGCGCTGGCTGCTGGTTGGCCCATCGTCCCCAGCTACGGCATGACCGAAACCGCCTCGGGCGTCGTCGCGATGCCGCTCGGCGAGGCTCACCACCGCCCCTGGTCCGCTGGACGTCCGCTGCCCGGCGTCGAGCTTCGCATCGAGGCTCTCGCCGCCCCCGCCCCCGCGCCCACCGCCGACGCCGTCGGCGAAATCCTCGTCCGCGGCCCGATGGTGTTCGACGGCTACGAGAACGACCCCGCGGCGTCCGCCGCCGGCCTCGACCCGGAAGGCTGGGTGCACACCGGCGATCTCGGCAGTCAGGATGCCGAAGGCTGGCTCCGGGTCGTCGCGCGCCGCGATGAGATCATCATCTCGGGCGGCGAGAACGTCTCTCCCGCCGAGGTCGAGGCCGTGCTTGCGAGCCATCCGGCCGTGGCCGACGTTGGCGTCGTCGGTGTCACCGACGGGAAGTGGGGCTCCGTCCCCATCGCGATCGTCGCGTTCTGGCCCGGCGTACGCGAAAGTCAGGAAGCCCTTCGAGTCTTCGCCAGCGAACGTCTGGCGTCGTTCAAAGTGCCCGCGCGAGTCGTCGAAGTCTCGGCAATCCCCCGATCACCCTCTGGCAAGCTGCTCCGGGCCTCGCTCCCGGCCCTCGTCGGCGCCGCTGGTCTCCGGCCATCGCGCCCGGCCCTCGTCGGCGCCGACGGTGCGGCCGGTCGTCGCCCCTCGCTTGCGGGGATGACCCGGATCTTCGCCGACGATGGCCAACCGCTCGCCCTGCGCGATCTCCCCGGGCCGCCGGGCGCGCCCACCGTCGTGCTCCTGCACGCGACCCTTTCGACTTCGGGCCAGCTGCTGCGGCTCGCGGGCCGGCTCCGGACCGAAGCTCGAGTCGTGATGCTCGATCGGCGCGGGAGCGGGGCCAGCCCGATGGAAGTCCCTGCGCCCGTCTCGATCGCCCGGCATGTCGCCGACCTGCTGGCCGCCCTCGATGCCGCCCAGGCAGAGCGCCCCCTAATCTTCGGCCACAGCTTCGGCGCGCTCCTGGCCGTCGAGTTCGCGGCCCGTCATCCCGATCGGGCAGCCGCCGTCGTGGCCTACGAGCCGCCCTATCTGGCGGTCGCCTCCCGGGCCCTGCTGGCGAGGCTTGGCCCGGTGGGCGAGGCCGTCGCCGCCGCGCACGCCACCGGCGGCCCCGCCGCGGCCGCTCAACTGTTCGTCCGCGCGGTAGCCGGCGACGACGGGTGGGAACGACTGGGCCCCGCCCAGCGCGCGCTGCTGGAGGCCGAGGGTTCGGGCGCCCTGGCCGACACCTCGATGGCCGATCTCGACCCCGCCGGCCTGGCCCGCATCGCCTGCCCCGTCGTGCTCGCCACCGGCGGCGCCTCGGACGACTTCTACGCCCCGATCGCCGACGCCCTCGGCGCCGCCATCCCCGGCTCGCGCCGCGTCGTCCTCCCCGGCCTCGGCCACGTCGCCCCGATCACCGACCCGGCGCCAATCGCGGAACTGATAGGAGAAGTGCGCCGGGCCGCGCCTCCCCCCTGAGCCCGAATCCACCGGCAGGCGCTCGACCGGCGGATCCGGGCTCAACAGGTCGCTGGAGGCGATCGACCAGCGGCAGGATGTTCGCGTCGATGTCGGCACCATCGCACAGTGATGCGCGATTCCTGAGGCAGGGGGCTCGCCAGGCATAGAATCCGCGAACGAAGCCGCTCGCGTCCCATTGCTCCAAGGAGGCGCATCGTGGTCAAGCCTGCGCTCTCGACCGGCCGGTATGTCGGGGGTTGGCCGAAGATCGGAATCCGTCCCGCGATCGATGGGCGGCGGAACGGTGTCCGCGAATCGCTGGAAGGGCAGACGATGGGGCTGGCGCGGGCAGCGGCTGAGTTCCTCGGCGCCAACCTGCGCTACCCGGACGGTCAGCGGGTCGAATGCGTCATCCCGGACGACTGCATCGGCGGCGTGGTGGAGGCCGCCCGCGCGGCCGAGCGCTTCCGCCAGGAGGGCGTCGGCGTCTCGATCACCGTGACGCCGTGCTGGTGTTACGGCTCGGAAACCATGGACATGGAGCCCCTGACGCCCAAGGCGGTCTGGGGATTCAACGGGACCGAGCGCCCGGGTGCCGTATACCTCGCCGCCGTGCTGGCCGGCCACGCCCAGAAGGGGCTCCCGGCCTTCGGCATCTACGGCCGTGACGTGCAGGATGCCGGCGACGGCACCATCCCGATCGACATTCGGGAGAAACTCCTCCGCTTTGGTCGGGCCGCGCTCGCCGTGGCGATCATGCGCGGCAAGTCGTACCTCTCGCTGGGCGGCGTCTCAATGGGCATCGCCGGCTCGATCGTCGACCAGGGCTTCTTCGAACGCTACCTCGGGATGCGCGTCGAGGCGGTCGACATGTCGGAGCTGACGCGTCGAATCGAAGAGGGGATCTTCGACCCCGCCGAGTTCGCCCGTGCCCACAAGTGGGTGCGCGTCAACTGCAAGGAGGGCGCGGACCGGAACACGCCCGACCAGACCCGCAGCCGCGAGCAGAAGGACCGCGACTGGGAGACCGTCGTCAAGATGACCCTGATCGCCCGCGACCTGCTGGTCGGCAACGCCCGGCTGGCCGAGCTCGGATTCGGCGAGGAGGCGATGGGGCACAACGCGATCCTCGGTGGCTTCCAGGGGCAGCGCCATTGGACCGACCATTCCCCCAACGGCGACTTCATGGAGGCGTTCCTCAACTCGTCGTTCGACTGGGACGGGATCCGAGCGCCCTACGTCTTTGCGACCGAGAACGACAGCCTCAACGGCGCCTCGATGCTGTTCGGCTATCTGCTGACGAATACCGCCCAGGTCTTCGCCGACGTGCGGACCTACTGGAGCCCCGACGCCGTGCGTCGCGTGACCGGCCACACCCTCGAGGGCCGAGCTGCGGGCGGCGTCATCCACCTGATCAACTCCGGGGCGGCCAGCATGGACGCCGCCGGCGGATCGCGGCGCGACGGCCAGCCGGCCATGAAGCCCTTCTGGGAGATCCGCGAGGACGAGGTCAAGCGCAGCCTCGCGGCCACCACGTGGTATCCGGCCGTGACCGGCTACTTCCGGGGCGGCGGGTTCTCTTCCCATTTCGTGTCGCCCGGAGGGATGCCGGTGACGATGGCCCGCCTCAACCTCGTGCACGGTCTCGGCCCCGTTCTCCAGCTCGCCGAGGGCTGGACGGTGGACCTGCCGCCGGAGGTGCACCGCACCCTGGACCTGCGCACCGACCCGACGTGGCCGACCCAATGGTTCGCGCCGGCGCTGACCGGGAGCGGCGCGTTCCGAGACGTCTACAGCGTCATGGCCAGCTGGGGCGCGAACCACTGCGCCATGAGCTACGGGCACACCGGCGAGGACCTGATCAGCCTGGCCGCGCTGCTCCGCATTCCGGTCAGCATGCACAACGTGCCATCCGAGAAGCTCTTCCGGCCGAGTGTCTGGAACGCTCTCGGAACCGCCGACCCGGAGGGCGCCGACTACCGCGCCTGTGCCAACTTCGGGCCACTGTACGGTCGGAGCTGAGGCGCAGGCGGTCGATCGAGCGGCGAGATGGACGCCGGACGTCGCTTCGAGTTCGGACGAGATCGCGCCTCAGAAGCTGGTTTCAGTCTCGTGTGAGAGGCCGTCCTCGATGGATTCGTAGGCCTTGAGGATGATGTCCAGGACGTGGCGGGCATGTTCGGCGGTGAGGACCGGCTTCTCCTCGCCACGAAGACAGGCCACGAAGTGGAGCACTCCGGTTTCGACGACCGGCAGCTCCTCCGGCGGGGGCGGCGGCAGGACGCCGTGGACCCAGCCTTCGAGGCCGAGCTGGCTGTCGTCGTCCACGTAGATGCTGGCCGGGGAGTCCTTGTCGTGCGAAGCTCCGGGAAAGCTGATCGTCGCGGTCTCGAAGTGGAGCTCCATCCAGGGCGCCTGAGTATTGGCGGTCCCGAAGCTCGCCAACAGCTGGCCAAGGGCGCCGTTCGTGAATTCGAGGTTCATCAGCACGTGGTCGGGGGCCGTGACGTCGATCGTCCGGCCGGTCAGGGGACCGCCTCGGACGACGCGCTTCGGGACGCCGATCGCGCCCATGGCCTGGACTCGCCGCACCGGGCCGAGCAGCGTCGTCATGCCGTGGAGGCGGTAGATGCCGTGGTCGAAGACGGGGCCGACGCCAGGGCCGTAGAAGACCGTCGGGTCGCCGGTGTATTCGCGCCACGTGGCGGGGCCCGAGTCGGCGTGATGACCGACGGCAAGAGTCAGGCGCCCGAACCGATTGGAGGCGACGATGTCGGAGAGCCAGCGGAACCGCCGAGTGACCGCCACCGCCGGAGCGCACAGCAGCAGGAGACGGTTGCGGGCGGCTGTCTCGATGAGTCGGTCCGCCTCGGCAATCGTCTCCGCGATCGGCTTCTCTGAGTAGACATGGACACCGGCGTCGAGGCAAGCCTGGGTGATCGACGCGTGCAGCGGCGCCGGGGTCAGGTTGATCGCGGCGTCCAGGCGGGCTTCGGCGAGCATCCGCGCTAGCTCCGTGTAGGCCGTGGCGCCGGGCGACCATGCCCGCATCTGGGCGGCAGTCTCTTCCGCCGCGTCCGCGCGGGAGTCGCAGCAGCCCGCAACCTCCACCCGATCGGCCAGGAGGTGGAGCGCCGGGAAGTACCTGCGGTGGGCCACGTCGCCGCAGCCGACGACCCCGATGCGCAGCTTGCCGCCTCGGGGGCCGTCATTCGGTCTGAGCCGCTCCGCACCCGCAGGGGTGCCACTCGACGTCACGTCATCAGACTACCCGGCCGAAACCGCCTCTGCATCTTGTCGACAGCACGCTCGGCCTCGGTTCAGCACGCATCGGAACCGGCGGGTACCCTTGGGCCCGAGACCGGCGCAGACCGCCGAGGAGGCCGCCAATGCAGTGGGTCACCCGCGAGCACCCGCACACGGACCGGGTCGCCTGTCCGTGGCTGATACGCAAGCTCATCGACCCGGACTCGGAGATCGTGTACGTCCCGGCCGACGAGATCCTGCCCTACGCCGACCGCACCGGCGCCATCAGCTTCGACGCGAAGGGAGCGCGGTACACCCACCGCGACGGGCTGTGCTCGTTCGAGGTGCTGGTCGAGGAATACCGCCTGGGCGGAGACCCGGCGCTGTCGCTCATGGCCCGCGTCGTCCACGGCGCCGACGTCTCCGAGGATCGCGACGCCACGCCCCAATCGCGCGGCCTGCTCGCCATCGCGGACGGCTTCGCCATGCTGGGGCTGCCCGACCAGGAGCAGCTCGCCCTCGAGCTCCCCGTATACGACGCGCTGTACGCCTGGTGTCGGCGCGAGGTCGGGGCGGCCTGAGTGACACTGGCCGCATCCACAGCCACGACCCTCGGCCGCGACGGACGGCTGCTGTTCGCGACTCGGGCCGTGCGGATGTTCGGCTACGGCCTGGCTTCGGTAGTGCTCGTCCTGTATCTCGCCGCCCTGGGCCTGCCGGATCCGGCCATCGGGCTGCTGCTGACCTTGACACTGCTCGGCGACGCGGCGATCTCGCTCTGGCTCACGACGCACGCGGATCGAGTCGGGCGCCGCCGTGTGCTCTTCGCGGGCGCGTTGCTGATGTGCCTGGCGGGCATTGGGTTCGCATCGACCAGCGCCCTGCCGGTGCTGGTCCTGGCGGCGACGATCGGCGTCATAAGCCCCAGCGGCAACGAGGTTGGCCCGTTTCTCGCAGTCGAGCAGGCTTCGCTCTCGCAGACCATCGCCGACCGCGCCCGCACCCGCATCTTCGCCTGGTTCAACCTGACCGGCTCCTTCGCTACGGCCACCGGTGCGCTCGTCGGTGGGGGAGTGGCGGGCGCGCTGATCGCCTCCGGCCGCGCCCCGATCGACGCCTACCGGGCCGTGATCGTCATCTACGCCTGCCTCGGCCTCCTGCTCGCGGCTCTGTTCGGGCGGGTCTCGCCGCGGGTCGAGGTCGCCGCGCCGCCCGATGCCTCGATTGCCCGTCGCCTCGGTCTCCATCGCTCGCGCGGCACCGTCGCTCGCCTCTCGGCGCTCTTCGCGCTCGATGCCTTCGGCGGAGGTCTCGTCGTCCAGAGTCTCGTGGCCTACTGGTTCCACCTCCGTTTCGGGGCTGACGTGGCCGTTCTCGGCGGTGTGTTCTTCTGCGCGAACCTGCTGGCAGGCATATCGGCACTCGCGGCGACGCGGATCGCGGATCGGATCGGGCTGGTTCGAACCATGGTCTTCACGCACTTGCCGTCCAACGTCCTGCTCGCCCTGGTGCCGCTGATGCCTACGCTGCCCCTTGCGATCGCGGTCCTGCTGGCCCGTTTCTCGATCAGCCAGATGGACGTTCCGACCCGCCAGTCCTACACGATGGCCGTCGTCGACCCCGACGAGCGCTCGGCCGCGGCGGGCGTCACGGGCATCGCCCGCAGCCTGGGCGCCTCGGTTTCGCCCTTGATCGCGGCACCGTTGTTCGGCGTGGCAAGCCTGGCCGCGCTCCCGTTCCTGCTGGCCGGCGGGCTCAAGATCGGCTATGACATGGCGCTCTACCGTGGCTTCCGGTCGCTTCGGCCGGAGCACGAATTGCCCGTCGTGGCGACCCAGGCGTGACCTCGTTCGAGGCCTTCGATCGGGCGACGGCGCCGATGCCCTGGACCCTGCGCGCCATCTACACGGCGATCGGCCTTTCGACAGCTTCGATCGCCCCGTTCATCCCGGTCATTCTCAAGGAACGCGGCTTGGATCCGGCCACGATCGGACTCGTGGCGGCCCTTGGGGCACTCGCCTCGACGGTGGTCGTGCCGGCCTGGGGCCATCTTGCGGATGCGCTCGTGGGCCGGGCCCGGGCATTTCGGATCGGAGTGCTCATCGCGGCTGGCACGGCTGCCGGCCTCTTGTTGGACCTGCCCCTCGTCGCGGTCGCAGGCATGTTCGCCAGCTTCACCGTCTTCGCGAGCCTGTTCATCGGGCTCGCCGATGCCCTGGCGGTCGTCGATCTGCCCGCTCCGGAGCGACAGTACGGCGCTCTTCGCGCGCACGCGAGCCTGTCGTTCACCGTCGGGGTCGTGGCGGTCGGTTTCCTCTACAGCTGGGCCGGGTACGGCGCAGCTCCCGGGGCATTCCTGGTGTGGGCGGCCGCTCTGTTGCTGCTCGTGGGCCGGATCCCCGACCGCCCGGCGGATGCGAAGGCTCGGACGAGCGCCGGCACGGCTGCCGGCAACCGCGGGCGTCGCTTTGGATCGCCGGGTCGAGCGTTCGCTGTCCAGCCTCGGCTGGGGATCCTGCTGGTCATCTTCGCCCTGGCGTTCGCAGGGCTGCAGGGAGCGCTGACATTCATCGGGATCCGGATCGTCGAGCTTGGCGGTCAGCCATCCGACGTCGCGATCTCCTTCGGGGTGGCCGCGATCGCGGAGATCCCCGGGCTTGTCGCCGCCGGCTGGCTGGGTCGGCGGCTGGGGCTCCGCTGGCTCTTCGTCTTGTCGCTCATCCTGTACGGCGTATGCATCACGTCCTGGGGCATCCTGTCGTACGCGCTGGCGATCAACGCGACCCGAGCCGTAACAGGCCTCTGCAACGGCTCGCTCATGGCGGCCCGCGTCCTAATGGTGCCGCGGCTTCTGCCGCGGTCGTTGCAGGCGACGGGGCAGGTCTTGTTCCAGGCGGCGACCCTGGGCTTCGGGACGGTGATGGGCAGCGTCGTCGGCGGCATGGTCTACGGCTCGTTCGGACCGACCGTCTTCTTCTCCGCGGCGGGTGGCGTGGCGATCGCCGGCGCGGTCGGGGCGTGGTTCGTCATGGCAGGTCCGGTCGGCGGGCGATTGACCGGCCGGACAATCGATCCCTTCGAGCTGGCCGAACTGCCGCCTCTCTGAGGCGCCGCGCAGCGCTGGGCCGGAGATCCGGGCCGCGAGGGGTCACGATCGCCCTGGCCGCGTCGTAGACTTTGCCCTGACCCTTCTGGGTAGGGCCCACCAGGGAGGTCGGCGAGGGAGGCTCCGTGTTCACGTTCAGCGCGCATCCGGCGGCTATCAACATAACCGGCGGGGTCGGAGACGCCTGGAACTTCTTGCGGGCGTCCTGGCAGAAGTGGCTGCCGGCCGTTCTGGTCCTGGCGGCCCTCCAGTTTGTTGTGTATCTGCTCTTCGTCCCCGACTTCGGCAGCCTGTTCAGCTACGACAGCTACACCGGGAGAACCGTCTGGAACCCGGACGCGGCGGACAAGATGCCGCCCATGGTCGTCGGCTTGCTCCTGGTGGCGGTCCTGGGATTTGTCGTTGGCTGGGTCTACGTCGCAGTCGCCATCGGCGGCCTGCGGAACCGGCCGGTGACCGTGGAGCAGGTCGTGGTCCGGGGTCTGTGGACGCTCTGGGCCGGCTTCCTGCTCGCACTTGCCGCGCTCGCGACCATGGTCTCGGTAGCGATCGTGCTCCTGGCCGCTCCGCCATTGGGCATCCTGCTGATGCTGGCCGCCATCGTCTTGTTCATCTACGTCGAGATCCGGTTGATCTTCTTCAACCTCGCGATCTTCGACGGTTTCGGCCCGATCGCGGGACTTCGCGAGAGCTGGCGCCTGTCGCAGGGATCCGTGTCGCGTCTCCTCGGCTGGGGCCTGATGGCCTTCCTCATCACCATGGTCTTCTCCATTGTCTCCAGCTTCATCTCGCTACCTCTGACCGCGATGCATGCGCAGGCGGCGGCGCAGGCCATCTCGGACGTGGTCACGGCGACGGGGTCCTGCTTCACGGTCTTCCTGATGGCCGTGCTGTATGAGAGCCAGCGCTCTCGCCTCGATCCGACGCTGTATCCGTACCTGCCCATGCCGTCCTACCCTGGGCCGTACGCGCCCGGGTGGGCTCCCGGGCCGTACCCGCCGGCCGGACCCTACGCTCCCGGGCCGTACGCCGCCGGGCCCTATCCTCCTGGGCCATGGGCTCCCCCGCCTTACCCGCAGGCACCAGGCTGGCCCGCCAATCAGGGTGTTCCGCCCGCGTGGCCGTCCGCTCAGACCGGCGCGCCCGGCTGGCCGGCCAACCCGTACCCGGCTTCGGCCTGGCCGGCCAACCCGTACCCGGCTTCGGCCTGGCCGGCGAACCCATCTGCAGGACCGGTCTGGGTCTCGAAAGAGCCCGACGCCCCGCTGCCGGTCGACATCCCGAAGCCGCCGGAGCCGCCCGCCTCGTCCTGACACTCTCCGGCCGCGCCGTCTCGGACCCGGGCTCCATCCGGCGCGTCTGGCACGTCGCCGGGTTCGCCCGCCTGCGCTGGCTTCGGGGTGCGCTATCGTGGCCGGCGGTAGCCCGCGACGAGGCCAGGAAGATGTGCCGATCGATCCAGACGCTCCACAACTACGCGCCCCCGCCCAGTGCCGACGACGTGCGTGCGGCCGCGCTCCAATACGTCCGCAAGATCAGCGGCATGACCCGGCCGGCGCGGGCCAACCAGGCTGCCTTCGACCGCGCGGTTGAAGCCGTCACCGCGGCCACTCAGGAGTTGCTCGGGGCCCTCGTCGCCACGACCCCGCCGCGCGATCGGACGGTTGAGCGGCAGCGCGCCCGTGCCCGTTGGGAGCGGCAGCAGGCGCCGAGGACGGCCTCGCCGGTAGGCTGAGTCCCGTGGCGGCTGGGCCTGCGACTCGGGGCGACGACGGCTGCTCTCAGCGGAACGAGCGACAGGCCGGGCCCGCCGCGACGACGGCGATCCCGGCCACGACCAGCAGCTCCAGCACGGGGAGCGGGGGTCCAGATCCAGGACCCGCACGTCGCCCCGTCGCGCTTGCGGGTCGGACAAGACCTCCCCTTCGGACGACCGGATCCTCTGGTTCATGCTACCCGATGCCGGCAGCGCGAGAAGGTCACAATGGAGCCTGCATGGTCGCACCTGGGGAGATAGATGAACGCGCCGCGACGGGTTGAGACGGGGACTTCGAGGACGGCCGAGTGGGTCTGCGTCACCCGGGCCTGCTCCTATCGCGAGCGCAACCCCCACCGCCATAGCGACGACTGGGTCGCGGCGGCGATCCTGCCGCCGTTCCTCCGCACCGGCGCTCGACTCGGCCCCTTCCGCCGCCTCTGGGCTCGACTCGCGGCCAAAGGCATGTACCTGTGGGTCGTTGCCCGAACCAGGTACATCGACGAGGTGTTCGCGCGGGTCGCCCCTTCTGTGGCCCAGGTCCTGATCATGGGCGCCGGCTATGACTCGCGGGCCATTCGATTTCGAGATCAGTTCCGAAACGCTCGGGTCTTCGAGCTCGACGCCCCCAGGCCGCAGGCGGACAAGCGGCGCGGCCTGGAGCTGCGCAGGCTCGACGTGCCCGAGAACCTGGTCTTCGTGCCGGTCGACTTCGAGACCGAGTCGGCGGCCGAGCGCCTGGCCGAAGCCGGCTTCGTTTCGGGCAAGGCGACGCTGTACCTGCTCGAAGGGCTGACCATGTACCTCGAGCCGGCCACGATCGACGAGATGTTCAAGCTAATCGCAGGCTCGGCCGGACCCGGCAGCGTGCTCGTCTTCGACTACGCCTATGCTTCGATCATCGAGGGGAAGCGGGACGGGTACGGAGCCGACGTCGCGAAGTCGGCCGCCCGAGCGCGTGAGGCGTGGCGGTTCGGCATCGAGAGGGGCGGTGTCGGCGCGTTCCTGGCCCGCTACGGCTTCGAGGCGACCGACGAAGCCTCACCCGAGACGCTCGAACAGCGGTACTTCACCGACCCGTCCGGCCGGCTGGTCGGCCGGATCAACGGCACCCAGGCCCTGGTCACCGCCCGCAAGCTCGGCTGAGGGAGGATGCCTCAAGACGCTATTCCTGCCGAGGCAGGTACGAGAGCCAGGCGATCGCCCACTTGACCGTCATGATGACGCCCACGCCCACGATGGCGGCCCGATCCAGCGAGACGGGTGGACCGGAACCGTCCATCGCGTCGGCGATCGGGTGCAGGAGCGGCGTCCAGCCGAGGAGGGCGGACAGGATGAGGGCGGTCGCAAGGATGCCCAGCGAGGCGCCGACTAGATTCGCCCTGGCGAGCCCGAACCTGTCCCGCATCGCGACGATGCCGCGCGCGCACATCAGCGACACGAGAATCCAGAGCCCGATGAGGGCGCCCCGGCCGCTGCCGACGATCGGCCAGGCTGGCGTCGCTGACCGCGGCGACGACTATGGCAGCCGCCGGGATGCCGAAGATTGTGGCCACGATGGGCCCCGTGCTGAACGCCGGCCCGGGCCGCGCCGAAGTGCTGGCCTGCAAGTGCGCTTCTCCCTTCTGTCTGCGGTCTTCCATCCAGTAGACCACAGGCGAACCGCGGCGGTTCGCCCGGCGACCGAGTTGTGTCGCGTGCGAGAGACGTTCGAATCAGGGCAGCGGCACCCATTGGAAGTAGAGCGTCGGCGTGGCCGTGCCCGTCGCCTGGAGCAGCCACAGCTTGATGAAACCACCCGGCGCCACGATCGCCTGCGGGTCGGCGAAGTAGGACTGACCCTGGCCATCGATCGCCGGCGCCGTGCCGATCTGGGTCGAGGCCGAGCCGTCGCTCGGGTAGCGCCACAGCTCGGTGCCGTTCGAGGTGTCGCGCTCGACATAGGCTGCGTTCGCGTCGCCCCCCACCAGCGTGCCATCGATCGGCAGGTTGACCTGCGGGCCGCCGGGGTCGCTGAAGAACTGGGCGGCGTTGCCGCTATTGCCCGGTACCCAGAGTCCCGTCCCGCCGGCATGGGCTCCGGCCACGAACGGCAGCAGCTTCGTCATCGACGTCTGGCCGGGCTCGAGCCGGTAGTAGCTGCTGTCGGAGTTGGTGTCGAAGTAGAAGAGCGCGCCCTGCGAATCGAACCTGAAGCCGTTGACGAAGGGCAGGTCCACGCTCGGCCCGAAGGCGTTGGACGACGGATCGATCCGCGTGAGCACGGCGCCCTTCTGGGTCCCGCCGTCGTACCTGGTCACGTCCACGAACCAAAGTGCGCTGCCGTCGGAGACGACGTTCGGGCCCCCGATGAAGCTGCACGGGATGGCGATCGTCGCTCCCTCCGCGAGCGTTTGCGCGTCGAAGCGGGTGACGCTGCAGTTGTTGCCGTGCGAGTCGGTCTTGAGGCCGGGCAGCCAGACCGAGCCGCCGGCGACGTGGACTTCGGTCACCGCCGGAACGTCGACCTGGTGGAGGGTCGAGCCGGTCGTCGGATCGACCTCGAAGAGCGTCGCCTGATTCGACGAAACCTTGACCGACAGATAGAGCTTGTTGTCGGGCCCGGCCGCATAGCCGGACAGCCCGAGCGCGGGGGTGACCGCGACCGCGCCTGAGACCGTGCCCGGACCTGGCGTGACGACGATCGTCGTGCCCTGCGGCGCCGGGGTCGGTGCGACGATGCCGCTGTCGTAGAACTCCTGAGTTGCCTCATAGCTGGTCGCGAAACCGCTGTCGCCGCTCACGCCCACGTCGAAGACACAGTCGTCGTGGAGACCCGCGTCGGTGATGGCGCCGCAGGCCGAGTTGCCGGCCGACTGCTGGTCCGGCGTGAGATCGCCCAGGCTGTCGTCGCTGAATTTCACGTCGGTGGTGTCTGGCGGGTAGCTCTTCTGGGTGTAGCTGGCGGTCGACTTGCCGCCGTCGTAGTCGAAGAGGGTCGTCGAATCGGTCACGCGCCAGGCGTCGGCGAACTGGCCGTAGACGGTGGCGTGACGCGCATGCCGATCCGTGGCGGCGGGCAGCCGAGTCCCGTCTGGCAACGCCGGCACGCCGAGCCCGCCCGGGACGATGGGGCCGAGCAGGCCCCCGCCACTCGTGTTCAGGGTGGAGGAGGGCAGCACGAGGGCGTTGATGCCGTATCGGCCCACCGATAGCGCCCAGAGCTTGGTGCCGTCGGGGAAGTCGAGCTCCACGCCCTTCGGGTAGGGCGAGATGCGCGCACCTCCGCCCAGATCCTGTGCGGCCGTCGCGTCGACGACGCTGCCGTCGATCCGCACCTTGAGCGCGGCCCCGGTGGCGTAGATCCCCACCCGATGCCCGCCGACCCTGGCTGCGATCGCCGTGTTGGTCGCGACTGCCCCGAACCCCGGCAGACTCTCGAACGGCTCCTGGCGAGCCTGCATCTCCAGGCTTCCGTCAGAGGATCGCAGCAAAGTGAACTCGCCGGCGGCCTGGAAGTCGTAGCGGTAGCTGTTGACCGTCAGCATGTGCGGGTCGCCGTTCGAGTTGCCGCAACCGCCGGCGCACGGTCCGCTCGCGCCCGGCTTCGGGGGCTTGGGCGTGGCCGCTCGGCCGCAGATGTCTACCAGCTTGGCGCCCTCGATTGTGTAGTTGGAGCCGCCTTCGGGGGCGTTGAGGGCCACGATGAACGGCACGCTGAGGTGCTGATCGGCGATGTGCTCACCGGCTCGCAGGGTGTTGTCGGGGCATACGCACGTACCCGAGACGCAGAACGTGGCGTCCTGGAAGGCCAGCAAGCTGGCCCCTGCCTGGTCGTGCACGCTGGCCAGGCCGGACGTCGAGACTATGGCGACCTCGCCGGATACGTCATCGACATCCAGGACCGTGTTGGAGCGGCTCAGCAGGGAGCCGGACGTACCTGGGTCCGGCACGGCCTGGACCGGGTGGCGTTCCGCCTTGGCCTCGCTTGGGATCCAGAAGCCATAGGCGATCCAGGGGTCGCCCCACGATTGCTCGCGCAGATACGAGCTCGCCCAGACGTTGCGCACGTCGGGGGCATCGCCGTTGAGGACCGCGATGAAGGCGTTGGAGCGCCCGGCTGGGGTGGTGGACGCGGCTTTCCAGGCCGGGACCATCAGGCCCCACAGGTTTCGGCCCAGGTGGTCGAGCAGGGCGTAGTAGCCGAAAGCGTCATAGGTCCGGTTGGACAGGGCCAGCTCGGGCTGAAACCAGCCCTTGATCCACATGTCGTGGATCTGCAGCTCCTCGACTCCTGTGTCGCTGGCGGCCAGCCACAGGGCCGATCCCTCGCTGATCCATTCAGGGATTGCAAGGCTGGTGTCAACGTCCCCCTCAATGACGTGCTGGTAGCAATGGATGACCTCGTGCGTCATGACGACGTGGAAGAGCGGCGAGACCCCGTTGACGCCGGTCTCGTCCTGCCACCCGTCCTTCCACACCGTCACCGCGCAGGGGTTGAGGTGGCCCGCGTTGTTGTGGTCGAGCTTGGCGGTCATTACGACGGTGCCGTGGCTCTTGTCGCTGATCGTGAGGGTCACGTCGTTCCACGGGTAGATCCCCTCCTTGATCATCGGCATGCCCAGCTTCTGGCCGATGTGCTGGATGTCCTGCTTCAGCTCCGCCTCAATTGCAGCCTGAAGCTGAGGCGACGGCGCACCCGGCCGGGCCTGCTCACCCTGATCGACCGGCGGGACAACCGCGACGGCGGCAGGGAGTCCGAGCGGACCCGCGGGCTGGACCACGGCCGATGGGCTGGTGCTAGGCGCAGGAAGGCCCGCGGTAGCGTCGACGTGGAGGACGACGTCGCCGGGGCCCGGCGTCATGACGTCATTGATGACGGCCTGCTGGTCGGGCGTCAGCTGATCCCAGTTGGCCTGCACCCAACGCAGCGCGCCGCTTCCCGAGGTCGGCCGGTCGGCCGCGTCGACGCCGTTGGGCACCGTCACGCCGGGGATGTCGACCTGGTACAGGTAGGCGAAGGCCTCCAGGGCAACGTCCTTGGGGACGGTGCCGTCCGTGATGCCGGCGGTGATGGTCTGCCAGACGGTGGGCTGGGTCGAGGACGACAGCAACCGAGGCAGCTGGGTCACGGCCAGGCCGCCGATCAGAAGCAAGGCTGCCAGCCCGGCGAGCAGCGCCCTCCGGTGATTCGACTCGCGCCGCTTCGGCGCCACGACCACGCGCTCGCCCATCGGGTCCTCCTTGAAACCGATCGTGACGCGGCGGCCGGGCGCCCACAACCGAACGGGTGGACCGGCCCACTAGCTGGAACCGACCCCTTGCCGGGTGGGACACGGGGCGCTCCGGCGCCGGCCGGCGCGCGGCCGGCGCGGGTCGGCGGCGCCGTGCCCGTAGACTCAGTGGCTCGGCTGAGGGACGATCCGATGTGGTACCAACTGGTGATATGTGAACGGGCCGAGCCTGCCGCAAAGTCGTTTCGGAGACCGGTTCCTGCTGGACGATGTGTGAGGTCGAAGATCTCTTGAGCGAGAAGGGTCCACTCGCCGCCATTCTCCGTCCAGCGTCGCTCGCCCTGGCGATCCTGTTTCTGGCATCGGTCGCCCTGGCCGCCGTGAATGTGGTGACCTCGGAGGCGACAACCGCCTCGCCAACGCCGGCGAGTGTCGCCCCGACGGCAACGCCAGGTCTCGGCCGAGCGGTGCCCGCTGTTGCCGCTACCCCGACCTCGCAGCCAGCGGTCACCGCCGCGCCGATGGCGACCGTCGCTCCCTCACCAGGGGTTGCGGCAACCCCCGACCCGACGAGCACGACCGACCCCGTGTCGACGGCGAGCAGCGCTCCCACCTCTGGACCCGAGAACGCGACCTGGACCTTCGATCTCTACGACCCACGAGCGGTGCGCTGGCAGGACCCCGACCTCACGGCCTGCACGGCAGCGTCTGCCCAATCGATGCTGAACACCATCGCCTATACCGGGTCGGATCCCTCTCTCATCTGGCAGCCCACGGTTTCCTTCGCGGTCCAGGAGTCCATCCTCAGGTATGAGCGAGCGCACATGACGATGCGCAAGAAGTCGCCCGGCTCGGATCCCCACGGCTGGCGCAACGCCCTCAATTTCTACGGTTGGGGCAGCACCGGCGCCGGCGTCTACCGGGATTCCGCCTACTCGTCGGTGGGCGAGGCCGAGAAGGCCGTGGTGGCGGCGATCGCGAGGTATCACAAACCGGTGGGGGTAGTGACCCAGGGCGGCGCCCACGCCGAGTTCATCACCGGTTATCGAGTCGTGGGCGACGATCCAAGCACCGGCTCGTCGAGTTTCCGCATCGTCGGTGTCTATCTCACCGACCCCTGGCGCACCGCTCGTTATCGAGATACCTACATCACTCAGGCGAGATGGCTCTGGGGATTCACGTGGTTGCGCTTCGCGCCGTACTGGCAGACCGACTCGACGGCTCGAGATCCCATCGATGGCCAGATCGGCCGGCGCGAGTGGTACGGCAAGTGGGTCATCGTCGAGCCGGTGAAGTAGCCCCTCAGGAGGCCGGTCAGATAGCGGCTCAGGAGGCGGTCGTCCCACAGGCCGGTCCGACCAGGGCGCACGGTTTTCGACGGCAGATACTGCTGCTCCTCGATCGTCGTGGAAGCGAGCCCGGCCACAGCGGCGACGTCACCGTCGCGGTCGTGGGCACGTAACGGGGACCGAGGCGAACCCTCGGGCCGAGAGGCCCGAGTCGTATCAGCCCATGACCACCACGACGCCGTTGGCCGATCCAGCCGGCTGGGGCGGGATGGGGCCGTCGACCGGTGTCCCGTTCAACGTGACCGACTTGACGCCCTTCTCGACGCCATTTGGATTCTGGACTTCGATCTCGTACGTCGCGCGGCGCCACTGGCGTGAGACGTGGAAGCCGTTCCAGTCGGCCGGGATGCATGGATCCACGACGAGCCCCGCGAACTCGGTCCGGATGCCCAGGATGTACCGGGTGGCGGCGGTGTACATCCAGCCCGCCGTGCCGGTCAGCCACGGGTGGCGGGCCCGGCCGAAGGCCGTGTGATCGCGACCCATGATGAACTGGCAGTAGGAGTAAGGCTCGGCCTCGCGGATCTCGATGATGTCGTTCTGGTTGTAGGGCAGGATGGCGTCGTAGAATTTCATGGCCCGCTCGCCGCGACCCAGGATGCACTCCGCGATGATCGGCCAGCCGTTCGGGTGGCTGAAGATCGCGGCATTCTCCTTGATGCCCTTGTAGACCCGCGTGACGTAGCCGATGTCGTCGTCCGGCTTGCTGTAGGCGGGCCAGTTGAGGTGCAAGCCGTAGGGCGAGAAGAGGTACTTGTCGATCGAGTCCATCGCCCTGATGCCTCGATCGTGCGGCGCGGCGCCGGAAATGACGGCCCAGGGCATGTGCTCGAGGAAGATCTTGCCCTCCTCGTTCTCGTGGGAGCCGATCTTGATCCCCTTGCGTGTGAAGCCGCGCAGGTACCAGTCGCCGTCCCAGAGGGCCTCGTTGGCCTGCGTCTTGACCCGCTCGGCCATGGCCGAGTACTTCTCGACGTCGGCCATGCGGCCCAGGTATCGGGCGGCTTCGAGGAAGGCGTTGATGGCCCAGACGTGGAGGAACGTGACCAGCGCCGTCTCGCCTCCGCCCAGATTGAGGCAGTCGTTCCAGTCGGCCCGCAGACCCTTGCATACTCCGTTGGCGCCGACCTGTTCGGCCGAGAAGTCCAGGGCCCGCTTCATGTGCTCGTACACGGTTGCCATTGCACCGTCGGCGAAGGCAATCTCCCGGTCCAGGAAGGCGATATCGCCGGTTTCCTTGACCCAGGCCACGATGCTCGGGACGAGCCACAAGTGGTCGTCCGAGCAGGCATCGGCAAGGCCATGTATGACGTCCGATGGTTTGGGCGTCGGCACGACGGTCGGCAGCTTCGCGCCCTCCGCGTAGGGCTTGGGAGTCGGGTCGAGGATGTCCGGGTCGAACAGATGCAGGCCGTAGCCGGCGCTGACCTGGCCGCGTAGCAGCTCCACGATGCGCTGCCTGGTCTTGTCCGGGTTTGTGTGGACGACCGCCATGACGTCCTGGGCAGTGTCGCGGTAGCCCAGTCCGGTCCGCCCGCCGACCTCGACGAACGAGGCGAAGCGCGACCACACGACGCACGTCTCGGCCTGGAAGAGCGTCCAGGTGTTGATCATCGTGTTCATCGCTTCCGACGGCGTCTTCACCGCCAGGACGGCCTTTTTGCGCTTCCAGTAGTCGGCCAGAGCGGCGAAAGCCGTGTCCACGTTGGCCAGATTCGAGTACCTATTCCGCATCGCGTAGCCGGCCGAATCGCGCGACCCGACGCCGAGCATAAAGACGAAGCGGGTTTCTTCGCCCGGCGCGAGGCTGAAGCGGTGCTGCAGGGAGCCGCAGTGGTTTCCGCCCAGCTCGCTGCTGCCGGAGCATTCGCCCCGCTGCACCGCCACCGGATCCGTCTCGGTGTGGTAGCTGCCGATGAACTTGTCCCGCAGGCAGTCGTAGCTGTCCGGGTCGAAGCTGCCGGCGAAGAAGTGGTAGGTCCAGGGCTCGTAGTAGAAGTCGTACTCGATGATGCCGTCTTTGTAGTTGGAGCCCGAGGCATACAGGCTCATCTGCAGGTTCTGGTTGTCGAGGTCGATGTGGTGGTAGGAGAACTCGACGAACGAGAAAGCGGAGAGCCGGCGCGGCGTCGTGCCGTTGTTCTTGACGTGGACGTCCCATAACTCGACGTCGTCGTCGACCGGGATGAAGACCGTCTGCTCGGCTTCGATGTCGTCGTACTCGGCCTTGAACTTCGAGTAGGAGAGACCGTGTCGGCATTCGTAGCGAGCCCGGTCCAGCGGCTTGCCGACGGGCTGCCAGCTGACCGACCAGTAGTCGCCCGACTCCTCGTCGCGCAGGTAGACGTAGTGGCCGGGTCGATCGAGGGGCACGCCGTTCTGGCGGAAGCGGGTGATTCGGTGGTTCTGGGCGGAGTTGTGGAAGGAATATCCCCCGGCGTTGTGCGACAGGACGGCGCACATGTCTTTGACGCCGATGTAGTTGGTCCACGAGACCGGAACGTCGGGTCGATCGACGACGTATTCGTCGCGCTCGTGGTCGAAATGGCCGTATTGCATCCGGACCGTGACTCCTGCGCTTACTCGATGTTGTGTGTGCCTTCTGTCCGCGCGACTGGTGACAGCCGCGGCCTGCCGGACCGGCTTGGGCCGGCGGTCAGGCCCGAGCCGTGACGAAACCTCTCAGCCAGTCGAGGAGCTCGGTCGCCTTTTCCGGGCTGTCGGCCTCGACCGTCAGGCGGAGCACCGGCTCGGTGCCGGAGAAGCGCATCAGGGCCCAGTTGTCGTTCTCGAGGAAGATCTTCGTCCCGTCGTAGTGGGTGGTCTTCTGGACCTTGTACTTGCCGAGCATGTCGAGCGGGGCTTCCTTGAGGCGCCGGGGCACCTCGATGCGCATCTCGGGCGTCGACGGGATGTTCGCCTCGAGCTGGAAGAGTCGGCCCGTGATCCGGGTGACCGTCTCGAGCAGCTCGGAGATGCGCTTGCCGGTTCGAGCCAGCATCTCGACTACCAGGGCGCAGGCGAAGATGCCGTCCTTGCCCAGGAGGTAGCCGCGCACGGTCAGGCCGCCCGATGACTCGCCGCCGAGCAAGGCATCGTGGGCCAGCATCGCGGCGGTTACGTGCTTGAACCCAACCGGGACCTCGTAGCACTCCTCGCCGAGAGCCCTGGCGAGACGATCGAGGAGATGGGTCGTGGACAGATTCCGGACGACGCCACCCTTCAAGCCCCGAACCTCGTGGAGGTACCAGTAGATCAGCAGCAGCAGGTCGTTGGTCGAGATGTACTCGCCGCGCTCGTCGACGATGGCGATACGGTCGGCGTCGCCGTCCGTGGCCATCCCGAGATCGTAGTGGCCCTCGTCGCGGATGCTGGTGATGAGAACCTGGAGAGCCTTGAGATCGGGAGCCGGCGAGCGGCCGCCGAATAGCGGGTTGTGGCGCTCGTGGATGAAGGTGACCCGGCACCGCGCATCCGAAAGGATCGTGCCCAGCGTCAGCTGCGAGGTGCCGTACATGGGGTCGACGATGATCTTCAGTCCGGCCGAACGGATCGACTCGACGTCGACGATCTTCTCGATGTTGTCGATGTAGGCGTTGCTGAAGTCGCGCTCCACGACCATGCCGGCCTTGCGGGCGAGGTCCAGCTCGAGCTTGATGACGTCCGACTCCGAAAGCGCGTTGGTCTCGTCCTCGTAACGACGGGTCTCGTCCTCCATGGGCAGCGAGCCGTCCGCCTTGAAGACCTTCAGGCCGTTCCACTCTGGAGGGTTGTGGCTGGCGGTGAAGATCAGGCCGTAGGCCGAGCCGAGGAGCGGAGTGGCGAAGGTCACCAGCGGCGTCGGGACGTCCTCGGGGATGAGCGTGACCGGAATGTTGTTTCCGGCGAAGACCTCCGCCGAGGCCTGCGCGGCCTGGCGAGACAGGAAGCGCCGGTCGAAGCCGATAAGGACGCCCTGCCGTTCAATGCCACGGCGGGTGACCTCATTGGCGATGGCCTGTGACAGGCGCCGGACGTTGTGGAAGGTGAAGCCCTCGCCGATGATGGCGCGCCAGCCACCCGTCCCGAAGGCGACTTGGTTCTGCTCCTCGTTGCGATGCGGCCGGAAGAGCCGCTTCTGGAGGATGAATTCGGCCTGGCGCAGATCTGCCTCGGAGTTGATCCCCTGGATCTCGTCTTCGTCGTAGATCTGATAGGACTCGACCCGCTTGCCGGAGCTGCTGAGACAGTCGACCGCGTCCGTCAGGCGGTTCTCGCCCGCGGCGCCCATGCTCTCAAGCGTCGCGAAGAGACTTTCCGCCCGGCCGACATAGGCGCCCACGTTGAACTCGCGGATCGCCTGTTCGTCGGGCGTGGCGTCCGAAGCTTCCACGATGTTGCGGATGTGGCCCTCGTCATCTCGCCGGATCCGGCCGTAGGGAAGTGGCCGATCCACTATCGCAGTCAGCAACGTCAGGTCCGCGCCCTTGAGCTGGTGGCGATTCAGGAGGCCGCGGAGCGAGGCCGAGCGGAATAGCGGCGTGTCGCCGTAGAGGATCAGCAGATCGCCCTTGAAGCCGGCGAGCTTGGGTCCGACCTGTAGAACGGCGTGGCCGGTGCCCGCGGGCTCGTCCTGTACGACGTACGTGTAGCACTCGCCCAGATGACGGCGAATCTTGTCCTCCGGGCGGCCGACGACGATGTAGATATCTTCCGGGGCCACGACCTGGAGAACGTTGTCGATGACCAGGTCGAGGATCGTATGGTCGCCCAGCCGCGCCAGGAGAAGAGGGTGGGGCCGGGAATCGTCGTTCCCTGCCGCGAGGATGATGGCCTTGCGCTGGGCCCCGGAGACGGTAGTCGAAGCTGCCATGGTTACCACTCTGGCCTCGCGACGGTGGGTCCCGCGAGCTCGATGGGCCTTGAAGGCGGTCCAACGCCGGCGGATCGCGCCGCCACAGATTCGCCCCGCACGACCGCGACACGAACAGCGGTTGATCGACGCGGAGGTGGTACGAGCATTCCTCTCACCGGGTTCTCGTGACCTTCTGAATACCGCGAGGGTGGTCCGTGTCGAGGTGCTTGGCGAGGGCCAGGTGGTAGGCGAAGAGCTGACCCGGGATGATCGCCGAAAGGGGCGACAGCCACTCGGGGGTGGCTGGCAGCCGGAGCGGGACATCCGCAAAGGCAAGAGCATCGGCGGAGTTAGAAGCCACCACCAGCCTGGCGCCGGCCTCCCGCAGCCGGCCCAGTACCATCTTGATCTCTGGCAGCGTCGGGCCGTCGGCCGCAACGGCATGGACGACGAAGCCCGGGTCGATCATCGCGATCGGGCCGTGCTCGAAGTCGGCCGTCGAGTATGCGTCGGCGAGGACGTAGGTCATCTCTTTCAGTTTGAGCGACCACTCCAATGCAGTCGAGTAGTTGAAGCCCCGCCCCAGCACAACCGCACGCCGGATGCCGGCTTGCTCTCGCGCAGCAGACTCGACAGCGTCCTCCAGGCCGACGGCCGCGGCGATCGCGTCTGCGACCTCGCCGAGCTGCTGTCGAGCGAGGGCCTGGTCGTTGAGGGCGGTCGACAGCATCGCCAGAGCAGCCAGCTCGGCGACGTAGGTCTTGGTCGCCGCGACGGCTAGCTCGGGACCGGCGTGGATGTCGATGTGGAACTCGGCGGCGCGGCTGAGGGGCGACCCGGTGTCGTTCGTGACCGCGATCGTCGGGGCCTTCTGGCGGCGAGCTTCCTCGATGACGCCGACCACGTCGGGCGACTGACCCGACTGCGAGATACCGATGACGAGGGCGTTGTGGAGTCGCGGGACGACACCGTAGAGGGACTGGATCGACGGGGCGGCTAGGGCGACCGGGAGCTTGTTGTAGACCCCGAAGACGTATTGGGCGTAGGTGGCGGCATGGTCGGAAGTGCCCCGGGCCGCAATGAGGACCATGTCCACCGGACGCGAATGGATCGCCTCGGCGACAGAGTCGATCACGCCCCTCTGCTTCTCGATCAGCGACCGAACGACCTCGGGCGCCTCTCCGAGCTCCGACCGCATGCCCATCCAGCCACCTCCGTCGCCTTGATTGTCGCCCCCCTACGCCAGGGTTGACTTTGTCCAGGTACTGGACAAAGTCAACATTAGGGCCTCTGTCAAGTAGCGGTGTCGCTCTGGCCGCGGCGAGGGGAGGGCTGGCCTCTGGCCGGCCGATCGCCTTTGCCGACGCCACATGCTCCCCTCGGAATTCGCGGCCGGGCCTCTTGACAGGCGTCCTACTCTACCTTTGTCAACTCATTGGACAAAGTTCTAGAGCAGGTGCGTGTTGGAGGGAACGACCAAAGCGACGCTCCGCGAAACGCGCGAGCACAACGAACGGCTGGTCCTGGCCACCATCTACGACCGGGGTCCGATCAGTCGAGCCGAGGCGGCGCGACTGACCGGCCTTACGAGGACCACCGTCTCGGGCGTCGTCGAAGGGTTGATCTCATCCGGTCTCGCCCGCGAAATCGGGCGGGGTCCGTCCACCGGCGGCAAGGCCCCTATCTTGCTTGAGGTGCCCCATGAGGCACGGCTCCTGATTGGAGTCGACCTGGGGGATCGCGTCTTCACGGCAGCCACGGTCAGTCTTCGCGGCGAGATCCTTCGCCGTTTCGAGGTCCCGTCCGAGGATGCCGACGGAGACGAGGCGCTAGACCTCGCCATGCGGTTGATGGACCGGGTAATTGCAGCGGCCGACGGCCCAGTCCTCGGCGTCGGCATCGGCGCCCCGGGCCTTGTGGACACCACCGATGGGACGGTCGTCGAGGCCGTGAAGCGGGACTGGCGGGATCTGCCTCTCGGTTCCCTCGTGGCCGGGCGCTTCAAGATCCCGGTCTACGTCGCCAACGACAGCCAGGCCGCCGCGCTCGCCGAGCATGTCTTCACCGAGACGCGCGGCGCCAACCTGATCGTGATCAAGGTCGGCCAGGGGATCGGGGCCGGCGTCGTCCTGAACGGCCAGCTATTCCAGGGCGACCGGTTTGGGGCCGGCGAG
Source organism: Candidatus Limnocylindrales bacterium (assembly GCA_050008515.1). GTDB lineage: Bacteria > Chloroflexota > Limnocylindria > Limnocylindrales > CSP1-4 > Fen-1039. The sequence continues at coordinate 39,194 of JBEKMM010000015.1, forward strand.
ATCGGCCACACCGTGATGGATCCGCAGGGCGACGTCTGCCGCTGCGGCCGGCGCGGCTGCCTCGAGACCACCGCCAGCGCCAGGGCCGTCCTGACCCGCGTTGCCTCGCTCCGCGGCAAGCACGTCTCAATGGAACAGGCCGTCGCCGATTTCCAAAGGGGCGACGCCCGGGTTCGAGACATCGTCCTCGAAGCCGGGGCGAAGCTTGGGGGGTCCGTCGCCAGCCTTATCGGAGCACTCCACGTCCGCAGGATCGTCCTGGCCGGCACGATGGCCGCCTTCGGCGAGCCCTGGCTCCAGGCCGTCAGTGCGGCGGCTTCGAGCCGGTCGCTCGCGGCTCTTGCTTCAGATACCACCTTCGAGCTTGGACGGATCGACGACATCGTCGTCCTTGGGGCATCGGCGCTGCTGATGACCCGCGAGCTCGGCCTCAGTCTTCGACCGCTCCATCCGATGCCGCGACCTCGAACGTTCGTCAGAGAGGCCGTCGCCGAGCCCACGGCGCAGACCGGTGTCGCACCAGGCTCTCCGTTGCCGAGAGAGGAGGACTTGCCGGCTGAAGGAAGCTCACCGAGCTGACCCGGAGATCCCGGTAGTCAGCGGAAGGATGTTTGGTCTCAATAGGAGGAAGGAACAGAGATGAGGATGACGAGAGGAACGAAGCTCATCCCGATCGTACTTGCAGCGCTCGTCGCGGCGTGCTCGAGCACGGCCGCGACCCCGACGGCAGCCCCGGCTACTCAGGCTCCGGCCGCCAGCCAGGCTGCCCCGACCACGGCTCCCACCGCGGCGCCGGCGACGTGCACCACGCTCACAGTCTGGGCTATGCCCGGCTCGTTCACCGACGCAACTGCCTCCGCGCTCAACACCGAGTTCGAGAACGCACACCCGGGTTGCGTGGTCAACTACCAGGTCCAGCAGTGGGACGGCATCGTCACCAAACTGACCACCGCTCTCGCTAGTAACAACCCGCCCGACGTCATGGAAATCGGCAACACGCAGGCCATCACCTTCGAGGCCGCCGGCGCCCTTGCCGACCTGACCGCGTCGCGCGCGAAGCTCGGTGGCGGCACTTCGAACGTCAGCTCCGATGCGGGCCAGCTCTGGCTCGCCTCGCTGAACGACGCCTCCGTGCTCAACGGCAAGCTGTATGCCGTTCCGTTCTACGCCGGTGACCGCATCCTGCTGTACCGCAAGGACCTCTTCAAGGCGTCCGGCATCGACGTTGCGACCCTCACCAGCAAGGACAAGCTCATCGCGGCCGCCAAGAAGCTCCAGGACGACAACAAGTCGGTCAAGGACTTCTCCGGCCTCTACCTGCCCGGCCAGAACTGGTACGCGCTCATGCAGATGATCTGGGATGAGGGCGGCCAGATTGCGACACAGGGTGCCGACAACAAATGGAGTGGTGCCCTCGAAAGCGCCGCCTCCCAGAAGGGCATCCAGGACTACGTCGACTACTTCAAAGCCGGCTCCACCGGTCCCGCGGACAACGACGAAGCCAACCCGGCCGAGTGGACTCTGTTCGCTCAGGGCAAGATCGGCATGATGATCGCCAATGGTTGGGAAGCCGGCCTCGTCGTCAGCAAGACCGTGACCGCCGCCAATGTTGGCGCCGCGCCGATCCCGAGCGCAACCGACGGCAAGACCGTTCCGGTCTTCCTCGGCGGCTCCGTCATCGGCATCGCCAAGAACTCCAAGAATGTTGACGCGGCCATCGATTGGGTCGCCCAGCTGTCCGCCCCGGCCGGCCAGAACGCCATGGTCGGTGAAGGCTGGATCCCGAGCCTCAAGCAGTACGCGGCCAACATCCCGGACACCCCAGCCAACGTGACCTTGAAGATCCAGGCCGCCGAAGCGGCCGCCGGCTCCGGGTTCACCCCGAACGCCACAGGTTGGGCCGCCGTCGAGGCGAACAACCCGATCAAGGCCATGATGACCGCGATCCTGACCGGTCAGAAGACGATCGATCAGGCGGCTAAGGATGCCGACACAGCCATCAACGGCGTCATCAACGGTTAGTAACCCCGGTTTCCGCGTAACCACTCCGTAACGTACTCGCGAGGGAGCGCACTACATGACTCGGGCGCAACCGAAGGCCAAAACCCCAACGAGCGCCTCCAGTCTGAGTGTCGCTCCCTCGCGGTATCGCACGCGCACAACCGTCGTCCGCGACCTCTGGCCCTATGTGGCAGTCGCGCCGGCCTTCCTCACATTCGTCCTGCTGCTCGGCATCCCGGTCGTGATGCTCTTCTTGACGAGCGCGCAGCACTTCGGGTTGTTCGAGCTCTTCAACAATGTCACCACGTACGTCGGCCTCGACAACTACTACAACCTCATCTTCAAGAGCCCAGCGGGTCTTCCGGACTTCCCCACGGTCCTCCTGCGCACGATCGTGTTCATGGTCGTGAACGTGGCTCTGACCATCACGCTGGGAACCCTGGTCGCTCTGCTGCTTGCCAAGTTGGACAGGTGGGTCCGGCTGGTCCTCACGTCGGCGATGGTTCTGGCCTGGGCCATGCCGGTGGTGACGGGGGCGGTCCTCTTCCAGTGGCTCTTCGACAGCAAGCTCGGCGTGGTCAACTGGGCCATCAGCAGCCTGGGCATCTTTGGCGACTACCTCAACCATTCTTGGTTCGCGACGGGCCTGACGACGTTCGCGGTCATCACCCTCCTCATCGTCTGGCAGGCCATCCCGTTCGTGGCCTTGAGCCTGTATGCAGGCATCCTTTCGATTCCTAAGGAGCTTCCCGAGGCCGCGCGGGTGGACGGAGCCAGCGAGCGCCAGATCTTCAGCAACATAACTTTGCCGGCGATTCGGCCGCTGTTGCTGATGTTGATCTTCCTGTCCGTCATCTGGGACTTCAAGGTCTTCACCCAGGTGTATGCGATGCGCATGGGAGGGCCTGACAACCAGACGATCACCCTATCGCTGTATAGCCAGCAACTCGGTATCAATCAGCATCAATTCGGAGTGGCTGCCGCGGCCGCGGTCATCATGATGCTGCTGCTCCTCTTCGTCCTCGTTCCGTATATCCGCCGCATGATCAAGACGCAGGAGGAGCTGTGAGCCGCCGTACGCGCCGGGTCGTCATCAATGGCATAGGGATCTTGGTCGCCCTATTCTTCGCCTTCCCGGTGTATTGGATGGTCAACACGGCCTTCAAGAGCCCCGACCAGTTCCAGACCTACACGCCGGTCTTCATCCCGATCCCCACGCTGGACAACTTCATCAAGGCCCTGGGCCAGCAGAACCTCCCCTTGCTGGTCCGCAACAGCGTCTTCGTCTCGGCTTCGACCGTGCTCCTGTCGCTGGTCGTGGGGTTCCTTGCGGCGGTCACGCTGGCGCGTGTCAAGTTCCGCGGCCGAGGATGGTTCCTCCTGCTCGTGGCAGTTGCCCAGATGGCTCCCTTCGAAGCCTTGCTGATCCCGATCTTCCTGGAGATCCGGAACGGGCTCCCCGGGCCCTTGAGCATCTTGCCCGTAGGCTACAACCAGGTGCCGACCCTGATCCTCATCTACTTCATCTTCACGCTGCCGTTCACGATCTGGTCGCTGCGGGGCTTCGTGGCGGGCATCCCGGTCGACCTTGAAGAAGCGGCGATGGTAGATGGCGCGAGCCACTTCCAGGCCTTCATGAAGGTCACGTTACCCCTGCTGGCGCCGGGACTCGTGGCGACTTCCATCTTCTGTTTCATCACCGCCTGGAACGAGTACCTGTACGCCTACACGTTCATGTCCGACACGACGAACTACACCCTGCCTGTCTGGCTCGTGTCGTTCCAGACGAACTTCGGCACGGACTGGGGCGCGACGATGGCGGCGTCCACCCTCTTTACGCTGCCTGTTCTGATCTTCTTCCTGGTCGTCCAGCGCCGCATGGTTGGCGGCCTGACCACGGGCGCGGTTCGCGGATAGAGATGCCTGGGAGCCCGCTTCAGGGGACGAGACGAGCGGGCCCTCCCAGACTAGGGAGCCCTGCAGGCTATGCTCGTCCGGCCGGTCGAATCGGCGAGTGCGCTGCCGGATCAGGAAGCAGTCGCCGCTTCCCCGATGGTTCGTCTTTCGTTGCTCTTGTCCTGGTCCAGGTTGTCGACTACATATTCCTCACGGGTTCGCGGACTCGAGGCGCGAGCTCCGAGACTCTACCGAAAGTGAGGTAGACGCGGTGATCAAGCTGTTTGGCCATCTGCTCGCTCCCGAAGACCGCGGGCTGTGCCTGGTGACCGTCGACGACGGTGTCGTGGCCGGCATCGAGCCTGCTTCCGATCCCGTCGCGGGCAGTCTCGGCGGCAGGACCGCCTGGATCCTTCCGGGTCTGCTCGACGTCCAGGTCAACGGAGCCTTCGGCGACGACTTCGCCGACCCCTCCGCCGACATGGACCGCATCTGCAAAGGAATGCTGAGCTTCGGTGTGACCGGCTTCGTCCCGACCGTCGTCACGTCCCCGGCGGCCGCATATGGGCCCGCCCTCGAACATCTGCGCTGGCCGCATCGGCCCGGCCAGGCCCGCGTGCTGGGCGTCCACGTCGAGGGTCCGTTCATCAATCCCGCGTACCGCGGCACGCATAGCGAGCAGCTGGTCCGTCTGCCGAACATCGACGAAGCCGCCCGATGGGTCGACGAGGGAGACATTCGCTACGTCACCCTCGCCCCCGAGCTGCCGGGCGCGCTGGACTTGATTTCGTTACTGGTCAAGCGCGGCGTGCGCGTATCGATGGGCCACACCAACGCGACCTGGGAAGAAGCCCGGGCTGCCGTGGAGTCGGGGGCGAGCATGGCCACGCATCTGTTCAACGCCATGCGACCGCTCAAGCATCGCGATCCCGGTGTCGCCGGCTTTGTGCTGGCCACCCACACCCCAGCCGGCTTCATCGCCGACGGCAACCACATCGCCTTCGAGACGATCCAGATGCTGGTTCGGATCAAGGCCCCTGACGAGCTCGTACTGGTCACCGACGCCCTGGCGGGGCTCGGCATGCCACCGGGCAAGTACGTGATCGCCGGCCGTGAGTACATCTCGGATGGCACGTGCGGCCGGCTGCCCGACGGAACCCTGTCCGGCTCGCTTCTGCCGCTCAACAAGGCACTCCGCAACGTGATCGAGATGGCGGGCGTGGACCCGTCGGTCGCGGTACGACTCGCCACGGCAAACGCCGCCCGCGTCATCGGCAAGGAAAACGTGCTGGGCCACGTGGAGAAGGGCCGCGTCGCGGATCTCGTCCTGGTCGATCAGGCCTGGGAGGTCCAGTCGACGATCGTGGCCGGAGAGGTGGCCTATCAGGCGGGAGCCGCCCGGTGAGCCTGGACGTTACGGGAACGCCCGGCTGGCCCTACCTCGACGCCCTCGGCAACGTTCTGGGCCGGGCAAAGGTCGCCAATGTCGAATCTGTGCCCGCCGCGGCCCGGATCGTTGCCGGTGTAGTGGCCGGAAACGGGATCGTCTACGCCTTCGGAAGCGGTCACTCCCAGCTCGTCGCGCTCGAAGTCAACAGGCGCGCCGGCAGCATCGCGCCGGTCCAGGTCGTCTTCGATCCCATGTGGGGCCTTTACGAGCTCGTCGAGGGCTACGGCCGTACGCTTCTCTCGGAGGTAGCCTTCACAGGGGCCGACTGCCTGGTCGTCATCAGCAACTCTGGCACCACCGTAGCTCCCATCGAGGTCGCGATGGCGGCTCGAGCGGCGGGGACGCCGGTGATCGCGCTGACTACTGTCGGGGCCTCCCCGGCCACCCGGTCGAACCCCGGCAAGCGGCTCTGCGAGCTCGGCGACGTCGTCCTCGACAACGGCGGCATTGGGCCCGACGAGGCGCTCAGAGTCGGAAGCGTGGGTGTCGGCGCCACCTCCACGCTCGTTGCCGCGGCGCTGCTTTACGAAGTCATCGTGGAGGCGGTCGTCGCTCTGGCCGCTCGAGGCATCGAGGCGCCCGTCTACCGGGCGAACGCCGAGGAGGGCGGGCGAGAGCACAACGCTCGTCTGCGCGAGAGGTATCACGGTCGCCTCAAGACCGTTCCGTAGAAGAATGCGGCAGGTCGCAGGGCCGCGAAGGAGATCCAGATTCGGATGGATGGGCGCGCAACGCAACCTGAGTCGCTGGAGCCGTTTCTTGTCGCGCCCCGCGTTGCTCCGCAGCTCGATGCCGCGTTCCGCCCGGCCGTGCTGGCCCGGCGAGCGCTCGCCGAGGCCGTGCGAAGGTCCGGGCAGGGGATCGTCGGCGCGGTAGCGATCGAACAGCCCGGTGCCGCTGTCTGCGCGGCCGACGTCTTCCTCTTCGCAGAAGGTCATCCCGCGGCAGCCGCCAGCCGCGCCATCTGCGAGCGCGTGGTGAAATCGCTGCTGTGGTCCCACGGCGGCAGCCGTGTCTGGGTCGACGGTCCGCCCGAGCTGGTCGACGCCCTGCGGCGACACTATGCCGAAGATGCCACCGGCCGCTGGGATGCCCAGCTGATGGGCAATGTCATCTACGGCCGGACATTCGAAGTCGTGGCTTCGTCTCGCTCCAGGTTCCCCATCTCCAGGGAGACGACCACCGAACTCGGCCGCCATTTCGAGGGTTCCCGAATCGGCTTCGACCTGGGTGCCAGCGATCGAAAGGCCGCGGCCGTGATCGACGGCGAGGTCGTCTTCAGCGAGGAGATCCCGTGGGACCCGTCGCGCCACGACGACCCACAGTGGCATTACGACCAGATCATGGACTCGTTGCGCCGGGCTGCTGAGCACCTGCCTCACGTCGACGCCATCGGCGGCAGCGCCGCGGGGATCTACACCGACAGTCAGATCCGCGTCGCGTCGCTCTTTCGGTCCGTACGGCCCGATGTCTTCAAGAAGCGGGTCCCGGGCCTATTCGCCGAGATGAGGCAGGCCTGGGGCGGCATCCCGTTCGTCGTCGTCAACGACGGCGAGGTGACGGCTCTGGCCGGGGCCATGCACGGGGGCGTGGGTGGGCTCCTCGGGATTGCCATGGGCTCGAGCCAGGCCGCCGGGTACGTGACCCGCGAGGGCGACCTGACGTCATGGCTGAACGAACTGGCGTTCGTTCCGATCGACTACGCCCCAGCGGCGCCGCTGGACGAATGGTCGGGCGATCGCGGCTGCGGGGTCCAGTACATGTCCCAGCAGGCCGTTGGGCGGCTGCTGATCCCGGTCGGCATTGAGGCCGACCCGCGTTCGCCGTTGCCCGAGCGGCTCCTCCTCCTCCAGCACCGGATGGCGGGCGGCGACGAGCGAGCGGCACGCGTGTACGAGACGATCGGCACGTACCTCGGCTATGCCCTGCTCGACTACCGGGATATCTACGACTTCGACAACGTGCTCGTGCTCGGCCGGGTCGTCAGCGGCCCCGGCGGCGACCTAATCCTGGCCAGGGCACGGGAGGTCCTCGCGTCCGACGACGCGGTCGATCCGGCGGCCGCCGGGAGCGGGCCGGCGACGATCACTTTTCACACGGTCTCGGAACGCGACAAGCGCCACGGCCAGGCCGTGGCCGCAGCAAGTCTGCCCGCCCTGGAGGGGTGAGCCGATCCGCCGACACTGAGTCAGGGCGGTCATGCCGGAAACTCCAGGACCACGGGAAGCGTACCTGCGAACGGGATCCGGCCGAGCAGCGCATCAGCGAGCGCCTCCATCTGCGGCCGCTGGATCCCGTAGGTGCAGGCGCACAGCGGCGCCTCCGGATAGCGCTCGAGGTCGAACGGCCCACGGAGCGCCACGGCGACGACCGGGCGATCAGCCCCAACGACGGCGCGGACCAGGTCCGCCTGCCCGGGCCGGCCGAACCCGTCGAACGTCCCGACGATCACGATGTCGTGGTCGCGCACGGCGTAAGCGAGGGCGGCGACCTCCGCGAGAGTCGGGTCGAGCGGCGCGACGAGCTCGTCGACGTGCAGCCCGCGGCCGCGCAGCGCCTCTGCGAGGGCGAGCCGGAGGTACGAGGCACTCTCCGCGGGGGTCAGGTCGACCGGGACGGGCGCCACGACCGCGACGCGCGCGCCGGGCCCGGGGCGCATCGGGATCATGCCCGCGCGGTCCCACGCCAGCGTGACGGAGCGCTCGGCGACCTCGCGTGCCAGCTCGCGGTGGGCGGGCGAGCCGACCACGTCGAGCGGCGGCGGACCGTCGCCGGCACCGTCCCCAACCCCGAGCCAGCGCCGCAGGTCCATGATCCGGCGATAGGATTCTGCGAGGGCGTCGACGCTGAGCGTGCCGTCCATCGCCGCCCGGACGAGCGAGTCGAAGGCCAGGTCCTCGGTCGCCTCGGCATGGAGCATCATCAGGAGGTCCATGCCCGCGCCGGCCGCGTCCACGACCGTCCTGTCGAGCCGGTCGCCGGCGCCGGCGCCGGCCATGTCGAGCGCGTCGCTTACCGTCACGCCCGCGAAATCCAGCCGGTCGCGCAGGAGTGCCCGCAGGATCTCGGGCGCGACCGTCGCCGGCACGGCCCAGCCGTCGGTCAGTGCCGGCACAGCGAGATGCCCCGGCATCACCACGCGGGCACCCGCGGCGATCGCGGCCCGGAACGGCCCCAACTCCTCGGCCTCCAGCCCGGCGAGGTCCCTTCGCAGCACCGGCAGCACCCGATGCGAGTCGCCTACGGCCGACCCGTGCCCGGGGAAGTGCTTGAGCGTGGCCGCGACGCCGGCCTCCTGGATTCCCCGCGTCATCGCCGCGGCGAGCCGTCCCGCCAGCGCCGGGTCGTCGCCGAACGACCGCGTGCCCAGGTTGGTCGCGGTCTCGCGGTGGAGCAGGTCGCAGACCGGCGCGTAGAGGAGCGTGACTCCGAGCGCCGCCATCTCGGTCGCGATCGCATGTCCGACGCGCCGCGCCAGCTCCCCCGAACGCGTCGCGCCGAGCGCGAGGTTCCCGGGCCAGGCCGTCGCGCCCTCGCCGACCGCCTGCAGCTGCCCGCCTTCCTGGTCCAACCCGATGACGAGTGGGGGGTCGCCCGCCGGGCGGGCGGCCTGGAGCGCGGCGCACAGCTCCCGCACCTGGGCGGGAGACGCCACGTTCATCGAGCGGAAGAGCGAAACGCCACTGGCACGTCGACCCGCGATCGCGTCGACGATATGTGGCGTGGGTTCGATTCCCTCGAACGTGCGCAGCAGGCGCGGACCGACGAGCGCGGCCGCCTCCGACTCGTTCACGCCGACAGGCGCTCGTGGGTCAGGTCGGCGCGCAGACGGCGCTCCACGTCGGGTGGCGTCGGTGCGTCATGGAGGCGGTCGAACCCCAGCAGGGCGGCGCCGACGATCGGCGGCGCGGTGAGCCGGCGGATCTGGGCCGCGGGCGCGACGGCCGCGATGCCTGCGCCGATGCGCTCGAAGAAGATCGGATCCTCGGCCTGGAACATCCCGCCAGCCAGCACCACGTCGGGGTCGAGACGCTGCATGCGCAGCCGCCGGATCGCGGCGCCGGCCCAGGCCACGACCTCGTCGGCCAATCGATCGATGATCGAGCGGGCGACCGCGTCGCCCTGGACAGCGGCCCCGAACACGAGGGGCGCGATCTCCAGGTGGCGGGCGTAGGGGATGCGCTCCCGATACATCGCCACGCTCAAGGACCGCGGCCGAGCCACGCCGAAGTGGGCCGGCACGGTCCGCTCGAGAATCGTGGCCGGGCCCCGACCGTCCTGGGCCCGAACCGCGGCGTCCAGCCCGGCCTGGCCCACGCCGCCGCCGCCGCCCCAGTCGCCGGACACGTTGCCGAGGGCATCGAAGCGCGCCACGTGCCCGTTGGGCGACACACCCAGGCAGTTCATGCCGCTGCCGCTGATGACGCAGACACCCCACGTTCGGCCGGTGCCGGCGCGCAGACCGCCGTAGCAGTCGTTGACAACGAGGTCGGAGGCGGCCAGGCGGGTCCGTCGGAGCTCCGCAGCCAGCAATCGCTTGTCGCTCGGGAGGTCCACGCCGGCTGCGCAGTAGACCGCCAGCTGCGCGGCCGGTCGCTGCGCCGGGTCGAGTCCGGCCTGCGCGCAGGCCCGCTCCACGAGCGAGATGAGGATCGCGAAACCCTGCCCCGGACCCACCTGCTGGTGCGAGGCCGTCGGGCCTCGCAAAGCGCCCATGACCGCCCCGTCCGCGCGAAGGAGGGCCACGTCCGTCTTGGAGTTGCCCACGTCGATGGCCAGAACCGCAAGCGGGGCGTCTGACAAGAGTTGGTCCTCCCGGGTCACGGCGCAACGATACCGAGAAGAGCCGGGGCCGATGCCGCGAAGCCGGCCCCGGCATCAGCCAACCTACTTCTCGACGCCAGACCCGGTGATGTTGATGCCACGGACGAAGAAGCGCTGGAAGACGAGGAAGAAGACGAGCGGAACGACGATCGACATGAGCGTCGCTGCCTGGACCACGCCCGGGTTCTGGAGGTTTCGAGCTCCGTGGAAGTTGGCGAGCCCCAGGGAGAGCGGCTGCAGATCCTGCTTCGAGGTCAAGTACAGCAACGGTCCGAAATAGTCGTTCCAGGAGTACACGAAAGTGAAGATGGACACCGCCACGATGGCCGGCCAGGCCTGAGGCAGGATGACAGAGACCAGCGTTCGGATCGGGCCGGCGCCGTCGAGCGCGGCCGCCTCGTCCAGGTCGCGTGGGATCGTCATCAGGAACTGGCGCAGCAGGAAGACGTCGTAGGCGTTGGCAAAGAACGCCGGCACTACCAGCGGCGCCCATGTCCCGTTCCACCCGATCTTCGTGAAGATTGTGTAGATCGGCACGACCGTGGCAAAGGTCGGCAGGAAGATGGTGGCCACGACCAGGATGAAGAGCACGTTGCGACCGGGGAAACGGAACCGCGCGAACGCGTAGGCGACAAGCGTGCACGACAGCAGGACGCCGATCGTCTCGATGGCTGCCAGCGCGATGGTGTTGAGGAGCAGCCGGAGGAAGCTGATGTCATTCCAGGCCGTGGAGTAGTTGCTCCACTGTGGATCGAGCACGGTGGCGCGGGCCAGGGAGAAACGATTGCCCTGCCACACTATGGGATCGGCGTCCGGCTTGGCCGGATCGATGAACGTGACCGTCCCGGCGGCCTTGCTCGACCGCAGCAGCGCCAGCTCGCGTGTCGAGCCGTCCGGCATCGGGACCATGTAGACGTCCAAATCCCGATCGCTGTAGGTGAAGGTTACGGGCGTCTCGGGCAGCAACGATCCACCGTTCGACAGCTGGTCGATCGACTTCACGGAAACCGTGAGCGAAAGGAGCAGTGGCGAGAGGAAGCCGGCGATTGCGATCAGGGCGATACCGGTGATGCCTATCCTCTGGAGCAGCGGCCGGACCGAACCGCGGTGGCTGTCGCGGCCGGAAGCGCGCGCGAGCAAAGAGCGACGGGGCGCTGGCTGGGAGGTGCGGTCGGTGCTGGTTTCGGTTTCCCACATGGCTGGGCCTACCTTTCGCCTGCGTAGTAGACCCAACGTCGGGCGGCCAGGAAGACGAGGAGTGTGATGGCCAGCGTTATCAGGAAGAGCAGCCATGCCAGCGCGGACGCCATACCCTCGTCCCCGTAGGTCCACAGCTCCTTGTAGATGAACAGGTTGTAGAACTGGGTCGTGCCACCCGGCTCGCCCGTCCCGTTGTTGATGATCTCCACGACCAGGAAGTACTGCAGCACATCGACGATCCCGAGCACCAGGGTGTAAAGGAAGACGGGCGACAGCATCGGGATGGTGATATGCCAGAGCTGGCGAAGCCAGGAGGCGCCGTCGATGCGCGCGGCCTCGTACAGCTCGCCGGGGATCCCGGACAGACCGCCCAGGTACACGATCATGCCGCCGCCGACGCCCCACAGGCCGAGCAGCACCAGGGCGGGGTAGATGAGGGCCGGGTCGTTGAGCCAGTTGGGACCCGCGATGCCGAAGAACCCGAGCGCCTGGTCGATCCAGCCGCTGGTCTGGTTCTCCATCTGCTCCCAGATGACCACGCTCGCCACGAACGGGACCGTGTACGGCATGAAGAACAGGACGCGGAACAGGCCGGGCGCGATGAGACGCCTGCTGTTCAACAGGAGAGCGATCAGGAAGGGGACGATCACGGCGATGGGGAGCTGCAGCGCCGCGAAGCTGAAGGTGACTCTCAGAGCGCTCCAGACCCGTTCGTCGGCCAGCAGGGCCTGCCAGTTGGCGAGCCCGACGAAGCGAACCGGCTCAGAGGAGGTGAGCTGGATGTTCGTGAAGCTGAAGACCAGGGTTGCCACCATCGGGATCAGAGTGAAGGCCAGGAAGCCCACGATCCAGGGCGACAGGAAGATGTATCCCCAGCGAGCTTCACGTCGTGCCAGCGATTCCCCGTGGCCCTTCCGGGCGGGGCTGCTCAGCCCGAGACTGGTCATGCACTTTCTCCCGTGATGGCGGCGGCCCCGGCTCGGAGGCCGGGGCCGCCGCTACTGCCTGCCGCTACTGGCCGGCCTTGTCCCAGATCTTCTGGATGTCCGATTGGAGCGAGCTGATCTCGGTATCCATGTTCAGCCCGCCCGTGGAGGTCCAGCGAGTGAGTGAGGTCTGAAGCCGGTCAAGGGTCGCGTTGTAGGCCGGCATGTACGCCTCCATGTTTGGAACGTCGGCGTACTTGATGCCGTCGATGGCGACCGCCCAGTTGACCTTCGCCGGGAAGACAGGCTTGCCCGTGGTAGGGTCGGTCTGCTTCTCAAGCTGCGTGAAGAAGTCGGCCTGCAGGGACTTGCGAGCCGGGAACCCGGAGTAGGCATTCAGGAGCTTCTGCGAGCCCTCACCGAGCAGGTAGGTCAGAACGATGAACGCCGCCTCCTGGTTCTTGCTGCTCTTGAGGACGCGGAAGGTGTCGGCGTTGAAGGTCGCGGTCACCTTGCCGGTGTTCGGGTTGGAGGGCAGAGCCGCCAGATCCCAGTTTCGGCCGGCGTTGGTGATGCAGCAGACGTTCCAAAGGAAGTTCTCCTGCATGGCGACCTTGCCGGAGTTGAAGGTGTAGCCGCCGCCGTTGAACGCGGTGCTCTGATAGACGGAGTTGGTTTCGATGAAGTGGTCGGTCCAGATGCCGTTGTAGGCCCACTTCCAGCCGTATGCCCAATCGGCCGGGATCTGGGCCGTCTTGCCGTCGGAGCCGAGGAGCTGGCCGGCGCCGAAGTACGCCCCCAGGCCGCGGAGATCGTCGCGTTGTGGCTCGAAGCCGTACTGGACGACGTTCTTGGGATCGAAGCAGGACTGGGTCGCGTCGCAGCCGCTCTTGTCGATGGTCAGCATCATCGCGACCTTGCGGACGGTGTCGTAGTTCCAGTCGACCACTGAGCCATCCGGCATCGTGTATTTGTCGCCGTACTTGGCGGGCGGGTACTCGAGGCCGGCCTCGTCGAACATGGCCTTCTGGTAGTACAGCTCGGACGGGTAGACCGCGAAGGGGAGCCCGATCTGGCCCTCGCCGCCCTGCTTGTAGAAGTCGATGGCGCTCTGGTCGAATTCGCTCAGGTCGTAGTTGTACTTGGTGATCCAGGGCGCGAGGTCGGCCCACTGGCCGTGGAAGGCCTCGGAGCCGCCGACGCCGACCGGACCGACGACGTCAGGCCCGTTGCCGGAGGCAAGCTCGGTGGACAGCTTGTCGCGGGCGCCGGTGTACGGATTCAGTTCGAAGACCAGGTTGATGTTCGGGTGCGCCGCGTTGAAGTCCGCGACGACCTGCTTCTCGACGGCTTGCTGGCTGGCGTCCTCGCCGGTGCCCAGGCAGCAGAACCAGGTGATCGTGACCTTGGGGCCGGTGTAGATCACCGGCGTCGGGGTGGCGGTGGGGGCCGAGGTATTGGCCGCGGCCGTAGCCGAGGCCGGGGGCGCCGGCGTCGCCGTTGGGGCCGGAGTGGGCGTGGTTGTCGCGCTTGAGCACGCACTGAAGACGAGGGCCGCCGCTACGACCATCATCCCTAGGCGGATCGGTTGTCTCATGAGCCTCCTCCTGTGAGCCTTGTGCGGCCCGGGCTTTCCGGAACCGCGTGTCGTCGTCGCCTTCAGACCGCGACGCCCGACCTTGGGGGCAGGTCGAGCGGCGTGACGGCACGAATGCGCGAACCGGTCGACTCGACGAAGTAGCGCGCGCGTTCGGGCGATACGACTGTGCGGCTGTACTCGATTGGCTCGCCTCCGGTCGTGAAGGCGGTGCCCTCCAGCTGGATGGATGGCCTGCGGGTTCGGAGACCCAGCAGTCGTGCCTCTCGCGCGCTCGGCACGACCGCCGAGAGCGTTTCCTGGCGCCTCCCGATCGGGAGGTGGTAGTCGTTCTCCAGCACGTCCCACAACGACTCCACGCGGTAGTCGTGGTCGAGCAGGCCGGGGAGTCTGTAGGCCGGCAGCCTCACTTGCTCGAGAAGGAGCGGCACGTTGTCCGCGCCGCGAACCCTCTCGAGGTAGTGAACGGAGGTGTCGACGGGGATTCCGAGCGCTGCCGCAACCACGGGCGAGGCGCCTTCGAACCGGGCCGCCACGACGACCGTGTACGGCTCGTACCCCAACGCCCGGACCTCGTCGGCAAAGCCAATCTGGCCGGCGATGTCGCGGACGATCGGGAGTTCGGTGACGAAGGTGCCGCGACCGCGGGTGCGCTCGAGCCGGCCCTCACGGGCCAGGTCGTTCAGCGCCCGACGGACGGTGATGAGACTGCAGCCGTATCGCTCGGCCAGCTCCCGCTCCGTCGGGAGCTGGCCGCCTGGCTTCCATTCGTCCGCGGCCAGCGCGGCGCGCAGATCGAGGTACACCTGGTGGTGCAGAGGCACGGGACCCCGTTCGAGGCGGAAGCGAACCATCCTCTGCTCGATCCTTTCGCCGCGCGGCCGGTGGAAGTTTGGGCTTGATGCCCAGGTTCATGATAACGTTATAATCAATCAGCCGGTCGAGTCAAGTTGTCTGACGGAGCCGTTGGCCCTGCCCCGCGCGTTGGAGGTCGAGTCATGGGCGTGAAGATCGCCGTCGTCGGCGGTGGCAGCACGTACACGCCGGAACTCATAGAGGGCTTCGCCGCGCGGACGGATCGCCTGTCGATCGACGAGCTGGTCCTGCTCGATCCGGACCTGACCCGCCTCGAGCCGGTGGCCGGGCTGACTCGCAGAATGCTCGATCGCATCGGCTGGCCCGGCCGGCTCGTCGCCACGTCGGATCGCGCGGCCGCCCTCGAGGGTGCCAACTTCGTGATCCTCCAGCTCCGCGTCGGCGGTCAGGCCGCTCGGCACGTGGACGAGACCCTGCCGCACCGGTTCGGCATCATCGGCCAGGAGACGACCGGCCCGGGTGGCCTGGCCAAGGCGCTGCGCACGGTTCCGCTGGTGCTGGAGCTGGCGGAGGAGACCGAACGGCGGGCCGCTCGGGGCGCCTGGATCGTCGACTTCACCAACCCCGTCGGCATCGTGACCCAGGCCCTGCTCGACTCCGGCGCCAGGGCGCTCGGGCTGTGCAACGTGGCGATCGGCCTGCAGCGCCGGCTGGCGGCGAGTTTCGGGGTCGGACCGGACCGGGTCTCGCTCGAGCACGTAGGCCTCAACCACCTGACCTGGGAGCGCGCCGTCCGCGTGGACGGGGTGGACCGGCTGCCGGAGCTGCTCGACCGGGATCCGGCCCAGCTGGCCGACGAGGTCGGGCTGCCGGTGGAACTCGTCTCGGAGCTGCGGGCCATTCCCTCCTACTACCTCCGCTATTACTACTGCCGGGCCGAGGTCCTCGCCGAACAGCTCCGTGAGCCCTCGCGGGCCGAGCAGGTCATGGAGATCGAGCGCGCGCTGCTCGAGATGTACCGCGATCCGAACCTCAACGAGAAGCCCAAGCTTCTCGAGAAGCGCGGCGGCGCTTTCTACAGCGAGGCCGCTGCCCAGCTGATCGCCTCACTCCACGCCGGGACGGGCGACGTCCAGGTGGTCAACGTCCGGAACGGCGGAGCGCTGCCGGGTCTCCCGGACGACGCGGCGGTGGAGATCCCGGCGCGCATCGACCGCGATGGCGCCCACCCGCTCGCGCTCGCGCCTCTCGCTCCGGAGATGCGGGGCCTGGTCCAGGCCGTCAAGGCGTACGAGGACCTGGCCGTCCAGGCCGCCATCCAGGGCGATCGCGTCCTCGTCGAGAAAGCCCTGCTGGCCCACCCGCTGGTCGGCCAGCACGCCATCGCGCGGCCGTTGACCGAGGCGCTGTTGGAAGCGAACAAGGCGTATCTGCCGCGCTTCTACCGCTGACCCGGTGGTGGTGTGGCTCCACCGGTCGACCTAGAGCCCATCCGGCAGGGTCAGCGTCTGGCTGAGCGGGGCTCGGCGAAATGGAGGCGAGCCGGATCGCTCGGGCGCCCTTACGCGAGCTACGGTTCGGCTTCTAGCCGCGGGCCTCGAGAACCTTCTTGAGGGCGTCGAGCTCGGGCTCGGCAGAGGGACCCAGGGGCAAGTTGACGCGCCCGCCGGTCGTCGCCGACCGGAGCGCGGCCATCATGACCGAGAAGCCCCGCAGGGCCCGCTCGCCGTCGCACGGGTGGACCCTGGTGTCGTCGTCCAGCCAGTCGGCGATCTCCTGGACGTACGGCGGCATGTCGTGGTCGTAGTCCATCGCGCCGGGGCCGCCCGAGACGCCGTCGCGGGTCACCGCGCGCCAGCCGCCGCCCTTGCCGGCCTTGCCGGTCAGGACTTCGGCGAAGCCCTCGGTGCCCTGAGCGCCGATGCGGCACTTGTGCCACATCGAGTCGACCTCGGGGACGTCGGGTGCGTCTGCGCCGGTCTCGATGTAGCCCCGTACGCCATTGGTGAACCCGACGATGGCGCCGATGTAGTCCGGCGACGTGTGGACGTCGGCGAACTTCTCGGTGCCCCACGCCTGCGCCGCGACCCATTCGGGCTCGGCGAAGTCGTTGTACCAGCTGGCGTACTCGATCATGTGGGTGAACATGTGCATCATCCACCCGATCGAAGTGCCATAGACGGTGTGGACGCGGCCGATGGCGCCGCTGTCGATGATTTCCTTGACCTTGCGGTAGTGGTCGCCGTAACGGTGCTGATGGCTCACCACCGTCTTGATGCCGGCCGCGCGGGTCAGCTTGAACATCTCGATGGCTTCGTTCATCGACATGGCGATCGGCTTCTCGTAGGCGATCAGCTTCACGCCGGCGTCGACGCCGGCCTTGATCATGGGCATCCGAAGCTGTGGCAGGGTACAGAAGATGAAGACGTCCGGCCTGGTGTCGGCCAGCATCTTCGCCGCGTCGTTGCTCCCGTAGGAAACGCCGAGCTGCGCCCGGGCGGCCTCGACCCGCGACTCGTCGATGTCGCAAACGCCTACGAGCTCGAATCGCGGGTTGTTCTTCACCGCGGTGGCGTGGTGCATGCCGCGCTTGCCAAGCGCAGCGACCGCGACCTTGTACGTCCGTTCAGCCATGACGCGCCTACGCCTTCCAGGCGTGCAGGACGCGGATGACCTCGGCGATCTCTTCCTGGGTCAGCTCGGGGAACATCGGCAGCGAGATGCACGAGTGGGCGCTCTGCTCCGCGTTCGCGAGCGGGCCTACGATGCGTGAGGCCTTGCCCCACGGGAAGCCTTCCTGCTCATGGATGGCGATCGAGTAGTGGGTCTTGGCGTCGACGCCGGCGTCGTTCAGGTGCTTGAGGAGGGGGCCGCGGTCCGCAGGGTCCACGACCTCGATTTCGTAGAGGTGGTAGACGTGGCGGTAGCCGGGCTTGCGGTAAGGCAGGCGGATGAACCCCAGGCCGGCCAGGCCTTTGTCGTACTTGGCCGCGATCTCGATGCGCTTGTCGCTCCAGGCCCGGATGTGCTTGAGCTTCGCGGAGAGGATGCCGGCGTGCAGGTCATCGAGGCGGCTGTTGAAGCCGAAGCTGTGATGGTCGCGCGCCGCAGAGCCGTGGTTGCGCAGCTTTCGGACGGTGTCGTTGATGTATTGGTGGTTCGTCCAGATGGCGCCGCCGTCGCCGAAGGTGCCCAGGTTCTTCTGGATGATGAAGCTGGTGCACACCACATCGGATAGCTGACCGATCTTGAACTTGTCGCCGGCGGCGTCGAAGGCTTGGGCGTTGTCCTCGATCACCAGGAGGCCGAACTCGTCGGCGATCTTGCGGATCTCGTCCATCGGGGCGCACTGGCCGTAGAGGTGGACGGGCATGATCGCGCGGGTGCGCCTGGTGATCGCCTTGCGGATGGCGGCCGGATCGATGCAGCGAGTGTCGGCGTCGCAGTCGACGAGGACGGCGGTTGCGCCCGCGATCCAGATCGCCTCGGCCGTCGCGAAGAAGGTGTTGGCGTGGGTAATTACCTCGTCGCCTTCGCCGATGCCCATGGCCATGAGAACGAGCCACAGCGCATCGGTGCCGTTGCCGACGCCGATGGCGTACCTCGCGCCGTTGTACTCGGCGAGCTCGGCCTCGAACTGCTTGAGCATCGGTCCCATGACGTACGAGCCGCTCATGAGGACTTTCGCGATGTTCGCGTCGATCTCGCTCTTGATGTTTTCGTACTGCCGCGTGTGCCCGTAGAAGGGAACTTTCACTTGCTTCTCCTCTGTGGCTCGGCCGAGCGGCTCATCTGCCTCGGCGCTACAGACCTGTTGCTGGTTTGACGATCGTCCGCAGCACGGCGAAGCCGTCACGGTACGTTCTGGCGGCATGGGCCGTCGCCCGGGCCAGTTGCTCCAGCCGCACGAGGGCCTCGAGGGCCGCGGCCGGCGATGGCTCCCCGGGTGCCGCAGCCGTTGCTCCTTCGTTCAGGCGAATGCTCGTGACTCCGGGCGGTGAAGAAGCCGAGACCCAAACCACGAAGGCGCCCAGCTTCTCCAGCTCGGACCGGAGCAGCTCCAGGTACGCGGCCCGAGCTGGCAGGGGTCCGTCGGCGTCGACGACGATGACCGCATCGCCCGGGCAAACGGCCTCGATTGGGCCATGGCGGAACTCGGAGACCGAGAGCGTCACGGCCGGGCGACGCACCTTCTCGTGCCACAGAATGCCGGCCGCCTGCGCGAGCCCGACTCCCGTGCCGAAGCCGACGATCCACGTCCGCGCGGCCGAGGCGAGGCGCGGCCCCGCGGGCACGACGACCGCCCATGACTCGACTGCCGCTCGCAGCCGAGCCACTACTACGGCGCGAGCGGCCGGATCCGCCGTCCCGCCCTCCGGAATCGCGAACAGCGCGGCAAGCGCCGCGACGGCGCTGCGCGTCCCCGCGCCATTCTCCTCGCCGATCGGAGTCGGCACGACCAGCTCTGCCAGCGAGGCCAGCGGAGCGGCCGGGTCGGCCGTCACCGCCACGACCGAGCAACCCGCCTCGGCCGCTCCCCGGGCCGCCGCGACGGTCTCGGGGCTCGTCCCGGACTTGGAGATGGCCACGACGAGGTCGCCCGCACGCCAGACGCGGCCGTCCGTCGAGCCCAGCGCTGCGGACGCAGACTCGCGGATGAGGAGCGAAGGCTGCTCGCCCGCCCTACGGCGAGCCACGAGCCAGAAGGGAGCGGCTGCTTGAGCGACGGCGAGGGACATCCCGGTTCCGACCAGGACGGCGCCCGACCCGCGACCGAACAGCTCGTCGAGCCTGGGCCGCAGGCGTTTGACCTCGGCCAGCGTGGCCTCGGCCACGTCGGCTGAGCCTGCCAGATCGCGACCCATCTCATCCGGGCCGTCGGCCACCAACGCGGCGTCAGTCTCAGTCATCCCTTGACGCTCCCGGCCGTCAGCCCGGCCACGATGTAGCGCTGGAAGACGAACGCGATGATCAGCGGCGGGATCGCCGCGATGACCCCGCCGGTGGCCAGGCGTCCGAAGTCGACGCCATACCGGCCGATGAAGTCATTCAGGGCGACTGGCACCGTCTTGGACGCGTTCGTCTGGGTGATGACGAGCGCGTACAGGAACTCGTCCCAGGCGAGCAGGAATGCCAGCAGCGCAGTCGACAGCAGGCCAGGCCGGGAGACGGGCAGGATTACCCGCCACAACGCCCCGAGTCTCGAACAGCCGTCGACACGAGCCGCGTCGTCCAGCTCCCGCGGGATCGTGTCCAGGTAGCCCCGCATGAGCCACACCACGTACGGCGTCACGAAGGACGAGTAGATGATGATGAGGGCCAGGGGCGTGTCGCTCAGGCCCAGGGCGCTCATGATCTGGTATAGGGGCAGGAGCAGTGCAATCGGCGGCAACATGGTCGTGGCCATGAAGGCCAGGATCATCCAGCCCCGGCCGGGAAAGCGGAAACGCGAGAAGGCGTAGGCCGCGACCGTGCCGACGCTGAGGCCCACGAACGTCGTGACCGAAGCGATCACCATGCTGTTCATGAGGGCCGATCGGAAGCCCTGAGCCGAGTCGTCCGGCGAGCTGCCGACGGTCAGGTCGACGAACCGGTCGAAGCTGATATGGGCTGGGATCCATGACAGTGGGCGCGACAGCAGGTCTGCCTTGTCGGCGACGCTCGAGATCAGCAGCCAGGCGAACGGCCCGAGGATCACCATCAACGC
Source organism: Candidatus Limnocylindrales bacterium (assembly GCA_050008515.1). GTDB lineage: Bacteria > Chloroflexota > Limnocylindria > Limnocylindrales > CSP1-4 > Fen-1039. Next base: position 59,611 of record JBEKMM010000015.1, read on the forward strand.
GATAGCCATGCCGGCGTAGACGAAGAGCGTCCTGAGCACGCGGCGAAGGGTGATCGGCTTGCGGCGCCTCGGGAGCGGAGCCTTCGTAGGCGAAGCCAGGTTTCGTTGAGGCGTAGTCATTGGTCTGTTCATGACTTCGTCGACCCCGTTCGCCGAAGTAGCCATAGGTAGACCGCGGCCAACAGCATGATCGCGATGGCGATGATGTAGCCGAGCGCTGCGCCCTGGCCAAAGTCGTAGCCCTGATACGCCGTTCGATAGGCGTAGATGGCTACGGTCTGAGTAGAGCTTGCGGGCCCGCCGCCGGTCATGATCCAGATCACGTCGAAGACCTTGAAGGCTTCCATCGTGCGCAGCACCAGCACGATGAGGATGATCGGCGTGAGCAGCGGCAGGATGATGTGGCGGAACATCTGAATCGTCGAGGCTCCGTCGACGCGGGCTGCCTCGAAGAGCTCACGGTCGATTCCCTGCAGGCCGGCCAGGATGAGAATGGCGCAGAAGGGTGTCATCTTCCACACGTCGGCGATGATCACCATCCACATCGCCGTCGTCTCCTGGGACAGCCACGGCACGTAGTCGTGCACGAAGCCGACCTGGGTGAGCAGGGCGTTGAGGGAGCCGTAGGTCGCGTTGTCGATCCACCGCCACATGAGGGCGTTGACGATCGTGGGCAAGGCCCAGGGCAGGATTACGAGAGAGCGAAGGACCCACCGAAGTCGCATCGGCTGGTCCATGAGCATTGCCAGACCGATGCCGAGGCTTAGCTCCAGCGCCGTCGTCACGACCGTGAAGAAGAAAGCCTTGGAGACCGAATCCCAGAAACTCGCGCTCGTGAGCTGCGTGATGTAGTTGCCCAAACCGACGAACGGCTCCACACCGGGCTTCGTCAGCTCGATGTCGAAAAGGCTCATCCAGGCGGCCCGGGCGAGCGGCACCACGACCACGAGGAGGATGACCAGGGCGGCGGGGGCCACGAAGGCCGCCGCCACCCAGGTCTCGGGCCACGGCTTCGACCGCTTCGGGGGATCGCGGCGGAGCGTGTCCACGGTCATTTGTCGGAATGCCTTTCGAGAATTCGAAGGGTTAGTAGGCCGTTACTGCTGGAACGTCGGCAGCTGGGCGGCGACGTCGTCCAGAGCCTGCTGCGGGGTCTTCTTCCCGAGAAGCGCTTGCTGGATCGCATCCTGGAGGGCGTTGGAGAGCTTCGTGTAATACGGCACGACCGGGCGTGCAACCAGGCCCGCGAACTCGATCTTCGCGGCCTCGAAGAGATCCGGATTGCCCTTGGTCACGGTGGGATTGTCAAACGAAGCCTTCCACATCGGCAGCGCGTTTGCGACGTCCATCTCCTGCGAGCTCTCGCTAGCGAGGAAGAGGGCGTACTGGAGCGCTTCGTCGGGATGCTTGGTGGTCGTGGTCACGGCCAGGCTCATGCCTCCGTTGACGCCGGTGGTCGTCACGCTGCCCTCGCCGGGGCTGGGGGCGACGGCGATCTTGCCCGCGACCGTGGACTTGGTCGCATCGTTCATGACGGCGAGGCCGTAGGTCCAGTTGAGGGCCATGGCGGACTGACCGGCGCTCATGACGCTGTTGACGTCGTCTTCGGTCTGGCTGAGGGAGGCCGGATCGACGAGGCCTTCGTCGATGAGCTTCTTCATGAAGGTCAGAGCCGCGAGGCCGCCGCCCTGATTGAACAGCGCCTTGCCGCTGGCATCGACGAAATCGGAGCCGCCGAATGCCGCCGCGAGCTGGGTCCAGTCGCAGATGACGGCCTCGGCCTGCTTCCAGCTGGCCGTGATCGGGTACTTGACGCCGGTGGCCTTTATCGCCTTTGCGTCGGCCTCGACCTCATCCCACGTCTTCGGAGCCGCGGCGATGTTCGCCTTGGAGAACATGTCCTTGTTGTAGAAGAAGAACTTGGTGTCGTTGATCCACGGCACGCCATAGATCTTGCCGTTGTACTTCGCGGCCGTCCACGCGGAATCGAAGACGCCCGACGTGAAGTTGGCGGGGATCTTGCTCGTGATGTCGGTGACGATGTTGGCCTTGACGAGCTCAGCCGGCCACGGCGTGTCCATCAACACGACGTCGTACTTGCCGCCTCCGCCGACCTGGGCGGTGACGATCTTGTCGTGCAGCGAGTCGTAGGCGACCAGCTCAGCATTGATGGTGATGTTCGGATTGGCCTTCGTGAAGGCATCGTCCATCGCCTTGATGTCGGTGTCGCTGTAGGCGGCCTGCTTCATCAGGATGACGTTCAGCGTGATCGAGTTGTTCGGCGTCCCCGAACTGCTCGAGCACGCCGAGGCCACGAGAAGCGCGGCCGTCGCCGTACCCAGGAGCCGCCACGCGACCCCGCGCCGTGCGGCAGAGAACCGAGTCATCGTTCCACCTCCCTGAATAGATGGCCGCTGGCTCGGCCCTGAGTTGAGCTGTCCGATCCGTCCAACGCTGCTTCTACTGCGACTTGTGCCTGAAGAACGGACCGGGCGGCCACCACGGCGCCCACGAGACCAGACTGGGCGCCGAGGTCGCCGATGCGAATGTCCGGTGGCAGCGGGCACAAATCCGCAGCACGCCGGCGCAGGGGCTCGATGAAAGCGGGGGCCTCCTCGACGAGGCCGCCCGAAAGGACGAAGGCTTCGGGATCGAGCAAGGCCACGAGGTCGGCGATCAACATCGCCCAACCCTCGATGCCATGCCGTACAGCCGACCGGGCCCGCCGGTCGCCAGCTGCAGCCCGGGGGAAGATGCCGTCTGCGTCACTCGCAGTACCGAGCTGAGCAGACGGCATCCTCGACCCCGAGGGATACTCGATGGATCTGCGCAAGGCGCCTCCGCCGACGAGCTCCTCCAGGAGCGCGTAGCCGGCCGGCGCGCTGGTCGCGCCACGACCCAGGCGGCCGGCGCGGGCGAATCCGCCCCGGCCGTCGCGGCCGCGCCGGGCCGGCACGAGGAGCGTCCCGGCCTCGCCGGCCGCGCCGTGGGCGCCGCGGACGATTCGACCGTCGGCCACTATCCCAAGGCCGATGTTGGTCCCGAGCGTGATCACGGCGACGTTCCGGAGCCCACGTCCGGCTCCCACGGCCACTTCCGCCACGGCGGCAAGGTTGGCGTCGTTACCCACTGCGACGGGAATCCCGAACCTATCCGAGAGGCGATCGCGGACGCCGCTCCCCGCGGGGATGCCGAACGGCCTGGGCTGGAGGATCACGCCGGCGGGGTCGACATACGCGGCGACCGCGACCCCGATAGCGGCGGGCGCGCCCAACCCGCTCGACCCGATCGTCTCCTGGATCGTCGCGAGGAGGCCCGGGATGACGCCCTGGTCGTCCATGCTCAGCAACTCGGCGGTCCGCCTGACGATCAGGCGCTCGAAGCCGCCGGATCCGGTGATCGCAACCCGCGTGTGCGTCGCGCCCAGATCCACGGCGACGACCGGTGCCGCGTTGGAGCTCAACTCCGCCTGGATCCGATCGGCGGCTGCGCCAAGGGCCCACGTAGTCTTCCAGGGCGACAGTCCGGCATCTGCCGCCGAGCCGGCCAGGCTTGTGACGAACCGAGCTTCAGGCATCTGTCTCGACCCGTCCGCTGACAGTGAAGGCCCCGAATAGAGCGGAGGGAGCCTTCTGCTCGCGAGCGAGCTGGAGCGCCGCCGCGATTGCCCCCACCACCGTCGCGTTGGAGCCGAGCCTGGAGATGCAGAGGCGAGGGATCGACAGGAGCCGGCCCGTCAACCGTCCCGACAGCTCAGCCAGATACGGCTCGAGAGATCGGCCGATGCTGCCGTCGAGGATGATCACCTCGGGGTCGACGATGCTCGTTATCGCGGCCAGTGCCAGGGCCGTGTCGTCCAGCAGCTCGTCGATGATTTCGCGGGCAAGTGGGTCGCCTGCAGCCGCGGCAACGAAGATCAGCTCCGGTGTCACGGGCTGGCCCGCAAGTGAGGAAGACGCTCCCCCAGCGATGAGGGCCCTGGCACGGCTGGCGATCGAGGGGCCCGCGGCCACCTTCTCGAGCCCGCCGTACCCGCCCGGGCGCTCGCCGACCTCCGAGGCCTGTCCGAGCCGGATGGCATGGAGCTGTTCGCGGCTGGTCAGCAGGTAGCCGAGCTCGCCGGCCGCATTGTGGCGACCCTTCACCAGGCGACCGTTGGCCACCACGGCTGCGCCAATGCCCGTCCCCATTACGACGGTAACGAAGTCTCGCAGCCCCCGTCCGTCACCTCGCCAGGCGTGGGCGAGGGCGGCCAGGTTGGCATCGTTCTCGACGAGGAATGGGACGTCGAGGGTGTCTCTGAGGCTGCCAACGATTTCGAAGTCCTGCCAGTCCACTGCCGGGCCGCCGACCGCCTTGCCGGTAACCGGATCGAGAAAGGCCGGGATGCCGACGGCAACCGCGTCGACACGCGAGCCGCGCTCAGATGCCGCAGCCCGCAGTGTCGAGATCGTGGTCGAGAGCGCCGCGAATGCCCCTCCCGGTCCCTGTGTGGGCCGGACGTCCTCGAACAGGGAGGCCCCGGATAGATCGGCCAGAGCTCCGTGGCATTTGGTGCCGCCAAGGTCCACCGCCAGGACGGCGCCTGCCTGGTGATTGAAGGTGATAGTGCTGCGCGGTCGGCCCGCAGTGGTGGCCTGGCCCGGCGATTCGACGGCAACACCCGATTTCAGAAGCCGCCCGACAATCCGGCTCACCGAGGAATCGGACAGACCAAGGGCGCGAGCGATCTCCGGACGGCTGGTGGTGGCGTGGTCTCGAATGAAATCGAGAACCAGGAACTCGTTGACCTCGAGCATTGCCGCGTGACGGAGGGCCATAGTTCCTGCCAGATAGAAACTAACTCGGAACCCAGGTTATCCCATGTGTCAAGAGCTCGTCGAGGTGCTGGGGATCCGTCAGCCGATGGTCTGTCTGGGCCCGCACGGGGTGCGCCATGGGCCGGCGGCGCCGCCGGCTGAGTTTCATTTGCCGTCAGTGGTCGGGGCGAGAGGTTTCAGCCCGACGATTTCCATGTCATCGGGCGGCGCGACGGCGCTGCGGCTCAGGGCAGCGGACGCCAGGCTTTGCCCAGCAGGAGCGCCAGCGCGGCGGTGAGCGCGCCGAGCCCGACGAAGGCGAAGCTGACCTCCGTCACCTCATGTTTTGTGATCAGGTTCGTAGGAAGGTTTTGGAAGACGCTCTCGAGCTCGCTCGCGCTCTCGGCTGGGTGGTAGGTCGCGCCGGTCATATCGGCGATCTGCTTGAGCGTCGCCTCGTCGATCCCTCGCCGGAAGTTGCCGCCTCCTCCGCCCTGGCCTCCGCCCTGGCCGAACCCTCCGCCCTGGCCTCCGCCCTGGCCGAACCCTCCGCCCCCCGGTTCGCGGCCCACGAACTGAGGCGCGCAGGTCGGGCTCATGGAACCGCCGTCCGCCGTGCCGAAGCCGATGGTGTAGACCCGCACGCCCCGGTCGGCCGCCTGCTGGGCGGCGTCGAGCGGCGGAGTGCCCGTGTTGTTCGCCCCGTCGGTGAGAAGGACGACGATGTCGGGGGCGTAGTCGCCTTTGAGCACCGGTGTCGGGGCAGTTCCCGGATTGGAGTCCGTCTGGCTCCGGGCTACGGTCGGGTCGATCTCCGAGATGGCGTCGATCGAGGCGAGGATGCCGTCGCCGACGGCGGTCCGTCGCCCGGTCGCGAGGCCGTGGAGGGCGTCGATCAGCGCCGCCCGATCGCCGGTGGGCGACTGGATCACCTCCGCGAAGCTGCTGAAGGCGACGATCCCAATTCGCGCCGTCGAAGCCTGGCTATCGATGAACGCCGCCGCGGCGGCTTCGGCCGCCTCGAGGCGGCTGGGCGGGATGTCGGACGAGCACATGCTGCCCGAGACGTCGATCGTCAGGATGATCGTGGTCTGGTTCGTCGGCACGCTCAGGATGACCGCCGGTCGCGCCATCGCCACGACGACGGCGCCAAGCGCCGCGACGAAGAGGGCGAAGGGCAGATGGCGCCGCAGCCGCGACGACCCGGGCATGGCGTCCCGGACGAGGGCGAGACTCGAGTAGCGAACTCCCGATCGAGGCCGCCGTCGCAGAATCCAGACGTAGATCGCAACCATCGCCGGGAGCAGCAGGAGCAGGGCCAGCAGGCCCGACCACTGGAAGTTCATCGTCGTCGCCCTTCCCGGCGTTGGAGGCTCTCGCGCCCTGTCATGGCAGTCGGCCGAGCCACATCAGCGAGGTCGTCGCGCCCGCGAGCAGCATCAGCAAGCTCAGGCCCGCGAAGAGCGAGGTGATCTCCGTCATCTGGGGTTGGAGGACGAGCTGCGTGTCGAGGTTGTCGTAGATCGAGCGGAGCTGCTGCGCGCTGTCTGCGCCGTAGTAGGCGCCGTCCGTTACCTGGGAGATCTGCTCGAGCGTCGCCTGGTCGAGCTGGGTGTGGACCTGGAAGCCGTCCAGGTCCAGGGTGGCGCCGGCGGCGCTGCCGATGCCCACGGTGTAGATCCGCACGCCTCGGTCGGCGGCCGCCTGCGCAGCTGCGATCGGGTCGGGCGACTCGTTGTTCTCGCCGTCGCTGAGCAAGACGATGACGGCCGGCGCGTGGGTTCCGGCCGGCACGGGCGTCGGCGTCGGTGTCGGTTCAGGCGTCTGATTGCTGTAGTAATTCGACACCCAGGGCCCCGCTTCCGCGATTTCGATGGCCTTGAGCGAGGCCAGGATGCCCTGGCCCACTGACGTCCCGCGCTGCGGCGCCAGGCGGTCGATTGCCGCAAGCACCGTGGCCTGATCGTTGGTGGGCGTCTGGACCGACACTCCCGAGTCGCTGAAGGCCACGACTCCGATCGTGACGCTGGCCGGCTGGCGCGCCACGAAGTCCTTCGCCGCCGCCTTGGCCGCATCCATTCGCGTCGGCGCGAGGTCGGTGGCGGCCATGCTGCCCGACACGTCGAAGGCCAGGATGACCGTGCCCTCTTCCCGGGGCAGGCTCACGACAGCCTGTGGCCGAGCCATGGCGAGGGTCATCACCGCCAACCCGGCGAGGATCAGCGTCGACGGGATGCGGCTGCGCAGGCCGGTCGGCCGGCGAGTGATTCCCTGGGCGAGCCCGGGTCCGCCGTAAGTGACAAGACGGCGGTGGCGTCGCCTGTCCAGGAGTCGGTACAGCACGACGCCGATCGGGAGGAGCGCCAGCGTGAGCAGCATGGGCGGCCAGATGAACGACATCGGTTACCTCCGGCGCCGGCGACGGATCGTCGCCATGCGCACGATGGCGCGGACGAGATCCTCGTCCGTCGAGAGCGACAGGGCCTCGACCCCGGCTCGGCTGAACGCGCCGTTGACCTCCGCCTCGCGGCGCTGCGCCGCGTCCTGGAAGCGGCGGCGGAAGGCGGCGTCATGGGTGTCGACGTAGAGCTGCTCCCCAGTCTCTGCGTCCTCCATGATCAGCGGGCCGACGTCGGGCAGCTCGATCTCGCGCGGGTCGAGCAGGCGGACGGCAACAACCTCGTGCCGCTGATTCAGCAGGCTCAGGGGCCGCTCCCACCCGGGTGCGCTGATGAAGTCGGAGACGATGAAGATCAGCGAGCGGCGCTTGATGATGCGCTCGCCGGCGCCGAGCAACGGCGCTAGGTCCGTGAACGGCGCACTGGGCAGGCGCGGGTGCGCAAGCAGGTCGTCGATGAGTCGAAGAACCTGGTCGCGTCCACCCCGCGCCGGAATCGTCCGCTCGACCGTGCTGCCGTAGAACATCGCGCCGACCCGGTTGCCGCGCCGGGTGAGCAGCCGCGCCAGCGACGCCACGAAGTCGATCAGGACCGTCCGCTTCATGCGTTCCGTGTCCACGCTGCCGAAGTCGACCGAGGGGCTGAGATCCAGCAGGAACCAGGCGGTGATATCGCGGTCCTCGACGTACTCGCGGACGTAGGGCGTGTCCAGCCGGGCGGTGACGTTCCAGTCGATCGACCGCACGTCGTCCCCGGGCTGGTATTCGCGCAGGTCCACGAGATCGACGCCGTTGCCGCGGAAGAGGCTTCGATAGTCGCCCTGCAGAGCTCCGTCCAGCCGGCGAATGACCTTCCAGTCGAGACGCTGGAGGATCCGCTCCGGGGCGGAGACAGCTCGCGTACGGCGCACGTCCCCGTCGCGCCCATCGTCAGGGCGCGGCTCGTCCTGCCACCGCGAGGCGGTCCAGGCGACGCGCTCAGGCGCTGGCGCGGACGTTGGAACGCTCCCGAAGCGGTACCACCGGCACCGGAATCCGCTTGATGATCGTGGTCAGGACGTCGTCGGGGGTGACGTTGTCGGAGAGGGCCTCGAATGACAGGACGAGACGATGGCGCATCACGTCGCGGACCATGTCGAGAACGTCCTGCGGGAGCGCATAGTCCCGCCCGCGAACGAACGCCAGCGCGCGGGCCGTGAGGATCAGGTTGATCGAGGCGCGCGGGCTGGCACCGTATGTGATGTAGCGCTCTAGCTCCGCCAGCCCGTGCAGCTTGGGGGCGCGGGTGGCCGTAGCCAGGCGCACGGCGTACTCCATCAGCGCTGGGTCGACGTAGACGCGATCGGCCTCCTGCTGCAGCTCGATCAGCTGCCGGGTCGAGAGCACCTCCTGCACCGGATCAAGGGGCCCGGTCATCCGCTCGACGATGACGAACTCCTCGGTCGCGCTCGGATAGCCGACCAGCACCTTGAGCATGAAGCGGTCGACCTGCGCCTCGGGCAGGGCGTACGTCCCTTCGGTCTCGATCGGGTTCTGGGTCGCGAGGACGAGGAAGGGGTCGGGCACCTTGTGCGTCTCGCGCCCGATCGTGACCTGCCGCTCCTGCATCACCTCGAGCAGCGCGCTCTGGACCTTGGCCGGCGCCCTGTTGATCTCGTCCGCGAGCAGGAGGTTCGTGAAGACCGGACCCAGCGACGTGTTGAACTCCCCGGTCTTCTGGTTGTAGATCCGCGTGCCGATCAGATCCGCAGGGACGAGGTCGGGCGTGAACTGGATGCGTTTGAACTCGCCGCCGATTGCCCCGGCCAGGGTCTTGATGGCCATGGTCTTGGCCAATCCCGGTACGCCTTCAACAAGGACATGACCCCTCGCAAGCAGCGCCACCGCCAGCCGTTCCAGAAGGTGATCCTGCCCGACGATGACCTTCTTGACCTCGTACAGCACGCGCTCCATCGGCACCGTGGGTTCCGTCGCCTGTTCTTTCACTGGTCCTGACCTCCTGGAACGCTGATCGCGGCGAACCGACCGGCCCGCCGGCGCTTAGTCCGGTGGCAGGCCGGCAGCTCCGCCGGCCACGTCGATCGGTACCGCGAGTCCGATTCCGATGAAGACGTCCTGGTTGGTGGGATTGATGAGCGCGGACACGATCCCGATCACCTGGCCGTCGCGGTTGACCAGCGGACCGCCCGAGTTGCCGGGGTTCACGGCCGCGTCGATCTGGATCAAGCCGGTGAGCGTGGGACCGTTGTTGGGGAGCTGGAAGGAACGATTCGTGCCGGAGATGACCCCGGCGCTTATCGAGCCGTCCAGGCCGAAGGGGTTGCCGAGGACGAAGGCCTCGCTCCCGACCCGCACGCTCCTGGGGTTGCCCAGGACGGCAGGCACGAGGGTCGCCGGAGGTTGAGTCGCCCGTAGGACCGCCATGTCGTTCGCAGGTTCCGTGGCCTGAATCGTGGCCGGCGACTCGGTCCCGTCGGCGAACGTTACTTGAATGGACGAGGCACCGACGACCACGTGCAGGCAGGTCAGGATGTCGCCGGCGGTGTCAACGACGACGCCGCTGCCGAGACCGCTATCTGCCGTGAGGGTGCCGGTCGGGCTGGGCGCGGGGCTTGCGGCCTGCGTCTCGATCAGGACGAGTGAGGGTTGGACGACCTGGTACACGCGTTGCGAGAAAGCAGGTGCCGGAGTCTGCGAGGCCAGAGCCGAGGCGATGCTCTGGTTCACGTCTTGCTTCGTGAGCGGACGCGGCCCGGGCACGACGACTCCATATAGCGCGATCGCGAGCAAGGCGGCCGCTACGCCCGAGGCGAACGGCACGGCCCTGCGGACCCGTGTCCGGAAGCGGGAGAGCCGCTGCGACCACGGATGGCTCGCGGGCGGAGCAGGCGCGTCCTGCGCGTTCGTCATGGGGGGAGTCTGAACTCCAGTCCGTGTCGCTGCCGTTGAGGTTCCTCCGCGACTACTCGCAGAAGATCCTCCCGAGGCGAGTGTTGGGGATCATCCTGAGGCCAGCCTGAAAACATGCTCGACCTGATGCGCCGGCCGAGACTGAGCGCGCAGACCCGACCCTGGCGCGACGCGGCCTGACCACTCGCGGAGACCGGCCGAAGTCGGTCCGCTCACTCCCGTGTTTCGGTAGGCCGGTCGGGAGGTTCGCCCGGCCCGCCCGGGTATGACCGACGGCCCTTAGCCGAGGCGCGGCCTGCGAGCAGGATCGTCGTTGCCTGGGGGCGGGACGCGCCCGCTGAATCATGGCTCCGACTTCGAAGGAGACTGGCCATGCACGTTCTTGTCGCGTACGCGAGCCGGCACGGTGCCACGCAGGGGATCGCCGAACGCATCGCGGAGACGCTGCGCAAGGCTGGCCTCGACGCTGAGGCTCGGCCGGCTGCGTCGGTCGAGAACATGACAGCCTACGACGCGTTCGTGATCGGGAGCGCCGCCTACATGTTCCACTGGTTGAAGGATGCTTCGCGGCTGGTGCGCCGCAACCGGGCGATTCTGGCCGGGAAGCCCGTCTGGCTATTCAGCAGCGGCCCGACGGGTGGGCCCCTCGACGCGCAGGGCCGCGACCAGAAGGTCGTCGCGGTGCCGAAGGATGCCGCGGAGCTCGTCGAGGCAGTCAACGCCCGTGACCACCACGTCTTCTTCGGCGCCTATTCACGAGATCACAAGGCGATCGGACTTGCCGAACGATTCATGTCGCTGATGCCGGCCGCGATGGAGGGCGTTCCCGAAGGCGACTTCCGCGACTGGCCCGAGATCGAGGCCTGGGCGTCTGGGATCGCCGCTGATCTCCGGCCGGCTGCGCCCCGCTGAGCCCGGAGCAGGGAGGCGAGCATGGAGCCCGGCCCTCGATCAGCTGCCGAGTTCGGCGAGCCGGCGCCGGTCACGCTCGAGGCCGTCCGCGCTGCCGCCGAAGTCGTCCGGGGTGTCGTCGTGCGCACGCCGCTGCTGCCCTTCGGGCGGCCCGAGGACGGCGACCCGCTGGGGCGCACCCGCGCCTGGCTGAAGCCGGAGTCGCTCCAGCCGATCGGCGCGTTCAAGCTGCGTGGGGCGTACTTCAACATCGCCACGCTGCCGGCGGAACGCCGTGCCGCAGGAGTTGTGGCGCACTCGAGCGGCAACCACGCCCAGGGAGTGGCCCGCGCCGCTCGGCTCCTCGGGGTCCGCGCCGTGATCGTGATGCCCTCGGACGCGCCGCGGATCAAGGTCGAGCGGGTGCGGGAGGACGGCGCTGAGATCGTCTTCGTCGGTCCCTCGAGTGAGGAGCGAGCGCAACGGGCCGCCGAGCTGTCGCAGAGCGAGGGTCTGTCGATGGTCGCGCCCTACGACGACGCGGCGACGATCACGGGGCAGGGGACCGTCGGGCTCGAGATCGTCGAGCAGCTCGCCGCCCTCGACGAGCGCGGGCCGTTCATCGTGCTGGTGCCGGTCGGCGGTGGCGGAATCGCGAGCGGCGTCGCTGTGGCGGTGAAGTCGCTCCGGCCGGACGCCGTGGTGATCGGCGTTGAACCGGACCTGGCCGCGGACGCCCGTGACTCGCTCGCCCAGGGCCGGATCGTGACCTGGCCGGCGGAGATGGTCGGTCGGACGATCGCCGATGGTCAGCGGACGACCCACATCGGACGCATACCGTTTGAGCTGCTGCGCCGCTATCTCGACGGCATCGTGACCGTGACAGACGATGAGATCGCCCGGGCCATGGTCAGGGCGTCGCGGGAAGCGCGGCTGGTGCTGGAGCCGTCCGGCGCGACCACCCTTGCCGCATGGCTGTTCCACGGGGACGAGCTGCCGGCACGCGGGCGAGTCGTGTCGATCCTGAGCGGTGGAAACGTGGACCCGGCGCGCTACGGCGAGCTGCTGGCCAGGGGAGTCGCCGCCGGTGGGTGATGGCGCGGAGGCCGGTCGCGGAAGGGCCGGCGCTCGCTCGTGTCCGGCTAGACGGGCCCGTTGAACTGCAGGAGAGCGGGCCGCCGCCCGGCCATTCGAATCTCTGTCAGGGCGCAGTTCCCAATGGCCGGGTACAAACGCCGGTAGTCGCTGAGTGGCGCTCCGAGGAGCCGGCACAACGCCAGCCGGATCATGGTGGTGTGCGCCACGACGAGCACCCGGCCCTCCGGCTGTTGGTCGGCGATCTCGCGCAGGCAGGCCACGAAGCGCCCGGCGGCCCCGACCGGATCCTCTCCTCCCGGCAGGTGGTTGGCGACGGGGTCGCTGCCGAAGGCGGCGAACGCCGCCGGAAACAGTTCGCGCATCTCCTGCGAGGTCAGCCCCTCGCCGTCGCCGAAGTCCAGCTCCCGGAGCCTGGCATCGACCCGCAATCGCAGCCCTGCCCGCTCCGCGCACGGGGTCGCGGTGGCGAGCGCCCGGCCCAGCGGGGAGGACCATACCGCGGCAAGCCCAGCCGACGAAGCCCAGGTCGCGAGTAGCGCTGCCTGCTCGACCCCCCGCGGGGACAGCTCGACCTCCGACACGCCCGCGTACCTGTTCTCGGCCTGCCACACCGTCTCGCCGTGCCGGACGAGGAAGAGGTCCGTCATCGCTGCGCCCGTTCCCGGGCGTGCCCGGCGAGGGCGGCGCCCAGCCAGCCACGACCCTCGAGCTCTTCGACGAGGCGAACGTACGAGCCGACGAAGCGCCCGGCCGACCCCGCCCGCGGGTCGATCGTCACCCGGATGCGCACCATCTCGGCGGCGACGTCGGCCAGATCTCGATCGGGGCTGGCCGCCAGGATGGCCATCCCGAGCGCGGACTCCGAGTTGTCGGGAAGGGAGACGGGACGCCCGAGGATGTCGGCGCGGAGCTGGCACCAGTACTCGCTTCTCGTGGCGCCGCCGGTGAGGACGAGCTCCCCCTCGATCGGCGCGCCCAGGAGGTCGAGGTAGTCGTAGCAGAGCCGCTCGACGTAGCCGACGCCCTGCAGAACCGCCGCAAACCGGTCCTCCTCGGAGCCGTCGCCCCCGAGCTCGAATCCCTGCGCCTGGGGCGCGACGAATGGGAACCGCTCGCCTGGCGACACGAGCGGGTACGCCAGCATCGCGGCGGGCTCGTGGGCGGAGGCGGCGCGGCCGAGTTCGTCCAGATCGCGACCGGCGAAGTCCCGGGAGATCAGGCCCGCGCCGGTGCTCGAAGCGCCGCCGGGGAGCCAGTCGCCGTTCGGCGCCCTGTGGGAGTAGACCGCGCCGAGAGGGTCGCGGATGAGCGCGCGAGTGACCCCTTTGACGACGAGCGTCGTGCCGAGAACCGAGTTCCAGCAACCGGGACGCAGCGCTCCCGCAGCGAGCTGCGCCGCGCAGCCGTCGGTCATGCCCGCGATCAGCGGCGTGCCCACGGGAATGGCCGTCGCGGCCGCGGCGGCGCGGCTCACCGCTCCGATGACGGTTCCAGAGCGAACGAGCTCCGGCAGCAGGTCGGCCGGGACGCCGAGCGCGTCCATGACGTCGCTCGGCCACCGCTCCTCGATGAGATGCGCGCCGCTCTTGAGCGCGCTGCTCAGGTCGGAAGGCACGGCACGTCCCACGAGGCGCCGGTTCACGAAGTCGGACTGGTGCGCGAGCCCGGCGCCGCGGGGAAGTTGTGGGCAGGTCTCGAGCAACCAGAGGAGCTTCGGCAGCGCCCACGATGGCTGCATCCGGCCGTAGCCCAGCTCGGCCCAGACATGCGCGCCCGCCTCGTTGACCCGATCGACGAACCCGGTGGCACGGGCGTCGTCGTACATGAGACCTGGGGTCAGGGGCGAACCCTTCCGATCGACCAGCACGATCGTCCCCGACGTCGCATCGACGGCGACGCCCCGAACGGCCTTGGCGGGCACCGTTTGCATCGCCTCGGACGATGCGGCGGCGATCGCCTGCCACCACGCTTCCGGGTCCTGCTCGTGTCGAGCCCCCGATCTCCGGCTGGCGAGCGGCTGCGTGCCGGCCCCGACTACCTCTCCGGTCGCCGTGACGGCCAGGGCGCGGGCGCTCTGCGTGCCGACGTCGAGGCCGAGCCAGACCCCGGGTTCGGCCGGAGCGTGCGGGACCTGCGCCGATCCACGTGCCATCACGCGGGAATGCTACCGTCCGGCGGCGTGGCGCGGCGCTTGCCAGGCGGCCCGTGCCGCGACTGTCCGAGGCATACTCATCGACCGGATGGGTTGAACAGGGACTTCCCCGCACGAGATCACTCGCGCCGCCCAGACAGCGAAAGAGCAGGAGCATGCCACTCACCGGACAATACGAACCGAGCACAGCCAGTTGGGCTCGCGGCCAGGCCGAGCAATACGAGGCGACGAACGGCGAGCAGGGCGGCGATCTTCGCGGGAGGCCCGTGATCGTCCTGACGTCGGTCGGCGCGAAGACCGGCAAGCTCCGCAAGACCGCCCTCATGCGCGTCGAGCACGAGGGCGTCTACGCCGTGGTCGCCTCACTCGGCGGCGCACCCCAGAATCCCGTCTGGTACTACAACCTCAAGAAGAACCCGCATGTAGAGCTGCAGGATCGCGCGACCAAACGCGACTACCTGGCGCGCGAGGTCACGGGCGACGAGAAGGCCGTCTGGTGGGAGCGCGCGGTCGAGGCCTGGCCCGACTACGCGAAGTACCAGGCGAAGACGGAGCGGCAGATCCCCGTGTTCGTGCTCGAGTCGATGGAGTAGTCGACAGTTCATGCGAGGAACAGAGATGGCGAAGGTCACACCGAACCTGTGGTTCGACGGCAACGCGGAGGAGGCGGCGAACTTCTACATCTCGTTGCTGCCCGACAGCCGGGTCGACAACGTATGGCGCTCCCCGGCGGACAATCCGAGCACCCCGGTTGGAGCGGTGCTCCTGGTCGACTTTACGCTCGCCGGTCAGCGGTTCACGGGCATCAACGGCGGTCCCCAGTTCCCGTTCACCGAGGCGATCTCGTTCGTCATCGATTGCGAGGACCAGGCAGAGGTCGACCGCCTCTGGAACGCGCTGACCGCAGGCGGCGGATCGCCGGGGCAGTGCGGCTGGCTGAAGGATCGCTTCGGCCTGTCGTGGCAGATCATTCCGCGCCAGCTCGGCGAGATGCTGGGCGACCCTGACCGAGAGCGGGCCGGCCGCGCCATGGAGGCGATGCTGCGCATGACCAGGATCGACGTCGACGCGCTGCGTCGGGCGTTCGATGGCGAGCCCGTCCCCTGAGCCGCACCGTCTGCGCGGCCTGGGCAATCGGTCCGCTCTGGCAGAACCCGGGTGCTACGGGATGGTGACCGTTTTCTCCGGGGTCGACGCCGACTTCCCGCTCAAGATGCACGTGGCGGTCACCCTGTACGTCGAACGGGAGGTCCAGGGGTAGGTATTCCAGTTCGCGAGGACCGCGGTGCCGGCGCCGTTCGCCGTGAACTGAGGCGAAACCCGCTGGGTGGTCCCACCCTGTCTGACCCTCGTTATCGTGCAGACGGCGCCCGGGAGCGTCCGGACGGTGAAGGTTGGGGGCACGGGCGGGGTCACGATCGAAACCCATGTCGCGAAGATGGGCTTGGGGGTCGGCTTGGGCGTGGGCCTTCGGGTAGGCCTGGGTGTAGGCCGCGGCGTCGGCTTCTTCGTCGGGGCGGGCGTCGGCTTCTTCGTCGGGGTGGGCGTCGGCTTGGGCGTCGGGGTAGCCGTCGAGGCCATGGTGGAAGAGGCGTAGCCGGAGGGATCGACGGCAGAGGCGCTCGGGTCAGGTCCCTGTCCTTGCGCCAGCGACAGCACCTCCGAACCGACCAGCACCAGGGCGATGGCGAACAACAGGCCGCCGAAGATGACGAGCAGCCGACGGTGGCGTTTCGGCGGTGGGGTCTCGGGCAGGGGCGACGACGTCACCGCAACGGCAGGGACAAGCCAGGTCGGCGCTGGAGGCGGGGCCTCGGGCGCCGGCGGTTCGGCGATCGGGATTCGCAGCTCGTCGTGCACCCGTTCGGTGTCGGACGCGGTCAACCCGTCCCATCGGGGCCCCAGCATCCGGGAAACTAGCGAAGCTCGAGCGGCGGCGTATGCCTCGGCCGTCGGCGGAACGGCCGTGGAGAGATGATCGGCGGCATCCGGCTCGATCGGCTCGTCGTCCGGCGAAGCCGCCGGAGCCTGGGCTTCCGGTATCTCCGCCGTCGGCTCGGTGCCGGAGGCGGGCTCTGTCTTTCTTCCCCTGCGCGGCATGGCAATCCTGGTTGTGACAGCAGCAGCAGCCGATCGGCGAACACTCGGCAGGCTCCTAGTCTCGGATCGTCGGGCCGGAAGGCAATGGGAAGAAGGTAACCCAGGGTGCGTGCGATGCTGGGTTGCTGGACGGTCGGGCCCTCAGCCAGAGGTTGCCCCGGCCAGCCGCGACGATCCTCGCCGCCGGTCACCCTCGTCCGAGGCCGCGGGGGCGGCGGGGCTGGTCGCTCGGCGTCATCTTATGGGACACTACAAGACAACGCGCCATTGCTGCGGCGCTCCTGGTCTGAGAGACAGCCCCCTCTTGTGAAGCCCACCGACGCCCGCGCAGCCACCTCCGCCGGACCAGCCAGACCCGTCTTGCGCGCCGCCGGCGCCGGGGCCGTCGCCGGGGCCGTGGGGATCGCCGCCAGCGAGCTGGTGGCCGGGGTAGTCCCGGGAACCCCGTCGCTCGTCGTCGCGGTCGGGAGTCTCGTCATCGCCAAGCAGCCGCCCGGCGCGAAGAACCTGGTCGCCACGCTGTTCGGCACCAACGACAAGCTCGCTCTGAACGTCGCCGTAGTCGTGGTGGCCCTGCTCGTGGCGGCGGCTGCCGGGATCCTGGGCCGCCGCAGCTTCGGCAACGCATCGGGACTCTTCGCGGGGTTCGGGTTCGCGGCCTTCGTGGCCGCGGCCCTGCAGCCGCTGAATTCGCCCGTCCTGGCCGCGGTGAACGCGGCGGTCGCGACCGGAGCGGGCGTCGCGGCGCTCCGGATACTGCTCGCCGAGGCCGGGTTCCTCGCACCGGTGCGCCTCGGCCGGACCGGACCGGGCGAGAACGACGGCTCGGTGGGTCCCGCCCGCCGGACACCGACCGCCTCGATGCCGGACTGGAGCCGACGGCGCTTCCTTGTCCGAGCCGGGGGGTTTCTGGTCGGCGCCCTGGCCGCGGGGGCCCTGGGTCGGCTGCTCATTGCCCTCGGGCACCCGTCGGGCGTCCCTGTGTCGGCCACCCTGCCCGCCCCGGCCGAGTCGGCTCCGCCCCTGGTCGCCGAGGAGTCGTTGACCGCTCCCGGGATCACTCCGATCCTGACCCCCAACGACAGCTTCTACCAGATCGACACCGAGCTGCTGGTGCCTCAGGTGGACGCGTCAACCTGGCAGCTCCGGGTGACCGGCATGGTGGACCACCGCCTGACGTTCAACTACGCTGAATTGCTGGCGCTGCCGCTCTTCGAGCAATACGTGACCCTGGCCTGCGTCAGCAACCCAGTTGGCGGGGACCTCATCGGCAACACCCTGTGGACCGGGGTCCACCTGAAGGAGGTCCTCGCCGAGGCGGGCGTGCGATCGGGCGCAACGCAGATCGTAGGCCGCTCGGTCGACGGGTTCACGGTCGGCTTTCCCACCGCCTGGGCTCTGGATCCGTCCAGGGAGCCGATGATCGCCGTGGGCATGAATCGGGCGCCGCTGGCGGCTGAGCACGGGTATCCGGCGCGCCTGATCGTGCCCGGCCTCTACGGCTACGTGTCGGCCACCAAGTGGCTCTCCGAGATCGAGCTGACCACCCGCGAAGCTTTCGACGCGTACTGGGTCGGCCTGGGCTGGGCGAAGGACGGCCCTATCCTGACCGAGTCGCGGATCGACCATCCCTCCAGCGGCACGGCGCTGGCGGTCGGACAGGTCGACATCGACGGGCTCGCCTGGGCGCCGGACAGAGGGGTCGGGCAAGTCGAGGTCCGCGTCGACGACGGGCCCTGGCAGGCAGCCCTGCTGAGCCGCGCCATCTCCAAGGCGACCTGGGTGCAGTGGTGGCTGCGCTGGCAGGCGACGCCGGGCACGCACACCATTCAAGTGCGAGCCACAGATGCGACGGGCGCCGTGCAAACCGCAACGCCGGGTGGCCCCGAGCCGGCGGGCGCGACGGGTTACGACCAGGTGCAGGTGTCGGTGACCTGAGGCGTGTTCAGAGCGGAGGCTCCCGGGGAGGCCGTCGTTCTCGCGGTGTCAACGTCGACCAGCTCGCGACGACGCGCCAGACGCCGTCGCGTTCGCACGAGCCTATGGCCAACGAATGACCGTCTCCGCGTGTCTGGAATGGTGTACGCAGCACGAAGGGACGATGCCAGACTTGCTTACCGTGATCAACCAGAGGGGCGACGTGAAGACGTCGCCTGCCGCGGGCTCCGCCGACGCCGACAAACGCGAGGCCTTCGGGAGGCTTACCGCCCCGGAGCTGAGCGCGTCCTACCAGCTTGCGACTCGGATCCTGGGCAATCGAGGCGACGCCGAGGACGCTGTCAATGAGGCGATCCTGCGCGCCTGGGGATCGTTCGATCGGTTGCGCGACCACGGCAGCTTTCGGCCGTGGCTCACGCGCATCGTCGTCAACGTCTGCCGGAACGAGCTTCGGCATCGGAGGGTTCTACGGATCGATCCCCTCGCCGAGGACGACCGTCCGGCTGCGGATTCATTCGAGGGTGGGTTGTTGAGAGACGGCGTCGCGCGGGCGCTGGACTGCCTCGGCCCGGAGCAGCGAGTCGTCGTCGTTCTCCGCTACTGGAACGATCTGGCGGTCGCTGAGATCGCTCGGGTGCTGGGGGTGCCGAGCGGAACCGTGAAGTGGCGACTGCATGCCGCCAATCGACGCATCAAGACGGAACTCAGCCGATCTGGCTGGGAGGTGGAACGATGAACCGCAGGATCAGCCAGCAGGACCTGGAGACCGAGATCCGTTCCTATCTGGCGGGCGCAGGAGCCCCCGAACCGGCGTCCCTGGGCGACGTGCTCGACCGCCTCCCGGACCGCGCCGGCGCGTCGCGGTGGTCGTCTCCGAGGGTCGCTGCCTTCCCGAGCCTCGTCAGGTTTGCCGCGGTCGCCATTGTCTTGAGCCTCGTCGCGGCCGCCGTCGGCCTGCCGCTCATGTTGTCCAGGCCGGGTCCGATCGCCCCGGGTCAGACCAGCTCCCCGGAGTCCTCGGTGGCCTCGCCCAGCCCGGTGGCGACGGCGACTCTGGCGGCCGGGACATTCGTCCCGACGGGCTCGATGATGTCGAGTCGGTCAGGCGCCACCGCCACTCTCCTGTCCGATGGGCGGGTGCTCATCGCCGGAGGCTGGGGGGACAACTCGACGCCTCTCGCGTCGGCCGAGTTGTACGACCCGGCGACCGGCAAGTTCAGCCCGACCGGTTCGATGACAACCGCGCGCAACGGGACAGCCACGCTGCTCCCCGACGGGCGGGTCCTGTTCGCGGGAGGAACCGACGACACTGGGACCATCGCTTCGGCCGAGCTCTACGACCCGAGCACGGGCAAGTTCAGCCTCACGGGCTCGATGACAGTCGCTCGCGCGAGCCAGACCGCAACGCTTCTGCCGACCGGCCGCGTCCTGATCGCAGGAGGCGCCGGCCGAGACGGGATGGCTCTCGGATCGGCCGAGCTGTACGACCCGGCGACAGGCAAGTTCAGTCCAACCGGCTCGATGACAGTCGCTCGCATGACCCAGGCGGCGACGCTTCTCTCAGACGGCCGCGTCCTGATCGCGGGCGGGGCGACCACCACCGGGACTCCGGCGACGGGTATACACGCTTCGGCTCTCACCTCAGCCGAGCTGTACGACTCGGCGACCGGCAAGTTCAGCCCAACTGGATCGATGACCGCAGCTCGCGAAGGCCCGATCACCACTCTCCTCTCCGACGGTCGCGTCCTGGTCACCGGGGGCTCGGACCAGGTCGGCGCGCTCGTGTCGGCCGAGCTGTACGACCCGGCGACGGGCCGGTTCAGCCTTACCGGCTCGATGACAATCGGCCAGTCCTTGACCACCGCCACTCGCCTGTCCGATGGGCGGGTGCTCATCGCCGGAGGCTGGGTCCCCTTCGCACCTCTCGCCACCATTGAGCTGTACGACCCGAGCACCGGCACCTTCAGCCCGACCGGCTCGATGTCGACAGGGCGTTCCGGTCCGACCGCCACGCTCCTCCCCGACGGGCGCGTCCTGATCGCGGGAGGCGTGGGCGCCGGCAACGCGGCTCTCGCCTCAGCCGAGCTGTACCAGCCATAGGCGTTCAAACGCCACGCGGCGTGCTCGAGGCCAGCGCCGCCTGATACGGAGATCGGGAGTCTCGACGATTCGCCGGAGCCTCGGTCGAGCGACCGGCGATCACGCAGTCGGCTTAGAGGCCGCCGGAGAGTCCGCCTCCGCGCCTCTTGGGCCAGCCCCTTCGAGCGGCGTTCCCGTCGAGCCGATCGCACCGGGCGTCGCGGTCTTTGGCGCTCGGGGAGCCTCCCACGGAAGGTCGAGACCGGCCTCTTCGACCGCTCGGAAGGAGCGCATGAGGTGGCGATTGACGAGGAGCGTCGCTATCTCCTCGCTGACGTCGTCTGCGCCACATCGATACATCACGGTCGCCTCGGTGAGTGGCACCCACGCCATTTGCCGCAGTACCCAGCCGAGCGGCTCGGACGTCGAGGTGCCGTGCACTCTTCCCTCGATCCGGTACGGCCCGACCTCGATCTCAACGTGGGTTGTCTGGGTGTGCAGCCGACGTGCCGCGTCGCCTCGCGGCCCGCTCACGACCACTGCGCAGAGCTCGTCGCGCGCGATCGCGAGCTCGGGCATCGCGACCACGTGGCCGTCGGCAAGGCCCTCGAGTCGGGCGTCTCGGATGAGCAGCTCCGAGGTCCGATTGAGGTGGTCGGACAACCGACCCTCGCCGAACTCGATCTGGCCGTGCACGCGGCAGTCGGCGGCGTAGGCATCCATCTCGACCATGCTTGCATGTTACAGGTCGATTGGTCGCTGCCTCTCGAGGTTCTCCGTAGCGGAGCGCCCTCAGCAGAATTCACGATCTAAAGGGCACCAGTAACGGCGCATGGCGTTGCGCGTTTGGGCACCGCTCGGCCACACCACGCTGTCGAGGTCGGGGCTGGGGAGCCAACAAGAGTGATGGCCCCTGGCGCTCATCCAGGGGCCATCGGTGCTCACTGGGCGGGGCTACTTGCCCTTCTTGCCCTTCTTGCCCTTCTTCTTGCCGGCCAATCTGGTCTCCTAACGGCGGGTCGAACCCTCACAGTTTAGGCCAGCCAGATTAGGTCTCCTGCCACCCGAACCAGGGCCGACGACAGGCTGCCCAACGCACGCGATGTGGTCACAGCGACCGCGGAGACAGACTGGTGCCATGGCGACATGGTGTTGCCTCTGGCACGAGTAGCAGACGGCCGTTGGGGGTGGCGGAACGGAGCCCGCAGGTTAGGTCTGCCGCAAGGCCTGCCACGTACAGTGCGCCTATGACTGGTCCCCGTCAGACCGTCCGCACCATCGCCTCCGCAGAGAGCATCTCGACGTTTGAGTGGCACGGCCTCCATCTCCACGTCGTCACCCGGGAGCCGCTCTCCCCCGACCAGGTCCGCACGATCGAACGGGCCTTGGCGAAGGTTGCGAGCGTTGGACTGTTCGCCGACGTATTGGGCATGATCCTCGGACGTTCCGTCCGGATCAGGACCGAGCGCCCGTCCCCGGACATCAGGTTCGAAGTGGGACGATAAGCGCCGGCCGGCCTGTCGCTCACGTAGTTCGTCAGCGGACGGCGTCGGGCGCCACGATCAAGCCGTAGCGTGAAGGCCCCTTTGAACTCCTCGATGGCACGGCGCCCAGCGCCACTCAGCTCGCGGTCGAGACGGCCCTCGTGAAGATCGTCATCCCGCGGCTAGGGGGCCAGGCGGTCGCTCAGGCCGGACCTGATCGATGTGGGCGTGACCGAGCAATCGCAGCCTCTGGCCCGGGCCGGGCGTCTTCAGTTGGCGCGCTGACGACGCCGTAACAGCAGGAGTGCAAAGCCGGCGACCACCAGACCCAGCGCAACGCCACCGATCGCGGCCCCCAGGATCGGCAGTGTCGAGTCGGTCGAACCGCTACCTGACTGCGATCCAGATTGTGAACCGGGAGTGGCGGCGGCCGGGGCGCCGGTGGCGGCCGGGGCGCCGGTGCCGGCCAGCACGGTCTCTGCCGGCGACGCCGTCGTGCTGGACGTGGGTGTTGGAGTCGACGTCAGGGTGGGTGTGGGCGTGGAGGTCGGAGTCGGCGCCAGCGTCGGCTTCTTGGTAGGCGCAGGCGGCGGCGTGACGTATGTCCTGAATGCGAAATCCTGCGCGCAGTAATCGGGCAGGTAGGCGCCAAAGGTGGTCGCCCATCCCGGGATCGAGTACCAGGTGCTGCCTTCCTGTACCCTCGCGGTGCCGCCTGCGTAGGAGTTCGAGCAGTCACCCCTCCAACCGACCTCGCCCGACGGCGTCACCTCGATGGCGTACGCGACGCCCGTGGTCACGTTGGGAGGCGTGGTGAAGTGGATCTGCGTCCAGCCGCTGTCGTTGAGGGTCTGCGTCTTCTTGGCGAGGACGATGCCGGTGTGCGCCAGGATCTGGACCGTCACGGCCTTTCCGACCGCGTCGGCGTTGATCTCGACCGTGTCGAGCTTGCCGGTGCGCCCGGCGGTGAACGACTGGGCAAGGCTGTCGGGCTTAAGCCAGTAGATCATGTACCCCGACGTGTTCGTTTGGGACTGGTCGAGAGTTCCCACCGCCAGGGCACTGCCGGGCGCCACCGCAAGCAGGCATGCGATCGCCGCCGCGATCGTCGGGATTCGGTGTCTCACTTCCACTCCTATCTCGGGTGGAGGCCCCTGAGGCGGAGCGCATCACTGAGTCTGCGAGCATGCTAGGCGTCCCCTGCCGGTGAGTAGGCAGGCCTTGCCGTCGTGCCGCCGCTTGGGACGGGTTCGTCCGTCCTGTCTTGGCGGCCTACCCGAAGACGACCGAACGCCAGTCACCGGGCGTCCGCGCGCGAGGACGCCCTTACCGGGCCGTCGACCACCCGCGGGCCCTATTCGTCTCAGGTTGCGGGCCAATCGCCCGCAGGCCGCGTCGGCTCTTGCGCGCCTGACGGCGCCAGGAATTGCTAGACGACCGCTGGACGTGAGGCGGGGACCGGCTCGTCAGCCGCATGATCGCTGCCGGGGCGCTCCCTAACTGATGGGCCCTTCATGACGTCACTATCGAATGGTCATGAAAGGGAGCCCCACCGGTGACAAGGTTGGGTTGTCAAAGCAACCAGCACCGGGAGGCTCCAGCCATGTTGTACGCCGGATTGGACCTGTCGCGCCAGAGGCTTGATGTGCACGTTCTCGACGAGGAAGGGCGAACGGTCGAGGTCCTGGCCGTTCACCCAGACGCGGACGCCCTGCGGACGCTCGCTCAGACGGTCCTGCGCCACGGCCAGGAGGTCAGCGCTGCCATAGAGTCCATGACCGGCTCGCGCTTCGTCCACGACACCCTTGAGCGCTTCGGCTGGGACGTGATGATCGCCGACGCGGTCAAGGCCAAAGGCGTCGCACCCTTGGCGGCCAAGACGGACAAGATCGACGCTCGCGTGCTGGCAGAGCTGGCCCGACGGGACCTCGTGCCCGAGATCTGGCTGCCCGATCCAACGATCCGTGCGGAGCGCGAGCGTGCCCGTTTCCGGCTCCATCTGGTCCACCACCGGAGCGCGTTGAAGTGCCGTATCCATGCCACGCTCATGACCTTCGGCCACAACATTCCAGTCTCCGACTTGTTCGGGACATCCGGACGCCAGCTGCTAGCCGGTCTTGAGCTGCCCGAGCCCTGGGCCAGGACCCTGGCCACGAGCCTGGCCATGGTCGACGAGCTCGACGAGCGGATCGATGAGTGCGGGCGAGAGCTCATACGCCTGGGCGCCGACCACCCCTACATCCCACTGTTGCTGACGGTGCCCGGCGTGGGCCCGCTTCTGGCCTACACGATCGCCTCGGAGATCGGCGACATCGCCCGTTTCGCGAGTCCGAAGAAGCTCACCGGCTACACGGGCCTGTGCCCGCTCGTGCGCCAGTC
>JBEKMM010000016.1:0-81144 GCA_050008515.1 Candidatus Limnocylindrales bacterium
TGATCGTGGACGAAGCGTGAGCCCGTCATCGACTCGATGACCGCGCTCACCTCCTGGCCGTGGCACAGGATGCGATTGGCGAGGGTGCGCAGGGCGTCAGCGTCCGGACGGACGGCGGAGACCTCGACGGTTCGTCCGGCCTCATCGAGAACGTGCACATCAAGCCTCTGGCGCGACAGGTCCAATCCGGCGTACAACATGGCTGGGCCTCCTCGGTGCTGGTTGCTTTGACAACCCAACGTTGTCACCGGCGAGGCCCCTCTTCATGACATTCCATGGTGGTGGTTCCGGGACTGTCCACTTCGCGATCGTGATCAAAGCGAGATGACATTGGAGCGGCAGAACCGGGCCGAGCGTTGCGCGACGACGTAGTCGACAGCGATGACCACGAGCCCACTCGGCGCCGCGGCAACGTAGTACCAGAGCCGTGGAATCGACCTGACTGGCGTCCAGGTCTCGCCGTCGGACGATGTCCACGGCGAGCTCGCGGGATTGGAGCCGCTATTGGCGGCGAGGTACCCACCGCGCCACCGAATGACCCTACCGATCGGGTTGCTGCCGGCCTGCTGGCCGCTCTGCCACGAGAAGCCTGTCCAGCCACTCAGGGCCCCAGGCCGTGGTGAACGCACTTGGGAGCGTCGTGGGCGTGGGCCGGGTCGGGTGCGCGGTTCTACTTGAGCGTGGGCGGGACAACAGTCGTCTCTGTCGCCATCACTGCGGGCGTCGACGTTGGATAAGGAAGCGTGGGCCCTGGGGACGGTGTCGTCGGTGGACCCAGCGAACCCTGCGGCGCCACTCCGGCCAACGCCTGGCCGAAGTAGACCCGATTGCCGGTGATCCACAGCACGCCATTGGGGAGCAGCATGGCCTGCCCGTCGGCCGGCAGGCTCCCCACATCGCCGCCCTGCTGGAGCAGGCGCCAGTGCCCGTCGCCCTCGCTCAAGTAGAACCGCGCCCCCGACGCGGCAGCCATGATGATGCGGTTCCCGTCCGAGACGAGCAGGGGGCCCCTCATCGCATCTGGGATCTTGTCGGTGTCGGCGAGCCAGGTCGAGCCCCCATCGATCGAATGCATCAGACCGTCGCCCGCGCCGAGCCGGCCCCACTGGATCATCGTCCACTGCGGCATGCTTCGCACTTCACTCGAGGGTATGGCCGGGTTGTAGGTGGCCCACGAGAGGCCATCGTGCGAGATCCAGGCTCGCTCAGAGTAATGACGCTCGTCACCCGCCCCGGAGCTGTAGGTCGTGGATCCGTTCGGGTCGGAGACAAGACCTCTCGCCACGAACCCTCTGCCGAAGGGCCAGACAGTGACGTTACGCGCCGCGGCGAGGTCGGCCGGCAGCGTCGCCTGCGTCCAGGTCGAGGCGTCGGCGCTGAAGTAGATGACCGACGGACCGGCAGGATCGCCGCTGTCCGGGGTCGTTGTCACGATCACCACCCCAGGCGAGCTTCCGGCCCGCCCGGAAAACGACGTGACGTCCAACGGAGCAGTCACGCGTGCCCACGTGACGGCATCGGTCGTGAGCCAGAGGCCAAATCCCGACCCCTCATTGGCCTGTCCGGCGATGAGCAGGTCGCCTCCGATAGCCGCGCTCCACGGATAGCTGACGAAGGGAGCGCCCGCGGCCGGCTTCCAGGCCAGCCCATCCTTCGACAGCCACAAGTTGCCGTCCCCGCCGAGGACGGCGAAGCCACCGCGCCACTGGACCACTTCACCGGTTCCGATCCCGTTGCTCGACGACCACGGCTCCGTAAACACGCCCCCGGTGGTGGCGGTAATGTCGTGCCATTCCAGGCCGGTCCACTCGCCCTGGCCCGCGTCGGGGCGCAGTGTCCAGGTCGAGGCGGCCTGGGGACCGCGCGTGGCAACGAGCAAGGCGGCCCCCGAGACGGCGATCACCAGGACCGCCGCGAGGGCCGCCATGGCGCCAGCATGCCGCAGGCCCGACCGCCCTCCCCCGAGCCGTCGAACTGGCGAGAGCCGCACGCCGTTTATGCTCCGAGTCCCGTTCCCGTGCGCCACTTCATCGAGGTGGCGGTAGACAGACGCCGGCACATCCGGCCCGGGGTCGGAGGCGATCCGGCGGAGACGGGTCTCGAGATCTGGGTCGTCGTTGAATGTCATCGGGACACCTCCCCGCCCTGCCGACCGAGCTGCCGGCGGAGTGCCTTCATGGCGTAGTGGAGCCGGGACTTCACCGTGCCGAGCGGCAGCTCCAATCGCTCGGCGATCTCCTCGAGGGACAGGTCGCGCCAGTAGCGCAGCGCCACGACCATCAGCTGGTCGGGCGGGAGGTTCCTCACCAGGCGGCCGACCTCGTCGCGCGACAGCGCCTCGCGGAACGGATCTCGGGCGCTCGCGGCGCCGGCCGCTTCGTCGTCGAGCTCGAGGACGCGAATGCCCCGCCGCTCGCGCAGCCTGTCTTTGCAAGCATTCGCGACGATGCGGTCGAACCAGGCCCCTGCGCGGTCTCTTTCTCGAAGCTTCGGCCAGGCATGCCAGGCCTTCTCGAGCGCCTCCTGCGTGGCGTCCTCAGCCTCGGTTGCGTCGCCCAGCAGATAGCCCGCCAGGCGATAGGCGCCCGGCAGCTCCCCGCGTATGAGACGGATGAACTCCGCGGCATCCCCGGCCACGGGTCCCGTCAACGCCACCCTCCAGGCTCCTTCCCCGGTCACGGTCGCTCCTGTCCAGCCGCTCCCTCTTGGAGCGCTCTTCCAGACGGACCCGGCGGTCGAAAGGTTCAACCGACTCGTGACGACGATAGCGGCTCGGCCCTCGCCCGAGGACGGGAAAATGCACCGGCAAACGCGCGGCGGGGGACGCAATGGATCTCACTTGGTCCGCAGAAACCGCGTCGGCCAGACACGATCGGGTGTTGGTGCGAATGGTGGCCGCGATGCGGTACTCCACGTACTCAGAGCCGAACTCCTCCGTCAGGACTCGCTCCTCGCGTCTGGCACGACCGAGCTCGATCAGCGCCACCACCGCCCCGATGGCCAGTGCCTCCCAGCCGAGCAGGGCTAGGAGGGCGCCCAGCCACGCCAGACCGCCGAAGACGTAGACGGGATGGCGCAGCTTCGAGTACAGGCCCCGCGTCACGAGCTTGTGGGCGCCGGCCCTGACTGAGAACGCCTCCCCCAGCTGCCACCGCGCGAGAAACCACAGCGGTACAGAGCCGGCGGCAAGACAAAGTCCCACGTACCAGGGAGCCACGCGTGGACCTGCTAGAACCGCGAAGGCGAGGAAGACCAGATACACGACGATGTCCAGCCATCGCAGCGCCTGTTTCACCATAGACCCCCGATTCTGTCGGCCGTCCCCCAGGAGTGAGCGTCGGACTCAGGGCCTCACGACCTGCGTTTCACGCTGGTTCAACGCCGTCGCTCCGTCAAGAGCCACTCGACAGCTAAGCGACGGAACACGCCGCGGCGCTCGTCGATTGAACGATGCCGCGATGGTGCGGCCTTACCAACGGGCCGCCGTGATCTCTCCCACCTCTTCTTCGCCGCCCGCCTGACACCTACCCGAGGCCCGACCACTCCCGCTATTCGACACTTTCTACACTCACAGGGGGGTGTACACCAACGGACGGACTCGGCGAGCGGCGCAAGTGGAGTGCTCCTGGTTCTCTAAGGGCCTGTGGCCCCATTCGTGGCGGGCATGGCGATCGGTGAGGTGACAAGACAACCGGGTCAGCCCATGGAAGAATCTTGGGTATGGAACGCCAGCCGGGTGCCTTTACCCTGAGCGAGGACGACCGGCGAGTGCTGGCCGTGTGGGCCGCCGACTGTGCCGAGCGGATACTGTCGCTGTTCGAGGCGCAGGCCCCGGGCGACACACGCCCTCGTGATGCCATCGACGGCCTCCGAGCCTTCGCCCGCGGCGAGATGCGGATCGGACCGGTCCGCGCCCTGTCGGCCCGGGCGCACGCGGCGGCTCGGGAGGTCGGCGACCCGGCCGCAGTAGCCGCGGCCCGGGCCGCGGGACAGGCGGCGGGCGTGGCCCACATGGCGGCCCATGCGCGCGGCGCAGCAGCGTACGCCGCGAAGGCGGCCGGGCTGGCCGCGCCCCATGATCCGGGCGCCGTGGCCGACGAGGTCCGGTGGCAGCAGAGCCACGCCTCGCCAACCGTTCGGGGTGTCCTGCGGAGATTACCGCCCCCGACCCGCCCCGCGGGCATGCTCGGGGCGCTGATCAACGACATGCACACGAAGCTCGCAGGGGGCGGATGACGCTCGGTGTCCGGCCCATTGGAGTGAGGGTGCTGATGTCGCACTTTCCCGTGGCATCCATGGGCACCATTTGGTCATCGTGTTGCTTTCCGGCCGCGCCTGAGTGAGTCATGTGGGCGACCATCTCGCACCCGAGGCTCACGATGACCGCTCAACCGCTCCCCGCCCTGACCAGCGGCGACCCCTCTGCCTGGGACCAAGCCCTCTATGGCTTCCTCGTCGAGAAGGGCAACCGCTCTGGTTCCCGGCGGACCGTGGAGTCGTACTCCCGGATGCTCTGGCCGTTCTTCGCGGAGCGCGGCCTGACTCCCGACCGGGTCAAGCCAGCTGACGTTCTGGCCTGGGTCCATGGCATCGGCCGCTCTGGCCGAACACCATCCGCCACCACGGTGGGCGCCAGGATCGCCTGCTTGTCCAGCTTCTACCGCTTCCTCATCAGGATGGGTCTCGTGGTCGCGAACCCCTGCGACGCCATCGAGCGGCCCAGGGCCATCCAATCGGTTGCCCGTGGATACAGCGCCGATGAAGTGCGCCGGCTTCTCGCGGTCGTCCCGGACACCGTGGCTGGCCGACGCGACCGGGCGATGCTGCTGACCCTTGTCCTCACGGGCAGGCGCCGAGCTGAGGTAGTTGGACTGCGGGCCGGGGATCTGAGCATTGAGGGAGAGACCGTCTTCTACTCGTATCGAGGAAAGGGCGGCAAGCGAGGTCGGCGAGAACTTCCCCACCCCGCCTACGAGGCAATGTGCGCAACACTTGCCGATGCCGGCAAGCAGCTGTCAGCGATGGGTCCGGGCGAGTCACTCTGGCAGGCAGCCGCCCGGCCGGAGGGAGTGACGAGCGGGACGTTCTACGCTCGCTTCCGCCGCTACCTGAAGGCCGCTGGCCTGACACCGACCGGGGTCCACGTCCTGCGGCATACGGCGGCGAAGTTGCGACGCGAAGCGGGGGAGTCTATCGAGGACGTCAGCGCGTTCCTGGACCACTCCAGCCTCGCGGTCACGACGGTCTACTTGCGCCGGCTCGAGGGCCAGGAGGATCGAGCCTGGCGCGAGGTGGCCGAGGCGATCGGTGTCTGATGCGTCCGCAGGAGGTGGGGGGCGGTGGCGGCACGGCGAAGCGGTGCGCAATGCGCACCCCTCGCTCGGAGCACGCACACTTACAAAAAGGCGGTCTTGAATGCGGCAAGGTAGGGGGGCGGGTCGAATCCGGGCGAGCCATGTAGCGTGCGCACCCCGCGCGAGGTCCCTCGCAGTTTGTAGCAGTCTGGGGCTTTCGCATGGCCGGTAGGGGTCCGGCTCCCAAGTCGCCCGGTACCCGGCGGGGAAGGCGCCCGCTGGCCCGCGGCGAGTGGCAGGTGACCACGGGCGTGGGCTGGCAGCATGGCCCCATCCCCGATCCCCCCGGCGGCCTCCTGCCCTCGTCGGTTGCGGCCTGGCAAGCCTGGTTCACGTCCTGGTGGGCCGCTCACTGGGAACCGTGGGACGTGCCCGGACTGTCCGTCGTAGTGAGGCTCTACGACGCCGTGGACAGGGGCGACTTCGCCCGCGCCTCTGAGTACCGGATGTGGGCAGACAACTACGGCATCACCCCCAAGGGCCGGCAGGATCGCCGCTGGCTGCCGCCGGTCGTCGAGTCTCCTGAGACTTCAGACCCTGACCGCTACCGACACCTGCGGCCCGTCCGATGAGCGCCCGGCCAGTGACAAGAAGGGAGCCCCCGCCGCCCGAGGGGGAAGGTGGCGGGAGCTCGGAGGCGGACCACTCCTGGGGTGAGGAACGGCCGTTTGACCGACACTCTAGAGCCCAGAAGATAAGGCGCAGATAAGCCCCAGATAAGCCGCGTTCGCTAACGTCGGAGCGGGTCGGGCTCCGCTCTGTGACCGGGCCGATGCCGGACGACGGTGAGCGAGCCAGCGAGGGAGCCGCCGCAGGCGTCCCGACCCCTGACGCCACGCCGCCATGGACCCCCGGGGGTCCATCTAGCGGCTGCGTCTCTCAGGGATCGGGGCGGTCCCCGAAACGGAATGCTCGCTGCAAGAAGGGGCCGGACTTCCTGCGTGCTGATGGCTTTCGAGACCGAACGAGCGTTGGATCGCTGGGGCACTCAGTGTGAGCCTGACTCGTCGAGCCCAAGCTCGATCGCCGCTTCCTGCTGGTGTTGGACCTCCGCCTCCCGCTCCTCAGCGGTCAGACCAGCCCAGTAGTCCTCGGCCGCGTCGTAGTCCAACCGTTCCTCTCGTCGGTTGACCGCATCCGCGATCGGGTCTCGGAGCGCATCTTTACTGTCACGTTCGAGCTGGCGGATGTCCGCGCTCAGATCCGGGCCCAGGAAGCCCGCTTCTAGGACACGCCTGAGTTCGGCGGCCGATGCCTCGCTTCGCCATGGGGCGAGGGCTAGACCAAGCTCCAGGCCGAGTGTCCTCAGTCCGCCCCGCCGGCGCAACACGTATTCGTCGGCGACTTTGTAAGCCACCCACGGATCGAGGTCCGGCGCGGCCGCCCTGATGAGCACCAGGACTTGGGCATGCTCCTTGGTAACGAAGCCACACTCCCAGACCCGGTCGCGTTTCGCCAAGGCGGCAAAGACGGGCAGCACCGCGGCCGCTTCGTCTGGCTCCGCCTCGGCAAGTGACCAGCGCTCCCCGGCAGCCGGGGGACGGCGTTCCTTTGCCCTACGCGAAATCGTTCTGAGACTCGGCACACGCCCGTCGAACCGCGCCATGTGGATCAGCGCGCCGTGGACCTGCCTCGGGCTCTGGCCTCGGCCAAGGCCGTCGTCGATAGCCTCCAGCACGTCAGCATCCGTGCGGGACCCAGGTGTCCTGATTTGGCCTGTTGGTGTCGTCATCTGTCCCTGCCGCGCTGTGGTTATTGGCCTCCGACCAGCCTAGCATTTCCAATGGCGCCGAGAGGGACGACGTCACACCCACAGAGCGCATTAGGACGACGAAATGGCAAAGGGCTCCCGCCGACTTGCACGATCCCTCGACATAGAGCGTCTATACGACCCTGACCGCGAGGCGATGGCAGCTGCCCTGCGGGTGGTGCTTGGCCTCCCGAAGCAGCTGCCCGGCCGCGGTCAGCGAGGTGTCCGATGACCGTGGCGACAGGGGTCCGGCGGGTCGCGACCTACGAGCGGGTCAGCTCCGAGGACCAGCGCGAGCGCGAGACCATCAAGACCCAGACCGACGAGATCGCCCGCCGCCTGGCGAGCCAGCCCGGAGTGGAGCTTGTGGGTCGGTACGTCGATGACGGCGTGTCGGGCACGATCCCGATCGCCGAACGGCCCGACGGTCGGCGGCTCCTCGAGGACGCGGTTGCCGGTCGGTTCGAGGAGCTGTGGGTCTACAAGGTCGACCGCCTGGGCCGGGACGCCGTGGACCTACTGGTCGTACGCCGACGCCTCGACGCTCTGGGCATCGCTCTCGCGTCGGTTGTCGAAGGACAGCCGGACCTTCTCGGCTACGACGTCCAAGCCGTCGTAGCCGACCACTACCGCCGCGAGTTCGCTCGCCGCTCGGCCGACGGCATGAACCGAGCGGCCCGCGAGGGTCGCTACACCGGCGGGATCGTCCCCTTCGGCTACCGCGCCGAGGGCCACCAGGCCACCGCTCGTCTGGTGCCCGACGAGGCCATCGTCTGGGGTGACCTCTCGGCCGCCGATCTGGTCCGCGACATCTATGAGCGCCTCGCTCTCCGAAGTCAGAGCTGCCGAGCGGTCGCTCGCGACTTCAACGCCGCCGGCATCCCGACCCACTACGTCCGCGATGGACGGGGTGTCCGGGGCCGGCGCACATGCGGCCTCTGGCGAGCAGGGCGCATCCGCAACCTCGTGGTGAACAGCGTCTACAAGGGCGATCTTCGATACGGCCGGCGGACCGACAAGCGAGATCGCGAGGTCATCGCCGCTCCGATCGAGGCGCTTGTCTCCCCCACCCTATGGCAAGCCGCTCAAGATGCCCTGGCCGCCAATCGTCGCTGCGCCAAGAACACCGACCGCGTCTACCTGCTCAAGGGCCTTGTCAGGTGCGGGATCTGCGGCCTCACCTACGTGGGGTCGTGGAGCAACGCTGCGGGCTGGTATCGCTGCGGCGGCCAGCTCGTCGAGCGCGGACCGATCCCAGGGCGCTGCCCGGGCTGCGCCATCCGGACCGATCAGATCGAACCTGCGATCTGGGCCGACATCGAGAGGTTCCTGCGGAACCCTGGCGAGGTCCTCGACGGGCTCGATGGACCGGCCGAGCGCGAGGCCCAGGGCGCGATCGCCGAGGCCGAGTCGATCACCCTGGCTCGGGCACTCGAAGCACTGGAGAGCCAGCGCAAGCAGGCCACCGCACTAAGCATCCGCGGCCGGCTCGGGGATGGCGAGCTGGACGCCGAGCTAGACCGCATCGGGGGCGAACGCACCGCGCTCGAAGCCCGTGTGGCCGCCCTACAGGCTCCACGTGCCGAGATCGTGCCCCAGGAGGCGCGCGACCTCCTCGACGAGGTGCGCGCCCGCCTCGACGCGGGACTGACCGACCAACAGCGCCAGGAGATCGTCCGGCTCCTGGTGGGGATCGTCGTCCACACCGACGTCGGCGATGACGGCAAGAAGAGTGCCAAGGCGGTCGTGACCTACCGCTTTCCGTGTGTAGTTCCGACTCGCACGGGCAGGGGTTCATGGCCGCCACGAGCTGGAACCGCGAAGGAAAGACCGCCGCCCGACCCACTCTCGCAATCGCAATCTGGCCGTCCTCGAGCGGCTGGCGGAGAGTCTCCAGGGTTCCCCGGTCGAACTCGGGCAGCTCGTCGAGAAACAGGACCCCGTCGTGCGCCAGGGTCACTTCACCGGGAGCGAGATGAGGGCCGCCGCCGACCATGGCCGCATAGGAGATGGTGTGGTGCGGCGAACGGAACGGTCGTCGCGTTATCAGCCCACGTATCGGGGCCGTGCCGGCGACGGAGGCGATGATCGTCGCCACTCGCGATTCCTCGTCGTCGAGGGCGGGCAGCAGCCCTGGAATCGTCCTCGCTAGGAGCGTCTTGCCCGATCCGGGCGGACCGATCATGAGCAGGCAGTGGCCACCCGCGAGCGCGATCTCCAGCGCCCGTCGGGCCTCCAGCTGCCCTCTGACCTCGGCCAGATCCGGTGCGCCGCTCCCGTCCGGCGTGGCCTGGCCCGCCGCCGCCTCGCGCGCAACTCCGTTGTCCCCCTCGAGGCCAACCGAGTCGGCCAGCTCCACGCGTGGCGGCATCGCTCGGGCCCGCCCGCGCCGGTTCGCTCGCACCAGCATTGCCGCCTCGGCCAGAGTCGCCGCGGGCATGACCTCGACGCCACCTGCGAGCGATGCCTCGGCGGCGCCGTCCGCCGGCACGATCACTCGCCGCACCCGCCGCCGGGCCAGGGCGGCGACCATGGGCAGCAGGCCGGGCACCGGGCGCAGGTCGCCGCCCAGCGAAAGCTCGCCCAGCACGGCCCAGCGGCCCGTCGCCTTCACCTGCTCCGAGCCGACCATGATCCCGAGCGCGATCGCCAGATCGAGCGAGGCGCCACCCTTGCGGAGATCGGCCGGCGCCAGGTTCACGGTGATGCGCCGAGGCGGGTACTCATAGCCGCTGTTGCGAATGGCTCCTCGGACGCGCTCACGAGCCTCCTGCAACGCGGTGTCCGCCAGCCCGACGATCGTGAAGCCCGGCAGGCCCGGAGCTACGTCCACCTCCACGCGGACGATGCGACCATCGAGACCGTGGAGAGTGGCGGAGAGCAGCGACGCAAGCACGCCGGCGACGCTACCTCGACCGGCTCACCTCCGGCTTATTTTGGCCTTCACCCGGCCGTGCACCCATCCCGGCGCGCCGAACCTGGGCCGCGCGGGACCTAACGGGCGACTCTCGCGGTCGGGCGTTCGAACAGGTCCCTGTCCAGCGTCTTGACGAACTCGAGCATGTTCCGGCCCAGGACCGAGTCCGACTTGGTGTACATGAACGGAGCCCCGCTGTTCAGGGCGCCGATCGCCGCACGGTATTCATTGATGATCTGATAGTCGATCCGGCGCTTCAGAGCGCTCTCCGCGTTCTTCACGTTGATGCCCGTGAACGCGTTCGACCGATTGAGGATGAGCTTCACCTTCTCGTCGGAGTACCCGAGGTGGCCGATCGTCTCGAGAACGAGGCGCACGTTCTTCAAGCACGGAAGGTCGGCGGTCATGACGACGTAGATCGTCTGGACGACGTCCATGATCCGAAGATTCACTTCGTCGAGCCGCTTGTCGACGTCGATGACGATGTAGTCGAACTCGTTCGTCATCATGTTGATGATCTCGGGGAGATGGTCCGATGTCACGAGTTCGGCAGTCTCGGGCGAAGGCGGGGCCAGCAGCAGGTCGACCCCGGATTCGTGCTTGATCAGGACCTGACGGATCAGGTCCAGATCGAAGCCCGGTGCGGTCGCGAGATCGACGACACTCATCTTGTCCAGACCGAGATCCATGAAGACCCGGTGGTCGCCGAACTGCAGGTTGGCGTCGATCAGGCAGACCCTCTTGCCCAGTTCCTTGTGCAGGGCAATCGCCGTGTTGATCGCGATCGTGGTCGTGCCGACGCCACCTTTGGCGCCATAGAACAGGATCACGCGGGCCGGTTCGCGGCGCCTGGACGGAGCCGACGCGGAGGTTCGGTGGACGGGCGTCGGTGTCGCGTCGGCGGGCGAATACCGAGACAGAAGGCTGCGCATCCGGGCCATCAATTCGGCCGGATGGAACGGCTTGATCAGGTAGTCGTCGGCGCCCGAACGGAGCGCCTTGCCGCGATGCTCTGCCTCGTTCTCCCCGAGCAGCAGAATGACCGGCGT
This sequence comes from Candidatus Limnocylindrales bacterium, assembly GCA_050008515.1. Taxonomy (GTDB): domain Bacteria; phylum Chloroflexota; class Limnocylindria; order Limnocylindrales; family CSP1-4; genus Fen-1039. The sequence continues at coordinate 11,071 of JBEKMM010000016.1, forward strand.
GTGAGTGGAGGGGCCGTCCTCCATTCGAAGCCGGGTCACGATCGTGAATCCGTCGACGCCGGGAAGGTTCGCCGCGATAAGGACGAGCGCGGGCCGCTCCGTCCGGGCGACTCGCAATGCCTCGGGGCCATCCCCAAGAGCGATCGCCTGATACCCGGCCTGAGTGAGGGCGTTGCCGAGTGCCCGCTGAACGGTCGGGTCGGCATCGACGATTAGGATCCTGACGGCCATCGGCTCACCTGGTTGTAGCGGACGCACCCAGCCTGTTCGGTACCGTGGCGGGACAGCCGCCCCCTAGGACCGGGACGCTCGAAGGACGGGCTGATTATAGGCGGCCTCCCGGGCCGCCGGCATAGTCCCCATCGGAACCACGCCAAATCGGCCGGGAGGCGCCTGGTTCAACCTGGAGTGGCCCCTTCCGGGCTCGCGTTCGCGCAGCCGAGCCCCCGATCAGGCGCCGCGCTTGGCGCTGCCGGATGCCGAGCCGGCGTCGCCGGCCTGCATTCCGGATTGCACCATTGCCCCGAGGGGGCCGAGGAGCTGAGTGAACTCGAGCGGAATGACGAACTTGGTGGCGGGACCGCTTCCGAGCGCCTTGAGCGCATCGAGGTACTGCAACGTCATCGTCTTCTGATCGATGTTTCGAGCGGCGCTGAAGATCGTGTTCAGCGCCTCGCTGAAGCCCTGGGCGCGAAGGATGGCGGCCTGCCGATCGCCCTCGGCGCGAAGGATCGCCGACTGCTTGTCGCCTTCGGCCACGTTGATAGTGGCCTGCCGGGTGCCTTCCGACTCCGTGATTACCGCACGGCGGGTTCGCTCCGCGGAGAGCTGGCGGTTCATCGCCTCCTGCACGGCCGGCGGCGGCAGGATCTCGCGGATCTCGACCGTCGTCACCTTGCCACCCCAGCGCTCGGTGACCTCGTCGAGCTTGAGCCGCAGCGTCTCGTTGATGCGCTCGCGCTGGGACAGCACCTCATCGAGCACGATGTCGCCGATGACCGAGCGCAGCGAGGTGGCGGCCACGCCCTGCAGAGCGCCGGCGAAGTTGGCGACGTTGATCTGGCTCATCATCGGGTCCACGATCTTCCAGTAGATCAGGAAGTCGACGCCCAACGGCGCGTTGTCCTTGGTGATCGCGGTCTGGCGCGGGACCTCGATGAACTGTTCGCGCAGGTCGACCTGCACGCCTCTATCCACGACCGGGATGAGGAACCGCAGGCCGGGGCTTCGAACCAGGCCCTCGTTGACCTGGCCCCAGCGGTAGACAACCAGCTTTGCCCATTGCGGCACGATCCGGATCGAGATCGCGGCCAGGATGATCAGCAAAGCTGCCACCGTCAACACGACGATCAGCAGCACCGTTGTTCCGGTCGTATCCATCCCCTTGTACCTCCAGCAGCATCGATGCCCAAATGGGCGGTTCTAGCGGGCGACCACCCGGCCACCCAACGAGGTTCCATTCGCCGACCCGATCTCTCCGATCTCGACTCTGACGACCCTTCCTCCCCATTCGGCGACCACGGTCGCCAGCTTCACCCGAGGCTCGTCCACGAGGACGACCATCTGCTGCGGCATGCCTACTCCACCGGCTCGACGACCAGGATGAGGCCCTCCTTCCGGACGACTCTTACTCGAGTGCCCCGTGGGGCGCTGCCTCCGCCGGCCAGCCTGGCCGTCCACGATTCGCGCGCAACGTAGACCGTGCCGAGCGGGGCCAGGTCCTTCTCAACCGTACCGGGCATCCCGACCACGTCGACCGTGCCCACGAGGCCCGAGCCTGCCGGCACGGCCTGGTACCGCATCCGCATGAGGGTACGCACCAGGATCAGGCCGTAGGCGGCGGCCGCAGCCGTCATCGTGGCGATGATCGGCCAGGCCACCGTGGCGGCGGGCAGATAGGGTCCGGGCGACCCGTAGAAGGCGACCGCTCCGACGACGAAGCTGACGAGCCCGCCCAGTGTGAGCAGCCCGTGGCTCGGGACGTTCGGCTCCAGCACGAACATCGCGATCCCCAGGATGACCAGGACGACGCCCAGCACGTTGAGCGGCAAGCTGCCCGACCCGTAGAAGGAGAGGACCAGCGCAAAGGCGCCGATCAGGCCCATCAAGAGCGTCGGGTGGAAGAACTCGACGAGCAGGCACAGGACCCCGATAACCAGCAGGATGAATGCGATGTTGGGATCGTCGAGCCCGTGCAGGATCGACTGGATCAGGTCCTCGCCGACCGTGACCGTCGTCGCGCCTTTGGTGTGGACGACCACCTGGGCGTTGTTGACGGTAACCGTCTGGCCATCAGCCTGGTTCAGGACGTCGTCCAGGCTCGAGGCGATGCCGTCGATGCCGTGTGCGGTGAGGGCTTCCTGGGCCGAGTAGGACTGCGCCTTCGCCACGGTGGTGGCGGCCCAGTCGACGGCCAGCGGATGACGCTCCTGGGCGATGCTCCGGATCGTGGCAACGGCGTCGTTTAGGACCTTGTCGGCCTCGGTCTGGCCGTACGTGGCGGCGATGTCGCCGCCGCCGGCGGCCACCGGCGAGGCCGCCCCGATGTTCGTGCTGGGCGCCATGTAGTCGAGGTTCGCGGCCAGGGTGATGAAGGTGCCCGCGCTGGCCGCCTTGGCGCCGGAGGGGCCGACCCAGACTATTGTCGGCACTTTCGCGTGCAGCGAGGCGACGATGCTCATCATCGAGCTCTCGCTGCCGCCCAGGGTATCCAGCTGGATCACCACGGCTGCGGCACCGTCGGCCTCTGCCTTGCGAACTCCACCCGCGACGTAGCTGGCCAGCACATCGTCGACGACACCGCTCGTCGGGAGGACCACGACCTCCGGACCCTCCGGGGCACCCACCGCCGGAGACGGCCGGGGCGTCACGGGGGGCTGGACGATCGCCGTGGCCGAGCCACCGGTCCTGGTCTGGCCCACGACGAGCAGCATGCCGAACCCCACGGCCAGCGTGGCGGCCAGTCGAACCATCCCGTAGACGGCCCGGCCGGCGCGCCCCGGCACGGCGTCGATCGCCGGTAGCCAGCGCAAGAGGCTCGGCCGCGGCGTCTCGGACTGGACCGCCCACGGGAGAGCCGCCGTCTCGGCGGGGAGTGGCGGTGTCCTGGTGCTGTGAGCGAACTCCCGGAGCCGCTCTTCCATCTCGAGATCCGAATCGCTCATCTCATGCCCCCTGTCGCCGGTTCGATTTTCCGGCGCAGCGTCTGCAGGGCAGCGTGGTGTCGTGACTTGACGGTGCCGATTGGAATGCCCAACCGATCGGCTATCTCGGCCAGCGGGAGGTCGCCCCAGTAGCGCAGCACGACGACCATCCGAAGTTCGGTGCTGAGGCTGGAGAGCGCCCGGCCGATGGTGTCGCGGGTGAGGGCGGACCTGAATGGGTCGGCGCCCTCGAGATCGAGCTCGTCCACGTCCAGGGTGCGCTGGCGAGCCCGTTTGCGGAGCCTGGTGCGACACACGTTGACGAGGATCTGGCTGAACCAGGCGTGGAACTTGTCCTGTTCGCGGAGATTGGGCCAGCCGCGCCAGGCCCGGACCGAGGCCTCCTGGACGGCATCCTGAGCCTCGGCAGCATCGGCGAGAAGGTATCCGGCCAGTCGGTAGGCGCCGCTCAACTCGTCCGAAAGGACCTCGGCGAAGTGGGTGTCGATGGCTCGACTGCGAGCGCCCGTCGCCTCGACGGGGGCCCGGACGACGTCGGGGTGCAGATAGGCTTCCTTGACGAACATGCCACGCTCTCTGGGCGGACCGATCTGGTCGCTCATCCTTGTGACTCCGAAGACGCGGGGTAGGTTCGCTCGTCCAGGGCATCCAGTACCAGCTGGCTCCACGTTTCCATGAGATCGTAGGTCGTCCGCACGACGCTCAGCGGCTCGAACGCTCCGCTCAGCTTGTGCGTTTCGCGAACCGTTACCGGCCTGCCGGCCGCATCGGCCAGGTAGACGACGCCCAGGTGATGCCGGCCGACCTCGACCTCGTCATCGTTGAGCAGCCCCAGGAACTCGAAGTCGGGGACGAAATCGGCGACGAGCTCCTCGCGCCACTCGCGTTGCAGGCAATGCAGGACCGAGTCGTCGCCCGGGTTCATGTGCCCGCCCACTCCGACCGTGTAGCGGTCGTGGAGCCGGGCATCGCCGCCGGCTCGGGTCCGCTTCATCAGGAAGATGCGATCGGCGTCGCGCAGGACCAGGTAAGGGATGATCTGCTTGACGGTCGGGTCGGCCTCGGCCCCGGGCCGCGCGTAGAACGTGCCGCGATCCAGGCGCGCCAGGATCTCGTCGACCTTCGCGGTTCGCACGCCGCGCCAGGTCGAACCGCCCATGAGCAGCTCCCGCGGAACGGCATAGACAAGCTCCTCCCCCGTGCTCATCGCCACTCGGATTCCTCCAGGCGGTTCTTCGCGGAGACGAAGCGCGATCGCAGGGCCTCGGCATCCGGGCCGCCTTTCCGCTCCAGCTCGACCAGCCATTGGTCGATCGCCGCTCGCACGTCGCGCAGCCGGGCGGCGATGGCGGCCGAGTTCGTTGCGGCTATGCCGGCGCCCATGGCCGGCTCACCTCGAGCCAGGCGCGTCATTCCGGCCCAGCCGGTGGCGGCCAGGGCCTCGGCCGCCTGCCAGTCCACTCGCTCGGGGGCGCCCGGACCGCCGGCGATGGCCTCGACCAGGGCCGCCGAGACGACCAGCGGCATGTGGCTGATGGCTGCGACGGCGGCGTCGTGAGCGGGGGCGAGCATTGGGATCTGGACCGCCCCGCAGGCCTCGATCAGCTCGCCGACCCTTTCTCCGTCGAGCAACCGCGCGAAGGCGCCCGGCACGGTGGCCCACGGCCGCCCGGCGAAGAGATCCGGCAGCGCCGCGGCGTAGCCGCTCGTCTCGCGACCGGCCATGGGGTGCCCGCCGATGAAGGGCAGGCGCACGGCGTCGGCTCGGGCCACGATCCGGGCCTTGGAGCTGGCCGCGTCCGTGACCGTGGCGTCCTCGGGCAGCGACCCGCGCAACGTCCCGCCGATCTCATCGATCAAGTCCAGGCAGGTCAGCGGCGGGGCCGCCAGCAACACCAGGTCCGCCCCGCGCACGGCTCCTTCCAGCGTCGGCGCGGCCACGTCGAGAACGCCGTCGTTCACGGCCTGCTGAACCGGCCCCGGCGTGCGGCTCCAGGCCGTGACGTGCCACTCCCCTGCCTCGCCACGGCTTCGCAGGGCGCGGGCGACCGAGCCGCCGATCAAACCGAACCCGACGATGGATACTCTCACGCCGCCATTATGGGGCGGGGCGGGTTCCTCCCGGTGCCCGTCCGGGGTACTCCCTTGGGCCCTCTGGGGCCACACCCGGATGAATGAGTGCGCGGCTGCTGAAAGTCCGTTTAGAATGAAAGAGGCGCTGGGGCTTCTATTGGCTGCTTTCCTACCCCCCGTCATCGCCGCCACTCAAGAAGGGTCAGCAGTGATGGTCGAATCGTATGGCGAGACCAGACCGATCCGAGTCCTCCTTGTCGACGACCATCAGCTCCTGACCGGCGCCCTGTCGCAGATGCTCAGCCGCGAGCCGGACATCATCGTGGCCGGCGTCGCCGGCAGCGTCGCCGAGGCCAAGGCCATGGCCCGCGAGCGCCTCGATGTCGTCCTCATGGACTATCGCCTTCCCGACGGCACCGGTGCCGAGGCAACTCGCGCCATTAAGGCCCGCTGGCCCGCCGCTCGAGTAGTCATGCTCACCGCCCTGACCGACGACGAGACGGTGCTCGAGTCGATCCAGGCCGGGGCGGACGGCTATCTCACCAAGGACCGGGCCATCGACGAGGTCGTCAACGCAGTCCGCGCCGCCTACGCCGGTGAGACGCTTCTGCCCCGCTCGGTGATCGTCGGCATCGCCCAGCGGGTCGCCGCGGCCAGGGAGCGCGGCACCGAGCGCCGCCAGATCGAGCCGCTGACCCCGCGCGAGCTGGAAGTGCTCAAGGCCCTGACGGAGGGACTGGCCACGCCGGAGATCTGCGAGCGCCTCTACATCGCCCCCAACACGCTGCGCACGCACGTCCAGAACATCATGGGCAAGCTGCGGGTGCATTCGAAGCTCGAGGCGGTGGCCTTCGCGCTCCGCAATCGACTCGTGGAACCGCCCAAGTCGGACGACAGCCTCTTCTGACACACCGAGCAGGCACACGCCCCGGTTCCGGGTGGCCGACCCGCAGGCCTCAGGCGGCGCTGTGCCGTCGCACCACGGCACGGCGGTCCGCGACGCGCCGTTCCACACCCGTCGGTGAGGTCCCAACGCCCTTCTCACGCCTGGGGTGGTCGCGCCGGTCCCACGCCCGCCTATCGTCGTGCAGCGAGGCGCCGCAACGAGGGCAGCGTCGCTCTTCGGCGAACAGCTGGGCCAGCGGAGCGGTCGCCCACAGAGTCCGTCCGCAAGAGAAACAGGCTAGTCGTGGCATGGCTTGATGCTACGTCATCCCGAGGCGATTGGGACACTCGCGCACGGCCCGATTCCGGGGCTCTGCTCGTGTGCCCGCGAATACGTTGGATGCACGATGTTGCGGGCGCATGCAAGGACTCATGATTCTCGTGTTCGCCAGCAATGGCGGCGCGACGATCACTCGGGCAAGTGGTCGTGTCGGCGGGTCGCTTCGCTCCCCCCGGAGCGACCCGCTCCGAGCTTCATCCGCAGCTCGTTTCCTGCCGATCGCTACCTCCTCCTCCAGCGATCGGCTGCCCGCCGCCGTTCGACAGTCGTGAATCCGAAGAGCCGCGCCTTCCGGCGCGGCTCTCGTAGTTCAGTCGGGGATGCCTAGCCCGCGTGAGCGAGCGCCTCGCGGATCTCCTTGGCCGGGTACTCGTAGTCCTCGAGCTGGCCGCTCAGATACCTCTGATACGACGACAGGTCGAAGAGTCCGTGGCCGGACAGGTTGAAGAGGATGACCTTCTTCTCGCCCGACTTCTTGGCCGCCAGGGCCTCGTCGACCGCCACGCGGATGGCATGCGTCGACTCCGGGGCCGGGATGATGCCCTCCGTCCGGGCGAACTGCACGCCGACCTCGAAGCACGGCACCTGGTGGACGCTGCGGGCCTCGATGAAGCCGTGGTGCTTGAGCAGGCTGACCTGCGGCGCCATGCCGTGATAGCGCAGGCCGCCGGCGTGGATCGGCTCGGGCACGAAGTCGTGGCCGAGGGTGTACATCTTGGCGACCGGGGCCAGCTTGGCCGTATCGCCGTAGTCGTACATGTACTTCCCGCGGGTCAGACTCGGCGCCGCCAGGGGCTCGACCGCGATGAACTGGTACTTGCGGCCGCCTCGGAAAGTCCGGCCCAGCCACGGAAAGGCGATTCCGCCGAAGTTCGAGCCACCGCCGGCGCAGGCGATGATGATGTCGGGCTCCTCGCCGGCCATCTCCATCTGGAGGATCGACTCTTCGCCGATCACGGTCTGGTGGAGGAGAACGTGGTTCAACACCGAGCCGAGGGAGTAGTGCGTGTCGTCACGCTTCATCGTGTCCTCGACCGCCTCGCTGATCGCTATACCCAGCGAACCGGGGCTGTCGGGATGTTCTGCCAGGATCGCGCGTCCGGACTCGGTGTCGTTGCTCGGGCTGGCGACGACGCTCGCCCCGTAGGTCTCCATCATGAGGCGGCGGTACGGTTTCTGGTCGTAGCTGGCCCGAACCATGTAGACCTTGATCTCGAGCCCGAACATCGCGCCCGCGTGGGCGAGCGCGCTGCCCCACTGACCGGCGCCGGTCTCGGTCGCGATGCGCTTGATGCCTTCCTGCTTGTTGTAGAAAGCTTGAGCGATCGCCGTGTTGGGCTTGTGGCTGCCTGCCGAGCTGACGCCCTCGTACTTGTAGTAGATGTGCGCAGGCGTATCCAGGGCCTTCTCGAGACGCAGGGCGCGTACGAGCGGGCTCGGCCGGTACTGCGCGTAGGCCGCGCGGACGGGCTCCGGGATCTCGATCTCGCGCTCGGTCGAGACCTCCTGCATGATCAGCGCCATCGGGAAGAGCGGCGCGAGATCGGGCGGGGTCAGAGGCTGGTGCGTTCCGGGGTGGAGCGGCGGCGCCTGCGGAACGGGCAGATCCGCCGAGATGTTGTACCAGGCGCGAGGGATCTTGTCCTCGTCCAGCATGAAACGGGTGCGCTCGACCATCCGACTCCTCCCGCCGGCTTCCCGGCGACCTGCAAGCTCGTGCCCCCTCCCGCCCCTATCGACGCGGTTGGAGCGCAAAGCCTACGGCCTCCGCCATGGCTTGTGCAAGACGATCCGGGATTGAATCCCGGCGGTCTCGCCCGACTCGCTCCACCGGCCGCAGGCTGCCGGCAGAAGGGCGCCGGGTGTGCGCGCCTTCCAAGCGGGGACCGGTTCGTGCCTAGCGCCGCGGCTGCCTCTGGAGTGGCTCGGGCTCCGGCATGTCGTGACCGATCCGGGCCGAGATCCGGCGCCGCCTTGCGGTGGCGGCCTCCGCCGGGAGGCCGAGCAGGCGGTATATGCCAACGGCGGCAAGAACCGTGCCGACGAACAGGAGCGGGACCGTAGCCTGCTGGTAGGCCGGAGGTAGAAGCGGGACCACAAGCTCGACCCCGGCCACCGCCAGCACAAATCCGATCACTGCCCCAACCAGAGGCCGCACGAACGACAGATCCGCCTTGGGCTCCCCCAGCTCGGGCGCGAGCGGCCTGTCGCGGACGATGATCAGGGTTATCGCGAGCCCGCCCAGGGCGATCAGGGCGCTGCCGGCCAGCACGGACCACATCCCCCACTCAACGACGACCTGGCTGCTCTGCGAGGGATCCCAGATGTCCTTCGGTGCGACGGCCAGGTATGACCTGACCGCCACGATGAATGCGAAGGCTCCGCCCAGCGCAGGCAGGAGCTGCACGCTCCGTGTACGCGATCCCGCGACCGCCGGCAAGGCGCAAACCAGCGCCGTCGCCGCCGCGAATACGAGGACCTGCAGCCCCGGCGCATCCCCTCCGGAAACGCCATTGGTCATCTCCGTGAATCCCACCGGATCCAGCATCTCCTGCCACGGACCGAAGACTCCGAGCACCACCATGGCGAAACCGACCACCACCGGCCAGCGTGACGGATGGAGCAGCGGCCGCCGGAATCGGAGAGGCTCGGGGGTGTCCCCTGCCACGCTCCTCATGACCGATCCGCCTGGTCTGGCGGACCCATCGGCCGATCCGCAGATAAGGCACCGCCGCCTGAGAGCCGTCCCACGGCGAGGGCCTCGTAGCGCGTCGGACCCCGGCCCAGATGGCTCTTGTACAGGATCAGGCTGTCCGCCTGCCACCCCAGCCGAACCTCCCGCGCCAGCTCGATCAGCCGTCGCGCCTTCTCGTCCGATCCCGGCACGCCGTCGGTTCGGGCCAGCGTCAGATGGGCCGTGAACGGCCGCTCGTCCGGCGGCCAGCCCAGATGCGCGAGCTCAACGTTCAGCCGCCGCCCCAGGGCCTCCAGCTGCGTCGCTCCCGCCCCGATCCCGATCCACAGGACGCGCGGCCGCTGGGGAGTCGGAAAAGCCCCTCCCCCGGTGAGCTCGACACGGAACGGAGCCACTCCCCGGGCCGTGGCGGCCACGGCGGCGGAGAGTTCCTGCAGGCGCACGTCCGGCGTCGCTCCCAGGAAGCGGAGCGTCAGGTGCAGCCCGTCGACGTGGACCCAGCGCGGTTGGCCGGGGGCCCGCACGTCGATCGGGGCGCCTGCCAGCTGCTCCATGAGCCGCCCCACGGCATCGCGAACGTCGTCGGCGACGGGCACCGCCACGAAGAGCCGGCTCGTGCCGGGAGGGTCGTCCTGCGGCCGCGCGAAGGGTCGACGCCCACCATCGCCCGGTCTCCGTCCGTAGCTCATCGGGTCGGCCGGGCGTCAGTCGTTGTACAGGCGCTCTTCGATCAGCTTCTCCTGCACCGTCCGGCCGTTCGGATCGAAGCAGGAGTACTCGAAGTGCTTCTCGAATTCCAGGTCGATGTTGTCCTGGCCGCCGCGGTTCTTCTCGACCGACAGGATCACCCACTCACGGAACCGCTGCGCCTGGTAAGGGTTGAACTCGATGTTGACCTTGGCGACGATGTGGTACTTCTCGTTGATGATGAGGATGATGTCGGCCTCGTAGTTGATCGCCGACGAGCCGCGGAGGTGATGGTTCCGCAGCCGCTGGGCCTTCAGGCCCTCCTTGTCGGCGGCAACGATGGAGATCATCGCGACCCGCTCGGAGAGGGCGATGTCCTTGAGCCCGTTGACGATGAAGGTGACCTTCTCCGCCTCGGTGGTCGGCTCCGGGTACATCGGCACCTTCTGCATGTAGTCGACCACGACCAGCAGCCGCCGATCGCCCGAGAGCGCTCGGTGCTGCTGGATCAGCTTGCGCAGGTTGTCGATCGTGCTGGCGGTCTGGTTGCCGCGCATCAGGAAGAGGCTCTGTCCATATCGGGCGATCCGATCCAGGCTGGGCCGCAGCTTCTGGTTCGCGGTCAGGCCCGCCCCGCCGCCGCCTTCGGCCATCCAGGAGGCCAAGATCTCCTTGCGGACGTCCTGGATCTTGATCGCGCCCGTCTTCTGCGGAAGGTGGACCAGCGCGGACTCGAGGGCGACGAGCCGGTTCAGAAGGTACTGCTCCTCGTGCTCGAAGCAGACATACAGGACGTTCGCCTGGCCGCTGGACGCGACGTTGCGCGCCATCTGCAGGGCCATCGTCGTCTTGCCCGTGCCCTGGGCGCCACCGATCAGCAGCAGCTCGCCCGGGCGAATGCCGCCGCCGATCGTCTTGTCGAGCAAGCCGAAGCCAAGGGGCACCGGCTGATACTCGTTGAATCTTCCGCTCGCGAGGTTGTCGTTGAGGTCGACGAGCACGTCCAGGGCAGACCGCGGGACCATGCTGCCGTTGTCGGTGTCCAGCCTCCAGGTACGCTGCGGAGGCGCGTCCGTGTTTGCCGGGCGATCCGTCGCCGTCACCAGTTGCCTCCAGGGTGATGTTGGTCGATACGTTTCTAGCGAATCTTGAGCCTTGCTACCTCGTCCCAGTATCGCGCAATGGTCCTGATACCGGTTTCGAAGTTAGACATCCACATCCACTCGTTCGGAGCGTGGAATTGCCCGTCCGCAGGTGCGAAGCCGAGCAGAACGGTGTCCAGGCCCAGGATCGACTCGAAGCTGGCGCAGACCGGGATGGAGCCGCCCTCGCGGATGTACAGCGGCGTCGCTCCGAAGGTCGACCCGATCGCCCGCGCCGCCGCCTGCGTCGCAGGATGATCGATCGGAGTCAGGCTGGGCCGTCCGTCACCGAGCCGCTGGAATGAGTACCTGATCGACCTGGGCGCGACCTGGGCGATGTAAGCCGAGATGAGCTCGAAGATGCGCTCCGGCTCCTGATGGGCCACCAGCCGGCAGCTGATCTTGGCGTGGGCATGAGCCGGGATGATCGTCTTGGCGCCCTCGCCCTCGAAGCCGCCCCAAATGCCGTTGACATCGAGGGTCGGCCGCGCGCCGAGCTGCTCCAGGATGCTGAAGCCCGGCTCGCCGAAGAAGGCGGGCACGCCGATTCCCTCCCGGTAGGCCTCTTGATCGAACGGCAGCGCCGCGAATGCCCGGCGGTCGAGATCCGTCAGCTCGACCACGTCGTCGTAGAAGCCGGGCACCTTGATGCGTCCGTCGGACCCCTTGAGAGCGGCCACGATCGCGCACAGGGCGTTGGCGGGGTTGTCGACCGCGCCGCCGTACACGCCCGAATGCAGGTCCAGGCGACTGCCGGTGACGTCGAGCTGGAAGTAGACCAGGCCGCGCAGCGCAGTCGTGATGGCCGGCAGGTTGCCCTCGAAGAAGCTCGTGTCAGAGATGACGGCGAAGTCGGCCTTGAGGCGTTCGCGATTCGCCTCCAGCCAGGCATCCAGGTTGATGGAGCTCGACTCCTCTTCGCCTTCGAACACGCACTTCAGGTTGACGGGCAGTGACTTGCGCGTCGCCAAGAGCGCCTCGATGGCGCGGGCATGGATCGCAATGTGGCACTTGCAGTCCGAGGCGCCGCGGGCCAGCATGCGGCCTTCCTTCACGACCGGGACGAAGGGCGGGGAATCCCACAGGTCCACCGGATCGACCGGCTGGACGTCGTAGTGGGCATAGACGAGGACGGTGGGTTTGCCGGCGGCATGCAGCCAGTCGGCGTAGACCACCGGGTGGCCGCCGGTCTCGCAGATCTCGACGTGCTCCATGCCGACGCCGCGCAAGTCCGCAGCGATGAACTCGGCGGCAGCGCGGCAGTCGGGGGCGTGCGCCGGGATGCCGGAGATGCTCGGGATGCGCAGGAGGGCCTTGTACGATTCGAGCCGCTGCTCGGCGGTGCGGTCCAGGTATTCATCGAGGGCGTCGTCGCGGACGATCGGATGGGTCGGTGCGTCGGCCATTGGAGCTCTCCCGCTGCAGGAGCTGCGGCGATCTTTCGCGCTTGACCGGTGTCGGAGCTTACGCGGCGATTGTAGCCAGCCTCGGCCTGGAGGCTCCGACGGACCCGAAAAGAGAACCGGGCGACCTTTCGGCCGCCCGGCTGTCGTCTCGGCGCTAACCCTCTCAGGAGGGGCTGGGGCTTGGGCTTGGGGCGGGAGTCGGGGGCGGGCCGGCCGGCGCCGGGTCGGTGAAGGTGGAGACGCCCGCCTTCGGCAGAAGCGTGATGCCGTGCAGGTTCTCCTTGGGGGGCAGGTCGCTGAACAGCTTCTCGAACTCGTCCGTCTCGACCGTCTCCTCGGCGATCAGCTTGTCGGCCAGGGTCAGCAGCCGGTGCTTGTGCTCGGTGAGCGTCTGGGTCGCTCGGACGTAGCCCTTCTCGATCAGCGTTCGAACCTCTTCGTCGATGAGCTTGGCCACGTCGTCGGAGTAGTTGCGCTGCTCGCCGATCTCGCGGCCCAGGAAGATCATCTCGTCTCGCTTGCCGAACGCCAGCGGTCCGAGCTTGTCGCTCATGCCCCATTCGGTGACCATCCGGCGCGCCAGGTCGGTCGCCTTTTCGATGTCGTTGCTGGCGCCGGTCGTGGTGTCGCCGAAGATCAGCCGCTCGGCGGCATTCCCGCCGAGCAGACCCGCGATCTTGTCTTCGAACTCGGTCTTGGACTGGAGGTAGCGGTCCTCGACGGGCAGGGCCATGGTGTAGCCCAGGGCCATGCCGCGGCTGATGATCGTGACCTTCTGGACCGGGTCGCACTTGGGCAGAACGCGCTGGACGACGGCGTGGCCGCCTTCGTGGATGGCGATGATCCGCTTCTCAGCGTCGGAGATGATGCGGCTCTTCCGCTCCGGCCCGGCCACGATCCGCTCCAGGGCCTCGTTGAACTCGGGCATGCCGATGGTCTTGCGGTTGCGCCGCGCGGCCAGGATGGCGGCCTCGTTCACGAGGTTCGCCAGATCGGCGCCCGAGAAGCCGGGCGACTGCCGGGCCAGGTTCTCCGGGTCGACGGTCTTGTCCAGCGGCTTGCCCTTGGTATGAACCTTGAGGATGGCCATGCGGCCTCGCAGGTCCGGACGATCCAGGATGACCTGGCGGTCGAAGCGACCGGGGCGAAGAAGCGCCGGGTCCAGGACGTCCGGGCGGTTGGTGGCCGCGACGACGATCACGTTGGTGTTCGTGTCGAAGCCGTCCATCTCGACCAAGATCTGGTTCAGGGTCTGCTCGCGCTCGTCGTGAGAGCCGCCCAGCCCGGCGCCGCGCTGCCGTCCGACGGCGTCGATCTCGTCCACGAAGACGATGCAGGGCGAGTTGCGCTTGGCCTGGTCGAACAAGTCGCGGACGCGACTGGCTCCCACGCCGACGAACATCTCGACGAACTCCGAGCCGGAGATGGAGAAGAAGGGCACGCCCGCCTCGCCGGCGACTGCCCGGGCGAGGAGCGTTTTACCGGTTCCCGGAGGTCCGACGAGGAGAACGCCGCGTGGAATGCGGGCCCCAAGAGAGTTGAACTTCTCGGGGTACTTGAGGAACTCGACGACCTCCTGGAGGTCCGCCTTGGCCTCGTCGACGCCGGCCACGTCGGCGAAGGTGACGACGGTCTTGTTACCTAGGAACATGCGCGCCCGGCTCTTGCCGAAGCTGAGGGCCTGGTTGTTCGTGCCCTGGGCCTGACGCATGAAGAACACGATGAACAGGACGATCACGCCGACCGGGAGCAGTGTCGAGAACAGGAGAACGAGCCAGCCGGTGTCGGTCGGCTTCTTGACCTCATAGCTGATCGGGGTGGAGACGCTGCCGTCCTTCTCCCATTGCTTGATAGCGGCGTATTCGCCGTCCAGCGGAGAATCCGACTCGACGGTGTAGGTCGACGTGTTCTTGAGGGTCACGGTCAGGGTGGTGCCGTCCCGGACGACCTTGGTGACCTGCCCGGACTGAACGTCCGACTGGAAGTCGGAGTAGACCTTGCTGTTGGGCTGGGTCGGCTGGATCAGGATGTACAGCAGCAGGACGGTCGCGGCCACGAGGACGACCATGACGATCCCGTTGCGAAGAAAGCCTCTATTCAAGGTGTAGCGGAGCCTCCGGATCTGGCGACCGGTTCGGCCGGTCAGCCGCCGCAGTATACGCCCGAGGACTCCCCGGCCTGTGCGGCCGGCCAGTCCCGCGAGCCGGCCGGGTCTACGGTCTCGGGCAGAGGGACAACGCCCGCACGAACAAGACTCTGCGGGTCGTCCCGAGGTTCAGCGGGACCGGGCCAGTAGGGCGACGTCTCGCCGAGCGAACCGCCCGGTCGCGAAGATGACGCGACCCGGGCGGTGGCCCGGGTCGTGGACAGACTCGTTGGTAGCGGAGACAGGATTTGAACCTGTGACCAAGGGCTTATGAGTCCCCTGCTCTACCACTGAGCTACTCCGCCGTGGCGCGGCGGTAGTGTAGCGGATGGACCCGGACGCGGCCAACGCGGCGGGCGAGTTCCACTAGCCCCGATCCAGCAGCTCCAGAGCGGGCGCCAGGCCCTCGAGCGACTCGATCGTGATCGGGTCGACGACGAGCTGGACCTCGGCAACGCCGGCGCGGGCGTAGGCGCGCAACTCCTCGGCGATCAGTTCGGGAGGTCCCTGGAGTGGATTCGGCGTGCGGTCGAGCTCGCCGTCGCCCTGGCGGCGCCCCTTGCCGCCCGGCATGCGAACCAGGACCACGACCGTCGCCTCGACCGTGGCCGGATCACGCCCGACCGCGTCGCACGCGGCGGCAACCCGGGTCAGGAGCGACGCCACACCGGCCGGGCTGTTGTGGGTGTCCGTGTGCCAGACGTTCCACGACCGCACGTACGGCAGCGCGATCTTGAGCATCCGCTCGCCGACCGAGCCGATCATCAGCGGCGGGCCGCCCAGCCGGGACTGCGGCACGAGCTGGCAGTCGCGGGCGCTGTAGTACTCGCCTTCGAAGTCGATCCGGCCCTCCGCCAGGAGCGTTCGGATGATCGTGAACGCCTCCTCGAAGCGGGAGGTGCGGTGGTCGAACGGGACGCCATAGCCGCGGAACTCGACCTCGTTCCAGCCGGCTCCCAGCCCGAGGATCAGCCGCCCGCCGGAGATCTCATCGACCGTGGCTGCCTTCTTGGCCAGAACCGCGGGGTTGTAGAAGCCGACCGGAGTCACCAGCGGCCCGAGCGTCACCCGCGACGTGATCGCCGCAGCGGCGGCCAGGACGCTCCACGCGTCCCATGGCGCGTCGACCGTGCCGTCCTTCATGCGATACAGGAAGTGGTCGCCGGTCCAGATCGAATCGAAACCCAGCGCCTCGATCCGCCGGATCATCTGCGCCAGCTCCGGCCAGCGCACGGGGTGCTCGATCTCGGGCAGCTGAACGCCGACGCGAAGCGGGCGTCGTCTGGTGGCGGTCGTGTCCATCGGTCAATCCTAGCGCCACGGGCTCGCGCGGCGCGGTCGGGCAGCGCGGGCTACTCCGAGCCGAAGAGCACCTGCAGCCAGGACTCGAGCGGGCTCTCGGAATGGGACGCGACCTGCGGCTTGATGCCGGTCGAGCCGGGCGCGTCTGGAGGCAGCGGAGGCGCGGCCTGATCGATCGTGAACGGAATCTCGCGCGCCGAGCCGAGCAGGTATCCCCGCGCCGTGAAGTCGACGAAGCCAGGCTTCTGGATCACGTCGAGCTCGGCCTGGAGCGAATCGATTTCGCGCACGACCGCGGCATTGCGCGCCCTCATCGCGTCGGCCTGATCCGCGGCGACGGCGGCCTCCCCCACCTGGTGAGCGAACACGCCCACCAGCCACAGGCAGACCAGCCCGGCCACTATCACGGCCACTCGTCGCCTGGAGAGTCCGAGCGACGGGCGGGCCTCGGCTGAGGCCCGAGCCTCCTGTTCTGCGTTGGCGTCCACTTCGTTCCGGCGCATTTCCGGAATCGTAGCTGTGGGCAGCTGACGTGTCAAACGGAACGCGCGCTTGCCCACGCTGCTAGACTGTTGCCACGATTCGAACGGACGTTCTGTTTGAGGTGCGGCGATGCGCTACTACGAGCCTGCCGGGGTCGAGCGAGTCCTGGCCCAGATCCTGGCCGAACCCTCGCTGTCGAGCGGCGTGGTCCATCGGGCCGCGATTCCCGCCAGGCCTGCCGATTTCGTGGCGATGCCGGATTGGCTGGATCCGCGGATCGTCGCCGGTCTCGGCGCGCGGGGCATCACCAGCCTGTATCGCCATCAGGCGGACGCGGTCGAGGCGGTTCGGGCCGGCGAGGACGTCGTGGTCGTCACGCCCACCGCCTCGGGCAAGTCGCTGTGTTATCTCGTTCCCACGCTCCAGGCCCTCGCTGAGGACCCCACGGCCCGGGCGCTGTACCTCTTCCCCACCAAAGCCCTGGGCCAGGATCAGGTCGCGGAGCTGGCCGAGCTGAGCCGTGCCGCGGGGCTCCAGATCCACGCCTCCACGTACGACGGTGACACCCCGAACCCGATCCGATCCGCCATCAGATCTGCCGGCCAGGTGGTCGTGACGAACCCGGACATGCTGCACGCCGCTATCCTGCCGCACCACACGAAATGGTTTCAGCTCTTCGAGCAGCTGCGCATCATCGTCATCGACGAGCTGCACACGTATCGCGGGCTGTTCGGCAGCCACGTCGCCAACGTCCTCCGGCGGCTGCTGAGGATCTGCGCCCACTACGGCTCGCACCCGGTGATCGTGTGCTGCTCGGCCACGATCGGCAATCCGGCGGAGCTCGCGGCCGCCCTGACGGGACGGCAGGCGCGCCTGGTGGACCGCAACGGCGCCCCGTCCGGCGAGCGCCACGTGCTGATGGTCCAGCCGCCGCTGCTGGATCCGGCCACGGGGGCGCGTGGCTCGGCCTTGACGCTGGCCACTCGCTGGGCCATGCCCTTCCTGCGAGCCGGCCGCCAGACCCTGGTCTTCGGCCGGTCGCGAATGGGCGTGGAGCTGATGCTTTCCACGCTGCGGGAGTCGCTGCGCCTGGGCGATGGGCCGCGGAGCCGGGTCAGGGGGTATCGCGGCGGTTACCTGCCGACCGAGCGTCGGGCCGTGGAGCGGGGTCTGCGCGACGGGGAGCTGCTCGGCGTAGTCACCACCAACGCCCTGGAGCTGGGCGTGGACGTGGGCCAGCTCGACGTGGCGATCCTGGCCGGTTATCCGGGCTCGATCGCGGCCACGTGGCAGCAGATGGGCCGCGCCGGACGGCGCCAGGACACCAGCGTGGCCGTCCTGATCGCGGGTGGCGGCCCGGTCGACCGCTACGTCGTCGAGCACCCGGAGTTCCTGCTCGCCTCCACGCCCGAAGAGGCCCGTGTGGACCCCGACAACCTGCACGTCCTGCTCGCCCACCTCAAAGCGGCCTGTTTCGAGCTCCCGTTCGAGCCGGGCGAACGCTTCGGACCCACAGAGGCCGAGCCGCTGCTTGCCTTCCTGGGCGAGGAAGGGCTCGTGCGGCGCGCCGGCGACGATCGCTGGTACTGGTCGAACGAGAACTTCCCGGCTTCATCGGTGTCGCTGCGGGCGGCGGCCGAGGAGAACGTCGTGATCATCGACACGACCCCGGACAGGCCGCGGGTGATCGGCGAGATCGACATCTTCGCGGCCCAGACGCTCGTCCACGAAGACGCCATCTACATCCACGAGTCCGCGCAGTACCACGTCGATCGGCTCGACTGGGACGAGCGCAAGGCCTACGTCCGCCGGGTCGACATCGACCACTACACCTACGCCGACCGGGCCGTGACGCTCAAGCCGCTCGAGACGTTCGACTCCGCGCCGGCCGCTGGCGGCAGCCGGGCCCACGGCGAGGTGATGGTCTCGAGCCTGGTCAGCATGTTCAAGAAGCTCAAGTTCGGGACGGACGAGAACCTCGGCTGGGGGCCCGTCCACCTGCCCGAGATCGAGCTCCAGACGACGGCCTACTGGCTCATGGCCGGCCAGGCGGCGCAGGGGTGGCGTCGGGCGGATCTCGACGTCGCCCTGCTGGGCGTGGGCCGGGCGATGCAGGCGGTCGCTGCGGTCCTGCTCATGGTCGACCCGCGCGACCTCGGACTGGTGTCCCAGGTCCGCTCCCCGCACAGCCAGGAGCCGACGGTCTACCTGTACGAGTCCGTGCCCGGCGGCGTGGGTCTGTCCGAGCGCCTGTTCGAACGCCACGCCGAGCTCGTCGCGGGTGCGGCCGACCTGATCGCGGGATGCGGCTGCGCCAGCGGCTGCCCGGCCTGCACGGGGCCGCGCCTCGAACCGAATGTCGACGCCAAGGCGCTGGCGTTGAGGTTGCTGCGGGCGCTGGTGGCGGAGCAGGCGGCAACCGGGGCCGCGCCCACCGCGGCCGCCTGAACCATGGACGGGACGCGGCTTGCACGCCGCATCGAGGATCTGCGCCGGGAGCGCGCCGCCGACGAACGCGCGGCGGCAGGACGCGTGGAGCGGTCGGGCGAATCGGACCCGGAGATCCGTCGGGCGATCGCCTCCATCGTCGCCGCGGCCGATTCCTTCGGGCCACCCCAGCCCGTCTGGCGCGACGTGGGGCCAGTCGATCCGGCCTCCCTGGCCAGGCGCCTGGCTGCGGGCCTGGATGGCGACCCGATCGAGACGCCTCGCGGCTGGTACGTCCGCCGTGAGCTCCGGCCCGTCTATCTGCCGGTCGATCGGTATCGACTGGCGGGCCTGCCTGGGATGCCGCCGCCCTCCACTCCCCTCCTCTGCCTGGACACCGAGACGACCGGCCTGGGCAGCGCGGCCGGCACGGTCGCCTTCCTGATCGGCCTGGCGTGGTGGGAGGGCGATCGGCTGCGACTGCTGCAGCTGGCCCTGCCGGACCATTCGGAAGAGGGCGCCCTGCTCGACGCGCTGGTCGCGGAAACGCCCCCGAACGCCTGGCTCGTGACGTACAACGGCCGGAGCTTCGACTGGCCGCTGCTGGACACGCGCTTTCGGATGAACCGCGACCGTCCGCCGGCGATCGACGGCCACCTGGACCTGCTGCTGCTGGTTCGGCGGCTCTTTCGCCACCGCCTGCCCGACGCGCGCCTGCAGACCGTGGAGCGGCACCTGCTGCGCCGCCATCGCGCCCCGGACATCCCCGCGTCGGAGATCCCCGCGATCTACCACTCGTTCCTGCGCGGTGGGCCCGTCGGGCCTCTCCGCATCGTGGCCCGGCACAACGCCGAGGACGTCGTGACGCTCGGCCGGATCCTGGCGCACCTGGAACGCGGCTACGGCATCGGCGAGGTGCGGCGCTGGGCCCCCAAGGGCGATCTCGTACGACTGGCGCGCCTCTTCCGCCACGAGGGTCGGGTCGACGAGGCGGTGGCGTGCCTGGAGACCGCGGCCGAGGGCGTCGACGGCGGCGATCCGGAGGTTGCGCTCGCCACGGTCGAGCTGGCGCGGCTGCTGCGCCGCGCGGGTCGGGTCGGCGAGGCGGGCGTCGCGTGGAGCCGGCTCGTGACCGCTCCGGGGCCACTCGCGGCGCTGGGCTGGATCGAGCTGGCCAAGGAGCGCGAGCATCGCGAGCGCGACCTGGCCGGCGCGTGGGCCGCCACGGACTCGGCGCTCCTGGCGCTCTACCGCAGCCGGGGCCATGGGCAGGCGGCGCTGCGGCGCGGCCTCGAGGCGGACCTGGCAGGTCGCCGGGCGCGCCTGGCGCGGCGGCTGGAGCGCGCGGCGATCTAGCGGTATGGGACCGCCGGCTTCGAGGCCGCGTCCGTTGAGTGCAGCCGGGCAGTCACCTGCGCCGCGGTGGGCACTCCCGCCAGACCCTCGCCCTCGACGGCGCACGATCCCGCTGCCGCCGCGAATCGAAGCGCCCACGACGAGGCCGCGTCCCTATAGAGCAGCCACGCAACCATGAGCGCGGCCAGGAACACGTCGCCGGCCCCGGTCGGGTCGACGACGCGCAGAGCCGGAATGGCCGAGTAGCGAACGAGGCGCGAGTCGCGAATGGTCAGGCCGCCGCGATCGCCGGCGGTGAGGACGACCGTCGCCCGAGGGGCGAATGCGCGCAGCTCTGCCAGGCCCACGCCGGGTGACACGTCGTCGACGCTCGCACACACCAGCCCGCCCACGCCCAGGAGGGCCGACGGCGCCGGGTCCACGCGCTCCACCCAGCCATCGGCGGCGAACTCGCGCAGCAACCCCTGCCAGCCGACCGCCACGCGGGCTCCCGCCTCGGGAACGGCCGCCCACTCCTCGCCCAACTCCGCGGCGACCGGCCCGAGCAGCCAGCCCCGCGCCCCACGCCACTCGGCAGGAAGCGCCGACGCAGGCACGGCGTCGCATTTGGAGAGCCAGCGCTGCCGGCGATGCCCGTCCCGCTCGATGTTCTCGAATACCGGCCCGCGCTCGAGCGGCAGGCGGTGCACGAGGACGCCGGCCGCCTCGAGCAAGCTCAGTTCCGTCGCGTCGGCCGCCGGTCCATCGACCCCCATCACGCATCCGACCCGCAGACCGAGCCTCGCCGCCGTCAGCGACGCGTACGCTACCGCGCCGCCTAGCCGCCAGCCCCGCGGATCGTCAGGAGTGACGTCCCGCGACGCGGCGCCGACGACGACCAGGTCGGGACCCCCGCCCGAACCGTCCGACGACCCGTCGTATACTCCGCTGGCTTCCGACATGCACCGTCCTTGGAGTCGAAACGTGTTCTTCTACGAGCTTCGCGAAGGCGACGACGACATCTTCGCCGACGTGCTCCTGGTCCGCGAGGAGGAAATGGACGCGGACTCCTTTTTCGAGCTCGTGCAGGAAATCCGGCGGCGGGTGCAGGACAACTTCACCCAGGACACCCTGATCGAGGCCATCGCCGAGGAGCTCGAGCAGGACCACGCGTTCATCCCAATCTCCGACGAGCGGCTTTCGGCATCGGTCAACGTCTCCAAGCTGGACGACGACAACTACCTGGCCAGCATCGACTCCGACGACGAGCCGGACGGACCGGACTACCGCGGCATCTTCGTCGACCTCCCCCGCGACGGATTCCGCCCGAACTGATCCGGCACGCTCCCGGGCCACTCGCGGTCGCCGCCGGTCGGCGGTTCTTGCTCAACGCCACCCCCGGTAGCGCTAGGCGACCTCCACGCGTCGGTTCCGCCGGAGGTCCGGCCGGTTGCCCCCGATCCACGCTTGATCGAGGGCTTCCGCAAGCATCTTGCGAGCACCGATCGGGCCCGCAGGTCGCGCGACCTCACGTAACGTCACCCCGGGTGGCATTGAGGAACGATTTGGCGCCGGAACAGCGCGTAACGCCACCCGAGGTGGAATTGAGGGAAGATTCGTCGGCGGACCTCGGCGGCCCCGGTGCCACACGGCCGCGCGCGGGCCCGGCGCCCCGGCGCGCCGCCTACCGGCCGAAGAGGATCTCGATCACGTCGCCGTCGCGCACCAGGTAGGTCTTGCCCTCCGAGCGCAGCTTGCCGTGCTTGCGGGCCTCGGCCATCGTCTTGAGCGCCAGCAGGTCCTCGTAGGGGACGACTTCGGCGCGGATGAATCCGTGCGCCAGGTCCGTGTGGATCGCGCCGGCGGCGTCGACCGCCGAAGAGCCGTCGGGGATCGGCCAGGCCCGGACCTCGTCCGGCCCGGCGGTCAGGAACGAGATCAGGCCGAGCAGCCGGTAGCTCAGGCGGATGACCCGGTCCAGGCTCGACTCCTTCAGGCCGAGCTCGTCCATGAAGACGGCCGCCTCTTCGGGCTCGAGCTCGCCGAGCTCCATCTCGATCTTGGCCGAGAGCGCGTCGACCAGCGCCCCCGCGCGCGCGTACCGCCCCGCCATCGCGGCCACGATCTCCGCCTCGCGCGGCAGATCGGCCTCACCGACGTTGAGCAAGACCAGGACCGGCTTCTGGGTCAGGAAGCGGAAGCCGCGGATCGACTTCTCCTCGTCGGGCGTGAGGCCCTCGCCGCGCAGCGGCCGCCCCCTCGCCAGCGGTCCGTGCAGCCGCTCGAGCAGCGCCAGCTCGCGATCGTTCGCGTCGCGCTCCGCGGGCGTCCCGTGGTGGCCGCTCGACTTCAGGCGATCCAGGCGCTTCTCCATGACCGAAAGGTCGGCCAGCGTGAATTCGAGGTCGAGCCGCTCCAGGTCGCGCCAGGCATCGACCGTGCCCTCGGGATGGGGCACGGCCGGATCTTCGAACGCCCGGACCACGTGCAGCAGAGCGTCGGCCTCGCGCAATCGAGCCAGCTGATCGGCCGGCAGCTCCTCGGTCCCGACCCGGCCTTCGGTCGAGGCCGGAGGCGCCGGCATGTCGAAGTAGGTGACGTCGGCGTGGACGATCTTCTTGGGCTTGAAGATCTCGGCCAGCCGATCGAGCCTCTCGTCCGGGACCTTGACGGTCCCGACGTGCAGCTCCATCCCGCCGTAGCCGCCGGTCTGGGCATGGCCTCGGGTAAGCGTGTTGAAGACGGTCGTCTTCCCCGAGCCCGCCAGCCCGACGATGGCGATCTGCATGTGGCCCTGGCCTCCTCAGCGTGGCGCGGTTGCGCCGCACACATGCTACCGGACGGCAACAGCTCAGTAACCTGCCGCAGTATCCACCAGGTAGTGGAGCGGCTCGCCGGAGCGGTAGCGGCGCAGGTTGTCGCAGAAGACGTCGAGCGTGCGGTCGAGGACGGCCTTGCTCGACCAGCTCGTGTGGGCCGTCACGATGCAATTGGGCAGGCGGTAGAGCGGCGAGTTCTCGGGCAGCGGCTCCTCGCGGAAGGCATCGAGGATCGCACCGCCGAGCGGACCGTCGCGGAGCGCCCGGATCAGTGCCCTTTCGTCCACCAGCGCGCCCCGGGCCACGTTGATCAGCCAGCTGCCGGGCTTCGCCCTATAGAGGACCTCGTCGTCGATGACGCCGTCGGTCTCGGCCGTGAGCGGCAGCCCCAGCACGACGAAATCCGAGACGGAGAGCAGCTCCGGCAGGGCCTCGAGGCCACCCAGGACCCGAACCCCGGCCGGCGTCTCGCCCACTCCGGCCCGCCTCCGAATGGCAACCATCCGGGGTCCGAATGGGGCCGCCAGCCTGGCGACCTCGTGGCCGATCCCGCCTAACCCGACCAGGCCGATAGTCGTCTCGGCCAGCTCGATTGCCTCGATCGGCTGCCAGGTCCGTTCACGCTGCAGCTCGAGCAGCGCGGGCAGGCGCCGGCAGACCGACAGGATCATCGTCATCACATACTCGCCGATCGGCTGGTCGAAGACACCGCGACCGTTGGTGATCGTCAGCCCGCGCAGGCAGACGACCGGTGTCAGGATCGCCTCCACGCCCACCGAGACGGAGTGGATCCAGCGCAGCTTGGGCGTTCGTCCGACGAGCCGATCCAGCGCGTCACCGCCCAGCGACCAGCCACGCAGCAGGACCTCGACCTCGTCGACCGGGTCGTCTGCAACCCCCTCGGCCGAGACCGGTACCAGGCGGGATCCGGGAGCGGCGTCGAGGATCTTCTGGCGCATCGCGTCGAAGGCGTCGCGACCGGTGAGCACCGGGCTGATGGCAATGGCCAGCGGCGAGCCGCCAGGTCCGTGCCCCGGTCCCACGATCCCGGTGACGTTCTGCGCGCCCATGCCTGCCTCCCCTGTGCCGGGGCTACCCCGAAGCCCGCCCATCGCCCCGGCGCATCCTCCGTCCATCATGTTGCATCCGCGGGTCCCTGCGCCGGCAGAACTCGAGCCACCCAGAGTGACGGCAGAGCGATCTCGTCGGGCCGGGGCAGGGTTTCGGGGCTGCGCCACAGCGTCCGAAGAGCCTCCGCCCCCCGGGCGCGCGCGATCGCGGCCACGAACGCCTCGCCCTGCTTGTACTGCTCCATCTTGAGGTCCAGGCCGGTGACTCGCATCATGGCCCGCTCGGCGCCCGTTCTCTGCTCGCGTCTGGCGTGGAAACGCCGGCTGATTCGCTCGACGTCGGGCACCAGGTCGCGGCCGACCTCGTCCATGACATAGTCGCCGAAGCCTTCCAGGAGGCTCATGACGGCCTGGATCTCACGGAACTCGCGCCGCTGCTCCTCGCCCATCAGCCCCTCCATCCAGTGCTCGCCCGGGCTCTTGCCGCGCAGCGACCGACCCAGCCGCGAAACGGCTTCGCGGCTCAGGAGCGACACGTCCGACGAGAGCGAGGTCAGCTGCCGCTCGAGGCGCTCCGCCAGGTACGGCCGGAGCCACGGATGCGCCTCGAACTCGAAGGCGTGCGTGGTCTCGTGCAGGGCGATCCAGGTCCGGAACGGGTTGAGGGGCACGTCCAGGCTGGCCGCGGCTCGCCTTATGTTCTCGTCCACGAAGAGCAGGCGTCCGGGCGTCGATTCGGCCGAGAGGATCGCCAGGTCGTACTGGCCCAGGATCCGCTGCCCGATGAAACCGAGCAGGTAGCCGAACTGGCGGGTGGAAACGGCGCGATTGGCGATCGCCATCGACGCCTTCATGAAGCCGGAACCGGGCGGCAGGATCTGCTCCAGGAGGTCGCCCTCGATCTTGCCGATCAACCCGGCAAAGGTCGAGACGTTCGCGCGCACCCAGTCTTCGCGGGCGACGACGCCGCTGCGTTCGACGATGCCGGGAAGCTCCGTCGCGAGGGCGGCCCCCAGGGCGGGAACGATCTCCCTCATCGCCGCCGCGTAGACCGGCTCGGCGGCCGCGAGCTCATACGCGGTCAGCGTCCCCTGCGAGTTGCGGACGCGATCCACGGCGATCCGCTCCGCCACCCGCCAATCGATCAGGCCTCGGCGCGCCGAACGCTCCATGCGCCGGCCCAGGACGGTGATCGCGGCTCCCATCGCGGCCCCGACCAGGAAGCCGGCCTGCAGGAATGCGTCCCGTCGCCACCCCGGACGTCGCGACGAGGTTCGCGGCGCCGAGGCGCGGTCCCGCCCCGAGTCCGGCCGGTCGCTCACGACACTCCGACCTGGCCCGCCCCTGCAGTATCCAGCTCGACCGCTTCTACGTCCGCGAACTCGTCACCGAACATCCGCTCCGCGACCGCCCGGAAAGCCGCAATGTCCCCGGTCGTCAGCTGGCGATGCGTGGCCGCTGCACGCGTCTCGTTCGGCGGCTCGTGGCCCGCCAGGCCCGCATCGGCGGCCGTGCCGCGCGTGGTCCCGGGCGCCTCCAGGCCGTTGACGGAAAGAAGCTCCGCCAGCGAGGAGGCCGTGGCCGTCGCCGAATCCACGATCGCCACGCCGTCACCCACGCAGGCCCGCAGCACTCCCGCCAGCAGCGGGTAGTGAGTGCAGCCCAGCAGCAGCGTGTCGATGCGGGCGGAGGGCGGCAGCGGGAAGATGAACTCGCCGTCCTCGTTGCGCTCCCCAAGGAGCGGGGCGAGCGCCTGGCGGACCGCCGCCTCCACCTCCGGGCCGGAGGTTTGCCCGGCCTCCACGAGCGGCACGAGCGTCGGAGTGGCGTGCTCATACACCTCGATGGCCGGGTTCTCGTCCTTGATCGCGTTGAAGTAGGCGCGCGAGCGAACCGTGGTCGGCGTGGCGATCACGCCGACCCGGCGCGTCCGAGTGGCCAGCGCCACGGCCGCCGCCCCCGGCCGGACGACGCCCAGGACCGGCAGGTCGTAGCGGCGCCTGAAATCGGCCAGGGCCACCGAGGTGGAGGTGTTGCAGGCCACGACTAGCGCCTTCACGTCGCGCCGGACCAGCGCGTCGAGTGCCTGGACGCTGAAACGGCGAACCTCGTCGTCGGTGCGGATGCCATAGGGGGCTCGAGCGTTGTCGCCGAGGTAGACAGTCGATTCGAACGGCAGCCTGCGCAGGATCTCGCGCAGGACGGTCAAGCCGCCGACACCAGAGTCGAAAACGCCGATGGGACGTGGGTCGGACACGGCCTCAGTGTCTCACCGGAGCCCCGGCCGTGCGTCCGGCGATCATCGCCGCCGCACGGCGCACGTCCCGGCTGACCGCGGCATCGGGGCTGGCGACCACGAAGGGCATGCCCTCGTTGTTGGCCTGGACGACGAGCCGACCGTCGGAGACGACTTCGAAGTCGGGCTTTCGGCCGATCGCCCGGGCGAGCTCGTCGCGGGTCATGCCGCCGCTCGAGTCGGCCCGGTTGACCAGGTAGTGAACCTTGTCGGCCGTGTAGCCGATCGACGCGAAGGCCTGCCCAACGGCGACCGTGTTGTGGATCGTGGTGGAGTCGTACGTCACGATCGAGAGGATCACGTCGCAAGCGTCGAGGAATGCCAGCGTTACCTCGGAGAGGGAGGTCGAAGTATCGATCACCACGGCCTGGTACAGGCGGCGCAGGATCGAGATCGTCTTCTCGACGTCGCGCGCGGTGACCATCTCCGCCATCTCCACGCGCGGTGGAGCGAGAAGGATGTCGATTCCCGCCGGATCGCGCCACATCACGTCGCGCAGATCCGATTCCTGGACCCGATCCGTCGGCAGATCGAGGATCGAGGGCACGTCGTCGGGGACCTTGAGAAGGGCGCGCAGATCGCCGTACTGGAGGCTGCCGTCGATCAGGGCCGTGGAGACGCCCAGCTGACCCAGCGCGACGGCCAGGTTGAAGGCGATCGTGGTCTTGCCGACGCCGCCCTTGGGCGAGAAGACCGAGATGACGCGACAGGCGCCCGCGGCCCGGGACTGGCGGTCGGTCATCACGTGGGCGAGGGTGTTCACGAGCTCGAAGCCGCTGAACGGGAGCGTCAGCACGGCGTCGATGCCGCGGTCCGGGTCGCGCGCCAGGGGGTGTTGGGGCACGGTCAGGACCACGACCGGGATATCGAGCCCCGAATCGCGCAGTTTCTCGATGAGCTGGGGCCCCTTGACCCTGCCCTGGAGCAGCAGGTCGACCATGACGACGTCCGGTCGGAGCTGTCGGGCCGCGTCGACGACCTTCGAACCGTCCGTGAGGACCTCCAGCAGCTTCACCTGCGATTGGATGCTCAGCAGGTTGCGGACGTGCTGGCTCACCTGCGGAACGTCTTCCGCAACGAGCAGTCGGATGGAGGTGGTTGTCGCCACGGGACCGACTATAGCAAGGAAGCGGGGCCAGTCCTCCCCCGCCTCCGAGCTATGAGGATGGCCCGTTCGTCATGATTGACCAATGGCTCGAGATCGTATGAGCCCGCCAGTACCTCCACGATCAGACCGGCGGCCTCCGCCATCTCGGACAGCTCGTCGGGGCCCAGCAATCTGAGCCGATCGTGTCGCACCCAGCGCCGCGGCGGGCCGCCCTGCTCGCCTTCCTCGTAGATCGCGGTCAGCTCGACGTGGCCGCGGGTTGGCTCGTGCTCAGCGCTCACGGTCTTGGTCACGACCAGCTCGGTTTCGGGGTCGGTGCGGGCGTATTCCAGGCTGAGGCGCCCGTCGTAGCGGGCCAGCTCGTCCGCTGCGGGCAGCCAGACGTCGACGACGGCCACTCCCCCGGGGACCAGGTAGCGGGCCATCGTCTCGAGAGCCGCTCGCTGTCTGTCGCGGGAATCGAGCAGCAGGACGGAATTGAGGGCAAGGATCGCGAGCCCGAACACAGGGCCGCCCGGCAGCTCCAGGCCGACGAGGTCGCCTTCGACCGGGTGGACCCGCCCGCGCACCTCGGGCTCGGCTTCGACTGTCTCCGCCAGCCTGCGGCGAAGGCGAGCCAGCATGGCCGGGTCGATGTCGACCGCGGTGACTTCGTAGCCGGCCCGGGCAAGCGGGACGGCGATTCGCCCCGATCCGGTGGCAAGCTCCAGGATGGGTCCGCCGGTCCGCGCCGCCAGGGCGAGGTAGAGATCGATGTCGCCGGGATCGTCGAGCAGATCCACGTCGTACAACCGCGCCAGGGCGGCGGTGGTGGGAGGATCGCGGCGCAACTCCGTCATCGAGTACAGCGTAGCGCCCCGCCGCACCGACCGGAGGCGGCGAACGCGAGCCCTGTCATCAGCGCTCGGCCGAAAGGGTGATTTCGGCGAGAACGACCAGCGCCGCGACAAATACCGCGATCGGGAGGCTCAGCACGTTCTGGACGCGGAGCGCGATCAGGATCGCGACGATCAGCGTCACCCAGGCGCCGCGCCTGATCGCGCGCGACCAATCCCCGCGGAAGGCGATCCGACGATGGCGCGCGAACACCGCCAGCCAGAAGAGCGGGACAGCGGTCACTCCGCAGGCGAGGCCGATGACCCCGGCCCCCACCAGCGCGTTGGTCGGGCTCTCGCGTGGATAGGTGGTCGACAGGACCAGGAGGGCGGCCGCCCACGCGACGATGGCCAGGAGCACGAAGAGGTAGTTGCCGGTTCGGTCGCGCAGCTCCATTGCTGCAGTCTACGAGTAGCGGCGCGTGCGCAGGCCAAGCGCCCGCGACAGATCGGTCACGCGATCGACGACGATATCCGGCCGCTCGCTGCCCGACGAGGGGGCGACCGGCAACGGTGAGTCCTCCGGCCTGATCCGCACCCAGGCGGCCCGCCAGCCCACCCCATGAGCCCCGGCCACATCCGCCCCCAGATCGTCGCCCACATGGAGAAGGCGCGGGCCCGACGCCACCTTGAGCGCCCTGGCCGCCGCCCGGAAGATCTCGGGCCGAGGCTTGATGGCGCCAACTCGCTGCGAGATCACCACGGCGGAGAGGTGCGCCGACCAGCCCGCGGCTTCGACGTACCGCTCCACGGCGACGGCGATCGGCCAGTTCGAGAGGATCGCCAGAGCGTAGCGCGACGCCAGCGACTCCAGCAGCGGGCTTATCTCCGGCGGCACGGGCGTCAAGCGCACGAAGGCGGATGCGTAGCTGTCCAGGATTGCGCCGACTTCGTCCGGGGTCGACCGGCGCGCGGCTTGCGCGTCGTCCCAGCGGTCCTGCGCGGCCGGAGCCGGGTGGCCTCGAAGCCTGGCCAGCACTCGCGCCGCCCGCACGTCCATGTTGGCCTCTCGTCCCTGCGGGACCTCCTCCGCGAGCTGGCGGAGCCGCTCCTCACCCCAGACCCGCGCGAACTCGTCTGCCGCGAAGCCCCACGTCGCCGCGGCTCGTTCGGCCGTCTCCGATAAGACGCCGCCCATCGAGGCGCTCGGGAACGGCAGCAGCGTGTTCCCGAAGTCCAGTGTGATGGCCTCTATCGACTGGCCGAGCGCAACGACTTCCATCCCCCGCCGCCGCTCCTCCCGGTCGGTCATTTCGCGGCGCTCGAAGGGCAGACGTCGCGGAACGCGCAGTAGCCGCAGGCGATGTACTCCGGAGTGGCCGCGAAGTCGAGGGCGCGGATGCCCGCCGCGGCCTGGCGAATCGAGGCGCGCGCTTTGTCGAGCCGCTTCTCGTCCACCTCCACGCGCCCCACCAGCCCCGACTCCAGGAACCAGAGCTGCAACGCGTCGGGCAATCGACCCGACTCCGCCTGGAAGGCCATGGCGTAGATCTGCAGCTGCAGCGAGTCGCGCGCTCGCTCTTTGGCTTTCGCCGGGTCGCGTACGTCGCTCGACTTGTAGTCCGTGATCGTGACCCGCTCCGGATGCAATCCGGGCAGCGCGGGCGAGGTGACGTCGGCATGCTGCCGCTCCCCTGCCCCGTCGCGGGCGGGCGTGGCCGCGGCGCCCTCGTCCTGCGGCAATCGCTCGATGTCCACGCGGTCCATTCGGCCGCGGATCCGGTCGCCGTCGAGAAGGAAGCTGAACTCGCGCTCTACGTAGGCGGGCACTACCGCATCGGGCCGCAGCTGGCTCTCGCGGAACCTGCGCAGCGCGGCCCGCCCCGCCGCCAGGCGCGCCTCCTCGTGCTCGCGCGTCAGGAACCCCTCGTTGGACCATGCCCGCTCGAAGGCCGCGTCCAGCTCCTCCTCGCTCATCGAATAGCCCTTCGCCTGGCGGCGATGGAACTCCTGCACCGCCTGGTGCAGCGCGGAGCCGTAGATGATCGAGTGGTGGGGAGCGATCGGCACGCGCAGCACGTGGACGTACTTGTACTTGAGCGGGCAGGTCAGGTAGTCGTCCACCTGGTAGAAGCTCAGGGTGAGCGGCCCCTCGATCGCCCCCCGGCCGGGCTCGGCCGGCGCGGCCTTCGGCTCGAACGAGGCCAGCCGCTCCAGCGGCGACTGGGCGGCGTCGGCGGAGATGCGGGCCGTCGAGCTGGCAGCCGGCAGATCGAGGGCCTCCAGGACGAACTGGGAGACGCGACGGGCGCGCCTGCCGCCGTAGTCGGCGGCGTGGCTCAGAACCAGCTCGTCCCGGGCCCGGGTCATGCCCACGTAGAAGAGCCGCCGCTCCTCCTGAAGATGGGCGTCGCCCTCGGGCAGGACCTCGTTGACGAGCTCCGTGGGCAGGCCGAGCGGCTCTCGCCTGGTGCGAGCGGGGAAGCGCCCGTCCACCAGGCCGATCATGAAGACGACCGGGAATTCGAGGCCTTTGGCCTTGTGGACGGTCAGAACCGCCACGGCGTCGGCGTCCGGATCGACCTCGGCCGTGGCCGGGTCGTCACCCGCGTCGATGAGCGTCTGCAAATGGCGGGCGACGAAGATGACGCGATCGTCCGGCAGCAGATCCGTTTGCGAACGCACGATCTCGAAGAAGCGGGCGATATTCTGGAGCGCCTCCTCTGCGGCGACCGACTCCGTGGACGCCAGCTTCGAGAGCAGGCCGCTCTGGCGCAGGAACTGGTACAGCAACTCGCCGGCGGGCCGCTCGTGAGCGAGCTCCGTGTAACGGCGGATGTCCACGACCAGCCGCTCGAGGGCTGCCCGCGTTTCCGGGGAGAGCCGCAGCAGCCCCGGTTGCCGGGTCAACTCCTCCACCACGTCCCACAGCGAACGGTTGCGACGGCGGGCGGCGTTGACGATGGCGGTCAGGTCCTCGCCACCGAGGCCGTACACCGCCGAGGCCGCCAGCGCGTACAGATCGACGCTCGAGGAGAGGTCGGCGATCGTGCGCAGGAACGCCAGCAGCAGCCGGATCTCCGGCCTGGCGTACAACCCCGACGTCCCCGAGAAGCGCCATGGAACCCCGGCCAGGTTCAGCGACCGCAGGATTGGGTCCGCGTCGGCGTTGGCGCGCACGAGGATCGCGAATTCCTTCGGCCGGGCGCCTGCGGCCACACGGTCGGCGATCTCGCGGGCGACCCAGTCGGCTTCTTCCGAACCCGTCGCGAAAGCGAGATGGCGGACCGGGCGCTCGTCTCCGCGCCGCTCCGGGATGAGGCGCTTGTCTATCCCGTTGCGGAACTCGAGGCGGTCCGGATCGTTGAATCGAACGAGGCGATAGCTGGCGTCCAGGACCGGGGCGCGGGAAC
The DNA here is from genome assembly GCA_050008515.1 of Candidatus Limnocylindrales bacterium. Classification (GTDB taxonomy): domain Bacteria; phylum Chloroflexota; class Limnocylindria; order Limnocylindrales; family CSP1-4; genus Fen-1039. The sequence goes on from JBEKMM010000016.1 coordinate 42,677, forward strand.
GGTAGTTGCGCCGCAGCACGATCTGGCGGCAGCGCGGATGGCGCCGCCGGAACTCCAGGATGTTGCTGATCGCGGCGCCGCGGAACTTGTAGATCGACTGGTCGTCGTCGCCGACCACCGCCACGTTGCCGTGAGTGGCGGTTATCAGCTCCACCAGTTCCGACTGGGCGCGATTGGTGTCCTGGAATTCGTCCACCAGGACGTAGCGAAATCGTCGCTGGAGCTCCCACCGCGCGGCCGGAGACTCGCGCAGCAACCGGAGGGACAGGCTCACCTGGTCGCCGAAATCGATCAGACCGGCCTTGCGGAGCAGGTCCTGGTAGCGCGCGTAGGCTCGGGCAAGCTCACCTTCGCGCCTGGCGCGCTCGCGCAGCGCTGCGACCTCGTCGGTGGGCCCCTCGCCCACCCCGGCCGCCTTCGCCAGCCCCGCCACGAAATCCAGGTACGACTGCGGGCTGACGTCTTCGTCCTTGCAGCGGCTGAACAGGCTCGCCAGGGCACCCAGGAAACGCGTCGGGTCGCCCAGCGGCCGGTATTCGTCCAGCTCGAACTCGAAGAGCCGCTCGCGCAGGAAGATCACGACCTCCGGCCGCGTCAGCACGCGCGTGTCCGTCGGCAATCCGAGCTCCAGGGCGAACTCGCGCACGATCCGGTCGCCGAACGCATGGAAGGTGGAGATCACGGCGTCCGTGTACCCGTAGGGCACGAGCTGGTCCACCCGGGCCTGCATCTCCTCGGCGGCCTTGTCCGTGAAAGTGAGCGCGAGGATCTCCGACGGGCGGGCGCGCCGCGTGCCTATCAGCCACGCGATCCGGCGCGTGATGACCTGCGTCTTGCCGGTGCCCGCGCCGGCCACCACGAGCAGCGGCCCCTCGTCGTGGCAGACCGCGCGCCGTTGCTCGGCGTTGAGGCCGGCGAGCAACGCCTCCACGCCGGACGGAATGGCCTCTTCCTGGGGCGTCTCCGGCGGGCCGCCCCAGACGGGAATCTGCTCCAGACGTGGAGGTTCTCGCCGCTGAGTCTTGCGGGTGGGGCGAGGCATGCCCCTAGGATCGCCGTCGCAGTGACATCTCGCGTGTCACGACGCCCGGCACCTCCGTCAAGCCGGTGGTGTAGCCGTGCCCGCGTCGCTCGGCGCAGGCTCCGAAGCGGCCTCTTGAGGCTGTGCGGAAGAGGCGGACTCGGCGCCCGCAGGCGCGGCCGCGACGGCTGCCGGCTTGGCCGGGCGGCTCGGCCTGGCGACGCCAATCGCGGCGCCGGCCGTCTTTGGGCGACCCCCAGCCTTGCCGGCCGCTTTGCCGGCCGCGGCCTTGGATGCCCGCGACGATGCGACTCCCCCACCCTGGGAGACCGCTATCTCAACCGCCTGAGCTTCCTCGGCTCCGAGCGTGGTCTCGCTCTCACCGCCGAAGATCGCCTTCGCGTACAGCCGAGTTCCAGTCCGCGAGTGGAGACTGCTGACCACGAAGCCGTCGTTGTTCGAATCGAGGATGGCCAGCGCGAAGCTTTGATTGCCGCCGGTATCGTCGAACGGGTTGAAGCGCACGAGGCCGAGCCGGCCGAAATGAAGCCGCGCCCCGCCCTCGAGCATCGCCGTCCGAGCCGTCACTTCGTCGAGATCGTGGGCGACACGCATGACCGTGTCCAGGTGAGTGTTCAGCACGCCCTCGAGGCTCTCGCCGTCGGCGCCCTGGGTCAGGTAATCCAGGCGCTCGCTGAGCAGCGCGATCCTTCGTGACTGGATGAAGAGCATGAGGATCATCAGGACCACGACGACGCATCCGACGATGATGACGACGCCGATGACGCCCAGATGCGATGCCACGAAATTGCTGAGTTGCGTCACGCCAACCTCCACTCGACTCTGGGCGAGTCTACCAGCCACGGCGGCAACGCGGCTCGTGGACTGCCGAGCCCCTGCCCCGCGGATCGGGATGCTATGCTCGACGGGCTATCGAACGACCACCGGAGGCTCCTCACCAACATGGCCAAGCGCACCCGCGGGAATCGCGGTCAGCGGCACGCTGACCGACACTCCCCCGCTCGACAGCAGCCGCGACCCGCAAGCCGACCCAGCCAGGGCCTTTCGGCGGCCGAGGAAGCTCGCGCCGCCGAGCTCGAGTCCCAGATCGTGGCGCAGGAGCGCGCTGCTCAGCAGACCATGGCACGCTCGCGCGACCGGTCGCGCCCTGCCGATGTTGGGTCCGCTGGACGATTCCGCGGCCAGAGCCCGCTGGCGGTCCGCGCCGCCGAGGAATACGGCTACGTCAGCCGCGACGTCCGCCGGATCCTGCGGGTCGGTGGAGCCATGGTCGCAATACTGAGCGTCTTCTTCGTCCTGATCGACGTCCTGCACGTCATCAAGGTCTGACGCGCAGCCCGGCTCCACCGGTCAACGAAGGCGATCGTCGGACGCAGGCCAGGGGTTCTGCGTCAGCCCGGCTCGGCGGCGTTGCGGGCGGTGAGGCCGGCAGCGGCATCCCCGACGTCCCCGGCTGGCGCGGGCGGCGCGAGCGGTGCGGAACTGCCGGGGCGGGAAGTGGGGATCGCCATGCGATCCCCACTCTGCCTTGCCGGGTGGCCTGCCGCCCAGCCGGATGGCCGAGCGGCGAGTAGCATCCGGACATGGCCACTCGCCGCCCTAGCCGAACCGGCTCCTCGACCCAGCAGCCGATCTTCGCCCCTCCTCCGGAACGCCAGCCGCTGGCGGCTCGGATGCGGCCGCGCAGCCTGGACGAGGTCGTCGGCCACGACCAGCTGATCGGCGCGCGCGGCGCCCTGCGCCGGGCCGTCGAGCGCGAGCGCCTCGGATCGATCCTGCTCTGGGGACCGCCGGGAAGCGGCAAGACCAGCCTGGCCCGCGTCCTGGCCGATGCCGTCGGCGCTCAGCTGGTGACGATCTCGGCGGTGATGAGCGGCGTCGCCGAAGTGCGGGCCATCGTCGCCGAGGCCCGCGAGCGGCTCACCCTCAACGGCCGTCAGACGATCCTCTTCATCGACGAGATCCATCGCTTCAACAAAGCGCAGCAGGACGCGCTGCTACCCCACGTCGAAGAGGGCACGGTGACGCTCGTCGGGGCCACGACGGAGAACCCGTATTTCGAGGTGAACTCGGCGCTGCTCTCGCGCCTGCGGGTCTATCGCCTGGAGCCGCTCACCGACGAGCAAGTGGCGACGGTGGTCAGGCGCGCGCTCTCGGACGAGGAACGGGGGCTGGCCGGCGGTCTGGGGCCGAAGGGTGGCGTGTCCGTCGGGGACGAGGCCTTCGAGCACCTGGTCAGCCTCTCGGCGGGAGACGCGCGGCAGGCTCTGAACGTCCTCGAAGGCGCGGTTTCGATCGCCGAGGCCGAGGGTGCGTGCGACGAGCAGGGCCGCGTCACGCCCAGGCTCGCCGACGTCGAGGCGGCGGCCCAGCAGCGGGTGCTGGCCTACGATCGAGCCGGCGACGGCCATTTCGACACCGTCAGCGCGTTCATCAAGAGCATTCGCGGCAACGACCCGGACGCTGCCCTGTACTGGCTTGCCGCGATGATCGCCGCCGGAGAGGATCCCCGCTTCATCGCCCGTCGGCTGATCATCTCCGCCTCGGAGGACGTGGGTCTGGCCGACCCGAGAGCCCTGGAGATCGCCGTCGCCGCCGCTGCGGCGCTCGACTGGGTCGGTCTTCCGGAGGCCCAGTACGCCCTGGCCCAGGCCACCGTCTTTCTGGCCGCAACCGCGAAGAGCAACGCCGCGGGTCGCGCCTACTTCGCGGCGATGGACGACGTCCTGGGCCACGGCTCGCTTTCCGTGCCGGCGCACCTGCGCTCGAGCGGGCCCGGCCGGCGCGACTATCGCTACCCGCACGACTTCGTGGGCGACGACGTGGCGCAGCAGTACCTTCCCACCGAGCTCGCCGATCGCCGCTACTACTTCCCCGGCGAGGAGGGCGCCGAGAGCAAGATCCGCGAACGGCTCGAGCGGCTGCGCCAGGGCCGCCTCGATCCGCCCCGTCGCAAGCGCCATGCGGAGGGCCAGCCCCAGGTGGATCCGATGTCCGCCGGGTCGGAGGGGATGCGCCGCCGCCAGGAGAGCCTGCGCGACCTGGCCGACGAGCAGCGACGAGACGCCGAAGGGGAGTGACCAAGGCCGTCGGTTGGGCGGCTGACTTCCGGTGCCAGAGGCGAGTGGTGCGGCCGCAAACCGGATAGGTCGACCAACCTACCCGATTGCCAGGCCCGCCCGACCGGATTACCTCATTTGAGGTATTGCGATTGCATGAAGCCGGGTCAGAGTCTGACGTGGGAGTCGCAGAGGCGACCGGATCGAGACCCCCGGCACTCCGTGAAGCTCAGCGGCAAGACCAGATCTCTCGCGCGGCGCTTGAGACGCGAGCAGTTTCATGGGATGCAAGGAATCTGACACGACGCGGTGCCCCCGTTTCAGATTAGTGCCGGCCAGCCGAACACTAAGATGCGTCCCTTGCTTCAACTGGGGAGCGCCATGTCTCGTGCGCACGCTGTCGCGCCACTCGTAGGCGCGAACGCTTCGTACCGTGGACCTGTGCAAGGTGCGAGAACCACCGCCCCAAGAGCGGTATGCCGCGGCGAGCGGCCTTCGACGTCCTGCTACCTCGAACGCGCGATGCTCCTCTGGCCTCGGCTGGATCGGGCCAAGCTGCGCAGGATCGCCGGCGACCCCGCCCGAATCGCCGAAATGGTCGAACGGCGGACGTCGCAGCCGTACGACGCGATCCTGGCGATGCTGACCAGGCAGACCGACTTGATCTCCCCGACCGAACAGACTTCCGGCTTCGATTCGGGCCGCTCCGACGCCGCCCGAACCGCCCTGCGAATCGTCCGCAGCGAGGAAGGCGCCCAGATCGAGATCCAGGACCTGCTGCCGGCTTAGCCGTCCACGGATCGAGCGCCGCAGATCGCAGTTCCATGTGCAGAGGGCCAGGGTGGCGTGCCGCCCGGCGATGCATCGAGCAGCTCGCGACCACGACAGAGCCGGATCGCCAGAACCTGCTGCAGGAGCTCATCTCGGGTGGATCCGCGCGGTTCGCTGGCGATCCGGCTCTACGTCGAAGGCGTCGGGCTCGACCCGGCGGACTTGAGGCCGGGCCCGGATAGGCGGTGCCTCAGGGCTCCAGGTCGAGGGCGCGTACGTGCCGCGGCCTGAAGATGGCGATCGGACGGCGGTCGAAGGCGGCGACACGCGTGATTCCGAGTCGTTCCGCCGTCGCGACCAGCACCGCGTCGGTCAGCCGCGGCCGGTATTCCATCGTCTCGGTGAGCAGCTCCGCCGCGCGCGCCAGATCGGCCTGCGTGGGCGCGACGACCCGCACCGCACCGCTGTGGATCGACTCGAGCAGCGCCAGCGTCGCCCGCAGCCCCAACTCCCGCTGGAGAAGCAGGTCTACCTCACCCAGCGTCAGCGCCCCGATCATCAGAGGCTCGCCGACCCGTCCGAACCACGCCAGCGCGGCGCGGTGATTGAGGTCCGACTGGTCAGCCGCCGCCAGGATCGCGCTCGAGTCGAGGAGGACGGCCATGTCTCAGCCCTCCTCCGGGCGCGGTCGTTGGCCGGCCTCTCGCCATGCGATCCCCCGCCCGTCGAGCGAGAGCCGGCCGTGGTCGCTCTTGCCGACCGCCAGAAATGGCAGGTCGGGTGCGGTGTCGTTCGACTCGAGATGGGCCTCCAGGGCAGCTGCGATGACGGACGTCTTGGTAACCCCCGTCCGAGCCGCGTAGCGGTCGAGCCGTTCGAGAAGATCGGAGTCCATGAGGAGCGTGGTCCGTCTGATCATATGACGTCATATATACCACAGGGGCGCCGCTCGGCGCCGACCCGTAGCATCCGCCCGTCGTCCAGATATCGCGAATGAGGTGGAACCCGTGAACCGCTTCGAGGCCAACCTGCGCATCCCCGGGCCCACGTCGCTGCCGGATGCCGTCCGAGAGGCCGGCGCCCGCCAGATGGTCAACCACCGTGGTCCGGAGTTCGCCACGCTCCAGAACAGCATCATCGCCCGCCTGAAGACCTTCTACAGGACGGAGAACGACGTTCTGATCGTCACCGCGGCCGGCACCGGTGGCCTCGAGTCGGCGATCGTCAGCTTCCTGTCCCCCGGGGACAAGGTCCTGGCCGTTACCATCGGCGCCTTCGGCGATCGCTTCGCCAAGATCGCCACCGCCTACGGCGCGGATGTCACCAGGCTGGCCTTCGAGTGGGGCAAGGCCGCCGAGCCGGCAAAGGTGCGTGAAGCTCTCGCCGCCGGCGGACCCTGGAAGGCCGTCCTGTTCACCCAGAACGAGACCTCCACGGCCGTCACCAACCCGATCGAAGAGCTGGCGAAGGTGGCCAGGGAAGCGGCGCCAGATGCGCTGATCCTCGTCGACGCAATCTCGGGCCTGGGCGCCGTCCCGTTCGAGACGGATGCCTGGGGCCTGGATGTGGTCGTCAGCGGATCGCAGAAGGCCTGGATGGTGGCCCCCGGCCTGACCTTCGTCTCCGTCTCGCCGCGCGCCTGGGAAGCGGCGGCAGTGGCGAAGATGCCCAAGTTCTACTTCGACCTGCTGGCCCACAAGACCAGCGCCGAGGCGGGCCAGACGCCGTGGACTCCGGCCGTGGCCGTCATGTTCCAGCTCGACGTCGCCCTCCAGCTGATGGAGCAGGAGACCCTGGCCGAGATCTGGAAGCGCCACGCGGCCGTGGGCGCCGCAGTTCGCGCCGGGCTGGAAACCCTCGGCTTCAAGCTCCTGGCCGACCCGAAGTTCGCCTCGGACACGGTCACCGGCGCCTGGATCCCCGAAGACCTCGACTGGAAGGCCTTCAACGGCAAGCTCCGCAAGTACGGCCTCATCGTCGCCGGCGGGCAGGGCGCGCTCAAGGGCAAGATCTTCCGGATCGGGCACCTCGGCCACGTCACCATCCCGAACATCCTGAACGCCATGGCGGTCCTCGAGCAGACCCTCATCGAGCTCGATCGCCCCGTCACCCCTGGCGCGGCCGTGGCCGCTGCCCAGGTAGCCGCCCTCAAGGCCCTCGGCCTGGCCAGGTAAGGAGCATCCGATGAAGATCCTCGTTGCAGAGCCACTGGCCAAGCAGGGCCTCGAGATCCTGCGCGCCCATCACGAGGTCGACGAGAAGATCGGCCTCTCGCCCGAGGAGATCGCCGCCATCATCGGCGACTACGACGCCCTGCTGGTTCGCAGCCAGGTCAAGGTCACGGCCGAGATCCTGGCCCACGCCACCCGCATGGTCGTCATCGGCCGCGCCGGCGTCGGCGTCGACAACGTCGACCTGGAAGCCGCCACCAGGGCCGGCATCGTGGTCGTCAACGCCCCGACCGGCAACACCATCTCGGCCGCCGAGCAGACGATCGCCCTGATGCTGGCGCTCGCCCGCAAGACGGCCGCCGCGGATGCCTCGATGCGACGGGGCGAGTGGAAGCGCAGCTCCTTCACCGGCGTGGAGCTGCGCGGCCGCACCCTCGGCATCATCGGCCTGGGCAAGATCGGCCAGGCCGTGGCCGACCGGGCCCGGGGCCTCGAGATGAACATCATCGGCTACGACCCGTTCGTCACGGCCGACCAGGCCGCCCTCCACGGCATCAACCTGGTCGACCTCGACACCATCATCGAGAAGGCCGACGTCATCACCGTTCACGTCCCGCTCAACAAGGCGACGCGCGGCATGATCGGGACCGATCAGATCGCCAGGCTCAAGCCGGGCGTGATGCTCGTCAACGTCGCCCGCGGCGGCGTCTACGACGAGGCGGCGGTCGCCGCCGGACTCACCGAGGGCAAGATCGCCGGCGCCGCATTCGACGTCTTCGAGACCGAGCCTCCGGTCGACACGCCCATCCTGACGGCGCCCAACACCGTCCTGACCCCGCATCTGGGCGCCCTCACGGCCGAGGCCCAGCTGCGCGTGGCCGAGGAGGCCTGCGAGCAGGTCATCGACGTGCTGGCCGGCCGGTCGGCCCGCTATGCCGTCAATGCCCCGCTGCTCACACCCGAGACGGCGCGGGCTATCGCCCCGTATCTGCCCCTCACCGTGACACTCGGGCGCATCGGGGCACAGTACTTCCGCGGAGCCGTCAAGAGCTTGACGGTGGACGTTGCCGGCGACCTCGCCGACTACGACGCCTCGCAGCTCACCGCGGCCGCACTTCGCGGCATCCTCGAGAACGCCACCAGCGAGAGGGTCAACCTCATCAACGCCGGGTTCCTGGCCAAGAACCGGGGCCTGACGGTGAACGAGCGCAAGACCTCCGACGCCGGAACGTTCGCCTCGCTGGTGACGCTGACGCTCGAAGGCGACACCGGCAAGGCCGTCGTGGCCGGCACGATCGCCAACGGAGAGCCACGCCTGGTCCGCATCGATGAGAGCTGGCTCGATATGGCGCCGACACCGCTGATGCTCGTCACGCGCCATCAGGACAAGCCTGGCACCATGGGCCGCATCGGACTCATGCTCGGCGAGGCGGACGTGAACATCAGCGCGATGCATCTGGCGCGAACGGCGCCCAGACAGGATGCCTTGATGCTTCTGGCCGTCGACGACGAGGTCCCCGACGCCGTAGCCGCGGCGATCCGGAGCCACCCGGCGGTCCTCGACGTGTGGGTCATCCGGGCCGCCACCGACCGTTGAACTCCTCTCTGCGGGGAGCGGAGCGGCCCTCAGGGGCCGTTCCGCTCATTCCCGACGGCCTCGACGCCATCCTCGTTCTGCTGCGCCATGGCCAGACCCAGTTCATCGTCGAGAACCGCTTCCAGGGCCAGATGGAGGCGCCGCTGACCCGTCTCGGCGAGCGACAGGCCGAGCTGGCCGGCGCGCGGCTGGCACACCCTCATACCGCGCCGCCTCTCCCGATCCCCGATACCGCGCCGTTCGCCATCGTCCACTCCCCGTTGGGTCGGGCACTCTGCACCGCGGAGCTCGCGGCCGCGGCCATGACCTCGGCCGGCCGCGCCACTCCCCCACTCCGCCCCGACGCGGGATTCCTCGAGATCGCCCAGGGCGAGTGGGAAGGGCTCAAGGACACGGAGATCCAGGCGCGATTCGGGGAATCGCTGGCCGCGTGGCGGCGCTGGCCGACACGCTTCCACGCCCCCGGCGGCGAAAGCCTCGAGCAGGTCCGGGCCCGCGTCGAAACCTCGCTGGCGGTCCTCCTGGCGGAGCTGGCCGATGGGACGCCACGCGGCACGCTGGATCGGCACCAGGTCCTCGGCTATGCCGACCACGCCCAGCGGAGCCCGCGCTGGTCGCTGATCGTCGGCCACGGCGGTGTCTTCCGAGTCATTGTCTGCGCCCTTCTCGGCCTTCCGACCGAGCACTTCTGGAACTTCGACTTCGGCCTGGCCGCGATAACGGTCGTCGAGATCCGGGCCGGTCGGGCGGTTCTGCGGGCAGTGAATCTGGACGATCATCTCGGGCGCGATGACAGGGCCGTCTCGGCTGGGTCGTCGGCGGAACGCAACCAGTCCGGCGGGCTATGAGGCCGGCCACCGGCCGCGCCCGTCCACCGGGCTCGTCCCGGCGCCTGGCCCCCAGCGCGCGTCCTCAGTCCGGGCGACGAAGCTCGTTGCCCTTCCGGGGCCGCCTGGGCCCGCGGCCTGGGATCCGGAAGACGAGCCTCAGGAGAGCCCGGTATACGACCCGCTGCGCCGCGGCGAGAGAGATGAGCCGCGCTGCCGGCAGGTTCTTCCGACCGTAGGCGACCTCCACCTGCGCGGTCGCCACCTCGCCCAGTGGATCTCGCGCACGCGGCACAACGTCTGCCAGCATCCCGGTGTACTCGTAGACGGTCTGCGTGGGCAGGGGCTTGTAGCCGAGCCTGCTGGCCGCCCGAACGATGCCCCGATACACGCCGTCGGGGCTCTCCAGCCGGTGCGGCCGACGCCGCAACATGACAAGCAGGCCCAGCAGAGCCACGAGGCCGATCACGGCTGGGAGCAGCAGCCCGGTGGGTCCGCCGCCGGTCTGGCCGGAGGGCGTCGAGCCGCCCTCGTACGGGGTCGGGCCCCGACGCGTCGCCAAGCTCGAGCTCGGCGCGGCTGGCTCGGGGGTCGGCGACGCCGCGGCAGGGCTGCCCGCCGGGAGCTCGGTCGGCACGCCCACCGCTCCTCCCGTCGGGTCGAATGGGATCCAACCGTAGCCCGGGAAGTACACCTCGACCCAGGCGTGGCGCTGCCGCCCGGTCACCTCGATCGCGCGAGACGCCTCGTTCACGTGCCCCGACAGGAACCCCTCGACGTAGCGGGCGGGAAAGCCCTCCATCCGCATCAGCATCGTCATCGTCGTGGCGTATTGCTCGCAGAACCCTCTCCTGTACCTGACGAAGCAATCGACCGTCGTGAGCGACGCGCACTTCGAGACCAGGTCCGAGACGTTGGAGTCGTAGATGAAGTTGTTGGGATCGCGCATGTACTCTTGGATCGCCTTCGCCGCGTCATATGCGTTCGTGAAGTGCCCGCTGCTCGGATCGAGCGCCACCCCCTGCGTGGCCGCCCACGACTCGATGGTGGTCAGCATGTCCTGCCCGTACGCCCCGACCAGGCCGGCGCCCTGCGTGTAGCGATCCAGGAGCGACGCCGGGTAATCGGTGCCCGCCTGCCGCAGCCGCCACTCGGTCAGCCCGGCACCCGTGGGATCCATATCCGGCACGACGGCGGTCACCGTGTAGCTCGCTGCATCCGCCGGGAACCAGACCACGTCGGAATCCTCCGGCGCACTTCCGACCAGGACGCGAGTGACCGGAATGCTCGCCGACCCGGGCTCGTTGGCAACCACGAGATGCTTGAGCGACGTGTCCCGGACATGAACCACGTAGGTGACCGTGGTCCGACCTGATGTGTCTTTGTCGACCTGGTCGAGGGTCCCGTCGTTCAGCCCGGCATCGGGCTGGAGAAGGCTTTGCGAACCTCCGCTCGTCGACCAGCCGGTCGACTTGAAGTTGTCGTACGAGATCACGCGCCAGTGGGAGATCGACCCCTGCGGCATGTCGATCGTCAGCACGATATCGCCGGACGCGTGGAACGACGACCCGATGACGGTCGAGCTGCCGAAATCGGCGCCCTGGGTGATGCGACTCTGGTTGCCGGCCGGCAGGTAGGCGCTGAACCACGTCGCGAAATCGCGGAAGTTGCCGCCGACGTCCGACCAGGCGTTGGCCAGCGGCGCCGAGCTGGCGACGGTCGTCAGGATCAACGCGCCACAGATCGCCGCCGAAGCGAAGCCGAGACCGCCCTGGGCCCGCGGCGCATTGAGATCGCCCCCGCGCCAGATGCGGTGCCGCTGCAAGCTCGTCCGCTCATCCGCGGCATGGGCCCGGAGCAGCAGCCCCAGTCCGGCGGCGCTGAACAAGACCAGGCCCTGGAACTGATCCTGCGCCGTGAGCGCCATGTTGGCCAACAGGACGACCGCCATGAGCAGCACGCCGTTGATGGCGCGGTGGTACCCGAAGACGTCGTACGACGCCGCCTGGGCGGTCCCCCAGACGACGAGGCCGATGATCAGGCAGAAGTGCCCGAACTGGGTGGTGGAGATCTGGTGGCGCCAGGTCAGATCGAGATAGGCCTGGGTCACCGAGCTGGCGGTGGTCTGGAACCATGCCGACAGGCCCGCGTCCCCGCCCGCAATCACCGAGCCGACGACCTCGATCAGGACGAAGGCCCCAACGGCCGCGCCCGTGACCTGGGCGATCCAGGGTGCGATCTCCAGGCGGGAGCTTATGTAGCCCCACAGCGCGCCGGCCAGCCCCATCCAGATGACGAAGCTCGTCAGGTCGTCTCGACCGAGGATCCAGCGCGCGTCGGCGATCGACCAGGCCATCGTCCCGGCCAGGACAAGGACCAGGACCAGGCTCAGCCAGCCTTCGTCCGGCCGCAACCGCTCGAGGGCGCTGCCCAGAACGCCGGGCTCGTCGAATCCGCGGTCCCAGTCGCGCGGCCGCAACTCTCCGGCCGGCTGCCGCGACACCGAGCCGGCCGTCACGCCAGCACCGTCCCGAGATCGTCGCCGGCGCCAACCTCGCACGCCTTGAGGTCGTATTCGGCCAGGGCGAAGCGGAGCGCTCGCCGCTCCTGGGACTCGGCCGCCGGCTCGTGGCGCAGCCCGCGGCGGACCGATTGGCCGTCCCTCTCATAGCTGGCGGCATCGAGGGCGACGACGACCGCAGCCACGCCCCGGCCCCGCAGCCCCGCCAGCGCCCGGACCCACGATCGGTCGGGCGAGGGGGTCACGACCACGGCCGTCATTCCACGCCTCAAGCGTGGCAGGCCAGTCAGCAGCACCTCCCCCATTGGAGTGCGCCCATCTCCGTCGACCGCCGCCAGCAGGGCCATGATCTTCAGTCGCTGGCGCGGGCCCCGGTCTGCCGGGATCGAGACGAGCCGGTGGCCGCTGGTTGTCAAGCCCACTGCGCGGTTCTCCACGATCGCGTCATGGGCGATCGAGGCCGCCACCCGGAGCGACTCCTCGATGGTCGAGACGTCGCCCTGCCCGCCCTGCACGGCGGTCTCCAGGTCCACGAAGAGCCACACGTCGGCGGTCTGCTCCAGGTCGAACTCCTTGACCTGGATCTCTCCCAGGCGAGCGGTGCTGCGCCAGTGGATCCGGTTGAAGCCATCGCCCGGGGCGTAGGGCCGGACCGTGGTGGCCAGCGGGGTCGTCTGGAGCGTCCGCTCCGGAGCCGAGTGCGAGCCTTCGAGGTTCGCGTTCGGCAGACGCCACCGCGGCAGGGGCACGACACGTGGGAACACCGTGACGACGGTCGGCCGGCCAACCGTGGCCGCCGCTTCGAAGAAGCCGAACGGGTCGCCCGTCCGCACGACCATCGGCTCTATCCGATACGTGCCTCGCCTCGTCAGCGGCACGATCGCGACCCAGGATCGCTGTGCCCACGAGCGCAGGCCGAGCGCGCGCCCGGGGAGCGGCACCGGCAGGTCTGTCGGGTTGTAGACCTCCAGCCACGGCTTGGGCAGGCCGCTCGCGTTGGAGATGCTGTAGGTGGTCCGGAGGTCCTCTCCGACGTGACCCTGGCGATGGTCCACGCGATAGCCGGCTTCCAGGTCCGCCAGCCCGAAGCGCGTCAGCACGTAGCTACCGCCCACGGCCAGAAGCCCCAGGTAGACCACGTAGAAGATGAACGACAGCCCGGTCGAGAAGGCGGCGAGAATCAAGACCGTCGCCACGATCAGGAACTGGAGCCGCCGGATCACGACGCTTCGCCCTTCTCGAGACTAGCGAGCGGGGCTGCCGCTCGCGCCCCGCTGGACCGCCGCCTTGCCGTCCCGCACCGACGGTTGCTTCTCTCCTCGCCGGGCGGGACCGATCGCCCGGCTCGGATCCACGGCCACGCTGCCGAGCAGCTCGGCCACAACCTGGCGCGGGTCGATGTCGTGCATCGACGAGCTCGTCTTGATGATCAGGCGGTGAGCCAGGCAGGACTCGGCCAGGGTCTTGATGTCGTCCGGGATGACGTAGTCGCGGCCGGATAGGGCGGCCAGCGCCTGGCCGGTGCGGTACAGGGCCAGCGAGCCACGCGGCGACGCGCCCAGGTACACGTCCGGGTGCGTACGTGTAGCGTTGACCAGGCGAACCATGTAGTCGGCTACGCTCGGATCGACGTAGATCTCGCGGACCCCCTTCTGGAGCTCAAGCAGCTCCTTGACCGAGAGGACCTCCTTGAGGTCGCCCAGCGGGTGCGTGATTTTCTGCTGGTCCAGGATCGTCTGCTCGTCGGCCTGGCTCGGGTAGCCCAGTCGGATGCGCATCATGAAGCGGTCGAGCTGGGCCTCCGGCAGTGCGAAAGTGCCCTCGTACTCGATCGGGTTCTGCGTGGCGACCACGAGGAATGGCTCCGGCATCGCATACGTGGTGCCGTCGATCGTGGCCTGGTGCTCCTCCATGCATTCGAGCAGCGCCGACTGAGTCTTGGGCGTGGCCCGGTTGATCTCGTCGGCCAGAACGACCTGAGCCATGATCGGGCCCGGCCGGAACTCGAACTCCTGAGTCCGCTGGTTGTAGATCGAGAGGCCGGTCACGTCCGACGGCAGCAGATCCGGCGTGAACTGGATGCGCCGGAAGCTGCAGCCGAGGCTGCGGGCCACGGCCTTGGCCAGCATCGTCTTGCCCGTGCCCGGAACGTCCTCGATCAGCAGATGACCGCGGCACAGCAGTGCGACCAGCGTCAGGCGAACTTCGTCTCGCTTGCCGATGATCACGCGTTCGACGTTGGCCGCGACCTTCTCGCCGGTTTCTTGAATGCTCGTCATCTGTCTCTCTTCTGGACTCAGAGGCTGGTTGATGATCCGCGAGCAGGTCGCGTGGCCGACCTTTCGGCAGTGCCCTCCGTCCAGGGACGCCTTCGGGGGCCGCCACATAGTACGCCGAGACGACCGGCCGGTTGCCCCGGTGATCTGACCGGTACGCACGGCGGTCGAGTCGCGGACGCTCGACAGCGATTGAGCGCCGTCCTATTCTGGCAGCCTTGCGAATCGCCTTGCAGAATATGGGACCTTCGGACTCCCGTTATGAGTACGAGCAGGGCGGCTCACGAGGACGGGATAACGGCGTACCCTCCAAAGACGAGCGCTCTGTCGGCAGCGCTCGGAGCTGGCAAAGGACATCGGAGCACAGATGCGCGAACTCACCGACTCGTATTGCGAGCGGTGTGGCACCCGCTACACCTTCGGTCCGGGCCACGCCAAGGGACCCTCGCTGACGGGTGCGCGCCTCCTCGCGAGGGGCCTGAAGAACTTCGTCCTCACCGACGGGACCTCGATGGACGAGGCCATGGCCGCGGCCCGCATCGATGTCACGAAGGACGAGTCCTCGCGCGTGACCGAGGAGTTCCATCGCACCTTCAACTTCTGCATGACCTGTCGCCAGTACGCCTGCGACAAGTGCTGGAACGAGAACCAGGGGGCGTGCCTCTCCTGCGCTCCGCTGTGGGACGTGGAGCCGGTCGCGCCGAGGGACCATCTCATCATCCGCACGCCGGTCTTCCACCAGGGTCTCGAAGGCCTCGGGACGCCGCGCTCGCCGATGGACGTTGCCCCGTGGATGGCCGGCGCCCCGTACGACGAGCCGTGGCCCGCCGAAGATCCGCTGCCCCCGCGGCCCGCCGCTCTCCCGGGCGGCAACGGGCACCGCGCCCCGGAGATGACGCCGATGCCAGCGGCGCAGGCCACACCCCTGCCGCTGGCCACCCCCCCGCCGCAGGCCCCGATGCGCGCACCCGCGCAGCAGCCCCGCCCGCCCGCCCGGGTCTCGGAGGAGGAACGATCGGCGGCCGAGCAGCTGCACGCTCAGTCGCAGGCGTGGAAGTCGCAGGACGACGGCTGGAGCCTCTGGCCCCTGAACGGCGAGCCCACCGGCTCCGAGATGACGCTCACCCCCGAGGAGCTCCAGCTCGTCGAGGCTCAGCTCAGCCACGCGCCGTCGCATGACGAACCGGAGGCCTCCCCCACTCGGGCGGCCCCGGACGCGGCAGCATTCACGCCGTCGCACACGCTCGATGAGGATGCGGCCCACGTAGCGGAGCTCGAGCCCAGCTTCCGAACCGAGCCGGAACGACCGGTGCCCGATGCCCGGGAGCCCGAGACGCCGGCCCCCAGGGCGACGCCTTCGTCCGACTTCGACCTGCTGGGTTCGCTCCGGCAACCGATCGAGTCTGCGCAACCGCCCGCCGACTCGGAGCCGCGCCGGGCGCCCGTCATCGGCCGCCTGCTGGGCCACCACCGCACTTCGGCAGCCGAAACGCCCCCCGCAGCGGCGCCCAGGCCGCCCAAGACACCCAGGCCCGTCAAGGCGCCCAGGCAGAAAGGCACCGGACCGACTACCCCGTGGCCGGTAGCGACGCGATGGACCGACCGCCCGATCGAGCCTCACGACTGGTGGGCCGACGCCGACTCCGCTTCGAGCGACGCAGAGCCGCCCATCGGCGCGATGGCGGCGCAAACGCAGGAACCCCTGGCGGCCGTGACCGACGTCGAGAACCCGATGCCGCCGGCGTCCGCACCGCTGGACTCCGACGCGCCGGCACGCGAGCTCGAACCCGAGCCCGAGCCGATCCGCGCCGGCGAGGTCGCGCCCGAGCCGTCGGTGCCAGACCAGCAGCCGCTCTTCACGCTGCCTCCGGCGACGATCGACCGCTGGGCCCCGACGAAACCCGACCTCCCGGCCGTCCCCGTCGAGTGGCCCGCCAGCGATCCGGTCGGCGAGGAGTCGGGGCGAAAGCCGAGGCCGGCGCCCCGAGCCCCTCTCGATCCCGCGACCGTCGCGGCCCAGCACTTCGACGAGCCCGCGCCATGGCCGCCGATCGGCGCCAGCTGGCCCACGCAGACTCGATCGGCGGCACCGTGGCCCGTCCCCCAGAACGATCTCGTACCGGCCTCGGTCGTGGCCGCGTCCCGGGCCGAGCATGCGGAGACGGCGGAGTCGCCTCTCGTTGCCGCCCTCTGGGCCGAGTCGGCCCAGCAGGTTCTGGACCGCGGCAGCGTCCGCGTCTGCCACCACTGCTCCCTGCCGGTCTCGACGCAAGCCCGCTACTGCCGCCGCTGCGGTACGCAGCAGGGCTGACCTCGCCGCGGAGCCGGTCGGGCTCGGCGATCTCGGCGCTCGACCGCTGGATCGGGGCCCGGTTCGAGGCTAGTCGTCCAGGTCTTCGAAGAACCCGGGCTGCAGATCCTCGCCGTGGACCGCGCCGTGCGGCCGTAGCAGCGACCGGACCTGGGCTTTGCGCACGAAGCGCCGGTTGCCCAGCTTGATGCTCTGGAGCTGGCCGGTCCGGGCCCAACGGCCGATCGTGCCGGACGTGAAGTGAATGTTCGAAGCCGCGAGCAAGCCGGCCGCCTCCGATAGAGAGATCCAATCGGTCGGTGGCTTCGGCATCGGTCAGTCCCCGTCCTGGGGGGTCGATGCGCCGGACGACCCACTGGACGACGCGCCGGACGTGCCGCCTGACGACGTGCCGGACGACTCGGACGACGCGCCCGTGCCTGAACCGGCGTCCGAGGTCACGCTCGACCCGGGCTCCTTGGGTTCGGCCTTCGCAGGTTTGGTCGAGCCCCGTTCCTTCCGCGCCCAGCCCGTGCCTCTGAAGTGCACCGCGGGTGCAGAGATGGCCTTCTTCATCGCCGAGCCGCACTGGGGGCAGGCTGGACCCTGGCCGTGGACGGAGTGCATGATTTCGATCTCGTGGCCACAGGTTGCGCAGACGTAGTCGTAGGTCGGCATGGGGTCTCCAGGCGCCGCTAGCCGCGGACCATGCGCATGCCGCACTTGGGGCAGTAGAAGGCCCGCTCGTGCCCGGAGTTGAAGCCGCAGTGGGCGCACACTAGGCCGGCCGTCTTGGTGCCGATGATGGGTCGCTCAACGGACACGACTCCGAGGGCTTGCTGGTCGGCCTGGATGTTGCCGAAGAGCCCGGCCAGGGTCCGCGAGGCGTTTCGATCCGTGTCGCCGCGCGCTCCCTTCCCGCCCCACCCGACGACGGCGCGGACGATCATGTCGCCGGTCATCTCGTCCCAGTGCGACGCGACACCGCCAACGATGGTGTTGTACTCCGGGTAGCCGGAGGTGTCGAGCTCGCCATCCAGGAGTCCGCCAACGAACGTGTCGAAGGCCAGATCGATCGCGTCGACGGCCTCGAGCACCACGAGCGCGTGGCGCGTCACGGGCAGCCGCTTGCGGTGGTACGTGAGCCACTCCGCCGCGGCGGGCATGCGCGCGATGAACGGAGCCGCCTGGCCGAACTCGACCGGGTACGGCTCGACCAGCTCCGCCTCGCCCTGCACGTAGCCGTCGAGCATCCGCGCCAGCCGGGCCACGGCGCCGGGACCGGTCTTGATGCGGACGCTTTCGCTGCTCTTCGCCGAGTACGAGAGCTTCAGCGTGAAGTCCTGGGCGGGGACCTCTTCCAGAACCGGCTGCGGTGCGTTGACCTGGGCGCGACCCTTGTTGGATTTCCCGAAGAGGGGCACGGTCGTTCCTCGAAGGTGTTGACGATCCTGCGCACCGTATCCTATCAGCGCGCCGGGGCCGTCTGTCCCCGGTATGGTCGCGCACCCGAGCGCGATGGCGGCTGCACCTAGCGGCCAACCCTCCCGGCGAGCCTCGCCACCAGCTCCGCCAGCTCCGCGGCACGCGCCTTCACGCCATCCACGACGGCCGGCGGGGCCTTGGAGATGAACGCCTCGCTGGCGAGGCGGGCGCGGGCGGCGGCAAGCATCCCTTCGGCCTCGGCCAGCTCGCGCTCCAGGCGGGCGCGGTCGCGCTCGTCCTGAGCCTCGTCGCGGGCAGCGGGTCGCACGATCGCCTCGATCTCGCCGGCGATCACCGAGAGGCCACCGGCCACTCCCCGGCGAATCGATTCGGGGCGCAACTCGCGGCCGAGCGGGCGGGCGCGAGCCAGCCGCTCGATCGCCCGCCGGAGCGCCTGGAAGGTGGGGCCGAGCGATTCAGGCACGTACACGTCCACGGGCAGCCACACGGCGGGCTCGATGCGAGCCTCCGAGCGGGCGTTGCGCACCGCCCGGACCAGGTCAATGAGGGCGGCCACTTCCATCTCGGCCGCGGCGTCGGCGGCGTCGGCCGCGGCGGTGGGCCACTCGGCCACGATGAGCAGCCGCGGATCCTGTGCCCCGTGCGGAAGGCGCTCCCAGATCGCCTCGGTCACGAATGGCATGATCGGATGGAGCAGTCTCAGATAGGTGTCGAGAACGTCGACCAGCGTCCACCAGGTCGCCTCGCGCTCGTCCGAGCCCAGGCTCTCGTCGCCGAGACGGATCTTCGCCAGCTCGACCGCCCAGTCGCAGTACTCGTTCCAGATCGCCTCGTAGAGGATCTGGCTGGCGTCGCCGAAGGTGTACTGGCGCATCGCTTCGTCGACGGCCGCGACGGTCGCCGCAGCCCGGGACAGGATCCAGCGATCGGCCGGGCCGACCTTGGCGCGCGCGGGTAACTCCCGCGACGCGCCGGCGGGGATCGACGCCGGGCGCGCGCCCAGCACGAAGCGGGCCACGTTCCAGAGCTTGTTGGTGAAGTTGCGGGCGTTGTCGAGCTTCTCGGCGCCGAGGCGGGAATCGTTACCGGGCGCCGTCCCATTCACCAACGCAAACCGCAGGGCGTCGGCGCCCACCTCCTCGACCGTCTCGAGGGGATCAACCGAGTTGCCCTTCGTCTTGGACATCTTCTGGCCGTACGGGTCGCGGATCAGGCCGGACAGGTACACGGTGTGGAATGGCGCCTCGCCGGTCAGATGGATGCCCAGCATCATCATCCGGGCGACCCAGAAGAAGATGATGTCGTACGCGGTCTCCATGACCGAGCCCGGATAGAAGCGCTCGAAGTCGCGGGTCTTCTCGGGCCAGCCGAGGGTCGAGAAGGGCCACAGGCCCGAGCTGAACCAGGTGTCGAAGATGTCCTCGTCCTGGCGCAGGTCCGACGCGGGGCGGGCGCACACCTCGCACGCCGTCGGGCCCGCGGGATCGGCCGTCACGGTGGTGTGACCGTCCGGGCAGTACCAGGCCGGGATGCGGTGGCCCCACCACAGCTGGCGGCTGACGTTCCAGTCGCGCATCTCGGTCATCCAGTGCTCCCAGACCTTGACGAATCGCTCCGGCAGGATCTGCGTCTTGCCCGAGCGGGTCGCCTCCAGCGCGGCGGTGGCGAGCGGCGCCACTCGCACGAACCACTGGGTCTTGAGGCGCGGCTCCACGACGTCGTCGGAGCGCTGGCAGCGGCCCAGCATCAACTCGTGGGCCTTGATCGACTCCATGTCGCCGCGGGCCTGGAGAGCCTCGACGATCTGCTTGCGGGCCTCGTAGCGGTCCAGGCCGGCGAACTGCGCGCCGTTCTCGTTGATCCGGGCGGCGTCGTCGAGCACGGTGATCATCGGCAGCCCGTGGCGCTTGCCGGTCTCGTAGTCGTCCTGGTCGTGGGCGGGCGTGATCTTGACCGCGCCTGTGCCGAAGGCCCGATCGACCACGGGGTCGGCGATGATCGGCACCGCGCGGTCGACGAACGGGATCATCGCCTGGCGGCCGATGAGCGCCGTATAGCGCGGATCGTCCGGATTGACGGCCAAGGCAGTGTCGCCCAGGAGCGTCTCGGGTCGCGTCGTCGCCACGGCGATCCAGGCGTTCGGGTCCGGGGCGCCGGTCTTCTCGTCGACCAGATGATAGCGCATCGTCCAGAGGCTGCCCTTGGTTTCGTTCGGAATGACCTCCAGGTCCGAAACGCTGGTGCGGCAGCCGGGGCACCAGTGGATGAGAGCCTCGGTCCGGTACGCCAGGCCCTCGCGGTAGAGGCGCAGGAAGGCCTCGCGGACGGCTCGCGCGGAGACCTCGTCCATGGTGAATCGAAGACGCGTCATGTCGAGCGAGGCGCCGACCCGGCGCTGCTGGCCCAGGATCGTCTGGCGCGTCTCGCGCACGAACTCCCACATGGCCTCGAGGTACTTCTCGCGGCCGAGGCTCTGGCGGGTCTCGCCCTTCTTCGCCAGCAGCTTGTCCAGCACGTACTGGGCGGCGATGGAAGCGTGGTCCAGGCCGGGCAGGAAGAGCGCCGGCCGGCCCTGCATTCGGGCGTGCCGGGTCATCAAGTCCTCGACCGTGGAGCGCTGGGCGTGGCCGAGATGGAGCGAGCCGGTCACGTTGGGCGGCGGCTGGATGATGACGAAGGGCGGCTTCGTCCAATCGGCGCGCGAGCCCCTGCCCTCGGGGTTGAAGACGTCGGCGTCGAGCCAGCTCTGGTAGATGGCGTGCTCGACATCGCCGGGGCGGTAAGCCTTCGCCAGCTCCGACTCCCCGGCCGCGCCGCTAGCGCCAGCCCCCGGCTTCCGCGTCTTCGCCTCGTCCGCCATCGCTCGCTCCATCAAACAGAAGCCCGCTCGTCCAGCGGACGAACGGGTCGTGGTACCACCTGCTGGTTCGGCGTCGCCCGGCCGCCGGTCATCCCGACGGTGTTCGTGGCGTCGCCCTCTTGGCGCGCTATCGGGCGCCTCCCGCACAGCTCACGAGCTACGTTCGCGCCGTTCCGACTGCGGGGCTTTCAGCCTGCGCTCGTGGCGCTGGCCCCGCTCTCTAAACTGACCACCGTTTCGGGGGTCAGTCATCGCCGGATGGCGGCGCTACTCCTCTCGGTCAACGCCGTGAAGGCGCCGATCGTAGCACAGGGTCGGGCTACGGCCCGGTGGCCGTTGGCGAGGGCTGGGACGTCGGTGCCACGATTACCGACGAGGAGTTAGTCGGTTGCGCCGAACCCGCCGGTGTGGCCGTGGGCGGCGCGGTTATCGTGGCCGCGGGCCGAAGCGTCCCCTGCACCGCCGAGCCCGTCACCGCCTGCCCGTAGAAGAGTCGACCGCCGCCGGCGTAGAGCATGCCATTCGGAAGGAGCCAGGCCTGGCCGCCGCCGGGCAGGCTTACGATGTCGCCGCCCTGCTCCAGCGGCTGCCAGTGGCCGTCGCCGAGGCTGACCCAGAATTCCGTGTTCCAGTTGCCCGCCACCACGATGCGTCGCCCGTCCGACATTACCTGGTTCTGGCCGCTCAACCCGGAGAGAACCTGGTCCTGGTCGTCGGCCCACGTGACGCCGTCCGCGGAATGCAGACCCACGTCACCCATCAGACCAGGGCTTGCGAGCCCCAGTAGCCCTCGGAAGACGGCGAACATGGCCCGCTGGTTCGGCACGTCGGGCGAGATCCGCGACCACGCGAGCCCGTCCCCGGAGACCCAGTACAGCTCCGGCGAAGCGGAACCCGAATTCCCCGGATTGGCTCCCTCCCCGATGGCTATGTAACCCGCGGCCATCGAGGAGACATTCAGGTCGGTGCTTGTCGACATGTCGGCGGGGATTTGCGCCGGGCGCCAGTTGACGCCGTCCGTGCTGACGTAGACGAGCTTCGGACCGCTCGGGTCCGCGCTCGTGACAGGGAGAACCGTGATGACTACGCTCGTGGCCGAAGTCGTGAGACTCATCACCGACCCCGAGAACGGCAGCAGCTCCGATGTCCAATCGGCACCGTTGGTCGTGGACCAAATCCTGGCCGATGTCAGGCAGGGACCAGACGCAGTCTCCTCACACGACGCCACCGGATCAGCTACGGAGAGCAGGCGGCCGCCAATCTCGCCCAGGAACTTGACGTATTGCGGGCCGGACACCTGTTTCCACGTTCGACCCTCGATCGAGGTCCACACGCCCGAACCGTTTGTCGCGGCGAGCCCGCCCGTCCATGCAACGACGGAGGAAGGGAAGGCGATCCCTCGTTCCCAAGGGTCCGCGGCGAATAGCCCGGCGGAGGTGGAGGTGATGTCGTGCCATTCAAGCCCGGTCCAGCGGTCCGAGGCGGCGACCGATGGCTCGGCCGCCGGGCCGGCAGAACGCGGGGCAGAAAGCAGAATGCCGCCGGTAATGATCGCGACCATGGCGGCGGCCAACCCGACCAGCGCTCTGATCTGCAACGGGTCCGATCGGCGGCCCCGAGGCATTGCCGCGATCGAAACGCGTTGAGCGGGCCGAACGCCATCGACCGCCGCGCTTTCTGCGACAACGTCGAGATGCCGGTACAGCGAACCGGGCACGGCCGGCTCGGGATCTCCGGCGATCCGGCGCAGGCGGCGCTCGAGGTCGAGATCCTCGTCGTGGCTCATAGCGGCACCTTTCCCTGGCGATCGAGTTCCTTACGCAGCGCTCGCATCGCATAGTGCAATCTGGACTTCACCGTCCCGAGAGGCAGATCGAGCCGTTCGGCTATCTCTTCGAGCGACAGGTCGCGCCAGAAGCGGAGAGCCACGACCATCTGCTGATCGGGCGGGAGCGTTCGTACGAGCCGGCCGACCTCGTCGCGGGCAAGCGCGTCGCGGAAGTCGTCCCGCACACGCAAGTCGGCGGCGATCCCATCGTCGAGCTCGAGCACCCGCACGCCCCGCTGCCGCCGCAACCTGTCCTTACACACGTTCGAGACGATCCGGCCGAACCAGGCCGGGAAACGATCGCCGTCGCGAAGCTTTGCCCGTGACTCCCACGCCTTTGCCACGGCCTCTTGAGTCGCGTCCTCGGCCTCGAAGGCGTCGCGAAGCAGATAGCCGGCCAGGCGATAGGCGCCCGGCAGCTCGGGCCTCACGAGCTGAACGAAGGCGGCCGCGTCATCCGCAGGCTTCGTCAGCGCCACCCTCAACTCCCCTTCTCCCAACATCGGCCACCTACCTCGATCTGTCCGTCTGTGCTTCCTGTCTGACGGAATCCGAGTCGAGAAGGTTCAAGCCGGACCGAGCCTAAGCGATGTGGACGCGACTCATGGGCGCCCGGTTCTGTCGAGGCGTCGACGGCGGGCGGCTCACGGCCTGTCAAGGCCCGCCGAGTCCGGCGATACTAGGCTGGCCGACGCGACGGGGCGCCGGCCAAATGTAACGCCGGGGGAACGGCGATACACGAGGAGGAAGGCGTGTTCGAGGTCTTCAGGTTGTAGCTCCTGGTCGTCGCGAGCGCCATGGCCGTCACGGGCACCGTGTTGGTGCTCGTTGTGGGAACTCCCCTCTTCCAGATATTCGGCCGCCTCCTGGACCGCGGCTTCTGGCCGGCCGGGCCCGACACCGCAACTCGGAGCTTCCAGTCGTGGGCCTACGGCGTGACCTTCGCGGTGATGACCGGCTGGGGCCTGAGCCTGGCGATTCTGATCGCCAACGCATTCGCGTCGAAGCAAGCGCGGGTGTGGTGGTCGATCACGGCCAGCCTGGCGCTGTGGTACCCGCTGGATACCGGCCGTTCAATACTGCACAGGGTCTATGCCAATGCGGCCCTCAACACCGCCCTGCTCGTTGTCATGGCGATTCCGTTGACCGGCACCTTCGGCGAATTCCACTGAGAGGCCGCGACCTCCGCGCGGCTAGCTCGGCCCGGGCCAGGGCGTGGGCGACGGCGTCACCGGGGCCAGCGAACCGCTCGGATGAACGCCCGACAGCGCCTCGCCGAAGAAGACGCGATCCTTCGTGACCCATAGCAGGCCGCTGGGAAGCATGTAGGCGTGCCCACCGGATGACAGCTGCCCGATGTCGCCGCCCTGCTCGAGCTCGTTCCAGTGCCCGTCGCCTTCGCTCAGGCAGAAGCGGGAGAGCCAGGTCTGGGCGGCGACTATCCGCGTGCCGTCTGAGACGAGCTGGCTACCCGGGACGTACTCGGTGTCCTCCTCCCAGGTCTCACCGTCCGTCGAATGGATCCCGCCATCGTCAGCGCCTAGCGAGCCCTCCATGATGTTCCAGGGACCACTCAGTCCCCAGTAGGGCCACTGGTCGTTGGTCGTCCCTCCGGGGCGCACAGCGCGGTAGACACTCCAACGGACGCCGTCCGCAGAACGCCAGGCCCTGGGAACGAAGGACCCGGGCGCCGCACCTGCGAGCGGGACCGATCCGGCCGCGATGAATCCGCCCCGGAAGGCATGGACCGACACCTGGTTCGCATCCTCCGGCAACGGGTGCGGTGTCCAGTTCACGCCATCCGTCGACAACCACGGAGTCCCGGGATCCATCAAGCTGAGGCGGCCCTCGGTCGTGACGGCAAGGATGCCCTTCGGCCCAGCCGCGAGCCCCAGGCATTCACCGGCTTGCTCGCAGCCGTAGGTATCGAATCGAATGGGGGCCTCGTGCCAGATGCTCGCGTCCGTCGAGGTCCAGAGGCCGTCCTGGTCGTTTACGAATCCTCCGGCGATGAGCATGCCGTTCCAACTGATCAGACCGGCATACTTCGGCGCTCCGGGGGAAGGTGACCAGGTGAACCCGTCCTTCGAAGTCCAGACCGAGCGATCGTTCCCGCCGACCATGGCCACGCCGCCGCTCCAGACGACGATGCCGGCCGGGTCGTAGCCCGGCATCGCGCCCGCGACCGGCGCCCGCTGACTGAAGAAGCCGCCTGCGGAAGCTGTGACGTCGCGCCACTGCAGGCCGGTCCACTGCCCCGTCCCGGAATGTGTCGGAACCGCCGGCGATAGGACCGGCCCAGCGCTGGGCGCGATGGCGGAGCACCCCGCGGCGACAACGAGCAGAGCCGCGATGGCCAGTCCTACCGCCGG
Source organism: Candidatus Limnocylindrales bacterium (assembly GCA_050008515.1). GTDB lineage: Bacteria > Chloroflexota > Limnocylindria > Limnocylindrales > CSP1-4 > Fen-1039. The sequence continues at coordinate 67,737 of JBEKMM010000016.1, forward strand.
CGTGAGCCGTCTTCTGCCGGCGATCCCCTTGTAGACCACATCCAGCCCTCCGTGGACCGCGGCAGCGCCGCACATGATCCTGACGGCCCTGCGCCGCCCGCGGTTCCCCGCAAACCATATCAGGCCGAGATGGCCCGCCCGCCAGGTGCCCCGGTTATGCTGCGGCGGTGACTGCCGCCACGAGCCACTCCCCCGCCGTCGCCCGCGATTCACTCGCGGCAGACCTGCGCGCCCACATTCGGGGCGAGGTCCAGTTCACGGCGGGTGACCGCGCTCTGTACTCCACCGATTCGTCGAACTACCGCCAGCTCCCGATCGGCGTCGTGCGGCCGCTCGACACGGACGACCTGGCGGAGGTCATCCGCGTCTGCCGCGACCACGACGCGCCGGTCACTCTTCGTGGTGGCGGAACCAGCCTGGCGGGCCAGGCCACGAACCGGGCCGTCGTCGTGGACGTCTCGCGCCACCTGAACCGCATCGTCGAGCTGGACCCGGAACGGCGCATCGCCCGCGTCCAGCCGGGCGTGATCCTCGACGACCTGCGTGCGGCCGCGGAACGGCATCACCTCACGTTCGGGCCGGACCCGGCCACTCACGACCGCTGCACGCTCGGCGGCATGCTGGGCAACGACTCGTGCGGCGCCCACTCGATCATGGCCGGCCGGACGAGCGACAACGTCGAGTCGCTCGACGTTCTCACCTACGACGGGCTGCGCCTGACGGTCGGCCGGACCACTGACGACGAGCTGGAGCAGGTCTGCGCGGAGATGGGCCCGCGGGGCGAGATCTACCGCTCCCTCCGCTCCCTCCGGGACAGCCACGGGGCGCTGATCCACGAGCGCTACCCGAAGCTGCCGCGGCTGGTCTCGGGCTTCCCGCTGCAGGCGCTGCTGCCGGAGAACGGCTTCGACGTCGCGCGTTCGCTGGTCGGCACCGAAGGCACCTGCGTGACCATCCTGGAGGCGACGGTTCGGCTCGTCCCCAGCCCGGCCGGCCGAGCTCTGCTGGTTCTCGGATTCGAGGACATCTTCGCGGCGGCCGATCGAACGCCCGAGATCATGACCGCCGGACCGATCGCTCTGGAAGGCTTGGACGACCGACTGGTCGAGGCCTGCCGGCGCAAGAGCCTGAACCTGGCGGCGATCGACGGGCTGCCGAAGGGCGGCGGCTGGCTGCTGGTCGAGTTCGGCGGCGAGAGCGCCCGTGAGGCCGAATCGAAGGCACGCCAGGCCGCCGAGCGGTTCGGCGGCCGCGACTTCGCGCGAGTGGTCGTCGAACCGGCGAAGCAGCAGGCCCTCTGGACCCTGCGCGAGTCGGCGGTTGGCGCCACCGCCGTCGTTCCGGGCAAGCCCGCCACATATCCGGGCTGGGAGGACTCGGCCGTCCCGCCCGAGCGGCTGGGCGCGTACCTGCGCGAGCTCGACGCGCTGATCGGCCGATTCGGCTTCGAGCGCACCTTCTACGGCCACTTCGGCGATGGCTGCCTGCACCTGCGCTCCGAGTTCGACTTCCGCACGCCCGAAGGCCTGCGCGCCTTCCGCTCCTTCATCGAGCAGGCGGCCGACCTTGTCGTCCGGCACGGTGGCTCGCTCTCGGGCGAGCACGGCGATGGGCAGGCGCGAGCGGAGCTGCTGCCGCGCATGTTCGGGCCGGAGCTGGTGGCGGCGTTCCGGGAGTTCAAGTCGATCTGGGATCCGCAGGGGCGCATGAACCCGGGCAAGGTCGTCGATCCGCTGCCTCTCGACGCGGACTTGCGGCCGGCGCTGGCGCTCGCCGACCCGAGGACGATCTTCGGCCTCCCCGACGACGGCGGCTCGCTGGCCCGGGCCGTAGCGCGCTGTGTCGGCGTGGGCAAGTGCCGCCGCGAATCGGGCGGGGCGATGTGCCCCACGTTCCAGGCCACGCGCGAAGAACGCCACTCCACGCGCGGTCGAGCGCGGCTGCTGTGGGAGATGCTCGAGGGCGAGGCGCTACCGGACCTGTGGCGCAGCGATGCCGTTCTCGAGGCCCTGGACCTGTGCATCGCCTGCAAGAGCTGCAAGAACGACTGCCCGGTCCAGGTGGACATCGCCACCTACAAGGCCGAGTTCATGGCCCACCACTACGCTCACCGGCTGCGGCCGCGGGTCGCCTACTCGATGGGCCTGATCCACTGGTGGGCCCACCTGGCGCAGATCGCCCCCGGCCTGGCGAACGCCATCGGCGCCGCGCCCGGGATTGCCGGGCTGGCCAAGATCGTCGCCGGCGTGGACGGGCGGCGGTCCCTGCCACGGTTCGCCGACCGCACGTTCCGCCGCCAGCTCCCCGATGGCGTGGCGGACCTCGGCGGCGCGCGAGAGGCCGGCGACAGGCGCGTCGTCCTCTTCGCGGACACCTTCACGGAGGGCTTCGCGCCCTCGCAGGGGCTCGCGGCGCTGAGGGTCCTGCAGGCTGCCGGCTACACGGTCGAGGTGCCGCGCGCCAACCTGTGCTGCGGCCGCCCGCTCTACGACCGCGGCTTCCTGAAGCAGGCTCGCCACCTCCTCGGCCAGATCCTGGACGCTTTCGAGCCCGAACTCGACTCGGGCGTGCCAGTCGTGGTCCTGGAGCCCTCATGCGAGGCGGTCTTCCACGACGAGCTGGTGAACCTGTTCCCGGCCGACCCGCGGGCCAGGCGGCTCGACACGATGGCAGTTGGTCTCGGCGCGTTCGTGCAGACGCATCCGCGCGAGTTCGCCGCCGCGCTGCCGGGGCGTCTCACCGCCGCGACCGTCCTGCACGGGCACTGCCACCAGAAGGCGACCGTGGGGATGGCGGCCGAGGAGGCGACCCTGCGGTCGATCGGCCTGACGCCGGCCCAGCCGGAACCCGGGTGCTGCGGCATGGCCGGCGCCTTCGGGTTCGAGCGCGGCGAGCACTACGAGCTATCTCAGAAGATCGGCGATCGGGCGCTGCTGCCGGCGGTCCGCGCCGCCTCCCCGGAAGCTCTGCTCCTCGCCGACGGCTTCAGCTGCCGCGAGCAGATCGCCCAGTCCGGTGGCCGGCGCGCCATCCACCTCGCCGAAGTCCTGGAGATGGCGCTGGCGCCCGCGACGGACGCGGATCGCCGCTGACGAGGTGACGGCGGGCCCTTGCCCGGGTACCCGGCGAATGCCACGATGGGCCGCGGAAAGAGGTGAGCCGTGGCCTACATCGAAGACGTCGTCGAGCTGGCGAAGCACAACACCCTGTTCCGGAAGGTGCTCGCGACCGGCGCGCATAGCCAGCTGGTTGTGATGAGCTTCGCGCCCGGCGAGGAGATCGGCGAAGAGGTCCACGCCGACGTCGACCAGGTCCTCGTCTTCGTGTCCGGCGTCGGGGACGCCGTGATCGAGGGCAAGCGGACGCCGATCGGCCCGGGCTGGCTGGTGCAGGTGCCCGCGGGGGTGCGCCACAACTTCATCAACACGGGACCCCAGGATCTGCGCCTCTACACGGTCTACTCGCCGCCCGAGCACGCACCGGGAACAGTGCATCGCACCAAGGCCGACGCCGACGCCGCGGAGGCAGCCGAGCACGCCCACTGACGGCGCCGGAGGTCGCCAACGACATCAGCTGCGGCGAGCAGATCGCCCGGCCCGGCCACTGTGCCATGGGCCAGTGTGCTGCCATCAGAGCCGGCCAACGGTCGGAACCGCGCCCGCCTTCGATGCATGCGCCGGGTGACTGCTATCAACCTTCGGCGCGAGTGGAAGCAGCCGGTGGACACGCTCACACGCTCAACCGGGACGGATCTGAGCGTGAATCGGCCCGCGGGTCCGTGGAACATGGCCAGCGGCGGCCGCATGCAGGAGCCGGAACCTGGATAACGGTCGCCGGATGAATGGATCGCAAGTCCGAGGCGTCAGAAGCGGCCCCCGAAGCCGCCCGGCCCCGGCGGCAGCCCGCCCGCGCCGCCCCTGCCCCACCCTGCCTACGCCGTCTGGCCGCGCTCCGAGAGAAGCTTCTCGTAGTTCGTCTCGTCGAAGCCCTCGTCCACCTGCGTCTTGGTTAGCAGGAGCGGCAGGCGGCCTTCGCGGATCGTCTCCTCGGTGATGATGCACTTGCGGATCTCACCGTGATCCGGCACGTCGTACATCACCTCGAGCAGCGACTCCTCGACGATCGAGCGCAGGGCCCGGGCGCCGGTCTTGCGGGTGATCGCGACCTCGGCAGCCGCCGTGAGCGCCCCTTCGGTGAAGACCAGGTCCACCTTGTCGAGCGACAGGAACTTCTGGAACTGGCGCGTGATCGCGTTCTTGGGCTCCGTCAGGACCCGGACCAGGTCATCCGCGGTCAGCGACGAGAGCGTCACCACCACGGGCAGCCGGCCGACGAACTCGGGGATCAGGCCGTACTTGAGCAGGTCCTCCGGCATGAGCCGCTCGAGGATCCGCTCGCGATCGATCTCCGGCATGTGGTTCTCGGCGCCGAAGCCCATCGAGCGCTTCCCGACCCGCTCCTCGACCAGCTTCTCGAGCCCGTCGAAGGCACCGCCACAGATGAACAGGATGTTCGTGGTGTCGATCTGGATGAAGTCCTGGTGAGGGTGCTTGCGGCCGCCCTGCGGCGGCACGTTGGCGAGCGTCCCCTCGAGGATCTTGAGGAGTGCCTGCTGGACGCCTTCGCCCGAGACGTCGCGGGTGATCGAGGGGTTGTCCGCTTTGCGGGCGATCTTGTCGATCTCGTCGATGTAGATGATGCCGCGCTGCGCCCGGGCGACGTCGAAATCGGCGGACTGGATGAGGCGCAACAGGATGTTCTCGACATCCTCACCGACATAGCCGGCCTCGGTCAGCGAGGTGGCATCTGCGATGCAGAACGGCACGTCGAGGATCTTGGCCAGGGTCTGGGCCAGCAGCGTCTTGCCGGAGCCGGTGGGCCCGACGAGGAGGATGTTCGACTTCTGAAGCTCGACGTCATCGATCTGGTGGCCGGCGTTGACCCGCTTGTAGTGGTTGTGCACGGCCACGGACAGGACCTTCTTGGCCTTCTCCTGGCTGATGACGTACTGGTCGAGGGCGACCTTGATGCCGCGCGGGTTGGGCAGCTTGGCGACCTGCGGCTTGGCGCGCGGTGACTCGAGCATCTCCTCTTCGATGATTTCCTGGCAGAGGTTGATGCACTCGTCGCAGATGTAGACGCCCTGGCCCGCAATGAGCTTGCGAACCTGCTCCTGGCTCTTGCCGCAGAAGCTGCAGCGATATGGAACCTTGGGGCCGCTCTTGGTGGTCGTCACGCGCCTGGACCTGTCCTTTGCGACTGAACCCTATCCCCGGTCCAGTTGGGCCGGGGGATCCTGAGTGTCACCCGCGCTGTCGCCGGCTCCGCCGGCGCCGCTCGCCGGCCCGCTCAGTGCGGCCAGTGGCGACATCGTAGCGGAGTAGACGGCATCGATGATGCCATACTCCTTCGCCTCCGTTGGGGACATGAAGTAATCCCTGGAGGTATCGGCAACGATCTTCTCGATCGGTTGTCCACAATGGCGGCTCAGGATCTCGTGATTTGTGTTGACTAGAGTCTCCATCTCCTTGACCTGGATCATCACGTCCGGGGTATTGCCCCGGAAGCCGCCCGAACCCTGGTGGATCATGATCCGGCTGTGCGGCAGGGCGAATCGCTTGCCCGCGGCCCCGGCGCACAGGAGCACGGCCGCCATGCTGGCCGCCATGCCGATGCAGATCGTGCTGACCGGCGCCCGGACGTACTGCATCGTGTCGTAGATCGCCAGACCGCTGGTGATGACCCCACCGGGCGAATTGATGTAGAGGCTGATGTCGCGCTCCGGATCCTCGGCGTCGAGGAAGAGCAGCTGGGCGATGACCAGGTTCGCGACGTTGTCCTCGATGGTGTCGCCCAGGAAGATGATCCGCTCACGGAGCAGCCGCGAGTAGATGTCGTAGGCGCGCTCACCACGGCTCGAGGACTCGATCACCATAGGCACGAGCATCGGATCGTCTCCTCTGTGTTGAGTCCCGCTACGCGCCAGCGGCGCTGGTGGCCGGCGGCGCGAGGCTCCCCGTATCGGTTGCCCCGATCGATGCCGCGGCCCCGGCCGACGGGGTCTCGACGGCGGGACCTCGTTCGGTTTCTTCCAGGTGGGGCATGCGCGCCGCAGAGGGATTGGCCGCCAGCCACTCATCGACGAGCTGCTCCACGGTCCGCGACCGCCGAATGGTGCTCCTGATGTAGTTTCGGCCGCGTTCGCTGTCGAAATACTGAATCAGGGCTCGATTGTTCGCGTAGCGAGACCGGGCCGCGGCGACTTCGGCCTCCACGTCTGCGTCCGGAACCTCCACGCCCCTGACCCTGGCGATCTCCGACAGGACGAGCAGGCTCTTCACCCGCTTCTCGGCCTGTGGCCGGAACTGCTCGCGCATCTCGGCGTCGGTCTTCCCGGTCGCCTTGAGATACGCCTCCTCGGCAATCCCCTGGCGGGCGAAAGCGGAGCGCATCTCGTCGCGCATCACGTCGACCTCCTGGTCCACCAGGATGTCCGGCAGCTCGACGGTGGCGTTGTCCGCGGCGTAATCGATGATCTTGTCGGCGAACTGGTGCCGGGCCCGATCGAGAGCACTCGCCTCGAGGCGCTTGCGGAGCTCGGCCGTCAGTTCGGCCATGTCGTCGAACTTGCCGACGGAGCGGGCGAACTCGTCGTCGGCCTCGGGCAGAACCTTGCCGCGCAGCTCCTTGAGCGTCACCTTGAAGTGCCTGGTCTGGCCGCGCAGTGACTCCTCCTGGTAGTCGTCGGGGAAGAGGATGTCGAACTCGCGCTCTTCGCCCCTCTCCTGGCCGACCAGGTGGTCCTCGAAGCCGGGGATGAGCCGGTCCTCGCCGAGGATGAGCGGCATCCGCTCCGACGAGCCGCCCTCGAAGGGGACGCCGTCGCGGGTGCCCTCGAAGGCGATGATGGCGTAGTCGCCCTTCCGGGCTCCGCGGCCGTTCACCGGCTCCAGGTGGCCCTCGCTGTCGCGGAGCTCGTCGATGACCTTCTCGACCATCGTCTCGTCGACCGCGTCGATCTCGGGTTTGAACTTGAAGTTCTCGAAATCGCCGAGCTTGACCTCCGGCCGAACCTGCACGGTGGCCTTGAAGATGACCGGCTTGCCCTCCTCGGCCTGGGTGATGTCCACCTGGGGGGAATCGAGGGGCACGATCTCCTGCTCGCGCACGGCCTCGCGCACGGCGCTGTCGACGAGGAGATCGACGGCCTCATCCAGGACGGTGGAGGCGCCGAGAACTCGCTCGACGATGGCCCGCGGCGCCTTGCCCGGCCGGAATCCGGGGAAGCGGTGCAGGTGCGAAAGGCGGCGAGCGGCGTCGTCCAGCGAGCGGGTCAGGCGCTCGGCCGGGAGCTCGAACTCGATCTGGAGGCGGGACTTGGGAAGGGGCGTGTTGGTCGTCTGCATCGCGGGCGATTATAGGGGCCGCGGCGGTGCGCGGCCGGGAGCGGAAGCGCGGGATCGCGCCTGCTCGCCGGAGGGACCGATCCGTGGGCTGGGGCCCGCCGTCGCGCCCGTGGGGACGTTTCGGCGGAGGAATGGTCAAGCCGGCGTGGGCGGCGCAGAGTTGGCTGCATGGCGACAAACCTGCGGACAGGACCTGCGAGCGTTGCCCGGCGGCCCGGGAGTGGCCGAGCGCGTCCCAGCCGCCCCCCGGTGGCTATTCCGATCGGCTCGGGCGAGGAGACCGCCCCCCGCCCCGTGGACCTCAATCGCGTCGGCGTCGTCTTCGTCCACGGCATCGGCACGCAGCCCGCCTGCGAGACCTTCCTCGGTTGGTCGCACCCGCTCGTCGAACTCCTCTCGGACTGGCGCGTCGAGCACGGCCTCGGCCAGGATCCGGTCCTGTGCTGCGACTACGACCTGTCGGGCCAGCGCCTCTCCTTCCTTGAGCTGGACGTCCCCGCCTACGACGGCCACCCGGCCCAGAGCTGGGTCATGACCGAGGCGTGGTGGGCGGCCACCACGCTCGCGCCGGGGCTCGGGTCCATGACCGCCTACGTGTCGCGGGCGCTCCCGGGGATCATGGCCGGCATTCGGCACAGCTACCGGCTGCGCTCCGAAGCCTGGGCGGCCCGCCGCTCGGAGGCGCGTTCATTCGCCTCCGGGCCGGCCGAATACGACCACAGCAAGCTGGTCCTGGGCGCCGTGCCGGCTCGCCGTCGCGACTGGATCGACCTGCTCGATCGAATCCAGAAGGAGCTGACCATCCTGGCGTTCGGGCCGGCCCTGGTGCTGGGGCGGATCGCGCTGTTGCTGTATGCGCCGTTTCGGGCGATTCCGATCAAGCAGCTGCAGGACTTCGCCGCGCTCAAGACGGCCGACAACTTCCTGACCCGCTGGTTCGGCGAGCTGCCCGACATCATCGACGACCCGGTCCAGGCGGCGAACGTGCGATCCCGGCTGGTCCGGGCCATCCGCGGCCTGCGCGGGGAGGGTTGCGGGCGAATCGTGATCGTGGCCCATTCCGGCGGGGCCATCGTCAGCTTCACGACGCTGTGCGATCCGGCGTACCTCGACGAGCCCGTGGACAAGCTCGTCACGCTGGGCGAGGGGCTGGCGCTGGCCTGGCGGATCGAGGACGCGTGGAAGGGGCTGCCGGCCGGGTCGCGGCTGATCGGCGATCTCGAGGCGGCGCGCCCGGAGCTGCGCTGGGCCGACTTCTGGTCGACCTACGATCCGGCGCCGGCCGGTCCGATCGACCCGCCGCCGGGAGTTCGCCTGGCCGACCGAACGCATACCACGATCAACCGCATGAGCATCCTCGAGGACCACGGCTCCTACTGGGACAACGACGAGGAGTTCCTGATCCCGCTCCTCCAGCACATCGACACGCCTGCCGGCGACCCCGAAGAGTCCCGGTTCTTCCGCGACGCGAGCCTCGGTACCGTGCGGCTGGCCTGGCGGCGCCGGCGCGTCGCGGTCCTGGCGCTGTGGCGATGGATCGCCACCCTGGGGGCGGCGATCCCGATCGCCCTGACCAGCCTCACCGCCCTGCTGGGCGTGGCGGGTCGTCCCGGGCCCGGGAGGCTGGGCGCGGACCTGGCGGGCTGGTGGGGCACGGTGCCGGGCCACGAGGTGATCGCCGGGCCGCTCGATGGGCTGTCGAAGGTCGCGAGCTGGCCAGGCGTCCTGCCCACGCTCGGCGAATGGGGCCTGGGCGCCGCGATCGTCGCCGGCGCTTTCCTGGTGCTGGCGCGGGTCGGCGTGGGTCGCTGGGAAGCGTGGGATCGTCGGGAACGATTGGCCGCCCGAAAGAGGGTGCCGTCTCACGTCGGTTCCCTGCGCCCGGCGCTGACCTTCGGGGCGCTCACGCTCGTCGCCGGGGCGATGTCGGTGGCGACGGTCGCGCTGCTCTGGCGTTAGCGCCGCCGGCGAGGGCGCGCTCGGTCAGTAGGCTCCCTTGACCGGCTGCGGGTTCTTGTCGGCCTCCACCAGCCGATCGCCGACGACACGGCAGACGTAGCGGGCGATGATGAAACCGTCGTAGAACGAGCGGTCTTTGTCCGTGTAAACCGCGATGACGTACGTCTCGCCGTCCAGGGTCACGATCCCCGACGAGTTCATCACCGACGTCCCCGACCCATCGTGAATCTGGACCCAGCCGTCCTTCAGCGCGATCGTCGCCCCGGCCGGGCTGCTGTCGCCGACGCCTACCCGCTGGTGGGCGATGACATGCGTCATGAGCCGCAGAGCCAGGGCGCGATGAGCGGCGGTCAGGATCGTGCCCGCGTTGAGCCGCTTCAGCAGCGCCACCATCGCCGCGGGCGTGATCGTGCTGTAGCCCCAGCCATTGGCGGCGGGGGCCGGGCTCAGACCGGAGATGCCGACCTGGCGCATGAACGCCTTGATCCCCGCCTGGGCGCCGATCTCGTCGTAGAGAGCCTTGGCTGACTTGTTGTTCGAGAACTCGATCATCGTGGTCAGAAGCGACATCTCGTGGCCGGTCGGTTCGCGCCTCTTCGCCTCGAGCTGACTCAGCAGGGTGAACATGATCGGCACTTTCATCGAGCTGGCGGCGTAGAACGCGCGGCTTCCGTTGTAGGAGTACGTCACGCCGCGAGTCACATCGGCCACCACGACTCCCACCCGGGTACCGAGCTTGGCGAGGTAGGCGGCAAGGGCCGTATCGAGCGCGTCCAGGCTCGCCGCGGCCTCGCCGGAGGGACGGTTCAGCGTGAAGGCAGACGAGGGCAGCCAGCCCGTCTCGTACCGGCCCGGCGTCTGCCAGGTGGCTTGGTACCAGATCTTGCCGTCAACATTCTTCGACGCCAACGTCAACCTCAGCGGGAAGTTGGCCCCCAGGTGGACCTGGGCGGCAGCGTCGTCGCCGGCCATCGAACGAAGGGCCACCGAACCGTTTGTCCACGCCACCAACACGGAATTGGAGTCGGACCTGGTGGGCGACGGGCTGAGCGAAGGAACGGCCGACGGAACGGCCGATGCCGCCAACGACGGCGTCGGGGCGTTCGTCGACGCCGTCCGACCCGGCGTGGGAGATGCCGGAGAAGGCGACCCGCCTGCCGCGCAGCCCGACACCGCGCATGCCAGGAGGCACGTCAGCAGCCGATGCCTCGCCACGCTTCTATCCCCTTCCTCGAGGCAGACGCCGACCCGACCGACTGACATCGAACGCCATGCCAGGGATGGCAATTATGATCCTGGCAGCGCCTCGAGAAGCGCTCGATCCCGCCGGCCGCCGCGGTCGGAACCGCACATGCGACAATTCGGGCGTGCCGCGCTTGCGTCGATCGAACCCCCCGCTGGTCCTGCTCGCCCTGGTCGCGCTCGTCTCCGGATGCGGCACGGTCACGCCGAGTGCGCCGCCCAGCCCGAGCGCCCCCAGCCCGGTGGCGGTCGCGTCGCCGTCGGGCACGCCAATCGCCGCTACCCCATCGCCGACGCCTCAGCCCACGCCGACGGCGGCCCCGACCGTTGCGATCGTCCCGGTTGCGGACTTCCGGACGGATGCGACCTCGGTCGATCGGGCTGGCGTCGCAGCCATCCTGGCCGGTTCGAATCCGAAGTTCGGGGCGCTCGAGCTCGTGAGCGGCGATGCGGACGGCATTCTCACGGCGATCGGCCTGGATCGGCCATCGACCGCGGGCCGTCTCCTGCTCGCGCCGACCGCCGACGCTCTCGCGGCCGACCTCGACGCCAAACCGTCGCGCCTCGGCCTCGTCCGCGCAACCGACGTCGGGCCCAGCGTGCGAGCGCTCGGATGGGAGGGGCGGTTCCTCTTCGGAGCGGCTCGGGTTCGCAGCCTGGCCGACTGGCCGCTGCAGGCCAGCCTCGGCCCGAGCGCCGCCGCGGAGACGTTCGATCCGACGCGGACCTGGACGATAGCCGCGGCCGGCGACGTGATGCTCGACCGTGGCGTCTACAAGGTGGTGAGGCTCGACGGCAAGGGGGTCGACTTCCCCTTCGCCGGTGGGACCGCGACTATCACCGGCCACTACTGCTGCTCATCGTTCGGCTGGACGATGCCACGCACCAAGCGCCTCGATACGACCCCGGACGTTCGCAATCTCATCTCGGGCGCCGACCTGGCGCTGGTGAACCTGGAGGGCCCCGCGCCGGCGAAGTCCAGGTACCACGCCCACGGAATGACCTTCACCTTCGATCAGGCACTTCTCGTCGGACTCAAGGACGCCGGCATGGACTGGGTCTCGCTGGCGAACAACCACATCGGCAATGCGGGGCGGCAGGGCGTGGTCCAGACGGTCCAGGCGCTCGACAAGCTCGGGATCGCCCACAGCGGTGCCGGCGCCAACAGGACGGCGGCGCGGACCCCAGCCCTCTTCTCGATCGACGGCGTACGGGTTGCCGTCCTTGCCTACGACTCGATCGCTGGGAGCTACGGAGCCGGCTCGGCCTTGCCGGGCAGCGCGCAGCTCTCCTGGGGGACCGCCCCCGCGGACATACGCGCGGCCAGGGCGGCCGGGGCGCAGGTCGTCATCGTGTATCCCCACTGGGGCATCGAGTACAAGGCCACACCGACCGCGTTCGAGCGGTCATGGGCGCACCGGATGATCGACGCCGGCGCGGACCTCGTCATCGGCAACCATTCGCACTGGGCGGCGGCGATGGAGGTCTACAAGGGCAAGCCGATCTGGTACGCCCTCGGCAACTTCGTGTTCGACCAGACCTGGTCGGAGCCGACCGAAGAAGGACTCGTGCTCGAGCTGACGTTCAGCGGCTCGACCCTCGTCCAGGCGTGGCTGCATCCGACCCTCATCCTCGACGGTGCCCAGCCCAACTTCCTCGACACCGCGGGCGGCAAGGTCGTGCTCAACCGCGTCTATGGAGCCTCCAAGGGCCTGCTGTCCTGGTAGCCCTGGTGGGCGAGGTCGGGGTCGAACCGACACGCCGCTTACGCGGCGATGGAGCGTGTCGTCTATCCGGCCCCTCGTGGATGCCGATGCGGAATGGGCACTGTTAGCGTGTCGATTGGCCGACGCCATTCGACCCCCTGCCCCGGTCCGCTACAGCCGTTGCAGCCGCTCGACTGGCCGGACGGGGCTCGCGGCTGCTGATCGAACGCTGGCCCTGGGCGTATCGGACCGATCGACACAGGTGGGAGAATTCGGGCTGCGCACGGGGGGCTTAGACACGCGGCCCACACACTGGCCGCCGGGACCGCGCCGAGCCACTGGCGAGACCGACTCGCGCACAGCGGGTGTCCCATCCCAGGACTACTGCTCTGCTCTTGGAGGTCTGTCGTGAGTAATGTGAGTAAGGAGACTAAAGAGAATAGCGTCCGCAAGTTGTTACGAAGGCTCCGCGCTGGCTGGGGGCGTCTGCCTAAATGGCTTCGCGGGGCGCTGCGCGATGCCGTGGTCGCGCTCATCGCCCTCGGCTATGCCTTCACCTGGCATGTCCCGACAAATCTGACTGACGTATCGACCCAGGCCGTCGCGTTCTGGGTTGTAGCGGTGCCCGTTCTCGCGGTCATCTTCCGAAACGAAGTCCTGTCGCGCATCGTTGAATGGGCGCTGCCGGAGCCGCCAGGAACCACCTCACAGAAGCAGTAGCGGGGTGCGCGAGGGTGTGCGCCACCGCGCGGCGCAGTGTCAGGTTAGGCCCATCGACCTCCGTGCTCGCCGAGGGACGGGCCCACATAGGGCGAGTGGCGGAATGACAGACACGGCCTGAGCGTGAGCGAAGGCTTTACCAGCCTTCCACACTCAAACCTGGTGGGCGAGGTCGGGGTCGAACCGACACGCCGCTTACGCGGCACCAGCTCCTAAGGCTGGCGCGTCTGCCATTCCGCCACTCGCCCACGGGCCAAGTCTGACATAACGCCTTCTCGGGGGTGGACGATGGCGTCGACCCCCGACGGGGAGACCGGTGCGAGTCTATCCGGCAGATGACCGGTGCCGCTAGATGCCGGCCCCCGACCTCCAGCT
>JBEKMM010000017.1:0-75387 GCA_050008515.1 Candidatus Limnocylindrales bacterium
CCGGATTGACGCCGTGCTCGCCCAGGGCAGACTCAGCCTCACCGACGCGCTCGAGAGGCGCGCCCCGATCGACGTCAACAGCGTTCTTCAGGGCCCCAACGACGGATCGGGCCCGCTTACACCTGCCCCCAACGTCAAGAGCGTCGATCCTCGCGCCGTCATCATCGGGATGCCGGCGGAGGGCGGCGATCCAGTGGTGAGCGCGGCCGAGCTTGAGGCCTGGCACGAGTGGCGTGTCACCTACGAGGTGACCCTCGAAGCCACGCCGTTCAAGGTCGCCGGCATCGTGCTCCTGCTCCCGTCACAAGATCCGTTCCTGCTGACAGAGCGAGGCGCAGAGTTCTTCCTGCCGGTCTTCTCCCCCACCGTCGAGGTTGGTGAGGTGATATTGACGGACGTTCGGCACGACGCGATCCTGGTCAACCGATCGCATCTTCGACGGGTCAGCACCGCGACACGCCACTAGCCGCAAGATCCAGGCTGGGCGGCCGAAAGATCGCCGGAACCGTTGTAGCAACACACAGGGCAACTGCACGATGTTCTCATCCTGGGGACGATGCGCTCTCGAGCTTCGTCTCCGTGGCCCTACCGAGTGAGCCCAGCTGCATTCCGACGGCGAAGTCGGCGAACTTGCCGCGGAGTTCGAACACCAGTCCCAAGTCCGCTTGGGCATGGATCGAGTGGGTTACCCCCGCTCGGAGCAGCGACAGTTGTCGCAGATCAAGGTGGCCGCGCGGACTGGCCGCAGGCGTGCGCCACATCCGTCGATCAGGGGCCTGGACGGACAACGGCGGAACCTAGGCCGCCCGCGCCATCGACCTGACCGCCCGAACCGCCTCCGCGGCGCCGCTAGTCCATGCCTCGCCGTGCCCTGGAAGGACTAGCGTCGCCTCGATCCCCTCGATCCGCGACAGGTTCGCCAGCGCCAGCTCCGCGTCCGCCGAGAACGGCGCGATCTGCGGCCCGGTCCGGCCGGTCGTGACCGCGTACGTGCACAGTGCATCGCCGACGAAGAGCGCGTCGTGGCCGGCGAAGTGGAGGACCGCGCTGCCCGGCGTGTGCCCCGGAACGAGCGTGACCCTCGGCGAGCCCGGAACGTCCAGCGTCGCGCCGTCGCCATACGTCGCCACCGCGCCGAGGTGGCGTGGTCGGGCGCCATGGCGTGCCGCCCACCAGCCGAATCTGAGCATGGGCAGCGGGCGCATCGGGCCACCGCCCTTCGCCGGGTTTGGCACCTCGCCGCGGGCGAGCGCCGCGTCCAGCTCGTGGACTCGAACGGGCCAGCCGCGCTCGGTTCGACCGCGCTCGGCGAAGCCGATGTGGTCGCCGTGGCCGTGGGTCAGCACGATCGAACGGACGTCCTCGAGGCTGCGCCCCATCGCCGCGAGCTCGGCGGGAAGGTCGTTCCACAGCCCGGACAGGCCGGCGTCCACGATCGTGATCTCACTCCCGACCTCGACGAGGTAGGCGTTGACCATGCTGTTGCCGCCGACGCGGCGGATTCGCGGCGTGATCTCCATGCTCCACTCATTAGCACATCCGCGGGCAGGCGCAGGCCGCGCTCGGCGCCTCCCGCGCGGCGCAACGACGCGGGCGCGTTTCGGCTCGCTCGTCAGGCGCGGCGTGCCGCGGCGTCGAAGCGTGCGTTTGATATCGTGGCCCACATGGATCGTCGCGCGCAGGACCCGTCGCCAGAAAGGGCTGCCGCCACGGCCGCGCCGATCGCCGCGTGGTGGCTCGGACGGACGCCGTATCGCGAGGCATGGGACCTGCAGCACCGTCTCGTGGCGGCCCGCGCCGCGGACGCGATCGGCGACCAGCTGCTGCTCCTCGAACACGAGCCGGTCCTGACGCTCGGCCGCCACTCCGACCCCAGCCACGTCCTCGTCGGTCCGGCCGAGCTGGCCGCCCGCCACATAGAGCTGATACGGACCGAGCGCGGCGGCGAGGTGACCTACCACGGCCCCGGCCAGCTGACCGCTTACCCGATCGTCCGCCTGGCCGACCGCGGGCTGTACATCCGGTCGTTCGTCCGGGCGCTCGAGGCCGCCCTCTCGCAGACGTGCGCCGCGTTCGGTGTCGAAGCCGGGCCGAAGGAGGCCTTCCCCGGCTGCTGGTGCGCGGACGGCAGCCGCAAGATAGGCGCCGTCGGCGTTCGAGTGGAGCGCGGCGTGACCTACCACGGCATCGCCCTCAACGTCGCAGTTCGGCTCGCCGACTTCGACTTGATCGACGCTTGCGGCATGCCCGGGGTCGAATCGACCTCGATCGCGCGCGAGCGAGACGAGGCTGCCGAGCCCCCGACCGAATCGGTCGCGACCGCTGCCACCGAATTCGCCCGGGCGCTTGCCCTGGCTCTGGACGCCCCGCTCGCAGGAGCCCTACCGCCGCGGGCCGACCCAGCCCGCGCCCGGCGCGAGCTGGAGCAGCTCCTCGAGGCCGAGGCGTCCGCCACCACAGCTGGAGCACGCTGATGGGCGCCGGGCTCTTCGAGCTGCGCCGCGACGCCATCACCGGCTGGTGGGTCGCCACGGTCGTCGACCGCCAGTTCAACCGCGGCCGCTTCTCCCTGCGCGCCGAGCCCGTGGACGACGGCGGGGCATGCCAGAACTGCACCGAGCCTCCGGGGGACGGGGTTCGCGTGCGAATCCTCAAGGACTACGCCTTCCACGTTGTCGGCACGAACGAGGAAGCGCGAGAGATGGAGCGCAGCCTGGCCCAGGTGGCGCTGTCGCAAGCGAGAGCTTCGGGCAGCTGGCGCACCATCGTCGCACCTCCGGGCGAGCACCGGCCTCTGCATCTCATCGGCACCGGGCTGCTGTGCGAGTTGCTGTCGGTCGCGCGTGGGGCGATCGCCGACGCCACGCAGCTTGGCCAGACCGAGTACCTGCAGGTCGTGCAGAACTGGGGGGCGCAGGCCGGCGCGCGGACCAACCACCTCTGCCTGGATCTGTACGACCTGCCGCAGATCCCACATCGCGTCTCGGAGGAGATAGGCGGCGCCGCGCGGTACCTGATCCGTGAGGGCGAGTGCCCGTATTGCCGGATCGCGCGCGAGGAGTCGAAGGCCGGCACGCGGCTGATCTGGGAGGACTCCGCGAACGTCGCCTTCGCGCCGTTCGCCTCGCGCTCGCCGTTCGAGGTGTGGATCGTGCCGCGCCGCCATGTCGCGGACTTCGGTCGCGCGCTGGACGTCGACATCGCCTCCACAGCCGAGGCTTTGCGCCAGGTTCTGGGGCGCCTGGGCCGCCTCGATGGCCCTCCGCACAACCTTGTCCTGCACACGGCGCCTCTCCGCGAGAAGGTCGACGCGACGTACCATTGGCACTGGGAGATCCACCCGCGGTTGCGCGAGATCGCGGGCCTCGAGCTTGGGACGGGCCTGCCGGTGAATCCGGTATCTCCGGAAGAGGCCGTCGAGGAACTGCTACGCCACCGATTCGAAGGGGGAGCCGCAGGAACGCCATGAGAAGAGGGGGAGCGTCATGGCGTCACAGCGGCAAAGTCGGCGCCGTCACAGCAACCAGGCGCGCGCCGGCGCGCTTGCACGTGCTGGCATCCGGGGCAGCGGCGGGATCGACTTGGCTCTCCAAACCACGACCTGGCGAATGGGGATCGGCGTGACGGTCACGGCCGAAAGGTCTGCTGACCGCGCCTTCATCGAGGAGCTCTTTGCCCGCCACCATGCCGAGATCTACGCCTACCTGATCCGCATGATGCGGGACGCCGACGTTGCGGCCGACCTGGCCCAGGACACCTTCATCCGCGCCTACCGCGCCATCGAGAGCCTGGAGGACCGGGCCAAGGCCCGCGCGTGGCTGTACCAGATCGCCCATCGGATCGCCCTGGACGAGATCCGCCACCGGCGCATCATCCACTTCCTGCCGCTCACCACGGAGTCCCACGGCGCCGCTCCGTCCGCCGAGCACCTGGCGATGGAGATGCGGCTGTCCGGCCCGCTGGCGCGCGCCCTCGCCCGAATCCCAGAGCGGCAGCGAAACGCCCTCCTCATGGCCGAAGTCGGCGACCTCACCGGCCTGGAGCTGGCGACTGCCCTGGGTGTCAGCCACGTGGCCGCTCGAGCCCTCCTCACGCGCGCCCGAGAGAGTCTCCGCCAGGCCCTCGCCGATGAGAGGCGCCAGGAGAAGGAGCGGGAGGCCGCAATCGATGCCGCCTTCGCCGCGAAGGCCCAGGCCGGCGACCCGCGCCGCCGCTCGGACCCGCGCCGCCGCGCCGATGACTCGGATGGGATCGACCGATGAGCCCCGAGCTGGATCGCGCCGCCATGCGCGCCGCCGAGAAGGCCGCCGAGCGCGCCCACGAGAAGGCCCGCCTGCTCGCCTCGGATGCGATCGACGCCGAGCTGGCCCCCGCCGATGCCACGTGGCTGGCGAGACATCTGAGTGGCTGCGCCGGCTGCCAGTCCGTGGCAGACGAGTACCACGCCCTCCGCGACGAGCTCCGTGGCCTGGCCACGCCCGAACCCCCGCGCGACCTGTGGGCCAGGACCTCCGCGGCCCTCGACGCCGTCGATCGAGCGAGCGCCGGTCGCGCCGGCCTGGGCCTGGCCGGGCTTCGATTGCGCAACTTCGCCCGAAACCGGTCGTCCATGGGCTCCGCCACGGCCGTCGGGGTGGTGGTCCTGGTCGTCGGGTTGTCGCTGCTCTCCCAGGGGCCCCTCTTCATCCCCAGCGCCGCCCCTTCCCACGCGACCACCATCGCCGTCGCCAGCGCCGCCCCGAGCGGCGGCACGCAGGCGGCCCTGGCCGTCGTGGATGGCACGAGCTACTGGGTCGCGCCCGAGAACGGCGTGTATCAGATCAGGGGCGGCAGCGCCCATTGCACGGGATCGTCCGAGAGCTGCGCCATCACGAACGGCAACGGCACGGTCGTGGGCTCGATCGCAAGCAAGTCGGCGGTGTCGGTCGTGATCTCCCCGAATGCGACCCAGGCGGCCGTCTGGAACGCCGACAAGATCGTCATCCTGCCGCTCACGCAGTCGGCGCCGACGACCGTGGCGATCGATCTGCTGACCCCACGGCCCACTGCGCTGCCCGCGGCGACCCCCACCGCGACGCCGTTCGCCACGGCTGATCTCACCACGCCGCCCGCGTCGGTGGAGCCGGCCGCCACTGCAGGCGCCACGACGCTGGCGCCTGAGAGCGCCGCCCCGGCAACTCCCGCGCCCTCGGCCGCGACCCCGGGCACGGACGCTCAGCCGACGGCCATCCTCGACGGCTACAAGATCGTCGGCCGGGCCCCCGAGTTCTCCGCCGACGGGTTGTGGGTCGCCTTCTCCGCGCGATCCGCGAATCTGAGCTCCGGCTCGGACGTGTTCGTATGGCGAGTCGGCTGGGAGAGGGCTCAGGTCGTGACCGCCAGCCACGCCGACCTGTTCGCCGGCTGGCTCGGGCCGAGGGTCCTGATCAGCGAGTTCGCGGCGTCGGATTCGGGGGCGGCGACCCCCGAATCCTCGGCGCCTCCGGCCGACGCCACGGACGCTCCGGCGACGCTGGCTTCGGTCGCGGGGTCGGCGACCGCCGTCACGGCGATCTCCTACCTGTACGATCCCCGGACGGCCGGGGTCCGGCGGATCGATCGGCCGATGCTGATGCCGGTTGTCGACCCGACCGGCCGCTACGTCGTGTACTGGTCCGGCACTGTCGAGCTCGACCCGTCGACCGGAGTGTACGGGCCCGGTCAGGGCGACTTCAACTTCGACGCCTGGTCCAACCTCCACCTCGTCGCGGCGCAGCTCGGCGCAGGGGGAGACCAAACGCCGACTCCCGAGCCCACCGCGGCCGCGTCCGACACCCCGCCCGCCGTGGCCCAGCCGAGCGATAGCGCCAGCCCGGTCGCCGTCTCCGATCAGGCGGTCAGCGGTCAGGTCGCGCCCTCGCTGGGAGGGCTGGCTTCGCCGCAGCCGGGGAGCTCGACCGGCCTGCCGCAGCGCGTGCCGGTCGCTTCCGCCCCGGGTGCCGTAACGAGCTGGTCGGTTCGCTGGAACTCCACGGGGCAGTACGTGGCGATCTGGGTGGCCAAAGCCGGGGCCACGGACGTCGGCCAGGTGACGTTGCTCAACGTCATTCCGGGCACGACCTTGCTCAACGTGGACGGGGTGCTGCTTTCGGCGTCGGCCCGGTCGAACATCCAGTTCGACGACTCGCAGTTCGTCTACACCTCGCCCGCTCCGAACGGCGACGGCAAGACATACCTCTTCGCGCTGCCGGCGGTTCCGCCCGCTCCCTCGGCGACGCCCGAACTCACCACGCCGCCCGCCGGTTCGGGCTCGGGCCAACCTGCCGCGACCGAGCAGCTGCCCGTCTCGACCGATCGACCGGGAAGCTAGCCCTCCACGCTGGCGGGCACACGCCTGCGCTCTCGCCCCGATTCCCGCCTCGCGCCGCGCGGCCCCCGCGTCCTCGCGGCGGGTTCGAACCATGCACCGGTCCGGCGGCACGGCGAGATGCGCTGTATCCTTCCAACGACCTTTAACGACCGGCACCGTGAGGCCGGGAAGGAGGACTGCGCCTGTGCAGGGCAGCGAGAATCGATGACCGACCGGCAGATCATGACCGGGGACGAGATCCGGCGAGCCATCGTTCGGATCTCCCATGAGATCGTCGAGAAGCAGGCCGGCACGCAGGGCCTGGCGCTCGTCGGCATCCAGCGCCGCGGCGTCCCTCTCGCTCGGCGGATCGCCGCCGCGATCGAGGAGCACGAAGAGGTCCGACTCCCCGTCGGCGCGCTCGACATCACCTTCTACCGCGACGACCTCTCGCTCGTCGCCCAGCAGCCGATCGTCAAGGGCACGGATCTCCCGTTCGACCTGAACGGAGCCACGGTGGTGCTCGTCGACGACGTGCTGTACACGGGCCGGACGATCCGCTGCGCCATGGACGCGCTGATCGACTTCGGGCGGCCGCGGGCGATCCGGCTGGCGGTGCTCATCGACCGCGGCCACCGCGAGCTCCCGATCCGGGCCGACCACGTCGGCAAGAACGTGCCGACGTCGCGCGAGGAGATCGTCATGGTCCGCGTCGAGGAGATCGATGGCAACGACGAGGTCTCCATCGGGCGGCAGCTCCGGGCCGGCGAGCCCGCGGCCGCGGAGCACCCATGAGCGTGGACACAGAACCCGCGGCGGTCGCCCACGCCGCCGGCTCCGCCCCGACGCAGGAAGTGGTCTGGCACCATCGCCATCTCCTGGACGTGGACGTCGTCACCTGGCCCGAGATCGAGCTGATCATGCGGACGACGGACGAGATGAAGGGGATCCTCGCCCGCCCGATCCGCAAGGTCCCGGCCCTCAACGGTCGCCGCGTCACGACGCTCTTCTACGAAGCCTCGACGCGCACCCGCGTCTCCTTCGAGACCGCGGCTCGCAACCTCTCCGCGGATGTGGTGAGCATCTCCACCGCCACCTCGTCGGTGACCAAGGGCGAGTCGCTCGTGGACACGATCCGGACGCTGGAAGCCCTCGGCGCCGAGATCCTGGTGATGCGCCACTCCGTTTCCGGCGCGCCCTATCTGGCGGCCGAGGTTTTCGGCGGGCACGTCCTCAATGGCGGCGACGGCTGGCACGCCCATCCGACGCAAGCCCTGCTGGACCTGTACACGATGCGCCAGCATCTCCCCGGTGGCGACCTGCGCGGCCGCAAGGTCGCGATCGTGGGGGACATCCTCCACTCGCGAGTGGCGCGGTCGAACATCTGGTCGTTGACTGCGGCCGGAGCCGATCTCTGGCTGTGCGGCCCGGCCACTCTCTTGCGGGGAATGGATCGCTGGGCCACCGCGTGGGGCGGCGGCGCGATCCCCGGCCACGGCCGGTTCCACGTGACCAGCGACGTAGACACGGCGGTGCGCGACGCGGACGTCGTGATGGCCCTGCGGATCCAGCGCGAGCGCATGCAGGGCGGCCTGCTCCCGTCGCTGCGCGAGTACGCGGCCCGCTTCGGGCTGAACGCGGAACGCGTGTCGCGGGCGAAGGGCGAGGCGATCGTGATGCACCCCGGACCGATGAACGAGGGCGTCGAGATCGCGCCGGACGTGGCGATCAGCGGTCGAGCCGTGATCACCGAGCAGGTGGCCAACGGCGTCGCCGTTCGAATGGCGCTGCTCTATCTGCTCGCCGGCGCGCACGAAGGGGCTCACGCGCACGAGGCCGGTCACGCGCACGAAGCGCCCCACGCTCGGGAGGCGGCCCGGTGAGCCCCTGTCGACGGCAGGCAGCGTGAACGCGCTCGGCCCCGGGGTCGGCGATGTCGTCGAGCGGTTCGAGCTGGAAAAGGCCTGGCTGGTCGACCCGGTGTCCGGCCGCGAAGGTCCCGGCGAGATCGTCGTCATCGACGGCGTTCTCGAATCGGTCGTCTGGCTCGAGGGCGAAGAGGCGAAGGGCGTCACCGACAAGGGAGTCGTCGTCGCCCCGGGTTTCTTCGATCTCCACGCCCATTTTCGCGAGCCGGGTTTCGAAGACGCGGAGACAGTTGCCACCGCCGCCGCCGCCGCCGCTCACGGCGGCTACACTACTGTCGCGGTCATGCCGAACACCTCGCCGGCTCTTGACGAGCCGGGCGTGTTGGAGCGGATCCGCTCCGCTGCCCGAGCGAGCGGATCGCCCGTGGAGGTTCTTGCCTTCGGCGCCGTTTCGGCCGGGCGGGCGGGGGAGCAGCTCTCCGCGATGGGCGAGCTGGCCGACGCCGGCGTCATCGGCTACTCGGACGACGGCGCACCGGTTCGGACGCCCACGCTGTTGCGCAGCGCCCTGCTCTACTCCGGAATGCTGGGCCTGCCCATCGTCGAGCACGCCGAGGACCTCGAGTTGACCGCCAACGCCGAAGCTAGCGAGGGCTACGTCGCCTCGGTCCTGGGGCTGGCGGGCTGGCCGACCGCCGCCGAGGTGAACGCCGTCTCGCGCGATCTCGCGGTGCTGGCGGATGCGCTCCGCGACGAGCCCCGTGTGCGACTCCACCTGACGCATCTCTCGACCGCCGCCTCGCTGGACCTGGTCCGCCGGGCGAAGGCCGCCGGGTTGCCCGTGACCTGCGACGTGACGCCCCACCACCTGGCCCTCGCCGATGAGTGGATCGCCGGTGCGCGGCGCTGGGCGTGGGAGGCGCTCGCCGCCGACGGCTCGTCCCGCGACCCGTGGGCCGACGGGGCCCTCACCGCCCCGCCGTACAACACGTCGCTGCGGGTCAACCCGCCGCTCCGAACTCCCACCGACGCCGCCGCATGTCTGGCTGCGCTGCTGGACGGGACCGCTTCCGCGGTTGTCACGGATCACGCCCCGCACACGGTCGTGGACAAGGAGGTGGAGTTCGGCAAGGCGTCGAACGGCGTCAGCGGCATCGAGACGGCATTGGGCGTGCTGCTCGCGCTCGTCGATGCCGCCAAGCTGCCTCTCGCCCGCGCCATCGCCGCGCTGACCACGGGACCGGCCGCGATCGTGGCCGGCTGGCCGGCCGCTGCCACGACCCCAGCCGCCCGCAAGAGAGGGCTCACGGAGGGCGCTCCCGCGGATCTCGTCGTCTTCGACCGCGCCGATCGCTGGATCGTCACCGAGGAGTCGCTGCGCTCCAAGGGCAAGAACTCGCCGCTCATCGGTCGCGAGCTGCCCGGTCGGGTGCTGCTCACGATCGCCGGCGGCCGGCTCGCCTACGAGGATCCACAGGCCGGCGAGGAGTAGGCCAGATCGAGGCCGGGCGCGCGGCTCGCAGCCGGCGGTGTCGGCGTTACCGCTTCTCGTGCGAGAATAGGGGTCCGCGCGTCCGCGAGCCAGGATGACCCCGGGTCGGCCAGGCGACCGTGACCGCACCGAAGTGAGGAGAACGCAGAGCCCGTGCCAGTCCTTGCGACCTTCTTCTCAGTCCGAAGAGGACGCGACCCCTTCTTCAAGTTCTTCATGAAGACGTTGCTGCCTCGCCAGATGAGGCAGTACGAGGAGAAGTTCGGGATCAAGTTCATTGGCTGGTACAACGTTGCCCATGGCTGGGATTTCGACAACGTGATCCTGCTGGACCTGCCCGACTACGCCACGCTGGACAAGCTCGAACGCGACGAGGCGACCCGCGCTCTGGGCCACCGCGCCGGAGAATGGATGTTCGAGCGGCACCATTCGATGTTCCTCCGGGAGCGTATCGGCCCGGACCTCGAGTTCAAGGGATAGGGAGACGACCGCGATGGATACGAGCCGCAACGACCTGCTCGGCGAACTCGCTGCGGACGCCGCTCTGGAGCGAACCGACTTCCTGGCGTCGGCGTCGGCGCAGCTGGGCCGCTTCCTCGACGGCAACGAAGCTCGCATCCGCGAGCTCGGTGGCGTCGTCCTGATCGACGACGAGGTGGACTACCTAGCCATCGCCGAGGACATGACCTTCCGCAGCCGAAGCCGCTACCAGGACGAGACCACGGGCAAGTGGGTCACGGACACCGAGGTCATCGAATCGGCCGCGGAGCTCGTCGAGCTGTACAACCTGGCCGACGTCTTCGCCGCCTTCGCCGAGGCCACCAAGCTCGAGGCCGGCATGGAGCCCGAGCCCACAGCCGCCGGCGAGCTGCTCCGCTCCGCGGATATCGCCCCGGAGGAGACCATCCCGCTCGGCGCCGAAAACCCGTACGCCGCCGCTGCCGACGACTGGGCGGCGGCCCACGAGTTCGAGGAAGCTCCAGAGACGGAGGAAGAGGCTGCCGAGCGGCTGTACGACCTGGCCCTCGCGTTCCAGGAACGCAGCCAGCAGACGGAGGCCCATCTCCTCGAGCAGTTCGAATCGGCGGCCTCCCAGCTCACCGCCGTGCTCGGCGACCTGATCGTTGTCGACGACGAGGACGAACGCCTCACGCTCCGCGCCTCGGGCGCTTTCGCCGCCGAGGTGGTCTCGGAAGAGGACGTCGACTCGGGCCAGTGGAAGAAGCTCGACAGCCCGGACGAGATCGTCAAGTTCTACGACCCGACGGACGTGTTCGGCGATCTGGCCGATGCCCTGGCGGAGGCCTTCCCCGAGCTGGCCGAGGAGCCACGTTCGGACGAGCCCGAAGAGCCCGAAGAGGAGGGCGAGGCCGAAGAGGCCGAGGACAAGGGCGAGGGCAAGGAAGGCGGAGAAGACGTCGAAGGCAAGGGCGACGCCAAGGAGGACGGCGACCGCCGGTGACGATGCGCCTGGTTTCGGCCGAGCTCGTCGAAAGCCGGCAGATTCTGCCGGGCCAGTGGATCCAGTCCTTCGACGCGCCTGAGTTCGCCACCGGATCCCGGGCCGGTCAGTTCGTCCACGTCCGAACCGGCGACTACTCCGGCCTGATCCTGCGGCGGCCCTTCTCGATCAACACCGCGGACGCGGCCACGGGCATCGTCACGCTCCACTTTCGGACCGTCGGGCGCGGCACCGAGTGGCTGACGCGCGCCCGCGAGGGCGATCGCCTGGACATGCTCGGGCCGTTGGGCCGCCCCTTCGAGGTCGACCCGCGCAGCCGCCACCTGCTGCTCATCGCCGGGGGCCTGGGGATGGCCGGCATCCGGATGCTCGCCGACGAGGCGGTTCGGGACGGTCGGCAGGTCGTGATCCTGTTCGGGGCGCAGAGCGCGGCGCACGTCTATCCCTCCAGCCTGCTGCCCGACGAAGTGGAGTACGTGGTCGCCACGGACGACGGGTCGCTCGGGCACCACGGCTTCGTGACCGAGCTGGTAACCGACTACGAGGCCTGGGCCGACCAGGCCTTCGCCTGCGGCCCGCACGCGATGCTCAAGCGGCTCGCCGCTCTAGCTGCCGGTCGCCGCGAACGTCTCGGCGTCGCGAAGCTGGGTCGCAAAAGGGGCGGCGGCAAGCAGGATCCACTCGGGTCGGCCGCGGCTCGGCGCAAGGCGTTTCTGCAGGTTTCGATGGAGCAGACGATGGGCTGCGCCGTCGGCGCCTGCCTTGGCTGCACCGTGATCGGCGTGGAGGGCCCGCAGCGGGTATGTCGCGAGGGGCCTGTCTTCGCCGCCGAGGAGATCGCCTGGGAGTCGATCGCGTGAAGGCGAAGAAGAAGGTCGTCACCTCGGCCGACGCTCGCGCCGCCAGGGCTTCCCGGCCCGCCAGGGGCATCGACAAGCCGAAGCGCACGCCGACGGTGCGAACGATCAAGAGCGCGATCGTGCCGGTGGATCGAACGAAGGCCGCCTCCGGGGGCCGGGCACGGGTCGAGACCGGCGGGGCGGCCGGCGCCGACTCGGGCGCCCCCGTTGCCGCCAGACCGACCCTGGCGGAGCGCGAGGCGCTCGATCGGATCGACCTCTCGGTCGAGCTGGCACCCGGGCGAGGGCTTCGGTTGCCGAACCCGATCATGGTCGCCTCCGGCACCTTCGGTTACGGCGTCGAATACGGCGAGGTCGTGGACGTCCAGCGCCTAGGCGCGATCTGCTGCAAGGGCACGACCCTCCGGCCGCGAGCCGGCAATCCGCCGCCGCGGGTAACCGAGACGCCGGGCGGGATGCTCAATTCGATCGGGCTGCAGAACCCCGGCGTGGACGCCGTCATCGAGAAGTACGGCCCCATCTGGCAGGGCTGGAAGGTGCCGGTCATAGTCAACGTCGCCGGCGAATCGATCGAGGACTACGTCGAGGTAGCGCGCCGCCTGGACGGCGTGCCGGGCGTGGCCGGGATCGAGCTGAACATCAGCTGTCCCAACGTCGGCAAGGGCGGGCTGCAGTTCGCCATCGACCGCGACGCCGCTCGCGCCGTCACCGCCGCCGTCCGACGAGCGACCGACCTGCCGCTGCTGGTCAAGCTCTCGCCCAACGTGGCGGACGTCCGGCCCATCGCCAAAGCGATCGAGGAGGCAGGCGCGGACGCGATCACGGCGATCAACACCCTCTCGGGGCTGGCCGTCTCGCCCGATCGAACTCGCGCCTTCCTGGGTAACACGTACGGCGGGCTCAGCGGCCCGGCCATCAGGCCGGTGGCGCTGCGGATCGTCTACGAGGTGGCGCAGGTCGTTTCAATCCCGATCGTCGGGATCGGCGGCGTGACCTCGCTCGCGGACGTCCTCGACTTCCTCGCCTGCGGGGCCGTCGCGGTCCAGGTCGGCACGGCCATCTTCGCCGACCCGGAGCTGCCGGTCCGCCTCGCCGACGAGTTGCGGGCGGAGTGCCTGCGGCGCGGGTTCACCTCGTATGCGCCGCTCGTCGGCACCGCCTTGCCCAGGCGCGCCGGGGCGTCGTCCGCCAAGGGCGCCGAGTACCGACCGTGAGCGGCACGCGGAGCGACCGGCCGCGGGCCGAAGGGAGGCTGGCATGACGACCATTCGAGCGGCGGCCGAGCTTGCCGCGGCAAAGGCCATCGGGTCGCGAACCGAGGATCTCTTCCGGCGCTCGGGCGCGCTTAAGGAAGGCCACTTCCTGCTCAAGAGCGGCAAGCACTCGGAGCGGTATCTCGAGAAGTTCCTGGTCCTGCAGGATCCCGCCGCCACCAGCGAGCTGTGCGGCTTCTGGGCGGCGCGCAACCGTGACGCGGGCGGGGCGCCGCTCGTGGACCTCGTCGCGGGACCCACGACGGGCGGGATCGTCCTCGCCTTCGAGACGGGGCGGCAGCTCGGGGTGCGGGCGATCTTCGCCGAAGAGGTCAAGGACGCCGACGGCGCCATGCGGCGCGAGTTCCGGCGCGGATTCACGATCTCCCCGGGTGAGCGGGTGCTGCTCGTGGACGACATCCTGACCACCGGCGGCTCGCTGCTGGCCATGATCCCCGCGGTCGAGGCCCTGGGCGGCGAGATCGTCTCGTGCGTCGTCCTGGCTGATCGCTCCGGCGGGCTGGCCGCGCTCAGCTCCCCGCTGACGGGGCGCAGCTACCCGCTCCGCGCGCTGTGGCAGCTCCAGCTTCCCACCTACGATCCGGGCCCCGAGACGTGCCCGGCCTGCAAAGCCGGAATGCCGCTCCATGCGCCGGGCAGCACCGGCGCCGCCGGCGGCGTAACGGGCTAGCGGTGAGGCGCGAAGAGTAAGGGTCGCGTGAGCCGGACCAGGTGGGTATGCTGGTTCGCGGTCGCGTCGCCGGTCCACGGGGAATGCGAGGGCGCGCCAGCGGCATCAGGGGAGGTCGAGGG
This sequence comes from Candidatus Limnocylindrales bacterium, assembly GCA_050008515.1. Classification (GTDB taxonomy): domain Bacteria; phylum Chloroflexota; class Limnocylindria; order Limnocylindrales; family CSP1-4; genus Fen-1039. The sequence goes on from JBEKMM010000017.1 coordinate 14,077, forward strand.
AATCGATGAGTAGCGCCGGAGATAGGATCGCGGCCGTTGGCGAATTCGGCCTGTGGGTGACCGCGGCCGTCCTGATCGCGGGTGCCGCCGGCATGCGCCTGCCGGCCGACCTGCTGGCCTCGTCGAAGCCGTCGCCAACCCCGACTGTCAGCGTCGTGGCTGTGGCAAGCGGAAGCCCGGCCGCCTCCGCGAGCCTGGCGCCTTCGCCTTCGCCCACGTCGGCGCCCACCCTCTCGCCCCTGGTCGGCAAGCTCCAGGCCTACCTGGCCAGGAAGGACTTCCAGTTCCAGGCCACCGGGACCGGGTCGCAGTCCGCCACGGGGACGAACCTGTCGGTTGACTTCACGCTCAGCGGCTCGTTGAGCTACAGGGCCGGCGACGAGTCCGATACGACGAAGATGACCTCGCAGGGCAAGACCGTCGCCTACGACAACGTCTACACGGGCAGCTTCGCGTACGAGCGCTCGAACGGCGGCCCGTGGATCAAGAAGCCGCGCCAGCCGTCCGACACCGCCGAGTGGCGGATCTTCCTCTCGTCCTCCCGCCTCTTCGTCGACACCGGCGTCGAGACCAAGAACGGCAGAGCGCTCCACCGGCTGGAGGTCGCAGATTCGGCGGCTCTCAGCACCGAAGTCGATGCTATCGGGACCGTCAGCGGCGCTCGCGTGACGATGGTCTTCTGGACCAAGGACGATGGCACGCCGGTCGTCTTCCGGATGGAGGGGACCTGGGACGAGCAAGTCAACGGCGTCCAGGCCCACGTCACGACGGCCCAGGAGTTCGTGTTCAGCAAGTCCTCGGGCGTCACGATCACGGCCCCGAGCAACCCGTGGCAGTGGATCGTCGACGGCATCGCCAGGGTCGCTTTCGGTGCGCCTTCGGACTGGTCCGAGAGCGACGTCAACAAGACGATCGGTGCGACGACCTACGCCGGTGCGTCCGGCCAGATCGTCTACGTGACCCAGGACGCCGCCGGCATGACCCTCGACCAAACGGTCGCTGCTGTCATCGGCAGTTTCCATGATCCGGCCGAGGGTCGGATGGCGACGACCGTGGGCGGTGAGCCGGCGGCCCACTTTGGGGTCCACCGCTCCGCGCAGAAAGACTACGTGAGCGAGACCGTCGTCATACATGCCGGCAAGATCTACGCGTTCTCGTTCTTCGGCATCAAGGGTAAGGACGCCGCCACCGACGCCATGGCCGCTCAGATCCTGGCCACGCTCACGTTCACGAAGTAGCGGCGTTCTCAGCGGCCGGGGCCGGGTCGGTCAGGGGAAGCTCGAGCTCCAGCTCGTCTCGAATGGTGATGCCGTGGTCCCCGGTGAGCGGGATCTCCGGCTTGAGCAAGCTGCGGGCTTGCGTCACGGCGTCGGGCCACAGGCGCACCAGGCGCAAGCCGCGGCGCTGGTAGAAGCGCAGCGCGTCGACGTTGTCGTTCGTGGTCACCAGCCACAGGCGGCGAGCGCCCGCCGAGCGCGCCTTCGCCACGACTTCGTCCAGAAGCGCCGTCCCCGTTCCGCGGCCGCGCTCGAATGCCTCGAGCAGGACGAGCTCGCACGCTCCCGCGGCCAGGCGGTACGCGGCCACGCCCAGCCAGCGATCGCCGTCCACTGCCAGCAGGCATGGCAGCTCCGAGACGCGATGCAGCATGAGGCGGCTGACCACGTAGGGCGAGCCCCAGCTCTTCGCGATGACGCGGTCGAGCTCGCCGCGCTCCTCGAGTCGGATCGGGCGGATCGTCCGGCGGACTGCGGTGGCGTCGCGCGTGGCGTGGGGCGTGGCGTCGGGCATGGCGGGCAGAGGCTCGGTCGGGCTAGTCGAGCTTGACGTGCTCGTGCCAGTGCGGCGCGGACGCCGGCAAGCCCAGTGCCGCTATCTTGGGTTCGATCGCCGCCTGCGCGGCCGGGTCGCCGTGGATGATGAAGACCTGCCTCGGCACGCCCGGGTCGCCGGCCTTTCGACCCTCGACGAAGTGGCTCAGCCAGGCCAGGATCTGTGGCTCGTCGGCGTGGGCGGAGAACCCGCTGATGGACCGCACGGCGCATCGGACCTGGTACTCCTGGCCGTCGAGTCGGGCCGTCTTGACGCCCGCCTGCAGGTGGGCCCCGAGCGTCGCCTCGCCCTGGTAGCCGACGAAGAGGATCATCGCCTTCGTGTCGCCAATCAGCGTGCGCAGGTGGCCCAGGACGCGGCCGCCGGTGAGCATGCCATTCGAGGCGACCAGGACGTACGGCCGTCGCGAGCGATCGATCTTCTCGGAGTCGGCCGCCAGGGGCGTCTCCTGCTGGTTGGGGAAATCGATCGGGCCTTCGCCCTTGCCGAGCAGGGCCAGCGTTTCGGCGTCGTAGTAGTCGCGGTGCTCGCGGTAGATCGTCGAGGCTTTCGACGCCATCGGCGAGTCGAGGTAGAGCTTGATCTTCGGAATCCGGCCGGCGTCGAGGAGATGCTGGAGGGCCCAGACGACCTCCTGAGTTCGGCCGATCGCGAACGACGGGATCAGGAGCACGCCGCTCTGGGCGATGATGTCGTTGACGGCCTGCGCGAGCTGCGTGAGCGATTCCTCTTCCGGCTCGTGAGTGCGGCCGCCGTACGTCGACTCGACGAATACGTAGTCGGCCGCCGTGAGGACTGTGGGGTCGCGCAGGATCGGGGCGGCGATGCGGCCCAGGTCGCCGGAGAAGATCAGGGTCCGCGCCGGGGTGCTCCCCTGCGCCTCGACGCGCAGCTCCACGATCGAGGAGCCGAGGATGTGGCCGGCGTCGTGGAAGACGGCGGTGATGCCGGGCGCGACCGCGACCTGGCGCTCGTACTCCACCGGCCTGAACCGCGCCAGCGAGGTCTGGGCTTGTGCCTGGTCGTAGAGCGGCTCCTCAATGACAAGGTTCGGGCGGGCAGGGTTGCCGGCCATGGCAGCCGCGTAATTGGGGTGGCCGACCGGCGGGTAGCCGAGGCGCGTGCCCAGGGCCTGCTCGTCGCGAAGGGCCAGCTCGTCCAATCCCGAAGCCACGACGTGGCCGTCCGACGTGACGTCGCCGGGGTGGAGCGCGGCGACCGCGGTCGCTTCGTCCTCTTGCTCGGCGATCTGCTCCTGCTCCTGGATCTGGGCCAGCTCTTTCTGGTCCTCCCGGGCAGCCTTGTCCGGGTTCTTCGCCGCCCAGTGGCGATGCCGCTTGGCATACTCCTCCTGGAGCTTGCCCGAGTCGAGCAGCACCAGCGCCGCCAGCTCGATCGTGCCCCTCGTCGCGTAGATCGGCCCGTTGAAGCCCTCGGCGACGACGTGCGGAATGAGGCCGCAGTGGTCCAGGTGAGCGTGGGTCAGGACCATCGCGTCGATCGCGGCCGGGTCGTAGGACGGGGATACGCGGTTGCGCACGACCTCGTGCGGGTCGCCCTGGAACATGCCGCAGTCGATCAGCACGTGGGCTCGATCGGTGATGAGGAGGTATTGGGATCCGGTGACGGTGTTGGCAGCGCCGAGGAAGCGGATTTCCATAGCGCTCATACTGCCATCCAATCGGGTTGGGCGTGCGCGACTGCCACGGGCGCGTTCGACTGAGGGCCGTCAGTCCGCCAGGTCGATGTAGACCGGGGCGTGGTCGGAGGGGAGCTGGCCCTTGCGGGCGTCGCGGTCGATCTCGGCGGCGGTGCAGCGGTCGGCGACGGCGCGGGTCACGTACAGGTGGTCGATGCGCATGCCGAGGCCTTTGTGGAAGTTGCCGGCGCGATAGTCCCACCACGAGAACTTGCCCGGCTCGGGGTGGTGTAGGCGGTAGGCGTCCACCAGGCCCCAGTCGCGTAGCGCCGCCACCGCCTCGCGTTCGGGTTCGGAGACGTGCGTGGCGCCGACGAAGTCGCGCGGGTCGTAGACGTCCTCGTCCGCCGGCGCGACGTTGAAGTCGCCGCCGATGAGCAGCGGCTCGGCCGGATCCTGTGTCTCGCGCAGCCAGCGGGCCAGGCGGTCGAACCAGGCCAGCTTGGCCCGATAGAACGGCGTGGCGAGGGCTCGACCGTTGGGGGCGTAGATGCTCACCACTCGCACCCCGCCGCACCTGGCCGAGATCATTCGAGCTTCGTCGCCGGGTGCGATCGAAGCCTCGGCCTCGAGCGCCCCGGCGATCGGAGTGGCTCCTTCGGGGCCCGGAGAGTGGCGCACCGGCCCGTCGCCGAAGTTCGCGACGACGTCCGAGATCCCGACGCGACTCGCGATGGCGACGCCGTTCCAGCGCCCTTCGCCGTGGTGGGCCAGCTCGTAGCCCGCCATTCGAAACGGCATCTCGGGAGCCGCCTCATCGGCGAGCTTGGTCTCCTGCATCAGCAGGACGTCGGGGGCGCGCTGGGCGAGCCACTCCTCGACCCGCGGCAGCCGGGCCTTGAGAGAGTTGACGTTCCAGGTCGCGATGCGCATCCGCGCCTCCGTTCGGCCGCCCGGGCTCAGTAGCGCCGGCCCTTCTGGCGGGCGAAGTCGAACTTGGCCGTGTCGGCGATGCCCATGACCGCCATCGTGCCGGCTTGGACGGGATCGGTGACCACCAGGTCCGCGACGTCCGTCACGGTGCCGACCATGTTGAGCGAGATGACCGGTATGCCGACGGCCTGGAGTTCCTGCACGGCTTTGGTGATGTCGCCGCCCATGATCGAACCGGCGAGCAGGAGGGCGCGCGCGCGGTCGAGGTCGGCCACCGCGCGGACGGCGGCGGCCAGGTTCTCCTCACCGACCAGAGGGATGGTGTCGACGCTGATCTTCTCGCCACGGATGTTGTGGCGATCCGCCTCGCTCACCGCTCCGAGCACTGCCTGGGCGATCTGCGCCCCGCCGCCGATGACGATGAGCCGCTTGCCGAAGACCTTGTCCAGGGATTTGGTCTTGCGGCAGCCCCGCAGGTTCGGCAGCCGGTCGAGGATCTCGGTGACCCGCTCGTCGGGCAGCCCTTCGACCTCCAGCTCGATCTCGACCAGGGGCCCCGCCTCGGCGTCTGTCCAGCGGCGAACGGTGCTGAGAGTTCGGACGGTGCCGCCGGCCGCGGCCACTCGAGTGGCGATCTCGGCGATCGCGGCCGGGCGGTCGGCGTAGTCGAGGCGAACGGCGACGGTTGGGGCGGTGTGCTCGGAACGGGCCATGGTCAGCCCCCGACGCTTATGCCGTGATCCGACAGGCCGGTTGCCCGCGACATGTCGTCGAGCGTCATGCCGGCCTCGGGATCGTGCTCCTCGAAAGCGAGCTTCAGGGATTCGAAGGCCTTGCGGGTCGCGGCGGCGTCGCTCGTCGTCAGCATGAGCGCGCCGTCCGTGTCCTCGGCGATCCCGACGATGGCAGTGATGTTGATGCCTCGCTCGCTCAGGGCGCCTGCCATCCGCGCCAGAGCCCCGGGCTTGTCGTCCAGCTGAACAGTGAACCAGATCACGCCGCACCTCCTCTGCGGATGGTACCCGCCGCAGCCGACTGTGGGGAGGGGAGTGGGCGAGATCCGAATCGCGCCCGGATCGCGCGCTAGTCTTCTGCTCATGCCCGCGCCCATCGCTCCCACCGTCCAGATGTTCGGACTCGTCGATTCGCGCCCGACCCAGGCCGCGCTGCGCCTCTTCAAGGAGCGCCGCGTCAACGTCACGTTCGTCGACCTGCGGCGCAAGCCGATCGCGCCCGGGGAGTTGCGCCGCTTTGTGGAGCGTATCGGCGCCGCCGAGCTGCTGGACATCGAGGGGCGCCAGTACAAGGATCTGGGCCTGGCCTACATGCGCATGGGCGACGACGAGATAGTGGAGCGGCTGCTCGCCAACAACGGGCTGCTCCGGCTGCCCCTCGTCCGCTTCGGCAACGCCTTCACCGCCGGCCCGGCCGACGCCACGTGGAAGGCCTGGCTGGCCGCCGGCAAACCCTGACCCGGTGCGCCGAACCCCGCGGCCCGTTCCATGGTCTAACTGTCGGGCCGGGCTCTTTCAGGATTTCCTGAGGAATGTGCCATAAGATAAGGCTATGGCCGAAACATCAGGGCATGCCGTAACGTTCGAGGAGATCGACGCTCACGCCGAAGCCCTGTTCCAGCTGATGCCGAAGGGACCGCCGGAGTGGGCCCACCACGACCTCACGTTCGGGCAGCTGCGGCTGCTCTTCTTGCTGGGGCAATCCGGGCCGGTCTCGATCGGCCAGCTCGCCGACATGCTGGGCGTGGCCGACGCCACCGCCTCCGAGTTCGTGGATCGCGTGGAGCGCCGCGGTCTCGCCATCCGCAGCCACCGCGCCGACGACAGGCGCGTGGTCGACTGCAGGCTCAGCGAGGAAGGCGCTCGCCTGCTGGCCGAGATCCAGGGTGCCCGGCAGGGGGCGATGCGCCAGGTGTTCGCGCTCCTGACCCCCGAAGAGCTTGCAGATTTCGATCACCTGCTTCGAATCATGGCCGAGCGTTTGTCGGCCGCAATCCAATCGTCGGCTTCGACAGAAGGAGGGACCCAGGTGAATCTCGGAAGGCCACCCGCGAGCCCGGCGGGCGATGCTGGCGGAGGACCGGCATGAGCGGCACGGACGGCCTCGCCCTGGCGACGCGCGGCCTGCGCAAGAGCTACGGATCCCGGCGCGCGCTCAACGGCCTCGACCTGTCGGTCCCGGCGGGCGTCGTGTACGGCTTCCTGGGTCCCAACGGCGCCGGCAAGACCACGACCATGCGAGTCCTGACGGGGCTGATCCACGCGGACGGCGGCACGGTCGAGATGCTCGGCAAGCCGTTCAGACGCGGCGATCGCCATCGCCTGTACGAGGTCGGAGCGCTCGTCGAAGCCCCGACCTTCTACCCGTACCTGTCGGCGCGCGCCAATCTTCGCGAACTGGCGGCATCCGGCGCCCCCGTGTCTTCGAAGCGCATCGAGGAGTTGCTCGATCTCGTGGGCCTGTGCGACCGCGCCAGGGACAAGGTCCAGGGCTACTCGATGGGCATGAAGCAGCGGCTTGGCATCGCCGCGGCGCTGCTCAGCGATCCGAAGTTGCTGCTGCTCGACGAGCCCGCCAACGGTCTCGACCCGGCCGGCATCGTGGCCATGCGCGACACGCTCAAGGCGCTCGCCTCCCAGGGCAAGACGGTCTTCGTCTCGAGCCACCTGCTGGCCGAAGTCCAGGTCATGGCCGACGTGGTGGGCATCATCGCCGCGGGAAAACTGGTCCGCGAGGGTCAGCTGAGGGAGCTCCTGTCGATGCAGGGCGTGGTCAAGGTTCGCGTCCGGCCGAACCTGGTGGACGCCGCCATCGAGACGCTCGCTCCGCTCGCCCCGGCCGAACGGCTCACCGAGACGGACCGCGACGAGGGCTGGCTGTCCGTTCGCGTCGCCACCGATCGTGCCGAAGAAGTGAATCAGAAGCTCGCCGGCGCGGGCATCTACGCCTCCGGCCTCGAGTCGGGCACGGACCTGGAGATGCTCTTCCTGGAGCTCACGGGCGGTCAGGGAACCTCGAGTAGCGAGGGTGCTTTCGTCGGCCTGGGCTCGCTCAACGGCGGCCAGAATGGCGGCGCCCCCGCCGGAAAGGGGACCGCGGCATGAGGCTCTTCTTCTCCGGAATTCGAAAGCTCTCCCGCCGGCCGGCGACGTTCGTCACCTTCGGGCTGCTGGTCGGGCTGCTGGTGCTGATCGTTCTGGCGGTCGGGGCCACGGCCAACAGCACGATTGGCAACGCCAACGGGGCCGAACGCGGCGCGGCGGCCCGGGAGCTGCTCACCTTCCCCGGCGCCTATGAACGGATGCTCGGGTTCATCCTTGGCCTCGGCGGCCTCTTCGCCATGATCTACGGAGCGGCGATCGCCGGTTCGGAGTGGAGCTGGGGCACGCTGAAATCGGCCGTGGCGCGAGGCGAGAGTCGCGTTCGCTACATGCTCCTATCGTTCGCGTCGATCGGGTTGATGATCGCCATCGGGATCGTGATCGCCTTCGCGATCTCCGTGGTCGCGGCCATCGTCGCGGCCAACCTGGCCAACATCTCGACGAGCGGGCTGGGCGACACGGCGACACTCGGCCACCTGCCCGAGCGGCTTCTCAAGGGCTGGGTCGCCGTCCTCGAGGAGGCGGCCCTCGGGTTCACCATCGCCACTCTGGCGCGCAGCCAGCTCGCCGGCATCGGCGTCGGGATCGCCTTCTACTTCGGCGAGAGCTTCGCCAGCATCTTCCTGCCCGACATCGTCAAGTACATGCCCTTCAGCGTGGCCAACGCGGCCGTGGCGTCGGGATCGGTGGAGGTTGGCAGCCGCGGCGGGTCGGCGATCGCCACTCTGCCGCCCGACCAGGCTCTCGTCCTGGTGATCGTCTGGCTCATCGGGTCGCTCTTCGTCGCCTCGCTCTTCTCGGATCGCGCCGAGATAACCGGGTAGCGGCCGGTTCGAGTCGCCTCGCGTCGTTTCGGGGAGCGGGAACCGCTCCCCGGCGAGGGTCGGGGAGCAGGGTCGGGGCCGTCGGGCCGCGGTGCCACTCGTTGCAGTGGGTGATCAAACCGCCCGATCAGCCGATCCCTAAGGAGTCGCCCCGTACGGAGGTGTCACCGGCGTGGCATCCTCTGACGGTACGACAGGAGAGATACATGCCTCATTCGCAGAGCAAGAGGGACAAGGGCGGCGGTCGGCCGGCCGGGAAGGGGCAACCCGCGCCTTCGCAGGCCCAGGCGCCTTCGGCCCCGGAGACTCCCAATTCGGCACCGCACGCCAACGGGACCGCGAATCACAACGGCAACGGCAACGGCAACCACGAGCGCCGCCGAAGCGGTCGCGTGACCTACCGGCCCAAGGCGGCGGCGATGCTCACCGTCCATGCCCGAACCGAGGACGAGCGGCTGCTCTCGCCGCGCCATCGGCCGGCCTTCCTCGATTCGGACCCGTGGCGCTCGCTGCGCATCCTGTCCGAGTTCGTGGAGGGGTTCGATGCCCTGGCGGCCGTCGGCAAGGCGGTCACGGTCTTCGGTTCGGCCCGGATCACCGAGAGCGACCCCTACTACGCCAAGGCTCGGGAGCTGGCCCGGCTGCTCGCCCGCGAGGGGTTCGCCGTCATCACAGGCGGCGGGCCCGGCATCATGGAAGCCGCCAACCGCGGCTGCCACGAGGCGGGCGGGCTCTCGATTGGATGCAACATCGAGCTGCCGCACGAGCAGGCGGTGAACCCATACGTCGATCTCGGAGTCGAGTTCCGCTACTTCTTCGCCCGTAAGGTGATGTTCGTCAAGTACGCCGACGCCTTCGCGATCTTTCCCGGCGGCTTCGGCACGCTCGACGAGCTGTTCGAGTCGCTGACGCTCATCCAGACGGGCAAGATCAGCCACTTCCCGGTGGTCCTGGTCGGGACCGATTACTGGGCCGGCCTGCTCGATTGGATCCGTCACGAAGCCGTGCGGCATGGGAACGTTGCTCCGGACGACCTCGAGCTGATCCAGTGCACCGACGACATGGTGGAGGCCTGCGCGATGCTGACCGCCGGCTCCACTCGTCGGGCCGCCGAGGCCGCCAGGGCCGACAAGGCGGCCGAGAAGACTGCCGGACCGAGGTAGCGGCAGGGGCGCGGGCGCGGCCGGACGATAGCGCCCCCGGCTACTCGGGCAGGATCGGCAGCTGGGCCTCGAGGTGGCCGTCGCGGATGCGGGCGGGGTAATAGCGCAGCCGATTGACGCGGGTCAGGCGTCGAGCCTCGAGCTTCCTGGAGGGCGGCTCTGGCTTTGCCTCCGCCCCGGACGGCGACCACGGGGAGTGGTACCTGCCATCGGCGTCGAGCCCGCCGGTCGTCGGCATCTGGACCGTCTCGCCGGTGCACAGGTCGAAGCGGCCCTCGTGCAGCGGACAGGCCACGACGCAGCCGTCGAGGCCCCCGACAGAAAGTGGCGCCGCCATGTGGGGGCAGCGGTCGTCCGTCACGACGATACCGTCGGGCGTCCACGCCACCAGCAGATCCAGGCCCGCCAGGGTGATCCGGCGCATCGACCCGGGCTTCAGCTCGGCAATCGCGGCGACCTCTACGAATGGCGCCGTTCGCGTGCCGGAGGCCCGCAGCTCGCGCGGCACCGCGGCAATCGGCACGCCCGCCGAAGTGGAGTCGGCCGCCACCGCGTCTGCCAGATCCTCCGGCGTCATCGAGTACATGACGGCGTCCGCCGGCAGGTCGTCTCGATCCGAGATCCAGTTGCGGACCAGTCCCTCGAAGCGGAAGCCGGCTGTCTCGGCGACCGCCTGGGAGGCCACGTTGCCGGGTAGCGTCCACAGGGCCAGACGTTCGATGTGGATGTGCTCGAAACCCCACCGCGTCACCAGGCGCAGGGCTCGGGACGCGACGCCTCGCCGCCGGGCCTCCGGGGCGACCAGGTAGCCGATGGCGTGCAGCCGCGGGTTCGGTCCCAGGTGGAGCCCAATCGAGCCGACGAACCGATCGGTGGCGGCGTCCACGATGGCGAACTCGTAGCCCGTGCCATCGTGCCAGGCCTGGAGGGTCATCAGGATGAAGCGCCGGGCATCGGCCTCGGTGTAGGGCACGGGGATGATCGGGATCCAGCGCTGGATCTCAGGGTCCTGGCACGCGACGGTGACGGCCGGGGCATCGTCGGCGCGGTACGGCCGGAGGGCGACGATGCCGTCACTGAGCGGCGGATCGGGCGGCGTGAGCTTCTCTGACATGGGTCAAGTATGCCGCGTCCGGCGTCCGGCCCCGGCTTGCGCCACGGCCTCGGCTCGGCCGGGAAAAGGGAGGCGGGCCGGTGAGGGGGAGCCGGCCCGCCTGAGAAGAATGCACAGCTTTCGCCCAACGACCATGCCCGAAAGGGGTCCGCCCCCATAACGGACCCGCGCAGTCTAGCCCGTAGCGTGACTTTCTGCATCACGCCGGCGGCATCGCGCCATCGGATGCATGATCCTCCATGGCGGGTCTCCGCCGCCATCTGCCCGGCCTACGGACGCTGGAGGATGCAATGCGTTTCGCGCTCATGATCGAGCCCCAGCAGGGCCTGTCCTACCTGGAGCAGCTGGAGATTGCCAGGCTGGCGGAAAGGCTCGGCTTCGAGGCCCTCTTTCGATCGGACCACTACCGCAGCTTCCCCGGCCCCGCGGACAAGCCGACGACCGACGCCTGGGCGGTGCTGGCGGGGATAGCCCGAGAGACCGAGCGAATTCGTCTCGGCACGCTCGTCTCGCCGGTCACGTTCCGCCATCCCGGGTCGTTCGCCAAGGTCGTGGCCACCGTCGACGAGATGAGTGGCGGCCGGGTCGAGGTCGGCGTTGGGGCCGGCTGGAACGATCTCGAGCACAGTGAGCTCGGCCTGCCCTTCCCCGAGGTCGCCCAGCGGGCCGACCTGATGGAAGACGAGCTGGCGATCCTTCACGGTCTGTGGGAGGAGCCGGACGGCTGGTCGTTCGAGGGCAAGCAGGTCACGATCAGGAACGCGAGCTTCCACCCCAAGGCGGTCCAGCGACCCCGTCCGCCGATCATCGTCGGCGGTGAAGGCAGACCCAGATCGTTGCGCCTGGCCGCCCGCTACGCCGACGAGTACAACATGTCGGTGGCCGGCCCCGAGAAGTGCATCGAGAGGTTCGCCCAGCTGGACGAGGAGTGCCGCAAGATCGGCCGCGATCCGGCGACGATGCGCAAGTCCGTGATGGTCGGGTTCCTGGTCGGCGCCGACCAGGCCGAGTTCCAGCGGCGGATCCGCGATCTGCTGGCGATGATCGGAGAAGAGGGGACCGATCCCTCGGCCTGGCTGGAAGAGCACCGTCCGCGGTGGATCGTCGGGACGCCCGATCAGGCGCGGGCCATGGCCGCCCGGTTCGCCGCGACCGGCGCGGACCGGATCATGCTCCAGACCATGCTGCCGCGCGACCACGCCATGATCGAGCTGATCGCCCGGGAGCTCATCGGCAGAGTCTGAGGCGAGAGCCGCGGCCCGCTGGCTTCCCAGGGCGCGGCGCGTGGCGTCGCGGCCCTGGGATCCGGGCTCACTTCCGAAGCTTGCCCTTCGAGGCGATGCTGGCTCGCGCCCTGGCGCTGCTGGCGCGGCGCCGCGGAATGAGCCCGATCCGGCGCGGCGGCCAGTAGCGGAACCACGCTCGCCCCACCAGCGCGTCGAGCGACACGGGCCCGTAGTGCCGCGAGTCGACGGAGTGGCCGCCGCCGTCGCCGAGCAGCCACGCCTGATCTCCGAGCTTGACGTATTCGGTCCCTGCCAGCACGACATCCCCGGGCCCGGCCGCTATCCGCTTGATGGCGAGCAGCCCGGTCCCGGGCTGGCGTACCACGACCACGCTCCCACGCCGAGGCCAGCGGCGCGGCGCGGGATCCAAGAGCAGCCAGTCGCCCGGCTGGAGGGCCGGCGTCATGCTGTCCTCGGCGACGGCCACGCGCCATGGACCTCGCCGGATGCGGCTCCATGTTTCGGCGATGCTCATTGGCGGCTCCCCCCGGACGGCGCTTGCTGGGGCTCGATCGACTACTTCTTGGTCGACCAGAAGATGTCCGCGAACTCCTTGACGGCGGCTTCGAGCTCGGCCGCGGCCTGGGCATCGATGTTCTGCTTGTTCTTTCCGGCGAGCTTGAGGATCTTCCAGGTTCGATCGTGGATGTCCGGGTAGCGCTCCAGGTGCTCGGGCTTGAAGTAGTCGCTCCAGATGACCTGGATCTCGTGCTTCACGATCTCGGCGTGCTGCTCCTTGACCGCGACGCAACGGACGAACTTCTGGCGATCCGCCTCGGTCGGGTTCTCCTTGGGCAGCTGGCCGAGGAGCTCGACCATGCGAGCGACGGTTCGGGCGGCCAGCTCGGCCTGGTGCGGGTCGTAGATGCCGCACGGAACGTCGCAGTGGGCGTAGACGGTGGTGGTGGGCTTCAGCCAGCGCGTGACCAGGGACATCGGGTTTCCTCCCAGCATGGGACGACAGGCGAGGCGGGGACTAGCAGGCAGCTTCGCTGGGCCTCGGCCGTGTGCAAGTGTTGAGGTCTCCGGGCGCCGTGTCAATCCAGCCGCCGCGCCGATCCGGCCGCCGCGTCTCGATCGCCCGGGCCGCCGATGCGGCTGCCGGGACCGGGGGAACCGCCAGCCGGATTCGGGCGTCCTCTCTCCACGGAAAACCCACAGTTCCTGCATCTGGTTTTCAGTCTGGCTGCAGATTGCGAACACAGCATTTGTACCGATCCAGCCGCGCATAATCTGTCGTCGGGCCCAGGATCACCGAGCAGCAGCACCAGGGAGCAACTTCTACTCGATGAACGGACAAACACAGCCCCGCGACGCGACTGTCTCGGCGGCGAGCGCCGTCCCCGCGCCCGCAACCGCGAGCTCGTCGGGCGGAGTGGCCTACTCGGCCCCTGCTCGGAAGGCTCGCCGCGTCCCCGCGCCCCGGGTCTGGCCGATCAAGGACTACGACGTCTACGCCTTCCTGGGCGGGAACGCTCTCGTGATCCTGGCCATGTGGATCCGCCACGGCAACCTCCACGAGCTGGCGACGCCGGCCGGGATCGTGACCGCAATCGGTGAGCTCGCCGCGCTCTACGGCACGTTCCTGGTCCTGATACAGCTCGTGCTCATGTCGCGCAGCCCCTGGCTCGACCAGATCTTCGGTCAGGACCGCCTTGTCGCCGCCCACAGATGGGTCGGCTTCGGCGCGATCTGGCTCCTCGTCGGCCACTTCGTCTTCACGACCGTAGGCTGGGGCATGGCCGACGGCAGCGGCCCGGTCGCCGAGGGGATCAGCCTCCTGACGTCGTATCCCTACGTTCTCTGGTCCGGCGTCGGGTTGGTTCTGTTCGTCGTCGTGGGCATCACGTCGGTTCGCGCCGCACGCCAGAGGGCGTCGTACGAGACCTGGTACGCGATCCACCTCTACACGTACCTCGCCATCGCCCTCAGCTTCCTGCACCAGCTCTTCGTGGGCGTCGACTTCACCACGGATGTGGTCGCCCGCGTCTACTGGATCGCCCTGTACGTTCTGGCCTTCGGGCTGCTGTTCGTCTTCCGCTTCGGCCAGCCGATCGCGGTCTCCTGGCGCCACCGCCTCCGGGTTGCCAACGTCGTCACGGAAGGCCCGAATGTCGTCTCCATCTACCTCACCGGTCGCGAGCTCGACCGCCTCCCGGTCCGGGCCGGCCAGTGGTTCCGCCTCCGGTTCATGACCTCGAACGGCTGGTGGCGGGCTCATCCGTTCTCGATCTCGGCGGCTCCAAACGGTCGGTACCTGCGCTTCACGATCAAGAACCTGGGCGACTACACGAAGATGCTGCAGCACGTCCGCGTCGGAACGTCGGTCTTCGTCGAAGGCCCTTACGGGGTCTTCACCGGCGCCACCCGAACCAAGGCGCGAGTCTTGCTGGTCGCGGGTGGGATCGGCATCACGCCGCTTCGGGCGCTCCTCGAGGAGCTCCCGGCCGCGCGCGGGAACCTGACCCTGGTCTACCGGGCGAGCCACGAGAACGAGGTGGTCTTCCGCAACGAGCTGGACGAGCTGGCCAGCCTGCGGGGCGCCACGGTCCACTACCTGGTCGGCCGCCGCGGCTCTCAGGAGATGCCGTCCGATCCGCTCGACCCGAGGGCTCTCCGCCGGCTGGTGCCCGACCTCCGCGATCGAGACGTCTACGTCTGCGGGCCGGCCGGGATGATGGAGCGCGTCCTGAGCGGGCTCCACTGGCTCCGGATCCCCGAGACCCAGATCCACTACGAACGCTTCACATTCTGAGGACCCAGGCATGAACCTCCTTCCCAAGCGCGGCGTGATCGGCGGAGCGCTGACCGCCGTCGCCCTGGCCCTTATCCTCAGCTTCAAGACGCCCGAAGTGACCGGACTGGCGACCGGAAGCACGAACGGCAGCACGACCGGCAACACTACCGGGACTCAGGCACAGCAGACCACGGGGACCGGCTCCGCGACCGGACGGCCGAGCTCCTTCAGCGGCCAGCTGACCGGCCAGGCCGTGCGGATCCCGTTTGGGACCGTGCAGGTTCAGGTGACGCTGCAGAACGGCAAGATCACCGACGTGCAGCCCCTCCAGCTGCCGAACGACCAGCGCCGTACGCAGCAGATCAGCCAGTATGCGGCCCCCCAGCTTCGCAGCGAGGTGCTGGCCGCCCAGAGCGCCCAGGTCGACACGATCTCGGGCGCGACCTACACGAGCGAGGGCTACCTGCAGTCGCTTCAGTCGGCGCTCGATCAGGCCGGCGCGTAGCCCGCATCCACCGGATCGCCGGTCCGACGAGCCCAGGTCAACGCAGGAATGGGCCGGCTGTCAGGCGACTACGGCGCCCAGGACGTCATCTGGATGTCGCCGGAGGGGACGCTGTTGTCGGCCATGCACGGCGGGACGCCGGCCAGGTCGGTCGGGGACGCGGGGTCGGCCGTGACCATGCCCGTTCCGGAGATCACGAACGCGACCCGGACCGGCGCCACGATCGGGGGGGCGGCGCACAGGTTCGACGTCTGAACCGAGGCCAACAGCGTGCCGTTCGGTTCCAGCCGAAGCATCGGCGCGGAGCCCGGGTCGGGGCCGGTGATCAGGATCGAGTCGTCGCCGTTGAGGAGGAGCGGTTGGCTTTTGGACTTGACGAGACAGGGCACCGGGCCGGTGTTCTTGAGCTCGAAGGTGGCCATCTCGTGACCGGCGCCGCTCTGCCAGGTAAGTCCGCCCGAGACTGTGATCGTGATCTTGAGGTTGGAGCCGTAGCACGGCCCCACTGTCGGCGAGGGCTTGGGGGTCGGGACAGGTGTGGGGGTCGGCGCCTCGGTGACTTCCGGCGTGGGCGTGGGAACGGGTGTGGGCTTGGGGGTCGGGGTCACGAAAACGACGACCGGCGTCTTGGTGGGGCCGGAGCAACCTGCGAGCGCGGCGCCGAGCACCAGCATGGCGATCAACCCGAGCGACGCCGAGCGGGCCACTCTGCGTTCTCCGGATCGGCGGGCTGGGAGATGGGCGTGCATCTTGTCCTCCTCGACGTTTGTCGGCCCACAGGGTAGCGCAAAGCCGGCTCCGTCCACCTGCGACGGAGTTCGGACGGAGCCCGCGATGGTCAGACCAGGCGGTACAGGATGCCGTTGGTAGCCAGCAGGTAGAGCTCTCCGTCGGCGCCCTCTCCCCAGCCGTAGACCGCCAGATGGCTCGACAGAAGCAGCTGCCCCGTCTGCGTCGACGATCCGCCGGCGGCGAGATCCCAGATCTTCCCGCTGCAGTAGTCGCTGTACAAGTAGCGGCCGACAAGCTCGGGATGGGCGGTCCCGCGGTAGACGAAGCCGCCGATGATCGAGCAACCGATCGAATCCCGAGATCCGTGGTTGTACTCTGCGAGCGGCCGGATCCGGCCCGTGGTGTGGCAGCCCGACGCCGGCTTGTAGCAGTGGTTCCCCTCCATGACGCTCCAGCCGAAGTTGGCTCCCCGGCCGCCCCCGCTCGCCGCCGTCGCCCGATCGACCTCTTCCCACAGGGTCTGTCCCACGTCGGCGATCCAGAGGTCGCCCGTCGCCTTGTCGAAGCTGAAGCCGTACGGGTTGCGCAGCCCGTAGGCCCAGATCTCGCCGAGCTTGCCGGATTGCCCGACGAACGGGTTGTCCGGCGGGATGGCGTAGTTGTGGCCGGCGGACGTGTGGTCCACGTCGATGCGCAGCATCTTGCCCAGGAGCACGCTCAACTTCTGGCCGTTGCCGTAGGGATCTCCGGCGCCGCCGCCGTCGCCGGTGCCGATGTACAAGTAGCCGTCCGGGCCGAAGGCGATCGTCCCGCCGTTGTGGTTCGCGGCCGAGCGGTGCGGGATCGTGATCAGCACCTTCTCTGAGGCCGGGTCCGCCTTGTTCGGGTCGGAGCTGACGTGGAACTCGGAGACGCGCACGTCGCCGGAAGCGACCGTGTAGCGGACGAAGAAGCGTCCGTTCGAGGCGTACTGGGGGTGGAACGCCAGGCCGAGCAGGCCGCGCTCACTGCCCGAGGTTGCGACCGGGCCGGTGATGTCGAGGAAGGTGCCCTTCACCGCGCCGCCGTCGACGATCAGGATCTTGCCGTCCTGGTCGATGACGAAGAGACGGCTGTCGCCCGCGTTGGCGAGCCCGATCGGGCGGGGCAGGCCGCCCACGACCTTCGCCAGGGAGATCTCGACCGCCGGCAGGGGAGTGGCCGCTGCCGTCGGCGTGGCAGCTGCCGTCGCCGACGCGCTGGGGCTCGCCGGAGTGGCGCTCGGGCCGACGTCGATTGTGGGTGACGCGGTTGCGGGGGGCAGGACCGAGGTCAGGCCGCTGGCCGGTGGCGTCACCGTTGGCTGCGTGCTGCCGCATGCGGCGACGAGCGCCAGGCCCAGGGCGGCGGCAGCGAGGACGAGGGGCCGGTGCCGGACAACGGTGTGGGGGCGACTCATCGGTGGATCTCCCGGTGAGGGGCAACTTCCCCTGGATTATCTGCCGAGCCCGTCGAATCGGCACCCGGAGTCGTTTGGGCGGCCCGGGAGGCGAACCTTGCGGAATCTGGCGCTCATCCTGCCTCGACCGCACCTAACCTCCCTCTACCGCCCAAGAGGCGGCTGGGCCGACGCTGGCGAGACAGGCCCTACCCGGCACGGGTATGATCTATCCGATGAGCGACGAGACTGTCACGTCGTTCCACGAGGGACATGCGGCTTGCCCGTTTGTCGCCTTCGAGGACGACCGAGATCACCGAGCCGACCACCCAGACTACCGCCACCGCTGCTTCGCCGCGGCTGAGCCCGAGCCAAGGGCGCTTCCGCACCAGGAGCGGTTCTGCCTCTCAGCCGCCTTCGCGCAGTGCCCGATCTTCCTGGACTGGGCGCGCCAGGAGGCGGCAGGCGTCGCGACCAAGACCAACGGCGCGGCCTCGGCCGCTGGCCAGACCGTTGCCTCGGCCGGGAGGGTTGCTTCGGTCGAGACGCCTGCCTTCCTCGCCAGCCGCGGTCGGACCACTCCCGCCGAGGCGGGGCCCGTGACGCCGCATTCGACGTCGGACCCGGGTTCCGGCCTGTGGGGCTTCGAAGGAGCGCCCAAGCGCACGGTCGCCCCCGTCACCGCCCCGGCCACGGGTTCCAGCTCTCCTGCCCCGGGGACCCCGGCCTACACCATGGCCCGGCGCCAGCCGACTCGCCCGGATTGGGAGAATCCACCTCGCCTGGACAACTTCCCGCGATTGCGCGCCCGCGAGGACCGGAACAACAACCAGCCGCTCCTGCTGGCGGCGCTGGGCGTTGCCGTTCTGATGGTCGTCCTCATCGTGGTCCCGCTGCTGACGAGCAAGACCGGTAGCGGCGACGGCGCGAACCCCAGCGCCAGCGGGTCGCAGCTCGCAAGCGGCGCGAGCGGCGCGGTGTCGTCTGCCGCGACGGACACGCCCGTCCCGACGCCAGAGGCCGAGAGGACCCTGATGGTGTATTACGTCACGACCAAGGACAAGACCCTGAGCGGCATCGCCTTTAAGTTCGGGATCTCTCTCACGCAACTCGAGTTGGCGAACCCCCTATCTGGGTTCGCGAGCCACAACTACAACATCATCTACCCGGGCATGACCATCTACATCCCGTGGCAGACCTGGCTCCCGAGCCCGACGCCCACGCCCGCCCCGACGCCCACGCCGACCCCGTCCCCGACGCCGAAGCCGACGCCCACGCCCGCCCCGACGCCCACGCCGACCTACTAGTCGCGATCGCGCGTAGCCAGTCCGGGAACCGATGGAACAGCGCACGGACACGCGCGCCACGGGGCAGAGCGCGCCGCCACGCCGCCGGCGTCAGCGCGGCGTGAGGTTGATCGCAGTGATCTTGCCGGCTTCCACGCGGAAGCTCGCGTCCAGCTGCTGGCTGGGGACGCCGGGGCGAACGATCAGCAGATTCGCCTGGTAGGTGTTGCCCATGTCGCGCACGTCGCCCGGGATCATTCGGAAGCCTGACTCGGCGCGGAGGAACCAGCCCCCGATCTCGCGCAGCCCCCGAAGCGTTCGGGCGTTGCCGCCGACGTGGACGCGCATCTCGGCCTTCTCGTCCATGAGCGCGACCGCGCCCTCGCGATCGCCCGAGTTCAACAGGTCGAAGAACATCTCCATCGTGTCGACTGCACCCATGGCCAGATTCTAGCCGACGCGACCGACCGTCGATCGGCCCGCAGGTCGGCCCACCACTGGGCCTCGCGGCCCGATGGCCCGGTCTCGATCAGAAGCCGCCGCCCGCTCCGCCGCCACCGCCACCGCCACCGCCGCCGAAGCTGCCGCTGCTGAATGAGCTGCCGCTGCTGCTGCCGCCGCTGCTTGCGGGAGATGATGGCGAGGCGATCGAGCCGAGGGCGGCCATGATCGAGCCGGGATCCGGAATCGGCGATGAAGAGAAGAGGCCCGCCGACCTGGCGGAGAAGGCCACCGTCTCGCCGGCGTGCCCGCCGCTCGAATGGCTCGCCATCGTCCACCACGATGGATACCAGTAGGTGGACGTTTCGCTGGGCTCGCCGTCGGTGGGCTCGCCTTCGGTCCCCGCGAGAGTGCGCGACAGGACCAGCTCGACCTCCCTGTCGAGCCCGAACGCGACGCCCCAGACCATGGCCTCATCGGGCGTGGTGATCCATGGCAGAGCGTGCCTCTGCACGACCTCACCCATCGACTTGGACGCGGTCATGGTCAGCCCGAGAGTCCGCTTGTAGGCGGAGAGCATCGCGTACAGCATGGCGCCCTGACGCGTCCGGGCCGGCATGAAGTAGGCCAGGCCGAGCGTGGCCGCTCCTGCCACCACCAGGCTCATGGTGAGAACCAACAGGGCGCTCGCCAGGAACACCAGCCACAGGATGCCCGCGACGATGGCGAGCGCTATCTCCGTGCCGCCGATCGTGCCCCAGCGCAGGACCACGCGCCCGGGCTGCTCGGTCAGCCAGCCCCTGGCAACTGCCGCCGTCTCCAGCTGCTCGCCGAATGTGTCGAAGTTGTCGGAGAGCCGGTACAGGCGCGTGGACGAGACGTAGTTGTCGAATGTCTTCGACCGTTCGACGATCGCGTCGAGCAACTCGTGCTCCGGGTCCTGCAGCGGTCCCTTGCCCCGCCCCAGGTACGTGATGCCGGTGTGGAGTGGGTTGCCGCCGATCTGACGGCGCTCCTGCCTGAAGGCGATCGCGCCCTGGGCGGCAAGGTCCAGCAGGCCGGCAGTGACCGTTCGCTTCGTCGTCCGATCTGCCATCAGGATCGTGGCCATGGCGGGCGTCAGTCCTTCTGGCGGGGCCGGCATGAGAATCGAGTTGTCGTCGATGTAGACCGGGTCGCGGCCGTGGCGGAGCCAGCGCAGGACCGCCGCCAGGATCAACACCCAGCCGACGAGCAGGGCGGCGACGAACACCAGGGCGTTGATCTGGCGGTCGCGCTCGAGGGCGGCCGCGTGATCGGGCGTCGCGTTGGCGTCGATGTCGCGCAGGCCCGCGAGCAGCCCGCCGTCCAGGTCGCCGTCGGCCAACAGCGGCTTCATGTCGTCGTCGAAGATCGTCTGGCGGTCGGCGTCGCTCAGGAACGCGGCCCGGTATCCGGCGCCCGCGTACAGCGAGACCTCGCCATGGCGCAGGTTGCCCTGCATGTCGAACATGATCACGAGGCCGTCGTCGAAGCCCTTGCGCCCCACGCCCCACTGGTCCATCAGCGCCCGAGCGTCGGCGTTGGCCAGGTCCAGCGTGTCGCTCTCGGGCTTGACCTGGGTGTAGACGGCCACCTGGGCCTTCGTCCGCTGCTCGATCCCGGCGATGATGGACTCGGCCGTCGAGACCGTCTCCGGAGAGAAGATGCCGGCGTTGTCGTAGACCCTCCCGCCGACCACGGCGGGCGGGTACGGCGGTCCGGCCGGGGTGGACGACAGGGCCGGTCCCGCCAGGAGCAGCCAGGCCCACACGACCGCGGCGCCCACGGTTGCGAAACGCTTCATTTCGAACCTCCCTGGCCCGGCTGGACGACAGCCGCGATCGTTGTCAAGAAGCCGCGTCTAGAAGCCCCCGCCCCCACCGCCGCCCCCACCGCCACCACCACCGCCGAAACCTCCCCCGCCTCCGCTGCTCGATGCGGACGAGCCGACCGAGCCGATGGCGGAAACCATCGAGCCGATGTCGGGGATCGCGCTCGCGGAGTAGAGGCCGCCGCCGCCCGCCCCTCCGCCTGCGCTGCCGAAGAAGCTCCCGCCCTGGGGGGTGGACCACCAGACCGGGTACCAGCCGGCGGGCCGGCCCATGCGCTGCGTCTCGTACATGGTGCGGCGCATGACCGCGTCGATCTCCGCGTTCAGCCCGAACGCGACACCCCATGCCATCGCCGCGTCCGGCGTCTCCACCCAGGGCAACGGCCTGCGCCGGGCAACCTCGTCCATCGACGAGGACGTGGCCATGGTCGCCGCGAGCGTCCGCTTGTACGCGGCGAGCATCGCCCGCAGCATCGAGCCGAGCGGGGTGCGCGACGGCATCAGCCCCGCCATGGCCAGGGTGACGGCGCCGGCCGCGACCAGGCCGATGCCTCCCAGCAGGCCGCCGCTGGCCTCCAGCCTGAGGGTCCACCAGAAGAGCACGCCGGCGCCTGCGAATTCGACGACAGCGACGGCGACCCACCGCCCGATTACGCTCGAGGGCTTGGCCGTCAGCCAGCGCTTCTGGACCGCGAGGTCCTCCAGATCGCTCTTGAACCGCTTCACCGCCGGCGCCAGCTGGTGCATGGTGCTCCGGTCGAGGTATTCGCCGTTGCCGGACCAGGTCTCTATCGCCGCGAAGACCCCGCCTTCCGGTGTCGTGATGGGCTCGCGTCTCCCGGTCGCCCCGATCTCCGTCGTCTTGCCCACGAACGCCGGTTCCTGGCGGAAGCGGACCAGACCGCGCGCCGCGAGATCGACCATCGCGGCCGAGACTGTCTGATTGGATGTCCTGTCGTTCATCACGAGAGTGGCCATGGCCGGGGTCAGGCCGTCTGGCGGCGCCGGCATCAGGACCGAGTTGTCGTCGACGTAGATCGGGTCACGACCGCGGGTGTACCAGCGGACCAGGACGAAGACGATCAGCCAGATCGAAAGCGCCAACACGCCGATGCCCACCACTGCGTTGATCTGGCGCGCCTGCTCGAGCTGGGCCGCGTGCTCCGGGGTTGCTGCCGCATCTACGTCCTCGAGGGCGATCGCCAGCGCTCCGTCGAAGTCGCCGTCGACGAGCCGGGGCTTCATATCGTTGTCGAAGATCGACTGGCGGTCGGCGTCGGTCAGGAAGACCGCCCGGAAGCCACTGCCCGCGTACAGGGACACTTCGCCGTGCCGGAGGTTGTCCTGCATGTCGAAGATGATCACCAGGCCGTCGTCGAAGCCCTTCCGGCCGACGCCCCACTGGTCCATCAGCGCCCGGGCGTCGCCGTTGGCGAGGTCGAGCGTGTCGCTCGCGGGCTTGACCTGCGTGTAGACCGCGACCTGGGCGCCCGTCCGGACCTCGACCGCCTCGATCGTCGCCTCGGCCGAGCCGATCGCAGCGGAGGAGAAGATGCCGGCGTAGTCGTACACGCGCTGGCCGTTGGCCGGGTTGGGGTAAGGCGGTCCGGCCGGTGGGGCGCCGTTGGCCGCGGAGACGAGCGAAGCCAGGGCGAAGAACGACCAGAGGGCGGCTGCCACGATCCCGACGCCCGCCCGGTGATGGTTGAGCCTCATCGCGCTCCTCCCTATCGCTGGTCTGCGGACTTGGCGGCCATTCGGGCCCGCAGTCGCCGGACGAGCTCGGCCGAGAGCTCGTAGCGTCCGAAGCTGGGCATGATGTAGGTGCCCTGGACCAGCTCCTGGGTGCGCTCGAGCAGGTCCATCGCCATCTCCAGGCCGACCTCCGTGCCGCGTGCGCCGGCCTCGCGCATGGCGGCCCGCTGCTCCTCGGGGATCGTGATGCCGGGCACTTCGTTGTGCAGGAACTCGGCGTGGCGGGAACTGTGGAGCGGCAGCACGCCCAGCAGCAGCGGAACGGGGAAGCCGCCCTGGCCGAAGGTGCCGCGGGCCCGATCCAGCATCGCCTCCACCTGCGCCACCGAATAGAGCGGCTGGGTCATGATCACGTCCGCTCCGGCGGCGAGCTTGCGCTCCAGGCGGGACCACTCCTTGTCCGGGTCGGCGGCCGTGGGGTCGAGGGCGCAGGCGATGGTGAAGCCGGCTGGCTGTCCGATGGCCGCGCCGGCCTGATCCTCGCCGCTGTTCAGCCGCCGGATGACCTCGATGAGGCCGATCGCGTCGATGTCCCAGACCGCCGTGGTCGTCAGCTGGTCGGCGGCCCGGGGCGGATCGCCGGTGAGGGCCAGGATGTTGCGAACGCCGAGGGCGTGGGCGCCCAGCAGCTCGGCCTCGAGGGCCATCAGGTTTCGGTCGCGCGTCGTCAGGTGGACCAGGCATTCGAGGTCGAGGTCGTGCTGGATGCCGAAGGCCACCGCCATGGCGCCCATTCGGACCCGCCCCGTGGCCGAGTCGCTGACGTTCACCAGGTCGACGCCCGCCTGCGCCAGGAGGCGGGCGGCCTCGATCGTCCGGTCGATGCGGATCGAGCGCGGCGGGTCGATCTCGACCGAGATGACGAACGTGCCGTCTGCGAGCTTGCGAGCCAGGCCGGTTGGCGGCGGGGCTTCGCCCTCCACGCCGAGCTCGCGGCGAGGAGTGCGGGGAGCGGCCGAGGCGGCATTCTCGCGCTCGGCGTCGTCGGGGCGTGGGGCGACGGCCACCCCGCGACGGCCCTCTGCGCCCAGGGCATCGATGGCGGCCCGCATCGCGGCGGTGTGCGCGGGCGTCGTGCCGCAGCAGCCCCCGACGATCGTGGCGCCGGCGGCGAGCATGCGCGGGACCATCTCGCCGAAGTACTCGGGCTCGGCGGAGTAGACGAGGCGGCCTTCGATGCGCTGGGGAAGCCCGGCGTTCGGCTGAAGCGAGCGCGCCACGATGGCGGTGGGCGGACCGGTTCGGACGAGCGCCTCGAGACAGGCCTGCGGGCCCGCGCCGCAGTTGACTCCGATGGCGTCCACGCCCGCATCGGTGAGCGCGGCCGCGGCGGCGGCGGGAGTGGTGCCGTCGGCCAGCAGCAGGTCCTCGCCGAAGGTCATCTGGGCGATCACTGGCAGGTCGCAGGCGCGCCGGATCTCCTCGACCGCGGCCAGCAACGTCTCGAGGTCGCTGAAGGTTTCGCACACCAGCAGGTCGACGCCGCCTTCGAGAAGCCCTTCGACTTGCTCGCGGAATGCTACCCGGGCCAGCCCCGGGTGCGGCCGGTCCTGGATTCGAAGCGACGCCCCAAGCGGACCGATCGAACCGGCGACGAGCGCCTCGCGTCCGGCGACGTCGCGAGCCTCGCGGGCGAGCTGGGCGCCGCGCCGGTTCATCTGCCCGGCCAGCTGCTCCAGGCCGAACTCGGCCAGGCGGAAGCGGTTCGCGCCGAAGGTGTTCGTCTCGATCGCGTCGGCGCCCGCCTCGAGGTACTCGCGGTGAATAGCGGACACGACCTCCGCGTGGGTCAGTACGATCTCGTCGAGGCAGGCCCGCTGGGGGATGCCGCGGCTGTACAGCAGCGTGCCCATCGCCCCGTCGAAGAGCAGCGGCCGGCGCCGCAGCTGCATGCGGAACCGCTCGCGTTCGGTGAGCGCCCCGGGGGCGCCGGGCCCGGCCATCCCGGCGGCGTTCGCGGCGGACGCGGCGAACAGTTCCAGCGGCGACGAGGTGTGCGTGACGGGCATGCCGAAAAGCCTAGCGGGTCCGTCGCCGTTGGGACAGTCGTCCGCGTTCGGCCGGTGGCAGGACCGTGCCCGTCCGGTCTAGAGGCCCACGACTTTGCGGGGCGCGAGCACCAGGTCGAGCACGGTCGCCACGATGCTGATGACGATCGAGCCGACGACCGCGACGCCGATGGCTTCGTAGCCCCAATGCGGCGGGTAGCCGCCCAGGGTGAAGCCGATGTTCAGAGTGCCCTGGGCCTGGCTCACGAGCCAGGCCGTCCCGAGCAGCATGGCGGCGTTGATGGCGAAGGCGATCAGGCCCATGGTCAGGAGGCCGATCGGCATCGCCAGGACTTTGAGGATCGGTTTGAGGTAGCTGTTCACCATCGCGAAGATGAAGGCGATGGCCGCGATCTTGAGCCAGTCCGCGGGCTGGTCGTTATGGAACCTGAGCGTGAACTCCGGGACCACGTTGGCCGCGGCGAGGAGCGCTACGGCGTTCACGGCGACCTTGATGAGCAGGTCGATCATGAGCGATACCTCCGAGCCTGGGCGTCGCCGGGCGGCGCGCGCCGCATGATCGGATGCTAGCGCCCGCGTCGAGGGGGTGTCGAGCATTCGCGCGCGTCCATGCGAGGGGTGGCACAGCGCACCGGATACGCATGCGATTGCCGATCCGCGAGCGGGCCCGCCCGCTACACTCCAGCAATACCCGGAGGAAACGATGACAGTGTTCGCTGAGCGTGTTGACGCGTTCCTGGGCGATTTCTTCCGCCTCTATCCGGTGGCTGCGACGGCCGCCGGGAATCACGCCCACGACGGTAAGTGGCCCGACCTGACCGACGCCGGTCGGGCGGACAGGCTGGCTTTCATCGATGACTGGAACGCCGAGCTGCGGGCGATGCCCGACGCGTCTCTGACGCCAGATGAGCGGATCGACCGCGACCTCCTCGTCTCGGAGCTGGCGGCGCTGCGTTTCAACGAGACGGAGCTGCGCGAAGCCGGCTGGGACCCGCTCAGCTACGTCTACCTCCTGGGCGGCGGCATCTTCCCGCTGCTGGCCCGCGACTTCGCTCCGCTGCCGGTGCGTCTGGCCAGCGTCGCGTCACGGTTGGAGCGCCTGCCGGCGGTTCTCACCGCCGCCAGGGGCCAGCTCGGCCGCATCAACGGCCTGCCGGTTTCGAAGCTGCACCTCGAGATGGCGCTTCGGCAGCTGCCCGGGATCGGCTCTCTGGCGGAGGACGCCGTTGCCCGGGCGGCAG
Source organism: Candidatus Limnocylindrales bacterium (assembly GCA_050008515.1). Classification (GTDB taxonomy): domain Bacteria; phylum Chloroflexota; class Limnocylindria; order Limnocylindrales; family CSP1-4; genus Fen-1039. The sequence continues at coordinate 39,960 of JBEKMM010000017.1, forward strand.
CTTCCACCGACCCCGCGGTCGCGGCCCTCCGGCCCCGTCTGGAGAAGAGCGCCGCCACCGCCCGCAAGGCGCTCGCCAGCTTCGGCAAGTACCTGCGGGACGACCTGGCGCCGAAATCGCACGGCGAGGGCCGCCTCGGGCGCGAACTCTTCGCCCGCAAGCTCCGCCACACGTTCCGCAGCGACCTGACCGACGAGCAGATCCTGACCCAGGCCCGCCTCGAGTACGACGCCGTTCGCGCGGAGATGATCCGGATCGCCCGCAAGATCTGGAAGGAGTGGATGGCCGGCCAGCCGCTGCCGACGGCGGCGAGCGAGGGCAGCCAGGAAGCGGCCGATCAGAAGACCGTCGGCCGCGTGACCTCGGCCATCGGTCGGGCCCATCACTCGTCCGGCGAGCTGGTCGAGGCGTGCAGGCAGTCGTACGGCGAGATCGTCGAGTTCTGCAAGCGCAAGAACCTGATCGCCGTCCCTGACGAACCGCTCGAGATCGACTGGACGCCGCCGTTCCTGCGCGAGTTCGCCGGTGCCATGCTCGACTCGCCGGGTCCGCTCGACAAAGGCCAGAAGAGCTTCTACTTCATGACGCCCCCGCCCGACGACTGGACTCCCGAGCAGGTCGAGTCGTACCTGGCCGAGGAGAACGATCGACAGATCGCCCTGACCACGATCCACGAAGGGACGCCCGGCCACTACCTTCAGCTCGTCAACGCGAATCGCTGTCCGTCGGTGGTGCGCGCCGTCTTCGGCAGCGGGGTGTTCGTCGAGGGCTGGGCCGTCTATGTGACCCAGGTCGTGATGGACATGGGTTTCCATGCCGACGACCCCGCGCTCCTCCTCATCCACTGGAAGTTTTACCTGCGCGCGATCACGAACGCGATGGTCGACGTCGGGATCCACGCCGGCTCCATGACCGAGAACGAGGCCATGGAGCTGATGGTCAAGGGCGGCTTCCAGGAGGAGTCCGAAGCCCGCAAGAAGTGGGATCGCGCGCGCCTGACCTCCACGCAGCTGTCCACCTACTTCGTCGGCTCGATGGAGATGTGGAACCTGGAGCGCGAGCGGCGCCGCCGGCTGGCCGTCGCGTCCGGCGACCCGCGCGGAGCCTCGGCCGTCCCGGAGCCGCGCGTCGTCGGCGGCTTCGGCAAGACCCCGGGCTTCAACTACAAGGAGCACCTGGAGTCGGTCATCGCCCAGGGCTCGCCGCCGATCCCCCTGATCCGGCGAATCCTGCTGGGGGAGTAGGCGCAGCGCGGGGGGAGTGGCGCGCGGGCGCCGCGCGGCTGGGAGTGGCGCGCGCTTGGAGACCGCCGGCTAGTCACCCGCCTCGGAGGCTGCATCCTCGAGCTTGTCGAGCTGGTAACCGGTGGCTTCGCCAGCGCGGGCTAGGACCGCGGTCAGACGGTCGGCTTCGGCGAGGCGGGCGGAGATTCGGGCGCGGGATAGTGCCCTGTTCGACACGGCGTCCAGGGCGTCGAGGGCGAGCATCCACCACAGCAGCTGCTCGAACGATTCGCGGTGGAACCAACTCACGCCCTCCCAGACGTTGACCCGGATGTAGGGTCTGACGGCTTCGTCGGCTACCAGGGCGCGGACGAGGGCGGGGGCTCGATCGGCACGCGGCAGGTCGGCCACGGAACTCGGCAGGGGGAGCTGGCGGAGGAGACGAATCAAGGCCACGAGTCGCCAGGCGGACGCCTCGTCCTGTCCGAGGTCGCGGAATACCCTGGCGAGAACGGGCCCGAGCTGCAGCTCGTCGACGGCGGAGCCGCCGCTGGAGTCGTCCGGATCGGCGACCGCCGCGATCGCTTCGCCGGCCAGGCGGCCGAACAGCGCCACCCACGTCGCCAGGTCCGCGAGCCCGGCGCACAGGCGCTCGACGCCGGCAACTTTGGGAAGCTGGGGCAGCTCGAGAGCGGATTGGCCCTCGAGCCGGAACGCGGCCGCGGCGGAGGCCACGTCGCCCGTGGCGCCGGTCACGTCCACGAGGGCGCGCAGCATCCGCTCCACGGCCGCGGCGCTTTCCGCCAGGAGCGCCTCGACCTCCGCGGGCGTGGCCGCGGGCGTGGCGGGCACCGTGGCGGCCGCCTTGGCCGGGGCCGCCACCTTGGCCGGGGCCGCCGGCGCCTTCTTCTTGCCACGACCCGGCTTGCGGCACGCAGCCTCCGCCCGCGCCGCCCCGATCTGCGTCAATCGCCGAAGCGTGCCGCTCTCGGCCAGCCCGCGGACCGCGGCATGGAGCGGGGCCAGCTGCATCTCCCGCAGTGCCGCCCCGACACTCACCACGCCCCCGCCCCCCAGGCGCTCCGACAGCCGCGCCAGCTGCCCCGAAGGCCCGTCGTGCATCTCGTGGATGTCGAGGAAGACCTGGCAGCCGTAGGCGTGCAGGTCCACGAAGAACCCGTCGCGACACAGGTCGGCGCTCCGCCGCAGGAACTCCAGCCCGGAGCGCTGCTCGCGCAGGACCGTGTACCACTCGCCGTCCGGGTGCAGGCCGAGCCCTTCGCCAAGAGACCGCTGTACAAGCCGCCGCCCGCCACTCCCGCCGTCGTCCGGCACGGAGTAGGCCGCCGAGGTCTTGATCCAGCCGTGAGCCTCGGCATAGCGGTTGTGGTACACGACGAGCGAGCGCTCGTCGCCGGCTCGATTCGAATACGCGAAGACGTCCTCGTTGACCCAGCCGCCCGGGTCGTACACGTCGTACAGGAGGAAGTCGTGCACGTCGGCGAACAGGTGACGGCGGTGGAAGAGCGGGAAGATCTCGCGCTCGTGCCGCTCCACCAGCCAGTCGTCGGGCTTCTCGTCGCGATAGGCGCGGCGGTATTCCATGCCGTACTTCTCGGCAAAGCCCTCGATCTGGCCGTGCCCGATCATCGGCAGGCCGGGCATCGTGGCCAGCAGAGTCGCCACGCCGAAGTACTTGTCGCCCTTGCCGAACTGGTCGACCGCCGTCCGCTCGTCGGGGTTGCTCATGAAGTTGACGAAGCGCTTGAGCACCTCCGGGTCGAACTCGATCGTGTCCTTGACGACCCGCCGGTAGCTCGCGTTCTCCTCGTCGCGCAGCATGTTCATGAAGGCGCTGTTGTAGACGCGGTGCATGCCGAGGGTTCGGACGAAGTAGCCCTCGAGCAGCCAGAACGCTTCGGCGAGGAGCAGGGTGTCGGGCACTTCCGCCGCGACCCGATCCACGACCTCGCGCCAGAACTCGTTGGGCATCCGCTCGTCGAAGACGGCGCGCGAAGTGGCGTGCTCGGCCCGCGAGGGGATTGCGCCGCCCTGGCCGGGCTCGGGGAACCACAGCCGCTGGATGTGGCGGCGGGCGAGCGTCATCGCGGCGTCGAAACGGATGATCGGGAACTGGCGGGCGACGTGCAGGATCGTCTGGATGACGGCCTCGCGGACCTCCGGGTTGAGGTAGTCGAGCTGCGCGGTGTCGTTCCAGGGCATGCTCGTGCCGTCATTGCCGTGGTAGATGTAGCGGGCCTCGCCGGTCCAGTTGTCGGTGCGCTTGAAGACGACCGCGGCGTCGGAGGCGTCCCAGTAGTGGTCTTCGATCTGGATCGTGACCCGCTCGTCGTCGGCGAGGTTGCCGCCGCTGAACGAGTAGGCGGGATACGGGGCGTCGGGCAGCTGCAGGAACCAGTCCGGGTGCTCCATGACCCAGCGCGAGTCGATGCCCATGTGGTTGGGCACCATGTCCGAGCTGAGGCGGATGCGGCGCGCCGAGCAGCGGTTGCGCAGCTGTTGGAACGCCTCCTCGCCACCAAGGTCGTCGGCGATGGAGTAGTCCATCAGCGAGTAGGCCGAGGCGGCGGCTTCGGGGTTGCCGCGCCGCTGCTTGATGCGTTGCGAGGCCCGGCTGCGCTCCCACAGGCCGATCAGCCACAAGCCGGTGAATCCCCGCCGCGCCAGGAGGTCCAGCTCTTCGTCCGGGATCTCGTCCAGGCGGTGGATCCAGCGGCCGTAGCGCTTCGAGAGCTGATCCAGCCAGACATGGGTGGTTCGGGCCATCAGCACGACCCGCGGCATCCAATCGCGGTCCTGGCTGAAACGCTCGTACTCGTTCTCGATGCCGCCCAGACCGGGGCCGTGCGTGGCGCCCCCGGGGCCGGGCGTCGGATGCATCCGCATCCACAGCGCGACTTCCTCCTCGTGGAGCACGTCGAGGCTGACGATCAGGCGGTCCAGGTAGCTGGTCAGCACGAGGCCCCAGCGGGATCGGATGTAGCGGAGCTGGGCGGCCAGCGAATCCGGGGCGGCGAGTGCCGGCGCCCGAAGGAAGGCGATCAGCGACTGGCCTTCTCGGCCGAAGCCGGGCTGGCTCTCGAAGAACACCTGGAGGCCGGCGATCAGGTGCTCGTAGTCGGTCCGCTCGGCCAGATCGGCGTCGTCGAACAGCTCGTCGAAGGTCGAGAAGGCCGGGTTGACGTTCGCCAGCCAGAGCAGCAGCAGCTCCTCGAGGGCAACCTCGCGGTTGGGGTGGCCGTCCGTCTCGCCCGCCAGATAGGCGGCCGCACCCTGGCCGTCGCGGTAGACGGCCAGCGGTGGGAACTGCTCGACGAAATGGGCCAGCGCGTGATCGAGGCGATCCGGCGGGAGCTGCGCGACCAGCGCGGCCATGGCATCGGTCATGACGTTCGGGTTGACGGTCCGGCGGTAGATCTCGACGGCATGGTGGAGGATCTCGTCGATCAGCCCCATGGCGTTGAGCTCGGCGGCGTGGACGACGCGATCGGGATAGCGGGCGGTGTCCGCGCGCTCGTTCATGCGGCGGGCGAAGGCCCGTGCCGCCGGGAAGTCCGGGACGATGACGTTCCCGCTCGTCTGGAACAGGGCTCGGTCGAACTCGTAGCGGACGCGGGCCGCCTTCGAAACGTGGAACTCGAATGCCACGGGTTCTCCGAAGCTGCGAGCGAGGGTGCTTCCGGATCGAGTCTAGCAGGCGGAAGGCGCCAGCCGAACTCGGCGATCCGCGCGCGGTCGGGCTTGTCTGGGGACTCCCGTCCTCTTACTCCTTGCCACTCTGGACACATGCAAACCCCCGTGGCACGAGTCCGGATCCTCGGCTGGGTCTGGGCCCCACATGGGCCCGGCCGGCGTGGCGTGATGCCCGATCGAGCGTGGATCGCGGGTGCGTCTAGGCTTCCGGGTCAGAATCGCGGCAGGAAGACCCGGGCTGGTTGGACTCCCGCTACCCGGATTAGCAGATGGGTAGAATGGCCCGCCGCGCGGGCGGCGACGGGCGACGCCAGAGACCCCGGGGCGCCCGACCGCGCGCCCGCCCGACCGCGCGCCGCGGCCCAATCGCGACTCAGCCCGGCGGCTGGCCGGCGTCCGAGAGGGCTTCGAGGTAGATGGCCGAGCCGTCGATCCGGCGCGAGGGCGAGCTCAGGAGCGAGAGGTCGTCCACCAGCCGGCCTTCGAGGTCCGTGCCGGCGGCGCCATCGATCAGGCGGGCGGCCTTGGCCGCGCACAACATCACGTGCTTGGTCTCGAGCCGGATCGGGTCACCCCAGAACCAGCCGTCGCTGGCGAACATCGCCAGCCGCCAGCGCTCCGCCTCGAGCAGGACCAGGAATCGTTCGCGCTGCTCCGGCGTGGCGAGGGGGAGCCAGCGGCGCGCGAAGCCGTCGGGCGTCTCCGCGCCGAAGATCACGTCCACGTACTCGTCGCGTGCCCGCCACAACGCCCCGGGCTCCATGAAATCCCCCGCCAGGCCCTCCGCGACTACGTCGATCGCCGAAGCGAGCCGCTCGAACGCCGCGCGCAGCGGCCCCTTCCATCGTCCGTCGGCGGCGTCCGGGCATTCGGCCGTCCAGCGCAGCACCCCGTGATGGCAGCTCCACGAGGTCCGCTCCGCGATCTGCGCCGGCAGGAAGGCGCTGGCCGGCGTATCGCCGAGGATCTGGCCGACCGTGGTGACATCGAAGCCGCGGTCGGGAACATCCGGATCGGGGTTCACGAGACGCGCGAGGAACAGGTCGCGGAACTTCTGGTGGTGGCCGTACAGCTCGCCGTCGGTGGCGATCAGCGCCGTGACCGGCGTCCCGTCGGGGAAGCCCGGGCCGGAGAACCGCGGCAGGATCCGGTCGCGCGCGAACTCGTCGGCGTTCATGGTCGCGTCCGACTCGAACGAGGCCGACGCGGAGAGCGCGGCGTCGTAGAAGAAGACCACGATCTGGCGGCGCCCGCCGAGCTCGACCCGATACGGCCGCCCCGTGTCGAGGCGGCTGTCGGCCGCCTGCCAGGGCGCGAGGATCGTGTATTTGACTCGCTCGTCGGCCAGGATTCGAAGGGTCGGCAGGTCGACGGCGGTCTCGGGCAGCCAGATGCCGGTCGGCCGGCGCCCGAACCGGAGGTCGAAGTCGCGCAGGCCCCAGCGGATCTCGGTTCGGCGGTCGGCCAGTGAGGCGAGCGGCAGGATGGCGTGGTGGTAGGACTGGGCCATGGCATTGCCGCAGTCGCGGTCGGCGACTCCGGCCGGCGCATCCGAGTCCACGAACCCCTTGTGCGTGGAGGCGTCGTTGGCCGCCATCCAGCTCGCGAGCGTGGGCCCCAGGTCGTAGGAGATGTGGCGCAGGTTGCCCCGCTCGGCGTTGGGCTTGTAGCACTCGGCGTCGATGCGGGCGTTCCAGTCGCGGTACGGAGCCGCGGCCGGTTGCGCCGCGATCTCCCCGCTGAACGGGTTGCGCCGCTCCGGCTGATAAAAGTGGCCGTGCACGGCCAGCCTTGGTCGGCTCACTCGCCGGATGGTAGCGGACCGGCCGCGCCGCGGGAGCCCCTCGGCCGGGGTAGCGGCTTTGAGCCATGACCTTCTGCCACGAAAGGCCGGCGGTCGTGGCCGGACAACCGCGATTTCTGCGACGGTGCGGCGAATCAGCCGGCTTCGACGGCCGAGTGGTCGATGGTCTGGGCGGCCGCGAAGCTGACCGTGAACGTGGCGTAGGCGCCCGGGGCGAGCGAGACCGGCCAGCGGAAGAGGAGCGAGCTGCCCTGATAGACGCGCTCGAAGCCGCCCTCGGAGTTGGAGACGGTCTCAACCGGGTACCAGGTCAGGCGGGCGGCAGGCTCGACCGAGGCTTCCACGCGCACACCCTCGTAGTCGTTGCCGAAGGCGAGGCTGGCGGCCGACGTCACCTCGCCCGCGACGTCGTGCGGCCTCCGCTCGCCAACCGCGGTCTCGTAGTAGGCCGCGGGGTTGTGGCCGCCGCCGAGCAGGTTGACGTTCCACTCGATCGCCAGCTCGAAGGCGACCGCGGCCTCCCCGCGATTCTCAACCGTGGTCGCCAGCTCGAGCGCGGGCCTGAGACGTGAGCCGCCGAAGCGGAACGTCTTCTCGACCGCGACTGCCGCCGGCCGGCCATTGACCGTGAGCGAGCCGGCCCGGCGCGCCGACACGCGGTCGCCCGTGAGCGTGTCCAGCTCAAACGCGCCTTCGACGAAATCGCCGAGCTCCTCGTACGTGGCCGCGACGAACGCCTCCAGCGAGGTCGTGCAGCCCTCGGGCAGCAGATGCACGAGGCCACTCCGGCGTTCGTGGCGGTCGTAGCGGAGGAACGCTGCCAGGCCGGGCTCCTTGACGTTGACCATGTCGTGGATCGTCTTTGGCGCCTCGCCCTCGGCCGGTGTCGCGGCAGCCGCCGCGTGGCCGCCGGGAACCTCGCCGAGCGCTGCCACCTCGGCCGCCTGCTCCGCGGCCACCAGCCGCTCGTGGTACGCCTCGGGCCGGCGCCGCAGCACGGAACCCAGCGCCACGCGGCTAGCCCGCAGGTCCCATGAGGAGATGCCGGCCCCCTCGGCCAAGTCCACCACGACCGTCTGCCCGGGCGAGGTGGCCAGCACCTCGTCGACCGCGTCCAAGTCGGTGTCGGCCAGCCGCGCTCCGTACGGCTTCCCACCGCCGGCGGCCTGAGCCGCGTCGGCCAGGTCCTCGGCCGCTATCAGGTGCGACAAAGTGGCCATCCGCATGTGGACGATGTAGATCCCGCCGAAGAGCCCGTGCCAGTAGCAGTCGTTCGACTGGCCCTGGTAGAGGTGGTCGAGCGCGCCCGAAACCGTCGGTCCATCGGGCATCGCGTCGACCTTCTCGGAGGCCCGCAGCATCTGCTTGTGGAGCTCGTTGATCTCGCGGTAGCGCGCGGCGTAGTTGCGCCAGAAGCCGCCGCGCAGGAACCGCGCGTCGGGTAACCCGAGCTCGCGGGCCCGCTCGAGCAGCCGCACGAAGACCGGCGTCTCGTCCGGCGGCAGGACCCACTCGGTCATCTCCACGTACGAGGCAGTGGGGAAGTACGCCCGAGTCGTCGGCGGTCGTCGCTTCAGCCACTCGGACGGCGTGACCGTGGCCAGCCAGCCGCTCTCGCGCTCAAGGGCCTCGAACAACCGATCGACCCAGTGCTCGCGGCTCCAGCAGTACTCGAAAGTGCCCGGCCACGCGCCGAACTTCTCGCCGTCGTCGCCCATCATCCCCACGAACCGGCCGTCTGGCGTCGCGCGCTCGCGCAGGTACGAGATGACCTCCTCGACCGGCTGGAACGGGATGCGGTAGCGCAGGCCCTGCTCGGTTCCGAAAACCGTCAGCCGCCGGCCGCGGTCGTCGGTCGTCAACGGCGCCCACATCTCGTCCTCGCGGATCGAGGCGGCGCGGAGGTGGTTGTCGTCGAGCACGGTCCACTCGTAGCCGGCCGCGGCCAGATCGTAGGCGAGCGAGGGCTCCCAGACCCTCTCCGCCAGCCACGCACCCGCGGGCCGCCGCCCGAACAGCCCCTCCAGCTCGTCGGCCATGCGGATCAGCTGGCCGTTGCGGTCGCGGTCCGGCAGCGTCACCAGGATCGGCTCGTAGTAGCCGCCGCCGACGATCTCGACCTGGCCGCGGTCCACGAGCACGCGGATCTGGGCCAGAGCCTCGGGCCGGTTGGCGGCCATCCACTGCAGCAGCGGCCCGGTGTAGTGGAGGCCCAGCCGAATCCGGGGATGACGCTCCAGGGCCAAGAGCATCGGCGAGTAGGCGTGCTCGTAGACGTCCTCGATCACCCAGCCGAAGTTGCCGACGGGCTGATGGTTATGGATCACGAGAGCGAGCGAGACTCGGCCGCCCACGGCCGGGCTCAGCTGGGCTCGGCGGCGGCGGTGCGGCGGCTGGCCGGCCGCCTGACCTCGACCCCGGCAGCGGGGAGGTACATCCGCTCGGTGTACTCGTGCAGCATCCGCAGAGTGGAGAACTTCCAGATCGTGCTGGCGATGGAACGGCGCATCTCGGCGGTCCAGCCGGTCGGCGTGTCCTCCTCGTCGCGCCCGTAGTAGAGCGGCACGACCTCCTGCTCGAGGAGCCGGTAGAGGTCCTGGGCGTCGGCGTAGTCCTGGGCGCCTTCGTCCGGGTTCGTCTCGCGCCCGCCGATCGCCCAGCCGTTGTCGCCGACCCAGCCCTCATCCCACCAGCCGTCGAGGACGGACAGGTTCACGACGCCGTTGACAGAGGCCTTCATGCCGCTCGTGCCGGAGGCTTCCAGCGGCCGGCGCGGGTTGTTCAGCCAGACGTCCACGCCCTCGACCATGAAGCGCGCGACGCGCATGTCGTAGTCTTCCAGGATGAAGACCCGGCCGCGCAGCTGGGGCGAGCGCGAGCGAGCGAAGATCTCCTGGATGACGCTCTGGCCGGGGCGGTCGGCCGGGTGCGCCTTGCCGGCGAAGATGATCTGGACCGGGCGCTCCTTGCTCCACAGCAGTCGAGAGATGCGGTCCATGTCGGAGAAGAGCAGGCCGGCCCGCTTGTAGGTCGCGAACCGGCGGGCGAACCCGATCGTCAGCGCTCCGACGTCGAGGACCGACTCCAGCTCCTCCAGCACGCTCGGCGCCTCGCCGTGGCGGGCGAACTGGTGGCGCAGCCGGTTGCGGGCGAAGATCATCAGCTCGAGCTTCTGGCGCTGGTGCGCGCTCCAGAGCTCCACGTCGGGGATCTCGTCGGTCCGCTCCCAGAACCGCTCCACGCCGTTGCGGGCATCTAGGCTGTCGAGCTGGGCGCCCAGGTAGCGCTCGAACAGCTCACCGATCGGCTGGCCAACCCAGGTGGGAATGTGAACGCCGTTGGTCACGGCGATGATTTGCTTCCCGCCCAGTCCCTGCCAGGTGTTGTTGGCGGTCACGCTGTGCAGCTTGCTGACCGCGTTCGCGGCGTTGGAGAGGCGCAACGAGAGGGCCGTCATGTCCAGCTGGCGCTGGTCGCCGTCGACGCCCCGGGCCAGCTCCAGCACCCGGTCGATCGGGACGCCGCCGGTCCCCTTGCGCCCGTCGCCGTCGTACAGCGGCCCGGCAACCCGCCGCACCAGGTCCGCGTCGAACCGCTCGTTGCCGGCGGAGACGGGGGTGTGGATCGTGAAGACGCTGTTGGCGCGGGTGCGTTCCAGGGCCTCTTCCAGCGCCACTCCCTTTTCGACGAGGGCGCGGGTGCGTTCCACGAGCAGGAAGGCGGAGTGGCCTTCGTTGAGGTGCCAGACCGCCGGCTGGATTCCGAGGGCCTTGATGGCGCGCACGCCGCCGGAGCCCAGGACCAGCTCCTGGTGGAGGCGCATCTCGCGGCCGCGGACGTAGAGGATGTGGGTGATCGGCCGATCTGACTCGTCGTTGTCGGGGATGTCCGTGTCGAGGAGGAGCACCGGCACGCGGCCGACCTGGACGCACCAGACGGCGGCGGCGAGCATCCGCTCCGGCAGCTCGATTGTGACGGTGAGCGGATCGCCGTCCGGGCCCACGACGCGCAGGATCGGCAGTCGCGTCAGGTCGTAGTCGGGGTAGGCGTGCTCCTGGTGCCCGTCGGCGTCGATCGTCTGGCGGAAGTAGCCGTGCTTGTAGAGCAGCCCCACGCCGACGAACGGCAGGGCCATGTCGCTGGCCGACTTGATGTGGTCGCCGGCGAGGACGCCCAGGCCGCCGGAGTAGATGCCGACACTCTCGTGGAAGCCGTACTCGGCGCAGAAGTAGGCGATCGGGCCCTTGATCGAGGCGCCGTATTCGCGGTTGAACCAGTGCTCCTTGCCGCCGGCCAAGTAGCGGTCGAACTCGGCCAGGACCTGGCTGCATTCGGCCATGAAGGCCGGATCGTCGAGCAGCTCCGACCAGGCGATCGGCTGCGAGAGGACATCGATCGGGTTGCGGTAGCGCGACCACGCCAGGCCGTCGATGCGGCTGAATAGGGCCCGGGCCCGTGGGTTCCAGCTCCACCACATGTTGTAGGCGAGCCGGCGCAATCCCTCGAGCTGCGGAGGCAGCCGGAAGGACGCGCCCGGTAGAGTGGGAACGCGGACAGCCTCCATCTGTCGCCCATCATATCCGACAGCGAAGGGATGAACGTTGGGCTGGCAGGCCACCGAATAGTCGGCTCGCAGATGCCCTCCGACGCGGCTGCGACTACCATGACCGGAACGCAACCTCCCGCGGCACGCTCGAGCCGCACGGCACGCCGCCCCGCACACAGGAGCAACTGGATGCGCGTCGTCTGCATCTCCGCCGAGTGCGAGCCGTGGGCCAAGACGGGCGGCCTCGGGGACGTCGTCGACGCGCTGGCGCGGGCCGTGGCCGCGATCGCCGAGGCGGAGTCGACCGGCGATCACGTCGTGCAGTCGCAGGTCTGGGTCGGCACCGGCGGCGTCATGGGCCAGACGCCCGGCGGCGTCTCGGCCTTCGTGGAGCGACCCGTCGACGTCTTCCTGCCCCTGTACCGAGGCGTGGCCGTCCCCGAGGGCGCGACGCGCACTCCGCTTGCCGTCCCCGACCCGCTGGCGCCTGAGGGCGTCACCGAGGTGCACCTCGTCGAGTTCGAGGCGCGCGGCTACCGCGTCCGCCTGATCGATCACCCGCCCGCCTTCGATCGGGAGGGCTACTACGGCACCGACGACGGCGATTACCCGGACAACGGCTGGCGCTTCGGGCTGCTGTGCCGCGCCGCGCTCGAGGCCCTTCTCGACGACGACCGCCCGGCGGACGTGCTGCACCTCCACGACTGGCAGGCCATGCCGACGGTCCTGCTGCGCGACGTCGTCTACGCCGGCTATCCGCGGATCTCGGGCGCCGCCGTCATGGTCACGATTCACAACCTGGCCTACCAGGGCTGGCTCTCGCGGGAGCAGCTGGCGGGCCTCGCCGCGCCGGACGAGATCACACAGCTCGTAGGCCCGCACGCGGACGGGCTGCTGCTCCTGCGCGAGGGGATCAAGAGGGCGGAGCTGGTCAACACCGTCAGCCCCGGCTACGCGGCGGAGATCCTCACCCATGCCTTCGGAATGGGCATGGAGAAGGTGCTGGCGGGATTGGGCCACCGCTTCGGCGGGATCCTCAACGGCCTGGACACCGCCGTCTGGGACCCCGCCACGGACGAGGCGCTGCCGGCGAACTACTCACGGGGCGATCTGGCGGGCAAGGCGGAGTGTCGCCGGGTGCTGCTGACCGAGGTTGGGTTCGATCCGGAGGACGGGCGCGCGGTGATGGGCATGATCGGCAGGCTCGATCCGCAGAAGGGCTTCGACCTCCTGGCCGGCGCCTCGAAGGATTTGCTCGTGGAAGGGGGACGGATCGTCGTCCTCGGCACCGGCGACGCCAAGCTCATGGCCGACCTGCGCAACCTCGCCAGGAAGCGGCCGGATGCCGTGGCGGTGATCGAGAGATTCGATCGTGCTCTGGCGCGCCGCATCTACGCCGGCGCGGACCTGTACCTGATGCCGTCGCGCTTCGAGCCGTGCGGGCAGGGCCAGATGATCGCCCTCCGCTACGGCACGCCGGCGATCGTCCATCGAACCGGCGGGCTGGCTGACACGGTGGTCGATGCGGATGCTTCGCCGGATGAGGGAACGGGATTCGTCTTCGAGGAGCCCAAGCCGAAGGCGCTGCTCGAGGCATGCCGGCGGGCGATGTCGCACTTCCACGCCGGCGGCGTGGCCTGGGAGGAGCTGCAGGACCGTGGCATGGCGATCGACTGGTCGTGGGAAGCGGGGCCGGCGGAGCAGTACGCGGCCTCGTACCGGCGTGCGGTCTCGCTCCGAAGAGAGCGGTAGGGCCATGTCCGAGGCGCCGTGCGATCTGCTCGTCGTCGGGGCCGGCGCCGCCGGGCTGACGGCCGCATTGACGGCGGCCGGGCAGGGCGCGCGGGTGCTGATGCTCACCAAGGGCCACGCCCCGGATTCGTCGAGCTGGCACGCGCAGGGCGGGATTGCGGGCGCGGTGGGGGACGATGACACCGCCGCCCTGCATGCCGTCGACACCGAGCGAGCCGGCCGCGAGCTGTGCCGGCCGAGCGCGGTCAAGGTGCTGACCGAGGAGGGCCCGGAACGCGTTCGAGAGCTGATCGCGCTGGGCGTCCCGTTCGACCCGGAGCTGAGCCTCGAGGGCGGGCACTCGCGGCGGCGGGTCTCCAGCGTCGATGGAGCCGCGACTGGCTGGGCCGTCACGAGCCTGTTGGGCCGGCTGGCCGCCCGGACCGAGGGGATCGCCACGCGCGAGGCCACGAACGCGCTGGCGCTCTGGATCGAGGGCGGCCGATGCCGGGGCGTCGTGACGCCGGACGGCCCGATCGCCGCGCGGTCCACGATCCTGGCGATGGGCGGCGCGGCGGCGCTGTGGGCCCGCAGCACCAACCCCGAGGGCCAGATCGGCGACGGCATCGCCATCGCATTCGCCGCCGGCGCGGCTGTCGCGGACCTGGAGTTCATGCAGTTCCACCCGACCGTGCTCGCCGGTTCGCGGCTGCTCCTGACCGAAGCCCTGCGCGGCGAGGGCGCCACGCTGATCGACGCGAAGGGCGAGCGGTTCGTGGACGAGCTGGCGCCGCGGGACGAGGTCGCCCGGGCGATCGTCCGCAAGGGGAGCGTCTGGCTAGACCTGCGCGACATCGATCGATCGCGCTTCCCGGGCCTGATGGCCGAGATCGAGAAGGCCGGCTTCGATCCGGCGACAGAACCGATCCCGGTTTCGCCGGCGGCTCACTACACGATCGGCGGCGTGGTGACGGATCTCGTCGGGCGGACCGATATCCCGGGCCTGTTCGCGGCCGGGGAGAGCGCCGCCACGGGCGTCCACGGAGCCAACCGGCTCGCCTCCAACTCGCTGCTGGAGTGCCTGGTCTTCGGGCGGCGGGCCGCGCTCGCTGCCCTGGACGAGCCCGCGGCGCCGTCCCGGCCCGACGCGCTCCCACTCGCCGAGGCGCCGCCGGTCGTCGCCCCGACCGAGCGCACCGCCTCGCAGGAATTGCGCGAGCAGGTCTGGCGCGAGGCCGGCGTCATGCGCGACCCGGCGGACCTGGCGAATCTCGCCCGCAGCCCCGACGTCGTGGCTGCGCTGGTGGCCCGCTTCGCGCTGGCCCGCTCGGAGAGCCGCGGCGTCCACTACCGTATCGATGCCCCCACCGCCGACCCGGCCTTCGAGGGACACTTCGTCCTTCGGCCGGGGCAGGAGCTGACACTGGAGCACTGGAGTTGACGACGCCTGCCCCGACCCCCGCGCCCGACGCCGCCCCGACCCCCGCGCCCGACGCCGCCCCGACGCCCACCCCTCGCAAGATCCGTCCGCCCGACCCGGCGGCCGTGGCGAGGGTCGTGGCCGCGGCCCTGGCCGAGGACCTGGCCCTGGGCGATCCCACCAGCGAGGGGCTCTTCGGGCCGGACGACACGTGCCGGACGACACTCCTGCAGAAGGAGCCGGGCGTCGTCTGCGGGTTGAGCCTGGTCGCCGCGGTCTTCGCCGAGCTGGATCCACGGGTCGTCGTGACGGCGACGCACGCCGACGGCGACAGGATCGAGACGGTCCCCGCGGAGGTGGCCCGCATCGCCGGCCCTTCGCGCGCCGTCCTCGCCGGCGAACGGACGGCGTTGAACCTGCTCGCCCGCCTGTCCGGCATCGCCACCCTGGCGGCGCGCTGCGTGGCGGAGCTGGAGGGCACGGGCGCCATCCTGCTCGACACGCGCAAGACCACGGCCGGGCTGCGGGAGCTGGAGAAGTACGCGGTCCGCTGCGGCGGCGCCTCCAATCACCGGCTCAACCTGGGCGAGGCGCTGCTCGTCAAGGACAACCACCTGCGCCTGGTCGGCGGTATCGCCGCGGCCGTCGCTCGGCTGCACGAGGCCCATTCGAGGCTCCGCCTGGAGGTCGAGGCGGAGACGCTCGACGACGTCCGCGAGGCGCTCAAGGCCGGCGTCAATCGGATCCTGCTCGACAACATGTCGATCCATCTGATGCGCAAGGCCGTGGCGCTCTGCCACAGCGCGGCCAACGGCGCCGTCGAGACCGAAGCCTCCGGCGGAATCACGCTGGCCAACCTGCGCCGGGTCGGAGAGACTGGCGTCGACTACATCTCGATGGGCGCGCTGACGCATTCGCCCAGGGCGCTCGACGTCTCGCTCGAGGTCGCGCCGTGAGCTCGACCGACTCGGTCATCGATCGCGCCGCCGAATCGGCCTCGGTCGAATCGGCGTCCGGTCGGGCGTCCGCGGCGGCCGCCATTCCGGTCGAGCCATCCGGCGACCCGGTAACCTTCCCGGCGCTCCAGGCCGAGATCCGCCGCCTGGCCCGCGAGCGCGACGCCGTCATCCTGGCCCACAGCTACGAGCGGCCGGAGGTCCAGGACGTCGCCCATCACGTGGGGGATTCGCTGATGCTGAGCCGCCTTGCGGCCAGCGCCACGCAGTCCACAATCGTCTTCTGCGGCGTGGCCTTCATGGCCGAGACGGCCAAGATCCTCTCCCCGCACAAGACGGTGCTCCTCCCGGATCTGGCGGCCGGCTGCTCCCTGGCCGATTCGATCACCGCGGACCAGCTGCGCCAGTGGAAGGCCGAGCACCCCGGCGCGGCCGTCGTCTCGTACGTCAACACGACCGCGGCCGTCAAGGCGGAGAGCGACTACTGCTGCACCTCCAGCAACGCCCGTGCCGTCATCGAGGCCATCCCGCGCGACCGCGAGATCCTCTTCCTGCCCGACATGTTCCTGGGGTTGTGGCTCGAGCGAGTGACCGGTCGGAAGCTAACGATCTGGCTGGGCGAGTGCCACGTCCACGCCGGCATTCGGGCCGAGGACGTGGAGCGCCGGCGTCGCGAGGAACCCGGCGCCGATCTGCTCGTCCATCCCGAGTGCGGCTGCACGAGCCAGGTGATCGAAGCCGCCGGCGACCAGGCCCACATCCTTTCGACCGAGGGCATGGTCACCTACGCCGAGCGTTCTAAGGCCGACAGCTTCCTGGTCGCGACGGAGATCGGCATCCTGCATCGGCTGGCCCTCAAGGCGCCGGGCAAGCGCTTCGTGCCGGTCAACCGAGAGGCCGTCTGCCAGTACATGAAGCTGATCACGCTGGAGAAGGTCCGCGACTCACTCCGCGACGGCGTCCATGCGATCGAAGTCCCCGCCGACGTGGCCGCCAGGGCGCGCCTCGCCCTGGAGCGCATGATCGCGATCGCGTGAATCCCGGGGCGCGGGCGCCGCGCCGCCCGGGCCTCCGGGCTCAGCTCGGGTGGCCGAGCTCGAGCTGGACGGCCTCCAGCTGTTCGACCTGGGCCAGCCGGGCGAAGACGTTGCCGGTCGATCGGTAGTGGTCGACCAGGCGTTCGTACTCGGTCGAGACCCAGGCGTAGTCGGGGTGGCGGGCCTCCCACTCGCGCCGAAAGACGACGCCGCACAGCCGGACCTGCATCAGCTCCTTGAGGCAGTTGAAGCACGGCTGAACCGTGGTGTAGAGGAAGGCGCCGTCCAGAGCGGTGCCGAAGCGCGCCGCTGTCAGCATCGCATTCTGTTCCGCGTGGACGCACAGGCAGATGTCGTAGAGCTTGCCCGACAGGTTCGCGTCGGGCTGCTCGAGCCGGATTGCGCAGCGTCGGCAGCCGCGTTCGGCGTCGGTGCAGTTGGCGTAGCCCGCGGGGGTGCCGTTGTAGCCGCTGCCGAGAACGCGGTTGTCGCGGACGATCACGGCCCCCACTCGCGACCCCAGGCACTTCGCGCCCGATTCGACCACGATCGCCAGGCGCATGTAGAAGTCGTGGCGTTTCCAGCCGCTATCCGATAGCTCGATCACATCCGCCGCCAACTCGGGGCTCCTCGCTCGTTGCGTCCGGTTGCGCGGGGCCGTCGCGGCCCTCGACCGGCGCGCCATCGAAGGTACACGAGCGGAGACCGGCTCGCCGGGGCCGCGCTCGAAGTCGCGTTGCATTTGTCTTGCACGTGCCTCTGCCCGTTAGAATGCGGGCATCATTCGTGGCCTGCTGTTCCTCCGGGGGGCCAACCGTGATCGTCCACCTGCTGGAGTTCCGTGTGGTGCCCGGCCACGAGGCCGAGGTGACGGGGTTCCTGCGCCACACCGCGCCCGGTGGACGACCCTCCGCCGGGATCCTCATGCGATGCGTGGGAAGCCGTCTGAACCGCCATCAGCAGGAGCACCTCGTCGTCACGTGCTGGCGGGACGGCGCAGCCTTCACCCGCGGCACGGACCCGCAAGGAGTGCCCGGCTACCTCGCCCCCAAGGCCGACCTCCTGAGCGAGCCGCGATCGTCCGGATTCCGCGTCTCGGCAGCCCTGGGCGACGAACCCGACGGCGCGCGCATCCTGCGTGTCTATCGAGCCCAGGTCGCGGCCGCCTCCGTGGTGGAATGGGAGGGACGCGCGGCGGAGCAGATGACCGCCTTGTCGGGGAAGCAGAGCCTGATCTTCGCGCGGGCAGGCGTGGTCCTGGACGACGAGCGTCCGAGCGACGAGGTTTCGGTCGTCGCCCTGTCCGCCTGGCGCGATTGGGATGCCGTGCTGGCCGCCACGGGCGGCCATATCGATCGGCTCGTCCAGGACACCGAGCTGATCGACCTGGAACGTCCCGTCGGCGTCGACCACTACGAGCTGTTCGAGTCGGATCTGCGACTGCCGGTGGACGAGTCGGACTAGAGAGCGCCGCCTGCGCAGCCCGATTCGTTCGGGTAGAGCGGCCGCACGGTCACGGCATAGCGAGCGCTGCCGTACGTCCACACGGCAGCCGCATTCGCGGTCCTTGCGACCCCCAGGAAGATCGACAGGTCGGCCCCGGTCAGGGCCACGCACACGGTGCCCTGAACGGCGGTCGGTTGGCCGACCTGCGCCGGGTCGGCGGTCAGCGGCCAGGCCACGACCTGTGCGGTCGGCTGCGCGGGATCGGCCGGGCCTGCGTCGCCCAGGAACACGCGCATCCCGGTGGGCACATAGGCCTCCGTGTCGCTCACCGGCCGGCCGAGGAAGGTCGAGAGGTCCGACATCTGGGTCCAGAACTGCGCCAGCTTCGCCCGGGCGGCTTCGACTGTCGGATCGCCGGTCGGCCCGCGGCCGCCCGACTCTGAGAGGGCGTAGGCGCTGATCCGATGCGCGCGCCCGTCAACGACCGTCGTGAAGACGGTCGTTGACGCGTCGGCGATGCCGACCGCATCGAAGCTGGCGTCGGGTCCGAGCAATCCCGCCCCGTCCGCCGCGGCCACGATCTTCTGGATCTCGGTCGGCGTGACCCGC
Organism: Candidatus Limnocylindrales bacterium; assembly: GCA_050008515.1. Lineage (GTDB taxonomy): Bacteria > Chloroflexota > Limnocylindria > Limnocylindrales > CSP1-4 > Fen-1039. The sequence continues at coordinate 58,446 of JBEKMM010000017.1, forward strand.
TCGACCAGCAGGTTGGGCAGGAGCGGCCCGGGGTAGATCTCGGCGACCGGGCCGGGGACGACAATCCGGCCGTCACCGTATAGGGCGAACTCGGGCACTGCGGAGAGCAGGTAGCCCGGCGCCACGAAGCCGCCGCCGGTGGCGATGCGCAGGATCAGCTTGTCCGGTTGGGTCGCCACGACGTATCCGGGCGAGCCCGCCTGGCTGGCGGTTGGGCCGGCGGTTGGGCTGGCGCCCGGAGTGGGGGAGCCGCCCGGAGTGGGCGAGGAGGGGCCCGCGCCGACGCACGCGGCGGCAGTCATCAGGCAGGCACCGAGGAGCAGGAGGAGTCTTCGCATCGTGGGCCTCGCTGGCATTGTGGGCTATCGGGTGCGCGACACGACAGCATTTCGTGATGCCCGGACGCCTGACGCGGTACCGCGGTTCCCGCGGGGGGTTGTACGAGCGAGGCGTTCCGTACCACGGTCCGACGTGCGCCGCCCCACACCGCTGACGGGCTGCCATTGCCCGGGCGTCGGATCGGGCGCGCCGGAGAGGCCGACCACGATCTCCCAGACGCGGCCGCGGGCCGCGGGCCACTCCCGGATCAGGCGTCCAGCAAGACCGGCGAGCCCGAGGCCGCCGAGCGGTAGAGCGCGTCGATCGTGCGAGCCTGGCCCAGGGCGTCCGCTCGGCCGAGCAGTGGCTTGCCCTCGCCCAGGATCGCGGCGCTGATGTTCTCGAGCTCCAGGCGGTAGGCGTCGTCGGGTTCGACCGGGATCTCGCGATCGCCGAGCCTGATCCCGCCGAGCTCGCCCAGCCAGGGGTCGCGCAGCAGCAGGGTGCCCTTGCTGCCGATCGCCTCGAGCGAACGATGGTGGGACGTGAACCCGGCGACGATCTCGGCCACGAGCCCCGATGGAAACCGCAGCAGACCGGAGAAGGCCTGGTCCACGCCCGAGGGCGCGAGGGTCTGCTCGCCGAACACGAGCGCCGGCTCCGCTCCGGCGACCAGGCGCGATCCGCTGACGCAGTAGCAGCCAACATCCATCAGGCTGCCGCCGTCCAGCCCGGCCTCCAGCCGAACGTCGCCCTGGTCGGTGAGCACGAAGCTGAAGGTGGCGCGGATCGACTGCAGCTCGCCCACCTCCGGCAGGAGCTCCATGAAGCGCCTGACCTGGGGCGTGTGGCGCCACATGAACGCCTCCATCAGCACCAGGCCGCCTGCCGCAGCGGCGTCGAACGCCTGGGCGACCAGCTCCGGGTGGCGCGAGTAGGGCTTCTCGCACAGCACGTGCTGGCCGGCCGCGAGCGCCTGCATCGTCTGGGGATGATGAAGCGAGTTGGGGGTGCCGATGTAGACGGCATCGACCCCGGGATCGGCCAGCAGCGCCTCGTACGACCCGTGGACGCGGGCGATCCCGAACCTGGACGCGAACTCCGCCGCCCGATCGAGGTTCCGGCTCCCAACAGCGACGACCGTGGCGTTGGCCGCGTGCTCGACATCGCCCAGCAACCTCGCGGCGATGCGGCCCGGGCCGAGAATGCCCCAACGGACCTTCTGGATAGACATCGTGCCGTCTCCTTCATGCCCCGCCGCCGCGGGATCGGCGCTGCTGCAGTGTCAGGATCGCACGTTCGTGCAAATGGGAGGCTGGAGCGAAAGGCCCGTCGCGACTGCTCCCCGTCACCAAACCCACGCTCGGCCGCGAGACGGAAGTTGCGGCTCGTGAGCCGCATGGGTGGCTCGATTGACAGGACCTATCGGCTCGCCAGGATCGGCTCGGAAGACATCCGGCGGACGCGGCCGACTCACCCTGTCGGCCACCCGCTCGGACGACCGTGAGAGGTCTGTCGCGGTGGCAAGAACCCCTGTCCGACCACATAAGTCCGATCCCGCGGTGCCCGTGCTGCCCTCCGCGAGCGCTCTCTCGGCCGACCGCCCGCATGACCGGCGCCGGCTCAGCCGGCGTTTGTTCGCGGTCCTGCTCATCCTCGCGGTCAGCGGCGGCATCGCCGTCGTGGAGGTGCCCCAGTTCCTCTCGCCGGCGCCGACGGAGACCATCTGGCAGGCCATCACCGACGGCATCCACGATGGCACGGTCCCCAAGCAGGCCGCCCTCGAAGCCTTCGCCTACGTCTACAAGGTCGACATCCCCGACGTGACCGTTCCAAAGGGCACCGAGGGCGGCGACGGGCCCACTTCCGGCACCGGGGTGATGAGCTGGGTGCAGGCCAACTGGAACGCCCTCACCGCCGACCAGCAGGCCGTCGTCAACCGCTACCTGCCGCCGGCCACGGAGGCCGGAACGAACAAGATGACGCCCGCTCCGACGGCCGCGGCAGCAGGCGCGGCCCTGCCCCGATTCCAGCTGGAGGGCGTCGTCAACCCATGGCCGATCAACACCAACGTGGCTCCGGACGCCCCGACCGACCTCGCCATGGCGATGGCCTCGGAGGTCGTGACGGACATCGCTCACATCGGCCCCAAGCTGGGCCTGCCCGTCATCGGGATCGGATTGCCGGGCTATCCGTCGATCACCCTCACGCTCAGCGACGCCGACGGCGGCGACGCGCTCTTCCTGACCCAGATCGTCGAGAACACCAACATCGGCTACTTCGCGCCGTGCGCCATAACCGCCTATTCGAGCGCCTGGAAGGGCGAGGCGGTCAACGGCAGCGGCGGGGTCTCGCCCCGGCTCCATGTCCTGATCACTCATGAAGTCGTGCACTGCTACCAGAACACGATCTGGGGCAGCATGGCCACCGCCCTGCTCATTCCGTCGTGGATGAAAGAAGGCACGGCGATGTACCTGGCCGCCGACGACACGCAAGTCGCCGAACCGACGCTGGTCGACGTCTGGACGAAGGGCTACATCGGCCGGGACGAAACGGCGCTGGTCGATCGCACCTACGACTCGTTCGGCTACTTCGCGTTTTTGGCCCACCAAGGCCGCGACTTGTGGAATCTGATGGCGCCGGCCTGGGAGGCGGCGGCGAAAGGACCCGAGCGCTCCAACGCGTTCATCGCCGTGCTCCAAGGCGATGCGCCCGACATCGTCGACAACTGGGCCGAGTCGTACCTGCGCCGGCCCGATTGGCAGGATCCCTGGATCATGTACGGCTTCGGCCTGCCGGACACTGCCGCGGTCAAGCAGCATCCCGTGGAGGCTCAGACAAGCCCCAGTTGGACCGGTACCGTCAACAGCCGCGCCAACACGGTCCTCATTGTCGACGACACTTCCGGAGAAGTCGTGACCGTCGCCACCGATGGCCTCGCCAGTGTTCACGACGAAACAGGAAACGAGGACCTTGCCTTCCACACCGAAACCTTCTGCACGGTCGACAGCTGCGTCTGCCCCCCGGGAACGCTCCTGGCCGGCCAGAACATGGCCAGCCAGCACCTCGAGATCCCGTTCGTCGCCGCCATCAACGGAGCGGTCGGGGGATCCAAGTACGCCATCATCGCCGACACCCTGGATCACTTGTGCAAGCGTCAGGCCACGCCGGCACCGCAGGGCACTGCGTCGTATGGCCCGTGCGGGCAGAACTGCACGCAGTCCAACGGCGACCCGCACCTGGTCACGGTCAACAAGATCCGCTACAACTTCCAGTCCGCGGGTGAGTTCACTCTCCTGCGGTCCGCGGATGACAGCCTCGAGATCCAGGGCCGCCAGGAGCCGTACCAAACGTCCACCGAGGTTTCCATCAACACCGCCATAGCCGCGAAAGTTGGCAGCCACCGCGTGGGGGTCTACGTGGTCGACTCGGGCCTCCAGGCTCGCGTGGACGGCAGCGTCGTGGATCTGACGGGTGGTCCGCAAGACCTCGGCAGCGGTGCACGAATCTCCGCCGTCTCCAAGGGCTTCGAGATCGACTTCCCAGATGGCACCCAGATGTGGACTCTGGCCGTTGGCTCGTGGGGTATCAATGCCCAGATCAAACCCTCTGACAGCCTCAAGACGAGTGGCGTCGGCCTGCTCGGCCCGGTGATCCCGGGTGGACTCGGCGTTCCGGCCCTCCCTGACGGCACTCGTTTGCCGGCGGCCACCAACGACCAGGAACACAACGCCGTCCTTTACGGCCAATTCGCCGACGCCTGGCGCGTGAGCGACTCGACCACTCTCTTCGACTACGACCCGGGCAAGTCGGCCGCCTCCTACGTCATCAGGCCGTTCCCGGTCCATACGAACATCGCGACCCTGGCCGACCTCAGCGCCGATCAGACGGCTGTCGGAAACTCAGCCTGCGCGGCCATCACCGATCAGGGCCTCCACGACGACTGCGTCTTCGACGTCGGGGTCACCGGCCAGACTGGATTCGTTGGCACATACCAGGCCACCCAATTCCTTTACGACAGCGGGGTCGCCGCCCCGACCTCGTCGCCCGGATCCACTGCCAGCGCGCCCACCGGCGTCGTCAATGGAGCCGTGACGGTGACGAACGGCACGTTCATCGGCGGCTACGCCCTTGGCCCGGATGACACCGTCTACATGACGGTCCAGACCGGCGACAACAAGTTCAGCCTGATCGCCTTCGACCCGAAGGCGGGCAAGATCGTCCAGCAGGTGAGTGTCCCTGCGGCGACCCCGGTCCACGTAGTAGCGGGCTCGGTCTGGCTGCCCGGGCTGAAGACCGACGCAACGGGCCACAACTGCAGCATCACTCGCTTCGATGCCGGGACCCTGGCCGAGCAGGCGACCATCCCGGTTCCGTGCAACGCCTTCGGCTCCGCCGGCCCGACGGCCACCGACGGTGACGGGCTCTGGTTCGAGGACGACACCAAGTACGACTCGACCACGCTGAAGGGCGCGGTCATCACGCGCATCGATCCGACGACTAACGCGCCCGGCACGAGCGTTCCACTGCCCAGCGTTGGCGGCAGGCTTCTCGACTCTCAGGGCGCCCTCTTCTACGCCGACGAGCAGAGGAACTACTTCCGGCTTACGACCGGCTCGACTTCCTTCGACTCTCTCGGTTCCTTCACCGCCTACTTCTCGATCGTGCCGGCCGGCACCGGTCTGTGGGCCTCGGACAGCACCGCCAAGACGGCCAAGTACTTCACGCAGAGCGGTACTCCGCAGGTCACGCTCCAGGTCGGTCATGGTGTCGTCGCCGGTGACACGCAGGCCGCGTACTCGGAGGTCTTGGGCAACAGCGACCAGGGCGTCACGGAAGAGCAGCTGTGGCGTTATCCGATCGACGGCTCCCCCCCGACCCAGATCGCCGTCTCGCCCACGCTCGACGGCGACTTCCTGGACTTCTTCGGCGATCCGCTCCCGATCGCAAACGGCGACGGCGTGTTGAAGCTCTGGTCCACCCACAGCGGTTCCCAGCAGGTGGCCCTGATCCTGCTGGAGTGGTCGCCCGCCCACTGACGCGCCCGTTCTCTGCCGGACCTCCGGCGCCCAGCTGCGAACAGGCGAAGGCGACCTACCCCCGGCTCGCGCCGGGTTCGGCCGGTTGGGCCTGCTCGGCCGGTTGGGCCTGCTCGGCCGGTTGGGCCTGCTCGGCCGGTTGGGCCTGCTCGGGAGGTCCGGCCTCCTCGACCATCGGGAGCTCCCGGTCGTTGTGGGCCGTGTAGTCGGGCACCGTTCGCTCGTACGAGCCGGTCATCAGCGGCGAGGAGATCATGAAGTCGGCCGAGGCCCGGTCACAGGCAACCGGGATGTTCCACACCACGGCGATGCGCAGCAGCGACTTGACGTCCGTGTCGTGGGGCTGCGGCTCGAGCGGATCCCAGAAGAAGACCAGGAAGTCGACGCTGCCGTCGGCGATCATCGCCCCGATCTGGAGGTCTCCACCGAGCGGTCCCGACTGGAGGCAGGTCACCGGCAGCTCCAGCTCGCGCTGAAGCATCGTGCCCGTGGTGCCGGTTGCGACGAGGTCGTGGGCGGCGAGCATGCCCCGGTTGTAGCGCGCCCACTCGATCAGGTCCTGCTTCTTGTTGTCGTGGGCGACGAGCCCGATCCGCTTGCGCGGTTTGAGGTCCAGTGTCATCGGCCATCCCTATCCGGCGGCGGCACCGTTTCGCCGCTCACCATGTCCCAGGATGACACGGAATTGGCGGATCGTACGCCCGCGGGCTTCATAGCGGCCTGTAGATCGGCGACGGGCCCCCCGTGGGGGGCGACCTGCGCAGACGGTGCATATCATGCAGACCTATGGCGTGGCTGACGAAAGGCGAAGGGTCGCTGTCCGGATCGGGCGCCCCGGCGATTGCACGGGTCGAGGACTGGCTGCTTGCCGGCTGGGTCGGGCTGGCCTGGCCGGTGCTGGTCCATTCGGGCGGCTCGGCCGGGCCGTTCGAATCCGACCATCCGGTCCAGGGCCTGCTGCTGATGGCCGGCTTCTGCGGTGCGATCGCCTGCCTGGCTACGCGCAACTCCGATGGAGCTGCTGCCCCAGCCAACGGCGCGGACCCGGGTTCAGACACCGCGATCGCCGGCTCCGACGGCTTCACTCCCGGCTCCGGTGTCCTGAGCTCGGCGGCAGTCGGGCCGCTCGTCGGCGGTCTGTTGCTCGTGGGCGGCAGCGCCTTCGCCGAGCTCGGGCTGAATCCCGAGACCGTCTTCGGCCCCACCCTGATCGCGGTCGTGGCCTTCACCCTGCTGCAGGCGAAGCTGCCTGCCATCCCGACCACTGTCCGCAGGGCGCTCGTGACGCCCTACGCGATGGCGGCGGGCGGTCTCTTCTGGAGTGTGGTCCTGGAGGTCACACGAGGAATCGACTTCGGCGCCATGTTCGAAGGCGCTTCGGCGGCCGGCATATCCAGTGCGGTCGGGCTGGCGATCGGCGCGCTGACTGCCTGCGCGGCGGTCTACTACGCCATGCTGATCTACGCCCCGCGCCAGATTGCCGAGCGGGAAGGCGGCCCGATCGTTTGGCTCATTCGATTCGGTCTGTTCCTGGCCAGCGTCGCACTCGGCCTGGGGTGGCTGTCGCTCCTGGGCGGCTGAGCCGGCGATCGGGCTTCGCCGTGCCTGGTCGCCCGCGCCCTCGGACCCCGCGGCCCTAGTTGCCCACCACTCGCCGGTAGGCCATCCCCTGGCCGTTCTCCGAGATCGTCAGCATGTCGCCGGCCACCCACGCATCGAGCGCCTGGTCGCGACCAGCGGCATTCGAGTGCAGCCGGCCATCCGCGCCGATCGACCAGCGCCCCTGCTGCTGGTGGCCGCCGGGCAGCGTTGCCACCATGGTCCCGTCCGGCAGGAACGACATCGAGATCGGGCCGGTCTGCCAGGTCCCGAGGATCGCCACGGCCAGCGGTCGCGGGTCGCGCCGGTCTGTGGGCGGCGGCACGGCGGCGCCAGCCATTTCGGCCTGCACGGCGTTCTTCATCGCCGCCAGCTCGGCGCGCGCCTCAGCGGCCTTGACCGGATCGCCCGACCGCACGGCGGTGATCGCGGCGCCGATCACTGCGGTCGGCGAGGTGGTAGCTCCCGCGGGCAGCGGTCTATCCGGCATGCGTTCCAGGTTCACTATCACGTGGCTGCGCGGCAGAACGTACAGGCGGACATATCCGACGTCGGGCACGGCGTGATAAGTGCCGCTGTCGACCCCGAAGCTCTGGCCGGCGACGTCGAGGTAGTACTCGGTCAACCTGCTGTGCTGGCCTTCGTGGTCGTAGGTGTGCCTGCCAATGGCCCCTTCGATGGCCTGGACGTGCCCACTGCGCATGTCCAGCGTCATGGAGTCGCCCTTGATCCCAACCCGGAAGAGCAGGAACGCCACGACGAGGAATGCGGCGCCGGCCAGCGGACGGGCCCACGCGTTCGGAGCGGGTCCGACGGGCGCCAGCAGGAGAACCCCCACTACGCCGCAGAAGACCGCGCCGATGAACTCGTCCTTGCGGCCAGCTCGGGCCAGGCCTCGGAGCCTGTAGCGCTGGGAATCGGTAAGGCGACCACTACGGTTCGTGTCGAGTGCCGACGCGGGGAACGGATCGACGTTGCTCTGAATCATGGCCACATCCTTCGCCACGAGACGCTACCCGAAAGGGTCGCGGCCGGCACCGACGGGCATCTGGCAACCCACCAGGCGGGCCAGGTGGGCGGCGCGCGGCCAGGGGCCGTCTCAGTCGAGCCGGTACTCGAGTTCGTAGCCGACTTCGGGGCCTCCCGGCGCCTCGAACGCGCCCTCGCCGCTGATGCCGGTCAGATCGCCGGTGCCCGATCCTGGGACCACGTGCCACTGGCCCTTCGACTGCCTGCCGTCGTGGTCGCCGACCGACTCCATGACCAGGCTGCCCGACCGCCCATCGATCGAGCCCTCGATCCGCTGGAAGCCGACGAACCTGGCCGAGCGGTCCGGCCGGTAGCAGAACACCCAGTCAACCGACCCGAGGCCGACGATCCCGCCGAGGAAGCTTTGGGCTCCGCTCACGCGAGTGAGCTTGACCTCGCCCGGGGTCTCGCGGATTGTCTGCTCGCCGCCCCCGGTGACCGTGAACTTGCCTGTCGTTCTGCTCACAACTGCCTCTCTTGCGCCCTGGCCTACCAGGCGCGGACGCGGGTTGGGCGGATGCGGATGGCGACCGAGAAGTCGCGCGAGGTCTCGGTCTCGTCCAGCTCCCAATGCCCCAGCGGCTCGCGGTACTTCGCGACCATGGCCGGGTTGGCGCTCCAGGGGGGCGCAGCCGCGTCCAGCGCGGCGGTTCCCTCGAAGACAAGGACGTGGTCGCCGTACTCGTCCGTGTTCAGATGGAACGAGACCCGTGAGTTGGCGGCGATGTTCCGGGTCTTGGGCGTTTCGGGCTGGCTGTAGACGAGCACCGTTTCGCCGTCCCACAGGAACGCGACCGGCGAGCTCTGGACCCGGCCGTCGGCGGCGACCGTCGTGAGCCAGCCGACGATGTCATCGACCAGGTGCTGGCTGGCCCAGGCGGCCGGCTCGGCCTCCAGGGCCACTCGGATACGGTCCGCTGCGGGATCGCTCATGGCTCGTTCATGGCTCGCTCCGAAGGAGTGGCGTACATGTGCGCGACGCGCATGCCCCGCCGTCGAACAGCTTGGCGCGATTGACGACCGCGCGCTCGGCGTTCGCGCGTCGTCGCGCCTCCGCGTGACACGCGAGCTGACACGCGAGCCGCGCAGCGGGCCCCCTCCAATGCTCTAACGGCTTGCGAACGAGGGCCCGCCTCGGCCGTGATCCCCGCTGTCAGCACTCCTCGGCGTCGCCGGGGACACGCTGGACCGGCGTGTAGAGGTGGTAGTTCGCTCCGCAGGCGGCCTGGTTGCCCTCGTGGACGGCGGCGCTCACCTGGTGGTCGTGCAGGTCAGTGGCGTCGCCGGCCGCGTATACCCCGGACACGTTGGTGTGCTGCTCGGAGGTGACGACGATCTGACCGAGCGAGTTCAGCTCCAGGCCCAGCTGCCTGGCAAGCTCGTTGGTCGCTCTCGTGCGCCGGATCGCGTACACCTGCTCGACCGGGATACGAGTCCGTCCGGGATCGTCCAGGACGAGCGCCCGCATCTGGCCATCCGCGTTCTCGTACTCGGCGACGCCGCAGGCGTGAGCGGCGATGCCGTTCGCGGCCAGGTCTGCCAGTCGCGAGACAGGGACGTCGAAACCCTCGGGGCGGCCGGCGACGATCGTCACTCGATGGGTGAATACGAGCAGGTCCAGCGCGGTCTGGACCGCATCCTCGTCGTGGCCCACGACGCCCACGATCCGGTCGATCGACTCGTGGCCGTCGCAGTGGATGCACCAGAAGAGGCTCTGCCCCACGCAGTCGTCCCGGCCGGGGAACTCCGGGAAGTGGCCGAGGACGCCGGTGGCCAGGATCACCGTCCGGGCGAGCACTTCCATGGGGCCGCCTTCGGGCACCTCGCCGAACATGCGGGCCATCTCCGCGTCGCGCGGGACGCCCGGGCCTGGCCCGCTCCCGTAGGTACCACCGTCGGGCAGCCGCTCGATCCGCAGCCGGAACCGATCGTCGTCGGGCGTGGCGGTGGCGACGTGACCGAGCAGCAGCTCGACCCCGTACCTGGCCGCCTGGCGCCAGCCGAGCCGGCGGATCTCCGTGGCCGGGATCCCGTCCGGGAAGCCCAGGTAGTTGTGGATCATGTGCCGCCAGCGGAAGCGGTCGCGCTCGTCGACGAGCAGCACGCTGCGGCGCATACGCCCCATGTTGACGGCCGCCGAGAGGCCGGCGGCACCGCCGCCAACCACGACGCAATCGAACTCGCGGAGGGAAGCTTTGGGAGTGCTCATGGCCCAATCATGCGCCTTCTGGGGCGAGGCGAATGCGGGCGAACGCGCGCGAACGCGCGCACCGCGAACGTCTTCGGGCCGGGCTCCCACTGGCCGCAACGAACGGGACCACGCAACCCTGCCCTTGTGTGCAGACGTCAAGCTGCTTGTCTACCCACTGTTCGGGGGAACCGGAACATGAATGGCAACGCTATTCGCCGGGGGCGCGCAGCCACGGCTGTGCTGGTCGCCCTATTGCTGGCAGGCGCGTGCGCCAGCGCCGAATCCACGCCGCTTGCGGTCACCGTGACCCCGACCCCGGCCGCAACCGCTGAGGCCACGCCGACCCCCAGCGCCGCGCCCACGAGCACTCCCACACTGGTGGTGCCCACTCCGACGGCCACCCCCGTCGCCACGGACACGCCGACTCCCGCGCCGACGGCAGCGCCCACGTCTCGGGCGGCCGGTTGCACCGGCAACGCTACCAACAAGGCCTTCTTCGTCGACGCGTCCTCCGCGCTGCACTTCGCCATCTACTGTGCGGTCCTGCCAAAGGGCTGGTCCATCCAGAGTGGCACTTACCAGAACGGCTGGCTGGACGTTGCCTACAAGAAATCCGGGGGCGCGGCCATAGAGATCGCAGAGGGCGCCTTCTGCATCACCAGCCCGGCGGCCTGCTCCACCCACACGTCGGTCCTTGGCACCGGGTCGTTCGGCGGTCTTTCAGGCCAGCTGGACCTCCTCGACCCCACCCCGATCTACGTGATCTACGTCCACCCCGGCACCACACGTGCGTACGTCATCGCGGGGAAAGGCATGACCCAGGCGAACTTCGTCTCCTATGGGGCGAAGATGCTCAAGGTGCCCAGCGCCTGAGCAGTCGGAGCGCCGGCGCAGGCGGTGGCGGGTCGACTCAGCGGGTTGGCTGCGCCTCGAAGCGTTCGAGCGTGTAGCGATCGACCTCCGACTCGTCGAGCGTGACGGCGGCGGGGACCGCCATCCGCCCCTTGTCGATCGATAGCGGCACGGCCAGCAGGTCGTGGACGAGGAGCCCGGCGGTGGCCAGGCCGTGCGCCGGCTCGAGGCCGACCTCCCCCTCGACCGCACGCCCCGTCGCCCGCCCGCCCGCGCGTGCGCCAGCGGGCGCACCGGCCCGCATTGCCGCGCCGATCCGGAGCACCGCGGCGATCCCGACGCCGGTCTCGAAGTAAGTGCCCAGGACCACCGAAACCCCGGCGGCCGCGGCGGCCTCGACGATACGCATGGTCGCAGCCAGGCCTCCGACACGGGCGGGCTTGACGACGACCACGTCGGCGGCACGCTCGGCCAGGGCGGCCCGCGCTGCGCCCTCGGAGTCGATGCTCTCGTCGAGCGCGATCGGGACTCGGACGCGTTCGCGGAGCGCAGCGTGGCCGGTCACGTCCCACGCGGCCAGGGGCTGTTCCACGTACTCGATCCGGAACGGCTCGATGCCCGCGATCCGCTCGACCGCGGTCTCGAGATCCCACGCGCCGGCGCCGTCGATCCGCAGGCGCGGTTCCGGGCCCACGGCCGCGCGCAGGGCTCGAAGCCGGTCGACGAGCTGGTCGGTGGTGCGCTCGAAGCCCGCCCTCAGCTTCAGCGTTTCGAAGCCGAGCTCGACCGCCTGAGAGGCCGCATCCGCCCCTGCGTCGGGCCCTCCGAACGAAATGGTCGCGCACACCGGGATCGAGGCCGGGTCGGCGTGGGCCGCGTCGCCCGCCACGCCGTCGCCCGCGTTCCGTGCCGCCGCCAGCGCAGCGATGGCACCGTCGACCGCGGCCATCGCGGCCCGGCCCGGTTCGCCTTCGGCCGCCAGTTCCGGCCAGCTCGGCAGCCGCCCCACCGCCAGCCCCGGCGCGATCTCGCGGACCAGCCTCGCCAGGGCGCCCGCGGCGACATCCGACGCGATCGGGTTCAGCGCCGCCTCTCCGAGCCCCTCGTTTCCGTCCTCGTCCACGACGCGCAGCAGCCACGAGCGCCGATGCGTATACTCGCCGGTCGCGTCCAGCAGCGGCCGACGGAAAGGCACACGGACGTGGATCGCCTCGACCCTGGCGAGACGCCGCAGGGCAGCGGGATCGGAGGCGGGCATCGATGCCGCGTCAGCGGCCGGGGACGTGCATCGCGGTCATTCTAGGGGCCCTGCAGGAGGGGAGTCCGCGGGCGGCTTTGGGAGGTTGGTCACCCGCTCATAAGTACGCTTCCGGATCGGGCCCGGCCCGCGTATTCTCGGTTGTCGTGGCAGGTCAATGTCAATCCCGAGGCTTCGGATGAGCGGGCCGCACGCCGACACCCCCAAAGTGAGCGGCAAGGCCGGGAATGACGCGCGGGCTCGTCTGTCCGATCTCCTGGACGACCTCGAATTCCACCGCGCCTTCGATGTCGATGCCCGGTTGGAGCGAGCGGTCCGGGTCGAGAAGCAGGCCGCTGCGGCCGGCGCGACCGACCTGCAGATGCGAGCCCGCCTGGTGCAGGCGGACATGCGCCTGCGCACCGGGCAGGCCGCCGCCGCCGCCCACCTCGCCACTGAAGTGAATCATTGGGCTCGCGAGCAGGGGCCATCGCCCTTGCTGGCCCGCAGCCACCTCGTCCTCTCGTCACTGTTCGAGAGCATCGGCGACTCCGCCTCATGCCTCGACCACGCGTTGCGAGCCCTGGAGCTTCTGGACGACAGCACGCCTCCGCGCACGCGAGGGAACTTCCTGATCCGACTGGGCGACGCGTTGGCGGTGGCCGGATCGTTCGACGAAGCGCGTGAGCGTTACCGCGAGGCAGAGCAGGTCTTCCTGGCCGTCGGGGACGTCGAGCGGCAGATCAGCGTCCTGAACAACCTGGCCTACGCCGAGTACGAAGCCGGCGACCCGCAGCGAGCGTGGGACGTGGCCCAGGAGATGCGCAGTCTTGCCGCGGCCAGCGACTACGACCTGACCCCGCCGCTTCTCGACACGCTCGCCCGGGCGCACATCGGCATGGGCGAATACGAGCAGGCTGCTCTCGCGCTCGAGGCCGCGCTCCAGACCCTGAGCACGCTCGGCAACGTCGAGGCGGACACGCCTGCCGGGATCTTGCTCACGCTTGCCGAGGTGCAGCTGAGGCAGGGTCGGCTGGAAGCGGCCCAGGGGACTCTCGAGCGCTGCCGGACGATCTGCGTCGAGCGCAACCTCGGCGCCGTCGAGGTGGAAGTGCTTCGGGTGCAGGCGGATCTTCACGCCGCGGCGGGCCGCTTCGGCCAGGCCTACGAGATGCACAAGCTCTTCCACTCCGAATTCCTGAAACTCAATTCCATACGCCGCGAGGCGAACGCGCGCACCCGCCAGGCGCTGTTCGAAACCGCAGAGGCACGCCACGAGGCGCAGCGCTTCTGGCGCCAGGCCAGGACGGACGCCCTGACCGGGCTGCCGAACCGCCGGTTCGTGGACGAGGAGATCCCGCGCCGACTCAACGAAGTCGTGACGGGCACGCCGCTGGTCGTCGCCATCGTGGACGCCGACCGCTTCAAGCGCATCAACGACACGCTGTCCCACGAGGTCGGGGATCGCGCGATCTGCGAGCTGGGTCGGGTGCTCGTGGAAGCCCTGCCGGCCGGCCCCGACCCCGCCGCGGCCGACTCGCGCTTCGTCGCCCGCCTCGGCGGCGAGGAATTCCTGGTCGTGCTGCCGGGCCTGGACCTGGCCGCTGCGACCCCAGTGCTGAAGGCACTTCGCTATGCCGTGGCCAGGCACGAATGGAGCCCGCTGATCGGCAAGCTGGCGCTGACCGTGAGCGTCGGAGCATCCGCAGCGGTGCCGCGCGACTCGCAGTCGACTCTCCTGGCTCGGGCCGACCACAGTCTCTATGCCGCCAAGTCGGCCGGGCGCAACCGCGTCGTCGTCGAGCAGCGCTCGATGGGCGGACCGCTGGCTGCCTCGTCCCTGGCGGCGGGCCCGACGATCGGTCGCAGGCTCGCTCCACCCTGAACGCCCGGGGGCCGCTCGACGGCGTTGGGCGGCCTATTCGGCGAGGGCCTCCCGGACCGCCCGCAAGAGAGTGTCCACGGCATACGGCTTGGCCACGAACGCGTGTCCCGCCGCGGATGAGCCGGGATTGAGGTTCATCTCCTCGCTGTAGCCCGACGCAACAGCTGCCCGATCTCGGGTCGCGTGGGATTGCGTGGCCCGGCCGCACCGGTCGCGTGGCTCGCGTTTGCTGGTCCCGCGCCACGTGATAATCTCCGCCGTGCCGCCAGCGCGGTTTCGAGCGGGAGTAGCTCAGTCGGTAGAGCGTCAGCCTTCCAAGCTGAATGTCGCGGGTTCGAGACCCGTCTCCCGCTCCACTTCCCCTTTCGTGCTCAGCACGACACTCAGGCTGAGGGCTTGTGTCTTCGATAGGACGCAGGCACGGTGGTGCGGTTCTCACCACCACCCGGAGCTGATCGGCCCGATCCGCGCCCGCCTCCCCGGCGGCAGAACTCGAAGCTACCCTGGCCGGGCCGAGCCAAATGGCTCTGGTCGCCGGCGCTCGACGGGCACACGCTTCGGCCGACGTCCCGCGACGAAGTGCCGCCGCTGAGGCGCCGGCGGAGGTGCGGGTATGCGAGGCGAGGGCCTGGCGCACCACTTCGGAGTGGTCCTTGTCGCGGCCGTGATCCTCGCGGGATGCAGCGGGGCCGTGCCCTCGTCCCCTGCGTCGACTCCCTCGCCTTCCTCGACTCGCTCGACTCCCCCGGTCGCCTCGACGTCCCCGACCGTTGCGCCTGGGTCGACGGAGGCGATCGTCGTCTGCCCGCCGCCTGCGGCGGGAGCGAGCGTCTCTCCGGCCGAGCCGGGCGTCTGGCCCGGGCTCAACTGGCCGCCGGGGCTGTCCGCGGCCGTCGAGGCGGAGGTCGCCGAGCTGGTCGCGGCGATCGGCAACCCCGACACCGGCTCGCACTCCCCCGCCTGGGACGCGTTCGAGGGCTCGCTGAGCAGCGGCGATGCGGCGACGATCCGTGCGAGTGCCGAGAACGTGATCGGTCACCTGCGGAACGCGTGCGCCGCCGTCGCCTCGTACTTTGACCTGCCCGGGGCCGGCGCGTGGGCGACGGACGTTCGCGGGCTGTTGGACGGGATCGCGGGCGCCGTCGCCGCGATCCGCGACGCCGCCATCGGGAACGACAAGGCGGGGATCGAGGCGGGACGGATGCGGATGCAGGTGGCGCTCCTCGACCACTTCTACCAGTCGGGCAAGATGAGCGACCCCGAGGCATACCGGTTCTTCGATCTTCGGGACCGCCTCTGGACGGCGACCGCCTCGCACGTCCGATGGGCCATGAACGACCCGGTCGGGGCCGCCTTCGACGGCGACGCCACGACGGCGTGGCTCGCGGGCAACGTCCCGGCACCGCAGTGGATCGAGCTCGACTTCGGCTCGGAGGCGACTGTCACCGGGATCCGCCTGCTCACCTACCAGGAGACCGCCGGCGCGACCGACCACCGCGTCACTGTCCGAACGGCGACGGGCAAGGAGACGGAGCTCGTGCGGTTCACCGGCGACACCCGCGACGGGCAATGGCTCGAGTACACCGCACCGGCTCCGGTCAAGGACATCCGGTACGTCCGCGTCACCACCGTGGCGACCCCGTCGATGATCGGCTGGCGCGAGATCGAGGTCACCCTCGCCGCGGGCTGGGTGCCCGGGCCGTGCCCCGCGTCGACGACGGCGATCACGAGCGTCGCGCGGACGCGGGCCGACCCGTCGACGGGAGCGTCCGACCCGGCCCTCGCAGTCGACGGGAACGAGGCGACCGGCTGGGACCCGGGCCCGGTCCGCGTCCAGGGGGGCCGGGGCTGGATCCGCGTCTGGTACGCGAGCCAGGTCCGCATCTCGGAAGTGCGGGTCCTGCTCGGTCCCGGCTCGGCGGCGGCGAAGTACGAGGTCATTGTGTTCCCGCCCGGCGAGCTCGGGGAGAGACTCGGTACGCTCGAGCCGGTCCCGGCCGGCGGCGGGTGGGTCAGCCTCGCCGGCCCGAACCCGTGCCTCCCATACGAGTCGGTCTACATCCGGGTGGGATCCGAGGCACCCGCCGGAGCCATTCGGGAGATCCAGGTCATCGGCACTGCCGCCCCGTAGCGACGGGGCTGGGGCACCTGGTCGGCCGCCGGATGGCCAAGCGGCAGCGTGAGGGCCACGCAGCCAAGCGACGCTCGGGCGAGCCGGGAGGGCCGCCGCCATTCGGGTTCACGCGCGATGGGGGCAAGCCGCCGGTGCTGGTGGAGATACCAGAGCGCATCGCTCTCGTCCGCCAGATGTTCCGGTGGGCTGCATCAAGTCATAGGGTGACTGCCACTCTGCAAGGTCCGTCTCCTCCACCACGATGCCGCGCTGTACCGCAGTGATCGTGCTATAGGCGATTGTCAGACCATTGGACGTGGGCGGAACGCCCTCACTCAGAGCCGTTGTGGAGTCGGCGACAAACGCAATGTCGGCGACCGCGCCCCGGCGCATCAAGTTGGTGCCCGGCTTGTGGACATACGGATCGAAACCGCTGCCGGCCACGAGCCGGCCCGGCCAAGCATGCCCATTCATGGCTTCCTGCCTCTTGACATCATCGCGGGTCGGTCTCGCCAGTGGCTCGGCGCGGTCCCGGCGGCCAGTGTGTGGGCCGCGTGTCTGAGCGCCGTAACGTTTCCTGTGGACTTTGCCCGAAGCAAGCGGGCGTACAACCTGTGTGTGTTCAAGCCCACAAGGAGTACGCCCAATGCCAAGCCTAGCCGCTCTTGACCGCCGCACA